>NZ_JBICSO010000003.1:0-1113163 GCF_043197155.1 Nonomuraea sp. NPDC049269
CCGTCATCCACACCCGAAAGCATGGACATGACGGGGTTGTGCATCATGCACTGGCTTTTAACACACTGTTGAGTTCTCAAGAAACGGACGCGTACTCCCCAACCTGCGAGAGGCGCTCATTTCGTTTTTGTTCTTTCGTTGTGTCTTTATTCTTTCAGCCGCCCGACCCGGTGTCAAATTGACCCGACTCGCATCGACCTTCTGGAATAAACACCGCCCCGTTTCCGGGACAACCCCTCTAACTTACCAGCCATTCGGAGTGACGCGAACGCCTTCTGAATGGATCTAGCTGGAGGTGGCCCCCGGGCGAGACCGGCGATCAACGCCGTCCTCGCGGGACTGGTGAACTCTATGTACGCCTCCCGGAACCGTCAAATCAACGGATTGCCGGTGTCATCCCCTGCTCACGGGTAGGAATCTCGTGTGCCCCGAGCCCTCACCATCCTGCTGGGTATCGCCTGCGCGGTCATCGTTCTGTTCGGGATGCGCGAGGTCGCGTCGATCCTGGGCCCGGTCGTGCTCGCGCTCGTCCTGGTCATCGCCGTGGCCCCCGTGCGGAACCGGCTCGCCCGCGTGGGCGCTCCCGCTTGGGTGCAGGTCATCGTGCCCTTCCTCATCGTGCTGCTCGTCCTGCTGGGCATGGTCGCGGTGCTGACCTTCTCCATCACCCAGCTCGCCTCGCTGCTCCCCGCGTACGCCCCGCAGTTCCAGCAGTTGCTCACCGACGCCCAGAACTTCGCCACCACCCACGGCATCAGCAACGCCCAGCTCAACAAGGCGATCCAGAGCTTCGACCCCGCCAAGGTGATCGGTCTGGCGCAGAGCCTGGCGTCGAGTCTGCTGGGAGTGCTGTCCAGCCTGTTCCTCATCGTGGTGCTGCTGCTGGCGATGTGCCTGGACACTCCGGGCATGGCCCGGATCATCGCGGCGGGCGAGAACACCAAGCCGCACCTGGTGGCGGCGCTCGCCACGTTCGCCGACAAGACCAGGCGCTATCTGATCGTCTCCACGGTCTTCGGTCTCATCTGCTCGGCGCTGGACGTCACGGCCCTGTCCATCCTGGATGTGCCGTTGCCCATCCTCTGGGGAGTCCTCGCGCTGATCACCAACTACATCCCGAACATCGGCTTCGTCCTCGGCCTGATCCCGCCCGCGATGCTGGCCCTCCTCGACGGCGGTCTCAAGCAGATGCTGCTCGTCATCGCCGCCTATATCGCCATCAACGTGGTGATCCAATCGTTCATCCAGCCCAAGTTCCTGGGGGACGCGGTGGGCCTGTCGACCACGATGACGTTCCTGTCGCTGATCGTCTGGGCGTTCGTGCTGGGGCCGCTGGGCGCGCTGCTGGCGATCCCCCTGAGCCTGCTCACGCGGGCGCTCCTCGTCGACAGTGACCCCGGCGCGGGCTGGGCGGCCGCTCTCATATCCGGAGCTCCGCCAGAGTCACCCCGCTCAGCCGCTTGACCTCGTTGGCCAGGTGCGCCTGATCCGCGTAGCCCGCGACCACCGCCACCTCCGCCAGCGCCACCCCCGCACGGGCCAGTTTCAGCGCCCGCTGGAACCGGACGACCCGCTGCAGGACCTTCGGCCCGTATCCGAACGAGGCCATACTCCGCCGCAGCAGTTGCCGCTCACTGAACCCCAGCGTCCAAGCGACCTCTCCCACGCTCCGCCCCGCCCGGAGCGCCTCGGCGATCGCCGGCGCGGCCGCGTCGGCGGGCGCGGTTGCCCGGAGCCGGGCCACGATCGCCGCCCGCATGACCGCCGGCCGCCCACCGGGCAGGGAGAACCCCAGGTCCGTCACGGGCACCCGCTGATCACGAAGGGCGTGCACCGGGACGCCGAACACGTCCCCCACACCACCCGGCTTGAACCTGATCCCGGTGAAAGCGTCACCCGCCCGCATCCGCACCGGCATCGGCCCGGTGTCCGGCCCCGCCACGAACGCCCCCGAAGGCCCCCAGATGAGGTCAACGCATCCGTCGGGCACCACGAGCTGCGTGCTGTCGGCGTCGTTCACCCGCCGCCACACGCAGGCGACCCGGCCGTCGAAGCCGTCCCCTGGAGGCCGCTCCTCGTACATGCCACCAAGGTACGCACGGCCACCGACAAGAAGTCACAGCCGCCCGTACGCCCGGAGCGTCCGCAGCCGGTGCACGGTGAGGTAGCCGCCCCATTCGTGCTCCACCACGGGCGTCCACATCAGCCAGTTCCCGCGCCAGCCGCCGTCCTCCGCCTGGGCGGCGGCGAGCACGTCGAGGTGCCGGTCCAGGACGTCTTGCGTGAACAGCGGCAACCGCAGCGGCGACGGCGCGAAGTCGAGGGGGAAATGCGCCTCGCCGGGCGCTCCGGGGTCGAAAGTGACCGTGGCCAGCAGGGCCTCGCGCAACCGGGCGAACTCCGCCTCGGCCCGCGACCGGTCGGGCACGAGGTCCAGGAACTGGACGACGGCCCGCGCCTCGTACGGGGTGGTGTCCGAGATATCGGCGATCGCCGACCAGCAGAAGTCGGTGGCGGGCCCGAGCCACGGATGGTCGACGCCGTGCTTGTGCAGGAACCCGGCCAGCGACGCGGTGGGGACGAGGCTGCCCGGCGGCTCGTCGCCGGTCTCCCACCAGGGCGCCCGCGGCGTGTCGCGGACGCTCGGCAGCACGAACGGCACGCCGCCGTCCTTGGCCGTGACGCTGACGAGGTAGTCGCAGGCGGCGGCCACCATCGGATCGTCGAAGGCGTCCAGCTCGTCGAGGATCGAGAAGGCCACCTCGACAGGCTCGGGCTGGCTGGCCGCGCCACGCAGGTCCGGTTCGAGCGCGTTGCCGAAGCCGCCGTCGTCGTTCTGGTAGCAGCGCAGCGCGTCCAGCACCCGCGTACGGGAGGCACCCCTGAACAGGGCGCCGAACCTGAGCCTGTCGATCAGCCGCCCGTGCAGCAGCACATATGTCTCAGCCTGGGAAAGCATCTCCATACCGGCGAAGCTACCCAGGCCGAGCCGGGTTCTCTTGTAAGAATCGGACACGTGTCAGGGTGTGGCCAGCGCCTCCGTGGGCGACATGCGGGCGGCCCGCACGGCCGGGTAGAACCCGGCGATCCCGCCGATGACCAGGGTGGCGAGGACGCCGCCGAGCATGGCCCAGACCGGCACGATCGCCGGCCAGCCCTGGAAGCTCGCGTACGCGGCGGTGACCCCGATGCCGAGCACCACACCGCCGACGCCCCCGATGGCCGACAGCAGCAGCGATTCGGCCAGGAACTGCAGCCTGATCTGCCCGCGCGTGGCGCCGAGCGAGCGGCGCAGCCCGATCTCGGCCCGCCGTTCGAGCACCGAGATCACCATCGTGTTGGCCACGCCGACCCCGCCGACCAGCAGGGCGATGCCGCCGAGGCCGAGCAGGAGGGCGTTCAGGGTCGCGTCGGTGGCCTGCTTGGCGGCCAGCACGTCCGACGGCCTGGAGACCTCGACCTCGTTGGGCTTCTCCGGGTTGGCGGTGGGGCCCAGCACGTCGCGTACGGCGACGACGGACGCCTCCTCGGCCCTGGCATAGATCGTGGTCGGGTAGCCGTCGAAGTCCAGCCGCTCCTCGGCGACCGGCCAGCCGATCAGCGCGGCGGTGTCGAGTTCGGGGGCGAGCGGCGCGGCGCCGAGCACGCCGACGACGGTGAACCACTGCCCGCCCAGCCAGACCCGCTGGTCGGGGCCCGCCCGCACGACGCCGAGCCGGTCGGCCGCCTTGGCGCCGAGCACGGTGGCCGGGTACCGCTGGGTGGCCTCGTTCAGCCAGGTGCCGCTGACGATCTGGGCGCCCACGTCGTGCGGCAGGTCCAGGCGGGCGGCGGTGACCGAGATGCTGCCCGACTCGGCCACCGGGATGTGGTCGTTGCGGTAGACCTTGGCGGGCGTGGTGCCCGTGGCGGTGACCGAGGTGACGGGGGCGATCTGCTCGATCATGCCCTCCGCCTCGGCGGGCAGGTGGGAGCCCGCGCCGAAGAGGTCCTGGCCGGGTGAGACGGTGAGCAGGTTCGTGCCGAGCGATTCGAGCTGGCGGTTCAGGTCCTCCTGGCTGGAGGCCGAGATGCCGACGACGCCGAGCATGGCCGCGATGCCGATGGCGATGCCGAGCGCCGACAGGAACACCCGCAGCGGCCTGGCCCGCAGGCCCGCCCCGCCGACCCTGACGACGTCACGCGGGCGCAGCCGGGCTGAGGTGAGGATGGTGGTGGTCATGCTCTAATCCCCTCCACCACGAGCCCGTCGAGCATCTCGACCTGCCGGGGGAGCGAGGCGGCGATGTCGCGGTCATGGGTGATGACGACCACGGTGGTGCCGCCCGCGTGCAGCTCGCGCAGCAGGTCCATCACGCCCGCGCCGGAACGGGAGTCGAGGTTGCCCGTCGGCTCGTCGGCCAGCAAGAGTCGCGGTCCACCGACCACGGCACGGGCGATCGCGACCCGCTGCCGCTCGCCGCCGGACAGCTCGTGCGGGCGGTGGCCGAGCCGGTGCCCGAGTCCGACCCGGTCGAGCGCCTCGTAGGCGCGCAGGCGGCGCTCACGTAGCGAGGGCCCCGCGTACAGCAGGCCGTCGGCGACGTTGTCCAGCGCGGGCACGCCCGCGGCGAGGTGGAACTGCTGGAACACGAAGCCGATGACGTTCGCCCGCAGCGCGGAGAGCTGTTTGTCGGTGAGTGTGAGCACGTCGTGGCCGGCGATGCTCACGGTGCCGCTCGACGGGCGGTCCAGGGTGCCGATCATGTTGAGCATGGTCGACTTCCCGGAGCCGGACGGGCCGACGATGCCGACGAGCTCGCCGTACTCGATGCTCATGGAGACGCCGCGCAGCGCGGCCACCTCGCCGTACTCCTTGCTCACGTCGCGCAGCCGGACGATCACTTGGGCACCGCCACGGTCGCGCCCTCCTGGACGCCGTTGACCTCGACCTTGCCGTCGGCGAACATGCCGACCTCGACGGCCGCGTACCGGGTGGTCCCGCCCTCGACGACCTGCACGCCGTAGCCGCCCTCCGCGAGGGCCAGCAGCGCTCCGACGGGTACGGCCAGCACGTCCTCGCGCTGGGCCGACACGATCGTGACGTCGACCGGGGCGGAGTCGAACGGCTTCTTCAGCCCGCTCACCGACACCTTGACCTCGACCGTGGTGGTGGCGTCGGCGCCGGTGCCCGTCTCGGTGGCGACCTTGCCCACGCCGGTGACCTTGCCCTTGACGGTGGAGCCGTCGGGCAGCTCGACCGTGGCCTTGAGGCCCTTCTTGACCAGGTGCGCGTCGGCCACGTCGAGGTGGACCAGCACCTGGCGGGTGGTGCCCGTCGCGGTGAGCACGGGTCCGGTGCCGCCGGCGCCGAGCGTGGTCTTGAGGTCGGCGACGCGCAGCGGCCCGCTCTCCACGACCACGTCGGCGGGCTGGACCTCGCCGGTGACGTCCAGGCCGAGGTCCTCCTGCCAGTCCTCGACGGCCTCGCGGGTGGTCCAGGTGTACTCCTTGTCGACGTCGAAGCCGGTGTAGCCGAGCTTGGCCAGGTTCCGCTCCAGTAACTCGACGTCCTTGCCCTCGACGCCGTCCTTGAGGACGCGGTAGAGGGGCATGCTGCCGTAGAGCAGGGGGCGACGGTCGGCGTCGATGCTGTAGACGGCCTTGCCTCTGGTGATGGCGGAGCCTTCCGCGGGGAGCCAGGTGATCGTCCCCTGGGACTTGGCGGTGACGGTGAGGGGGTCGCCGTAGCCGAGCGTGCCGTCCACGGTCTTGGTCTCGGTGAGCGTCGTACGGGTCACCTTGGCGGTCGCCGGGGGCGTGCGGCCGGCGACCGCCGTGCCCGAGCCGTTGCCGCCGAAGCCGATGGCGGCGGCCGTGACGGCGGCGGCGAGCAGGGCGGCGCCACCGGCCCAGGCGACCGCGCGCAGCGGCCGGCGGCGCCGCGGCCGGACGGCCACGATCTCCGGGCCGGCCTTCACCTGGGTCATTTCGCCTGGCCCAGCTTCGGGAACGTGCCCCGGCACGCCTCGTACGCCTTCTTGAACGCCGGGTCGTCCGGCTTGAAGTTGCGGGCGGTGCTCTTGGCGATGGCGCCACTGGCGTCGGGGTCGGGCATGTCGACGCCGTTCTTGCGCATGCACGCGGCGAACTGGCGCAGTTGCTCCGCATCTTCCGGCTTGAGCGCCTTGCGGTCCCTGACGGGCGCGACGGACCGGCAGGACTCCAGCGCCTTCATGATCGCGTCCTTGTCGCCCTTCATGGCGGACATCGCCTGGATCCCTCCACCGCCGTCGGGGTCGGGGTCGGGCATGTCGACGCCGTGCTCGCGCATGCACGCGGCGAACTTCCTGCCCTGTTCCTGTGGATCGACGCTGCCCGTGGGCGAGGCGGTGGCCGTGGGCGCCGCCGAGGCGGCCTTGACGGAGGCGACTCCCGTCGAGCTCGGTTGCGCGGCGCAGGCGGTGGCGGCCAGCGCCAGCGCCACCGTGGCTGTCGTGAGGAGGATTCTGTTCATGCTCCGAATGTGCCGAGCGCCGATCAGAGGAGCCTGGGAGCCGCCTAGGAGCCCGGTAGGAGCACGCGGAAAGTGGCGCCCTCCCCCGGCACCGAGTCGAGTTCGACCTCGCCTCCGTGGGCCCGCACGATGGCGGCCACGATGGCCAGGCCCAGCCCCGCGCCGCCGTCGGTCCTGGATCTGCCCTGGCCGACGCGGTACAGCCGGTCGAAGACGTGCGGGACGTGCTGCGGCGGCACGCCGGGCCCGGTGTCGGCCACCTCGAAGACCGCCATGCCGCGCGAGGTGCCCACACTGACGGTGACCGACGCGTCCTGCGGGGTGTGGGTGAGCGCGTTGCCGACCAGGTTGGCGGCGACCTGGCGCAGCCTGGCCTCGTCGCCCATGACCGAGACGGGGGTCAGCGCCTCGCCGAGGCCGCTCAGCCTGACCTGCCTGCCGGGCACCCGGACCCGGGCGTCGCGGATGGTGTCGGCCGCCACTTCCAGCAGGTCGACGGGGTGGTGGTCCATGGGGCGTTCCTGGTCGAGCTGGGCCAGGGTGAGCAGGTCGTTGACGAGCACACCCATCCGGCCGGCCTCCTCCTCGATCCGGCGCATCAGCTCCGGCTCGTCGCCGGCGCCCCGGCGGTAGAGCTCGGCGAAGCCGCGGACCGAGGTGAGCGGGGTACGCAGCTCGTGGGAGGCGTCGGCCAGGAAGCGGCGCATGCGGGACTCGGAGTCGGTTCTGGCGGCGATCTCGTGCTCGACGCGATCCAGCATGACGTTCATGGCCGTGCCCAGGCGGCCCGGCTCGGTGTGCGGGTCGGGCGCGGGGACCCGGCTGGCGAAGTCACCCATGGCGATCTGGCCGGCCGTACGCTCCATCCTGGTCAGCGGGCGCAGGCCGAGCCGTACGACGGCGTCGGCGGCCAGGCCGAGCAGGAGCAGCACGAGCGCGCTGACGGCGAAGGCGATGGCGCTGAGCGAGGCGCGGGTCGCCTCGATCTCGGCGAGCGACTGCGCGACCAGCACGGTGCCACCGCCGTCAGTCGCGGTCGCCTTCAGCCGCCAGGACGGCCCCGTGGTGCCGCTCACGGTGTAGGGGTCGCCCACGTGGATGTCGTCGAGCATCGGCCCGGGGTCCGAACCACTGGGCAGCGCGCTGACCAGCCTGCCGTCGGCGGAGTAGACGTAGATCCTGGCCACGGAGGCGACCCGCTTCGTCAGCACCTTCTGCCAGTCCATGGTCTGGCTGGGGGAGATCAGGCCGGCCATCATCGGCAGCTTCTGGGCGGCGCCGCTCATCGTGTTGAGCTGGCTGTCCACGCGGCGCAGCAGGTTGTCGCCGAGCAGCGCGATGCCCACCACGTTGACCAGGACGAGCGCGACCGTGGTGAGCCCGAGTATCGCCATGACGAGCCGGGCGCGCAGCGTCCACCGGCCCGGCCTCACCGCGGCGTCCTGAGTGTGTAGCCGACGCCGCGCACGGTGTGGATGAGCTGCGGCTCCCACTTGTCGATCTTCTTGCGCAGGTAGTAGACGTACGACTCGACGATGCTGGAGTCGCCGTCGAAGTCGTAGCGCCACACGCTGTCGAGGATCTGCGCCTTGCTCACCACCCGGCCGGCGTTCGTCAGCAGGTAGGCGAGCAGGTTGAACTCGGTGGGCGACAGCTCGACGCGCACGCCGCCGCGGCGCACCTCGTGCGCGGCCGTGTCGAGCTCCAGGTCGGCGTAGCGCAGCACGTCCTCGCGCGCGGTCTCGGTACGGCTGCGCCGCAGGATGGCCCGGATGCGCAGCACCACCTCCTCCAGGCTGAACGGCTTGGCCACGTAGTCGTCGGCGCCCAGCGTGAGCCCCCGGACGCGGTCCTCGACCGTGTCGCGCGCGGTCAGGAACAGCACCGGGACGCGCTCGCCGAGCCGCCTGGCCACCTCGAACCCGTCGATGTCCTCCATCATCACGTCGAGCACCACGATGTCGGGCTCGAACTCCCTGGCGGCCCGTACCGCCTCGGCGCCGGACTCGGCGGTCCTGACCTCGAACGAGACCAGTCGCAACGTCTGCGAGAGCAGGGCACGGATGTTCGGCTCGTCGTCCACGACGAGTACCCTGGCCGGTCGGTCCATGGTTAAAGGTTTACCCGAGCCACTTCAAAGCCAGCTCAAAGTCGCCGCATGAAGAAGATCACTTCATGTAGAAGATCGGCCCGCGCGGCCGGAACGGCAGCGCGGCGCCCTGCGGCACGAGGAAGGCGTGCTCGCGGCGGATGCGGATCACGTCGCACTGGCCGTCGGTGATGAGCAGGATCGGCCCGTCGGCCGGAAAGTCGTCGGCCCGCTCCAGCAGGCTGACCCCCGGCTGCAGGATCGTGCCGCCCCGGCCGCGTACCCTGACCCGGTTCGCGATGTCCTCGACCGGCAGGTAGCCGGCGTCGTACGCGATCGCGTCGCAGAACACCACGCGCGCCCGCGGCACGTCGCGGACGGTGGCGTAGGAGGCGATCGCGCCGAGCGCCTTGCCGAGCAGCTTGACGTCCATCGAGCCCGAGGTGTCGAGGACGACGCCGAACGTGGCCTTCCTGACCACCTCCTCCGGCCGCAGCCAGCCGGGGCGCGGGATGTCCGGGGTGGCGGCCTGGCGGCGGGAGGCGCGGGCGTAGGAGCGGCGCTTCTCCTCCGGCTGGAAGTGCTCGTCGAACCAGCGGGCCAGCTGCGCGTCCCACGGCAGCGGCGGCTGGTCGAGCGCCCGGATCTCCTGTTCCAGGCCGGCGGGCACGAAGCCGCGGCCGTTGCCCTGGTGGTAGGCCAGGCCCGTGCAGAGCGCGCTCCGGTAGTAATCGTCGAGGTCGACGCAGCCGCGGGCGGGGCGCGGCGGCCGGTCGAGGACGTCGCCGATGCCGCGCCCGCGCAGCGTGGCGAGCTTCCGCATCCGCCGCAGGTCGGTGACGATCGTGTCGTAGACCGCCTCGGCCGACATGCCGGACAGCGTCTGGTCGAACAGCAGCCCTTCCGGCATCTCGCCGACGCCCATCTCGACGAGCCAGCCGTTGATCACGTAATCACAGGCGACGTTCCAGATGTACGGCTCGCGCGCGCCGACCCGCTCGCCGTGGCGGAGCGCGGCGTGCAGCATCTCGTGGGCCAGCACGAACCGCCACTCCTCCGCGGAGTGCCGGGCGAGCGGATTGACGTAGATCTCGCCGGCTTCGGCGCTGACCGCGGCGATGGAGATCCCCCAGCTCCTGGCCAGCTCCACCTCCGCGACGATGTTCATCCCGGCGGCGAGCGCGCCCAGCAGCGGGTAGGAGGAGACGAACCAGCGCAGCGCCAGGTCCCACGGCCCGTCGACGTGCTTGTCGGCCGTGGTGCGCGGCGTGCCCGCCCGGTCGAGCGCGGCGGTGGCCGCCTCGGCGACGCCGACCGCGAACATGGCCGGGAAGTCGTAGTGCTTCGCCATCTCCACCGAGCAGACGCGGAAGTCCTCCTCACCGAGCGGTTGGTACGCCTCGGGGATGCCGAGCCTGCGCCAGCGCTCCGACAGCGTGACCTCGTCCTGCTCGGGCAGTTCGGCGGGCAGCGGCGCGGGGCAGCGGCCGATCTTGAGCGTGCCCAGGAACCGGTCGACGGCCAGGCAGCACGCGGCCCGGTAGGCGGGCTCGGGACGGTCGCCTTCGAGGTCCTTCGGCGTACAGGTGCGCGGGTCGGCGTGGCCGAAGCCGAGGTGGAGCAGCAGGTGCGCGAAGACCCACGCCCACTCGGCCGCCTCGGCGCGGCGGCGGGGGTGGTGGCGGATGTCCCCGTCCTCCGTCACCACCGCCCACGTGTCGGCCGACAGCTCGCCCTCCTCCGCGGCGTAGAGCCAGCAGTGGTAGACGGCGAACAGCGGGTGCCGGTCGACGAGCTGAAAGCCCTTGCGCACCTCGGCGCGCCACGGGTCGGCCTTGACCTTGGTACGGGGGCTCATGACCGGGCCGCCATCAGCCGGGGCACGTCCCTGCCGACCTCGACGAGGAACCAGGTGGGCAGCGCGGGCGCGCCGTTCGCGTCGGCGGCGATGACGAGTTGCGCGCACTCCAGCGAGATCTCGGCCAGCTCGACCAGCAGCGTCTTGGCACGGAAGCCCAGGTCGCGGCCCCGGGAGGAGGAGCCGCGCTTGTCTGCGGGCAGCTCCTTGACCAGCCGGGCGCGGAACGCCTCGGCCAGGAAGTAGAGCAGGTCGCGCTCTTCGGGCCGGCGCGGCCATGGCGCCTCGCCCTTGATCACCGCGTTGAGGTCATAGGCGTGCCGCACGGTCTTGACGTAGGCGCGGAAGGCGGAGGCGTGGCCGGCGGTGAGCGTGCCGAACGCGAGCATGGCGATCGTCTCGTCGGCGACGTCGTCTCCGTAGGAGATCAGCACGTCGGAGAGCATGTGCCAGGCGCGCGGCGAGGAGAACGGCTCCTCGCTCTTGGGCGGCGCGCTCCACAGGTGGTCGGGCCGCTGCACCAGGTAGTCGACGATCCACGGGTGGATGCCGTTGGCGGCGGCCCACTTGAGCCAGTCGTCGGACGAGGCCCGCAGGTGCACGTGGATCAGCCGGTTGATCAGCGCGGAGGCCATCGGGCGGGCGAGCGCGTTGTCGGTGGCCCGGTTGCCCGCGCCGATCACGACGGACCCGGCGGGCAGCTCGTAGGCGCCGATCCTGCGGTCGAGGATCAGCGAGTAGAACGCCTTCTGCACCTCGGGCGCCGAGGCGTTGAGCTCGTCGAGGAACAGGCAGTAAGGCTCGGCGCGGGCGATCGACTCGGGTGGCGCGAACCGGCTGCGGCCGTTGACCAGCTCGGGCACCCCGATGAGGTCCTCGGGCGCGAGCTGGGTGCCGAGCAGGGTCACGCACTCCAGGCCGAGCGAGTCGGCGAACTCGCGCACCAACGAGCTCTTGCCGATGCCCGGCGCGCCCCACAGGAACACCGGCCGGACGACGGCGACGTGCAGCAGCAACTCGGGGAGCTGCTGCGGAGTGACCGTCACCGTCGCCTGCACGTCTTCAGAGTGGCGAACGCCGGGTGGGGCGCGCATCCGGTTTTTTATTGGGTTGCCCCGTCAACGACGGCGTCCCTAGCATCGGGCGCATGTGTTGCCTCTGCTTCATGCGTCTGCGCAGCGACCGGGCTCGGGCCCGTCAGCTGACGCGGTGACGACCTAGGCGTCCGCTGGCGCGCCCCGGGCCCTTCGAGAGACCCATTCATCTCGAAGACCCGAGAGGGCGGCTGTGGCGCAGAACTTCGCGCACGGAAACTATTCACACACTCAGAAGAACGCCAGGAACAGCGGCGGTCGCACGCCCAGAGACCGGGCCAGGCGTGCCTTGTCGCAGAATTTCCTGGTCGACCGGCATGCCGTCGAGCTGGTGGTCAAGGCGGCCGCCCCCGAAGGGCTCGTGCTCGAACCCGGCTCGGGCGAGGGCGTGCTGACCTGGGCGCTGGCCGAGGCCGGAGCCCGGGTGATCGGTTATGAGATCGACCCGCGGCTGGCCGGCCGGCTGGCCGCGCGGACCCGCGACGATCCCCGGATCGAGGTGGTCAGAGCCGACTTCACGACCGCGCGGGCGCCGCGGGAGCCGTTCGCGGTCGTCGGCAACATCCCCTACTCGGTCACGTCGGGGATCGTCGGCTGGTGCCTCCGGGCGCCGCGGCTCACGTCGGCGACGCTGCTCACGCAGCGGGAGTACGCCCGCAAGCGTTCGGGCGACTACGGGCGCTGGAGCCTGGTGACGGTGGAGTCGTGGCCGTGGTTCCGCTGGCGGCTGGGCGACCGCGTCGGCAGGGAGAGCTTCCGGCCGGTCCCGTCGGTCGACTCGGCGATCCTGCGGATCGAGCGGCGGCCCACGCCGCTGGTCGAGGCGGGGCGCGGCTACCAGGAGCTGGTCGAACTGGGGTTCGGCGGGGTGGGCGGCTCGCTGCGCGCCTCGCTCCGACGCCGCTACGAGGGGGTGGACGCGGCCGTCGCCGCGGCGGGCATCGCCCGCGACGCGGTGGTGGGCCACGTCCATCCCGACCAGTGGATCACGTTGTGGGAGCGGCTATGCCGCTGACGTGACCGTGGCCTTCCCCACCGGCTCGACCGGTGGGGCGAGCACCTGGGCCGCCGGGGACCGGCGGCCCCAGGGCATCGCCATGAGCAGGATCGGCAGCAGCACGATCGACGCCCGCGACCAGTCGGCGTGCAGCAGCCACCAGGTGGTCTCGTCGAACTGGGTCATGTACAGGTAGCCGTACGCCGACCACAGCGAGACCCCGATGATCGCCGGCCAGGCGAACCTCGTGGGCCTGGCGATCAGGAACGGCATGAACCACAGGAGGTACTGGGCGCCCAGGCGGGGCGTGACGACCATGAAGATCAGCAGAATGGCCAGGGTCATGTCGATCGGGTCGGCCCGCCGCCAGATCAGCACCGCGGCGACGACGCAGGCGTAGATCAGGTAGGTGCCGAAGGTCGCCAGATCGGGCCTCAGCTCCCAGTTTCCGCCGGTGAAGGGCGGTGTCCAGCCCCACTCGCCGACGATCGGCCGGATGGCCTGGATGGTCTTGATGACCTCGGGGATCTGCTTGAGCGACGTGCCCGCGAAGACCGGCAGCGTGACCAGGAAGAACACCGGCAGCGCGCCGGTCATGAACAGCGCGGCGACCCTGGCCCGCAGGTTGGGCAGCAGGAGCAGCATGCCTGGGATCAGCCAGATCGGCCAGCTCTTCGCGCACAGCGCCAGGCCCATCAGCAGGCCCGCCAGCGCGCCCCGCCTCAGGTCCAGGCGGTCGCTGGGGCCGGGCAGCAGGGCGCGGTGGAGCATGCCGCCGGGGCCCACGATCCGGCGCAGCGATGCCCGCCAGCCGTAGATCGCGATGCCGCGGCGTACCTTGGCCACCACCCGGGTCGTGACGCCGGCCCGTTCGGGTGCGCCGGGACCGCGTGCCACCACGAAGGCGGCCACGCCGAAGACCAGCGCCACCGGCTCGACCTGGCCATGGATGCAGGCGACGAGCAGGGCGAGCGGGTTGAGCGCGTACTGCAGGGCGCGCAGCGACGCCTTGGGACCGCCGGCCAGCTTGGCGACCAGCGGGATCAGCACGATGTCGGCGACCACGGTGACCAGGCGCCCGGCGTAGACCCACGGGATGCCCAGCCACAGCAGGATGCCGTAGACGTAGGGGATGGTCGGCAGGAAGTGCCAGCCGCCCTCGCTGGCCAGGACCGGGTCGTGGCCGTTCAGCACCGCCTGGCCGGCCGGCTGGAAGCTCTCCATGAAGTCGACGGGCTGCCATGCGTCGTTGGCGGCGGTGAACATCAGGAGCAAACGCACGGCAACGCCCACGAGGACGGACACGAGCAGCGGAGGCCGCCAGTCACGCCACTGGGCGATGAGAGCGAGCAGGACACCTGCGACGAGGATGGTCCCCGTGAGAACTGCGTATTCCATGGCGGCTTCTAGCCTGCCGTACTCATCTGAGTACTTCCACCGGGGGTTCCGATTCTTATCCCTGACATGGCGGGTCGTAACGCGATAGAACATGACCCTCTGTGCTGAACTTTTTGCATGGGGGGATCGCAGGTCAACCAGGCTCTGGTAAGGCTCTATTTCGAGGTGAAAGGCGGGCTCCGTGACCCGGTTGCCGCCTGGGCGAAACTCACAGGAAATTCGCAGCTCTACCAGCAGGCCAGGGGCGGCAGACGAGTGCCGCTCGACGACGGGACCGCGGCCGAGCTGACCGCCGCGGCGATCGTGCACACGGCCGCCGAGCACGGCGCGGACCGAGTCGCCGCGCTGTCCACCTCGCCGCTCGCCGGGCTGGTCGCCGGCCTCGGCGGCGCGGTGCTGACCGAGCAGTCCAACGTGCCGGACCAGTTGCTCGGCCACGGATTCCCCGGGACGCTGCCGGAGGACTGGCCGCACGCGGCGTACGTGCTGCTGTGGGGGGAGAACAACAGGCTCGTCCGGACTCCCGGCATGCCCTTGGTGATCGCCGGGCGTTACAAGGGACAGAAGGTCGTGGCGATCGGGCCGCACCCGACGCGCCTGTCGGACGAGACCCTCGTCGTCCGGCCGGGCACCGACGGCGCGCTGGCCATGGCCATGGGGCATGTGCTGCTCAAGGAGTTCTTCCTGGACCGGGCGGCGTTCGCCGGGCACGCCATGGAGCGTACGGACCTGCCGTTCCTGGTCCGGCTGCGCGAACACGGCGACGCCTTCGTCGCCGGCGGCCTGGTCGGGCGTCCGGCCGAGGGACTGAGCGTGTACGGCGGCGACGCGGTGGAGGTGCTGCTGCCGCGCTTCGACGACGGGCCCGGGCTGCTGCGGCGCGGGGTGCCGGTGGTCAGCGACGGCGACGAGCTGGCGACGACCGTGTTCGACCTGCTGCTGGCGGTGTACGGGGTGGCCCGCGACGGGCTGCCCGGCCACTGGCCCCGCGGTTATGACGATCGCGGCGAGCCGTACACGCCTGCCTGGCAGGAGACGTACACGGGGGTGGCCGCCGCGCGCACGCTGAAGATCGCGCGGGAGCTGGGGGTGACGGCGGAGAAGACCGGCGGGCGGTGCATGATCGTGCCGGGGCGGCTGGAGACCAACCATGCCGACACCGCCTACCGGGCCATGCTGGCGCTGCTCGTGCTGACCGGCTGCGGGAGCGGGTGGGCGCAGGCCGGGGCGGGGTCGGCCGTCCCGCTGGTGCCGTACCTGTGCCTGCACGCCTGCGGCGAGGACGGCACGGACGTGGGGGCGCTGAGCTGGCCGCTGGCCGCGGGGCTGTTCGATCGCCGGTCGTCGCGGTCGGTGCTGCTCGAAGCGGTGCGGGACGGGTTGCCGATGGCGCCGTCGCCGCGCGTGCTGGCCATCCCGCGGCCGATCTATCCGCTCCCGCCCGAGGTGGAGCTGCTCATCGGGCCCGACGACCGGTGCGATCTGGCGCCGCCCGACGCCTACCTGGTGGCGGACGCGGTGGCCAAGCTGACCGTCGACTACGTGGAGCGCGTCGCGCCGGATCCGGTTGCGGTGGTCAACGGGGGGCGGATGCGGCTGCTGGTCGATCACGCGTGGATGCACGAGTACGGGGAGGCCCTGCCGACGTATCGCCCGCCGGGGCTGGGCCTCCCCGTGAAGCCGACTCAGTTGGTGCGTTGAGCCTTATCCAGTGAACCCCTTGAAGATGCCGGTGAACTCGTACGCCGACTGAGCGATCCCGCTGCACGTCGGCGAGACGCTGCCGTTGGGGCAGCCGCCGTTGTCCCGGCCCATTGACCAGAAGCCGATGAAGCCGATGTGGTTGGTGTTGGCCCAGTCGCGCAGCTTGCGGGCGTCGGCCTGGGTGGTGGTCTGGCCCGTGTCGTTCTTGCCGATCATCGGGGTGACGCCGAGCAGCCGCTTGAGCTGAGCGTCGGTCTTCGACGGCCACACGCCCTTCATCTGGCCGAGCGTCGCCTGGGCGGCTGAGACCATCGCGTCGCCCCAGTTGCCGCTGTAGCCGAAGTCCATGACCATCGGGTTGACGATCACGTTCAGGCCCTTGGCGGCGGCGTCCTGGAGGATCTGCACCGAGAACGGGTCGAGCCCGTAGTCCTGTGCCTGCACGCGCAGCGTGTATCGCACGACGGTGCCGCGTTCGGTCTGCAACTGCTTCAGCGCGCTGTTGACCTTGTTCACATCGATCGACGCCTCGACGTCGACGTCCAGTTGGTTCGTGCCGACCGTGTCGAGCACCTTCTTGTAGGCGGCGAGCAGGGTGGCGGTGGTGCCGCAGTTGTGCTCCAGGTACGGGCCTTGGGCGCCGCCGCTCGCGACGACCACCTGGCCGCCCTGGGCCTGGAGGGCCTTGACGTCGTTGATGATCCTGGAGTCGGCCAGCGGGATGACCCCGCCCCAGGCCGGGTTGCAGCCCGTGCTGTCGCCGAGCACGAAGGCCAGCGTGTAGTTCTTCACCCCGGTCGCGGCGGCGGCGCCGGCCAGGGACGGGGTCGTCATGGTGATGTCGATGTACGGCGCGTAGCGGACGTCGCCGGTGGGCGGCGTGGTGTCGTTGGTGGTCTTCCCGCTGATGGAGGCGGTGTACGCCGAGCAGTTGCCGGCGGCGTCGCACGCCCTGACACGGAACCCGTAGGTCGTGTTGGCGCTGAGCCCGGTGGCCGTGTAGCTGGTGCCGGTGACGGCCGTGGGAGCCGCGTTGTCCCTGGAGATCTCGTAGGCGGCGATGCTGCCGGAGTTGTCGGTGGAGGCCGACCACGTCACGGTCAGGCTGGAGTTGGTGGCGCCGCCGACCGCCGGGCTGCCCGGCACGGTCGGCGCCTGGGTGTCCGGGGTTCCGCCCGGTCCGTCCAGCACCACGTCATCGGCGTAGTAGGCGCCTTGGCCGTACCAGCCGTTGACGTAGACGGTCACGCTCGTCACGCCCGCACCGGTGGTGAAGGAGGTTTTCAGCTGCTGCCACTGACCGCCCGGGGCGCCCCACGTGCTGACGTCGATCCCCGAGCCCGTGGCCCCCAGGAAGATGTAGTTGCCCTGCACCCAGGCCGACAACTGGTAGGTCGTGCTGGGCTTGACCGTCACGGTCTGAGCGCATCTGGCGTAGTCGTTGCCCGCCGGGGTGGCCTGCAGGGCCTTGGTGCCGCCGTGAACGGGCTGCGACACCGCCTGGGCCGCGGCCGTGGCCGAGCAGGTCCAGCCGGACAGGGCGGACTCGAAGCCGGGGTTGGTCAGGATGTTGGCGGCTGCGGCGGGTGTGGCGTGGAGGGCGATGAGCCCCAGGGCGATGGCGGCGGTCGCCGCAAGTCCTCGAAGGTTCATGGGGGTCTCCTTCGTCGGCCGCCCCCGCCGCACCGGCGGCGAGGTGCCGGTGCGACGGGGGCGGCGAGCCGGGCTCGGTCAGAAGCCGGCCGTGATCCTGGTGAAGTCCCAGTTCGACTGGGCGATTCCGCTGCAGTTCGACACGACCCCGCCACCCGGGCATGGCCGGTCGCGGTTGACGGCCCAGTAGGCGAGCCTGGTCAGCCCGTTGTTCCTGGCGTAGTCACGGATCTGGGTCCATGTGGCCGTGGAGGTGAGTTCCTGCTGGTCGGACAGGCCGTTCATGCCCGAGATGCCCATGTGCGCGTACGCCTGGGCGTCAGACCAGCCGAAGGCCGTCTTGAGGGTGTTCTTCAGCCCCTCGGAGGCGTTGACCGTGCTCTGGTACATGTTCGAGCCGCCGCCGAAGTCGAACGGCATGATCGTGTAGTTGTCGATCGGGACCGCGAGCTCCTTCGAGCGGTTGATCAGGCGGGTGCCCCAGTAGGTGGGGCCGGTGGTCGAGGTGCCGAAGGTGACGACGACCTTGACGTTGGGGTTGTTCTGCTTGACGATCTTGAGGCCGTTCAGGATGCGGTCCTGGACGGCTTCGCTCTCGAACTCGTCGGTGTTCTCGATGTCGAAGTCGACCGCGGCGGGGCCGACGGCGTTGATGACCGTCTGCACCGCGCCGGCGAACGCGGCGGGCGTCGAGCAGTTGGGGCCGAGCTTGTTGCCCGACCAGCCGCCGAACGAGACCTGCACGCTGCCGCCGGCCGACTTGATGGCCGAGATGGCCTGCGCGTCGGCGCCGCCGGTCAGGGGACGGCTACCGTCCCAGGCCGCGTTGCAGCCGCCGCTGGACAGGATGAACGCCATCGTGAACGACTTGACGCCGGTCGCGCTCATCACCGTGGCGGGCGCGGGCGGGTCGCCCCAGCCCATGTAGAGGTACGGCGCGCCGGGCAGCTTCGAGCCGGTGGTGCAGCCGGTGGTCGTGCCGGTGACCGCGGCGCTGGAGGCCGACTCGCCTACCGAGTTGTACGCCCTGACGGTGTAGGTGTGCGAGGTGCAGGCGCCCAGGGAGCCGATGGTGGCCGACGTCCCGGAGACCGTGGCCCTGACCGTGCTGCCCTCGTACACGCGGTAGCCGGTGACCGTGCCCGACGACGCGCCCCACGACAGGGAGAGCGAGCTGCTGGTGGACCCGCTGACGCTCGGCGAGCCCGGCTGGCCGGGGGCGCCGGTGCCGGCCGAGGTGGTCGCGGTGACGGAGTTGCTGACGGCCGAGAGGTTCCCGGCGGCGTCACGGGCGCGGACCGTGTAGGTGTAGCTGGTCGAGGCCGCGAGCCCGCCGTCGGTGTACGTGGTGCCGGTGGCCGTCGTCACCAGTGTGGAACCGCGGTAGACGTTGTAGCCGGTGACGCCCACGTTGTCAGTGGAGGCGTTCCAGGCCAGCGAGACGCTGCTGGAGGTGGCGCCGGTCGAGCGGAGGTTGCCGGGCACCGAGGGCGCGGTGGTGTCGGTGCCGCCGCCGGAGACGGGCTTCCACAGGGCGGGCACCGCCGGCGGCGTCCAGTCGGGCTGGGAGGTGTGGGCCTGGATGCACTCGTAGTCGACGCCGTTGTAGGTGACGCGGGTGCCCACGGTGTAGGCCGTCCATGCCGTCCACGCGGGGTAGGCGAAGGCCACCGCCCCATAGGCGCTGGGCATGGCCGTGGTGAGCCCGGTGCCCATCATGGCCAGAGCGGCGAGTAAGGCGAGGAACATGCGGCGAAATCTCATGGCATTCCCTGGTGGTGCGGCTTGACGGGTCATGTCCTTGTGTCGTGCCGTACGGCTTGCGCCGGGGGGTGAGAGCGCAAGCCGTACGGCACCGGCCCGCGAGGTGTGACGGGCCACTGGGGGATGGCAGCAGGGGTTTGCTCGGTCAGTCAGGATGGGTGGGGAACGGCCACGCCGAACGCTCGTTCCCACGGCCCGGAACGCGTCGGAGATGCCGGGCCCTGAGCGGACGAGGGGGCGGCGACCGCGACATGGCTTCCTGATTCAAGATTTCTTTTAGGAAAGTTTCCTAAGAGTTGTCGCGATCGTAGCCTTGACACCAAGGTCTTACAAGACCCAAAACGGCGGAGCGCCGAAACGTGGCGCTCCGCCGAAATGACCCCGGAAAATCAGTTCTGCTGGGTGATGCGGACGTCGTCGACGCCTGCTTCGACGAGGGACGCGCCGGCGGCGTCGGCGGCCTCGATGAGGATGCGGACCGTCTGCCCCGCGTACGCGCTCAGGTCGGCCGTGGCCGTCGCCCAGGAGCCGTTACGGTTGGACGCCGCGCCGGCCTGCTGGAAGACGGTCGTCGTAGTGTTGCCGACCACCCTGACCCGGAAGTAGTCGGCGCTGGAGGCGTTCGAGCCGTGCGCCAGGTACCACGACAGCGAGAGGCTGAGCGTGCCGGTGGACGGCAGCGTGATGGGCGGCGACTGGATCGAGGTGACGCCGCCGTCTATGTCGAAGTCACCGGCGGTGGTGCCCGCCAGACGGCCCGTGACCAGGCCGTTGGTGCCGCTGACCGTGGTGCCGAGCTGCTTGGTCCCGGAGGAGGTGGTGGCCTCCGGGTCACCGCGCTCCCACGCGCCGGTGCCGGCCGTGTCGGCGGTGCTCGGGTTGGCGGCCCAGCCGGTGTCGGTCTCGAAGGTGTCGGAGTAGACGGTCACGGGCGGGGTGCCGGTGCCGCAGTACTGGGCCTGCTTGCCGATGATCCGGTAGACGCAGTCGGAGTACTCCAGGAAGCGGAGCACCGCCTCCCTGTTGCGGGTGGTCTGCGGCACGATCTGCTCGTCCGGCGGGTAGAAGCCGGGGCTGGAGCCCCTGGGGTACATCTCGAAGGTGAAGCTGAAGATCTTGTAGACGCCCCACAGCCAGTCGTCGATGGTGCCGTCGGTGATGTAGAGGTCGCTGGCCTGCTCGGGGGTGTAGCTGTTGGTGCCGGCCATGTTGCGGCCGAGCGCGGCGAAGGCGTCATGGTCGTCCTGGGTCATGCCAGGGCCCGTGTCGTTGAAGGTGTAGCCGAAGGGCCACAGGACGAGCTCGGAGTAGGTGTGGAAGTCGATGTTCGACTTGATCTGCTGGACACCGCCGACAACCCGGCCGCGGACGAAGTTGGCCGTGCTCCTGACCTCGGGTGCCGACTCGGCCGACGCGCCTCGGTAGGTCTCGCTGGAGGCCGAACCGGAGGAGCCGCCGCAGCAGCCGAAGTTGTAGGCCCAGTTGCGGTTCAGGTCGGTCCCGACGGCCGAGGAGCCGCTGTTCGGCTGGCGGTTCTTGCGCCAGGAGCGGTAGCTGCCGGTGGCGATGTCGTACTCTCCGCCGTCCGGGTTCAGGTCCGGCATGATCCAGATCTCCCTGGAGTTCACCAGGTTCGTGATCCGGGTGTCGGTGCCGTAGTTGTCCACCAGCAGGTGCATCAGGTAGAGCGCCATCTCCACCGTGAGGTGCTCGCGGGCGTGCTGGTGCGCGGTGAAGAGCACCTCCGGCTCGGCCTCGTCGGTCGCGACGTTGTCACTGATCTTGACCACGCGCAGCGCCCTGCCCTGGTACGACGTGCCGTAATTGGACACGGTCGCGATGCTGGGGTGGGCGGCGACGAGCGCGTTGATGTCGGTGTTCATCTCCGCGTAGTTGTGGTAGCCGGAGTCCGCGGACGGGAAGTCGAAGGTCCCGGCCTCGTCGGACGGGGATAACGGGCGCGACACCTCCGCCACCCGGTAGCCGAGGCTCCTGATCGCGTCCACCTCGGCCGCCGTGGCGGTGATCAGGACCGAGTCCTTGGTCACCTCGTCGATCGCGGCGCCGGTCGCCGCGACGGCGCTGCGTTGCTGGGCGTTCGCCGGTCCCTCCACGCGATACTGCCGGTTCGGCGGCGGTTCGGCGGCGGCCCCGGCTCCGGTCATGCCGGTCAGGCAGACCAGGCCAAGGACGGCTAGCAGGATGACAAATCGGCGTTTCACCTCGTCCTCCTCGAGCGCGTGGGCTAGTTGTTGACACGCGCCTGAACTGAGGGTGAGGACGTTGTGGTAGTTGGCAAAGGCCCAACTTTCCGGCCGTCCAGTGGGCCCGTTTCCTGCCGGTGCCAGAGCCTGACAGGTAGGTGACAGGTTACTGCCAGGCCGTTACCAGGGCTTCTAGACACGCTGAGCGGCATGAGTTATGCGATCGAAGCCGAAGGGCTCGTCAAGAGGTACGGCGAAACGGCCGCGCTCGACGGGATCGACCTGCGGGTGAGAACCGGGACCGTGCTGGGCGTGCTGGGCCCCAATGGGGCGGGCAAGACCACCGCGGTACGGATCCTGGCCACGCTGGTGGCCCCCGACGCGGGCCGGGCCCTCGTGGGCGGGTTCGACGTGACCCGCCAGGCCGGGAAGGTGCGCGAGCTGATCGGCCTGACCGGCCAGTACGCCTCGGTGGACGAGAAACTGACCGGCACCCAGAACCTGGTGCTGATGGGCCGGCTGCTCGGCCTGAGCCGGTCCGAGGCGCGGGCCAGGGCCACGGCGCTGCTGTCCCGATTCGGGCTGACGGACGCCGCCGACCGCCTGGCCGGCGGCTACTCGGGTGGCATGCGCCGCCGTCTCGACCTGGCCGTGAGCCTGGTGAGCAGGCCGCGGATCCTCTTCCTCGACGAGCCGACCACCGGCCTGGACCCGCACGCCCGCGGCGAGCTGTGGGACGCGGTCAGGGAGCTGGTGGCCGACGGGGTGACCGTGCTGCTGACCACCCAGTACCTGGAGGAGGCCGACCAGCTCGCCGACGACCTGCTGGTGATAGACGCCGGCCGGACGGCGGCGAGCGGGAGCCCCGGTGAGCTGAAGTCCCTGGCCGGCGGGCATCGGCTCGATGTCAGGCCGCT
The DNA here is from genome assembly GCF_043197155.1 of Nonomuraea sp. NPDC049269. Lineage (NCBI taxonomy): Bacteria > Bacillati > Actinomycetota > Actinomycetes > Streptosporangiales > Streptosporangiaceae > Nonomuraea > Nonomuraea sp. NPDC049269. Next base: position 22,175 of record NZ_JBICSO010000003.1, read on the forward strand.
GCTGGCCGCCGATGTGGAGAAGGCCGAGTCGATCCTGCGTACCCGGGCCGAGGGCGGTCTGTTGAGCATCCCCATCCATGACCTGTCGATGCCGCCCGCTCTGCTGAGAGAGCTCGACGACGCGGGCATCGTGCTCGCCGAGCACGCCCTGCGGCTGCCCTCGCTGGACGACGTCTTCCGTACCTTGACCGGAGCCGAGAAATGACCACTGCTATCTCTCAAAGCCTGACACTTGCCTGGCGCAGCCTGATCCCGTTGAAGAACAGCCCCGGCCAGCTCATCGGCATGCTGCTGCAACCGGTTTTCATGATCGTTGTCTTCGTCTATCTGTTCGGCGGGGCGGCGGGCGGTGACCGGGACGGCGCGGTGCTGTACATGCTGCCCGGCGTGCTCGTCCAGGTGGCGTTGATGGCGACGATCGGCACCGGCATGAACCTGGCCACCGACATCGGCAACGGGGTCTTCGACCGGTTCAGGACGATGCCGATCGCCAGATCCGCGCCCCTGGCCGGGCGGGTGCTGGCGGACCTGCTGACGCTGCTGGTCACGATCGCCATGTCGCTGATCGTGGGGTACGCCGTGGGGTTCCGCGTGCGCACCGATCCGCTGAGCACGCTGGCCGGGGTCGGCCTGGTGCTGCTGTTCGCGATGGCGCTGAGCTGGGGATCGGCCTGGATCGGCCTCATCGCCAAGTCCGTCACGTCCATGCAGGGCATCTCGACGGCCGTGCTGCTCCCGCTGACGCTGGGCAGCAGCGCCTTCATCCCCGCGACGGACCTGCCCGGCTGGCTGACCTGGTGGATGGGCGTCAACCCGGTCTCGCACCTGGCGGGGGCGATCCGCGGCCTCTTGGTCGGCGGACTGCGGGGCGCGGACCTGTGGATCACGTTCGGCTGGACCACCGCCCTGCTCGCCGTCTTCACCCCGCTCGCGCTGCGGGCCTACAACAGGAGAGTTCGATGATCACGTCCACCGAGACCATGACCACCCGCGACGGCGTCACGCTCGTCGCCACGCTCTGGCGGCCCGCCGGGCCCGGTCGCTTTCCGGTGCTGCTGTCCCGCACGCCGTACGGCAGGGCCGGGCAGGGGCCCGGACTGCACCTGGACCTGCCCCGGCTGGTGGCCGCCGGATACGCGGTCGTCGTCCAGGACGTACGCGGGACCGGCGACTCGGACGGCGCGTTCCGGTTCATCGCCGGGGAGGCCACCGACGGCTACGACGCGGTGCGGTGGGCGGCCACGCGGTCCTGGTCGGACGGGAACGTCGGTATGTTCGGCGACTCATACCTGGGCATCACCCAGCTCCTGGCCGCGCAGGAGCGCCCGGAGGGCCTGCGGGCCATCGCGCCGCACGTGGCGCCCGCCGGACTGCACGAGGTGGTGTACAGCTCGGGCGTGCCCAACCTCAACATCGTGCTGACCGTCAGCGCGTTCGTGCTCGCGGTCAACGAGCTGGACCGCCGCATCAAACGGGGTACGGCGCAGGAATCCGGCAAGAACGCCTATCTGGCGGCGCTGGGCTTCCCCGACCGGTTCGCCGAGACCATGCAGGAGCTGGCCGAGCGACTGCCGCTCAGCGACCAGCCGCTCCTGGCCGACCTCGTGCCCTTCTACGCCGGCTGGATGGACCACCCCGACCCGGCCGCGGAGCTGTGGCGGGACGGCGTCGTCCGCTACGACGAGATCGAGGTGCCGGCGCTGGTGGGCACCGGCTGGTACGACTACTTCCGCGACGCCTCCCTCGGCCACTACCAGCACCTGCGCGGCGGATCCCGGCTCGTCGTGGGCCCGTGGGCGCACTACACGCAGGACGGCGACGTGGGCGGGCGGGACTTCGGGGAGCAGGCGAGCCAGGACGCGATCGACTGGACCGACCTGCACCTGGACTGGTTCGGCCAGTGGCTGCGCGGCGAGCCGGCGCCCGAACGGGCCAGGGTGACGTACTTCCTGATGGGCGCCGACGAGTGGCGCACCGCGGCGGACTGGCCGCCGCCCGCCGCCCGGCGCGCGGCCTTCCACCTCGGCCCGGACGGCACGCTCGGCACCATCCCGGCGGGCGGCGGGGGCGGGGAGTTCGTCTGCGACCCCGACCACCCGGTGCCCACGGTGGGCGGCGCGGTGATGATGTTCGACGCGTTCGGGCCGCTCGACCAGCGCCCGCTGGACGAGCGTGACGACGTGCTGCGTTACCAGAGCGAGCCGCTCGACGGCGCGCTGGAGGTGACGGGGGCGGTCGAGCTGGTCGTGCTCGTGTCGTCCACCGCGACCGGCACGGACGTCGCCGCCAAGCTGATCGACGTGCACCCCGACGGCCGCGCCGAGCTGCTGACCGACGCCATCACCAGGGTGATGGACCTGGTGCCGGGCGAGGTGCGCGAGGTCAAGGTCGAGCTGGGCGCGATCTCGAACCTCTTCCGCCCGGGGCACCGGATCAGGATCGACGTGGCGGGCTCGAACTTCCCCAGGTTCGGCAGGAACCCCGAGAAGGGCACGACCACGATCCACGACCCGTCCTACGTGATGCTGCCGATCATCTCGTAGACCTCCTGCCTGGTCATGGCGGCGCCCTTGCCGTGCAGGCCGTCATAGCGTGAGTCGCCGAGCGCGGCCCTGGCCGACACCGTCCCCGCGACGGTGTCGGCCGCGATGTCAGGCGGCTCGACCGCGGCCGACGCGCCGAACAGGACCGCCGCGCGTTCCGGGGCACCGCCCGCCAGCTCGGCCAGCGCGCAACCGGCCAGCACCACCGACAGGTACGGCAGATCGGGCGTGGCCCCCAGCAGGCCGAGCGCCAGGCGGTGCTGTTCGAGCCCGGCCTCGGGGTCACCGCCGGCCGCCAGCGCCCTGCCGTAGCCGGTCCGGACCGCGACCGCGAGCTGCGGGATCGCCGGGGCCTCGGTCAGCAGCCCGAACAGACCGCGATAGGCGGCCAGGCTCTCCTCGATGTCACCGAGCCGGTAGGCCAGCGCCGCCTCCCCCAGGCCGAGCTGGATGAGGGTGAACGCCGAGATCTCCTCATCCACGCCGCGCCGGGCCCTGGCCGGGTCAGTGATTCCGGCGGCGGCTCGGCCGGCGGTCCCGAGGCGGGCCTTGGCCAGGTCGGCGGCGGCTCCGTCGAGGTCGCCGCTCTGCGCGCGGAGCGTCGCCAACCGCGTCAGCGTCGAGATCGTCTCCTCCGGGCTCACCCACTCACTGGTGAGCGAGACGGTCTCGGCGATCAGCTCGTCCGCGCGCTCGCCGCGCTCGGCGCGCAGCGCGGCGAGGTTCAGCAGCGCCTCGCTCAGCCCCCACCGTTCACCCAGCTTCCGGAAACCGGCCACCGCCTGTTCGAGCGCCTTCTCGGACCGGTGCGGGCCGCCCATCATCTTGGCCGAGCTGGCCAGCCAGAGATCGTCGCTCGCGGCGTACCGGTCGAGCAGCGCGGCGGCGTGCTCGTCCCGCCCGCTCGCGCCCGCCATGACGGCCCGGGCGATCAGCAGCAGCGGGTGGGTGGGGCCTTCCCGTTCCGCCGCCTCGATCAGCTCGTCCATGTGCGCCGACAGCGCCTCCATCGCCGGCCGATCACTGACGATCGCGGCGAACCGGTCCACCCCGTCCGCGAACAGGCAGGCCGTGTACACCCGCACCAGGCCTTCCGGCGGGCTGTCGCCCGCCAGGTCGAGCACCTGCCGCGCCCACGTCGCGCCGTCGCGCCGGTAGCCGCACATCCACCAGTACCAGTTGAGTGCCGCGCAGAGCCGCAGCGCCAGCTCCACGTCGCGCTGGTCGAGCGCCCAGCGCAGCGCCACCGCGTAGTCGTCGCGCTCGGCCGAGAGCCGCTCGATCCACTCGATCTGCGCGCCGGTCCGCAACTCGGGAACCGCCCGTTCGGCGAGATCGAGCAGGTGTACGACATGGCGCCGCCGGTACGTGTCCCCCTCCCCCGCCTCGGCCAGCCGGTCGGAGGCGTACGCGCGGATCGTCTCCAGCATCGAATAGCGGCCTTCCGGCGACACCTGGACCAGCGACTTGTCGGCCAGCGCGCCCAGCACGTCGGCGGTGCCGCCGCACACGGCCTCGACGGACTCGAGCGTGGCACCGCCCGCGAAGATCGCGAACCTGCGGGCCAGCTCGCGTTCGGGCTCGTCGAGCAGGTCCCAGCTCCACTCGACGACCGCTCTGAGCGTCTGCTGGCGGGGCAACGCCGTACGGCTGCCGCCCGTCAGCAGCCTGAAACGATCGTCGATGCGGTCGGCGAGCTGCCGCGGCGTCATCGTCCGCAGCCGGGCCGCGGCCAGCTCGATGGCCAGTGGCATTCCGTCCAGCCTGCGGCACAGGGCCACCACGGCGGCGACGTTCTCCTCGTCGAGGGCGAACGCGGGCCGGGCCGCGGTGGCGCGGTCGAGCAGCAGCCGCACCGACGGGTATTCGGCCGCCCGCGCCGCGCCCACCCCCGTCGGGGGCGGCTCCAGCGGCGGGATGGGCACCAGCCGCTCTCCCGGCACACCGAGCGGCTCGCGGCTGGTGGCCAGCACATGCACGCCCGGGCAGCCGGTGAGCAGGTCGTCGGCCAGGCGCGCGGCGGCGTCGACGAGGTGCTCGCAGTTGTCCAGCACGATCAGCACCCGGCGCTCGCCCAGGGCCTCGACCACCTGCTGAAGCGGTCCGGGCCCTTGGTGAGGGGTGCCGGGGACGGGATCCTTGCGTGAGTAGCCGGGACGGTCGTCGCGCAGGCCGAGGGCGTCGAGCACCGCGCCGGGAACGGCGGCCGGGTCGGTGACGGGGGCCAGCTCGACCATCCACGTGCCGTCGAACCGCGCGCCCATGCGCAGAGCCGCCTCGCCGGCCAGCCTGGTCTTGCCCGCGCCGCCCGGGCCGACGATCGTGACCATCCGGGCGTGGCCGAGGACGGCGGTCAGCAGGTCCAGCTCGTCCTCTCGGCCGATGAACGTGGTCAGAGGGACTCGGACGTTGCCCTTGGGGAGGTCGCGCCGCTTGGGGGCGGCCTGCCGAACGGGAACGTCGCCTGACAGGACGGCCAGGTGCGCGGCGCGCAGCTCGGGCCCCGGGTCGACGCCGAGTTCGTCGGCGAGCGTCCCGCGGGTGCGCTCGAACAGGGCCAGCGCGTGGGCCTGCCGCCCGGTGGCGGCGAGCCCGCGCATCTCCAGCGCGCACAGCCGCTCCCGGAGAGGGTGGGCGCTCACCTCCGCGGCCAGATCGGCGGGCTCCCCCGCCGCCAACCGCGCCTCAGCGCGAGCCTCGACGGCGGCCAGCCGATCCTCCTCCAGCCCCGCCGCCACATTCGCCAGGTACGGCACGCCGCCAAGGTCGGCGAGCGCCGCCCCACGCCAGAGCGCGAGCGCCTCATCGAGCGCCGCCGTCCCGCTCGCGCCCGCCTCCCAGGCCGCGCTCGCCTCCCGGGGAGAGCCCGCCTCCGGGGAAGACCGCGGAGGTCCGAGGGAGCCCGCGTCCCGCGAAGCACGCGCATCCTGGGGAAAGCGCGCGTGGTGGGGAGAGCCCAGCGCCTGGGAAGGGCCCGCGTCCTGGGGTGAGTGCGCGGCTCGGGTCAGGGTGCGGAAGTGCAGTGCGTCGACCTGGGCGGGGTTGATGGCCAGCAGGTAGCCGCCCGGCCGGCTTTGCACGATCTCGTACGGCCGGAGCGCCACACGCAACCGCCTGACCAGCGTCTGCAGCGCGTTGGCGGCGTTGACCGGCGGCTCGTCCGGCCACAGCGCGTCGATGAGCCGCTCCGACGTGACGGTCCGGCCGGCTTCCAGGGCGAGGACCGCCAGGAGCGCCCGCACCCGGAACCCACCGACCACGACCGGCTCCGCGTCGGCCGTCGCCACTTCCAGCGTCCCAAGGATGGAAATCCGCACGAGACCCATCCTGCCGCGTCCCGCAGGGTGAGCGCTCAAGCGGGACGGCTCACGCGACCACCCCTAGCCGCGCGAGCCGTACCCACTCTCAAACGGCGAACCCGCCGAACAACAGCGCGGCCAGCCCCAGCGCCAGCAGCAGGTTCACCGCCGTCGCGGCGGCGAAGACGCCGACCGGACGCCAGCCCGCCTCCCTCAGCGAGGAGACGCGGAACTCCAGCCCGATGCTGACGAACGCCAGGATCAGGAACCACACTCGGAGGTCGTTCACCACCCCGATGGCGGCCTTGTCGCCGCCCACCCCCAGATACCAGGTGGCGATCACCGAGGCGGCCACGAAACCGAGCACGAACTTCGGAAAGCGATGCCACAGGTCGGCCAAACGCGGCCGGGGCGCGTCGGGGCGACGCTCGATCTTGAACGCGAAGTAGGCGGTCAGCGCCACGGCGACGACGCCCATGAGGGCGTTCTGCGTGACCTTGACGATGGTGGCGACCTGGAGCGCCTGCTCGCCGACGATCGCGCCCGCCGCCGTCACGGCCGCCGTGGTGTCGATGTTGCCGCCGATCCACGCGCCCGCCACCTCGGGGCTCAGCCCCAGCGCCCCGGCCAGCCAGGGCAGCACGAAGATGGACGGCAGCGCGAACGCGATCACCAGGCTCGCGCTGTAGGCGAGCTGCTCCTTCTTGGCCTGTACGGCCCCGGCGGCGGCGATGGCCGCGCTGACGCCGCAGATCGACACGGCGGACGCCAGGAGCGCCCGCAGCTTGTCGTCCAGCCCGAGCCGCCCGCCGAGCCACCAGGTGAACAGGAAGACGCAGCTGATCAGCACGACCGCCTGGGCGATGGCCGGGCCCGCGGCGGTGACGATCACCTTGAGATTGATCGACGCTCCGAGCAGCACCAGGCCCGTCTTGATGAAGAACTCGGTCCTGAAGCCACCGGAGAGCCGTTCCCGCAGCCCGGCGGCGGTCAGCACGGCATTGCCGATCAGGCCGAGGGCGATGGCGTACACGGGATACTCGATGGCCGCGCCCAGTTGCTCGAACGGCCCGCCCTTCGTGGCCGCGGGCACGCTCTGCTCCAGGAATCTGGTGGCGGCGCCGAGCACCAGCACCGCCAGCACTCCTCCGGCGACGTCCAGGCCGGTGGTCGTCCGGCCTTCGGTTGCTTCGGCGCTCATCACGGCACCAGCCCGGCTGGGATCACGCCTGTGATGACGAGCACGACCAGCGCCAGGCCGACGATGGTCGCCGCCCAGTCCTCGTTGATCGACCGCATGGGTTTCACACTAAACCTACATGGAATTCAGGTAAAGTGGTCTTGTCGAATTTTCCGACGATCCCAGGAGCGGTTTACACCGTCCGCCATTCATGATGGATTCGGGCAATGACCGTACAAGGGACGTGCGACCCCCGGTTCTCGCTGGTCGCGGAGGAGTTCGACCGCAACCTCGCGCTGCGCGGCGAGGTCGGCGCGTCGGTGTGCGTGGTTCTCGACGGCGAGGTCGTCGTCGATCTCTGGGGCGGCGAGGCCGCTCCCGGCGTCCCCTGGCTGCACGACACGATCGGCCATGTCTGGTCATGTACGAAGGGCGCCACGGCGCTCTGCGCGCACATGCTGAGCGCGCGCGGCGAGCTGGATCTCGACGCCCCCGTCATCCGCTACTGGCCCGAGTACGGCGCGCACGGCAAGGGTCCGACGCTGGTCAGGCACCTGCTCTCGCACCAGGCGGGGCTTCCGGCGCTGCGCGAGCCGCTGCCGGACGGCGCGTTCTACGACTGGAAACTGATGGCCGACCGGCTGGCCGGCGAGCAGCCGTTCTGGGAGCCGGGCACCAGGCACGGCTATCACGCGCTGACGTTCGGCTACCTGGTCGGCGAGGTCGTCCGCAGGGTGAGCGGGCGCTCGCTCGGCACGTTCTTCCGCGAGGAGGTGGCCGAGCCGCTCGGCCTGGACTTCTGGCTGGGCCTGCCCGAGGAGCACGAAGGCCGGGTCGCGCCCACGATCCCCGCCGATCCGCCGACGGACCCGCCCACGTTCTACGTCAAGGCGTTCACCGACCCCGGCTCCATTCCGGCGCTGCTGCTGGCCAACCAGGGCGGCTACATGACGACGCTCGGCGAGTCGGACAGCCGCGAGGCGCACGCGGCGGAGTTCGGCGCCGTCGGCGCGGTGACCAACGCCAGGGGCCTGGCCGGCATGTACCGGCCGCTCTCCCTCGGGGGCGGCGAGCTGGTGACCGAGGAGCAGGTGGCCGTCATGGGGCTGACCGCCTCGGCGGGGACCGACGCGGTGCTGGCCGTGCCGACCAGGTTCTCGACCGGCTTCATGAAGGCGGCCGACAACCGGTACCTGCCGCCCGCCGACAGCGAGGGCGCGCTGCTGTCCGCGACCGCGTTCGGGCACGCGGGCATGGGCGGCTCACTCGGCTTCTGCGACCCGGCCGCCCGGCTGGCCTTCGGCTACACGATGAGCAAGCAGGGCATCGGACTCGGCGTCAACCCACGCGGCCAGGCCCTTACGGATGCCACCTATCTGTCGCTCGGCTACCGGCAAGCCCATGGCGGGATTTGGTACGCGCCAAGGGATTAATCACGCGGTACCGTGATATGTCATCACGCTTCAGGAGCCAGCCGCATGTTCTTCGGTATCACGGATCTGCCGACCTACGTCATCGGCGCTTTCCTCATCATCCTGTTGCCGGGCCCCAACTCCCTGTACGTCCTGAGTTCGGCGGCCCAGCACGGGGTGCGGCACGGCTACCGGGCCGCGGCGGGCGTCTTCGTCGGCGACACGGTCCTGATGGCGCTCACAGCCGCGGGCGCGGCGTCGCTGCTGCGCTCCAGCCCGCTGCTGTTCACCATCGTCAAGTACGCGGGCGCCGGCTACCTGGCCTGGATCGGCTTCCAGATGCTGCGCGGCGCCTGGCGAGCCTGGCGCTCCCGGCCCGACATCGCCGAGCCCGTCGCCGCCGCCGAGGCCGCGATCCCGGGCCGCCCGCCGAACCCGTTCCGCAAGGCTCTGACGATCAGCCTGCTCAATCCCAAGGCGATTCTGTTCTTCGTCTCGTTCTTCCTCCAGTTCGTGGATCCGGGGTACGGCACGCCCGTCCTGTCGTTCCTCATCCTGGGCACGATCATCCAGATCTTCAGCCTGCTCTACCTCACCGGGCTCATTTTCGGTGGCACCTTCCTGGCCGCCCAGTTCCGCGCCCGCAGGAAGCTCAGCGCCGGCCTGACCTCGGGCGTCGGCGCTCTGTTCCTGGGCTTCGGCGCCAAGTTGGCCACCACGTCGCTGAGCTGAAACCACCTCGACGGTGAGGCGCAAGCACCCTTTGGTTGAGTGACGAGTGGCGGCGACGCGCCACCCGCGTCGCAGCTACTCGGACCGGCACAAATCCATGGAACGTGTCAAAAGAGGCAGTGGCATACCACGCCATCGGGTACGGTAAGCCACCGGCAAGCCTGGAGTAACCAAGTCGTAACCTCGACTGGCCCATCCAGGAAGCCTGGTCTCCCGAAGCCCGGGTAGTTCGCTGATCGTCGGCCAATCTGCGGAGCAGCCTTGAACCACGTTCCCGTAACCCTGCCGCGCCTGACAGCGCTGATGCGTCAGGCGGTTCCCCGGCTGCTCGAAGGCGTGGTCGCACCGCTCGCCGTCTTCTACGCCGCCCTGGCCGTGCTGGGGCTCAACGGGGCACTGGCCGCGGCCGTGTCCTGGGTCTACCTCGGGGTCGCCTGGCGGCTGATCAGGGGCATCCGGGTGCCCGCCACGATGATCCTGGCCGCGATCGCGATCACCGCCCGGGCCGCCGTGGGCTTCTGGACCGGGAGCTGGGTCGTCTACTTCATCCAGCCGGAGCTGGGCACGCTCTGCATCAGCATGGCCTTCCTGGCCTCGGTGCGGCTGAACAAGCCGCTCGTGCAGAAGCTCACGCTCGACTACATCCACCTGCCGTCGGCGGTGCTCAAGCACGAGCGGGTCCGCAGGTTCTTCGCCAGGATCACGCTGCTGTGGGCGTTCGTGCTGATGGCCAACTCCACGGTGAGCATCTGGCTCGCGCTGCACGAGTCACTCAGCGCGTTCATGCTGCTCCGCACGTCAGCGGTGGCCGTGATCAGCGGTCTCGCGATCGTCTTCTCGATCTTCGCCTTCAAGCGGGTGCTGCGCCGCCTGCACGTGGCCCACACCTGACCGCTCGGCGAGCAGGAACGCCCCGCACATCGCCATCACCAGCCCGGTCAGCGTGCCGAACAGCTCCACCAGCCCCACCACGCCGGTCATCCGCGCGCCGAGCGGCCCGCCGGCCACCGTGAGGATCATCGCGTAGAGCCCCCAGCCGAACATCACGCCCGTGCCGAGCCAGCCGACCACCAGTGGCCGCCAGAACGGCCCGGCGCCCCGGCCTCTGACGAGCAGGACCAGCGCGATCCCCGCCCCGAGCGCGAGCAGGCCCTTGAAGCCGTCCTGTAGCGCCTGGACCGGCGAGGGGTTGGCGACTGCCCAGTACAGGCGGATCCCGCCGAGCACCGCCGACACCGGCAGCGCCCCTCGGGCGACGACGGTCTGGAGCGGCCTGGTCGGGCTCGCCTGGCCGGAGCCGAGCGTGGCGGAGAAGACGCCCGGCCACCGATCCTTGGCGTACAGGACGAACGCCACCATCAGCCCCACGCCCTGCCCGATGAACCCCCCGTAGACCGTCATATAGACCCAGGGTGCGATGGGCCCGTCCGTCGAGAAGACCGACACGCCCTCCAGCAGGACGCCGACCGGCGCCGTGACGACCACCACGGACAGCAGGCCGGTGCCCACCCACAGAGGGAGCAGCACCAGCCACGCGGGCAGCCGCATGCCCTGCCGCGTGGTGAACGCCAGCGCCAGGAGCAGCGCGACCGCGTCCATGCCGAACGTCATCGCGTTCAGCCCGACCATCGCCGGGTCCTTCATGAACACCGGGTCGGAGACGCCCACCGGATGGCCGGTCAGCCAGAAGATCTTCAGGGTGAGGTACGGGAGCATGGCGGCCATCGCCACGATCGCCGCCGTGATGCGGCCGATTCCGGCCTGCTGCGGAGTCATGTGCCAACCGTGCGCCTTCCGGCTCCGCCGGCCCTCCCGCCGCGAGGGGATCCGCCTCACCCGCGCGGGGGAACCGCGCCGACCAGAGGTAAGGGACAACCCTGACAACGGAGTCAGGGTGGTGCCAGGCAAACCCTCCCGGTAGTGCTAACCCCACCCCAAAGCCGCCTACACGCACTCCTGCGCTGGCAGGGTCAGCCCGCTTTGATCGTAGGGAGTCGTCCGGAAGTCATCTGAGCGCCCCCGACGAAAGTGGGGGGTCATGCGTGCCGATCGACCGATGTGCCGTGGCCTGCGGAGTTTCTAGCTTCAAAGGGAGCGGGCCCCGACCCCTGTCGGGGTGGGGCCCGCGTTCGACCGGGGTGATCCCCGATGTCTCACGGCACCTCACACCGACACGCTGTGAAGGCGCCCCAACGATCGGAGTACACGCAATGTCGCACGCCATTCTGGACCTGGTCCAGCAGATGATGTCGTCGCCTTGGCTGTACCTGGCGCTGTTCGCGCTGGCACTGCTGGACGGGTTCTTCCCGGTCGTTCCGGCGGAGACCTCGGTGATCACCGCCGCGGTGTTCGCGGCGTCCGGGCAGACGAATCTGGCGCTGGTGATCGTGGTGGCCGCGCTGGGCGCCTTCGCGGGTGACCACGTCTCCTACCTCATCGGCAAGAAGTCCGGCGGCCGGCTGCGCGACCGCAAGGCGTTCGTGTGGGCCGCGAACGCGCTGGCCGAGCGCGGCGGGATGGTCCTGGTGGTCGCCCGCTACATCCCCGGCGGGCGCACCGCGACCACGCTGACCATGGGCGCCGTACGCCATCCGCTGCGTTCCTTCACCTTCTTCGACGCGATCGCCGCCTCCTCGTGGGCCGTGTACTCCGGCCTGATCGGCTTCTTCGGCGGGATGGCGTTCGAGAACGACCCGATCAAGGGCCTGCTGCTCGGTCTGGGCATCGCACTGTCCATCACCGGTGTCGTCGAGGCCGTCCGGTGGTCGCGGAAGCGACGCGCCATCCAGGCTTCCCCAGAGCGCCTTTCGGTGGACACGTCTGTTTGACCTCGCCCGGTAACCATCTGTTTGAGAGGAGTGGGCATGACTGTCCTGGCCGCTGTTATCGCCCTGGTCGGTTCGCTGTTCTTCGCGCTCGGCGCCGCGCTTCAGCAGTTCGAAGCGGCTGGTACGGCCAAGCCCACCCTGCTCACGCTGTTGCGGAGGCCGCGCTGGCTGCTCGGCGGCCTGTCGATCCTGTCCGGCGGCGGCCTGCACGTCGTCGCCCTGGGCCTGGGCCCGCTGACCGTGGTGCAGCCGATGGGGGTGGCCAGCCTGCTCTTCGCGCTGCCGATCGCCGCCGCGCTGCACGGCCGCAGGCCCACCCGCAAGGAGCTGTCCGCCGCGGGCCTGGTGGCGGCCGGGCTGATCGGCCTGGTCCTGCTGGTGCCCGAGTCGGAAGGCCCGACGTACCTGAGCCCGAACGGCGTGCTGACGCTGCTGGCGGTCGCCGGCGTCGCGTCGGTGCTGCTCTGGGCGGGCTCGAAGATCGCCTCCCCGGCGGGCCGGGCGGCGCTGCTGGCCACCAGTGCGGGCGTGCTGTACGGCGCCACGGCCACGCTCATGCGGGCGCTGGTCGACGGCTCCTGGAACTGGTGGTACTTGCTGGCGCTGCCGGTGCCCGCGCTGCTGGCGCTGATGATGCTCCAGCGGGCCTACGCCGTCGGCCACTTCGGCGTCTCCTTCGCCTCGCTGCAGATCGCGGACCCGCTCACCGCGGTCGCCTTCGGCGCACTGCTGCTGGGCGAGCCGCTGCCGAGCGGGCTGGTCCCCATCGCGGCGGCGGCGCTGACCGCGGCGGGCACCCTCGCGCTGGCCCGCACCACCCCGCTGGAGGCGCGCCACTGACCTGCCCGCCGCCAGATCCCCTACTCAACCCCCGCCCCGGCCCTCCCCAGCCGGTCAGCGTCCACACTTTCGACTGGAGTCCCTGTCATGGCCATGCCCCTGCGCACCGCCCCCGACCCCACCGAGCTCGCGCCCCTCCCCAGGCGCCCGCGCCGCATCCTGATCTCCACCGACACCTACCCGCCCGATGTCAACGGCGCCGCCGTCTTCACCTATCGTCTGGCCACCGGTCTTGCCGCGCGCGGCAACGAGGTACACGTCGTCTGTCAGTCGGACCAGGGCCCGGCCACGGCCGAGGTGGTCGACGACGTGGTGGTGCACCGGCTGCGCTCCGCGCCGCTCCTGGTCCACCCCAGCATGCGGGTCACCGTCCCCACCCGGCTGGACTGGCTGCTGACCGCCATCGAACCCGACGTGCTGCACACCCAGGGCCACTTCGTGGTCGGCAGGGCCGCCATCGCCGCCGCCCGCCGCCGCCGGGTGCCCATCGTGGCCACCAACCACTTCATGCCCGACAACCTCTTCCAGTTCGGCCACATCCCCGACCGGCTCAGGCAGAAGGCCGGGCAGCTGGCCTGGCGCGACTTCAGCCGCGTCTTCAACCGCGCGGACCACATCACCACGCCCACCCCGCTGGCCGCCAAACTGCTGGCCGACCAAGGCTTCGCCCGCGAGGTGGAGTCGGTGTCCTGCGGCATCGACCTGACCCGCTTCCACCCGCACGCCGAGCCCAAGGCATGGGCCCGCAAGCTGTTCGACCTGCCCGACCGGCCCACCGCCCTGTTCGTCGGCCGCCTGGACGAGGAGAAGCGCATCGACGAGCTCGTACGCGCGCTGCCGTTCGTGCTCAACGACACCGAGGCGCAGATCGCGCTCGTCGGGCAGGGCAACCAGCGGGCGGAACTGCAGCGGCTGGCCGACCGCATCGGGGTCGGCGACCGGGTGTTCTTCCTCGGCTTCGTGCCCGACGAGAACATGCCGCAGGCGTTCGCCGCGGCCGACCTGTTCGCCATGCCGGGCGTCGCCGAGCTGCAGAGCATCGCGACCCTGGAGGCCATGGCCAGCGGGCTGCCCGTGGTCGCGGCCGACGCCATGGCGCTGCCGCACCTGGTGAACGGCAACGGCTACCTGTTCGAGCCGGGCGACGTCATGTCGCTGGCCCGCCACATGACCTCCATCCTCACCGACGAGGACCTGTGCGCCCGCCTGGGCAAGGCGAGCCGCGACCTCGCCCTCACGCACGACCACCAGACCTCCCTGGCCCGCTTCGAGAAGATCTATGACGAGGTGACGCGATGACCCAGATGGAAGTCCCCGGTCGCGGCGTGGCGCCGGTGGTGAGCGCGGTGACCGGCGCGGTGATCGCCGCCGCCGCGCTCGCCTACGCGCAGATCGCACTGCCCGGCCAGCCGCTGCTGAGCGACTACGCGCTGGTCCCCGGCGGAATGATGCCCGTACTGATCGGCATGCTCGCCCTGGCCTGGTCCTGCGTGTCCCTCGCGTACGGCCTGGCGGCCCGCGAGCCCGCCCGCAGCGCGGCCACCCGGGTGCTGCTGCTGGCCGGCGCGGCCGGGCTGATGCTGAGCGCGGTCTTCCCCACCGATCCGGGCAACGCGGCGATCGGCACGCTGCCGGGCGAGATCCACCGCTGGTCCTCGGCCGTCGTCTTCACCACCCTGCCCGTGGCCGGCTGGATCCTGGCCAGGGGCCGCGTGCCCCTGCCGAAGTGGAACCGGGTCAGGGCGCTCAGCGTGACCTCGGCCGTGGCGCTGGCCGCCTACCTGGCCGCGCACCCGGCCTCCTTCACCTCGCCGCTGATCGGCGGCGCCTCCTACTACGGGCTGCTGGAACGCGGCGTGGTGCTGGCCGAGATCGCGCTGGTCGTGTGCATGGCCATGACCGTCGTCGAACGGCGGACCGCGGTCCGCCCCGTGGTGCCCGCTCCAGCCGAGAGCCCCGAACGCCTGGCGGCCTGACGCGCCGACACTTCGCCCGGCGTCGAAGGGATTCGGACCTAGCGTGGGTCCATGCTCATCACACGCCATGCCGAAGCCGTCGCGGTGCTGTCGGACACCAGGTACGTGCCGCCTCCGGTGCGTCAGGACGCGCCGGCCGGGACGCTCCCCTGGCTCCGCGCCCAGGTGTCCCGGTTCAGCACCGGCGAGGTCCACGCGGAGCGGCGCCGCCTGGTCACCGAACGGCTCGCCGCGCTCGACCCGGCCGCGCTGCGACAGTCCGCCACGGCGGCGACGCTGGAGCGGGGCGGCGACTGGCCGGACGTCCCGACGGCGGTGCTCGGCGCCGCGCTCGGGATCACCGACGAGAAGCGGCTGGTGGGGGCGGTGACCGCCGCCGCCGCGGGCTACCTGTCAGGCGAGGAGGGGCCCGAGGCCGACGCCGCGGTGGCCGACCTGGTCGAGCTCCTGGCCGGCGAGGGCGACCCGATCCCCCGCATCACCATCCTCCTGCAGGCCCACGCGGCCACGGCCGGCCTCATCGCGAACGCGCTCACCCACGCCGAACCCGGCGATGACATCGACGGCCTGCTGCGAGAGACGCTCCGCCACGATCCGCCGCTCAAGGCCAGCCGCAGGCTCGACCGTCAGACGGGCGACGAGGTCACCATCGACCTGGTGGCCGCCAACCGCGACCCGGCCGTGTTCCCCGAGCCCGACCGGTTCGACGTCTCGCGCGGTCCGGCGCCCCACCTGACGTTCGGCTCGGGTGTGCGCCCCTGCCCCGCCTCCGCCCACGCGCTCGCCCTCGCGGCCGGCGTGCTGGAAGCGGTCCTGCGACCGGAGGATGCCCGATGAGCACCCGATTCCGTGACCTGCACCGGCCGGGCGACCCGCTGCTGCTGCCCAACGCCTGGGACTACGGGTCCGCCGCCGTACTGGCCGCGCACGGCTTCCCGGCGATCGGCACCACCAGCCTCGGCGTGTCCGCCGTACACGGCAAGCCGGACGCCGCGGGCGCCACCAAGGCGGAGACGATCGAGCTGGCCGAGCTGCTCAAGGACCTCGGCGTCCTGGTCACCGTCGACATCGAGGGCGGTTTCAGCGACGACCCTGCGCAGGTGTCCGACCTGGTCGCGGCGCTGGCGTCGCTGGGCGTCGCGGGCGTCAACCTGGAAGACGGCCGGCCCGACGGCACGCTGCGGCCGATCGCGCTGCACCAGCGGATCATCGAGGCGGCCAAGGGCCATGGCGTGTTCGTCAACGCCAGGACCGACACACACTGGCTGAAGACGGGCGACACGCGGGAGCGGGTGAGCGCCTACGGGCACGCCGACGGCATCTTCGTGCCCGGTCTCCGCGACCTGGGGGAGATCGCCGAGGTGGTGGCGAGCACGCCGCTGCCGGTCAACGTGCTGTACCTGCCTGACGGGCCCACGCTGGCCCAGCTCGCGGAGGCGGGCGTCGCCAGGGTGAGCACCGGGTCGCTGCTGTACCGGGCCTCGCTGCACGGGGCGCTGTCGAGCCTGCTGGCCGTACAGGGAAAGGCCGCGCCCCCGGCGCCGACGTACGCGGAGATCGCCGCGATGCTGCCGGAGCCGCGATAGCCGCGCACGCCGAGGCCGTCGGCGCCGCGAAAGCCGCGCACGCGGAGGCCGTCACGAGGCCGCTGGGGCCGCGATAATCGAGGCATGCGCTTCGAGATCCTTGGCCCGGCCCGGGTGCTGGACGAGGACGGCGAGCCGGTCGTGCTCGGCGGCCCCCGGGTGCGGGGGCTGCTCACCCTGCTGGCGCTCGACGCGGGCCGGGTCGTCGGCGCGGAGCGGCTGGCCGCCGGTCTTTACGGCCCCGAGCCGCCCGAGGGCGTGGCCAACGCGCTCCAGGCCCAGGTGTCGAGGCTGCGCAGGGCGCTGGGCAGGGATCAGGTGGAGTTCCACCCGGCGGGCTACCGGCTGGCGGCCGACCCGCGGGACGTCGACGCGCACCGGTTCGAGCGGCTGGCCGGTGACGGCAGGCAGGCTCTCGACGCCGGCGACCCCCGCCGAGCGGCTCCGCTGCTGCGTGAGGCGCTGGCGCTGTGGCAGGGCCCGCCGCTCGCCGACGCCCCGCACGCGGAGGCCGCCGCCGCCGGGCTGGAGGAGCTGCGCCTGGCCGCCGTCGAGGACCGCGTCCAGGCCGACCTGGAGCTGGGCGCCCACCGCGAGCTGGTCGCCGAGCTGCGGCGGCTGACGGCCGCCCACCCGCTGCGCGAGCGGATGCGGGCGCAGCTCATGCGGGCCCTGTACGGCAGCGGCCGGCAGGCAGAGGCGCTGACCGCCTACGACGACGCCCGGCGGATCCTCGACGAGGAGCTGGGCATCGAGCCGGGAGCCGAGCTGGCCGCGGCGCAGCTGGCCGTGCTCAGGGCCGACCCGTCGCTGGCGGCCACCGCGGCGCCCGTCAGCAGGCAGGGCCTGCGCGCCCAGCTCACCAGCTTCGTCGGCAGGGCCGAGGAGCTCCGCCAGGTCGGCGCCCAGCTCACGGAGGCCAGGCTGGTCACGCTCATCGGCCCCGGCGGGGCGGGCAAGACCCGGCTCGCGCTGGAGGCGGCCGAGCAGGCCACCGGCGACGTCTGCTTCGTGCAGCTCGCGCCCGTCACCGAACCCGCCGACGTGCCTAAGGCGGTGCTGACGGCGCTCGGCCTCCGCGACACCCGCCTGTCCGGCCACGACCGCCCGCCGGCCGTCGATCCCGTCTCCCACCTGCTCGCCGCGCTCGCCGACCGCGGGCTGCTGCTGGTCCTCGACAACTGCGAGCATCTCATCACCGCCGCGGCCGAGCTGGCCGACCTGCTGCTGGCCTCCTGCCCCGCGCTGCGCGTGCTGGCGACCAGCCGCGAGGCCCTGGGCATCACCGGCGAGTCCATCCTGCCCGTCGCGCCGCTGCGGCTGCCGCCGCCCGACGCCGCGAACCCGTTCGACTACCCCGCCGTCCGGCTGTTCGCCGACCGGGCGGCCGCGGTCCGGCAGCCGGTCGACGAGACGAACCTGGCCCAGGTGGCCGGCATCTGCCGGGCGCTCGACGGGCTGCCGCTCGCGATCGAGCTGGCGGCCGCGCGGCTGCGCACGATGTCGGTCGGCGACGTGGCGGCGCGGCTCGACGACCGGTTCCGGCTGCTGGCCCGTGGCAGCCGTACGGCCCTGCCCAGGCACCAGACGCTCCGCGCGGTCGTGGCGTGGAGCTGGGACCTGCTGGACGAGCGCGAGCAGCGGATGGCCAGGCGGCTGACGGTGTTCGTGGGCGGCGCCACCCCCGAGTCGGCGGAGCGGGTGTGCGGGCTGCCGGAGGAGGTGCTGTTCTCGCTGGCGGAGAAGTCGCTGGTCGAGGTCGTCGACGGCCGCTACCGGATGCTGGAGACGATCCGGGCGTTCTGCGCCGAGCAGCTCGCGGAGTCGGGCGAGACCGAGGCGATGCGCGAGGCGCACGCCGACCGCTACCTGGCGCTGGCCGTCGAGGCCGACGGCCACCTGCGCACGGCCGAGCAGCTGGAGTGGCTCTCGCGCCTCGACGAGGAGAGCGGCAACCTGGCCGCCGCCGTACGCTGGGCGGCCGAGACCGGCCGGGCGGCGCTGGGCATGCGGATCCTCGCCTACTCCGCCTGCTACTGGTGGATGCGCGGCCACCGGGGCACCAGCGCGGACCTGGCCGACGGGCTGATCGCCGGCATGGGACAGACCCCGCCCGCGGGTCTCCAAGAGGAGTACGCGCTGTGCGTGCTGGTCGCGGCCTGGGGCAGCCGGCCCGGCGACGACCTGCGCGCCCGGCTGAAGACGCTCCGCCGCCTGCTGCCGGCCGAATTCCTGTCGACGCGGCTGGAGTTCCTGACGATGATGCTGCCGATGTTCACCGGCCCGCCGGACGACTACGAGGGCGTCAGGAAGCTGATGGCCCAGTACGCCGGCGCCATGCCGCCCTGGTCACAGGCGCTGATGCACTGCGGTGTCGCGTTCATGCTGCAGATCATGGGCCGGGGCGGCGAGGCCCGAGCCGAGTTCGAGCGGTCGCTGGCCGACTTCCAGGCGGTCGGCGAGCGCTGGGGCGCCACGCTGGCGCTGAGCGGGCTCGCCGAGCTGGCCTACGAGCAGGGTGACTACGCGGCCTCCCGGGCACTGGCCGACCAGGGCCTGCGGACGTCTCAGGAGCTGGGCTCGGTGGCCGACATGGCCGAGTGCCTGTGCCTGAGCGCGGACTCCGTGGCCCGGCTGGGCGATCTCGACGAGGCGCGGGCCGGCTATCTGCGGGCCGCCGAGATGGCCCGGCGCATCGGCGCGGGCGACACGCTGGCCAGGGCGCACGTCGGGCTGGGCGAGCTGGCGGTGCTCCGCGGCGACCTCGGCGAGGCCCGCGCGCTCATGGAGCAGGCCCTGACCGAGTGCTCCGGCGACTGGTACAGCTCGGAGGAGGTCCGCGCCCGCATCCAGGCCGGGCTGACCGGCCTCGCGGAGATCGTCAGCGGGCGGTAGGCGGCCGGTCAGCGGCCCTGATCATCCTGGGCACCATGAAGAGCAAATGGTCCTGCCTGGCCGTCGCGTGCCTGGCCACCCTCCTTCTCTCGCTCGACATGACGGTCCTGCACCTGGCCCTGCCCAGGCTGGTCGGCGATCTCGGCGCCAACGCCACGCAGTTGCTGTGGATCGGCGACATGTACGGCTTCGCGCTCGCGGGCCTGCTCATCACCATGGGCAACCTCGGCGACCGCATCGGCCGCAAGCGCCTGCTGCTCATCGGAGCCGCCGCGTTCGGCGCGGCCTCGGTGCTGACCGCGTACGCGCCGAGCCCGGAACTGCTCATCGCGGCCAGGGCGCTGCTCGGTGTGGCCGCGGCGACGATCATGCCGTCGACGCTGTCGATCATCCGCAACGTCTTCACCGATCCCGGCGAGCGGACCGCCGCCATCGGCATCTGGAGCGGGATGAGCGCCGTCGGGTTCGCCGTGGGCCCGGTCATCGGCGGGCTGCTGCTCGACCACTTCTGGTGGGGCTCGGTCTTCCTGATCAATGTGCCGATCATGGTGCTGGTGCTGGTCGCCGGCCGGCTCGTCCTGCCGGAGTCGCGCAACCCCGACGCCGGTCGCATCGACCTGCCGAGCGTGGCGCTCTCCTTCACCGGCATCGTGACGGGCATCTATGCGATCAAGGAGGCGGCGCACCAGGGGTTCGAGCACGCCGGCGTGCCGGTGGCGGCGGTGCTGGGCATAGCGTGCCTGGGGCTGTTCGTCCGGCGGCAGACCAGGCTGGCGGAGCCGCTGATCGACATGCGGCTGTTCGGGAACCGGGCGTTCAGCGCGTCGATCGGCACCAACATGCTGGCGATCTTCGCGATGATGGCCATGACGCTGATCCTCGCCTGGTATTTCCAGCTCGTGCTCGGCTGGACGCCGCTGCAGGCCGGGCTGGCCACCCTGCCGGGCGGGCTCAGCGGCGCGGTCGGCGGCATCCTGGCGGCCCGGCTCATCGGGCTCCAGGGCCGGAACGGCGTCGTGGCGCTCGGCCTGGCGCTGACCGCGGGCGCCTTCCTGTCCTACAGCCTGCTCGGGCTCGACACGGGCTTCCTCGCGGTGCTCGCTCCGCAGCTGATCGGCGGGCTCGGCGTCGGGCTCACCTTCACCGTCAACAACGACAACGTGCTGGCGACCGCGCCCAGGGCACGGGCCGGGGCGGCGGCCGCGGTGTCGGAGACGGCGTTCGAGCTGGGCGGGGCGCTGGGCATCGCCATCCTGGGCACCGTGCTGAACAGCTCCTACAGCGCCGGCCTGCGCCTGCCCGCCGGAGTGCCCGGCGAGGCCGCCAGGGAGTCGATCGCCGGCGCGCTGCAGACGGCCGAGACCCTGCCCCCGGCACTGGCCGGGCAGGTCATCGAGGCGGCCCGGAGCGCGTTCGTCGAGGCCATGCACCTCACGGCGCTGTCCACCTCGGCGATCCTGGCCGTGGTGGCGGCGCTCGCGCTGGTGGGGCTCCGTGGCGTGCCCAAGGTCATCCCCGAGGAGCAACTGACCGCGGTCCACTGACCCGGCCCTGGTCAGGCCGTGGACTCGGCCATTGACGCGGCCGCTCAGGTCGATGCGCCCGGCCGGTCAGGCGGTGGGCTCGGCGGCGCAGGGCCTGATCCGGACCGGTGACAGGCTGTCGAGGCGGGTGCCGATCATCCGGGCCAGCCCTTCGATGGCCTGGATGCCCGAGCCCTCGCCCGGCTGCTGGTCCGTCTGCACCGACAGCAGCAGATCGCGCCCCGGCCCGACGATCCGGCCGTAACTCGTGACCGCCCAGGTGTTGTGGATGAACGGCCGCGGCGTCCAGCCGTTCTTCAACGCCACCCGGTCACCTCGCCGGGCGGCGGCGCTGACACCCCACGCCTGGTCGCGCACGACGTCTCCCATCAGGCCGAGCACCAGGTCTCGATCGGCGCCCAGCCCCTTGTCACCGCCGATCAGCACCTTCAGCAGCCGCAGGCGGTCGGCGGGGCTGGTGGTGGTGCCGCCCCAGTAGCGGCTCGGCCCCGGAGTCGTCTCGCTCAGACCCACTTTCCGGTAGAACCCGCTCATCCCCTCCCCCGCCCCGACCCGCCACCACAGCGCGTCGGCGGCGGAGTTGTCGCTCTCCCTGATCATGCGTGAGGCCAGGTCGCGCTCATCCTCGCCCAGCCGGGCACGGCGCAGCAGCAGCGCGGTCAGGATGTCGACCTTGACGCCGCTGGCGGTGATCATGTCGTGCTGGTGCTCCCCATGGCCGAGGGTGATGCCGGTGATCCGGTCGCGCGCGGCGTACACGATGCGGCCCGGCTGCCTGACCAGGTAGCGGCCGATGTCGCGGACGAGCTCGGCCCTGGCCGCGGCCCCCGCCCGAGGGTCGGGGATGGTCAGCAGGCACCGCTCGACCCGCACCCAGGGCACCCGTGCCGCCACGGGCACCGGCGGCCGCTCAGCCCCGCACCCCGCCATCAGGGCCACTGTCAGGGCGGCGCCCACCTGCAATGTCGCACGCATCTACAAACCCCCAGGAAAATCACCGGGGGTATAAATCGGTTTCTTCCCGGCGGATCAGCCCGCCACACCCATCACAGGTGCTCGCTGAGGAAGTCCGCGGTCGCGTCGACGGCCTGCGTGACGTACGGCTCGCGGTCGTAGAGGTCGATGTGCTGCTTGGCGTCGACCCAGACGAGCTTCTTGGGCCGGTCGAGCCGCCGGAACGCCTCCTCCGCACCCTCCGGCGAGCAGAACCGGTCCACCACGCCGTGCACGATCAGCGCCGGTTTGGGGGACAGGAAGTCGGCGCCCATCATGTTGTCCACGGTGATCAGTTCGCGCACACTGGCCCGTGTGACCTCGTTCGCCCAGGTCGCCGACGCGCCACGCGCGCCGCCGTAATAGGCGTACGGCTCGTCGCCGGGCATGGCCGCCTCGCCCTCTTCCGCCACGGCGGGAAGGTACTCCACCGGCCCGCCCAGGTCCTGCCGCTCCAGCACCTCGGTGAAGGAGGCCAGCGCCGCCTGGTAGTCCATGCCCGACCGCATCGCGTAGGGGTTGTTGTACGCCCCGGCGATCCCGGCGAAGACCTTCACCCGGGGCTCGAAGGCGGCGAACCGCAGCGCGTATCCCCCGCCCAGGCAGATCCCGACCACGCCGATCCGCTCCGGGTCCACCTCGGGCCTCGACCGCAGCAGCGACACCGCGGCCCGCAGGTCGCCCAGCTTGGCCTGCGGGTCCTCGTGACGGCGCGGCTCACCGCCCGACTCGCCCCAGTTGCGGTGGTCGAAGGCCAGCGTCACGTAGCCCCGCTCGGCCAGCCGCTCCGCGTAGAGGCCGGTGACCTGGTCACGCACTCCGGTGAACGGCCCGGTGAACACCAGACCCGGCCTCGGCCCCTCTCCTTCGGGCACCCGAAGGTCCCCTGCCAGCACGATCCCGTCTGCGGTGAACTCAACCCTCATGTCCCCATGATCCCGCCTGTGCCGGTCAGGAGTCGAAGCCGAGACCCATCCGGTCGAGCGCGCGCAGCCAGAGGTTGCGCCTGCCCTGGTGCTGGTCGGCCTGGGCGATCGACCACCGGGTGAACTGGATCACCCCGGACCGCACCGGCTCCGGCGGGAACGGCATCGGCTTCTCCCGTACCATCCGCAGGCCGGTCCGCTCGGTGCGCTCGCCCGAGAGCAGGTCGAGCATGACGTTCGCGCCGAAGCGGGTGGCGCCGACGCCCATGCCGGTGTAGCCGACGGCGTAGGCCAGCCTGCCGGCGTGCGCCTGACCGTAGAAGGCGCTGAACCGGCTGCAGGTGTCGATCACGCCGCCCCAGCGGTGCGTGAAGCGCACCTCCGCGAGCTGTGGGAACGTGGTGGCGAAGTGGCCGGCCAGCTTGACGAACGTCTCGTCGCGCTGGTCGTACTCCGGCTTGACCAGGCCGCCGTTGTAGTAGACGGCGTCGTAGCCGCCCCACAGGATCCGGTTGTCGTCGGTCAGCCGGTAGTAGTGGAACTGGTTGGCTCCGTCGCCTATCCCCTGCCGGTTGCGCCAGCCCAGCTCGGCGAGCTGCGCGCCGGTCAGCGGTTCGGTCATGAGCGCGTAGTCGTACACCGGCACCACGAAGTGCTTGAGCCGCCGCAGCAGCGGCGGGAACACGCCGGTGCCGAGCGCGACGCGGCGGCCGGTGGCGACGCCGTGCGGCGTGCGCAGGCTGATCGTGACGCCGTCGTCGTCGAGCGAGCGAACCGGGCTGCGCTCGTAGACCCGGACGCCGAGCGCGACGCAGGCCTCGCGCAGCCCCCAGGCCAGCCGCGCGGGGTCGAGCATGGCGCAACCGCTGCGCTCCCAGAGCCCGCCCAGGTAGGTGGGCGAGTTGACCTCGGCCCGCACCTGGTCCTGGTCGAGCGGCACGTAGTCGAGGCCGAGGTCGGAGATGAGGTCGAGGTGCTCGTTCAGCGCGTCGAGCTGCCACGGCTCGGTGGCGACGTTCAGCTCGCCGGTGCGCTCGAAGGAGCAGTCGATGCCGTAGCGCTCCAGCGTCCGCTCGATCTCGTCGAGGTTCTCCACGCCGAGGCGTTCGAGGCGGCCGATCTCGTCGGGCCAGCGTTCGAGGCCGTTGGACAGGCCGTGAGTGAGGGTCGCCATGCAGAAGCCGCCGTTGCGGCCGGAGGCCGCCCAGCCGATCCTGCGGCCTTCGAGCAGGACGACGTCCTGCTCGGGGTCGCGCTCCTTGGCCAGCAGGGCGGTCCACAGCCCCGTGAAGCCGCCGCCGACCACGACGAGGTCGGCGCTGGTGTCGCCGATGAGCCGTGGCCTTGGTTCTGGACTGGCCGGACTGTCCAGCCAGTACGGCTTGCGCTCCGCGTCAGCAAGCGCCTTCAGCGGATCCACACATTCCACTTCCCCACGGTGTTGGTTCTCTGATTTTCAGGCCCGGCGACGTGCCGCGACCGAAGTGGCGATGGCGATCAGCACACCGACGCCGAAGATCAGCGTGCCCATGACGTTGACCTGCGGCGGAATGCCGGTCTTGACCGACCCCACGATCCACAGCGGGAAGGTGATGGTGGAGCCGTTCACGAAGCTGGTCACCACGTAGTCGTCAATCGACAGCGCGAACGCCAGCATCGCCCCCGCCAGCACGCCCGGCATGATCGACGGCAGCGTCACCTGCCGGAACGTCCCCCAGGCGGTCGCCCCGAGATCCCTGGCCGCCTCCTCCATCGCCGGGTCCAGCACGATCACCCTGGCCCGTACGGTGACGACGACGAACGACAGCGAGAACAGCACGTGCGAGATGATGATCGTGTTCGCGTCGCGCGGCACGTTGCCCGAGACGAACAGCGACAGCAGCGACGCCCCCATGACCAGCTCGGGCGTCGAGATCGCGGCGAAGACCAGGAAGTTCGTCACTCCCTGGCCCCGGAAGCGGTAACGGCCGACGGCCAGTCCCAGCATGGTGCCGATCACGACGGTGATGACCGTGCTGACCAGGGCGATCACCAGCGAGTTCTGCAGCGCGACGGTCAGGTCGGAGATGTCGAAGAGGCGGTCGTACCACTTGAGGGTGAAGCCCTGCCAGGTGGTGTTCGACTTGCTCTTCTTGTCGTTGAACCCGAACAGGATCATCACGGCGATCGGCGAGGACAGCCAGACGATGACCAGCCAGGTGTAGGCGTGCAGCAGCTTGTCCCCGAGCCTGCGGCCCCTCATTGCGCCACCGCCTCTAGGACGTTCTCGGTGCCGAGCGCCCTGGCATAGATGAAGATGCCCACGAGCAGCACGGCCATCAGCGTGAACGACAGCGCCGAGGCCGTCGGGTAGTTGAGGTTCGTCAGATACTCGGTCTGGATGACGTTGCCGATCATCGTGTTCGACGTGCCGCCGAGTATCTGCGCGTTGACCGGGTCGGCGGTAGCGGGCACGAACGTCATCAGCACCCCGGCGAACACTCCCGGCAGCGACAGCGGCAGCACCACCCGGCGGAAGGCCGACAGCCGCGTCGCGTACAGGTCGTAGGCCGCCTCGATGACCCGCGGATCGACCCGCTCCAGCGCCACGTAGATCGGCAGGATCATGAACGGCAGGAAGTTGTAGGTCAGTCCGCCCACCACCGCGAACGTGGTGGCCAGCACGTGGAACTCGGGGTTCAGCAGGCCCCAGCCCTTCAGTGTGCCGAACAGGACGCCGTCGTCGGCCAGCAGGAAGCCCCACGAGATCGTCCGCAGCACGAACGACACGAAGAACGGCAGCAGCAGCAGGAACAGGTACACCGACTTACGTGTCCCGCCCTTGAAGGCGATCCAGTACGCCACGGGGTAGCCGATGATCAGCATCGCCACCGTGGCGAGCCCGCCGTACAGGAGGGAGCGCAGGAATTGCGTACTGTAACGGCCGATCGCGTCGGAGTAGTTGGAGACGCTGAACGTCATGGCGAAGCCGTCGATCGCGTTGCCCGTCTGCAGTGACACCGACGCCATGGCGGCCATCGGCACGACCAGGAAGATCGCCAGCCACATCCAGCTCGGCAGCGCCAGCAGATACGGGGTGAGCCGCTTCATCTCCTACGCCTGCGTGATCGACTGGAAGATCGGGTTGAAGACCTGCTCCTGCGCCGTGCTCAGCTTGACGTAGGTACGCAGCTTGGCGTACTCGGCCTCCGACGGGAACATCAGCGGGCTCTCGACCATCTGCTCCAACGACTGCTTCCCCTCGCCCGTCGCCTTCGTGGCCTTCTCGCGCAGCAGATCCTGTACGGCCGGCACCGGCGTGACGTACTGGATGAACTCGTCCAGCTCGGCGGCGACGGCCGGCTGGTAGAGGTAGTCCATGAGAGTGATCGCGTCGACCGGGTTGGCGGCGTTCTTGGGGATGAGCATGTTGTCGGTCCAGATCGTGCCGCCCTCCTCGGGCACGACGAACTTGACCGGCTCACCGGCGAGCTGCCGCTGGAAAACGTCGCCCGACCAGGCCATGCTGATCCAGACGTCGCCCTTGGACACGGCATCGATATAGCTCTGGTCGTAATATTTCCGGACGATTCCGGCGTCGCGTTGGGCCTTGAGCTTCTCCCCGGCCTGCTTCCAGTCGGCCTCGGTCGACTTCTCCGGGTCGAGGCCCAGGGCGAACATGCCGAAGTTGGCGATCTCCTGGGCGTCGTTCATCATGCCGACGCGGCCCTTGTACTTCGAGTCGAAGAGCGATCCGATGCTCTTGATGTCGTCCTCGACGTACTTGGTGTTGTAGGCGATCCCGGTCACGCCCGACGTGTACGGCATCGTGTAGACGTTGCCGGGGTCGTAGCTGCGTTCCTTGTACTTGTCACCGGCGTTGGCCAGGAAGTTCGGCATCTTCGAGTGGTCGAGCGGCGTGGCGTAGCCCAGCTCGATCATGTGCTGGAGCTGGATGCCGTTGGTCATCACGACGATGTCGTAGCCGGACGACTGGCCCGCCCTCAGCACGGGGTCGAGCTTGCCGAAGAACTCGGCGTTCTCGTTGATGACCTCTTTGTACTGGTACGAGATGCCGGTGGCCTGCTGGAACTTCTTCAGCGGCGCCTGGTCCTCGGGCATGTACTCGGGCCAGTTGGCGAAGACCACGCGGCCGTGCTTGGTCTGCTTGGCCCAGTAATCCTTGACGGCGTCGGTCTTGGGCGCCTCCGCCTTCTTGCCCTGCACGCCGCAGGCGGCGAGGGCGAGCCCGGCGGCGGACAGACCGGCGATCCTGAAGGCGTCCCGACGAGTGCGGGCCTGAGTCATGCCCCGCAGAAGGGCCGGGTTGAGCGAGCGGTTCATGGCTCAACTTCCAATCGCATAAGAGTGCTGCGCCCGCCACGACAGCCAGACGGGGTCGCCCCGCTCTGCGGTGGTCGTCGAGTCGAGCGCGTTCTGCTGAAACACCGTGATCTCCGCCCCATCCGCGAGGCTCACGGCGTAACTCGTGTAAGTCCCCAGGTAGACCACCTCGGCCACGGTGCCGGGCACGACGCTCACGTCGCCGTTGGGCTTCTCCGTCGAGATGGTGATCTTCTCCGGCCGGACGGTCACGCTGACCTGGCCGTCCTGCTCCGGCACCAGCACCCGGCCGCCGCCGATGGGCAGCACGCCGCCGGTCGCCGTGCCCGCGAGCAGGTTGGAGGTGCCGATGAACCCGGCCACGAAGGTCGTCGCGGGCCGCTCGTAGATCTCGCGCGGCCCGCCCAGCTGCTCGACCAGGCCGTCGTTCATGACCGCGATCCGGTCGCTCATGGTGAGCGCCTCGCCCTGGTCGTGCGTCACGTACACGAACGTGATGCCGACCTCGCGCTGGATGCGCTTGAGTTCGATCTGCATGGCCTGGCGGAGCTTGAGGTCGAGCGCGCCGAGCGGCTCGTCGAGCAGGAGCGCCCGCGGCTTGTTGACCAGGGCGCGCGCCAGCGCCACCCGCTGCTGCTGGCCGCCGGACATCTCGCGCGGCCGGCGCTTCTCCCGGCCGGTGAGGTCGACGATCTCCAGCATCTCGCTCACGCGCTGCCTGATCTCCTGCTGCGGGACCTTGCGCTGCTTGAGTCCGAAGGCCACGTTGTCCCACACGCTCATGTGCGGGAACAGCGCGTAGGACTGGAAAACCATGTTCACGTCCCGCTTGTTCGGCGGGACGTCCGTCACGTCGCTGCCATGCAGCCTGACCACGCCGCGCGACGGGTCCTCGAACCCGGCGATCATCCGCATGGTCGTGGTCTTGCCGCACCCGGACGGGCCGAGGAGGGAGAAGAACTCCCCCTCGGCGATGCCCAGCGTGATGCCCTTGACGGCCTGGACGACCTCGCCGTGTGAGAGATACTCCTTGAC
This sequence comes from Nonomuraea sp. NPDC049269, assembly GCF_043197155.1. Classification (NCBI taxonomy): domain Bacteria; kingdom Bacillati; phylum Actinomycetota; class Actinomycetes; order Streptosporangiales; family Streptosporangiaceae; genus Nonomuraea; species Nonomuraea sp. NPDC049269. The sequence continues at coordinate 50,287 of NZ_JBICSO010000003.1, forward strand.
GACGTCATCTAGTTCGATCGCGTTCAGCTCGGCCATGTCCAGGTACTGTCCTCTTAGTCGCCGATGTAGTGCATGACGTGCTTGACCCGGGTGTAGTCATGCAGACCGAACACCGAAAGGTCCTTGCCGTACCCCGAGTGCTTGAAGCCGCCGTGCGGCATCTCCGACACGAACGGGATGTGCGTGTTCACCCAGACCACGCCGAAGTCCAGCCTGTTGGACATGCGCATGGCGCGGCCGTGGTCGGACGTCCAGACGGAGCCGCTCAGGCCGTACCTGACGTCGTTGGCCTTGGCCAGCGCGTCGGCCTCGTCGGAGAACGTCTGGACGGTGATGACCGGGCCGAACACCTCGTTCTGCACCATCTCGTCGTCCTGCTTGAGCCCGTCGACGATGGTGGGGGCGAAGAAGTAGCCCTTCTCGCCTACCCGATTACCGCCGGTGAGCACCTTGGCGTGCGCCGGGACGCGCTCGATGAAGCCCTGCACCCTGGTCAGCTGGGTCTCGTTGTTGAGCGGGCCGTACAACGCCTCGTCGTTGGACAGGTCACCGGTCACGGTGCCCGCAGCGGCCTCGGTGAGGGCGGCGACGAACTCGTCGTGCACACTCTCATGGACAAGTACCCGGCACGCGGCCGTACAGTCCTGGCCCGCGTTGTAGAGGCCCGCAGTGGCGATGTCACCGGCGGCCTTGCGCAGGTCCTTGACGTCCTCGAAGACCACGACGGGCGCCTTGCCGCCGAGCTCCAGGTGAACCCGCTTCACGTCCTCGGCGGCGGTCTTGGCCACCGCCATGCCCGCGCCGACGGAACCGGTGATGGCGACCATGGCCGCGGTCGGATGGCCCACGACGAGCGCGCCGGTGTCCCGGTCACCCGTCACCACGTTGAAGACCCCGGCGGGCAGCACCGAACCGATGATCTCGGCCAGCTTGAGCGTGGAGGCCGGGGTGGTGTCGGACGGCTTGAGCACGATCGTGTTGCCCGCGGCCAGCGCGGGGGCGATCTTCCAGACCGCCATCATCATCGGGTAGTTCCACGGCGTGACCTGCCCGATGACGCCGATCGGCTCGTGCCTGATGACGCTGGTGTGCTCGGCGAGGAACTCGCCCGACGTCGGGCCCTCCAGCGTACGGGCCGCGCCGGCGAAGAAGCGGAAGTGGTCGGACGCGACCGGGGTCTCGTCCTCGGCCATGCGGGCCCGCGGCTTGCCGGTGTTCAGGCACTCCGCTTCGTTGATCTCGTCGGCCCGGGCGTCGATGGCGTCGGCGACCTTGAGCAGCAGGTTCGCCCGCTCCCCCGGGGTGGTCTGTCCCCATGACTCGAACGCGGCGGCCGCGGCGGCGTAGGCGGTGTCGACGTCCTCGGTGCCCGAGATCGGGGCCTGCAAGTAGGCCTCGCCCGTGCACGGGTCGATGACATCGGAGAATCGGCCGCTCTTGGCGTCCACGAACTCACCGTTGATGAAGTTCTGCAGACGGGTGGTCAAGGTATGACCTCCTCGTGAGGTGGCTGAGATGCCGAGACTCTTACAGAGCACATGCATCACGACAAGGGATTTCGTGGTGAATATATCAAATTGCTACGAAATCGCTTGACAGAGGCCTAATAACTGACACCATGTCGCACCAGGACGGCAACGCAGCGGGAATGCGCCCGCAACGCCGGACCGCTAGGAGGCCCCCACACGATGTCCACGCCGCCCCGCGTACGCCGCAGCAATGACGCCGCCCCCGCGCCGTTCGCGCTCGACGATCTCTCCAAGCAGATCATCGAGCAGCTCCAGGGCGACGGGCGCATGCCGTATGCGGCGATCGGCAAGGCCGTCGGCCTCTCGGAGGCGGCGGTCAGGCAGCGCGTGCAACGCCTGCAGGACGCCGGGGTGATGCAGATCGTCGCCGTCACGGACCCCCTCACGCTCGGCTTCCCGCGCCAGGCGATGATCGGGGTGAACTGCGAGGGCGACCTGGATTCGATCGCGGACGAACTGGCGGCCATCGACGAGATCGACTACGTCGTCCTGACGGCCGGGTCCTTCGACGTCATCGTCGAGGTGGTGTGCGAGGGTGACGGCCACCTGCTGGAGATCCTCAGCAAGATCCGGGCCATTCCGGCCGTCCGGGCCACCGAGTCGTTCGTGTACCTGAAGCTGCGCAAGCAGACTTATTCGTGGGGAACACGCTGAGCTGACCCGAGGCGGGCCCGTAGGTCCGCCTCGGCCATGGTCGAAATATTACCGTCAGCTGGTCAACTGAATGGTGGCGATCTCCCAAGGGCGCAGCGCGAGGCGGACGCTTCCGGATGAGACAGGCAGCGGGTCGCCTGGACGGCCGCGGAGGTCGGCATGGCGAGCCTGGGTGAACGAGCCGGAGACGACCGCCTCCGCGGAGGTGTCCGACAAAGCCACGACACGGAGTTCGTGCCAGCCGTCGCGGACCCTGAGCGAGGTCATGACCACGCCGTCGCCCGTCACCGACAGGCCGGGGGCCGCCGAGGGCAGGGTGAGCGACGGGTCGCCGGTGCCGGGAACCGCGAGGAGGTCGTGCCGGAACGTCTCGGCCGCCGGCGGCACCGCCTCCCACGAGCCGCTGTACGGCATGAGCGCCAGGCTGACCGTGCGCAGGCCGCGTGACTGGGCGGCCGGGGTCGGCAGTTGGGGGCCTGCCGGTTCGGGGCGCATGGCGTGCAGGTTGCGGGAGAGGTAGCCGACCGAGCGCAGCAGGGTGAGGGCGAGCTCCGCGCCGCCGTCGACCAGCTCGTACTCGGTGACGTGCTCCAGCAGCGCCGCGACCCCGCCGGCGGCCACCCACCCGGAGGCCGGGAACGTGGGCAGCGGCTCCTCACCACAGCCCGGCTCCGCGGTCAGGCCGCGGGTGACGACCGCGAACTGGCCCTCCGCGTACGAGGCCGCCGCCTGCGCGGGCACCGGTACGTGCAGGCGTACCCGGTGGTCGGAGCACCGGTTGTCGAACGAGACGTGCAGTCTGACGTACGGCTCACCGGCCCGCAGTTCGACCCGCGTGTCGACGACGATCTCCTCGGTCGTCTCGGTCCTGGCGGCGGCCGGGATCTCCGGGGTGCCGTCGATGCCCTGGCCCGCGGCGGGCCAGCGGTAGGTGCGGCGGACGTCGAAGGCGGCCAGCAGCGGGCCCGAGTAGACCGGCGCCAGCTCCACCGACTCCGGGTCCGACACGATCCGGTCGTCGGCCGGGGGCGCGTAGTTGTAGGTGTCGCCCACGTCGCCGCCGTCCACGATGCGGCCCGCGCCGGAGAGGGTGGTCCCGTCGGCGCCGGTCAGCGTCAGCGTCCCGTCCGCCGCCACCTCGACACGCAGCAGCCCGTTGTCGAGCGCCCGCTCCTCGGCCCGCACCCCGGCGACCGGCGCACTCCCAGCGGAGGAGCCGTGCACCGCCGAAGCGTCGTACGGCGCCGGGCGGACGCTCGTGTGCCCCAAGGGCGGCGTCTCGACGAGCGCGGCCACCGTACGGCGGGCCTCGGCGACGATCCGCACCCGGGTCACCCCGTCCAGCGCCCCGCGTACCTGCGCCACATTGAAGGCCACCGCGGACTCCCGCGCCACCGTGAACGTCAGCGTGCCGTCGTCCACCGACCAGCCGGTGATGTGCTGACCGTACAGCTCCGTGCCGTGGATGAAGGTCAGCGCGGTGGCCGGATCCATCTCGGCGTCCAGCAACAGCGTGGGCGCGTACTCCAAGGTCTGCGCGGGCACCGGCGCGCCGGCCGGGTCCACCAGCGGGTCCCGGCCCGCCACGTCCACCACCACGACGCCGCGCCGGGCGGCGGGTGTCGGGTTGACGACGAGCACCCCGTCCGACGGTACGGCGGCCGACAGCCTGGCGGTCACCATGTCGCGTACGGCCTGCCCTAGCTGCTCGGCCTCGGCGATGCGCGCGGCGACCTGCTGGGCCGTGTCGTCGACGCCGCAGCCGGTCACCGAGTCGTGCCCGCTGGCGTCCACCAGCCGCCACCACGCCATGTCGAGGAACCGGCCGGGCCAGTCGCCGCCCCACAGCGTGGCCAGCGGCTCGGCGTAGCGCTCGACCATCCGCTCGGCCCGGCCCATGGCCTGCTTGACGTGGGCGCGTACGGAGATGACGCCGGGCAGGATGTTCGCGCGGGCGTGTGAGCGCAGCTCGCCGGAGACCCGGGGCAGCCCCTCCACAGAACCCGAATGAGCCCCGATATATCCGATCAAGGTGTCCATGCGGGCGCCGATGTCGGCCACCATGCCGGGCAGCCCGCGTACGGGAGCCGAATGGTCGGTCCCGTACATCGCCAGCAGCGCCCCCTCGGGCCCGTGCCATTCCCGCATCCGCTGGATGAACTCGCCGGCCCGCTCCGGCAGCTGCGCCGGATCCTCGAACAGGTGCGCCCCGTTGCCATATCCACCGGCGGGCAGGTACTGCGTCCGCAGGGCCGTGCCGTCAGGCGCGACCCAGGCGAAGGCGTCGGTCACCACGGACGACGGCACCCCGCGATAGACGCAGGCGTGCAGCAGCCCGGCCCGCCGCAGGATCTGCGGCATCTGGGCCGTGTGCCCGAACATGTCGGGCAGGTAGCCCACCGCCATGGCCCCGCCGAGCTTGTCGGCCCGGCTCATGCCCAGTTCGAGGTTGCGCACGATGTTCTCGCCCGAGCACAGGAACTCGTCGAGCAGGATCTGCCACGGCCCGACCGCCAGCCGCCCGGACTCCACCAGGGCGGCGATGCGGTCGCGGTTCTCCGGCCGGACCTCCAGGTAGTCATCGACGCAGGCCAGCTGACCGTCGAGGGTGAAGTGGTAGCCGGGCTCGCGCTCCATTGTGTCGAGCACCTCGTCGAGCAGCGCCACCAGCCGCAGCCGGAACCGCTGGAAGGGCTCGTACCACTCCCGGTCCCAGTGCGTGTGCGGGACGACGACGATTTCGGCGCTCACGCGGCTTCCCCTCCGATCGGCAGGTCATGCTGTACGGCGAAGCAGGCGGCGATGCTCTGGGCCGTGACGATGTCCGCCAGCCCACCGGCCGCGGCGGTGAGCGGCGGCTTGCCCTCGTTGACGTAGGCGTGGAAGGCGGCCAGTTGCACCTCGAACGCCTCGGTCACGTCCCGCCATTCGGTCCGGCTCTCAGCACCGGCGACCCCCGAGACCACGGTCAGCCTCGTGGGCGCGTTCATCAGGTAGGGAGAGGGGAAGACCAGCTCCAGCGAGCCCTTGTCGTGGTGGATGGCCACGGTCTCCCGGTAGGCCGGGTAGTCCTCCAGGTAGTGCCACCGGATCGAGAACCGCCCGCTGACGGGCAGCGTCCCGGAGACCTCGATGGACCCGGGCCCCGGCCCCCACGTCTCAACTGCCGAAATATCGGCAGGCGACCCGGTAAAGCGCCTCAAGAGCGACGAATCGTGGCATATCGAGCCGAGGGCCACCCCGTACAGGGCCCGTACCGAGTCGGGAGCCGAGTCCCCGAGCGCCCGGGAGACCAGCGCGTCCTCCGCCGCCCGCAGCGAGGCCAGCAGCTCGGGGTCCACGTCACGGGCCGCCGTCAGGTTCGCGAAGGCCAGCTGGGATCCGGCGCTCGGGTGCAGCACGGTCACCTCGACCGACCGGATCGCGGCCGGACCGCCCAGCTCGGCCAGCAGCTCCTCGGCCCGGCGCACGGCCGGGTCGTACTGCTTCATGTAGCCGACCATCAGCCGCCCCTCGGGCAGCGCCTCGACCTCGGCCCTGGTCAGCGCGAGCGGCTTCTCGCAGAGCACGGCGTAGCCCGCGGCCAGCGCCTGGCGTACCGGCTCGCCGTGGGAGCCGGAGGCGAGGATGAGCACGGCGTCGAACCCGCCCTCGGCCAGCATGCTCTCCACGGCCGTGAAGCGCTTCGGCGCCCCCAGCCGGTCGCCGACGGCGTCGGCGGCGGTCCGCGACAGGTCGCAGACGGCGGTCACCTCGAACAGGTCACGGCGCCTCGACAGCAGCGGTACGTACACCGCCTGCGTGACGGCACCGCACCCGACAAGCGCGATCTTCAAAGCCCGATCCTCCAGCGTGGGGTCAGCCTGGGGGTCACAGTCCCAGCTCTCTCAGCTTCTCGCGGTTGGCCGCCTGATCGGCGATGTTCCGCTCAACCGACCGGCGGCCCGGCAGGGTGTCCTGCTCGATGATGACCCAGCCCTGGTAGCCGATCTCGTCGAGCACGCGGACGACGCCGGGCAGGTCCAGCTCGCCCTCGCCCAGCGGCGCGAACCCGCCGCGGCCCATGAGCTCGCGCAGGTCCACGCCGTCGGCGAGGGCTTGGCCGAGTATCGCGGTGTCGCCGTCCTTGATGTGCACATGGCCGACCCGGGCCGACCAGTCGCGTAGCGCGGTCACCGGGTCGCCACCGGCCAGCAGCAGGTGGCCGGTGTCGAGGCAGAGCTCCACGTCGGTCAGCTCCAGCAGCCGTTCGACGTCCTCGGGCGTCTCGACGTACGTGCCCAGGTGATGGTGGAAGGCGGGCTCGAAGCCGCGCTCCCGGCAGCGGTCGGCCGCGATCTGCACCCGGGAGGCGTAACCGGGCCAGTCGGCGGCGGCCAGCCCCGGAGCGTTCCCGCCCGGCCTGGCGAACCTGGCCGGAGAGCCCGAGCAGCCGAGCGTGGGCCGCGGCGCCAGGTGCTCGGGAGCGGCCGGAGCGGCGGCGAACACGTCGAGCGTCGCCTCCAGCGCGACCAGCCCCTTCTCGAACTCCGCGGGGTCGCTGTAGCGCAGGTCGGCCCAGCCGCCGGCGAGCAGCAGCCCGTCGAGCCGCTTCACCAGGTCCGCGCCGGTGCCCAGGTAGCCGATGGGTCCCAGGTCGATGCCCGCGTAGCCGGCGTCGGCGAGCGCGCGGACCATCCGGTCGGCGCTCAGCGGCGGCGGCGCGTCGGCCAGCTCGAACACGCCGAAACTCACGGGGGCGTTGGCGACTTGTATCACTCGCATAGGGCCATTACCTCGTTCTCATACGTTTCCAGGCGATGCCGTCCTTCTCCCACGGGAACCACTACCCGCTCACCGCGGATGACCTGGCGATCGCCCCCGGGGCACACCAGGACGAGGCCGTCGGCGTCGAGCGCGAGCAGTTCGTCGCCCAGCCTGAGCAGCAGCGGCTCGCCGGGGCCCGCGGAGATCGCGGTACGGCCCGCCGCGACTGCATCGAAGATCGTGCTGGTGTCCTCGGCCAGGACCCAGGTGGTGGGCGCGCCCGGCAGGCCGTCGTCGCCGATCCGGTGGAAGTCGCTGGCGCCGATCGCGACCAGGTCGGGGTGCCAGGCGTCGGCCCAGGCCAGGGGCGCGCCCCAGCGCCGGTCCCACCAGCCGGAGTGCCAAACCTCGGCGATCCGCGGCCGTTCGGCCACCGGCTGGAGCCAGGCGCAGTCGCCACCGAGCGGGTGGTTGATCGAGATCAGCCCGCCCTCGCGCGCGGCGTGCCTGACCCAGGAGTCGGCGGGCCGCCGGAAGTCCACCCAGCCGACGTCGCCGAACACGTTGGCGTGCCCCCGGTCGGTGGTGACCTCCTGGCCGGGTAGCAGCGCGATGCCGCGGTCGTTCCCGAGCCAGGGGTGGTGGCTGACGGTGTTGTGGTCGGTGACGACCAGGAAGTCGAGGCCGCGGCCCTTGGCCAGCTCGGCCAGCTCGGGGATGGTCAGCACCCCGTCACTGTGGACGGTGTGGGCGTGGAAGTCGCCCGCGAACCAGCGCAGGCCGTCGACGCCGGGCAGGTCGCGGGGCGGCGGCCGTTCCCCGTGCGGCGGCTCCTCGACCACCGGCCGCGGCGGCACGGTGGGCTCGGTGCGGATCTCCAGCGTGAAGTCGAGGCCCTGCGGCGGCACCCGGTGCAGCCGCAGCCACACCTGCCACGTCCCCACCGGCAGCTCACCGGGCAGGTAGCCGGGCGTCGCCCAGTCGGTGGTGATCGTGTACTCGTCGCGCGCGCCACCCGACCAGCCGCGGAACCCCTCCGGCGAGCCGCACCCGAGGTCGAGCACCCCTTGCGACCGGTCGAAGCTCAGCCGCACGGTCAGCGCGGCGGTGCCGGCGGGCACCTCGAAGGGCACCTCGCGCAGGATCCGCTCCAGCCGGTCGTCCAGGCTCCAGTGGCCGCGGATCAGGGTCATGCCGACACCAGCTCGCCGTCGCGGTAGACCAGGGCCCGGTCGCGGCGGGGCGTCGCGAAGCCGTCGACGCCCAGCTCGGGCTCGTCGCCCTCGGGCACGACCGCCTGGACGAGCACGTCGCCGACCTCCAGCGTCACCAGGTGGGACGCGCCCAGGTTCTCCACGATGGCCACCTTTCCGCCCAGCGAGCCCTCGGCGGGCTCGGCCGAGTAGGTGTTGTACTCGGGCCGCACGCCGTACACGATCCGCTCGCCGTCGACCAGTAAGCCCTCGGCCGAGACGGGGACCGGCACCTTGCACCCGGCCACCTCCAGCGTGTCACCGCGGACGGTCCCGTCGAGCAGGTTCATCGGCGTCGAGCCGATGAAAGCGGCGACGAAGGTGTTGGCGGGCCGCTGGAACACCTCGGCCGGTGTGCCGATCTGGCGGATATGCCCGGCCTCCATGACCGCCATCCGGTCGGCCATGGCCAGGGCCTCGGCCTGGTCGTGGGTGACGAAGACGGTGGTGACGCCGAGCTCGCGCTGGAGCTTCTTCAGGAACGTACGGGCCTCCAGCCGGAGCCGGGCGTCGAGGTTCGACAGCGGCTCGTCGAACAGGAACGCCTTCGCCTGCGTCGCCATGACGCGGGCCAGCGCGACCCGCTGCTGCTGGCCGCCGGACAGCTGGCCGGGCCGCCGGTCCATGAGCTGGTCCAGGCCCAGCCGGGTGCCGACCTCCAGGGCCTTCCGCTGCCGGTCGGCCCTGGCGACCTTCTTGATGCGCAGCGGGTAGGCGATGTTGTCGGTGACGTCCATGTGCGGGAACAGCGCGTAGTCCTGGAAGACCATCGCGATGTCCCGCCCGCCCGGCTGGACGCCGGTGACGTCGCGGTCACCGATGACGACGGCGCCGCCGGTGGCGGTCTCCAGCCCGGCGATCGTGCGCAGCAGCGTGGTCTTGCCGCAGCCGGACGGGCCGAGCAGGGCGAAGAACTCGCCGTCGGGGATGGCCAGGTCGAGCGAGTCGAGCGCTTTGACTCCCCCGGGGTAGACCTTGGTCAGTCCTCGCAGTTCGATTGCGGCCATCAGCGCTTGATCCCTCCGTGGAAGCGGAAGCCGTACTTCTTGCTGACGAACAGGTACATGAGCACCACAGGGACCGAATAGAGCAGGCCGAACGTGGACAGCAGGGTGAGGTTGGCCTGGCCGCCCTCGGTGTACAGCGTGTACATGATGACTGCCGCGGGCTGCTTCTCGACATCGCTCAGCAGCAGGTACGGCATCAGGAAGTTGCCCCACACGTTGGCCACGGCCCACACCGCGATCGTCGCCAGCCCCGGCCGTACCAGGGGGACGACCACGTGGCGGACGATCTGCAGCGGCGAGGCCCCGAAGACCCGCGCCGACTCCTCGTACGACTTCGGCGTCGAGTCCATGAAGTCCTTGAGCATGAAGATCGCCGCGGGCAGCAGGCCGCCGCTCAGGATGAGGATCAGCCCGAACTGCGAGTCGATCAGGTTCAGCTCGACGGCCAGCTGGAACAGCGGCACCATCGCGGCCGTGCCGGTGATGATCGAGGACAGCAGCAGCAGCGCGTAGAGCAGCGCGTCGCGTCCCGGCAGCCGCACCCGGCTCAGCGCGTACGCGGCCAGCGCCGCGAAGAGCACCACGAGCAGGGCGGTGCCGACCGCCAGCACCAGCGAGTTCAGCAGGGACGGAAGCGCGTACGGGTGCTCCAGGATCGCCGTGAAGTTGTCCATCGTGAAGTCGGGCACCCGGACCTCGTAGGTGGGGTCCGAGGTGAACGGCGCGGCGGCCAGCCACAGCAAGGGGATGGTGAAGAAGGCCAGCAGCACCGCGATCAGCGTGTAGAAGCCGATCCGGCCCAGCACGAACCGCGTCATTTCTTACTCCTGAGCAGGCGCAGGTAGAACACCGCCACGACCAGGTTGATCAGCAGGATCACCGTGGAGACGGCGGCGCCGTAGCCCAGCTCCTGGCCCAGCAGCGCGACCTTGTAGACGTGGACGGCCAGCACCTCGGTCTGACCGTCGGGCCCGCCCGCGGTGAGCATGAACGGGGTGAAGTCGTTGAACGTCCACAGGCTGATCAGCAGGAGGTTCGTCAGGATGTGCCCCCTGATGTGGGGGAACACCACGTCACGTAATTGCTGCCAGCCGGAGGCCCCGGCCAGGCGAGCGCTCTCCAGGTGCGAGGGCGGCACGTTCCCGAGGGCGGCGCCGTACAGCATCATCGAGAACGCGGCGCCGCGCCAGGTGTTGAAGACCACGATCGACAGCATCGGGTGGTCGAGCAGCGGCGCGAAGCCCGGCAGGTGGAGCAGCGCCTGGAGCGTGCCGCCGTCGCGGTCGAGCAGCGCCACCCACAGGAACGAGACCACGGCGCTGGGCAGGATCCAGGCCAGGATGACCAGGCCCTCGACGGCCCGCTTGAGCGGCCCGGTGCGATCACGCATCAGCCAGGCGATCGTGAACCCGAGCACGACCTGGCCGATGACGGCCGAGCCGAGCACGAACTGGACGGTCAGCCAGGTGGAGTCCCAGAACGCGGGATCGGAGACCGCCTTGACGAAGTTGTCGAAGCCGACGAGCTTGGGCTCGGCGGCGGCGGTGCCCGTGAGGCGGTAGTTGGTGAGGCCGAGGTAGAGGACCCAGAGCGCGGGGAAGACCAGGAACACCGCGATCAGCGCCAGCGCGGGCGCCACGAAGGCGCCCGCTCTCAGCCTGCCCAGGCCCGCCGCGTCCGAGCTGTAGCGGCGGGCCGGCACGTCGTCGATGACCTCAGGAGGCGATGTTGCCTGCGCCACCGACGATTCCTTCGAGCTTCTTCTGGTAGTCGGCGGCGGCCTGGTCGGGTGCCGTGCCCCCGACGACGGCGGCCGTGGCCTCCTGGAGCGCGGCCGACACCTGCGGGTAGACGGCGACCGGCGGCCGGTAGGCCGTCAGCGGCAGCACCTTCTCCGAGATGAACGTCAGCAGCGGCTCCCCGGCGAGGATCTCCTTGTTGACGTCCGTCCGCGGGGTGATGCGCACGTTGCCGTTCTTGGTCTCCTCTTTCAGCCCTTCCGGCGAGAGCGTGAAGGCCAGCAGGTCGAAGGCCTCCTTCGGATGCTTGCTGTTGGGGTTGACGGTACGCAGCGCGCCGCCCGACATGCTGACGAAGTCCTGGCCGCGCAGGCCCTTGCCCGGCTCCATGGCCGGGATCATGGCGTAGCCCACGGTCTGGTCGCGGTCGGCCATCTTGGCCACGCCGGTCTGGGGGTTGACGACGCCGCGCCAGAAGTAGTCGCCCTCCATCAGGATGCCGATCTTGCCGCCGGCGAACTGCTGGAAGGACTTGTCGCGGCCCTTGGCCTCCTGCTGGAGCTTGGGGTCGCCGAGGCCGCTACCGCCGTAGATCTTCTGGTAGAGGCCGAGCGCGTCCTTGAGCGGCTGGGAGGCGCCGGTCCACTTGCCGTCCTTCTGGACCTCACCGCCCGCGCCCGCCAGCAGCGGGAGCACGCCCTGCATCGAGGTGGCCTCGCCCATCGCGGTGCCCGCGTTGATCTGGATCGGCACCGGGACGCCCGACGACTTCAGCTTGGTGCCGGCGTCGAGGATCTCCTGCCAGCTCTTCGGCTGCCAGTCGGCCGGCAGGCCCGCCTTCTGGAAGAGCGTCTTGTTGAAGTAGAGCACCCGGCCGTCCGTGCCGACAGGCAGCGCGTACTTCTTGCCGTTGAAGGTGGCCAGCCCCTGAACCGACTCGGGGATCTGCTGCCAGCCGTCCCAGCTGTCCGCGCTCGCCCCGACGACGTCGGACAGCGGCTTGATGTAGCCCGCCTCGGCGAACTCACCGGCCCAGATGCCGTCGATGTCGATCACGTCCGCGCCCTTGCCCGACTTCAGGTCGAGGGAGAGCTTGGTCTTGTACTGCTCGTCGTCGACACCGCTGGGGACGAACTTGACCTTGACGTCCTTCCCCTTCGCCTTCTCGGCCGCCTCGAACTTGGGGACGACCCAGTTGGCGAGGAAGTCGGCCGCCGCCGCGTTCTTGCCGCCGGCGATGGCGTTCTGCGCGATGGTTAACTCGATCGTGTCACCGCCTCCGGACGACTGGCCGCACGCGGCGAGCCCCAGCGTGGACACGGCAAGGACCGCGACCACGCCTACCGACCTATTCCGCAATCCCATGCAAACCCTCCGGAACGTCCTAAAGGCACGACGGTGGCCAATATGTCATGACATCCAGATGACGTAAAGGTCTGCCGATATTTCGCCCATGTGTCCACATGCTGCATCTTTATTACGAGGAGGTCTCGGCGACGATCCGTCTTGGGCGACCCGCCCATTGGGGGATTCGGTCGGGGCGCAATTCCCGACATAGCGGACATCCGAATGTCATGACAATATGCCTTAGTAGGCAATAAGGCTCCGTCTCTGGAGGTGCGTTGTACGACCTGATCACGATCGGCCGCTCCGGTGTCGACATCTATCCCCTGCAGACCGGCGTGGGGCTGGCCCACGTCGAGACCTTCGGTAAATTCCTCGGCGGGAGCCCGACAAACGTCTCGGTCGCGGCCGCCCGCCACGGACTGCGCGCCGCGGTGATCACCGCGGTGGGCGCCGACCCCTTCGGAGAGTTCGTCCGGCAGGCGATCCGCGGGTTCGGCGTGGACGACTCCTTCGTGGCCACCGTCGACGGTCCCCCGACGCCTGTCACGTTCTGCGAGATCTTCCCGCCTGACGACTTCCCGCTCTACTTCTACCGGGGCGAGCATCCGCCGGACCTGCAACTGACCGCCGAGTCGCTGGACCTGGCCGCGATCCGCGAGGCGAAGCTGTTCTGGTTCACCGGCACCGGTCTGAGCCAGGAGCCGAGCCGCGCCGCGCACGCCGCCGCGCTGGCCGCGCGCACGTCCGGCTGGACCGTGTTCGACCTGGACCACCGCCCGATGCTCTGGGAGTCGCCCGAGGCCTCCCAGGAGGCGGTACGCCAGGCGCTCCCGCACGCCAACGTCGCCGTCGGCAACCTCGACGAGGTGGAGAACGCGGTCGGCACCCGCGACCCGGAGGCGGCCGCGCAGGCGCTGCTCGACGCCGGGATGCGCGTCGCGATCGTCAAGATGGGCCCGCACGGGGTGCTGGCCCGCAGCAAGGACGAGTACGCCGTGGTGGAGCCGGTCAAGATCGACGTGGTGAACGGCATCGGCGCGGGCGACGCGTTCGGCGGCGCCGTGTGCCTGGGGCTGCTCCACGGCTGGCCGCTGGAGCGTACGGTCCGTTTCGCCAACGCGGCCGGCGCCTTCGTGGCCGCCCGCCTGGCCTGCGCCGACGCGATGCCCACGACTGACGAGGTGCTGGCACTCCTATGAGCGACATCACGCTGCCCCGAGCCGCCCGCTACGCCCACCTGACCGACATCCGGGCCACCAGGCCGGAGGAGATCGAACGCGCCGCCGCCCGGCGGCAGCGGCGCGGACTGCCGAGCGAGGGCGAGCGCCTGCTGATCATCGCGGCCGACCATCCGGCCCGCGGCTCGCTGGGCGTCCGCGACCGGCCGCTGGCCATGGCCAGCCGCACCGACCTGCTCGACCGGCTCCAGACGGCGCTGGCCAGGCCCGGCGTCGATGGCATCCTGGCCTCCCCCGACGTCTTGGAGGACCTGCTGCTGCTCGGCGCGCTGGAGGACAAGCTGGCCTTCGGCTCGATGAACCGGGGCGGCCTGCAGGGCTCGGTGTTCGAACTGGACGACCGGTTCACCGGTTTCGACGCGGCCTCCATCGACGCCATGCGCCTCGACGGCGGCAAGATGCTCTGCCGCATCGACCCGGCCGACCACGCGACGGTCACCACGCTGGAGTCGTGCGCCCGCGCGGTCAGCGACCTGGCCCGCAGGCGGCTGCTGGCGATGGTCGAGCCGTTCTGGTCGGCGCGCACGGAGACGGGTGTCCTGCGCAACGACCTGTCGCCCGACGCGGTCATCAGGTCGATCAGCGTCTGCCAGGCGCTCGGCAGCACCTCCGCCTACACCTGGCTGAAGATCCCCGTGGTCGCCGAGATGGAACGCGTCATGGCCGCCACCACGCTGCCCGCGCTGCTGCTCGGCGGCGACCCGCCCGACGTCGACGCGGCCTACGCGGGCTGGGGTCGCGCGCTGCGCCTGCCAGGCGTGCGCGGGCTCGTCATCGGCCGCGCGCTGCTCTACCCTCCGGACGACGACGTCGCCGGCGCCGTGGACGGTGCGGCCGCCCTGGTTCGAGAGGTTCGCTCATGACATACCTTCCGTACGGCAAGGCCGCCAGCGGGTCGTGGTCGGTGGAGATCACGCCTTCCCTGGCCGGTTGGACCTACTCGGGACTGCGCGTGGCCCACCTCGGCGGCGACCCGGTCTCCTTCTCCACCGGCGAGGAGGAGATGCTGGTCCTGCCGCTGTCGGGCTCGTGCACGGTGACGTGCGGTGCCTCACAGTTCGAGCTGACAGGGCGCGCGTCGGTGTTCGCCGGGCCTTCCGATTTCGCCTATATCCCGATTTCTTCGGACGTGACGGTGGAGGGGTCGGGACGCATCGCGTTCCCCTCCGCTCGGGCGACCCGGCAGTTGGCTCCGCGGTACGTCCCGGCCTCGGAAGTGCCGGTCGAGATCCGCGGCGCGGGCCAGGCCAGCCGCCAGGTGAACAACTTCTGCGCTCCCGGCGTCTTCGAGTGCGACAAGCTCGTGGCCGTGGAGGTGCTCACGCCCGGCGGCAACTGGTCGTCCTATCCCCCGCACAAGCACGACACCCTCCACGAGGGCGAAGCCGTGCTGGAGGAGATCTACTATTTCGAGGTGGCCGACGACGGCCTCGGCTACCAGCGCGTCTACTCCTCCGAGCGGGGCCAGATCGACACGCTGGCCGAGGTCTCGTCCGGTGACGTGGTGCTGGTGCCCTATGGCTACCACGGCCCGTCGATGGCCGCGCCCGGCTACGACCTGTACTACCTGAACGTCCTGGCCGGTCCCGCCGACGAGCGGTCGATGGCGTTCTGCGACGACCCCCGGCACGCCTGGATCCGCTCCTCCTGGGAAGGCCAGGACATCGACCCGCGACTGCCGTTCGGGAGGACCTCATGACCCGCCTGACCGTGGCGCAGGCCGTGGTGCGCTTCCTGGCCCGGCAGTGGAGCGAGCGCGACGGCGTCGAGCACCGGCTGTTCGGCGGCTGCTTCGGCATCTTCGGCCACGGCAACGTGGCCGGGCTCGGCCAGGCGCTGGCCACCTCGACCGAGGACCTGCCCTACCGCCTGAGCCGCAACGAACAGGCGATGGTGCACACGGCCGCCGCCTACGCCCGGGCCAGCAACCGGCTGTCCACCCTGGCCTGCACCACCTCGATCGGGCCCGGCGCGACCAACATGATCACCGGCGCGGCGGGCGCGACGATCAACCGCCTGCCCGTGCTGCTGCTGCCCGGCGACGTGTTCTCCACCCGGGTCGCCAATCCGGTGCTCCAGGAGCTCGAAGACCCCCGCTCCTACGACATCTCGGTCAACGACTGCTTCAAGCCGGTCTCGCGCTACTGGGACCGGATCAACCGGGCCGAACAGCTCCCGTCGGCGCTGCTGGCCGCCATGCGGGTGCTCACCGACCCGGCCGACACGGGCGCGGTGACGCTGGCGCTGCCCCAGGACGTCCAGGCCGAGGCGTACGACTGGCCGGAGGAGCTGTTCGAACGCCGCCTCTGGCACGTGCCGCGACCCCGCCCCGAGCGGGCGGCCCTGACGCGGGCAGCCGAGCTGATCAAGGCCGCGAGCCGCCCGCTGATCATCGCCGGTGGCGGGGTGATCTACAGCGAGGCCACGGCCGAGCTGCGGACCTTCGCCGAGACGTATGGCATCCCGGTCGCCGAGACACAGGCGGGCAAGGGCGCGCTGCCGTACGGGCATCCGCTCGCGATGGGCGCGGTCGGCGCGACCGGCACCACCGCGGCCAACGCGCTGGCCCGCGAGGCCGACCTGATCATCGGCGTCGGCACCCGCTACAGCGACTTCACCACGGCCTCCCGGACGCTCTTCGCGGCCGAGACGCGGTTCGTCAACCTGAACATCACCGGCTTCGACGCGGCCAAGCTCTCGGGGCTCCAGGTGGTGGCCGACGCCCGCGAGGGCCTGACCGAGCTGGCCGGGGCCTGCGCGGGCTGGAGCACCACGGAGTCCTACCGCTCGCGCGCCGCCGAACTGTCGGCCGCCTGGGACGCGGTGGTGGACGAGGCGTACGCGCTGGACGGCCGGCCGATGCCGCAGTCGGCCGTGATCGGCGCGGTCAACGCCGCGGCCGGCGACGACGGCGTGGTGGTCTGCGCGGCCGGCTCGATGCCCGGCGACCTGCACAAGCTCTGGCGGCCGAGCGGTCCGGGCAGCTATCACGTGGAGTACGGCTACTCCTGCATGGGCTACGAGATCGCCGGCGGGCTGGGCGTCAAGATGGCCGTCCCCGACCGCGAGGTCTTCGTCATGGTGGGTGACGGCTCCTACCTGATGATGGCGCAGGAACTGGTCACGGCCGTCGCCGAAGGCGTCAAGCTGATCGTGGTGCTGGTGGACAACTCCGGCTTCGCCTCGATCGGCCGCCTTTCGGAGAGCGTCGGCGCCGAACGGCTCGGCACCTCCTACGCCTACCGGGGCGCCGGCCGCTACGACGGCGCCGGACTGCCGGTGGACCTCGCCACGAACGCGGCCAGCCTCGGCGCCACGGTGCTGCGGCCCGACACGCTGACCGACTTCCGCAAGGCGCTGGAGGCGGCCCGCGCGGCCGAGGAGACGACCGTCGTCTACGTCCGGGCCGACCCCCTGCTGGACAGCCCGTCGTCGGAGGCGTGGTGGGACGTCCCGGTCGCCGAGGTCTCGGCCGCGCCGGAAGGCGGTACGCTCCGCGCTTCGTACGAGTCGGAGAAGAACGCCCAGAAGCCGCACATCACACCCGGCTGACCAGTTGGCCGGAGATCGCCATGCCGCATGATGGGAGGCATGAAATGGGTAACGTTCGACTGTTTCGGCACGCTCATCGACTGGCGGCACGGCATCTCCACCAGCGCCGAGCTGGTGGCTCCCGGCCAGGGAGAACGGCTGCTGGCGGCCTACATCCGGCACGAGGCCGTGGTCCAGGAGGAGTCGCCCGGCCTGCGCTACCGCAGGGTGCTGGCGGAGGCGCTGCGCCGGGCGTGCGCTCAGGAGGGCGTGGCGCTCGGCGATGACGACCTCTCGGTGCTGGCCGCCACGATCCCGTACTGGCCGGCCTTTCCCGAGGTGGGCGCGGAGCTGTCGGCGCTGCGGGCGGCCGGCTGGAACCTGGCGCTGCTCACCAACTGCGACCGGGACCTCATCGGCGAGACGCAGCGGCGGCTGCCGGTGCCGTTCGACGCGGTGGTGACCGCCGAGGACGTGGGCGCCTACAAGCCGGCCGACGCGCACTTCGACCGGTTCAGGCGGGCGCACGCGCCCGACCCGTGGGTGCACGTGGCGCAGAGCTACATGCACGACATGGAGCCGGCGCACCGGCTGGGCATCCGCCGGGTCTGGATCAACCGGCAGGCCGAACGGCCGAAGGACCCGTCCATCCTGCAGGAGGTGCTACCCGACCTGCACGGGCTGCTGTCCGTCGTGGAGAAGGCCGCCCGCTGAGCCGGGCGCGCCGGCCACCGGATCAGGCGCGTTGTTCCAGGACGTCGGCGATGCTGGCCAGGAACGAGTCGACGTCCGCGATCAGGTAGCCGGGCCGCAGCAGCACGGTCGAGAACTTCGCCTCGCGGACGTTCTTGGCCGTCACCGGGTAGTCGGTGGTGCCGCGCAGCGTGGCCACGATCCGGTCCAGGAAGGCGTCGATCTCGTCCTCGTTGTAGCCCGTGCCCATCCGCCCGGGCCGGAAGGCCACCCGCTCCACCCGCGCCGCCTGCGCCTCGAACCACTCCTCGCGCAGCATCTCACCGGTCGGCTCGGTCATGGCCAGCCGTACGGGACTCTTGGCCCGCGTCTCCAGCGCCACCACGAACGCCTCCAACGCGAAGTCCACCGCGGTCTCCTGATAGCCGCCGCGCTTGGCCCGGAACGTCGCCCCGCGCACGTCGTCGGCCGTGACCTGCGCTAATTCGCGCGGCCCCCGGCCCAACGTCGCCTCGATCCGCCCGATCAGGGCGTCGACCTCGACTGGGTCATAGCCTGAACGCATGCCCATGACGCGTGGAAAGCGGTTCAAGCTCACTCCTTCTGCGGTGTGCTGGGGTTGCTCATATTGTGGGGCTCTTTACGCCGACAATGCGAACTGAGATATACCGTTTCTGAACCATGCAATTGACCAAGGTCTCTTTCCGTTATCGAAGACGTGACCCTTCCGTCATGCGAGACGTGGACGCGCACCTCGATCACGGCGACGTGATCGAGGTCGCCGGCGTCAACGGCGCGGGCAAGTCCACGCTCCTCCGCCTGCTTGCCGGGCTCACCCGGCCCTCCTCGGGCACGATCACCGAGCGTCCTACGGTGGTCGGCTTCGCCCCCGACCGCTTCCCGATGGAGCAGCCCTTCACGGTCTCCGGTTATCTGCGCCACATGTCCCGCGTACGCGGCGGCGCGAGATGGGAGCCCTGGGCGGAGCGCCTCGGCATGGCCCACCTGCTCGGCCTGCGGCTGAGCGAGTTATCGAAGGGCAGCGCCCACAAGGTCGGGCTGACCCAGGCGCTGATGTGCGGCCCCGGCCTGCTCATCCTGGACGAGCCGTTCGCGGGGCTCGACGCCGACACCCGCGAGGCGCTCCCGTCCATCGTCACAGAACTCTCCGAGGGCGGCGCCATCGTGGTGGTCAGCGACCACCAGGGCGGCCTGCGCCACCTTCCCTCCATCCGGCACTGGACCGTGGTGGACGGCAGGGTGAAGGAGGGCACGGTGGGGCAGCGGGCGACCGTACGGGTGGATCTGCCGGTGGACGAGGTCCGGTCGTTCATCGCCAGGATGCGTGACGAGGGCTACCGGGTGCACGACATCGTCACCGAGGAGCAGCCATGATCGCTTTGACCGTGTTCCGCGTCGCCGCCTATGTCCGGTCGCACCGCGTCTACCAGGCGCTGCTGTTCCTGCTCGTGCTGGTCGCGATCGTCTACGGCAGCCGCGCGCCCAAGGGCGCCGAGACCTCCGTCCTCACGGACGGCGTGGTGCTGGCGATCCCGATCCTGGCCTGGTCCAGCAGGAGCCTGCTCGACACCGAGCCCGACCAGCAGCGGGCCCTGTCGGAGATCAGCGTGGGCGGGCGGCTGCGCGAGCTGGGCGCGGGTCTGCTCGCGGCGCTCGTGACGTCGCTGGTGCTGGTGGCGCTGACCCTGGGCTGGGGGCTGGCGCTGGGCGTCAGCGCCGCCCCGGCGCCCGGGGAGTTCGCCGCCGTCCTGACGTTGTCCGGCATCGCCGCGCTGGCCGGCGTCGTGTTCGGCGCGCTCACCAGCCGGGTGATCCTGCGCTCCCCCGCGATCTCCATCATCGCGCTGCTGCTGGGCTTCCTGGCCATGCTGGTGGTCAGCGCCTCGCCCTTGTACTGGCTCACGATCCCTCTCGTCGGCTGGATGAAGTCCGCGAACGCCGCCGAGCTGACAGCCCGGCTGCCCGAGCTCGCGGCCATCTCGCTGGTTTGGTGCCTGCTCGGCCTGGCCTGCTACGCCTGGCTGCGCCGTACCAGACCCTGAAAAAACCCTCAGGGAACGTCACACGCGCCTCTTTGAACCACTAGGTTAGTGAGCACTCACCCACCTATGAGGAGCAGGCGTCATGAAGGTGATCTGTGTCGGCGACAGCATCACGCGTGGTCAGGTCAGCGGAAACTATGTGAAACTGCTGGAGTCCAGGCTGACGGACAGCACTGTGCTCAACGCGGGCGTCAACTACGACGTCTCCGCACATGTGCTCGACCGGCTCTCCGAGGTCGTCGACCAGGACCCCGACGTGGTCACCGTGCTCATCGGCACCAACGACGCCACCGCCACACTCGGCGAGCGGACCGCCCAGAAGCTACGCGACCGGTGGAAGCTCACCGAAGACCCGACCCCCGACGGATACGCCGCGAACCTCGCCGCCATCGCCACCCGGCTCAAGGACGAGACGCGGGCACGGATCGCGCTGATCTCCCCGCCGGTGCTCGGGGAGGACCTCGACTCCGTGGCGCTGCGGCGGACCTCGGAGTTCGGGGAGATCGTGCGCAAGGTCGCGGCCGAGCAGTTCGTGACGTACCTTCCGCTCAACGAGCAGATGGTTGCGTACCTGGAGAAGACGGACCACGCGCCGCGCGTCCACTACCGGCCGGACAGCCTGCTCGCGCCTACCGCCGCGATGCAGCACTTCTTTCTCGGGCGCGGCTTCGACGCGATCGCCAAGAGCCGCGGCCTGCTGCTGACCACCGACACCGTCCACCTGAACAGCCGGGGCGCCGGCATGATCGCGGACCTGATCGAGGGGTTCGTCCGCGCTTCCTGAGCTTGTTTATTCGGCGGCGGCGAGCTGGCCGCAGGCGCCGTCGATCTCGCGGCCGCGGGTGTCGCGGACGGTCACCGGCACGCCGTGGAATTCGAGCCGGCGCACGAACGCCCGCTCGTCCTCCGGCCGGGAGGCGGTCCACTTGGAGCCGGGCGTCGGGTTGAGCGGGATCAGGTTGACGTGCACCAGCTTGTTGCGTACGAGCTTGCCGAGCAGGTCGGCCCGCCACTCCTGGTCGTTGATGTCCTTGATCAGCGCGTACTCGATCGAGACCCGCCGCTTGGTCTTGGCCGCGTACGCCCAGGCGGCGTCGAGCACCTCCGCCACCTTCCAGCGCGTGTTGATCGGCACCAGCGTGTCGCGCAGCTCGTCGTCGGGCGCGTGCAGGGACAGCGCGAGCGTCACCGGCAGGCCCTCGTCGGCCAGCTTGGCGATGGCGGGCACCAGGCCGACCGTGGAGACCGTGACGCCGCGCGCCGAGATGCCGAGACCGTGCGGGGCGGGCTCCACCATGCGGCGCACGGCCCCGATGACCTGCTTGTAGTTGGCCAGCGGCTCGCCCATGCCCATGAAGACCACATTGTTCACCCGGCCGGGGCCGCCGGGCACATCGCCCGCCGCCAGCGCGCGGGCGCCGGAGACCACCTGCTCGACGATCTCGGCGGTGGACATGTTGCGGGTCAGCCCGGCCTGGCCCGTCGCGCAGAACGGGCAGTTCATGCCGCAGCCGGCCTGCGACGACACGCAGATCGTCGCCCGGTCGGGATAACGCATGAGCACCGACTCGACCAGCGCGCCGTCGAAGAGCCGCCACAGCGTCTTGCGGGTCGTGCCGCCGTCGGTGGTCAGCTCCTTGACCGGGGTGAGCAGCGACGGCAGCAGCACCGACAGCTTGTCGCGGGCCGCCGCGGGCAGGTCGGTCATCGCGTGCACGTCGGCGTTGAGGCGCTCGAAGTAGTGGCGGGAGAGCTGGTCGGCGCGGAACGCCTTCTCGCCGAGCTCGGCAACCGCGGCACGCCGGTCAGGCATGGACAGGTCCGCCAGGTGCCGAGCCGGCTTGGCCCTGCGCGGCGCGACGAAGGTGAGCTGACCTGGCTGCTGGGACACGTTTCTGCCTTTGCTTGGGTGGTTACCGACCAGGGTAGTGAACGCTCGGCTCCCAAGTGACATTCCATGAGGGAGCTCCCGGTGGCGGTAGCCCTCGCATGAGGGTGGGGGCCGATCTAGAGTGCATCTCGTATGGCGATTTTCCGGTCGGCGTCTGGCGAGGGGCAGACCGAGGTCGTCCTCACCGCCGGCAACCCGTACGGCAGCCGAACGCTCGTGGTCGAGCGGGACGAGGACGCCTCGGTAGCTTACCTGTGCTCGCCCGACGGCGCCGTGCACGGCGCCGTGTGGCTGGCCAACCACCGTCCCGCGCCCCCGGTCGTCGATCTGGCCCGGCTCAACTCCGGGCTGCCGCCGCTCATGCCCAGGGCCAACACCACCCACCCGGCCGGGCGCCGCCCGCTCGGGCAGCTCACCGCGCTGTGGTTCGAGGAGGGCGACGGGGTCGCGGTTTACGAGGACGACGATCTGCTGGCGGTCATCCCCGGGTGGGCCGACATGAGCAGGGGCATGCCCGGCTACGCCCGTGACGCCGTGGGTGAGACGCCGTTCGCCTGGGCGCTGTCCGAGGCGCTCGAAGGGCTGCGGCCGCGTATCGCCAACGCCAGATCGTACTGGCGGTGGCGGTATGGGGATGGGTCGTGGGCGTCGTTCCAGCAGTTCGTCATGGGGCATCTGGAGCGGGCGCTCGGGCCCGCGGGCCGCTACTGGGACGCGAGCGGGGAGCGGTTGCCGGCCATCGGCATCACCGAGCGGCCGCCGTACGGGCATCGGGAGTTCACGGTGCTGTCAACGGTCGGGATGAGCTGCCAGCGGATGCCCACCGTGGAGCAGTGGATCGACCGGCCGGGCGCGTACGCCCGGATCGAGCTGGCCGTGGCGACCCGCGAGGATCCGCGCGAGGCGGCGCTGCTGCTCGTGTGGCTGTCGCAGTATCCGTGGCACTCGGTCACGTGGCTGGGGCACGGGCACACGGCCAAGTGGTATCACGAGCCGGCCACGTTCCCGCTGGGCCCGCAGTACTCGGGGGTGGTGATGATGGCCGACCCACCCGCCATGCCTGATTTATCAGGATTCACCTTCGGCGGCGAGACCGTCCGCTGGCTCTGGCTCCAGCCGGTCACCACCGAGGCGATGGAAGAACAACGCCACTAGCCGCGTCTTCCACACGTACCGCTTCGTCACCAGCGTCGCTCCCGCTCCCCAGAAGGACCCCAGCGATCCCCGCTTCGCTCCCGCGAAGGACCCCAGCGATCCCCGCCCCCCAGAAGGACCTCAGCGATCACCGCGCCTGCCCCCCAGAAGGCCTCAGCCGAAGTGCGGCGGAGGAGTGCGGAAACATGGGCCAGTCGTGATGACGCACGGAATACGGAACCAGAGCCAGACGGGCGCGGTCGCGTCACGAGCGGAGCGCGGCGGGCGAGGTATGTCAGAAGAACAGCGTCATCAGCAGCCAGACCGGCACCAGCGTGGTCACCAGCGAGTCGAGCCGGTCCATCAGTCCGCCGTGGCCAGGCAGGATCGAGCCCAGGTCCTTGATGCCGAGATCACGCTTGATCATCGACTCGATCAGGTCCCCAACGGTCGCCAACAGCGCCGCGAGCGCGCCGATCAGGGCGCCCTGCCAGAACTGCCCGCCCATGAGCCAGCTCACCAGCCAGGCTCCCACCACGACGCACGCGATGACGGACCCGGCCAGCCCCTCCCAGGTCTTTTTGGGGCTGATGACGGTCATCTGGTGCTTACCGAACAGCACACCCGCGATGTAGCCGCCGATGTCGCTGGCCACGGTCACCGCGATGAAGATGACCACCCGCTCCCGGCCGTCACCAGGCGCCAGCAGCAGCGCCGCGAACCCGGCCAGCAGCGGCGGATAGACCAGAATGAACACCGAGGCAGTCGCGTCACGTACGTATCCGTCGGTGCCGGCGCTGAACATCCGCCAGATCAGCAGCACGAACACGACCACCACGAACGCGCCGAGCAGCCAGACAGGCCCACCCCAGTAGGCACCGGCCAGCATCGCCGTCATGCCGCCCAGCACGGGCACGGTCGGCACCTTGATGCCGCGGCTGCCGAACGCCTGGGTCAGCTCCACCACCCCGACGCCCACGGCACCCACCAGCACCAGGAGAAAGAGCTCCTTGACGGTGTAGAGCGTGCCGATGACCAGCGCGCCCAACCCCACGCCCACCGCTATCGCGGCAGGGAGGTTCCGTCCGGTACGGCTGCCGCCGCTCGGGCTGGAGCCAGCCGTACGTTCTTCCACAGAGTCTCTTCCCTGGGCCTTCCCTGTGCCACGGCCCCCGCCATCGGGCGAGGGCCGTGCGGCGCGCCGCTCAGACCTCGAGCAGCTCGGTTTCCTTGTGCTTGAGCAGATCGTCGATCTTGGCGACATGCTTCTGGGTGATGTCGTCAAGCTCCTTCTCCGCGCGACGGACCTCGTCCTCGCCCGCCTCGCCATCCTTGATCATCTTGTCGAGGATCTCCTTGGCGGAGCGGCGGATGTTGCGCACGGACACCTTGGCGTGCTCGCCCTTGTTCCTGGCGACCTTGATGTACTCCTTGCGCCGGTCCTCCGACAGCTCGGGGAACGACACGCGGATCACCGCCCCGTCGTTGCCGGGGTTGACGCCCAGGTCGGAGTCACGGATCGCCTTCTCGATCGCAGACATCGAGCCCTTGTCGTAGGGCTGGATGATGATCATGCGGGCCTCGGGTACGTGGAACGAGGCCAACTGCTGGATCGGGGTCGGCGTGCCGTAGTACTCGGCATTGATCTTGTTGAACATCGAAGGGGTGACCCGGCCCGTCCGGATGCTCGCGAAGTCCTCCTTCGCGACCGCAACGGCCTTGTCCATCTTTTCCTCGGCTTCGAGGAGGGTTTCGTCGATCACAGCGGCTCCCTGTCTTCTAGCTGGCGATGTCGGGCGCACTCCCTCATTTGCCTGCGGGACTCACCAGCGTGCCGATTTTCTCACCACGGACCGCTCGCAGGATGTTGCCCTCGCCCATCAAGTCGAAGACGACGATCGGGAGGTCGTTGTCCTTGCACAGGCTGATCGCGGTGGCGTCCATGACCTGGAGGTCGCGGATCAGCACCTCGCCGTAGTCGAGGTGGTCGAACCTGACCGCGTCGGGATTCTTCCGCGGATCGGAGTCGTAGACCCCGTCAACCTGCGTACCCTTGAGCAGCGCCTCGGCGCCGATCTCCAGGGCGCGCTGGGACGCCGCGGTGTCGGTGGAGAAGAACGGCGAGCCGAGCCCGGCGCCGAAGATGACCACACGGCCCTTCTCCAGGTGCCTGATCGCGCGGCGCGGCAGGAACGGCTCGGCGACCTGCTGCATGGTGATGGCGGTCTGCACGCGGGTCTCGACACCCCGCCGCTCCAGGAAGTCCTGCAGCGCGAGACAGTTGATGACCGTGCCCAGCATGCCCATGTAGTCGGCGCGGGCGCGATCGATGCCCTGCTCGGACAGCGCCGCGCCGCGGAACATGTTGCCGCCGCCGACCACCACCGCCACCTGCACACCCTCGCGTACGGCCTCGGCGATCGAGTCGGCCAGGTGATCGACCACCAGCGGGTCGATCCCCAGCGGATCGCCACCGGCGAACGCCTCACCTGACAGCTTCAGCATGACCCGCTTCCACCGGAGCGGGCTCTGATATGAAGAAGCCGCCGACGTAGCTGGCTCCTGGTTCTCCTGCACGGCGGCGGCCTCCCTCTTAGGCGGTTCGATGGGCTGGAATTTCGTTCAAGCCTAAGCCTGGCCGACCTTGAAGCGAACGAAGGCCAGCACCTCGGTGCCATTCTCCTCGGCGTACTTGCCGACGGTCTTCTTGTTGTCCTTGACGAACGCCTGCTGGAGCAGGGTGAAGTCCTTGTACCAGCCGTTGACGCGGCCCTCGACGATCTTGCCGATGGCGGCCTCGGGCTTGCCCTCCTCGCGCGTCATCTCCTCGAAGAGCTTGCGCTCCTTGTCGACGACGTCGGCGGGCACGGACGCGGCGTTGAGGTACTGGGGGGCCATCGCGGCGGCGTGCTGCGCGATGTCCTTGGCGACCTCGGCGTTCGGCTTGTCCAGCTGGACCAGCACACCGACGGCCGGCGGCAGCGCCGGGTCGGTGCGGTGCATGTAGGCGCCGACGTAGCCGCCCTCCAGCACCGCGAAGCGGCGGATCTCGATCTTCTCGCCCAGCGCGACGTTGGCCTCGTCGAGGTGCTCCTTGACGGACTTACCGTCGAACGAAGACTCGAGCAGCGCCGCCACATCGGCCGGCTTGGTGGCCAGGGTGTGCGCGACGACCTGACCGGCCAGCTCCTGGAAGCGCTCGGCCTTGGCCACGAAGTCGGTCTCGCAGTTGAGCTCCAGCAGCGCCGCGGCGGAGTCGCCGTCCTGCTTGAGCGCGACCAGGCCGTTGGAGGCGGTGCGCGCCTCGCGCTTGCCCACGTCCTTGGCGCCCTTGAGGCGCAGCAGCTCGATGGCGCGGTCGATGTCGCCGTCAGCCTCTTCGAGCGCCTTCTTGCAGGACATCATGCCGGCAGCGGTGATCTCGCGAAGCCGCTTGACGTCGGCCATGTTCACGGAAGCCATTGCTTTTTCCTTGTGGGATTTCGTCGTGGATCGGGTGGTGTCGGCGATCCGGCGCCCACCCTATGGTTCGTACGGCCGGCGGCTGCCGTACAGGAGCTCGGGTTCTTACCGGGCACCAGCCCTGCCGTTCGCGGCCTTGCCCGGCTCTTCCGGCCCTGCCCGGCGGCGGGGTGTCCACCCCGCCGCCGGGCTCAGCCTCTGCGGTTGCGCTTGGCCGCGCTCGGCCTTTTGCTACGCACCCGCTCGTCGCCTCGGCTTTACCCGAGGCGTGCGCGATCAGGCCTGCTGCTGCTCGGTCTCGCCCTCGGCGGCGGCCGGAGCGGCCTCAGCCTCGGCGGTGACCTCAGCCTCAGGGGCAGCGACCTCAGCCTCGGCCGTGACCTCAGCCGGAGCCTCAACCTCGGTGGCGGCCTCAGCCTCAGGGGCAGCGACCTCAGCCTCGGGAGCGGCGGCCTCAGCGGGAGCGGCCTGCTCGGCGGCGCCCTGCTCGATGAGCTCGCGCTCCCACTCGGCCAGCGGCTCGGCGGCAGCGGGCTTCTCGTCACCACGGGCGGCGCCCGAACGGGCCATCAGACCGGCCGCGACACCATCGGCGACGACCCTGGTCAGCAGGCCGACGGCGCGGATGGCGTCGTCGTTGCCGGGGATCGGGTAGTCGACCTCGTCGGGGTCGCAGTTGGTGTCGAGGATCGCGACGACAGGGATGCCAAGCTTCTTGGCCTCGCTGATCGCGATGTGCTCCTTCTTGGTGTCGACGATCCACACCGCGCTGGGCACGCGGCCCATGTCACGGATGCCGCCGAGCGTGCGCTCGAGCTTGTCCTTCTCGCGCCGGCGCATGAGGAGCTCCTTCTTGGTGAGCCCGGATGCGGCGACGTTGTCGAAGTCGAGCTCCTCGAGCTCCTTCAGGCGCTGAAGCCTCTTGTGCACGGTGGAGAAGTTGGTGAGCATGCCACCCAGCCAGCGCTGGTTGACGTACGGCATGCCGACGCGGGCCGCCTGCTCGGAGATCGCTTCCTGCGCCTGCTTCTTGGTGCCGATGAACAGGATCGTGCCGCCGTGGGCGACGGTCTCCTTGACGAAGTCGTAGGCACGGTCGATGAAGGACAGCGACTTCTGCAGGTCAATGATGTAGATGCCGTTGCGCTCGGTGAAGATGAAGCGCTTCATCTTCGGGTTCCAGCGGCGCGTCTGGTGCCCGAAGTGAACGCCGCTCTCAAGCAGCTGTCGCATGGTGACGACGGGGGCCATGTGATGGTCCTCCAGGTCTGGGCGCCCGTGCGGGCGGGCGCAGTTCTCGGTTGTGCTGCGGCAGCCCAGTGGCTGCCGCCCTGATGCCCCGAAACCGCTCCAGCCGAGCCGTGGCTCGGACCGAGGGCGCGGTCCGCGATGGGGCATGCGAAGTCGGCCTGTGATAACAGGCCACCCAAAAGTCTACCTCCCACGCCGCCCCGGCCTGACCGTTGTGGGTCAGCCCGCGTCGTGGTCCTCCGTGGGCAGCCCCGGTGCCGCCCTCCTCACGTGCGGGAAAAGATTGACCTGGGCCTCGGCGATCCTCGCACCGGGAGG
This sequence comes from Nonomuraea sp. NPDC049269, assembly GCF_043197155.1. NCBI lineage: Bacteria > Bacillati > Actinomycetota > Actinomycetes > Streptosporangiales > Streptosporangiaceae > Nonomuraea > Nonomuraea sp. NPDC049269. Next base: position 78,143 of record NZ_JBICSO010000003.1, read on the forward strand.
CGCCGCCCCCTCATCGCGGCTGCGCGCCAGGTACGGCTCGAACAGCTTCTCGACCTCCGCATTGAGCCGCGCCATCTCCTCGGCGTCGAGCCTCAGCATCAGGCGGCTGAAGGTGGTCGCCGCGCGCCACTCCTCGGGCTCCTGATCGATGTTCTCCAGTGCCCGCCGGGCCTCTTCGTCCGCTTCCCTGCGAAATGCCTGGATCAGCAGGTTCTTGGCCTCACGCACCTCCGGCTGATCGCCGGGCTGCACGCCGACCGACAGAGGCGTACTCACCGGCTTCCAGACTCGCTCCCGCCCATCACCGCGCGGCGGCGCATCCTCCACGAATCCGTACTTGGCCAGCATGCGCAGGTGATAGCTGGCGGCACTCGGGGTGATGCCGGCGACCTCGGCGACCTCGGTGGCGGTGGCACTGCCCTCGATGCCGAGGCGATTCAGGATCGCCAGCCGGGCCGGGTGCGCCAGAGCCCGCATCGCCTTGGGGTCGCTGAGGCTCTCCCTCTCCCGCGTCATGGCCCAAAGGTACCCGGAAGAGACGTGAAGCATTGCCTTCATAACTCTGAAGGGTTACTTTCATAGTTATGAAGCATTCCCTTCACAAATAGGAGCCCTCCCATGCCCAACCCCGTCCCATCCACCCCATCCACGTCCACCCCATCCACCCCGTCCACCCCGTCCGCCCCGTCCGCCCCCATCCCATCCACCGTCGTCCCATCCACCGTCGTCCCGGCCACCGCCGTCACCGCTGTCCCACCCGCCGCTGGCCCTCCTTCTCCGACCCGCGGCATGGCCTTCTCCAAGGACCCTCTGTCGGGGCCAGACCTCGCACCACTCCGCAATCAGCGCGACTATCGACTGCTCTGGACAGCCCGCACCATCTCCATCACCGGCTCCGAGGTGTCCAAGCTGGCCGTCCCCCTGACCGCCGTCACTCTCCTCACCGCCTCCCCCATGGAAATGGGCCTCCTCACAGCCGCCGCCTCACTCCCCGCCCTATTCCTCGGCCTCCAGTCAGGCGCGATAGCCGACCGCCTCTCCCGCCACCGCCCACTCATGATCGCCTGCGAACTCGTCTCCTGCGCCGCCGCGCTGACGGTCCCCCTCGCCTGGCTCCTGGGCGTACTCAACGCGTTCTGGTTGATCATCGTCGCCTTGGTCATCGGCTCAGCAGGCGTACTCTTCAAGGCCGCGAACTTCCCCCACCTGGCCGCGGTCGTCTCCCCCGAACAGCGAACGGAGGCGATGGCGGGCTTCCACGCCTCCTATTCGGTCGCCTCAGTCGGCGGCCCCGGCCTGGCCGGACTCCTCGTACAACTCCTGACGGCCCCTCTGGCGGTGCTCGCGGAGGCGCTGTCATTCCTGGCCTCCGCACTGCTGCTGCGCTCGATCCGTACCCCGGAGCGGAACGAGCCCGCCCCCTCCCGAGGCATGTGGCGAGACGTGACCGAAGGACTCCGCGCCAGCACCACGCATCCCGTCCTGCGCGCCCTCCTCGGCGCGGGCATCACCATCAACTTCTTCGCCATGGCCTACACGGCCGTGTACATGCTCTACATGGTGAACACCCTCGGCATCCCCCGGGGCCTCATCGGCGCCCTCATCGCCCTCGGCGGCGTCGGCGGCCTCCTTGGCGCCTGGATCACCGCCCACGCCGCCAAACGCTACGGCGAGAACCGCGTGCTGCTCGTCTCCGTACTCTTCTTCCCGATCGAAATCCTGGCCGTGGGCCTGCTCAGCGGCCCCCTCTGGTGGAAACTGACCCTGCTCACGCTCACCGGCACGATCACGGGCGGCGTCGTGGTCGCGTTCGCCACCTGCATGGGCGCGATCGTCCTACGCGAAACCGCCCCCGAACTCCGCGGCCGCGTCAACGCCACCCTGACCTTCGCCGTACAGGGGGTCCTGGCCCTGGGAGGCCTCGCAGGCGGCGCGCTGGCGGAGTTCGCGGGCCTGCGTCCCGTCATCATCGTCTCCGCGGCCGGCATCGCGCTCAGCACGATCTGGATCTGGGCCTCTCCCCTGCGCCCCCGCGGTCACCGCAGCTTGTCGAATCCCACGGACCCAGAATCGCCCGAGCACTCACCCAAGCTCTCGAAGACCCACACCGCTCCAGCGGAAGCACGCTCGTCTGACGACACTCTCCGCTGACATTCACCGGCGCGCCGACAGACTATGACGAACGAACACAAAACTGAACACAGCATGACGAACGATCACAACCCTTCGCCTGGCCAGGCACGCCCCTTCGCTTGATCTCCTTTGCCTGGGCACCACCGTCCGCTTGTCCAGACAGGGCCTCTCGCTTGGCTAGATCAGTTCGCCCGCCAACAGATCCATCAGCAGCCCGTCGTGAAACTCCCCAGTCACCGGATTCCGCTCATAAGCCCGCATGATCCCCACCCGCTTGAATCCCACACGCTCGTAGGCGTTGATGGCGACCGTATTGTGCGCAGCAGGATCAATCGTCAGCCGATGATGTCCCCGCACCTCAATCAACCATCGTGCCAACGTGCGAACAGCTTCCTGGCCGAACCCACATCCATGCCACTGAGGCCCGAGGAAGATGTCGATCCCCGAACTGCGATACATCGGATCCTCCACCTCCTCGTACTGAATCGCCCCGATCACTTCACCGCCGACCGTAATGGCCAGCATGTCGTCGAACTCGTCGACAGGCCCCCACCACCGGGCCACCTCAGGCGTCGCAACGATCTCCCGCAACCGCGCCTCGTCGTCCTGTACAACATCCCGCAGGACCACCCGAGATCCACGTAGCTCCATCATGCCGCCTCCCAAACCCGCCCCGGCCCAGATGCCAGCGGTTATCCACAGGCTTACCGCCCCACACCCCCTTCCTCCACAGAATTACGTTCACCTCTCCGAACACCCCCCGCCCTCCCACAAACTCACCGCATGCCCACTCCCCCCACCTCCGATTCCCTCTCCCCACTCACCCACCTAAAGCCCGACCCGCGACCTCCGCGCACTAACCCAAAGCCCGATCCGCCATCCCTGTGTATTCACCCAAAGTCCCAGCCATCACCTTCATGCACTCACCCAAAGCCCCACCCACTATCGCCACGCACTCAGCCACCATCCCCACGCACTCACTCACCATCCCCGTGCACCCACCCGCTATCCACGTGCGCTCACCCAAAGCCCCAGCCACCTCCTCCATACACTCACCCAAAGCCCCAGCCGCCATTCCCTTTCACCCACCCCAGTCCCAACTCCCCGCTGCCCCCCACCCACCAAAACTCCACAATCAGCCCATATTCCTCCAGCGGCAGCACGCCGACCCATCCCCCGCCAACGAACTCCCATCGGCGAGTAGCGCCCCCAGGCCCGCTGACTCTTCTGGCCACCCTCCTCGCCTTCGCCATCTCCCTAACGCCCGCAAGCCCCGCTGCCGCGGACCGTCCCACCTGGCGATGGCCACTGGACGGACACCCCAGAATCCTCCGCCACTTCACGCCCCCACCCGAGCCATGGCTGTCAGGCCACCGCGGCATCGACCTCGCCGCCGCACCCACCACACCTGTCGTAGCCGCGGGCCCAGGCATCGTCCGCTTCGCCGGCCCCCTCGCCGGCCGGGGTGTGGTCACCGTCGAGCATGCGAACGGCCTACGCACGACGTATCTGCCGGTCAACGCATCAGTACGCCGAGACCAACATGTATCGCCCGGCACCCGCCTCGGTTTCATCGAACACCGAATGGGTCACTGCCAAGAATCCTGCCTCCACTGGGGCCTCCTCCGCGGCACCCACTACCTCGACCCTCTGCTCCTCCTAGGCCGAGCCCACATCCGCCTGCTCCCGTACTGGAACCTGGACGCCCTCGACGCCCTGGACGGCACGGGCAGCACGGGCAGCACGGGCAGCACGGGCGGCAGCACAGGCAGTCCGAACGGCACAGGCAGTCCGAGCAGATTCGACCGGAACACCCTGGGCGGTCCGAACACCCTGGACAACCTAGAAGGTCCCTACTCCCCGGACGGTCCTAGCGACCACAACGCCTTCGTTCTTTCGCCGCAACCGTCACTCCGGAACATCGGGCACCTCCAAACAGCACCCATCACCGCAGCACCCACAGCGACAACATCCTCGACTGCTCTCCCCTCAACACCGGCCCGTCGGTCAGATCCCACCCCTGCTCCCGACCCCACCCCTTCGGGCCAAACCCCCGAGCGTGCGGCCCCCAAACCGACTCCCCGCTTCGTAACACGTTCCGCTTCAACACCGGCCATCTCAGCCATCAGCGCGGGTGCGCTCTTGAGCGCATGGCTGCTGTTCACCCTGATCCGCCGTATTCGATGTTCACGCACACAGCAACATGGAGCCGCAAGAGGCCAGCACCGCAAACAGCAGCACAAGCGGCGTTATCTCGGACTGAGAAGTCGATCCCGCCAGCCACGGGGGCGCCAACGCGTGAGGCACAACTAGTCACGACAGGGGCATGCTTCACGGCAACCGGGACGGTGTCTGATCGCCGCCACGTGAGCCTGTCAACGACCGCTGAATCTTGGCTCTGGCACTTATTTCGGAATTAGTGCCAGAGCAATTTTCCGTCGTCGGCAGAGCCGCGTTGTTCGTTGAAGAGGTTCTCGTGCATAGCCATGACCCACTTGCCGCTGGCCCATTCGCCGGATCCTGCGACGAGAAACCACGTCTTTGCAGCCGCAGAGTGAGGAAGCTCAGTCGGCGCTGGGCTGTCCGGAGTGCGCACTCGACGCCGCTCTGCTTCGCTCGTCCGGCCATGTACAGCGCTTTCACTTTGAGCGGCCGGAGGCGACGAAGCCGCTACCGGAAGGTGTCCGGCGGAGGAGGCTGCCAACCTCCTCCGCCAAGCCGCTGATTAGACCGACGTCGACTTCGTCTCGGCCGCGCAGATTCGCCTGAGACGCCCCGCCTCTACTGACCGCACTGTTCGCGATACCCGATCTTGGAACGACAGGAGGTGGATGCTCCGAGGTGGATGCGCCATCGTCCAGTGGACAGGTTCGGTACAGGCGATTCGCCAGATGGCCCCAACGGCCCAGCGGGCAACGGCGGATGACCGCGTGGGCGCGGGGGCAGCCCGGCGGATCCCGTTGGCGCGCAGGTAGAGCTTGTGGATACCGTCTCAACCGCCGCCGAACCACCACCGGTCTTCCCTCCTGGCCCGTTGCGGAGGCGGATCAGGGTGGAGCGGGTGAAACCGATGGTGCACGCGCAGACCATGCCGTCGTCGTCGGCGAGCCACCCGCGGAGCAGCACAGCGCAGGCAGCGCACGGCGGAGCCGCGTAGCGCAGGGCAGGGCAGGGCAGCGCAGCGCAGGGCAGCTGATTCCGAACTCCGGTAGCCCGGTTGGCCGCCGAGTCTGTGCCCGTTCACGCCCTGGGGTGTGCCTGGCGGTATGCCGTGCGGAGTCTCTCGATTGAGACATGCGTGTAGATCTGGGTCGTGTGCAGGGAGGCGTGCCCGAGGAGTTCCTGGACGCTGCGGAGGTCGGCGCCGCCCTCGAGTAGGTGCGTCGCCGCGCTGTGTCTCAGCCCGTGCGGGCCCATGTCCGGCGCTCCCTCGACCTCGCGCAGGCGAGCGTGCACCACCCGTCGGACCGTACCCGCGTCTATCCGACCGCCTCGCACCCCAAGGAACACCGCCGCCCCTGAGCCTGCACGGATCCACAGAGGCCGTCCGTGTACGCACCACTTGTCCAGGGCCCGGAGTGCGGGCAATCCGAACGGAACCGATCGTTCCTTACGGCCCTTGCCCAGCACTCTGATGACGTGCCGATCCCGGTCGACGTCATCGACGTCCAACGCGCACAGCTCGCTCACTCGCACGCCCGTGGCGTACAGCAGCTCCAGGATGGCCTGATCTCGCAGTTTCTTGGGCTCTTCGGCCGACGGCGCTTCGAGGACGGCCTGTGCCTGCTGTTGATTGAGCACAGCGGGCAGCGGGCGGGGCGCCTTGGCGCTGCCCAACAGCAAGCCGGGGTCATCCGGCAACCAGCCTCTGCGATGGCAATAGGCCGTGAAGGTACGGATGCACGCGGTCCTGCGCGCCAGCGTGGCCCTCGCCTTACCGTCGGCATGCTGCTCGGCCAGCCATTCGCGCAACGTAGCGATGTCGAGGCCGTGGAGTCGGTTGTTCAGGTGGTCGAACAGGGCCGTGACGTCAGAGAGGTACGCGCGGACTGTGTGCGGAGACAGGTCTCTCTCGAACCGCAAGTATCTGCCGAACTCGGCCATCACCTCATCCGCTCCCAGCCACCCGTCGGCCACAATCGCCTCCCTCTCGTAGACGCCGACCTCTCCCGGAGCCGCGCACCAGGTGATCGATGTCAAGCGCCCTGTCATCTGTCCATGCGGTCCTAGCGGTGCCCGTGCAGGCCTACGGCCCGCCTTCGCTAAACAGCCCACGCCTCTTCGCCAACCCAGCCCGACGGCTGCCCATCGATTGGCCCGCTGATGCGGATAGACCCACTAGGCGGCCGCCACTGACCGGTTTCATGAGTCGGGTCGCTGACCGGTCCCATCGGTCGGGGTTCGCTGACCAGCCCGCAGCCATCGACCAGACGGATAGGCCACGTCCACCAACCGACCTAGACGGTCCCGACCCGCTGACCAGCTCTGTCCCTCCGCATTCCACCGACCAACCCACGTCCACCAGCCAACCTGGATGGACCTGCCCGCTGATCCGTCTCTTCGGTTCGTGTGCTCTGAGCAGCTTCTGTGGCCTGTCTGTGCCGATCAGCTCGACCTCCTCCGGTCCGATGAGCTCCAGCCGGCTCTCCCGAGCGGTGCGAACGTACCTGGGCTCGCTCATCGCGCCGTATCTGCGATCTGCTGTTTCGGGTACGTCTCTTCCGCTTCCACGGTGTGGCGTATCTGGTCTTGCCCCTGCCTCGTTTCTCCAGCTTTGCACAGCGGTCGGCAGTTGTTCGGGAGGATGACGCCCCTCGCGAGGCGTCGAGGGGCGATCATCGGCGCTTTGAGGGTCTCGATCTCGATCTTGGCCGTGGCACTCCCACGCCTTGGCGGGATGCCATCTATCGGGGCGGGAGTGCCGACCGATCGGCGGCCAGCCAGCAGGAGGGGAATGCTTCCCGCAAGTGATGGCGCTGACCAATCCCGGCGGGCGGTGGCGATTTCGACGATCGCCCACAACCCGGATATCGCCATCGGTGGCTCAGCGGACATCAGTGTGGACTGTTCGGGAAGTTCACGGGTCGTCGGGGGCTGGGGGGAGATCGTCATAGTCGGTTTGGTCTGAGGGGTATTGCCGTGGTGGGGCCGTTTCGTTGGCCTTCTGGTACGTACTCGACGGCGTTTTGCGGGTGCGCCAGCCCTTGTCCACTCTTTCGACGTAGCCTGCGGCGGCCAGGCCGCCCAGTGCGCTCAAAGCCGCGTCCAGGGAGACTCCTGCCGCTACCGCGATGGACGCGGGGCCGGCGGCGCCGCGTGTGGGGATGGCGTCGAGGACGCGGCTGGTCGTTTCGTTCAGCGTGTCTCGCGGGACGGCCGGGCCGCGAGATTGGGGGGCCAGGTCGTCTCCTATCGCGCCGACTAGTTCGATCACTTCTTCGGGTGAGGTGACACATACGGCCTTGCGTTCGCGAAGCAGGCGGTGGCAGCCGGCCGACATGGTGGAGGTGATCGGGCCTGGTACGGCCGCCAGGTGGCGTTGCAGCGACAAGGCGTGACCGGCCGTGTTGAGTGCGCCGCTGCGGAGTGCCGCCTCCACCACGACGGTGCCTCGGGACAGGGCGGCGATCAAGCGGTTCCTGATGAGGAAGCGCGCTCGGGTGGGGTGGACGCCCGGAGGGCACTCGCTGACCACTACGCCCTGGTCGCGGGCGGCGGCGAACAGTTCGTGGTGTCCGGTCGGGTAGGTGACATCGACGCCGCAGGCCAGGACGACGACCGTGGGAGAGTCCGCGGCCAGGGAACCGCGATGTGCCGCGCCGTCTATGCCGAATGCGCCGCCTGAGACCACCGTCCAGCCTGAGTCGCTGAATCCCACGGCGAACTGGGCCGCGACGTGCACGCCGTACGCCGTAGCAGCCCGTGCGCCGACGACGGCGACCGATCGCAGGCAGGAGAAGCGCAGGTCGGCCGAGCCGTGGAGCCACAGGCCGAGGGGGCGGCGGGGTCCGAGCTGGTCCAGTTGGGTGGGCCATTCGGGACTGCCGGGGATGATGAATCTGGCTCCGCTTCGTTCGCCCTCGGCGAGGTCGGCTATGGGGTCGGCGGATGCCAGGCGGGCGTGCCAGGCGCGTAGTCGCTGGGTGAGGTCTGTTAGGCGCCGCTCGGCGAGGGCTGCTCCGATTTGATGAGCGGACTCCGTGATGTGCCGCTGGGTGGGGTTTGCGGTTCGTTGCTGGGTGAGGGTCGTTCCGCATTGCTCGCTGGGGTTCGTGATGTGTTCTTGGGCGGGGCCTTCTTTGCGTTGCTGGCTTGAGTTTGGGAGCTGTCGCTGGTTGAGGTCTGCGATGTGGTGCGGCGTGAGTTCTGTGACTTGCTGCCAGCTTTGGTCAGCTGTTTCTCGTTGGGACGGGACTGTGATGTGTTGGTCTTGGGTTTCCTGGGTGATGAAGTCGGGTGGGAGGGTCTCCGTACGTACGGCGTCGATTGCTGCCTCAACCCCACAGCAGGCGATGAGACGGCCCATGGTGGGGTCCCCGGCGTCGGCTGCACGCATGAGGGCGGCTCTTGCCTCCACTTCTGCTCTCGTCATCGACGCTCCTGAGGGTTAGGGATCTTGGTGACCGGCGGTGGGAACGCCTTCATGACGGGATGGCGGAGGTGGAGTTGGGCTCGGTAAGGGAGCTGGGCGGGGGAACGCGGTGGCCGCTGCGGGGTGGATGGGGTGGTCACGTGTTCACCCCCAGCCACAAGGCGAGTGCCGTCGATGTTTCCGCGTATTCGGGGTGGGGTTTTCCTGCCAGGTCCGTAAGGGTCCATGCGACTCGTAGGACGCGATCGAGGCCGCGCGCGCTGAGGGTGCCCGAGTCCAGGGCGGTCGTCATGCACTTCATGGCGGCGTCCGAAGGGCGGTAGTCGGCGTGGAGGGCGGCGGACGGGATTTCGGCGTTCGTACGCCAGGCGGTGCCGGCCAGGCGTTTGGCGGCTCGTTCGCGGGCTGCCAGTACGCGTTGGGCCACGGTTTTGCTTGGTTCGACGAACTGGCGGTCTGCCATGAGCTCGCGTCTGGACGTACGGGCGACTGTGACCTTCATGTCTATGCGGTCGAGAAGCGGGCCGGACAGTCTGGCCAGGTAGCGGCGTCTCATCGTCGGGGAGCACTGGCAGTTTTCCCCCTGGTCCTGGGGCTGGGCGCAGGGGCATGGGTTGGCGGCGAGTACGAGCATGAAGCGGGCCGGGAAGGTGACGGAGCCTGCCGACCTGGACACCGTCACGCGACCAGTCTCAAGGGGCTGGCGGAGGGAGTCGAGGATGTGGCGGGGGAACTCTGGAGCTTCGTCCATGAACAGGACTCCCCGGTGGGCGAGGGAGACTGCGCCTGGGCGTATGACGGTGCTGCCGCCGCCGACGATGGCCGCCGCCGTGGCGGTGTGGTGGGGGCTGACGAACGGCGGTCTGCTCAGCATCGGGCTGCTGGCCGGCAGGATGCCCGCCACCGAATGAATGGCCGTCACCTCGAGGGCGTGGTCGAGCTCCAGGTCGGGCAGGAGCGTGGGCAGGCGTTCGGCCAACAGGGTCTTGCCTGTGCCGGGCGGGCCGAGCATCCAGATGTTGTGGCCTCCGGCGGCGCATATCTCGAGCGCCCGGCGGGCGACCGGCTGGCCGGCCACGTCGGACAGGTCGACCGTGGGCTGGATGGTCAGCGGCTGCGGCTCTGGGGTGTCTTGGATGTACGGCTCTGGCGGATCGTCTCCCCTTCGTAGCCACTCGACGAGCTGGCGTAGGTCGGCGAAGGGTGCCACCTTGACGTCGGGCACAAGTGCCGCTTCCGCCGAGTTGGCGGCGGGGATGACCACCGTGACGTCTCCGTGCTCGGCCGCGCCCAGCACCGACGGGAGAACGCCTCGTACGGGTCTCAGGCGTCCGTCGAGGCCGAGCTCGCCGAGGAAAAATGGCTCTGCGACCCGGTCGGCGGGGACCACTCCGGCTGCGCCCAGTATCGCGATGGCTATGGCGAGATCGAACTGGCTGCCCCGCTTGGGGAGGCTCGCGGGAAAGAGGCTTACCGTGATGCGGGCGTCGGGCCAGGGATAATGACTGTTGACCATTGCCGATCTGACCCGTTCCCTGGCCTCGCTGAGTGCTGTGTCCGGGAGGCCGATGAGGTGGATCCCCGCCAGGCCGTTGCCCACGTCGGCTTCCACCTCGACGCTGCGGCCTTTGACGCCGACCAGGGCCACGCTGCGGGTTCGCGCTACTGCCATCTCAGATCGCCCCCCGTACGTGACGCAGGGAGTAGTCGCCGGCGAAACGCTCCAGGGCGATCACGTCGACTCTGACCGTGTCGAAGGTGCGGGGTTGGGTTGTGAGCCACTTGGCGGCCAGCATGCGGAGTCTGGCCAGTTTGGCCTGCCCTACCGACTCCAGGGCCGTGCCGTGTGATCGGCTGGATCTGGTCTTGACCTCTACTACGACCAGGTTGGGGCCGTCTTCGGCGATGATGTCGATCTCGCCGTGACGGCAGCGCCAGTTGCGTTCGATGATGGTCATTCCCTCGGCTTCCAGGTAGTTGACGGCTAGTTGCTCGCCGTGTTTGCCGAGGTCGTTCCTCGCGGCCATGTGGCACCTCCGGGCCCTGACTTTCGCGTACCGGGGGTGGGGCGGTCGGGCCGAGCGAGGTTCTGTGGATAGGCCGGGGGTGTTGGCGCCGGGTTGTGGATAAGTCCGGGGCTGATCCGGGCGTCCGGCACCGCGCTGGGTGAGCTGCCCTGGGCGTGCTGCTGCCCGGGCTGAGCCGCGCTGGGTGAGCTCCCCTGGGTGAGCCGCGCTGGGTGAGCCGAACGGAGGAAGCCCGACGGAGGGAGCCGCGCTACTTGACGCGATACGCCGCCATGGACGCGAGGCACCGATCCTGCGAAGCCGTATTGTGCCTGATCAGGGGCGCGGTCCGGGGTGGCGGCTGGTGACAGCGCCGACTGGCGACCCTGGTGGGTGAGATCGGTGGTGGATCCCAGGGGGCGACTGTGGGCGGCCTCGTTTGGTGGCTGGGGCCTAGTGGCGGCTGCGGGGCACGGTCAGTGGTCCTTTGGAAGGGTGGTCGGGACGGCCTGGCAGATGGCCGTGGAAAGGGCCCCAGTGGTGGCTGTCGGCAAGCCTCGGGCGAGCTCGGTCAGCGGTCCTGGGGGTGGCTCAGTGGGTCGTCGCGCGGGAGGCCCGGTGGCTCGTTTGTCGGAGAGCCGGGCGGGCTGGCGGAGAGCCGGGCGGTCCATGGGAGAGCCCGGTGAATGGCCGGGGTGGCGCCCAGTGCGGGTGCGGGGAGGCTCGCCGGATGGTCGCGAAGGGCCCAGCGGGCGGCGATGACTGACCGCGTGGGCGCAGGGCAGCCCAGCGAGTGGTTGCGAAGGGCAGCCCTGATGGGCGTCCGCGGGTGGCCCGCAGCGGACGAGCCGTGGGGCCGTCCCGTGGTTAATCGCGCGTGGGCGGCTCGGTGGGCCGGGCTGCGGGAAGGGCTTCGGTGGGTGACCGCAATTGGCCCCCGGCGGATGAACTGTGGATCGAAGACCGTTGTGGGCGGGTGGGCCCTGGCCGGGTTCAGGGGTCCTATGCGGACGGCCGCGCGGGCGGACCGGCGGATGGGCCGGACAGGGGTCCTATGGGGTGAGCGGCCCAGCGGGTGGCCGCGCGTGCAGGCCAGTTGATGGCCGAGCAGGTAGCCAGACGAACCCATGGATGGCCGAGCAGGTAGCCAGGCGGACCCATGGATGACCGAGCAGGCGGGCTGGTGGATGGCCGTGGGTTGCGGCCCTTCACAGGTGGCGGCTGACCGCAACCACCCGTCCCACCCAACAACCACCCCACAGCAACCCCAGCCCCCGCAAACCAAAGGCCAGTCCCCAACGCCCCTCAAACAGCACCTACCCCGAGAAGCCCTCCTTCGGCATCTCCAGGTCGGCCTTGGCCAGTTCCTCGACGTTGACGTCCTTGAACGTAACCACCCGCACATTCTTCACAAACCGTGCAGGCCGGTACATATCCCAAACCCAAGCATCCTGCATCTTCACATCGAAGAACACGTCCCCGTTCTCCGCGGTCCGGACGTCGAGATCTACCGAGTTGGTCAGGTAGAAGCGCCGCTCCGTCTCCACGACATACGTAAACAGCCCGACGACATCGCGGTATTCGCGGTAAAGCTGCAGCTCCATCTCGGTTTCGTACTTTTCGAGATCCTCTGCGCTCATCGCGGTCCTCCTGTCGTACCGGTCTTCCGGTTCGCCTGGTCAGGCAACCCCGGCCCCCATTTCATTTTCCCCCATCTCCCTGGCCACCGTGACGAACGAGTAACGGTGGTGGGAGCAAGGGCCGTTCGTCTCCAGGGCCAGTCTGTGTCCTGGAGTGACGTACCCCTTGTGCTCGGCGAAGCCGTAGCCCGGGAACTCGGCGTCCAGCTCGACCATCATGCGGTCCCTGGTCACCTTGGCCACGATCGAGGCCGCGGCCACGCACGCGGCCACCTGGTCTCCCTTCCACACCGCCAGCGAGGGCGCGGGCAGGCCCGGGACGGGGAAGCCGTCCGTGAGGATGTACCCCGGGTCACAGGTCAACCGTGCCACGGCTCGCCGCATTCCGGCCACGTTGCTCTTGTGCAGCCCCCGCGCGTCGATCTCCGCCGGGGGGATGACGACCACCCCGACGTGCGCCGAATCCATGATCAGGTCATAGAGCCGCTCTCGTACGGCCGGCACCAGCAGTTTCGAGTCGTTCAGCCCGTCGATCGGCCTGCGCAGGATGGCCGCGGCGACCACCAGCGGACCGGCGCAGGCCCCCCGGCCCGCTTCGTCGACCCCGGCGATCGGGGTCAGGCCCCGGCGGGCCAGGGCCCGCTCATAGGCATAGAGCCCGGAATCACGCCGGACAACGCTGGGCCGAGGGCGAAACGCAACTGTCATGACAAGAGGCAGCGTACGCCCCAATCGCCGCAAACCGCGACCGGAAGGCGGCTCTACTTGACCTTGTCGAAAGTGTCAGGACGCATGAAGATCAGGCCTCGCGACAGCGGCCAGTAGCGCATGACGGCCTTTCCGATCACCGCGTCCTCCGAGATGAACCCGCCCCCGGGCTCCTCGACATGGCTGCGCGAGTCGGCCGAGGCGCTGCGGTGGTCTCCCATCAGCCACAACTTGCCGGGCGGCACGGTGTACTTGAACGTGTCGCCCGACGGGAAGTCGTCCGGATAGAGGTAGGACGCCTCGTCCAGCGGCGTGCCGTTGACCGTCACCCGCTTCTTGGCATCGCAGCAGGCCACCTTGTCGCCACCGATGCCGATGACCCGCTTGATGGTGTCCTCGCCGTTCCAGCCCTTGAACACGATGATGTCGCCGCGCTCGGGCTTGCCCGAGAGCTTGTTGACGAACACCCGGTCGTTGATCAGCAGGGTGTTCTCCATCGACTCCGACGGGATGTAGAACGAGCCGACGACGAACGTGTGCAGCAGCAGCGCGATGCCGACGCCGAGGATCAGCAGGAGGATCGTCTCGCGGAAGCCGCCCTTTTTCTTCTTCTCCACCGCCGCCGCCTTCTTGGTGAAGGACATCAGTTTCTCCTGCTTCGGCGGCGCCGACGGACCAGCACCAGGGGGAAAGCTCCGGCGAACCCGGCGACCAGCGGGACGGACCCGCCCATCGCCTGCAGCGCCGGCTGCCCGAACGTGTCCGGGATGGACAGCGTGGTCGCCCTGTTGAACGGCCACACGATGACGAACGCCCGCCCGACCACCTGGCCCACGGGGATCGAGCCGCCACCCGGGTCGCCCGTGTGCGAGCGTGAGTCGAGCGACACCGAGCGGTGGTCGCCCATCACCCACAGCCGCCCCTTGGGCACCGTGATGTCGAAGAACTTGTCGGAGGGCACGTTGCCCGGATAGAGGTAGCCGCCCTCGTCGATCGCCACGCCGTTGACCGTGATGCGCTGCTTGGAGTCGCAGCACTTGACGTGGTCGCCGCCGACGCCGATGACCCGCTTGATGTAGTCCTTCTCGCCGGGCACCACGCCGAACGCGGTGCCGACCCAGCGGAAGAACGCCGCGACCGGGTTGGACGGCTCCTCCATCTCGAACTCGCCGTCCCACGAGTCGACGCCCGAGAACACCACCACGTCGCCGCGCTCGATGTCGCGCGTGTGGTAGACGATCTTGTTGACGAGGACCCGGTCGTTCTTCAGGAGAGTGTTCTCCATCGACTCCGACGGGATGTAGAAGGCCTGGATCACGAACGTCTTGATGATCAGGGCCAGCACCAGCGCCACGACGACCAGGACGGGAAGTTCTTTCCAGAACGACCCCTTTTTGTCCTTCTTGCCGCCCTTTGCTGGCTTCTCAGTCTCTTCGGCGACCACGTCCACCTCGTCCTTGACAGGGCGGCGCGGCGCGCCGTGCTCCTGGCTCTCGCTAGTCATCGCTGACGAGCCTAGATGATGCATCGGCTCGACAAGTCTCGACCGACGTTACACCCGCGCCCGAGTCGCTCCACATAAAAGAAATGCCCCCGCAAAGCCGAATGGCCCGCGCAGGACGCGGGCCATTCGGAAAGGTCTGTGTCACTTGGCGGGCACGGCCTCGCGCTTCTCGCGGATGCGGGCGGCCTTGCCGCGCAGATCGCGCATGTAGTAGAGCTTGGCGCGGCGCACGTCACCGCGGGTCACGAGCACGATCTTCTCGATGATCGGGCTGTGCACGGGGAAGGTCCGCTCGACGCCGACGCTGTAGCTGACCTTGCGGACCGTGAAGGTCTCGCGGGCGCCGCTGCCCTGCCTGCGCAGCACGAAGCCCTTGAAGACCTGGACGCGGGAGCGGTTTCCTTCGACGACGCGGACGTGAACCTCGAGCGTGTCACCGGGGCGGAAGTCCGGCACGTCTCCGCGCAGGGTCGCCTTCTCGAGCTCCTGGATCTTCGTGTGCATGAGAGCTGTCCTCAAGTCCTCGCGAGCACGCGGAGGTCCACCCGGCCTGAGCTCGCGGCGGACGCGCCTGCTGATTCGATGAACCCGGGACTGTCCCCCGGGCATGGCAGACCAACCACATGATGGTCGGTAGCGCTTCAGTTTGCCATATCTTCCGGCTGGAAGCGAAACGAGAGCTCCTCCAGCAGCCGCCGGTCGTGCTTGTCGAGCGTCTCGGGATCGAGCGCCGAAGCCAGCTCGGGCCGGTTGGCGACGGTACGGCGGAGCGCCTCGTCACGCCGCCACCGCGCGACCTTCCCGTGATGCCCGGACAGGAGTACGGGCGGCACCTCGTGCCCCCGCCAGACCGGCGGCTTGGTGAAGACGGGCCCTTCGACGAGGTTGCGCATGGCCCCCGGCGCGAAGGAGTCGTCGACGGCCGAATGGGCGTTGCCCAGCACGCCGGGCAACAGCCTGCCGATGGCCTCCACCATCACCAGCGTCGCGACCTCGCCTCCGGCCAGCACGTAGTCGCCGATGCTGATCTCGTCGACGCGCAGGCGCGTGCCGTATTCGGTCATGACGCGCGAGTCGATGCCCTCGTAGCGCCCGCACGCGAACAGCAGCCAGGGTTCGGCCGCGAGCTCCTGGGCGAGCTCCTGGGTGAACGGCCGCCCGCTCGGCGTCGGGACGATCAGGCGCGGCGAGCCGCCCTCGGTCACCGCGTCGATGGCCTCGCCCCACACCTCGGGCTTCATGACCATGCCGGGGCCGCCGCCGTAGGGGGTGTCGTCGACGGTCTTGTGCACGTCGTGGGCCCAGTCGCGGAGCTGGTGCACCCGCACGTCGAGGGTGCCGCGCTCGCGGGCCTTGCCGATGAGGGAGACGTCAAGCGGCGCGAAGTACTCGGGGAAGATCGAGACGATGTCGAGCCGCATCACAGCAGCCCTTCGGGCGGGTCGACGACGAGCCGGCCGCCTTCGAGGTCGACCTCGGGCACCAGCGCCCTGACGAACGGGATGAGCGCGTCGTCCTGCCCGCTTCGCCGTACGACCAGGAGGTCCTGGCCGTGGTGGAGCACGTCGGTGACCTCGCCGACGGCCTCGTCCGAGGCGGTCACGACCGTGAGCCCGATGAGCTGGTGGTCGTGGAACTCGTCGGGGTCGTCGGAGGGCGTCACCTCGGCGGAGTCGATGACCAGCATCGTGCCGCGGAGTTCTTCGGCGTCGTCGCGGGCTCTGATCCCGGCGAAGGTGATGAGCAGCGCGCCTTTGTGCCAGCGGCGGCTCTCGATGACGAGCGGCCCCCTGTCGGCGGGATCGGTGGCGATGGCGGCGCCGACGGCGAAGCGCAGCTCGGGATCGTCGGTGCGCACCTCCACGGTCACGTCGCCGCGTACTCCGTGCGGGCGGCCTATCCGGCCGACGACCAACTGCACCTGTACCTACCTTTTCTAACGCAAGCGCCCCCATCGGCAAGAACCGATGAGGGCGCGGGAACCTGACGCTAACGGACGGCTTCGTCCAGGTCGAGCAGATCGACCCGGACGTACTTCCCGTCGGCCAGGGCATTCACGACAGTGCGCAGCGCCTTGGCGGTGCGCCCGCCGCGACCGATGACCTTGCCCAGGTCCTCGGGGTGCACCCGGACCTCCAGGACGCGCCCGCTGCGAATGCGGCGTGCGCGGACCCGGACATCGTCTGGATGTTCGACGATGCCCTTAACGAGGTGCTCGAGAGCCTCCTCGAGCATCTTCAGGCCTCGCCCTCGGTCTTGGTCTCGGCGGGAGCGGCCTCGGTCGCCTCGTCCTTCTTGCGAGCCTTACGCGGCGTGGTGGCAGCGGTGCCGGTGTCGCCACCGGACAGCGCCTCCTTGGCCGCGGCCTCGTAGATGGCGTGGCGGTCGGGCGCCGGCTCGGCGACCTTCATCGGCCCAGGGGCGGGCTCGCCCTTGAACTTCTGCCAGTCACCGGTCAGCTTGAGCAGCTTGAGCACCGGCTCGGTCGGCTGCGCGCCGACACCCAGCCAGTAGGCCGCGCGCTCGGCGTTGACCTCGATACGCGAAGGGTCGTCCTTCGGGTGGTACAGGCCGATCTCTTCGATCGCCCGGCCGTCACGCTTGGTGCGGCTGTCGGCGATGACGATGCGGTACTGAGCGTTGCGGATCATACCGAGACGCTTGAGCTTGATCTTGACTGCCACGGGTGTGGTCTCT
Source organism: Nonomuraea sp. NPDC049269 (assembly GCF_043197155.1). Classification (NCBI taxonomy): domain Bacteria; kingdom Bacillati; phylum Actinomycetota; class Actinomycetes; order Streptosporangiales; family Streptosporangiaceae; genus Nonomuraea; species Nonomuraea sp. NPDC049269. The sequence goes on from NZ_JBICSO010000003.1 coordinate 95,423, forward strand.
CCTGCATTCGAGCGTGGGTGAACGGCATCTCATCGAGTGGGGCACGATGGGAGTCCGCTCCAGGGACAGGCATGACCGGTGGGAGGTGAGAGGGCACCCACCTGGCCACGGTGTTCCAACATGTCATTGTGCCAGACGCGCGGCACTGCACACGACCCGCAAGCGCGGGTCGCCGCATTCGCAAAACCGAAAATATCCGGAAAGTTGCTACTTATCGCCCGGGAGATTGAACTTGCTGGGGTCGAAGCCCGGCGGCAGTTCCAGGCCCGGAGGCAGCTTCCCGCCCAGGTTGCCGAGCAGACCGCCCTTGGGCGCCTGCGGCTCGGTGGGCGCCGAGTCCGGCTTGCCCAGAGCGGCCTTACGCGGGTCGCCGCTCACGCGCCGCCCCTTCTTGCTCTTCTTCTGAGCCTTGGCCACCTTGCCCCGGCCGCCCGGCATGCCGGGGATGCCCATGCCCCCCGCCATCCGCTTCATCATCTTCTGGGCGTCGAAGAACCGCGTCACCAGGTTGTTGACGGCACTCACCGTCACACCGGAACCGGCGGCGATGCGGGCCCGGCGGGAGCCGTTGATGATCTTCGGGTCCTGGCGCTCGCCCGGCGTCATCGAGCGGATGATGGCCGCGATGCGGTCGAGGTCGCGGTCGTCGATGGAGTTGAGCTGGTCGCGCATCTGCCCCATGCCGGGCATCATGCCGAGCAGGTTCTTGATCGGGCCCATCTTCTGGACCATCATCATCTGCTCGAGGAAGTCTTCGAGCGTGAAGTTCTCGCCCGAGGTGAGCTTGCCCGCCATCTTGGCGGCCTGCTCCTCGTCGAACGTCTTCTGGGCCTGCTCGATCAGGGTGAGGATGTCACCCATGTCGAGGATGCGGGAGGCCATCCGGTCGGGGTGGAAGGCGTCGAAGTCCTCGAGCTTCTCACCGGTCGACGCGAACATGATCGGCCGGCCGGTGATGTGCCTGACCGACAGCGCGGCGCCGCCGCGGGCGTCGCCGTCGAGCTTGGTGAGCACCACGCCGTCGAAGCCGACGCCCTCCATGAACGCCTGGGCCGTGGTCACGGCGTCCTGGCCGATCATGGCGTCGACCACGAACAGGACCTCGTCGGGCGAGACCGCGTCGCGGATGTCGGCGGCCTGGCGCATCATCTCCTGGTCGATGCCCAGGCGGCCGGCGGTGTCGATGATGACGACGTCGTGCTGAGCGCGCTTGGCCTCGTCGATCGACCGGCGGGCGACCTCGACCGGGTCGCCGACGCCGCTGCCGGGCTCAGGCGCGTAGACGGCCACCCCCGCGCGCTCGCCCACGACCTGGAGCTGCTGCACGGCGTTGGGGCGCTGAAGGTCGGCGGCCACGAGCATGGGCGCGTGGCCCTGCTCGCGCAGCCACTTGGCGAGCTTGCCCGCCAGCGTGGTCTTACCGGCGCCCTGCAGACCCGCGAGCATGACGACGGTCGGCGGTGTCTTGGCGTAGCGGAGCCGCCGCGTCTCGCCGCCGAGAATCTCGATCAGCTCGTCGTTGACGATCTTGACGACCTGCTGCGCCGGGTTGAGCGCCTGGGAGACCTCGATGCCGCGGGCGCGCTCCTTGACCTGGGCGACGAACGCCTTGACCACCGGAAGTGCGACATCGGCCTCTAGCAGCGCGATGCGGATCTCGCGGGTGGTGGCGTCGATGTCGGCCTCGGACAGCCGACCCTTGGAGCGGAGGGAGGAGAAGACCGATGTCAGCCGGTCGGAAAGCGTCTCGAACACGTGGTAGGCCAGTCCTCGAAGCGAATGTTGGTCTAATGGTTCAGCCTATCCGCTCCGGCAGCCCTTCCAGCCTGGCTCGGCCATCCGGTCTGTCAGCATGCCCCAGACGCCGACATCCCGGACGGCGACATCCCGGACGGTCGCCTGCCAGGAGCAGGCGAGGTCAGCTACCGCTCCAGCCCGGCACCGCCATCCGGACCGTCAGCGCGTGCTCGACCAGGTTGATGAGCGCGCTCTTCACCGAGTCCTTCGACCGCGCGTCCAGCCGGACCAGCGGGATGTGCGGCGCCAGCGTGAGAGCGTCGCGCACCTCCGCGTCGCTGTGCGGGTATGAGCCGTCCCACCCGTTCACACCCACCACGAACGGCAGTTGCGCCTCTTCGAAGTAGTCGATCGCGGGGAAGCTGTCGGCCAGCCGGCGCGTGTCCACCAGCACCACCGCGCCGATCGCGCCGCGCACCAGGTCGTCCCACATGAACCAGAACCGGTGCTGCCCGGGCGTGCCGAACAGGTAGAGGATCAGGTCACGGTCGAGCGAGACCCGGCCGAAGTCCATGGCCACGGTGGTGGTGGACTTCAGCGGCGTCATACCGAGGTCGTCGATGCCCGCCGAGGCGTCCGTCATGACGGCCTCGGTGGTCAGCGGCATGATCTCCGACACCGCGCCGACGAACGTCGTCTTGCCCACCCCGAAGCCACCGGCCACCACGATCTTCGTCGAGGTGAGGCCGGGGCTAGAGCCTGCGAAGTCCACTGAGCACCCTTTCGAGCAGGTTTACGTCTGGTCGTCCGGACTCCAGCGCTGGCTGGTGTACGCGTACCAGACCTTCGGCCGCCATATCGGCGATCAGCACGCGCACCACACCGAGCGGGATCCGCAACAGGGCCGACACCTCGGCCACCGACCGGACCTGCCGGCAGAGCTGGCTGATCGCCTGATACTCCGGCGTGATGTGGGAGAACTCCCGGTGCTCGGCCGTCGCGGACGAGACCAGGGCCTCCATGGCCAGCTTGACCCGGGGCGCGGTCCGTCCTCCCGTCACAGCGTAAGGACGGACCGGCGACGCGGGATCTGAACTCAGCTGCGGCTGGGGATGGGGTTGGGGCTCCCAGCCGCCGCTGTTCCACCTTGGGTCCGTCACCTACATCACCTGGTCTGGCTAGCGCGCAGCTCTGCGCGCACCGCCGGAGTAAGTACCTGACCGGCACGATCGACCATGAGCGTCATTTGGTACGCGACCAATCCCATATCGCAGTCGGGGGCCGCCAGCACTGCCAGGCAGGAGCCGTCGCTGATCGACATGATCAGCATCAGCCCGCGCTGCATCTCGACGATGGTCTGGTTGACCGCACCGCCCTCGAAGACCCTGGCCGCTCCCTGCGTCAGGCTGACCAGCCCGGACGCGATCGCGGCCAGTTGATCAGCCCGGTCTACGGGGAAGCCCGAAGAGGCCGCGAGCGGCAGACCATCGGACGAGACAACGACCGCGTGGGCGACGCCTGGAACGGTACTGACGAAGTCGGTTATCAGCCAGTCGACTCCGCGTGCCGCGTGGCTCAGATCGTTCATGCGCCCTCCTCTCTGCTATCAACGGGCCTTGAGCCGGCGGGGTACGCCCTGCCCTCGCTGATGTCGTCACGTGCCGCGCGGAAGCCCTGCTGGAAGCTGGACAGGCGGCTGCGGACGCGATCAGGCGAGACAGAGGGCATCGGGGCGACGCCCTTCGGCGCGGAGGCGGTGTCAGCGGAACCCGGCACGAGGTTCGCCTTGGGCACCCGCTTGGGCAGCCCGGAGGCGGTCGCGCCGTCACGTACCGGCTCGACCACGGCCTCCGCGGCGCTCCAGCCGGCATCGGCCTTGGAGGAACCCCAGCTCGCGCCGCTTTCACCGTGCTCGAACCAGGCCGACTCCACCGAGGCGAAGATCGGCAGGTACTCGTCACCAGACGACGCCGGCTTCACCACCGGGATGGGGCCGGTGGCCGCCGACTCCGTCTCCGGGAAGTCGTACCTCGGCCTGGGCGGCGGGCTCGACTCCACCGCCCGGTCGCCGAAGCTCCAGTTCTGGGGCGGCTGGAACGGCGGCTGGTCGGTGGGCCTCTTCGGCAGGCCGTTGTCGCCGGACCAGTTGCCTCCGCCGCCACCGCCCTGGCCTCGCGACGGCACCCAGACGTCGGCGGTGTCGTAGCCGCCGCTGCTGGCACGCGGGTCGGCGGGCCAGCCGTTGACGTCGGACGGCCACTGGGGCATGGACGGCCAGGCACCCGCGGACTCCGGGTTGGACGGGTACGACGGATGTCCCGGGCCCATCTGGTAGCCGCCACCCTGCCACTGCGGAGGAGCGACGGGCGGCGCGGCGGGAGCCGGCGCGGGGGCCGCGTAGGTCTCCTCGCGCACGGGCATGGCGCCCTGCGTGCCGGCGTAGGCCGGGGACTGGCTGCCGAGCAGGCTCTCGGGCACCAGCACCATGGCGGTCAGGCCGCCGGAGCCGTGCGGGCGCAGTTGCACCCGGATGCCGTGCCGGTGCGCCAGCCTGGCGACCACGAACAGGCCCATGCGACGCGACACCGAGACGTCCACGACGGGCGCGTCGGTGAGGCGGTCGTTGGCCCCGGCGAGTTCGTCCTGGGTCATGCCGATGCCGGAGTCGGTGATCGACAGCATGACGCCGCCGCCGTCGATCCGGCTGCCGGAGACCGTCACGCGGGTCTCGCGCGGCGAGAACGACAGCGCGTTCTCCACCAGCTCGGCGAGCAGGTGGATGACGTCGTTGACGGCCTGGCCGGCGACGGACACGCCGTCGGGCACCTGCAGGACGACCCGCTCGTAGTTCTCGACCTCCGACAGGGAGGCGCGGGCCACGTCGACCAGCTTGACCGGCTGGCTCCAGCGTCGCGGCGGGTCCTGACCGGCGAGGACCAGGAGGTTCTCGCTGTTGCGGCGCATACGGGTGGCCAGGTGGTCCAGCTTGAACAGGTTCGCCAACCGGCTCTCGTCCTGCTCGCCCTGCTCCAGCCCGTCGATGAGGGTGATCTGCCGCTCGACCAGCGTCTGGCTTCTGCGGGAGAGGTTGACGAACATCGCGTTGACGTTGCTACGGAGCCTGGACTCCTCGCTGGCCAGTCGTACGGCTTCGCGGTGTACCTCGTCGAACGCCCGCGCCACTTCCCCGATCTCGTCCTCGGACATGACGCCGATCGGCTCGACCTCGGGTGGGCCGGTCGCCTCGGACTCGCGCAGCTGCTGGACCGTCTCCGGCAGGCGGCGGCCGGCGATGAACAGCGCCTCCCTGCGCAGCCGGCGCAGCGGGCCGCTGAGCGAGCGCGCCATGAGCGAGGTGACCACCAGGACCAGGATGAGCAGGATGGCGATCGCGATCGCGATGATCATCGCGCCTTGCTGCTCCTGGCCCTGCAGGGTGCGGCTGCGCAGCAGGATCGAGTCGGAGACCTGCTGCTCGACCTTGCGCATGCCGTCGATCGTCTTGGTGACGGCGTCGAACCAGTCCTCGCCGTTGCGCTGGAGGCCCAGGGCCGGGTCGACCAGGAGCGCACCGGAGTCCTGCAGGAACAGGGCGCGGGCCTGGATCAGCTCGGCCTTGTCGACGGCCTGGCCGCTGACGATGTCGTCGTACGCCTGGCGGATGTTCAGCGGCACCTGGGCCCTGAACGTCGCCAGCTCACTGTTGCGCTGGGCGCGGGCGGCGATGAAGGAATCGAGGTCCTCCTTGCCGAACCGCTTGGCGGCCAGAGCGGCCGCGAGCAGCGCGCGCTGCTTGGAGACGAACTGCTTGGCCCTGGACAGAGCGGCGAAGCCGGAGACGCTGCCGGCGAGCTCCTTGTCGGCGGCACCCTGGTCGATGTTGTCATTGAGCGCGACGAAGTCGGAGATGCTCCGGTCGTACAGGTCGATGACGGAGCTGACGTTCAGCTGCGAGTCCACCGAAGCCTTGCGCGACTGGTCGATCTCGTCCAGACGGTTCTTGACGCGAACGGCCTGAGCGCGCTGCGGGCTGTCGGACGCGGCGAGCGCGTCGACACCGGTGCGCACATCGTCACGGAGCTTGTTGACGGTGGTGTACTGCTCGCTGACTTTGGCCTTGCCGGCCGCCGGGCGGCCGAGGGCGACAAAGCTGGCGGTGAGGTCGCGTTCGAGCTCGACCTCATGAGCGAGCGCGGTGAGCTGGCTCGCCAGGATGGCGACGTCGTTGACTCTCTCGTACTCGGTGGCGCTGCTGATCGAGGTGGCTACGCGGAAGCCGCCCAGGACCAGGGCCGCCAAGGTGGGAATGACAACCAGAACGAGCAGCTTCGAACGCACGCGCCAGTTGCGCAGCGCGAAGCCACCCGTCTTCTTCGCACGCCCGGCCCGTGCTTTGGGCTTTGACTTGGCGTGAAGTGCCGCAGGAGCGGGCGCTTCAGCAGTTAAGCCGGGATCCCCACCTGCTGGGGGGAATGCGTTCCTCACTGGCCTCCGCAACCTCTCCTCTGATGGTCTGGTGCAAGAGGATCACGTCATGCATTGTGTTTGCCGTGTGACGCCGACGCACCCATGGGGCGAGAGCTTATTTGAGCACAACAACAGGAGATCGGCCAATACCGCAAAGGTCGCAGTCAACCTATCTCTTCGCAAAACGTACCAAACCGGACATTCTCCACATGTTCCTGGTGGACGCCCGGGTCTCACTCCGTCGATTCGGACAATCATCTCAAACCTACATGGTGATCATCATTTCCACATATATATTGTTAATTTCCAGAATCGGGGGACCATGCGCAAGAGTTAGCTGCGCTAGGGTGCGACCGTCGTCGATCACCCCCCGTTCGAAGGAGACGCGACATGAGGTTCGGTGCACTAGGGCGCACCGCCCTGATTGGACTTGTGGCCACCCTTGTCATTACGGGGTGTTCCAGCTCAGATAGCAAGACCGGAGGCACCACGAATGCCAATGGTCTTGAGAAGACAGACCTCCTGATCGGGCAGTACCCCGGGGCGGACTCGGCCCCGCTGTTCATCGCCATGGAGCGTGGGTTCTTCAAGGAGCAGGGCCTCAACGTCAAGCAAGAGGCAATCCAGGCCCCTCAGGCCGTACTGCCCAAGCTCGGCAACGGCAGCATGGACGTGGTGCTGGGCAGCTACGCCACCATCTTGTCCATCCAGAGCTCCGGCCTGGAGAAGTTCAAGTACATCGCGGACTCCTACCAGGGAGCTCCCGGGGCTTTCGGCGTCATGGTGGCGAAGAACTCGCCCATCAAGAACGTCGGTGACCTCAAGGGTAAGAAGATCGGCGTCAACGCTCTCGTCGGTCTGGGCGTTCTCACCATGAACCCCCACCTCAAGATCGCTGGGCTCGACCCGAAGACCGACGTCAAGTACGTCGTCGTGCCGACCACCGACTGGATCACGGCCCTGGACAAGCACAGTGTGGACGCGGTCTGGATGACCGACCCGTACGTGAGCCAGGCCAAGAACGAAGTCGGCGCGACCATGCTGCTCGACACCATGTCCGGCCCCACGGAGGGTCTGCCGATCACCGGCTGGGCCGCAACGGAGAAGTGGGTCAGCAAGAACCCCAAGACCATGGCCGCATTCCAGCGGGCCATGGCGAAGGCGCAGAACGTTGCCGCCACCGACCGCAGCGCCGTGACGAAGATCCTGCCGACCTACACGAAGATCCCGGCTAACGTCGCTGCGACGATCAACCTCGGCAACTACCCGACCTCACTGAACGCCCAGCGCATTCAGCGAGTCGCGGACCTGATGCTCGAGTACGGCTTCATCCAGCAGAAGATCGACGTCGCCTCGATGATCGTTACTTCGCAGGGATGACCGCTGCCACAACGCTGACGCGCGGCGGGCGTTCCCCGCTCGCCCGCGCCAGGGTCGGAAAACTCGTCCGCCACGCCATCGGTGTGGCGGTTTTTCTGCTTGTCTGGGAGCTCGCCAGCAGGACCGGCCTGTTCAAGTGGCTGCCGCCGGCCTCGGCCTGCCTGGCCAGAGTGGTCGCCTTGGCGTTCGATCCCGAGTACCTCGGGGACCTGTCCTCCACGCTGCTCGCCGCCGTCATCGGCCTGCCGATCGCCGTCCTGCTGGCCGTCCCGGTGGGCCTGCTGCTCGGGACCCTGCCCGTTGTCGAGGAGATGACCCGCGCGATCGTCGAGTTCCTGCGGCCGATCCCCTCGGTGGCCCTGATCCCGCTGGCACTGTTCATCTTCCAGCCCGAGATCAACGCCAAGGTCGCGCTCATCGTCTACGCCGCGTCCTGGCCGATCCTGATCAACACCCTCTACGGCGTGCGTGACGTCGATCCCCTGGCCGCGGAGACACTGCGCTCGTTCAGCTTCGGCTCCGCGGCCGTCGTCTGGCGGGTGTCGCTGCCGAGCGCCGCGCCGTTCATCTTCACCGGCATCCGGTTGGCCGCCTCGATCTCGCTCATCCTCGCCATCAGCGTGGAGTACGTCGTCGGCGGCTCCGGCGGGATCGGCGCCTTCCTCATCGAGGCGAGCACCGGCCTGGGCGACCAGGCGATGATCGACGTGATCGCGGTGCTGCTGTGGTCGGGCTTCATCGGACTGATCGTCAACACCCTGCTGCTGCGTGCCGAGCGGCGGCTCTTCAAGTGGCGGAACGCATGATCAAGACCCTGATCAAACGGCTCTGGCTGGTGCCGGTGGTCCTCATCGCGTGGGAGCTGATCACCAAGGCGGTGGAGAGCCCCTACTTCCCCCGGCCCACGGTCATCGTGTCGCGCATGTACGACATGTGGTTCTCCGGACCGCTCATTCTCACCGATGAGGCAGTGGACAACTTCGTCCCCAGCATCGTCAGGCTGATCGGCTCGTGGGGCGTGGCTGTGGCCGTGGGGGTAGCACTCGGTGTCGCGATCGGCAGGGCCGCCTGGCTGGGCGACTACATCGACCCGCTGGTGGAGTTCGCCCGGGCCGTGCCGCCACCTGTGATGTTCTCCGTGTTCCTGGTGCTCTTCGCCATGGGGACGCAGGTCCAGGTGGCCACCATCGTCTTCGGCATCATCTGGCCGATCCTGCTGAATTCAATCGATGGCGCGCGTAACGTGGATCGTCTCCAGATCGAGACCGCGACCGTCTTCGGCGTCCCGGCGAGCCTGCGCCTGTTCCGGATCATTTTGCCCGCCGCCGCACCGAAGATCTTCGCGGGGCTGCGGCTGAGCGTCTCGCTTGCACTGATCCTCATGATCGTGTCCGAGCTCAAAGGCAGCACGGACGGCATCGGCTACCTGCTGACCATCGCGAGCGCCAACTCCGACATGCCGGCCCTCTGGGGAGGAGTGGTCGTGCTCGGCGTTCTCGGATACGTGTTCAACACCCTGTTCCTCATGGTCGAACGCCCGATGCTCACATGGCACCGTGGCGCTCGCCGTACCGCGTAGGAGGCGGATGTGACTGACCTGTTGGTGAAGAACGTGCGAGTTGTTACCCACGACCGGGACGAACCGGTCGTCGCGGACATCGCCGTGACCGGTGGGCGCATCGAGCAGGTCGGACCCGGCCTGTCCGCCGAGGGTGTGGAGGAGGTGCTCGACGGCGACGGGAAGCTGGCCTTCCCCGGCGTCGTGGACGCCCACCAGCACTGGGGCATCTACAACCCGCTGCCCGCCGACGCCGCCTCGGAGAGCATGGCCAGCGCCCAGGGTGGCGTCACCACGGCGCTCACCTACATGCGGACCGGCCAGTACTACCTCAACAAGGGCGGTCCCTACGCGGAGTTCTTCCCCCAGGTGCGCGAGCAGGCGGAGGGGCAGGCGTACATCGACTACGGCTTCCACCTCGCGCCCATGTCGAGCACGCACATCGGCGAGCTGCCCGACCTGATCGAGAAGTTCGGCGTCTCCTCGTTCAAGATCTTCATGTTCTACGGCGGCCACGGGCTGCACGGCCGCTCGGCCGACCAGAGCAAGTTCCTGATGCTGCCCGAGGGCGAGCGCTACGACTACGGGCACTTCGAGTTCGTGATGCGCGGCGTGCAGAAGGCCAGGGAACGCTTCCCCGAGCTGGCCGACGAGATCTCGCTGTCGCTGCACTGCGAGACCGCCGAGATCATGACCGCCTACACCAAGCTGGTGGAGGACGCCGGCGACCTGAGCGGGCTCGCCGCCTACAGCGCCTCCCGGCCGCCGCACTCCGAGGGGCTGGCGGTCTTCATCGCCTCCTATCTCGCCCACGAGACCGGCCTGGCCAACATCAACCTGCTGCACCTGTCGTCCCGCAAGGCGCTCGACGCGGCCGTGCGGATGGCCAAGACCTTCCCGCACATCGACTTCCGCCGCGAGGTCACGATCGGACATCTTCTCGCCGACATCGAGACGGCCAACGGGATCGGTGCGAAGGTGAACCCGCCCATCAGGCCGCGCGAGGACGTCGAGGCGCTGTGGGAGTACGTGCTCGACGGCACCGTCGACTGGGTCGTCAGTGACCATGCCTGCTGCCGGGAGGAGCTCAAGTTCGGAGCTCCGGCCGACGACGTGTTCCTGGCCAAGGCCGGGTTCGGCGGCGCCGAGTACCTACTGCCCGGCCTGATCACCGAGGGCCGTCGCCGCGGCCTGCCCTACGGGCGCATCGCCGCCCTCACCGCGTGGAACCCCGCCCGCAGGTACGGCCTGCGGACCAAGGGCACCATCGCGCCCGGCTTCGACGCCGACATCTGCCTGGTCGACACCGGGAGCACGTGGACCGTTCGCGCCTCCGAGTCGGAGTCGACGCAGGAGTACACCCCCTTCGAGGGCTTCGAACTGACCGCGAAGGTCACCGACACGTTCGTCAGAGGCAACCACGTCCTCGACGCGGGCAAGATCGTGGGCCGTCCGGTGGGCCAGTACATCTCCAGACCGCTGGGCTGACCTTCTCCCCCAAGGAAACCTCTTGCTTGAGATAGACAACCTCACGCACGTCTACGGCGACGGGCCGACGCGCCACCACGCCATCGACGGACTGAACCTGAGCGTCGCCGAGGGCGAGCTGCTGTGCATCGTCGGGCCCTCCGGGTGCGGCAAATCGACCCTGCTGCGCTCCATCGCCGGCCTGATCAAGCCCACGGGCGGAGAGATCCGGGTCGAGGGCGCGCTGGTCCGCCAGACGCCGGCCAATCTGGCCGTCGTCTTCCAGGACTACAGCCGCTCGCTGTTCCCGTGGATGTCGGTGGCCGACAACGTCGCGCTGCCGCTGCGCCGCAAGGACATGACCAAGGAGCAGCGCCGTGAGGCCGCGCACGAGGCGCTGGAGTCGGTGGGGCTGGCCGCGGCCGGGCGCAAGTACCCCTTCCAGCTGTCCGGCGGCATGCAGCAGCGCGTCGCCATCGCCCGCGCGCTGGCCTACCGGCCGGCGCTGATGCTCATGGACGAGCCGTTCGGCTCCGTCGACGCGCAGACGCGTGAGGACCTCGAGGACCTCGTGCTGAAGGTACGAGGGCATCACCAGATGACCATCGTGCTCATCACGCACGACATCGACGAGAGCGTGTACGTCGGCGACCGGGTCGTCGTGCTGTCCAAGGCGCCCGCGCACGTCGTGGGCGACCTGAAGGTGGCGCTCCCCAGCCCCCGCGACCAGATCACCACCCGCGAACACCCGGACTTCGTCCATCTCCGCGCCGAGGTGGGACGCCTGGTGCGCGGCGTGGCGTCCGTCTGAGCGCGCCTTCGCGAACCGCTTCCCGTACGGCGGCCGAAGCCGGAATCACCAGTGCCGCCGGGCGTCTCGCCCGGCGGCACTGGTGAAGAGGAAGTCAGGCCGGCGTGTGGGAGTGGCGGGTCAGGGCGTGCTCGACCAGAGTGATCAGAGTGCCCTTCACCGAGTCCCGGACTCTGGCGTCGAGGCGGACGATCGGGGTGTGCGGGTTGAGCGACAGCGCCTCCCGGATCTCCTCCTCCTGGTGCTGGAAGCTCCCGTCCCAGCCGTTGATGCCGATGACGAAGGGCAGCTTGGCCTCTTCGAAGTAGTCGATGGCCGGGAAGCTGTCGGCCAGCCGCCGCGTGTCCACCAGCACCACCGCGCCGATCGCGCCGCGCACCAGGTCGTCCCACATGAACCAGAACCGGTGCTGTCCGGGCGTACCGAACAGGTAGAGGATCAGGTCACGGTCGAGCGAGACCCGGCCGAAGTCCATGGCCACGGTCGTGGTCGTCTTGTTGGGCGTGAGAGAGACGTCGTCGACACCCGCCGACGCGTCCGTCATCACCGCCTCCGTGGTGAGCGGCAAGATCTCCGAGACCGCACCCACGAACGTCGTCTTGCCCACGCCGAAGCCACCGGCCACGACGATCTTCGTCGAGGTGAGGCCGGGGCTAGAGCCTGCGAAGTCCACTGAGCACCCTTTCGAGCAAGTTGAGGTCCGGCTTTCCCGCGTCCAGCGCAGGCTGGTGCACGCGGATCAGGCCCTCCGACGCCATGTCGGCGATCAGCACCCGGACTACCCCAAGAGGCTGCCGTAAAAGGGCGGAGATCTCGGCAACCGACCTGACGTTGCGGGTGAGCTGAATGATCGCCTGATACTCCGGACTTAGAAGTGAAATGTCTTGATATTCCGAGGTCACGGAGGACACGAGCGCCTCCATGGCGAACTTCATCCGCGGGGCCGTACGGCCCCCTGTCACGGCATATGGCCGGACAAGGGAACTAGGCTTCTGCGGACGGGGAGCCGACGGATGCGGCGGAGTGCTATCACCAGCCCAACCCTGACCTGACATCATGATCTTTCTCCTGTCACCGTCCGGCTAACGCGGACGGGACGCCTGCAGCTCGGCGCGTACAGCCGGGGTGAGCACCTGGCCCGCCCGCTCCACGAGCAGCGTCATCTGGTACGCGACCAGGCCCATGTCACAATCGGGCGCGGCGAGCACAGCGAGGCAGGAGCCATCGCTGATGGACATGATCATCAGAAGTCCGCGCTGCATCTCGATGACGGTCTGGGTGACCATACCGCCTTCGAACACACGAGCCGCGCCTTGCGTCAGGCTGATCACACCCGAGGCGACCGCGGCCAACTGGTCGGCCCGGTCCTTGGGAAAACCCTCGGAGAAGGCCAGCGGCAAGCCGTCAGACGACACCACCACGGTGTGCGCGACACCGGGCACGTTGTTGACGAAGTCGGTGATCAGCCAGCTGATGCCACGCGCTCCCTGGCTCAGTTCTCTCATTGCTCCTCCTCATTGTCATCTCCGCGGGTGAACGCGCGGCCTTGCCGAACCCCCTGCTGGAAGCTGGACAGCCGGCTCCGCAGGCGATCGGGGGAGATCTGCGGTGCCGGTGACGTCGCCTGCGGTTCCGCCAGGCTGGCCGTACCGGGCACCAGGTTGGCCTTCGGTACGCGCCGCGGCAGGCCGGAAGCCGTCGTGCCGCCCTTGGCCGGCTCGGCGGCGGCCTGCGCGGCCTGCCAGCCGGTGTCGGCGGGCGAGGACCACGACGCGCTCACGCCGGACCCGCCCGGTACGCGTTGCGGCAGCGCCGGCTTGTCCGTCGTCCCGGCGGACGCGGCGGCCGGCGCCGCCGCCGGTGGGGGCGCGGCGGCCGGTGGCGCGACGGGCTGGGCATAGGGCTGGGCGTACTGCTGAGCGGGCGGCTGCGCGAAGGGCTGGGCCGCGTGCGGCGTGGTGAGCGGGCCGGCGGGCGGCACGGCCGGTATCCCGCCGATCTGGGTCTCCTCCTGCGCGGAGGATTCGGAGATCGGCTCCTGGTACGGCTTGACCTGCTCGGGCTCCGGCCTGCGGAACCAGTCGGAGCCGACCGACGAGAAGATCGGCAGGAAGTCGTCGCTCTGCTCCGTCGGCGAGTTGCGCACCGCCGGGAGCGGGCCGGTCAGATCCTTCGAGGAGTACTCGCCGGGGCCGAACGGGTTGAACGCGCCGCGCCCGTTGTGCGTGAACGGCTCGACGGGCGGGATGGGCGAGTCGGCGAACGACGGCCAGCGGTGCTCCTCGAACCCGAAGCCCGGCTGCGAGTCCCCACCGTAGGGCGACTTGGGCTGCTCGACGAACGGCGACCTGGGCGGCTGCTCCTCCACCGACGCGTAGGGCGGCCAGTTCGACTCCTGCGCAGGCACCGGCGGGGGCGGCTCCGTGGCGAAGGACGGCCAGCGGGGCTCGTCCTGCGCGGGCGGCGGCGGTTCGGTGGCGAAGGAGGGCCAGCGCTGCTCGTCCTGCCGCGGCGGCGCCTCGTCGGCGAACGACGGCCAGCGCTGGTCTGGCGCGGCGGCCGCGGGCGGCTCGTCGGCGAAGGACGGCCAGCGCTGCTCGTCGGGCTGCTGCCGCGGCGGCTGCTCCTCGCCGAACGGCGGCCAGTTGCCGCCGCCACCCGGCAACGGCAGCGAGCCCGGCCACTGCGTGTCGACCGGCGCGTCGTCCGAGGTGCGGATGTCGGGGGTATCGGTCCTCGGACCGCCGTAGACGCCCGAGCCGTTCGTCGAGGACGGCTCGATCATGCTCGGGTCGAAGGTGGTGAAGGCTTCGTACTGGCTGCCGCGCTGCTGAGGCACCGAGCCCTGGGGGCCGGCGATGAGCATGTCGGGCAGCATGACGAGCGCGGCCAGGCCGCCCGCGTCCTTCATCCCGAGCTGGACCCTGATGCCGTGGCGCAGCGCCAGGCGGCCGACCACGAACAGGCCCATGCGCCGCGAGACGGCCACGTCCACGACCGGCGGGTTGGCCAGCCGCCAGTTGGCCTCGGCCAGCTCGTCGGCCGACATGCCGATGCCCAGGTCGCTGATCGTCACCTGGATCCCGCCCTCGATGGGCGTGCTGGTGACCTGGACCTTGCTCTCGCGCGGGGAGAAGGAGATGGCGTTCTCGATCAGCTCGGCGAGCAGGTGCACGGCGTCGGTGACGGCCGGGCCGGCGATCTCGATGCCGGACGGGATCTGGATCTGGACCCGCTCGTAGTTCTCGACCTCGGACAGCGAGGCGCGGGCGATGTCGACCAGCGGCACCGGCTCGCTCCACTTGCGGGCGGCCTCCTGGCCGGCGAGGACCAGGAGGTTCTCGCTGTTGCGGCGCATGCGGGTGGCCAGGTGGTCGAGCCGGAACAGGTTCGCCAGCCGGTTCTCGTCCTCCTCGCCCTGCTCCAGTCCCTCGATGAGCTGCAGCTGCCGCTCGACGAGCGTCTGGCTGCGCCGGGAGAGGTTGACGAACATCGAGTTGACGTTGGCACGCAGCTTGGCCTCGTCGCCGGCCAGCCTGATCGCCTCGCGGTGGACCTCGTCGAAGGCCCGGGCCACTTCCCCGATTTCGTCACGGGTGTTGACGCCGACGGAGGGCACGTCGGGCACCTCCGCGCTGTCACCGGACTCGCGCAGCAGGCGGACGGTCTCGGGCAGCCGGGTGGTGGCCACCTGGAGCGCCTCGGCACGCAGCCGGCGCAGCGGGCGGACCAGCGAACCGGCCACCCGGGTGGTGATCACCAGGACGAGGAGCAGCAGGACCAGGATGGTCGCGCCGGAGATGATGGCGCTGCGCTGCTCGCTGTCGCTCAGGTCCCGGGTGGTGGCCACGATCCTGGTGGCCAGGGCGTCCTCGACCTTGCGCATGGCGTTGGCGGCCAGCGTGGTGCTCTCGTACCAGAGCTGGATGTCCCGGCGAGTGGTGATGTCCAGGTCCTTGATGGTCTGGAACTCTCGCAGCTGGGCCAGGGCGCGCTGACGCATCGCGTCCGCGCGGTCGATCTGCTGACCTCGTACGCCCTTCTGGAACGCCTGGAGAACGTCGCGGGTGGCTTCCGCCTCGAAGGTGGTCTGCTCGGCCTGCTGGTTGTTCCAGGAACCGAGGAAGTCGGAGAGGTCGTCGTAGTCGAGCCGGCGTTCGATCAGCGCCACGATGAGGATGCCCTGCTGGCGCGAGACCTCCTCCTTGGTCCGGTCGAGAGCGGTCAGCGCGGCCACGTCGCCCTGCAGGCGGTCGTCGCTGATGCCGTCACCCAGGTCGCCCTGGAGGTTCTCGAGCACGTCGATCATGGAGGAGTAGGTGCGGAGCGCAGCTCGGGGCGGCACGCTCGCCTCACCCGCGATCGACTTGCGCAGGCCGTCGAGGCCGGTGAGCCACCGGCGGATCTCCGAAACCTCTTCGATGACGCGAGCGGTGTAGGTGGCGTCGATGGCCGTCATGCCGGCGAGCACCCGCTGCTTGGCGGCATCGGACGCCTGGCGCTGCGCCTTGAGCTGGCTCAGCCGGCTGGGCCGCCGGCGGTCGGCCATGTACCACGCGGTGAGCGTGCGTTCCTTGGCGAGCTCGTGCGACAGTGCGCCGACGCGCTGGACCAGCTCGGCGACCGTGGTCAGCCGGCGGTACTCGGCGCTGGTGCCGATGGCGTTCGCCAGCTGGACCCCGGCGAGCAGCACACCCACGATGGTGGGGATGAGGATCAGCGCCACCAGCCTGGAGCGCACGCGCCAGTTCGCCAGCCGGAACCGTCCGCCTGTGTGCTCCCCGGACCTGGTGTGCCTGGGGTTATCCGTCCTCACTGACTCTCGCAACCTCTCGCCGTTACGTGCTCGAAAATCTGACACGCTTGGGGCGCATGGGATTTCTGCGGGCTGGGTAATTGGAACACAACCCGTACCAGATCGGCCAACCGAACATATCCCATCAAATGCGACCAAACGTGCCTTCGAGGTCGCATATCGCCGTGCGTGTTTTCAGGCGGGCCGGAAGGAGTCGCGCTCCACCGGCGCCGCGTGCTTGACCATCAGGTGACGGGTCACCGAGTACTCCTGCACCGCCTCCTGGCTCATGTCCTTGCCGAAACCACTGCCCTTGACCCCACCGTGCGGGGCCTCGCTGGCTATCGGCAGATGATCATTGATCCAGGTCACACCCACGTCGAGGCGGTGCGAGACCCGCATCGCCCTGGCCACGTCCCGAGACCACACGGACGAGGCCAGGCCATAACGCGTGTCGTTGGCCAGCGTCACGGCCTCGTCCTCGGTGTCGAACGGCAGGACCACGAGGACGGGGCCGAAGAGTTCACCCTGGACGATATCGCTGTTCTGTGACACTTCGTTAACAAGTGTGGGTAGGTAATACGAACCGGGCCCTTCGACCGAGGTGCCACCATGTACGACGCGCCCGCCGGAGCCGGAGACGAAGCCGTGCACCCGGTCGCGGTGCGCCGCCGAGATCAGCGGGCCGACGTCGGTGGCGGGGTCCCACGGGTCGCCCACGGTGATGCCGGCGAGTGTCTCCCTGATGGCCTCCACCGTGTCGTCGTACACCTGCCGGGCCACGTAGACGCGGGTGGCGGCGGTGCAGTCCTGACCGGTGTTGTAGGTGGCGCCCATGGCCACCCCGCGGGCCGTCTCCTCCAGGTCGGCGTCCTCGAAGACCAGCGCGGGCGCCTTGCCGCCGAGCTCCAGGTGCACCCGCTTGAGCGTCTTGGCGGCGCCGGTCATGACGGCCCTGCCGGTCTCCGTCGAACCGGTGACGCTGACCATGTCCACACCCGGATCGGTGACCAGCGCCTCGCCGACCTCGGCGCCGCCGGTGACCACCCGCACCAGGCCCGCCGGCGCGCCCGCCTGGGCGAACAGCTCGGCCAGCCGCAGCGTGCTGCGCGGCGTCTGCGGGGCGGGCTTGATGACCACCGCGTTGCCCGCGGCGACGGCCGGGCCGAGCTTCCACACGGCCATCACGAACGGGAAGTTCCACGGCGCGATCGAGCCCACCACGCCGAGCGGACGGCGCAGCATGACCGAGGTGTAGCCGCGGCTGAACACCCCGGCGCCCGACCCGTCGAGCGAACGGGCGGCCCCGGCGAAGAAGCGCAGGTTGTCGGCCGCGAACGGCAGCTCGCCGTCCCTGAAGACCGCCGCGGGCTTGCCCGTCTCCTCGACCTCCAGCCGGGTCAGCTCCTCGGCGTCGGCCTCGACCAGGTCGGCCAGCCGCAGCAGCACGCGCGCTCGCTCGCCCGGGGTGGCCTGCGACCACTCCTCGAAGGCGGTGCGCGCCGTCCGCACCGCCCCCGCCACGTCGTCCACCGGGGTGTCGGGGACCAGGTCGCAGACGAGCCCGGTCGCCGGGTTGATCAGCTCACGCATCGGACTTCAGGCCCAGGTTCTCGATCAGGTCGGCGGCCTTGCGCAGACCGTCGCGGCCGCGGATCTCCTCGCCCGCGGCGGCCAGCCGGGCGCGCAGCTCCGAGTCGCCGAGCAGGCGGTCGAGCGCGCCCGTCAGCTCCTCGTCGGTGAAGGCGTAGGTCGACAGCCGCACGCCGTAGCCGAGCTCGTCCACGCGCTGGGCGTTGTCGTACTGGTCCCAGAACAGCGGCAGCAGGATCATCGGCTTGCCGAAGTGCAGCGCCTCGGTGGTGGTGTTGTTGCCGCCGTGCGTGATGACCAGGTCGCAGAGCGGGATGATCTTCGTCTGCGGCAGGAACTCGGCGCCCCACATGTTGTCGGCCAGCTTGATCTCCTCGTGCAGCGGGCCCTTGGAGACG
This sequence comes from Nonomuraea sp. NPDC049269, assembly GCF_043197155.1. Classification (NCBI taxonomy): domain Bacteria; kingdom Bacillati; phylum Actinomycetota; class Actinomycetes; order Streptosporangiales; family Streptosporangiaceae; genus Nonomuraea; species Nonomuraea sp. NPDC049269. The sequence continues at coordinate 113,629 of NZ_JBICSO010000003.1, forward strand.
ATGAACTGGTGCGGGGTGGTGGCCAGCACGTCGATCACCCGCTGCATCAGCTCCACGTCGGAGGAGCCGAGCGAACCGAGCGAGAAGTAGACCAGCGCGCCGTTGGTGCGCTGGAAGGGCAGCTGGAAGTCCTCGTCGGTCTCACGGACCGAGGAGTCGAGGCGGTGCCAGCTGGGGCCGAGCGGCCGGGCGTCGGTGTAGTCGAGGATCTCCGGGAACACGTAGAGGTTCAGGTCGCCCTCGTGGATGAAGTCGAGGTCGGGCAGCGGCGCGGTGCCCTGCTCGACGCACCACTCGTTGAAGGCCGCCCAGATCTCGCGGTGGGTGCGGTCGTACTCGGCGCGGAAGGCGTCCCACTCACCGCGGTGGTCGGCGGGCAGTCCCGAGAACACCGGGGCGACGTCGTCGCCGCGCACCTCCAGCGGGTTGCAGGACACGATGCGGACGAACTTCTTGCCGGTCGTGAGCAGCGCCGGGAAGGTGATGACGTTGTCCTCGACGATGACGTCCGGCTGGACCCGCTCGATGATGGCCTTGAGCTGCGGCTCGCAGTACTTTGCCCCGTCGATGAGCGAGTCCCAGATGGGCTTGGTCACCGTCTCGAGCTGCTCCAGCGTGCTCTTGCGGTATTCGGGGGCGGTCTCCCGGATGAAGTCCTTCCAGAACTGCCCCGCGTCCTGCTCCTCGGCCCCTTCGGCCGGCGGCGCCAGGTCGACCAGGTCCTCCTCGAAACCGAGGGCTTCGAGCTTGCCCTTCCACGACGCCTCGGCGGCGAAGACGACGCGGTGGCCGCGGCGACGCAGGATGTCGCCGATGCCGATGCTGTTGTTCGTGGGCCCGTAGGCGCTTTCCGGCATGAACAGGATGGTGAGGGACATTCCACGACTCCGAGGTGGACTAGCAATTGAAGAGGAATTCAAATACTCATCTAGCGGGGACGCCAACTTCAAGGCACTATGGTCACGGCTTCCTGAACGGCAGACAAACAAGGCGGTGATCGTGGCCCAGCGAAAGAGCCGCAGCGACCGGCGCATCGACCTGATCGAGGCGGCCCGGCGGGCCATCATCCGTCACGGCATCGACCGCGTCCAGCTCTCGCATGTGGCCGAGGAGGCCGGGCTGACCTCCGGTGCCGTGCTCTATCACTATCCCGACATCAGCGAGCTGCTGGTCGAGGCGCAGCACGCCGGGATGGAGCGGTTCTACGAGCAGCGGCTGCGCCAGCTCATCGCGCTCACCGACCCGGCGGAGAAGCTGGTCATGACGATCAGGTCGGGGCTGCCGACCGGTCCGCTGGATCCCGACGTCAGGCTGCTCAACGAGCTCGGCGGGGCCGCGGGGCGCAACAGGGTCTACGGCGTGCTGCTCACCTCCCTGTACGACCGGCAGGTGTCGATGTACCAGTCGATCCTGGACACGGGTTCCGCGCTCGGGGTGTTCAAGCTGAGCTCCGACTCGCTGACGATCTCGCGCAACCTGGTGGCCCTGGAGGACGCCTACGGCTACCGGATCACCGCCCGGCACCCGGTGATAGACCCGCAGGAGGCGGCCGAGCTGATCCTCTCCTACGCGCGCACGGCGACGGGCCACGGCCTGACTCATCGACCCGTGCCCTGATCCGCCGGGATGATGACGGCGTCGTCGTGCCGCCAGTGCAGCTTGACCTTGGCGCCCTGCTGCACGGCGCTGGCCCCCTGTACGGCCACCAGGACCGGCTTGACCTGGCCGGGCAGGTCGACCGAGATGTGTGAGACGCCGCCGTAGAAGCTGACGTCGAGCACGGTGCCCTTGAGCCCGTGGGCTGCCGTCTCGTCGCGCAGCTCGACCTTCTCCGGGCGGACGCCGAGCAGCGCCTTGGCGCCGGGCTCGAGCTCCTCCAGCGGGGTGCCGGGCAGCAGGCCGAAGTCGGTGCTCCTGAGGCCCTCCGCCCCGCCGGCCGTACCCTCGAACAGGTTGTTGGCGCCGACGAAGTCGGCGACGAAGGGAGTGCGGGGCCGCTCGTAGAGCTCGACGGGCTCGTCCACCTGGCGCACGCCGCCCCGCTCGAAGACCGCGATGCGGTCGGCCAGCGACATGGCCTCCTCCTGGTCGTGGGTGACGACCACGAAGGTGATGCCGACCTCGTGCTGCAGCCGCTTGAGCTCCAGCTGCATGTCGGCGCGGACCTTCTTGTCGAGCGCGGAGAGCGGCTCGTCGAGCAGGAGCAGGCGCGGGCGCTTGACGATGGACCGGGCGAGCGCGACGCGCTGGCGCTGGCCGCCGGAGAGCTGGGCCGGCTTGCGCGCGCCGAGCTCCGACAGACCGACGGTGTCCAGCACCTCGGCGACGCGCTGCTTGATCTCCTGGCGCGGCAGCTTCTCCCGCTCCAGGCCGTAGGCCACGTTCTTGGCGACGGTCATGTGCGGGAACAGCGCGTACGACTGGAACATCAGGCTGATCGGCCGCCGGTTCGGCTGCTTGGCGAGCAGGTCCTCACCGTCGAGCGTCACCGTGCCGCCGTCGGGCGTCTCGAACCCGGCCAGGATGCGCAGCAGCGTGGTCTTGCCGCACCCGGAGGGCCCCAGCAGGGCGAAGAACTCACCTTGGCGGATCTCCAGTGAGACCCCGTCGAGCGCGGTCACATCACCGAACCGCCGAGTGATCCGGTCAATCTTGAGCACGAGATGACTCCCCGATCTTGGTGATCCGCTGTCCCGCGATCACCGCCGTGAAGCTCACCAGGAGCAGGATGGCGGCCAGCGCGTTGATCTTCGGGGTCACCCCGAAACGGACCATCGAATAGATGACGATCGGCAGCGTCTGCTCGGTGTTGCCGATCGTGAAGAAGGCGATCACGAACTCGTCCAGCGACAGCGTGAAGGCCAGCAGCGCGCCCGCGATGATGCCCGGCGCGAGCTGCGGAAGCGTCACCTTCATGAAGGTGACGACCGGGCCCGCCCCGAGATCACGCGACGCCTCCTCCAGCGAGGTGTCGGCGTTCGTCAGCCTGGTGCGCACGACCGCGGCGACGAAGGCCATCGAGAAGACGGCGTGCGCGAGGATCACCGAGTAGAGCCCCAGCGTGAGCTGGATCATCCCGTAGAAGACCAGCAGCCCGATGGCCAGCACCAGGTCGGGTAGTACGGCCGGCATCAGGGCGAACGCGTCGAGCGTCTTCGACCGCGTGTGCCGGACCAGGCCGACGGCCAGCAGCGTGCCGAGCACGGTCGCGATGACGGTCGAGCCCACGGCCACGATGAGCGTGTTGACCAGGCCGTCCCTGATCCGCTCGTCCTGGGCCAGCTCGCCGTACCACTTGAGGCTGAAGCCCTCGTAGGTGTACGCCGACTTGCCGGAGTTGAACGACATCACGACGAGCACGACGATCGGCACGTAGAGGAAGACGTACGTGGCCCAGAACGGGACGTGCAGCCACTTCGCCCTACCCACGGCGGGCCGCCCACGACTGCGCGATCAGCAGCACCACCAGGACCGCCACCAGGGCCAGCGCCAGCGTGGAGCCGAAGGGCCAGTCGCGGGCCTTCAGGAACTCCGTGCGGATCAGGTTGCCCACCATGATCGACTTTCCGCCGCCGAGCATCTCGGGGATGACGAAGTTGCCGAAGCTCGGCACGAACACGAACAGGCACCCGGTCAGCACGCCCGGCACCGTCATCGGCAGCGTCACCTTGCGGAACGTGGTGAACCCCGACGCGCCCAGGTTCGCCGACGCCTCCCGCAACTGCGGGTCGAGCCGCTCGATCGCCGCGTACAGCGGCAGCACCATCAGCGGCAGGTAGGAGTAGAGCAGCCCGAGAACGATGGCGCCCTGGTTGTAGAGCAGCTCGTACGGCCCGAGGCCCAGCGCCTTCAATCCCGAGTTCAGCAGGCCGGGCCCGTTGAGCAGGATGATCCAGGCGTAGACGCGGATGATGAAGTTCGTCCAGAACGGCAGTACGACGGCGACCAGCGCGACCGTCTTCCACTTACGTGGCAGCTGCGCGATCAGGTAGGCCGTCGGGTAGCCGAGCAGCAGCGCGACCAGGGTCGTGAGCCCCGCGGTCTTCAGCGACGTGCCCACCACACCGAGGTAGAGCGGGTCGAGCAGGCGGCTGAAGTTCTCGCCGGTGACCTCGTAGACGACGCCGCCGAACCGCCCGCGCTGGAACAGCGTGTAGCTCAGCACCAGCACCAGCGGCACCAGGAGGAGCACGACCAGGTAGGTCAGCCCGGGTGACAGGAAAACGAACGCACCCAGCCGGCGCCCCCTCGAAGGGGACACCGGCCGGGATTCAGCTTGTGCTTTCACTGCTACTACGACTGCGCCGTGATCTCGGTCGACATGCGGGTGTACTTCACCGACGCCTGACCCAGGTCGATGATCGACTCACCGTTGAGCAGCTCGGCGGGCTTGATGCCCAGCAGCGAGCCCTCGGGGATCTGCACCTTGTCCATGGCGGCCTTGTTGGGCACCTTGTAGTTGATGTTCGCGGCGGCCCAGCTGTGGATCTCGGGGTCGAGGATGTAGTTGATCAGGGCGTGCGCCGCCTCCTTGTTCTTGGAGGACTTCATGATCACCATGGTGTCCACCCAGAGGTCGCTGCCCTCCTTCGGCACCACGAACTTGATGTTCTTCTTCTCGTCCGTGGTCGGGCACCAGCCGTCCCACGCCTCGACCATCACGGCCTCGCCGGACTTGAGCTTGTCGCCGAAGGTCGTGTCGTCGTAGCCGAGCAGGTGCGGCTTGGCCTCGATGAGGAGCTTCTTGGCCGCGGCGATCTCGTCGTCCTTGTCGGTGTTGACCGAGTAGTGCAGCGCCTTGAGCGCGGGCAGGGCCAGCCAGCGCTCGGTGGTCATCATGGTGACCTTCTTGTCGGCCCAGGCCGGGGGCGACAGGATGTCCTTCCAGCTCGTCGGGGGCGTCTTCACCAGGTCGCTGCGGTAGCAGATGCCGGTCGTGCCCCAGGTGTAGGGCACCGAGTACTTGTTGCCCTTGTCGTAGGAGAGCTGGGTGGCCTCGGGGTAGAGGTTGGCCAGGTTCGGGATCAGCTCCGCGTGGATCGGCTCCAGCAGGCCCTGCTCGTTGAGCGCCTGGGCGTACTGGCCCGACACGAACGCCACGTCGATGCCGCTGTCGCCGCCGGCGGTCAGCTTGGTCATCGCCTCCTCGTTGGTGGCGTGGAGCCCGATCTTCAGCGGGAACTTGAGCTTGTCCTTGACCTTCTGCGGTAGCTCCTTGGGCGTGTAGCCGTCCCACACCGTCACGTTGACCGACTGCTTCGACAGGTCGGCGTTCGGGTTGAGCTGGTCGGCCGTCGCCGCCGGCGCCGCTGCGCTGTTGGTCGACTCACCACCGCACGCCGCGACGGCGAGCGCGAGGCCGACCACCGCTACGGCAGCCGGAAGACGACGGGTGAACCGGGTACGGGAGGACACGGCCGCTACTCCTTCAGGATTCCAAGGGACGAGAGGGGTCGCGCGACCAACCGGGCACGGCGGACCAGAGCAGGAGTGTTGCAGCAGAAATCAACATGAGCAAGACTTTTGCGGACACTGTTACCTGGATGTTTGGTCTAGCTGTTGAACATGAATTCAATATGGAAGCGGTTGCTCTCTCTCGGTGAGAAGCCCCTCACAGCACAAGATCGCGGCATCTCCGCCGCGCTCGTGACGGCGCTCGTGGGGGGGAGTGAGGTGCCACCGCCCTTCGCCGTCCGCCGCTTCTCCGCCCTGCCCAGCCTCTCGCACGGTGTGACGGAACACGACACTGGGGTGCCGGCCGAGCGGGATTTCGGGTCACACGTCGACCAGACGAACTATTCGGTGGTCGTGGCCGAGCGGGTGGTGGTCAAGTGGCTGACGCCTCCGGCGACGATGCCGCATCCCGCACCCGAGATGCTCGCCCATCTGGCCGGGGCCGGATTCCAGGATACGGCTCCGCCGTACGCCGCGCTGACGCGTGTGGACGGGGCGGGCGAGACGCTGCTCGCGTTGGTCACGGGCTACCTGCCAGGGGCCAGGGACGGCTGGGAGTGGTGCGCCGATGAGGCCGAGGCGGGCCGCACCGCCTTCGCGGACGCCCTCGGCCGCCTGGCCGCCGACCTCCACCTGGCACTCTCCACTTTCCCACCCCCCTCCATCGCCATAACCGCCCCGGCCGTTACAGCGAATTTCGGACCGGCGGAAAGGGCGGAGGGCGCCCTGGCCGAGGCCCTCACTCTCACTGGCGGCGAGGACGGCGAGTGGCTGGCGGGCCGGGCGGGCGCTCTCAGAGCCGAGCTGGCCCCGCTCACCGAGCCCATCAGCACGCCCTTGATCCGCATCCACGGCGATCTCCACGTCGGCCAGATCCTCCAATGGACCGGCGGTTATGCCGTGATCGACTTCGACGGCAACCCCACCGTCACGGAGGCCGCGCCGTACCAGCCGGCGGCCAGAGACGTCGCCCAGCTCGCCACCAGCCTGGAACACGTCGCCCAGGTGGCGATCAAGCGCCGCGGCACCCCGCCGCGCCAGGCGCTCGGCTGGGCCGGCGAGGCCCGTGAGCGCCTGCTGACCGCCTACCGGGACCGCCTGGCCGAGCGCGGGCGGCCGGACCTGCTGGACGGCTCGCTGCTCCGCCCGTTCGAGATCGAGCAGGAGTGCCGGGAGCTCGTCTACGCCGCCCGGCACCTGCCCCGCTGGCGCTACGCCCCGATGGGCGTCCTGCGCGCCCGTTATCCCGAGGAGACCCCGTGAATTCCGAGCTCTACCTGGCCGACCTGGAGGCCAAACCCGCGGCCCTGGCCACCTTGGCGGACGCGCTGGCGACCGCCGATCCGTTCGAGGGGCTGCCGCGCGGTGTCCGTCGCGTGCTGTTCCTGGGCATGGGCAGCTCCCGCTACGCCGCCGGCGTGGCCGCGCTCCGCCTGCGCGCCGCGGGCATCGACGCCTACGCCGACTACGCCTCCGCCGCGGCCACCTACCCCGCGGGTCCGGAGACGCTGGTGGTGCCCATCTCGGCGACGGGTGGCAGCCGCGAGACGCTCGACGCGGTGGCCCGGTACGCGGGCGGCCCGTCGTTCGTGGCGGCGCTCACCAACACTCCCGGCTCGGCCCTCGCCGAGGCGGCCGACCTGGTCGTCCCCCTGCGGGCGGGCGAGGAGCGGGGCGGCGTGTCCTGCCGTACGTTCCAGCACACGCTCGCCCTCCTGCTCGCGCTGGAGTCCCGCCTCACGGGCGACGGGCGCGATCTGCCCGCTCTGGTACGGCGGAGCGCCGAGGCGTCGGCCGACCTCCTCGACCGCAGGGACGAGTGGCTGCCCCTGGCGCTGGAGCTGCTGGACGGCCCGCACGGCGTCTACACCATGGCGCCCCCGGAGCGCCTGTCGTCGGCGGAGCAGTCGGCGCTGATGTTCCGCGAGGGTCCCCGCCGCCCGGCCGACGCCTGCGAGACGGGCGACTGGGCCCACGTGGACGTCTACCTCACCAAGACCCTCGACTACCGCGCCCTGCTCTTTCCCGGCTCCCGTTACGAGGACCAAGCCATGGACTGGGTGCGGCAGCGCGGCTCGACGGTCCTCACCGTCGGCGGAGACCTCAAGGACGCCACGGCCGCCATCCATTACACGCACGAGGGCGACGCGGACGTGGCCCTGCTCACGGAGACGCTGGTGGCGGAGCTGGTCGCCGCCTACTGGTGGTCGGCGGCGTCCTGACCGGGCGTCAGCGGGCGCCGGACGCGGACTGGGCGGTGAGGGCGTGCTCGACCAGCGAGATGAGCGTGGCCTTGACCGCCTCGCGGACCCGCGCGTCGGTACGCACGATCGGGATGTGCGGCGAGAGCGTGAGCGCCTCCCGCACCTCGTTCTCCACGTGCGGGAAGTGCCCGTCCCACCCGTTGAGCCCGACGACGAACGGCAGCCCGGCGTTCTCGAAGTAGTCGATCGCGGGGAAGCTGTCGGCCAGCCGCCGGGAGTCCACCAGCACCACCGCGCCGATCGCACCCTTGACGAGGTCATCCCACATGAACCAGAACCGGTGCTGACCGGGCGTGCCGAACAGGTAGAGGATCAGATCACGATCCAGCGACAGTCGCCCGAAGTCCATGGCCACGGTCGTGGTCGTCTTGCCCGGCGTGTGCGCGAGGTCGTCGATGCCCACCGAGGCATCCGTCATGACGGCCTCCGTGGTCAGCGGCATGATCTCCGACACCGCGCCGACGAAGGTGGTCTTGCCCACGCCGAACCCGCCCGCGACGACGATCTTCGTCGAGGTGAGCCCGCTAGAGCCTGCGAAGTCCACTGAGTACCCTTTCGAGCAGGCTCTTGTCAGGGACGCCCGCCTCAAGCTGCGGCTGGTAGACGCGGACCAGCCCTTCCGACTCCATGTCGGCTATCAGGACCCGCGCCACACCGAGCGGGACCCGCAGCAGAGCTGACACCTCCGCCACCGACCGGACCTGCCGGCACAGCTCGCTGATCGCCCGGTATTCCCGGGTGTAGGTCATGCCGAGCCGTATCGACGTCGCTGAGGATACAAGCGCCTCCACCGCAAGGCCACCGCGTGGGGCGGTTCGCCCGCCTGTGACGGCGTACATCCGGACTAACGAGCTCCGCTCGGGCTCCGGTTCGCGGTCATCCCACGCTGCCAACAGTCCACTCCCATCACCAGGTTCGCGCGGCCGAGAGTTCCGCGCGGACGGCGGGCGTGAGCACTTGCCCCGCGCGCTCGACCAGAATCGTCATCTGGTAGGCCACCAGGCCCATGTCGCAATCGGGGGCGGCCAGCACCGCCAGGCACGAACCATCACTGATCGCCATGGCCAGGAGCAGGCCGCGCCGCATTTCGATGAGGGTCTGGGTGACTTCGCCGCCTTCGAAGACCCGCGCGGCGCCCTGGGTGAGGCTGATCAGCCCGGCCGCGATGGCGGCGAGCTGGTCGGCGCGGTCCTGGGGGAAGCCTCGTGAGAAGGCCACCGGCAGCCCGTCGGCGGAGACCACCACGGCGTGCGCCACGCCGGGCACCTGCTCCACGAAGCCGCTGACGAGCCAGTTCATGTCCCTGGCCGCCTGGCTCAGATTCTTCATCCTGGGTCCTCCTCTAACTCTGCGCGGCCCTTGCGCACGCCCTGCTGGTAGTTGGCGAGCCTGCGGCGCAACCGGTCGGGCGAGACAGGAGGTGCGGGCGCGGGTGCGGGGGCCGGCGACGGCGACGGCGACGGCGACAGTGGGGGTGTGGCGGAGCCCGGCACCAGATTGGCCTTGGGCGTCCGCCTGGGCAGTCCGGATGAGGTGGTCCCGCTCCGCGCGGGCTCGCTGATCGCGCCCGCCGCCTGCCATCCGCCGTCGGCCGGCGAGGACCAGGCGGGGTCGCGATGGTCCGGTTCCGGCTTGGTGAACCAGCTCGACCCGGCGGAGGTGAAGACCGGCGGGAGCTCGTTCTCCGCCTGAGGGGGCGGTGGGGCCAGGGCGGGCATCGGCACTTCCACCGAGGGCGTGTGCCGGGAGATGAACCACGAGGATGGGGGCGACGGCGCCATGTCGAGGGCCTCAAGGGGCTGATGGGACGAGCGCTCGAAGGGCCGCTCGAAAGGCCGCTCGAAAGGCTGGTCGAATGGCTGGTCGAATGGCTGGTCGAATGGCTGGTCGAGCGAAGGGTCGAACGACGGGTGGCCCAAGCCGGGCATCGCCGGGGTGGCCTGCATCGGCACGAACGGCGGCGGCTCCGGGGCCGGCGTCACCCCGGGGACCGAGGTGAGCAGCGTTTCGGGGATCAGCACCATGGCGGTCAGCCCGCCGACGTCCTGGCGGCGCAGTTGCACCCTGATGCTGTGCCGCAGTGCGAGCCGGCCGACCACGAACAGACCCATCCGCCGGGAGACCGAGACGTCGACCACCGGCGGGTTGGCCAGCCGCCAGTTGGCCTCGGCCAGCTCCTCCGGACTCATGCCGATGCCGTGGTCGGTGACCGAGACCATCAGCCCGCCGCCGTCGATGCGGCTGCTGGAGATGATCACCTTGGTGTCGCGCGAGGAGAACGAGACCGCGTTCTCGACCAGCTCGGCGAGCAGGTGGACGACGTCGCTGACCGCCTGGCCGGCGATGGCGGCCGCCGACTGCGCCTCGACGCTGACCCGGTCGTAGCTCTCGACCTCGCCGAGCGACGCGCGTACGACGTCCATCAGCTCGACCGCCTCGCTCCACTTGCGTGCCGCCTCCTGGCCGGCCAGGACCAGCAGGTTCTCGCTGTTGCGGCGCATCCGGGTGGCCAGGTGGTCGAGCTTGAACAGGTCGCCGAGCCGGTTGTCGTCGCGCTCGCCGCGCTCCAGCCGCTCGATCAGCGTGAGCTGCCGCTCGACGAGGGTCTGACTGCGCCGCGACAGGTTGACGAACATCGCGTTGACGTTCGAGCGCAGCCGCGCCTCGTCGCCGGCCAGCCGTACGGCCTCGCGGTGCACCTCGTCGAAGGCGCGCGCGACCTCGCCCACCTCGTCCTTGGAGAAGATGCCGATGGGCGGCACCTTGACGTTGAGCGCGCCGTCGCGCGACTCGCGCAGGTGCTGGACGAACTCCGGCAGCCGCCGGCCGGCGATCTCCAACGCCTCGCCGCGCAGCCGGCGCAGCGGCCGGACCAGCGATCGCGCCACTCCCGTGGTGATCAGCAGGACGGCGATGAGCAGCGCGAGCACCGCGCACGCGATGACCAGGGCGCGCTGCCGCTCGTCCGCGCTGAGTGCCTCGCTGCGGGTCAGGATGCCGGCCGCCTGGCGCTGCTCGACCTCGCGGAAGGAGTCGACGACGACGGTGCCCGCGTCGTACCACTCCTTGGCGTCGTCTCCGTGGTTGCCCTGGTCGAGGCCCTTCAGGGGCAGCCCCGCCGTGGCCCGGATCAGCACCAGCTCGCGCAGGAACAGCATGCGGTCGGCGGATCTGCCGTTGACGCTCTCGTCGAAGAAGCGGCGTTCCTCCGCGGTGGCCTCGTCGCCGAAGCCCTTGCGCTCGTTGCGTTCGCGTGACAGCTCGCCGAGGAAGCGCTTGAGCTGCTCCTGGTCGAAGCTCCCCTCGACCAGGCCGGTGGTGACCAACGCCTGCTGGAGCGAGATGCTCTCCTTGGCGTGGGCCAGCGAGTCGAGCATGCGGGTCTGACGGAACAGCTCGTCGTCCTGACTGCCCTTGACCAGCTCGTTGTGCACCGACAGCAGCTCGTTGATCACCGTGGTGTAGAGCTCGACGCAGGCCCCGGGCAGCAGATCGGCTTCGAGCGCCTGCTGGCGCAGGCCGGCCAGGTCGTTCAGGCGGCTCAGCATGTTCTCGATCTGGTCGGCGGTACGGCCGGTGACCTCACCCACCAGTTGCTCGGCGCTCGCCCGCACCTGCCTGGTGGAGGCGTCCACCAGGTCCATCTGGTCGCGTACGTCGGCTAGCCCCGTCGCGGGCCGCCCCCTGGCGATGAACCACGAGGTCCTGCCGCGCTCGCCGGCGACCAGGTGGGTGAGCGCGCCGACCTGCTGGGAGAGCTGCGCCAGCCGGTTCGTACGGGCGTAGTCAGCGGCGGCGCCCATCGAGGCGAACACCTGGACGCCGCCGAGCAGGACGGCCGCGGCGGTCGGAACCAGGATGAGCGCGACGAGCCGCGCCCGGACCCGCCAGTTACGCAGGCGCCAGTTCGCCTCGTCCGCCTGCCGTTCACCCAACTGTGTACTCACCGAACGCAACCTCTCGCCCGAATCGGCGTATTTGAAGGGCGACTGAGGCCCTCGGGAAATCAGCAAGTGGGGGTAATTGGAACACATACCTACTAGCTCGGCCAAGCGAACATAACGTGGCAAAACTCAAGCGGTGTGACGCATGAGGCGAGAACCTGGGGCCCCATTTTGATCCGTTATAGGTGAAAAATGCTCCTTTAAGTAAACAAGTGTCCGCTTGTGGGCGTTTGTAGCGTTCCAAGGCTGTTACAGAGAAGAACCACAGACGTCTCTTCAAGGTCACGCCGTTGAGATTTGCGTTATTTACGACATAGGTTGAGCCCGGTCAAAGCGAGGAGGCGAGTTGTGGGGGTTTCTCCCAACAGTGCGGCCATCGACGTCAACGGACTGTGGAAGATCTTCGGCACAAAGGTGGAAAGGGTCCTGGAGTGCGATGACAAGTATCTGGAACCCACCGCGCTGAGAGAGAAGACGGGCTGCACCGCCGCCGTCAGAGACGTCAGTTTCGAGGTACGGCCCGGCGAGGTCTTCGTCGTCATGGGCCTGTCGGGAAGCGGCAAATCCACCCTGGTCCGCTGCCTCACCCGGCTCATCGAGCCGAGCGCGGGCGAGATCAGGATCGACGGCGAGGACATCGGCCGCGCCACCCCCGCCCGCTTACGCGAGATCCGCCGCCACCGGGTCAGCATGGTGTTCCAGCACTTCGGCCTGCTCCCCCACCGGCGCGTGATCGACAACGTGGCCTACGGCCTGGAGATCCAGGGCGCCGCCAAGGCCGACAGGCACGCGCGGGCCGGGGAGATCCTCGCCCTCGTCGGCCTCGACGGGCACGCCGACGCCTACCCTGACCAGCTCTCCGGCGGCATGCAGCAGCGGGTCGGCCTGGCCCGCGCGCTGGCCGTCGACCCGCAGGTGATGCTGTTCGACGAGCCGTTCAGCGCGCTCGACCCGCTGATCCGCCGCGACATGCAGGCCGAGGTGATCCGCCTGCACCGCGAGGTCGGCAAGACGATGGTGTTCATCACCCACGACCTGTCCGAGGCGCTCAAGCTGGGCGAACGCATCGCGATCATGCGGGCCGGGTCGATCGTGCAGCTCGGCACGCCGGAGGAACTGGTGGGCGCGCCGGCCGACGACTACGTGGCCGACTTCGTCCGTGACGTGCCCAGGAGCCACGTGCTCACGCTGCGCTGGATCTGCCGGCCGCCCGAGCCAGGCGAGCCCCTCGACGGCCCGGTCCTGCCCGCCCGCACGGTCATCAAGGACGCGATCGGCGCCACGTCGGCCTCCTCCCGGCCCATCCGGGTGGTCGACGGTGACGAGCTGGCCGGAGTCGTGGACCGGGTGGACATGCTCACCTTCCTCTCGGGCGCCGTACGGGCCGGCGTATGAGCACCACGGCCGTCACCACCCCGTCCAGGCTGCGCATGCCCAGGTGGGCGGCCCCGGCGGGGATCGTGCTGCTGTTCGCCGCCGCCTACCTCGTCTTCCACGGCACGGGAACGCTCCCGCACGACAAGTCGGCGCCGCAGTTCCTGGCGATCACCGACCTGCGGGAGTGGATCGACGACCATCGGAACTCCAACCCGCTGTTCCTGTACTTCCTGAACTACATCCGGCTCTTCGTCGGGTCGGTCTACACGGCCTTCCAGAGCGTGCTGTACGCGCTCGGCTGGCCCGGGCTCATCGGCGTGATGGGCGCACTGGCCTGGCTGGCGGGCGGCTGGCGGATCGCGCTGCTCGCGGTGGCCGGGGTCGGCTCGTTCGGTGTGCTCGGACTCTGGCAGTCGAGCGTCGACACGCTGGCCCTGGTCGCGGCCTCGGTGCTGCTGTCGCTGGCGATCGGGATCCCGCTGGGCGTCTGGGCGGGCCTCTCGCGCCGGGCGCGCAAGGCGATCACCCCGGTCCTCGACGTCATGCAGATCATGCCGACGTTCGCGTACCTGGCGCCGCTCGTGCTGTTCTTCCACATCGGCGCGCCCGCCGGCGCCATCGCGACGATGATCTACTCGATCCCGCCGGCCATCCGCATCACCGCGCTGGCCATCGAGCAGGTCTCCCCCACCGCCGTCGAGGCGTCGGCGTCGCTGGGCGCCACGGGGCGCCAGACCCTGTTCAAGGTCTACCTGCCGCTGGCCAGATCGACGATGGCGCTGGCGGTGAACCAGACCATCATGATGGCGCTGTCGATGGTCGTCATCGCGAACCTCATCTCGGCGCCTGGCCTGGGCGGCGACATCATCCGGGGCCTGTCGCGCGCGCAGGTCGGCATCATGCTCCCGGCCGGACTGGCGATCGTCGTCATGGCCGTGGTGCTGGACCGGATGACGGTCGCGCTGGCCACTCGCGACCCGCACCGGCGGATCGGCCGGATCTCCCTCATCGCCGCCGCTGTGTCGGCCGCCGCCGGTCTGGCTCTGACCCCGCTGCTGCCCGCCGAGTGGCCCGACGGCTGGACGGTCAACTTCGTCGTCCAGGTCAACGACGCGGTGCACTGGGCCGAGACGAGCTGGTACGGCGTCACGACGTTCGTCAAGGACGTCACGACCAGTCTCCTGCTCAACCCGCTGGAGGGCCTGCTCACCTCGGCGCCGTGGTGGCTGGTCGCCGCCGCCGCGCTGCTCCTGGCCTGGCGGGTGAGCGGGCTGAGGCCGGCGCTCACGGCACTCGGCTGCCTGCTGGCGATCGCGCTGCTCGGCGTCTGGGAGCACGCCATGCAGACGCTCACCACCGTCACGGTCGCGGTGCTCGTCACCCTGGTCATCGGCCTGCTGCTGGGCGTGGCGGCCGCGCGGTCGTCCCGGTATTCAGCCGTGCAGCGCCCGATACTCGACGCCGCGCAGACCATGCCCGCCTTCGTGTACCTGCTGCCCGCGCTCGCCCTGTTCGAGACCACCAGGTTCACCGCGATCTTCGCCTCGGTCATCTACGCGGTGCCCCCGGTCGTGCGCCTGGTCGAGGACGGTATCAGGGCGGTGCCCGCGACCGTGGTGGAGGCGGCCGCGTCCGCCGGGTCCACCCCGGGCCAGCTCCTGTGGAAGGTGCAGCTGCCGATGGCCCGCCGGGCGATCCTGCTGGCCGCCAACCAGGGCATCGTGATGACCCTGGCCATGGTCGTCGTGGGTGGCCTGGTCGGGGCCGGCGCCCTCGGCTACGACGTGGTCGTGGGCTTCTCCCAGCGGACCGACTTCGGCATGGGGTTCATCGCCGGCATCGCGACGGTCCTGCTCGGGGTCATGCTCGACCGCATCACGCAGGGCGCCGACAGGCGCCCTTCCCCCCAAAGAAGGAAGACCAGATGAAGATTCGCCTGCTCGCAGGCCTTTTAGCGCTCGGGCTCGCGGCCGCGGGATGCGGTGGCGCCAAGGTCGAAGAGCCGTCCAGCTCCGCTGCGCCACAAGCCCAGGGCAGCGCCTCGAGCGCCGGAACCGTCAAGATCGCGATCAACCCGTGGGTGGGCTACGAGGCCAGCGCCAACGTGGTGGCCTACCTGCTGAAGAACGAGCTCCACTACGACGTCAAGCTTCCGGAGATCAAGGAACAGCTCGCCTGGGAGGGCTTCGAGACCGGCGACGTGGACGTCATCATCGAGAACTGGGGTCACCCGGACCTGGTGAAGAAGTTCATCGACGAGAAGAAGGTCGCCCAGTCCGCGGGCTCGACCGGCAACAAGGGCGTCATCGGCTGGTACGTGCCCAAGTGGATGGCCGACAAGTACCCGGACATCACCGACTACAAGAACCTGAACAAGTACGCCGGCCTGTTCAAGACGTCGGAATCCGGCGGCAAGGGCCAGCTCCTCGACGGCGACCCGAGCTACGTCACCAACGACGAGGCCCTGGTCAAGAACCTCAAACTGAACTTCAAGGTGGTCACGGGCGGCAGCGAGGCGGCCCTGCTCAAGTCGGCGACCCAGGCGCAGGAGCAGCAGAAGGCACTGCTGTTCTACTTCTGGACCCCGCACTGGCTCTTCGACAAGGTCGATCTCGTACGCGTGAACCTGCCCGCCTACACCTCGGGCTGCGACGCCGACGCCAAGAAGGTCGCCTGCGACTACGCGGAGCTGGACCTCGACAAGATCGTGAGCAAGAAGTTCGCCGACACCGGCGGCAAGGCCTACGACCTGGTCAAGAACTTCAGCTGGACCAACGAGGACCAGAACGCCGTCGCCAACGACATGACCAACGGCGGCATGACCGGCGAGCAGGCCGCCAAGAAGTGGATCGAGGCCAACACCGCCAAGTGGCAGGCGTGGATCCCCAAGTAGCCCCTCTTGACCCCTTTTCGGCCGCGGCCCCCGGCGGGCCGCGGCCGTGGAGCCGCTCATGCGAACCAAGACGATCACGGGGCCGCTGGTGGCGGCCCTGCTGCTGACGGCCTGCTCCAGCGGAGAGCCGTCGCCCGCCCCTGGGGCGAAGGGCACGGTGCACATCGACGTCCACGGGTGGGTCGGCTACGAGGCCCAGGCCGCCGTGCTGGCCTACCTGCTCGAACACGAGCTGGGATACGACGTCAAGAAGCGCAAGATGAAAGAGGAGGATTCCTGGAAGGACTTCGCCACCGGCAAGGTCGACGTGATCGTCGAGAATTGGGGCCACAACGATCTTAAGAAGAAGTACATCGAGGACGAGAAGATCGCGCTCTCGGCGGGTCTCACCGGAAACAAAGGGGTGATCGGATGGTACGTCCCCCAGTGGATGGTCAAGCGATATCCAGACATCACCAACTGGCGGAGCCTGAACAAGTATTCGAGCCTTTTTCGGACCGCTAAATCTGGAAATTCCGGTCAGGTACTCGACGGTGATCGGTCGTTCGTCACCAATGACGAGGCGCTCGTGAAGAACCTCGGCCTCGATTACCGGGTGGTCTACTCCGGCAGCGAAGACGCGTTGATCAAGGCGGCGGAGACGGCGACCAAGAACAGGAAGCCGGTGCTGATGTATTTCTACGAACCTCAATGGCTGTTCACCAAGGTCAAACTCGTCAAGATCAATCTGCCCGCCTACTCGATAGGCTGCGACGCCGTCGCGGCCAGGGTCGCCTGCGACTACCCGCCGTACCTGCTCGACAAGATCGTGAGCAGGAGCTTCGCCGCGACCGGCGGCCGGGCGTACGACCTGGTCCGCAACTTCACCTGGACCAACGACAACCAGAACGCGGTCGCCAGCGACATGATCAATGGCAAGATGAGCGCCGACCAGGCCGCCAAGAAGTGGGTCGACGAGAACAAGATCGTGTGGAAGGACTGGATCCCGCGCTGAACTACGCCATCGTGGCCGGCTGACCCCTCGGGGTCACCGGTCCAGGCGCTGGTAGAGGCGGACCGACAGGACGAAGAAGACCGCGGTGATCACCAGCGGCCAGACGATCGCCATCGTCACCGCGTGCTGGGCCACCCAGGAGTCGCCGCCCCAGCCGGGATTGCCGAACAGCTCCCTCGCCGCCGCGACGGTCGACGACAGCGGGTTCCACTCGGAGACGGCGCCCAGCCAGCCCGGCATGGTGCCCGGAGCGACGAAGGCGTTCGACAGGAAGCCGATCGGGAACTCCAGCGTCTGGATGGCCGTCACCGCCCCCGGATCCTTGGCCACCAGCCCGAGGTACATCCCCGCCCACAACAGGGCGAAGCGCAGCCACAGCAGCAGCCCCACGGCTCCGAGCGCCCCGCCCAGGCTCGCCGGGCGCCAGCCCACCGCGAACCCGCAAGCCAGCATGCCCGCCAGGACCAGCACCGAGTTGAGCAGATCGGCGACGGCCCGGCCGATCAGCACGGCCGACGGGGCCATCGGCATGGACCGGAACCGGTCGGTCACGCCACGAGACAGGTCCGTGGTGACCGCGACCATGGTGGCGCCCAGTCCGAACAGCATCGTCATGCCGTACATGCCGGGCATGAGGAAGGCGAAGTAGTCGGCCCCCTCCGGCACGTCCACCGCGCCGCCGAACAGGTAGCCGAACGCCAAGGCGATCACCACGGGGAAGGCGACCCCGAACACGATCGTCATGGGCTGGGCGATCCAGTGGATCAGGTCGCGCCGGGCGACCGACCAGCCGTCGGCCAGCGCCCAGCGCAGCCGGGTGAACGGCGGGTCCATGGTGAGTTCGGTCATGCCGGGCTCCTTTCGGTTGATGGGATTCACGCGGCGGTGAGGCTCAGGAAGACCTCATCGAGTGTCGGCCTGCGCAGCGCGACGTCCTCGGCCTCGATGCCCGCGGCCGAGAACGCCGCCAGGACCGCCGTGAGCGCCTGGACTCGCTCGACCACCGGCGCGCTGACGTGGCGGGTGTCCTGATCGACTTCAGCGGGCGCGGCGGCCACCCTGCCGACGATCCCGGCGGCCTCGGACAGCCGCGCAGCGTCCCTGACGACCACGTCGAGCCGGTCGCCGCCGAGCTTGTTCTTGAGCTCGGCCGGCGTGCCCTCGGCGACGACCCTGCCGGTGTCGATGACCGAGACGCGGTCCGCGAGCTGGTCGGCCTCCTCCAGGTACTGGGTGGTGAGCAGCACCGTGGTGCCGGTGGAGACGAGGGCGCGCACCGCCTTCCACACCTCGCCGCGGCTGCGCGGGTCGAGCCCCGTGGTGGGCTCATCGAGGAAGAGCACGGGTGGGGAGAGGATCATGCTTGCCGCCAGGTCGAGGCGGCGCCGCATGCCGCCCGAGTACTCCTTGACCGGGCCCGGGTGCTCCAGGCCGAACGTGTCCAGCAGCTCGGCGGCCCTGGCCCGGGCCGCGCGGGCGTCCAGGTGGTAGAGGCGGCCGAACAGCTCCAGGTTCTGCCTGCCGGTCAGCACGTCGTCCACCGCCGCGTGCTGGCCGACCAGGCCGATGCTCCGCCGTACGAGCCGGGGACGGGCCGCCACGTCGAACCCCGCCACCTCCGCTCGGCCGCCGTCCGCGCGCAGGAGTGTGGTGAGGATCCGGACGGCCGTGGTCTTGCCCGCGCCGTTCGGGCCGAGCAGGCCGCAGACCGTGCCCTCGGCCACCTCCAGGTCGAAGCCGTCCAGGGCCGCCTTCTTGCCGTACGTCTTGCGCAGCCCCTGTGCGAGTACCGCCGCCATACCGCCTCCTAAATTCCGTACGCCGTACCGTACAGCATACGGTTCAGAATTCGCAACCGTACGGTGTACCGTACGAAGGTGACGATCGAGTACTCCGGCAAGGGCGACCCGGCGCGCAGCCTGGCGCTGCTCTGGCGCACCAGCGAGCGGGCCAGCCGCAAGGGCAAGCCCGACCTGAGCGTCGACCGGATCGTGCGCGCCGCCATCGAGGTCGCCGACGCCGACGGCGTGCAGGCGCTGTCGATGCGCCGCGTCGCCGAGCGGCTCGGCGTCGGCACGATGTCGCTCTACACGTACGTGCCGGGCAAGCCGGAGTTGCTCGACGTCATGCTCGACACCGTCTACGGCGAGACCGCGAGGCCGGAGGACGTGCCAGGCGGCTGGCGGGCCAGGCTGACCCTGATCGCCAGGGAGAACTGGGCGCTCTACCAGCGCCACCCCTGGCTCCTGCAGGTGGCGGCCAACCGCCCGGTGCTGGGGCCGAACGTCACGGCCAAGTACGACTACGAGCTGCGTGCCGTCGACGGCATCGGGCTGACGGACGTGGAGATGGACTCGGTGATCACCCTGGTGACCGGCTTCGTTCACGGCACGGCCAGGGGGGCGGTCGAGGCCGCGCAGGCGGAGACCCAGACCGGGCTGACCGACGAGCAGTGGTGGGCGGCGCACGCGCCGTTCCTCAGCCGGATCGCCGACACCTCACGGTGGCCGACGGCCTCCCGCGTCGGTCAGGCCGCCGCCGAGGCCCTAGGCGGCGCGTACAGCGCCGAACACGCCTTCGAGTTCGGCCTGGAACGCGTCCTCGACGGCATCGACACACTGATCACCCGCCGAGCCGACCCGACCTGACTCCGCCTGCCCACCGATTCAGCCCGACAACGCTGCCCTGCCGACACCGCCGGCCGCGTTTTCCGCACTCCCCGCCACAGTTCGGCTGGGAGTGTGGAAACATACGGCAGCCGAAATACGGGCCTAGCGGTCAGCCGCTTCCTTGGCAGGGGTCGCCCGCCGCAGCTCCGGCGGCCCCGCAGCGGCCAGCGCGACGCCGAGTTGCCGCTCCGTAGGCGGCACGGTCCAGGTCAGTCCAGACCCGCCGTTGGCGATGACGCTCGTCAGCAGGCTGCGGAGCACCACCTCGCCGGGCGCCCCCGGCTGCCGCGCCCGCGACTCGTCGTACTGGTCACGGATCCGGGCCAGGTCGAGCAGCATCGTGGTGTCCGGCAGCCCGTCGCCCAGGACGACCACCTCCAGCGCACCCAGGCCACCAGCACCGGACCAGGCGCCGATGCCCGCCACTCCCTGAGGACAGACGATCTCACGCACCTGATCGGCGAAGCGCCCGCCGTGCGCCGAGTCAGCCCAGCCCGCCCGCAGATGCAGCACACCCGGCTCCTCGGCGGCCAGGAACTCGGCCATCAGCTCGCCCACCGTGGTCTGCGGATCGTGCATGGCCGCCTGCCCCCGGGCGGCGAACCGGCCGGCGAGCAGGTCGAGCGAGATGAGCCGCGGCGGTTCGAACACCGTCAGGACCCCGAACTCCCCGCCGAGATCAACCGGGGTCCCCGCGTCGGCGAAGGCCCTCAGCCCCTCCAGCAACGCGGTCGCGCCCTCGTCCCCCAGCCGCGCCTCCCAGCCCGGCCTGCGCACAACCGCCGGCCCACCGTCGGCCGTGCCGCGGTGGCGGACCCACCAGACGGCCACGCCGATCACCACGGCGGCGGCGAGCGCGATCCACATGCTGCCTGCTAGGAGACGGGCGCCGCACGCAGGCGTACGACGTGCTCCACGAGCGAGATCAGCGTCCCCTTCACCGACTCGCGGTGCCGCGCGTCCGTACGCACGATGGGCACGTGCGACGAGAGCGCCAGCGCCTCGCGCACCTCGTCGTCCGAGTGCTGGAACTGACCGTCCCAGCCGTTGATGCCCACCACGAACGGCAGCTTGGCCTCTTCGAAGTAGTCGATCGCGGGGAAGCTGTCGGCCAGCCGCCGCGTGTCCACCAGCACCACCGCGCCGATCGCGCCGCGCACCAGGTCGTCCCACATGAACCAGAACCGGTGCTGCCCGGGCGTACCGAACAGGTAGAGGATCAGGTCACGGTCGAGCGAGACGCGACCGAAGTCCATGGCCACGGTCGTCGTCTGCTTGTTCGGCGTCATGCCGAGGTCGTCGATGCCCGCGGACGCGTCGGTCATGACCGCTTCCGTGGTGAGCGGCAGGATCTCGGACACCGCCCCCACGAACGTCGTCTTGCCGACGCCGAACCCGCCCGCGACGACGATCTTCGTCGACGTGAGGCCGGGGCTAGAGCCTGCGAAGTCCACTGAGCACCCTTTCGAGCATATTGAGGTCTGGCTGTCCCTCGCTGAGACGTGGCTGGTGCAGGCGGACAAGCCCTTCGTCGGACATGTCCGCCACGAGCACTCTCGCCACGCCCAGCGGGACACGGAGCAGGGCCGAGATCTCGGCGACCGACCGGAACGTGCGACAGAGTTGCATGATGGCCTCTTGCTCGGGAGTGAGCATGGACATCTCGTCATCCGGTATGGACATCGACGAGATCAGCGTCTCCATCGCAAGGTGGTAGCGCGGCTCTGAACGACCGCCGGTCACCGCGTACGGACGGAACAGGGGCTCATCCTCCCCGGTTCCGTCAATGCCGTACACGGCCCTCCCCCATCAGTTCCATTGCATCACCGCGTCCTGGCCGCCTGCAGTTCCGCGCGCAGGGCCGGCGTCAGCGCCTGGCCCGCCCTGTCGACCAGCAGCGTCATCTGGTACGCCACCAGCCCCATGTCGCAATCGATCCCGGCCAGCACCGTGAGCACGGAGCCGTCGCTGATCGCCATCACGACGAGCAGCCCGCGCTGCATCTCGACGACGGTCTGCGACACCGAGCCGCCCTCGAACACCCTGGACGCGCCCACGGTCAGGCTCAGCAGGCCCGCGGACACCGCCGCCAGCTGGTCGGCGCGGTCGGGTGGGAAGCCCTCGGAACTGGCCAGGCAGAGGCCGTCGGCCGAGACGACGACGGCATGCGCGACTCCGGGCGTGTTCCGCACGAAGTCGGTGATCAGCCAGTCGAACCTGTGGGCCTCATGGCTAAGGGTGGTCACTCGCCCTCCCCGGCAGGACGCTCAATCACTGTTGTTCCTCCTGTCCACGTACTTCCGCACGACCCCGCCGCACTCCCTGCTGGAAGCTGGACATCCTGCTGCGCGCCCGATCGGCGGAGACCGGCGGCATCGGGGCCTGCCGCTGCGATTGCTGCGGTGGGCCGGCCGTACCAGGAACCAGGTTCGCCTTAGGAGTGCGCTTGGGTAGCCCCGAGGACGTGGTGCCCCCAAGGCTGGGATCGCTCGTGGCGGCGGCCGCCGCCCGCCAACCGGCGTCGGCGGCGTTTCGCCACGATTCCTCCCCAGAGAGTACGGCTTGTGGGGGGGTTGACTCATCCCGGCTCGAGGATTCCGGCGACCGCTCTTCCGCCGGCTTGCGGAACCAGGCGGATTCCACGGCCGCGAAGATCGGCAGGAACTCCTCCTGACCTGGCTCCATGGGCGAGACGTCCACCGACGGCGGCGACTCCGGCCGACGCGCCTCACCTGTGCTGTAAGGCGTCTGGAAGGCACCATCCGAGCCCGGACCGACGGGGCCGGGGAAGGAGGGGAAGGCGCCGGTGCGCTCCTGGCCCGGGTACGACGGGGGCTGGTTCGGATACCTCGGCGGACGGAGCCCCGGCTGCGCCCGGCCGGGCGGCTGCGCACCCTGCCCCGGGTCGGGATACGACGGAGCCTGGCTCGGGTACGACTGGTAGCCGCCCGAGTCGTAGGACGGCCGGTGGGCGCCGCCGTCCGTGTCGGCGGTGAAGGGCTGAGAC
The DNA here is from genome assembly GCF_043197155.1 of Nonomuraea sp. NPDC049269. Taxonomy (NCBI): domain Bacteria; kingdom Bacillati; phylum Actinomycetota; class Actinomycetes; order Streptosporangiales; family Streptosporangiaceae; genus Nonomuraea; species Nonomuraea sp. NPDC049269. The sequence continues at coordinate 136,231 of NZ_JBICSO010000003.1, forward strand.
GGCCCGGAGCCGGCGTCGAAGGAGTCGAAGGTGGCGAACGAGCGGAACGTCCCGTTCGGCGCGGGAACGCCGTTGGGCGGCGTGACGGGAGGCGCGCCGTTCGCGGGCATCGAGGTCAGAGGCATGCCGTTCGGGGGCGTTCCCCCGAAGCCGGGCCGCTGAGGCAGCGGCGACCGGTTGCCGTCGGAGATCAGCGACGGCGGCAGCAGCACCATGGCGATCAGTCCGGCGCCGTCGCCCTTGCGGAGCTGGACCCGGATGCCGTGGCGCAGCGCCAGCCGGCCGACCACGAACAGGCCCATCCGCCGCGACACCGACACGTCCACGACCGGCGGCTCGGCCAGGCGGCGGTTGGCCTCGGCGAGCTCGTCCTCGGTCATGCTGATGCCGACGTCGTTCACCGACAGCAGGGCGCCGCCGCCTTCGATGAGGCTGCTCGACACCACGACGTTGGTGTTGTTCGGCGAGAACTGGATGGCGTTCTCGACCAGCTCGGCCACCAGGTGGACCAGGTCGTTGGCCGCGCTGCCGAGCACCGAGGTGGTCCGGTGCACCTTGACCTGCGCGCGCTCGTACCCCTCGACCTCCGACAGCGCCGCGCGGACCACGTCGACCAGCTTGGCCGGCTGGCTGCGCCTGCGGGCGGCCTCGTGCCCGGCCAGGACCAGAAGGTTCTCGGAGTTGCGCCGCATGCGGGTGGCCAGGTGGTCGAGCTTGAACAGGTCGGCCAGCCGGGCACCGTCCTGCTCGCCCTTCTCCAGGCCGTCGATGAGCGAGATCTGCCGCTCCACCAGCGTCTGGGTGCGGCGCGAAAGGTTGACGAACATCGAGCTGATGTTGCTGCGGAGGTCGGCCTCCTCGCCCGCCAGCCGTACGGCCTGGCGGTGCACCTGGTCGAAGGCCCTGGCCACGTCGCCGATCTCGTCGTCGCCCTCGACCTCGATCGGGCGGATGTCGGCGGGCGCGTCACCGGTGACACGCAGCTTGCGCACCACGTCGGGCAGCCGGAACCCGGCGATCTCCAGGGCCTCGGCGCGCAGCCGGCGCAGCGGCGCCACCATCGAGCGGGCGATCGCGACGGTGAACAGCAGGACGAGCAGCAATAGCGCTATGATCAACACAGCGGCGATGATCGCGTTGCGGGTCTCGGAGTCGCGGAGTTCCTGGCTGCGCAGCGCCACCTTCTGGCTCAGATCGCCCTCGATCGAGTGCAGGATGTCGATGGTGACGGCGTTGTCGTCGAACCACTGGTCCGGCGCCGGCTTGGCGCGGTCCGTCTGGGCGAGCAGGTCGTCCCTGATCCGCACGCCCGGCGCCTTGCCGGCGGCGAGCGTAATGGCGCGGGCCTTGGTCAGCTCGGTGTTGAAGTATTCGGGCGCCGTCATCGCCTTCGCCAGCGCGAGGCCCACGACGGGGCCGGCCTCCTGGCCGACGGCCGCGACCTCGGCGCGCTGCCTGGCGTTGGAGGCGATGAACCGCTCCACCTCCTTGGCGTCCACGCTGGCGGAGTTGTAGTAGCCCTTGAGCAACTGGATCCGCTGCCTGGACACCTCCTCCTTCGCGCGCGCCAGCGCGCTCAGCGCGCGGAACTGGCCGATGATCTGCGAGTCGTCACTGAGCAGGCTCAGCTCGTCGTGCAGCTTGAGCAGCGTGTCGAGCAGCGAGTCGTAGCGAGTGGTGTCCTTCTGGCCCTCGCTGCGGGTCCTGTTCAGGACGTTGAAGTCGTAGCGGGCCCGCTTGACCGCGTTGAGCACGCGGTCGCCGTAGGACTCGTCCATCACCGCCATGTCGGCCTGCACGGCCTTGACCAGCGCGTCGACCCGCTGCTTGCGCTCCTTGTACGGCTCGGTGAGCTTCTTGCGCACCTTGGCGGAGGCGGCCATCCAGCCTCCAGTGTCACGCTCCAGGCCGAGTGCCTGTACCAGGTCGCGGATCCGGCCGGCCTGCTCCGCGGCCAGTGCCGTGCGGTCGTAGTCGCCGATGCTCTGCACCGAGCTCACCACCCGCGCTCCCCCGAGCACGACTCCCGCCATGGTAGGAACCAGGACCAGCGCGGTGAGGCGCCATCTCACCCGCCAGTTGCGCAGCCCGAGCCGGGGCAGCGTCCGCTTTCCGCGTCCCTGCCTCGCGGCGTGGCCGCTTTCGGAGTTCCCCGTAGTCACTGCTTCCGCTACCCCTCAATCATCCCGATCCGTCGGCGGGTCCAGGCCGGTTCATAAGGTAAAGAGCACCCGACTTCCAGGCAAAACGGGCACATCGCTGCAAACATACCCGTAGCTCGTGTGTGCTGTTGGTTATCGAAGTGCCGCGAGCACCTGATCACGGACTTGGGTCCGCTGCGCACCGTCACTGAGGGGCCGTCCGGCACGATCGACCACGTAGAAGACGTCCACCGCCTCCGCGCCGAGAGTCTCCACGCGAGCGGCCCTCACGTCAAGACCACATTCACCGAATGCCCGTCCAATGCGCCACAGGAGTCCCGGTCTGTCATGGGCCCTGACTTCGACCACCGTGGCGGTCGCAGAGGCATCGTCTACCAAGGTCACACGGGGTGGAGCGACCGGAACACGAGCAGGCCTCATAGACCTCGTACGGCGGGCCAGACGCTGTTCGATGTCAAGGCGTCCAGCAAGGACCAGACGAAGATCGGCTTCCAGCGTGGCGGGGTCCGGCGGGGAGCCGTATTCGGGAACGACGGAGAACTCGATCACCGCGGTGGAGCCGGCGGCGGCGGACGAGGCGGAGCGGACGATCAGCCGGTGCGCGGCCAGCACGCCGGCGGCGCTCCACAGCAACCCGGCCCGGTCGGGGGCGACGACCGTGACGGCTCCCCCGATGACGCGGACGGCGCCGCCACCGTGGCGGGCCAGCGCGGCCTGCTCGGCCGACAGGCTGGGCGGCTTGGGCGGCGGCGAGCCGGACAGCACGGAGCGGACGCGGCGCACGAGGTCGGCGACGAGCCCGGCCTTCCAGGCGTTCCAGGCGGCCGGGCCGGTGGCGTGCCCGTCGGAGACGGCCAGCGCGGCGAGCAGTTCGAGCACCTCACGCGACCCGACCGTGGCGGCGACCTTCTCGATCGTGACCGGATCGTCGAGATCTCTGCGGGTCGCGGTCTCGGGCAGCAGCAGATGATGACGGACGACCGTGGCCAGCGTGTCGACGTCGTGCGGGGGCAGGCCGATGCGGGCCGCGATGTCGCGGACCACGACCTCGCCGGTGGCCGAGTGGTCACCGGGCCAGCCCTTGCCGATGTCGTGGAACAGCGCCGAGATCAGCAGCAGGTCGGGGCGGGACACCTCGCGGGTGTGGCTGGCGGCGTTCGCGGCCGCCTCGATCAGGTGCCGGTCGACGGTGAACCGGTGGATCGGGTGGCGCTGCGGGCGGTGCCGTACGCGCTCCCAGTCAGGAAGCAGCTTGACAAGGATGCCCGCCTGGTCGAGCTCCTCCCAGACGGGCACGGCGGCGCGGCCCGCGCCGAGGATGGACACCAGCGCGTCACGGGCCTCCTCGGGCCACGGCACGGGCATCGGAGGCGACTGAGCGGCCAGAACGGACATCGTGGCGGGGGCGAGGGGCAGCCCCGAGTCGGCCGCCGCGGCGGCGGCGCGCAGCACCAGGACCGGGTCCTTGCGCGGGTCGACGCCACGGGCGAGCACCACTTCACCGCCGTGCTCGACCACGCCGTCGGCCAGCGGGCGGCGCCCCCGTGGAGCCGGCCCCGACAGGAGTCTGTCAACCGTGCGCCACGTGGCGTCGAAGGCGTGGGAGATGGTCCGGCCCGCCTCGGCGAGCCTGCGCATCAGCGCCTCGGCGTCGAGCAGCCCGAGCAGTCCGGCGACGGCGTCCTGCTCCTGGAGCACGAGCCTGTCGGTGCCGCGCGCGGTGACGATGTGCAGGGCGTGCCGTACGTCGAGGATGAGCTCATAGGCCTCACGCGCCCGGGGACCGGGCGCGGAGGCGACCCAGGCCGCTGCCACGGCCTGCATGGCTTGGACGTCGCGAAGGCCGCCGCGGCCGTCCTTGAGGTCGGGTTCGAGAAGGAAGGCCAGCTCACCGCTGACCTGGGCGCGCCGGTCAGCCGACTCGCGCAGCTCGCCGAGCCGGCGGCGGGAGTCGGCGCGCCACTCGGCGAGCACCGCCTCCCTTGCCTTCTTCGTCAGCTCGGGATCGCCCGCTATGTGCCGGGCCTGGATGAGGCCCAGCACGGCCTTGAGGTCGTCGCGGGCAACCGACACGGCCTCGTCCACGGTTCGCACCGAATGGTCGAGGCCGACGGCGGAGTCCCAGATCGGATACCAGATGCGATCGGCGATCCTCGCCACGTCGTCCCTGCCGTTGTGCAGGAGGACCAGGTCGAGGTCGCTTCCAGGGGCCAGCTCTCCGCGCCCCAGGCTCCCCACGGCGACCAGCGCGACGTGCTCGCCGTCACTCGCCGTGCGGAAGAGGTCTTTGAGCCAGCGATCGGTGTCCGCGGCCCGCTCCTTGCGGGCCGCGGCGTAGGTACGAGCCTCACCCCTCACAGGGCCTCTGGACCCCGCTCTCCGGTGCGGACCCGGATCACCGTGTCGACCGGGACGGACCACACCTTGCCGTCACCGATCTTGCCTGTCTGGGCCGCCTTGACGATGACGTCGATCACGTCCTCGGCGTCCTCCTCCTCGGTCAGCACCTCGAGGCGCACCTTGGGGACCAGGTCCACTTGGTACTCGGCACCGCGGTAGACCTCGGTGTGGCCGCGCTGGCGGCCGTAACCGCTCGCCTCGCTGACTGTCATGCCCTTGACGCCGAACTGTTCGAGGGCCGCCTTCACGTCGTCCAGCTTGAACGGTTTGATGACGGCGGTGATGAGCCTCATGCTTCCACCTTCTTGGGTGCCGGTGCCGTGGTGATCGGGCCGTTCGGGGAGGACACGCCAGAAGCGTGGACCGTGCCGAGGTCGTATCCCGTCTCGGCGTGGGTGGTGACGTCGATGCCGGTGACCTCGTCCTCGACCGGGATGCGGAAGCCCATCGTCTTGTCGATGATCTTAGCGACGACCCAGGTGATGATGAAGGAGTAGCCGCCGATGGCGATCGGGCCCAGCACCTGGAGGCCGAGCTGGGTGAGGCCACCGCCGTAGAAGAGGCCCTTGTTCTGCTGCTCCAGGAAGGGGTACGCGGCCAGGAAGCCGAGCGAGACGGCGCCGATCACGCCGCCGACCAGGTGCACGCCGACCACGTCGAGCGAGTCGTCGAAGTTGAAGCGGTACTTCAGGCCGACCGCGTAGGCGCAGACCGCACCGGCGATCAGGCCCAGCAGCATCGCGGCCCAGGGGTCGATGAAGCCACAGGCCGGGGTGATGGCGACCAGACCGGCTACCGCTCCGGAGGCGACACCGAGGCTGGTGGCGTGGCCGTCGCGCAGCTTCTCCACCACGATCCAGGCGCCGGCCGCGACGGCGGTGGCGATCTGGGTGTTCATGAACGCCAGGCCGGCCGTGCCGTCGACCGCCAGCTCGGAGCCCGCGTTGAAACCGAACCAGCCGAACCACAGGAGGCCCACACCGAGCAGCACCAGTGTCAGGTTGTGCGGCCGCATCGGCTCCTTGCGCCACCCCTTGCGCTTGCCCAGCACCAGGGCCAGCGCCAGCGCCGCGGCACCGGCGTTGATGTGGACGACCGTGCCGCCGGCGAAGTCCTCGATGCCGAGGGCGTTCAGCCAGCCGGTGCCCCACACCCAGTGGGCGACGGGGAAGTAGACGATGCTCGCCCAGATGAAGCTGAACAGCACCCAGGCGCCGAACTTGGCGCGGTCGGCGATCGCACCGCTGATCAGCGCGACGGTGATGATGGCGAACGTCAGCTGGAAGGCCGAGAAGACCAGGTTGGGCATGCCGGTGCCGTCGGTCTTCGTGGCCGTGTCGACCAGGCTCTGCAACCCGAGGGCGTCGAGACCACCGACGAAATTGTTGAGCCAGGACATGCTGTTGTCGGTGAACGCGAACGAGTGCCCGTAGAGCACCCAGGCGATGGTGACGGTGATGATGCTGACGAACGACATCATCATCATGTTCAGGACGCTCTTGGCCCTGGTCATGCCCCCGTAGAAGAACGCGAGTCCTGGTGTCATGAGCAGCACCAGCGCGGTGGCCGCTAGCATCCAGGCTGTCGTGCCGCTATCGATCTTCACGACGCGACCCTCCTTACATGTGACGTGTGGCCACAGCGTGTTCGCCCGGAGTTTCGTGGCTCGACCAGGTGTGTTTCACATTCGTGAATCTCGCCCCACTGGTGTTTCGTCCATGTTTCGGATGACTGACGGGGAACTTTCGGCCATAGACTTAGGGTCGCCTTACCTAAGAGATCAAGGAACCCCTCATGCGCCTGGCCCTCTTGCTCCCCCTCCTCGTGCTCACCGCCTGCGGCACCGCGACCACTTCCCAGCAGACGGGGCCGACCAGGACCATCACGCACGCCATGGGCCAGACGAAGGTGCCGATGGAGCCGAAGCGGGTCGTGGTCCTCGACACCGACAAGCTCGACACGATGGTCTCCCTGGGCCTGGCCCCCGTCGGTGCGGCCCAGGCCACCGAGAGCCAGTCGTGGCCGAAGTACCTCGGCTCGGCGCTGGCCGCGACCAAGGCCGTCGGCACGACCCAGCAGCCGAACATCGAGGCCATCATGGCGCTCAAGCCGGACCTCATCCTCGGCACGAAGTTCCGGCAGGCGGCCTTCTACGACAAGCTCAGCAAGATCGCCCCGACCGTGTTCACGGAGAAGGTGGGCGTCACCTGGAAGCAGAACTTCCTGCTCGACGCCGACGCCCTGGGCAAGAAGGAGCAGGCGACCGGCCTGCTGTCGGCCTATGAGACGCGGGCCAAGCAGGTCGGCGCCAAGTACGCGAAGCTGAAGGTGAGCATCGTCCGCTTCATGCCGACGGAGATCCGGATGTACGGCCCCGAGTCGTTCAGCGGCATCGTGGTCGGCGACGCCGGCATCCCGCGGCCGGAGGTGCAGCAGCTCGCCGGCCAGCAGGACAAGCGCTTCGGCAAGCTGAGCCAGGAGAACATCGCCCAGGCCGACGCCGACGCCCTCTTCTACAGCGCGTACGGCCAGGCGGCGGCCAAGAGCCAGGCCTCGGTGACCGGCGGCCCGCTCTGGAAGAACCTCGGGGCCGTCAAGTCGGGCAATGCCCACAACGTGGACGACGAGGTCTGGATGCTCGGCATCGGCGTCACCGCCGCGGGCGGGATCCTCGACGACCTGGACAAATACCTGGCCCCGCTCGTCTGATCAGCCCCAGAACCGGCGCAGGTGCGGCACGAGCTCACTCGCCCGCTCATCGGGGAAGAACAGCCGCCCGCCCTCGATCTCCACGACCTCCTTGACGCCGGGGATCGTGTCGCGCAGCCAGTGGGCCCAGCTCACGTCGAAGAAGACGTCGCCGGTCCCCCACACCACCAGCGTCGGCACGGCCAGCACGGTGAGCAGCGGCTCGATCGCGACCATGTCCTTGGCGTCGATCGAGGTCAGCAGCCGCTCGAAGGCGAGCGGCCCGCCGGGCTTGTCGAAGATCGGCCGCAGGAAGTGGTCGACCAGGTCCGCCGGATCGTCGATGCGCTCGTAGCCGTCGCCGAACGCCGTCTGGGCCAGCAGCTCCGGCTGATCCAGCACGGCGGCGGTCAGCGGCGCGAGCTCGCCCCGGGCCGCCAGGTCGACCGTGGGCTTGAACGACTCCGGCGGCGTGTTGGTGTGCACGTCGCAGTTGGTGAGCGTGAGCGAGCGCAGCCGCTCCGGGTGCCGCACGGCGAAGACCTGCGCCACCGCGCCGCCCGTGTCGTTGGCGACAAGGTCGACCCGGTCCAGGCCGAGCTCGGCGCAGAGCTCGGCCACCGCCTCGGCCAGCGCGGGGATCGAGAGATCGTCGCGCGGCGCGCTGCCGCCGTGCAGGGGCAGGTCGATCGCCACGCATCTGCGCTCGTCGCGCAGCTCGGCGATGACGTTGCGCCACAGGTACGAACTGGTGCCGACGCCGTGCACGAACAGGGCGACCGGCCCCTCGCCGACGTCCACGTAGCTGATGCCGTCCATGGCCTGACTCCTTTTCCCGGATAACAAACCGACTGTCGGTCTATGAAATTACCGACTGACTGTCGGTTTGTCTAGAGTGGTGCCATGAACCTCAAGGCGGAACGCGGCGCGGCCACCCGCGACCAGCTCCTCGCGATCGCCACGCGGCTGTTCGCCGAACACGGCTACGAGGGCACCTCGATCGAGGCGGTGCTCCAGGAATCCGGCCTCAGCAGGGGCGCTCTCTACCACCACTACGCGGGCAAGGACGCCCTGTTCGAGGCGGTGTTGGAGGCAACGGAAGCCGCCATCGGCCTGGAGATCCTCAAGGCGGTCAAGGGCATCGACGACCCCGCCGAGGTGCTCCGGGCGGGCATGCTGGCCTGGATCAGGCTCGCGGGCGATCCGGTGATCCAGCGCATCGTGCTGATCGACGCGCCGTCGGTGCTGGGCTGGGAGCAGTGGCGGGCGTTGGAGGAGCGTTACTCGTTCGGCAGCCTGAAGCTCGCCCTACAGGCCACGGACGCGATCCCCGCCGAGTTCCTGGACCTGCACGCCCACATGCTCCTGGCCGCCATCAACGAGAGCGCCCTGCTGGTCGCCAGAGGCGGCGACCGAGACACAGCGGAGGCAGCGGTGGAGGAATTCCTACGACGCCTCCTGCGACGCCCGTAGAGGGCGCGCCCAGCACCGCCCATAGGGGGACGCGGCGCCCAGCCCGATCCACGGACCGGGGCCAAGAATGCGCACGTCACGGCGCCCGGCCCGCTCCACCGGAGGAGCGTGCCCCTGGACAGACGCCAGCTGAGCACGGCGGGTGGCACCCACCGTGCTCAGCCGTAAAAGAAAATGGTTCTTAAGCCGCCGCGGTGGCCATCTTGCGTAGACGGGCCAGCGCGTCGCGCTCGATGCGGCGGGCGCGGTCGCGACCGATCCCGTACCGCTCTCCCACCTCAGTGAGCGTGTGCTCGCGGCCGTCGACCAGGCCATACCGCCACCGCAGCATGTCCCGGGTGTCCCCCTCGAGATCCGTCAGCCACTGGTCGAGCCGTTCGCGCTCCAGGATGTCGATCGCCTGCTGCTCCGGATCGGCCCAGGTCTCGTCGGCGATCATGTCGCCCAGCTCGGTCTCGTCCTCGTCGCCCACGCCGAGCTGCAGCGACACCGGGTCGGACGCCCAGCGGCGTAGCTCGCGGACCCGCTCGATCGGTAGTTCGAGGATCCCGGCGAGGTCGTCGTCGGTCGGTTCGACGTCGAACTCCGCCAGCATGTCCCTGCGCACCCGCATCAGCCTGGTCATCTGCTCACCCGCGTGCGTGGGCAGCCGGACCGGCCGCGCCTGCTCGTGGATGGCCCGGCCCACGGACTGCCTGATCCACCACGTGGCGTATGTCGAGAACTTGTACCCCCGCTTGTAGTCGAACTTCTCCACCGCGCGCACCAGGCCCAGGTTCCCCTCCTGGACCAGGTCGATCAGTGGCATGCCGCGCCCCGAATACTTGCGCGCGACCGCTACCACCAGGCGAAGGTTCGCCTGGATGAACTCGTCTTTCGCCCGCTGGCCGGAGATCGCGACGCGCTCCAGCTCCTCATCGGCGGCGTCGCCGATGCGCGGCTCCGAGCCCCCGCTGTCGAGCAGCTGCTCGGCGAAGAGGCCCGCCTCGATGCGCTTGGCGAGCTCCACCTCTTCCTCCGCCGTGAGCAGCGGGACCCGCCCGATTTCCGCCAGGTAGGTCCCCAGCAGATCGCGATCAGCGACGTGCTGCTCCTGCGTGCGACTCCCCGTAGGCCTTGCCATCCCCAGGCACCTCGTTCCGCAGCTGCGTTCTATATCCGGCCAACGTCCGGCCAGATGCAAAGATTCCCTAAAGAGCTACGACCAGGGGACGGTTCTGGATGTCCTCCTAAAGGAGGAGACCGCCGAGAAACACCTGGTGAACGAGGGGAACACCGGGTCGATAGGCCAGATGTACGTAAGAAGGGGCGTCCAGCACGACGAGGTCCGCGCGGGCTCCCGGCCGCAGCCATCCTACGTCTGTACGCCGCAGCGCGCGGGCCCCACCGCGCGTCGCGGCCCTGACCGCCTCCAGCGGCGTCATGCCCATCTCCCGTACGGCCAGCGCCACGCAGAACGCCATCGACGAGGTGTAGGACGACCCGGGATTGCAGTCGGTGGCCAGCGCCGCGTCCTCGATCTCCTCACGCTCCGGATCCCCGGTGTAGAGCAGCTTGATCCCGTCGAACAGCACAGTGGTCATCGGACCCGTCCGATCGCCTCGGTCAGCATGGCGCCCACGTCACCCAGCGTGTGCCGGCCCTCCGACACGACGCGCCGGCCACCTGAGACGACCGAGTGCACGTCGGCCGCCGTCGCCGCGAACACCACCGCCTCCAGCCCGCCGGTGCCCGCCGTACGGACCGAGTCGAGGCGTACCGAGACCAGGTCGGCCCACGCGCCCGGCACGAGCAGCCCGGCGTCGGGGAAACCCAGCGAGGTGTGGCCCGCGCCGGCCGCGGCGGTCAGGAGCTCGGCGGCGCGCCAGTGGCCGCGTTCGCCGGTGGCCAGCCGTTCGTTCAGCTCGACCGCGCGGGCCTCCTCGAACAGGTCGATGACGGCATGGCTGTCGGAGCCGAGCGTGATCGGCGCGCCGTGGTCGAACAGCGTCCTGGCGGGCCCGATGCCGTCGGCGAGGTCGCGTTCGGTGGTGGGACACATGCAGATGTGCGTGCCCGACTGGGCGAGCAGCTCGATGTCGACGTCGCTCAGGTGGGTGGCGTGCACGGCGGTGGACCGCGGCCCGAGCACGCCCCGCTCGTGCAGTACCTGCACCGGGCTGGCCGCGTACATCTCCACGCACGCGGCGTTCTCCGCCCGCTGCTCGGAGACGTGCGCGTGGAGCGGCGCGGCATGGTGGTGGGAGAACTCGGCGATCACCGGCATCTGCTCCGGCGGCACGGCCCGCACCGAGTGGACGGCGGCGCCGATCTCCACGTCGTGCTGCCCCTCGTAGGCGGCGGCCAGGTCGCCGGCCCGGTTCGCCCACCGGTCGGCGTCGCCGTCCCCGAAGCGCACCTGCGTCCCCGCCAGGTGCGTGCCGCCCCCGCTCCCGGCCGCCGTGCCCATGCCGATGCCGCCCGTCAGGTAGCAGGTGTCGAGCAGCGCGATGCGCAGGCCCGCCTCGCGGGCGGCCTGGATGAGCGCGTGGCCCATCGCGTTCGCGTCCTCGTACGGCCGTCCGTTCGGCGCGTGGTGCAGATAGTGGAACTCGCCCACACAGGTGATCCCGGCCAGCGCCATCTCCGCGTAGGCGGCCCTGGCCAGCGCCAGGTAGCTGTCGGGGTCGAGCGCCGCGGCCACCTCGTACATCCGGTCGCGCCACGTCCAGAAGTCGCCCGCGCCCGCCTGCGTGGCCCCGCGCAGCGCCCGGTGGAAGGCGTGGGAGTGGGCGTTGGCCAGGCCGGGGATCGTCAGGCCCGCCAGGCGTTCGGCGCCGCCCGGCTCCCCTTGGGTCACGGCGGCGACGCGGGTCCCGTCGACCTCGACGAGCACGCTTTCGACGACGCCGTCGGGCAGCCAGGCGTGTTCGCACCAGTAGGTCACCGACACAGGTCCTCCAGAACGTTCGCGAGGGCGACTCCCGCTTCGCAGTCTGCCTGCTCGGCCCGCTCATCAGAGGGGTGGGACACGGTAGTGAATGAATCCATTCAGTTGACCGGACCCGCGCTGGGCCGCAGCATGAGCTCGGTCAGATGGGCGTCGGGTCCGGCGTTGACGGCGGCCAGCACCGCGCGGGCCACGGACTCGGGTGTGAGGTACTTGTCCGGCTCGAACTCGCCGCCCTCGTGCGCGCGGACGCCCCGCTGCATGTCGGTGGCCACCCGGCCCGGGTAGACGGTCGTCACCCTGAGGTCCGTCTCCTCCTGGCGCAGCGCGTCGGCGAAGGCCCGCAGCGCGAACTTGCTCGCCGCGTACGCGCCCCAGCCGGGGTTCGCCCGGAGCCCGGAGCCGGAGTTGACGCAGATCACCTGGCCGCCGGCCGGCCTGAGCGCGGGCAGGAGCAGCCGGGTGAGCTCGGCGACGGCGATCACGTTGAGCTCCATCGTCTCCCGCCACGCGTCGGCGGTGAGTTCGGCGATCGTGCCGAGCGTGCCGATCCCGGCGCTGTGCACGAGCACGTCGAGCCGCTCGACGCCCGCCACGTCCGCCGCGGTGACCTCGGTCAGCTCGACCGGCCACGCCCTGGCGTCGGGCAGCTCGGCCGCCAGGGCGGCGAGCGCGCCGCCGTCACGTCCGCCGAGTATGACGTGGTGCGTGGGTCCCAGCGCCCTGGCGATCGCCTCGCCGATGCCACGGGATGCGCCGGTGACCAGCGCGGTCGGTCGTTCAGTCATGCGCCTCAGTTTATGACCTTGACATACACTCAAATTTGAATACAAACTTGAACATGTCTTCGACGCGTGTTCTCATCCTCGGCTGTCTGCTCGATCAGCCGCGCAACGGATATCAGGTCCGCAGGCAGCTGGAGGTGATGGGCGCGGACCACTGGGCCAACGTGGCGTTCGGCTCGATCTACCACGGGCTGGGCAAGATGGCCGAGGAGGGCCTGCTCCAGGTGGTCGAGAGCGGCAAGGGCGGCAAGACGGTCTATGAGATCACCGAGGCGGGCCGGCTGGAGTTCCGTCGCCTGCTGCTGCAGAACTGGTACGACGTCAAACCGATCGTCGACCCTTTCCAGGTCGCGCTCACGTTCATGGACCGCCTGACCAAACAGGAGATCCTCGACTCGCTCCACGGCAGGATCCGCCAGCTCAAGATGTCCATCGAGGCGATGGAGAGCGCCTTCGGCGTCAAGCAGCGCTACGGCGCCCCCCGGCACGTCGACGAGAACCTCCGCCTGACCACGGACATGCTCGCCGCCCAGCTCGCCTGGGCCGAGAAGGCGGTCATCAGGGTCGAAGCAGACGAACTTCCCTAAGGAGCACAAATGATCATTGATGCGCACGGCTTACGCAAGACGTTCACCACCAGGAGCAGGAAGGGCACGCAGACCGTGGAAGCGGTCCGGGGCGTCGACCTCGAAGTGGAGAAGGGCGTGATCTTCGGCGTCCTCGGCCCGAACGGCGCCGGCAAGACCACCACGATCAGGATGCTCGCCACGCTGATCACCCCCGACTCCGGCACGGCCGCCATCGCCGGGCACGACCTGCTCAAGGCGCCCGGCGAGGTCCGCCGCAACCTGGGCTACGTCAGCCAGGCCGGCGGGGTGGAGGAGAACACCACGCCGCGGGCCCAGATCATGATGGCCGCGAAGATCCACAGCGTGCCCGACCCGGCCGGGGCCACGGCCGACGTGCTCGACCGGTTCGACCTGACGGAGATGGCCGACCGGCCGGGCCGTACGCTCTCCGGCGGCCAGAAGCGGCGGGTGGCCATCGCGCTCGGGCTGGTGCACAGTCCACCCCTGCTCTTCCTCGACGAGCCCACCACCGGGCTCGACCCCCAGAACCGGGCCAACCTCTGGGACCGCATCAGGCAGCTGCGCGAGCTCGGCACCAGCGTGCTGCTCAGCACCCACTACCTCGACGAGGCCGACGCCCTGTGCGACCGGCTGGTGATCGTCGATCACGGTCTGGTGGTGGCCGAGGGCACGCCGGGCGAGCTCAAGCGCGAGGTGTCCGGCGACGTCGTCACGCTCAGGCTGGACGAGCCGGACCGCGCCGCTGAGACGCTCAAGCCGTACGCCCGTGAGACCCGCCTCGACGACGACGTGCTGCGCGTGTACGTCGACGACGGCGAGCACACGCTGCCCACGCTGCTGCGGGCGCTGGAGGAGCAGGGTCTCCGCCTGTCCTCGATCGCGCTCGACCGCGCCACCCTCGACGACGTCTTCCTGGCCAAGACCGGCCGATCCCTTCGCGACGCGGGAGCCGCCGCATGATCCGCCACACCCTGCTGTTCCTCATGTACGAGCTGCGCAACACCTTCAGGAACCCGATCTGGCCGCTGTTCGGCATCGTCCAGCCGGTGGTGTACCTGCTGCTGTTCGGCCCGCTGGTGGCGGGAGCCGCCGGGCAGCCGACCTCCGCGCAGCTCACGAGCTTCGCGCCGGGCATGCTGGTGATCACCGCGCTGTTCGGGGCGATCGGCGTCGGCTACGGCATGATCTACGAGCTACGCAGCGGCGTCCTCGAACGCATCGCCGTCAGCCCGGCCTGGCGCCCGTCGATCGTGCTCGGCCGGACGCTGCGCGACGGGGTCGTGCTGGTGCTCCAGTCGATCGTGGTGATCGTGATCGCGCTGGTCATGGGCATGCGCGCCAGCCTGCCGGGGCTCGCCGTCATGGTGCTGCTCATCGCGGTGACCGGCCTGTTCGCCTCCGGCATCGGATACGGCCTGGCGCTGTCGCTGCGGGACGAGAACGGCATGGCGCAGATCATGCAGTTCTTCGCCCTGCCCATCATGCTGCTGTCGGGGGCGCTGCTGCCGATGACGCTGGCACCGGAGTGGATGCAGAAGGTGGCCCTGTTCAACCCGATGTACCACCCGGTGGTGGCCGGCCGGGCGCTGTTCGCGGGCGATCTGACCGACGGGTCGATCCCGATCGCGTTCGCCATCATGCTGGGCTTGGCCGCGCTGACCGTGGGCTGGTCGGTGCGCTCGCTACGCCGGATCGCCGGTTAGGAACGTACCGGTCTCGTCGGTCATCCGCTCGTACTCCTCCAGCCGGGCCTGGGTGCGCAGCGGCGCGGCGTCGGCCATGGCCTCGACCAGTGCCATGGCCAGCGCGAACGGCGCCGCGTGCGAGTCGAACACGAGACGGTCCCCCACCGGCGCGTCGAGCACCACCTCGGCGGGGAAATCGGCTCTGTCGCAGATGACCGCGATCCGCAGGCCCAGTTTCTCCGCGTACTCCAAGGCCTGCATGACCTCGGCCGGATATCTCGGCAGCACCACGGCGAGCAGCCATTCCGCGCCGGCCCGGCGCGCGGCGTGCAGCCCGTCGATCAGCTCCGAGCCGCCGTGCGCCAGCAGCCGCACGTCGGGATGGATCCGGCGCGCGTAGTAGGCGAAGGTGGTGGCCAGCCCGCAGGAGACCCGGAGCCCCAGCACCGGGAGCGGCTCGGCGGCGGCCAGGGACTCCCCCAGTTCCTTGAGCGGGAAGCCCGCCAGCCGCTCCCTGACGGCGGCCAGATTCCTGATCTCGCTGTCGATGGCCCCCTGAAGCAGGCTCTCCTCCGGCAGGCCGCCCAGCACCAGCGGACGCAGCGCCTGCCGCAGCTCGGGGTAGCCGGCGAAACCGAGCACCATGGCGAACCTGGTCACCGACGGCTGGCTCACTCCTGACCGCTCGGCCAGCTCGACGCTGGACAGGAAGATCGCCTCGTCGAGATGCTCGGACAGGTAGTGCGCGATCCGTCGCTGCACGGGAGACAGCCGCCGCCCGTCGAGAAGCCCGCCAAGACCGCTGTGGTATCCGCCCGTCACGCCACCTCCAACACCACCTGCCCCGCTTCTCATCCCACCTGAATGAATGCATTCACCTAGGTCACTCGCAGAGTACTAGCTCACCAGGAACTGGGTCGCGGCCAGTTCGCGATAAAGGTCGTCCTCCCCCACCAGCTCGGCATGGGTGCCGACCGCGCGAACCCCGCCCGCCTCCATGACCACGATGCGGTCCGCGTTGGTCACCGTGGACAGCCGATGCGCGATGACCAGCACGGTCGTCTCGGCGGCCACCTCGGCGATGACCTCGCGCAGCCGGAGCTCGTTGACCGCGTCGAGCTGCGAGGTCGCCTCGTCCAGCAGGAGCAGCCTGGGCTTGCGCAGCAGCGCCCTGGCGATCGCCACCCGCTGCCGCTCGCCGCCCGACAGCAGCACGCCCCGGTGCCCGACGGCCGTGTCGAGCCCCTCGGGCAGCCTGGACACCAGGTCGTCGAGGCGGGTACGGACGATCGCCCGCCGCAACTCCTCCTCGGTGGCGTCCTGGGCGGCGAAGAGCAGGTTCTCCTTGAGCGTGCCCGCCAGCACGGGCGCGTCCTGCTCGACATAGCCGAGCGTGGCCCGCAACTCGGCGAGCGGCCAGTCGCGGATGTCGCGGCCGTCGACCGTGATCCTGCCGTCCTGGTGCTCGTAGAACCGTTCCAGCAGGGCGAACACCGTCGACTTGCCCGCGCCCGACGGCCCCACGAGCGCGGTCAGCCCGCCGGGCGGCACCTCGAAGCTGACCCCGTCGTGCACGGTCGGCCGGTCGTCCCCGTAGCGGAACACCACGTCCTCGAACCGCACACCCACTGGGTCCCCCGCGCCGAGGGTCACCGGAAGCGGGGCACCGACGGGCTCGGCGGGCAGGTCCTCGATCTCCTTGATCCGCTTCATCGCCGCCAGGCCCTGCTGGAGCTGCACCAGGCCCTCGACGATCTGCCCGATGGGCGCCACCAGGTAGAACAGGTACAGCAGGAACGCGATCAGCGACGAGACCTCCAGCGCGCCGGAGGCGACCCGCGACCCGCCGACGGCCAGCACGCACAGGAAGGCGATCTGCACCGCCATCCAGGTCGCCACCCCGGCCAGCGAGGTCCACCCGGCCACCTGCAGGCCCCGGTCGCGAGCGCGCTCGGCGGCGCCGGCGACGACCGCGATCTCGCGCTCCTCCGCGCCACTGGCCTTGACCGTGCGGTACGCCTGGAGCGCCCGGTCGAGCACGGCACCCATCTCGCCGACGGCCTCCTGGGCCTGCTTCTGCGCCCGCTGGATCCGCGGCATCACCAAACCGGTCAGCCCGCCGATCACCACCACCACGAGCAGCGTGACCAGCAGCAGCACGCCGTCCATGGTCGCCATCATGATGATCGCGCCGACCAGCATGAACACCGAGCCGATCGAGTTCACGATCCCGTTGGTCAGCACGGCCCGCAGCAGCGTCGTGTCACCGGTCACCCGCGACAGCAGGTCGCCGGGCTTGAGCCGGTCCACGTCGGCGACCTTGAGCCGGAACATCCGATCGACGAGCCGGCGTCTGGCACCCAGCACGACGCCCTCACCGGTGCGTTCCATCAGGTACGTGCCCAGCGCCGAGACCACCGCCCCGACCAGCACCGCCACGGTCAGCCCGAGTAACGGCCCGGCCATCGACCTGTTCTGGCCGAAGGCGTCCACCACGTACTTGGCCAGCAACGGCATCGCCAGACCGGCCGCCGAGCCGACCAGGCCCAGCAACCCACCGAGGATCAAGATCCTCCGGTGCGGGCGTATGTAGGCGAGCAGCTCTCTGATCACCATGTTCTCCTCTCGCGATATATCCCGACATCCCAACGAACGGCGGATCAGATTCCGCACCCGTCAACCTAGATTGACGACCAAAGTATGTCAACTTTGATTGACCTCTCATTCTTTGGAAGGAGAGACACATCCATTCGCGGAGCGGCGACGAATAGGCCGTCGAGGAACCCGGCCGGAACCTCTCGATAACGATCAGCCCTCTCGAAAGGACCGAACATGGAGCTCCGGATCAACCGGCGCGCTCTAGTCGGACTGGGCGTCGCGGTGGCGTTGACCGCCTCCTCGTTCGCCCTGCTTCGTACCGACTCCGGCACCGCTTCCTCGCACCGCGAGGCACCGATGATCGCGGGGGACCCGCGTAACGACAACACCGACGTGTACGCGTTCGTCAGCCCCGACAAGGCCGACACGGTGACGCTGCTGTCCAACTGGATCCCGTTCCAGGAACCGCAGGGCGGTCCGAACTTCTACACGTTCGACACCAAGTCCCGCTACAACATCAAGATCGACAACGATGGCGACGCCAAGCCCGACATCGTGTACCAGTGGACGTTCCGCGATGAGGACCGGCGCGGCAACGACACGTTCCTGTACAACAACGGGCCCGTCACCTCGCTGCACGACGAGAACCTGCTCTTCCGCCAGCGCTACACGCTCAAGCGGATCACCGAGGACGGCAGCAGGACGCTCGTCTCGAACGGCATCGTCGCGCCGAGCAACGTCGGCCCCGCCTCGATGCCCGACTACGGCACGCTGCGCGCCCAGTCCCTGAAGAGCCTCCCGCACGGCGGCAAGGCCTACGCCGGCCAGTCCGACGAGGCGTTCTTCCTGGACCTGCGCGTCTTCGACCTGCTCTACGGCGGCAACCTGACCGAGGTCGGCCAGGACACCACCAAGGGCTACAACGTGAGCACCCTGGCCGTCCAGGTGCCCGCCAGCGACCTGGCGCTCAAGGGCGACGTCAGGCGCAACCCGGTGATCGGCGTCTGGTCCACCACGGACAAGTGGAGCCCGAACGGCTACGCCCAGGTCTCGCGCCTGGGCAACCCGCTGGTCAACGAGGTCGTGGTGCCCGCCGGTCTGAAGGACGCGTTCAACTCGCTGCCCCCGCACAAGGACGCCGACATCCCGGCCGTGGTCAAGCGCGTGACCGACCCCGAGGTGGCCAGGCTGCTGGAGGGCATCTACGGCATCAAGGCGCCCGCGACCCCGCGCGGCGACCTGGTCGAGATCTTCCTGACCGGCATCGCCAAGGGCAACGGGCCGATCAAGGCCGACCTGAACTCGCAGACCCTCAACAAGGACGCCGGCAAGCTGCGGCCCTCCGAGATGCTGCGGCTCAACATGGCGGTTCCGCCGTCCAAGGACCCCAACCGTCTCGGCGTGCTGGCCGGTGACCTGCAGGGCTTCCCGAACGGCCGCCGCCTGTCCGACGACGTCGTGGACATCTCGCTGCAGGCCGTGGCCGGTGCCGCGCTGTCCGGCAAGCTCGTCCCGGGCCTGACGGACAAGGTCGACCAGAACGACAAGCCCTTCTTCCAGTCGTTCCCGTACATCCCGCTGCCCAGCAACGTGGCTGTGAACAAGCGGTGAAGCCCGACCGGCCGGTCTCCTCTCCGGGCCGGCCGGTCCTCCTCCGCGGCGGGCCCGTCTCCCACACTCCCGCCGCGACCCCGGCCGGCTGGCCGTGCCCCCCGTCAGGGCCAGCCGGCCCCCCACCCGTCTCCGCCGACCCTTTCCGATCTCCGGAGCCTTGGATGCGATCCCTCGCCATAGCAGGTGGCCTCGTCGTGGCCAGCGCGCTGGCCTTCACGGCCTACGCCGTCTACGCCCCGCCAGAGACAGCCACCGTGACCACGCGGACCGTGACCTTCACCGAGACGCTGCAGTCCCGCCTGAAGCGCCTGCCCGGTGACTACCGAAGCTGGGCCCAGCTCGGCATGGAGTACGTCGACCAGGCCAGAGTCACCGGCGACCCGTCGTACTACACCAAGGCCGAAGGCGCCCTGGCCACCGCGACCCGCCTGAACGCCGCCGACGACGCGGTGCTGACCGGCCAGGCGGCGCTCGCCGCCGGCCGCCACGAGTTCTCCGACGCGGTACGGCTGGCTCAGCGGGCCATCGGCGCCAACCCGTACAGCGCGGCGGCGCACGGCGTGCTGGCCGACGCCAAGACACAGCTCGGCGACCTGAGCGGCGCCTCGAAGGCCGTGGACAAGATGATGGGGCTGCGCCCCGGCGTGGCGGCGTTCGCCCGCGCCTCCTACGCGGCCGAGCTCCGGGGCGACCGGACGGCGGCCCGCAAGTTCCTGGAGTACGCCCAGAACGACGCCTACGCACCGGCGGACATCGCCTACACCCGCTACTACCTGGGTG
The DNA here is from genome assembly GCF_043197155.1 of Nonomuraea sp. NPDC049269. Taxonomy (NCBI): domain Bacteria; kingdom Bacillati; phylum Actinomycetota; class Actinomycetes; order Streptosporangiales; family Streptosporangiaceae; genus Nonomuraea; species Nonomuraea sp. NPDC049269. The sequence goes on from NZ_JBICSO010000003.1 coordinate 155,935, forward strand.
AGCTGGCCCTGCACTCGGGCGACCTCGCCGCGGCCGGCACCTGGTACGCCAAGGCGCTCCAGGCCTACCCCGCCTACACTCCGGCGGTCGCCGGACAGGCCAGGGTCGGCGCGCTCAGCGGGCGGACGGCCGAGGCCCTCGACCTCTACCAGCGGGTGGTCGAGCGACTGCCGCTGTCCCAGTACCTCATCGAGCAGGGCGAGACCCGGATCAAGGCAGGGCTGAAGCCCGACTGGACCCTGCTGGAGGCCCAGCGCAAGCTGCTGCGGGCCGCCGGCGTGCGGGACGACCTCACCTGGGCCGAGTTCGAGGCCGACCACGGCGACCCGGCGGTGGCCGTCCGGCACGCCCGGGCCGAGTACGCCCGCAACCCCAACCTCGTCGCCGCCGACGCGCTCGGCTGGGCCCTGTTCAAGGCGGGCAAGCCGCGCGAGGCGCTGCCGTACGCGAAGAAGGCCACCTCGACCGGCTGGCGCAACCCGCTGCTCGCCTACCACCGCGCCCGGATCGAGCGCGCGCTCGGCAAGCCCGCGCGCGTGGCCCCGGGCTTCGATCCGTCCCTGCCCGCACTGGCGAGGTTCTCATGAGAGTGCTCCGGCTCGGCCTGCTCGTGGGCCTGCTGATGTCGATGGGCGTGTCGGTCCTGTTCACGACCGCGGCGCGGGCGGAGACGGCGGCCAGGCATCCGCTCGGCAACTTCACCGTCAACCACTACAACGGGCTGCGCCTGCGGCCCGACCGGGTGGAGAACAAGGCGGTCGTGGACGCCGCCGAACTGCCCACGCTCCAGGCCAAACCTAACGTGGACGCCTCGTACGCGGCCAGGACCTGCGCCACGCTGGCCGCCGCCCAGCGGCTCACCATCCATGGCACGGCGGTGCCGTGGCGGGTGTCGGGTTCGGAGTTCGCGTACGCGCCCGGGCAGGGCGGCCTGCAGACCAGCCGCCTGACCTGCCGGCTGGTCGCCGAGGCCCGCGTGTCGGGCACGGTGTCCTTCGCCGACGCGTTCGAGCAGGACCGGATCGGCTGGCGAGAGATCACCGCCGTCGGTGACGGGGTACGGCTGACCCAGTCGTCCGTGCCGTCGGCCAGTGTGAGCGACGAGCTGCGCAAGTACCCCGAGGACCTGCTGACCAACCCGCTCGACCAGCGCACGGCCACCATCACCGTCGGTGGCGCCGCCTCCGCCCTGTCCGGCGGCGGCTCTCCCAGCTCCGGCGGGACGCCGTCCGGGCTCGGCACGATCAGCGTCGGCGGGCCGATCGGGGACGCGCTGGCGGCGCTGGACCGGACGTTCACCGGCCTGATCGGCGCCGACTCGCTCACGGTGCCGCTCGGGCTGCTGGCCGTGGGCCTGGCGATGCTGCTCGGGGCCGGGCACGCGCTGATCCCCGGGCACGGCAAGACGATCATGGCCGCGTACCTGGCCGGGCGGCGCGGGCGACCGCGTGATGCCCTGGTCGTGGGGGCCACGGTGACGGCCACGCACACGGCCGGGGTGCTGGTGGTGGGGCTGCTGCTGAGCGCGTTCACCGCGCTGGCCGGGGAGTCGGTGCTGGGGTGGCTGGGGGTGGCCAGCGGTGTGCTGATCGCCTTCATCGGCCTGCGCCTGCTCCTGTCCACCCGCCGCGACTCCGGTCACGGGCATGGCCACGGACATGGCCACGGACATGGGCACGGACATGGGCACGGACATGGGCATGGGCATGGGCACGGCCACGAACGCTCGACGCGGGCCGGCCTGCTCGGGATGGGGGTGGCGGGCGGGCTGGTGCCGAGCCCGTCGGCGCTCATCGTGCTGCTCGGGGCGATCGCGCTGGGCCGTACCTGGTTCGGGGTGGCGCTGGTCACCGCGTACGGCATCGGCATGGCGGCGACGCTCACCGTCACGGGCCTGCTGCTGGTCAAGCTCGTCGACCGCCTCGAACGGCGCGCCTCGCTGGGACGGGGCCTGGCCGCCCGGCTGTCCACCCTGGCGCCGCTGGGCACGGCCGGCATGGTGATGCTGCTGGGCGCGGGCCTGGCCCTGCGCTCGGCCATCGCCCTCTAGGCGCCCGCGCTAGGTGGGCCGGCGGCCGCGCCGGGTGGAGGGCAGATCATGGCGTCCCGAGACGAACTCCTGGAACGCGATCTTGGCCCTGATCACCGGCCGCCGCCACCGTTCCTCCCGGTGCGCGGCCTTGGCCAGCTTCCGCGGCGAGCGCTTCTCGTAGAACAGGTGGGCCCACGGAGAGCCCGGCCTGGCCAGGCGGATCGCGCAGACCACCAGGAGCACCGGTACGAACAGCCCGACCATCCCGGTCCAGATCTTGCCCTTCGACAGGGTGATGACGGCGAGCACCATGTTCGCCACGACCAGCGCGCCCGGGTTGACCGGGGTCCCGTAGTCGAACGTCAGCGGCCGGAGCCCGGTGAGCAGCAGCCCCGTCACCGCGACCGCGATGAACACGGCGTCGACCGAGGTGCGCCCCTCTTCCTCCCAGTAGACGTCGTGCAGGTGCAGAATCAGCGCGAACTCGTCCAGCACCAGAGCGGACCCGACCCCGAAAACGGCGGCCGCGGCGGCGTAGGCCACCTGCGAGGCCGACGACACGATCAGCCCGCTGACCCCGCCGACCAGCATGAGCACGACCCCGAACACCACGTGGTGGATGTGCATCTCACCCACGTTGACGTTACGGAACCACCCGACCTTCGCCCTGATCAGCCGCACATTGACGCGGGTCGCCACGAAGGCCGCGATGAGCGCGACGAAGAAACAGAGCAGCGGCAGCCGCCCTGTCACGACGATGTTCAGCTCGAACCAGTTCTCCATGACCTTGGAACTGATGCTACGAGCCCTATCGCCCTCCCTTGACCGCAAGGGTCCCGAAAGGACCTCAGGACAGGAACGCGCGCAGCAGTGCCGCTGTGCCTTCCAGGTGTTCGGACACCGCTCGACGGGCCCCTTCCGGGTCACCGGCCAGAATGGCCGCCACGATCGCCTCGTGCTGGAGGGCGGAGTGGTCGAGGTTGACCTGGAGCATGGGGATGGCGTTGAGGAGGTCGCTGACCCGCAGGCGCGCGTCGGCGCAGGCGGTGGTGAGCAGGGGGGAACCGGTCAGTTCGGCGATCGACAGGTGGAAGGCCGTGTCCAGGCGCCGGTAGTCCTCGACGCCCGCCTTGTTGAGGTCCGCGAGCCGGCCGCGCAGGAGGGCGCGCTGGGCGTCGGTGAGCGTGGCCGCCGCCAGGACCTCCGCCGCCCCGCATTCCACGGCCATCCGGAAGGTCAGCGCGTCGGTGAGGTCGGCCGAGCCCATGTCGGCCACGACCCTGCGCAGGTCGCCGCTGCCCGGCTGAGGAGGGGCGTAAGTGACGAAGGCGCCGCCGTACCGGCCGCGCCGCACCTCGAGGTAACCCGCGTCCTGGAGCGCCCGGATCGCCTCTCGCAGCGTCACCCTGCTGATGCCGAGCTGGACCGCGAGCTCGCGCTCCGGGGGCAGCTTCCGGCCCGGCGCGACCACGCCAAGCTTGATCGCCTGGAGCAGCCGTTCTACCGTCTCCTCGAAGGCGTTACCTGCCCTGACCGGCCGTAACACCGTCATCAACCGCGCTGAGTCGTCCAACGTGTCCTCAGGTCTTGACAAGCGATCCCCATATGCACATCAATGGTCTAAGAGTAGCCCAATTAGCCCGAAAGCGAGCGAACTTACGTGAGCGAGCGAGGTCTTCCACAACCCGGACCGCTGTCCGTCGACGAGCTGCGTGACGAGGTGGCCGCCGGGCGGGTCGACACCGTGCTGCTCGCGATCGCCGACATGCAGGGTCGATTGCAGGGCAAGCGACTGTCGGCCCGCTATTTCCTGAACGAGGTGCTCGGGCACGGCTCCGAGGGCTGCAACTACCTGCTCGCCGTGGACGTCGACATGAACACGGTCGACGGCTACGCGATGTCCTCCTGGGACCGCGGCTACGGCGATTTCGTGATGAAGCCCGATATGTCCACGTTGCGGTGGGTCCCCTGGCAGGAGGGGACCGTCATGCTCATGGCGGACCTGGCCTGGGAGAACGACGAGGACGTGACCGCCTCGCCGCGGCAGATCCTGCGTCGGCAGCTCGCCCGGCTCGCCGACCGCGGCCTGGCCGCCTTCGTCGGCACCGAGCTGGAGTTCGTGGTGTACGAAGACAGCTACGAGGACGCGTGGAAGCGCGGCTACCGCGACCTGACCCCCGCGAACCTCTACAACGTCGACTACTCCCTCCTCGGTACGGCCCGCATCGAACCCCTCCTTCGCCGGATAAGGCGGGACATGGAGGGAGCTGGGCTGTACGTCGAGTCCGCCAAGGGCGAGTGCAACCTGGGCCAGCACGAGATCGCCTTCCGCTACGACGAGGCGCTGAAGACCTGCGACAACCACTCCATCTACAAGAACGGCGCCAAGGAGATCGCGGCTCAGGAGGGCAAGTCGATCACCTTCATGGCCAAGCCGAACGCCCGCGAGGGCAACTCCTGCCACATCCACATCTCGCTGTGGAGCGTGGAGGGCGAATCGGTCATGGCGGGCGACGGCCCGTACGGGCTCTCCGAGCTCGGCGCCCGCTTCATCGCCGGGCAACTGGCCCGCATGCGCGAGCTCACCCTCTTCTACGCCCCGAACATCAACTCATACAAGCGCTACGTCCCCGGCAGCTTCGCCCCCACGGCCGTCAAGTGGGGCGTGGACAACCGCACCTGCTCGCTCCGGCTCGTCGGCCACGGGCAGTCGCTGCGGATCGAGAACCGGGTGCCGGGCGGCGACGTGAACCCCTACCTCGCGGTCTCGGCGCTGATCGCGGCCGGGCTGCACGGCATCGACGAGGAGCTGTCGCTGGAGGACGCGTTCGAGGGCAACGCCTACGAGTCCGGCGCCGAGACCGTGCCCCACACGCTGCGGGACGCGCTGGCGCTGTTCGAGGGGTCGAAGCTGGCGCGGGAGACGTTCGGCGACGACGTGGTGGCGCACTATGCGAACAACGCCCGGGTCGAGCTGGCCGCCTTCGACGCGGCGGTCACGGACTGGGAGCTGTTCCGGGGTTTCGAGCGGATGTGAGCAAGATGCTGATCGTCAATCCGGCGACGGAGGAAGTCCTCGCCGACATGGAGCCGGCCGACGCGGCCGAGGTCGACCGGGCCGTGGAGCGTGCCAGGCGGGCCTACGAGAGCTGGCGCGACGTGGCGCCCGGCGACCGGGCGCGGCTGCTGCGCCGCTTCGCCGACCTGGTGGACCAGCACCGCGAGGAGCTGGCCCTGCTGGAGCTGACGAACTCCGGCCACCCGATCGGCAACGCCCGCTGGGAGGCGGGCGCGGTACGCGACGTGCTGCACTTCTACGCCGCCGCGCCCGAACGCAACCACGGCAAGCAGATCCCGGTGCCCGGCGGGGTGGACATCACGTTCCAGGAGCCGCTGGGCGTGGTGGGCGTGATCGTGCCGTGGAACTTCCCGATGCTCATCATGAGCTGGGGTGTCGCCCCGGCGCTCGCGGCGGGCAACACGGTGATCGTCAAGCCCGCCGAATGGACCCCGCTGACCGCACTGAGGCTGGCCGAGCTGGGCCTCGCCGCGGGCCTCCCCGAGGGGGTGCTCCAGGTGCTGCCTGGGGCAGGGGAGGTGGCGGGGGCCCGCCTGGTCGAGCACCCGGGGGTTGCCAAGATCGTGTTCACCGGCTCGACCGAGGTGGGCAAGCAGATCGCCGCCAAGGCGGCGGCCCAGGTCAAGCGCATCACCCTCGAACTAGGCGGCAAAAACGCAAATATCGTTTTTGCAGACTCGGATCTCGAAAAAGCGGCGAAAACCGCGCCCTATGCCGTCTTCGATAACTCTGGCCAGGACTGCTGTGCCCGGTCGCGGATCCTGGTGCAGGCCGAGGTCTACGACGAGTTCCTGGAGCGGCTGGTGCCGGCCGTGCGGAACGTCAAAGTCGGCGACCCGCTCGACGAGAGCACCGAGATGGGCCCGCTGATCAGCGCCGAACATCTGGACCGGGTGCGCGGTTTCATCGACGGCCCTCCCTACCTCCAGGGCGACTGCCCGCAGGGCAAGGGGTTCTGGTTCCCGCCCACGGTCCTGACGTCGGCGGTCACCGACCGGGCGTTCACCGAGGAGGTCTTCGGGCCGGTGGTGTCGGTGGTGCCGTTCGCGGACGAGGCGGAGGCCGTACGCATCGCCAACGACACGCGCTACGGCCTGAGCGGCTCCATCTGGACCCGCGACGTCGGCCGGGCGCTGCGCGTCGCGCGGGCCGTGGAGGCCGGGGCGCTGTCGGTGAACTCGCATTCGTCGGTCCGCCACTGGACGCCGTTCGGTGGCTTCAAGGAGTCCGGCCTCGGCCGGGAGCTGGGCCCGGACGCCCTCTCGGCGTTCACCGAGACCAAGAACGTCTTCATCTCAACGGAGTGAGCACATGCAGCGTTTGCACAACCGCGTCGCCGTGATCACCGGGGCGGCCGGCGGGATCGGCCTGGCCACCGCGCGCCGGTTCGCCGAGGAGGGCGCCAAGGTGGTCTGCGCCGACGTCGACGAGGAGGCGGGCACCAAGGCCGCCTCCGAGGTGGGCGGGATCTTCGTCAAGGTCGACGTGACCAGCGAGGAGGACGTCGTCCGGATGTTCCAGACGGCGTTCGACACCTATGGCTCCGTCGACATCGCGTTCAACAACGCGGGCATCTCGCCGCCCGATGACGACTCGATCCTGGAGACCGGCATCGAGGCGTGGCGGCGGGTGCAGGAGGTGAACCTGACCAGCGTCTACCTCTGCTGCAAGCACGCGATCCCGTACATGCGGCGCCAGGGGAAGGGCTCGATCATCAACACCGCGTCGTTCGTGGCGGTGATGGGCTCGGCGACGTCGCAGATCTCCTACACCGCCTCGAAGGGCGGGGTGCTGGCGATGTCGCGCGAGCTCGGCGTCCAGTTCGCGCGTGAGGGGATCCGGGTGAACGCGCTGTGCCCGGGGCCGGTCAACACGCCGCTGCTGCGGGAGCTGTTCGCGAAGGACCCCGAGCGGGCGGCGCGGCGCCTGGTGCACGTGCCGGTGGGACGCTTCGCCGAGGCGTCCGAGATCGCGGCTGCGGTGGCGTTCCTGGCCAGCGACGACGCCTCGTTCATCACCGGATCGGAGTTTCTCGTCGATGGGGGTATTTCGAGTGCGTACGTCACCCCTCTGTAGCAAGGGGATGTCGTGAAGCGGCCTGTCATCGGGATCACGTCCTATGTGGAGCCTGCCCGGTTCACCGTGTGGGACATGCCGGTCGCCCTGTTGCCGTACATGTACGTGGAGCAGGTGGTCCGGGCCGGCGGGCAGCCGGTGATCCTGCCGCCCGCCGGGGAGCCCGCCGAGCTGGTGGGACGGCTGGACGGGCTGATCCTGGCCGGTGGAGGCGACGTCTCGCCCGACCGGTATGGGCAGGAGCCGGATGAGCGGACCGGCTATATCCGGAAATTTCGCGATGCGGCGGAGTTTGCGGTGCTTGAGGCCGCTCTTGAAGCCGACGTGCCCTATCTCGGGATATGTCGGGGGATGCAGGTGCTCAACGTCGCGCTCGGCGGGACGTTGCACCAGCATCTGCCCGACGTGGTCGGACACACCGGGCACTCCCCCGCACCCGGCCAGTTCGGCCAGCTCCCCGTACGACCCGTGGCGGGCACCCGCGTCGCCAAGGCGCTCGGGGCCGTGCCGGAGGACGTGCCGCACTACCACCACCAGGCCGTCGATCGGCTCGCTCCCGGGCTGGCCCTGGCCGCCGTGGCCGATGACGGCACGATCGAGGCGGTGGAGCTGGAGTCCCGGACGTTCGCCGTGGCCGTGCAGTGGCATCCGGAGGCGGCGAAGGACTGCGCGCTGTTCGAGGCACTCATCGCCGCCTGCTGAACGCTCGCGCCGCCGCCAGGCCCGTTCGCCATGAAATGGCGGGATCCGCACGCGACAACTCCCCCATAACGGCACTAGGCTTGCCGCATCACCGACGAAACCGTGCGGGAGAGCGTCCTGGCATCCGGCCAGGACCCCTGAAGGAGCAAGCCCTCCCCGCGAACCTCTCAAGGTAAAGGACCGCACGGACGAGGTGTCCTCTGGAAAGCAGGCCTGGCGGCCTCGCCGAAGGTGAAAGTCCGGCAAAATCCGGGCGAAGCTCTCAGGCACCGATGACAGAGGGGGAGGATCCCTGCATCCGATCCTGCCCTGAGGTGCGCATATGTCACGTCCCACACCGCTTCGAGACGTCCATGAGAGCCTCGGCGCGACCCTGACCGATTTCGCCGGGTGGCTGATGCCGCTCCGCTACGGCAGCGAGTCCGCCGAGCACAACGCCGTCCGCCAGGCGGCCGGGCTGTTCGACCTCTCCCACATGGGCGAGATCTTCGTGACCGGGCCGCAGGCCGGCGAGGCGCTCGACTACGCGTTGGTGGGACACCTGTCGGCACTCGCGCCCGGCCGGGCCCGCTACACCATGATCGTGAACGAGCGTGGCGGGGTGCTGGACGACCTGATCGTCTACCGGCTGGGGGACGAGGAGTTCATGGTTGTGGCTAACGCCTCCAACTATGAAAAAGTCGGGGAAGAGCTGAAAAATCGCGCCAAGTCGTACAACGCGGTGGTTGAGGATCGCTCGGAGCAGTACGCGCTGATCGCCGTGCAGGGGCCGCGCGCGCAGGAGATCCTCGCCACGCTCACCGACGCCGACCTCGCCGGGCTGAAGTACTACGCGGGCCTGCCCGGTCTGGTCGACGGGCGGCAGGCGCTCATCGCGCGCACGGGCTACACGGGTGAGGATGGTTTCGAGCTGTTCGTGGCCAACCAGGACGCCGTGCCGCTCTGGCACGCGCTGACCGAGGCCGGCCGTACGCACGGGCTGCGACCGGCGGGTCTGTCCAGCCGTGACACGCTCAGGCTCGAAGCAGGCATGCCGCTGTACGGCAACGAGCTCGGCGTGGAGCTGACCCCGTTCGACGCGGGGCTGGGCAGAGTGGTGAAATTCGACAAGCCGGGCGACTTCGTCGGCAGGTCGGCGCTGGAGGCGGTCAAGGACACGCCACCACGGCGCCGGCTCGTCGGCCTGGTCGCGCGGGGGCGCCGGGTGCCACGCCATGGATACCCGGTGACCAAGGACGGCGCCGTCGTCGGCGAGGTCACCAGCGGGGCTCCCTCCCAGACTCTGGGCAAACCCATCGCGATGGCCTACGTCGACCACGGGGCCGAGGCAGGTCTGGCCGTGGACATCCGGGGCAGCCATGAACCTATGGACCTCATTGAGCTGCCCTTCTACAGGAGGAACAAGTGAGCAACATCCCTGACGACCTGAGCTACACCAAAGAGCACGAGTGGGTCGCCGGCCTCGACGACGGCATCACCGTGACCATCGGCATCACGGCCTACGCGGCCGAGGCGCTGGGTGATGTCGTCTACGTGCAGCTCCCCGAAGCCGGCTCGACCGTCGAGGCGGGCGACTCCGTGGGCGAGGTCGAGTCGACCAAGTCGGTGAGTGAGATCTACACCCCCGTCGGCGGCGAGGTCGTCGAGGTCAACCAGGCGGTCGTGGACGACCCGTCGCTGGCCAACAGCGACCCCTACGGTGACGGCTGGATGTTCCGCGTGCGCGTGGAAGGCGACCCCGAGGACCTGCTCTCCGCCGAGGAGTACTCGGCGCTCACCTCAGGCGAGTCCTGATCCACCCGCCGGGGTCCTGCCGGACCCCGGCCCTTCTGAAGGGCGCCATCAATGGCGATCAGCGTCTTCGACCTCTTCAAGATCGGCATCGGCCCGTCGAGCTCGCACACCGGCGGTCCCATGGCCGCCGCACACCGGTTCGCCCGCGGCCTGCACGATGACGGCCTGCTCGCGCGTACGGCCCGCGTCGAGGCGATCCTGTACGGCTCGCTCGGCCTGACCGGCAAGGGGCACGGCAGCGACAAGGCCGTCCTGCTGGGGCTGTCCGGCGAGAAGCCCGAGCTGGTCGACGTGGACGGCATCGACGCGCGCCTGGCCGAGATGCGCGAGTCTGGCACGGTCAAGCTGTACGGCACGCAGGAGATCCCCTTCGTCGTGGGCGAGGACCTCGTCTTCGAACGCAAGATCTCCCTGCCCGAGCACCCGAACGGCATGCGCTTCACCGCCTTCTCCGCCTCGGGCGAGACGCTGCGCGAGAAGGTCTACTTCTCGGTCGGCGGCGGCTTCGTGGTGGACGAGCAGGCCACCGGCGCCGACCGCATCAAGCCCGACGACACCGTGCTGCCCTACCCCTTCACGACCGGGGAAGAGCTGCTCAAGCACTGCTCCAACACGGGCCTGTCCATCTCCGCGCTGATGCTGGAGAACGAGCAGGCGTTCGGCCGGTCCGCCGAGGAGATCCGCGCCCAGATCCTGCACCTGTGGCAGGTCATGTGCGAGTGCGTCAAGCGCGGCATCGCCAAGGAGGGCGTCCTGCCGGGCGGCCTGAAGGTCAAGCGGCGCGCGAACCGCCTCCACCGCCGCCTGCAGACGGAGTCGCCGGAGACGGATCCGCTGCACGCCATGGACTGGGTGTCGCTGTTCGCGCTGGCGGTCAACGAGGAGAACGCCGCGGGCGGCCGCGTCGTCACCGCGCCCACAAACGGCGCGGCGGGCATCATCCCCGCCGTCCTGACGTACTACACCCGCTTCGTCCCCCATGCCGCCGACGACGGCATCGTCCGCTTCTTCCTCACCGCGGCGGCGATCGGCGTCCTGTTCAAGGAGAACGCCTCGATCTCGGGCGCCGAGGTCGGCTGCCAGGGCGAGGTCGGCTCGGCCTGCTCCATGGCCGCCGCGGGCCTCACCGAGGTCCTGGGCGGCACGCCCGAGCAGGTGGAGAACGCGGCGGAGATCGGCATCGAGCACAACCTGGGCCTGACCTGCGACCCGATCGGCGGCCTGGTCCAGATCCCGTGCATCGAACGCAACGCGGTGGCCTCCATCAAGGCCATCGCCGCGGCCCGCATCGCCCTGCGCGGCGACGGCCAGCACTTCGTCGCCCTGGACAAGGCCATCAAGACGATGAGGGACACCGGCCGCGACATGCTCGACAAGTACAAGGAGACGTCACGCGGCGGGCTGGCCGTCAATGTCATCGAGTGCTGACCAAGAAGCCGGCCGAGCTGCTGGTCAGCGGCGGACGTGGACCCGGACCACGGTGCCGACCTCGTCGTCGCGGACCTCGCGGCGGATGCGCCCGACGATCTCCTTGTCCAGTTTGCTGACCACCGCGCCGACGTCGGCGGAGGAGGGGCAGCTGAGGGAGATGCGGAGGCGGGCCGCGTCGCCGACCACGCGGGCGCTGGCCCGGGTCAGGCCGTCGATGTCCTTCAGGCCGATGCAGAGCATGGCCGTGCCCGTACCGTTGCGGACGCCGTGGCGGCCCCAGCCCAGGCAGAGCATCAGCCAGCGGAACGCGGTCAGCGCGAGCACCAGCATGACGAACGCCCCTGCCCACAGGGCCCAGGGCTGGTCTGCGATGGCCTGGGCGGTGCGGTCCGGCAGGATCTTTCCGCGTGGCGACAGGCCGGGCAGCTTGTCCTCGCCCCGTAGCCAGGCGTAGCCGCCCAGGACCAGCAGCAGCGCGCCGACCACGGCCAGGCCGATCCGGTTGCCCGCGTACTGCCGCATCACAGCCCCTTCCGGCGCAGTCGTACGATGACCTCGGCCGCGGCCAGGGTGCCCACGCTCGCCAGGCGGTCGCCGACCGCGCTGCCGACCTGTCTGAGCATCGAGCCGGAGCTCTCGGGGCCGGTGAAGACCCGGACCTCGATCGTGCGCCTGCGCAGCCGTACCCGGGCCCGTTCCACGCCCTCGACCTCCTGGGCGACGGCCCGCAGCGTACGGCGGAGGCCGACCCGGGTGATGCCGATGACGATCAGCGGGTCGGACGTCTCGACCGGCACGAGCCTGGACCGGCCGGGCACGGCGGCCAGCAGCAGCAGCACGGCACCCGTGGCCATGGTCAGCAGGGCCGGCAGCGACAGTTCGGCCCAGGCGCGATGGGCCGCGAACTCGAGGAGACCGGACACCGGCAGCCAGCCGAGCGGCCTGCCCAGCAGGGCGGACACCACCTCGGCGGTGGTGAGCCCGAGCCCGGCGGTCACCGCGAACGCCACGACGGCCCCGGCGGGCGTGCGCGCCGGTCTGAGCACCCGGCCCGACCTGCGCAACGGGCTCTCCTGCGCGACGATTCCGGCGCCGGACAGTATCTGCTGGAGGGCGGTCATCACACCGCCAGAGGTACACGGACCGGGCATCCCCCGGACCATTCCCCCGCCGCCGGTTTGCCGGATCATTACAGGAGGCCCAAAGAAGATGAACCACCCTCATGTTCAACTGCCCGATATGCCGTTAAGCTGCTGGTATGGACGATCGCGGGCGCTACGACACGGCTACCACAGCACTCGAACCGCCGTTCGCGATCCTCGATCTCGCGGCCATGCGCGCCAACGCGGCCGATCTCGTACGACGGGCCGCCGGCAAACCGATCCGGGTGGCCAGCAAGTCGATCCGCTGCCGCTCCGTCATGGAACGCATCCTGGCCATGGACGGCTTCTGCGGCATCATGGCCTTCACGCTGCCCGAGGCGCTCTGGCTGGTCGAGCGGGGCTTCACCGACGTGCTCGTGGCCTACCCCACCGCCGACCGGCACGCGCTCGCGGCGCTGGCCGGCAATCCGCGGGCGGCCGAGGAGATCACGCTGACCATCGACTCCACCGACCATCTCGACTACATCGACGACGCGGTGGCGGCCGTCCATCCACGGCTGGAGCTCCGGCTGTCGATGGATCTCGACGCGGGATATGTGGCGCTCGGCGGGAGGTTCCGGGCGGGCGCCCTGCGCTCCACGATCCGCGAGCCCGAGCAGGCCGCCGACCTGGCCGCCGACATCGCCAAGCGGCCCGGCTTCCGCCTCGCCGGGCTGATGGCGTACGAAGGGCAGATCGCGGGGGTCGGCGATGATCCGCCGGGCAACGCGGCGTTCGCCCGGGCGATCAGGGTCATGCAGAGCCTGTCGGCCCGCGAGCTGGTCCTGCGCCGCGGCCGCATCGTGAACGCTGTCCGGCAGCTCTGCGACCTGGAGTTCGTCAACGCCGGCGGCACCGGCTCCATCGAGCGGACCGTGCGGGAGAAGGCGATCACCGAGGTGGCGGCCGGCTCCGGGTTCTTCCATCCCCGGCTCTTCGACTTCTACCGCGCCTTCACCGGCCATCCGGCCGCGCTGTTCGCGCTCCCGGTCGTGCGCCGGCCGGCGGTGGACGCGGTGACGGTGCTCGGAGGCGGCTACCTGGCCTCCGGACGGCCGGGGACGACCCTGCTGCCGCAGCCGTACCTGCCCGCGGGGCTTCGCTACACGCGCGACGAGGGCGCGGGCGAGGTGCAGACGCCGCTGCTCGGCCAGGCGGCCCAGGACCTGCGGGTCGGCGACCGGGTGTGGTTCCGGCACGCCAAGGCGGGCGAGATGTGCGAGCGCTTCCCCGAGCTCCACCTCATCGACGGCGACACCGTCGTGGAGACCGCCCCGACGTACCGGGGCGAAGGCAGGACCTTCCTGTAGAGCGGCTAGAAGCGGCGGCGACGGCGGCGCCAGAGCATGACGGCCGCGCCGACCACCAGCACCGCGCCTATGCCGATCAGCACCGGCGCCAGGCCGGGCGCCTCGTCGTCCCACAACCGGTCGGGGTTGTCACCCGGCTCGGCGGGGCGCGGTGTCATCCCGAGCGCGTCGCCGACCGAGGTCACCAGCTGACCTGCCCGCGTCTTCACGTCGGCCACCGTGCGCTCGGCGACCCGCTTGGGACTCACCCGGTCGGCGATGGCGTCGACCGTGTCCGCCAACTCCGCGCGTGTCCGCGCGATCCGCCGCTCCAGCTCGTCGGGATCGGTGTCAGCCATGGCTCTCCTCTCGACCAATGAAGCAGGCACTGAATGAAGCCAGGCACTGTTCGCTGATCAGTCTGTCAGGTCGCCGTCCCGCCTGGCACGCCGGGCAGGCCGGTAGGTTTTGTTCGACGAACTCTGGAGGGCCCCATGACCGAAACCAAGCTCGCGCCCGGCGACGCCGCGCCCGAGTTCACGCTACCCGCCGCCGACGGCGAGTCCGTCTCCCTCGAGACCTTCCGCGGCAAGCGGGTGATCCTCTACTTCTATCCCGCCGCGATGACGCCGGGCTGCACCAAGCAGGCGTGCGACTTCCGCGACAATCTCGGCCAGCTGACCGCGGAGGGTTTCGTGGTGCTCGGCGTGTCGAAGGACAAGCCGGCCAAGCTGGTCAAGTTCGCCGAGCGCGACTCCCTGAACTTCCCGCTCCTGGCCGACCCCGACCTGGACGTGCACAAGGCGTACGGCGCGTACGGCCCCAAGAAGCTCTACGGGAAGTTGATGGTGGGCGTGATCCGCTCGACCTTCGTCATCGACGCCGACGGCAAGATCGAGCAGGCCCTCTACAACGTGAAGGCCACCGGCCACGTGGCGAGCCTGAAGAAGAAGCTCGGGCTGGCGTGAGAAGGGAGGGGCCCGTCCCCCGCGCGACGGGCCCCCAGCGCACTGCCGGGACGCTAAACTCGGCTCAGGCCCGCATCGGCGGGGGCTGCGCGGGCGTGGCGAAATGGCATACGCGGCAGGTTTAGGTCCTGTTGGTGGAGACACTGTGGGGGTTCGAGTCCCCCCGCCCGCACCTCGGCTACCTCAGCGCGTAGGCCCTGATCACCTCCTGTGCCAGCGCCGCCCCGCGCGTGTCCGCGGCCTTGAGGCGCAGCGAGACATACCCGGAGGCCGGCGGCCGTTCGAGCGTGGCCTCATAGGCGCCGTTCCCCTTCGAGGTGAGCCGCCGGACCGCGCGCCACGAGGCGCCGTCGTCGTACGACACCTCCAGCGACACCTCCTTGATCGGGGTTCGGTCGGCCCCGGCCGCCGAGCCGTCCTGGTGGCGCAGGGTCAGGCCGAGGCGCGGCGAGGCGGCCTGGTTGCGCAGGTCCGTCGGCGCGTCATAGTCGGCGAGCAGCAGCGGGACCGTCGTCCCCGTGCCGGCGTCGTGCTCCGACGGGAACGTCCACGCCGTCTTCGTCCTGGTCGACAGCCGGGCCCAGGTGGCGCGGTTCTCGACGTCGTACTCCATCCGGTACGCGGCGGCTCCGGCCGGAAGGAGCAGCACCCCCTGGGGGCGCCTGTCGGTCTGCGCCACCAGAGTGTCTCCCCGGTACAACCGCCAGCCGGTCTTCATACCGGTCTCGAAGTCGTCGGTCTGCGCGACGCCGGTGTTCCGCCCGGCGTCGATGAGCCCCCACAGGTCGATCTGCAGCAGGTCACCCACCCTGCGTAGCGGCCGGACCGGCCCGGGGCCGGGCAGCAGCGGCTGCTTGAACCAGGTGCGTTCGATCCGCTCACCGGCCTGGAAGGGCGCGTCGTCGGGGCCCGCGACCCCGATGTGGGCGCGGTCGTGCTCCCAGGTGTAGTTGTACGGCCGTTCCGGCGTCTCCATGCTGCTGCTCCAGCGCACCCCGGGACCGGCGGAGAGGTAGTCGACCCGGTCACGCGGCGTCCGGGAGACGGGCCGGCCCGTGTCCCAGGAGGTGGTCTCCCACGGCTGCCACCCGAAACGGTTCTCGGAGAGCGTCACGTCGTCGGCGAGCTGGCTGTAGAAGTCCGAGTCCACCCGGGCCAGGGACTTCGCGCGCACGGTGTGGTCGAGCTTGTCCCTGACCCTGCCCTCCTCGCTGAGGTACAGGTCGTACACGTACGGGCTGGCCACGATGCCCTTGGCCAGGACCGGCACCGGCAGCCGGCGCAGCCGCTCGGCCAGCCGGGCGCCCTCGCGGCCGGTGAGCGCGACGGTCGGCACCTTCAGCTTCACCCCGCTCTCGGACACCGGCAGATCGCCGTAGACCGCGACCATCCGGGCCCCGGCCGCGGCGGCGGCGTTGGACTGGGCGGCGACTGTCAGGTCGGCGGTGCGGCGGATCAGCGCGAGCCTGCCGCGCAGGTCGCGGCCCTTGAGGTCCGCGGGGGTGCCGGTCCCGGCGTCCACGGCCAGGAGCAGCGTGGTGCCGTCGAGCCGCGGGAAGTCGGCGGACAGGTCGCTGAACCACACGGGGTCGACGTAGTCGGGGTTCAGCTCCAGGCCGGCCGTCCGCATGGTGATGGCGGGGGCTTCGAGGTGCCACCGGGTGGCGACGGCGAACGCGCCCTTGATGACCCGCCTCGTCGGCTGCAGGTAGTACGCCTCGTCGGCGCTCTCGTCCTGCAGGATGGTCTCGGTGAGCGGCGTGCCCTTGGCGGGCGTACGGGCCCAGATGAGCTTGGTCGCGGTGCCCCTGTTCCGCTTGGTCGGGTGGTCAGGCGTGTCGACCTTCACCTCGACCGCCTTGCGGGCGTCGAGCACGACCTTGGTGTCGCCGGTGATCTTCAGCTCGGGGTCTCCGGCGAGGCTCACGTTGAGCACGGTGCCACGGTCGGGGTAGGACATGCTGTCGACCGTGGGGCGCAGGGTCTTGATGACGCCGAGCACGGAGTAGGTGCCGGGCGGCACCAGCACGCACGTGCCGTCCTGGTCCTCCTCGCACCTCCGCACCGGGTCGAAGGGCAGTTCGCGGCCGTCGCGGGTGCCGTCGTCCACGTTCAGCGCGGTGATGGCGCCCTGGGCGGGGCGGCCGTCCCTGGCGATCGCGCTGACCCGCAGCCGGGCCCGCTTGACCTCGACGCTGCCGGTCAGGGAGGTGCGGATCGGCGGGCCGCCTCGCGGCGTCGCGACGAGCTCCGCGCGCTGCCGCCCGGGCTGCGCCTTGGCGGCGTCGAGGGTGAGCCGCGCCGTCGCCTTCGCGCCGGCGGGCAGGGAGAGCTCGGCGGGCGAGACGCTGAACGGGCCACCGGTGGCCAGGCCGAGGGTGACCGGGGTCTTACCGGGATTGCGGTAGGTGATCTCGCGGGTCACCGGCTTCCCTGCGGACACCTCGGACAGCCCGAAGTCGATCGGCCCCTCGGCGGCCAGCACCGGCTCTCCGAGCGCCGCGGCCACGTCGACCCGGCCGGTGCCCCGCTTGTCCACCGGGGTGTCGGGCATGGGCTTGGCCGTACCCATGAGCAGGGACTTCAGCTCGCCGGCCGAGATGCCGGGGCGGGACTGGCGCAGGAGCGCGGCGGCCCCGGCGACGTGCGGGGTGGCCATGGAGGTGCCGGACAGGCGGGTGTAGTTGTCGTCCACCGGCTCGCCGAGCGAGGTGCCCTTGGCCCGGGCCGCGACGATGCCGACGCCCGGAGCGGTGATGTCGGGCTTCACCGCGCGCTCCAGCCCGATGGGGCCGTAGCTGGAGAACTCGGCGAGCCGGTCCTGGCCGTCGACCGCGCCGACGGTCAGCGCGGCGGGGGCGTCTCCCGGGCTCCCGACGCAGACCTCGCAGCCCCGGTTGCCCGCCGCCACCACGAACAGGGTGCCGTACGTTCCGTACAGCTCCCCCAGGGCGTCGGTCAGCGGGCCGCCCGGACTGGTGTCGCCCAGGCTCATGTTCACGATGTCGGCGTGCTTCTCCCCCGCCGCCCATTCCATCCCGTCGATGATCCACGAGCTGAGCCCCTCGCCGCCGGCGTCCAGGACCCGGCCGTTGAGCAGCTTGACGCCGGGGGCGACGCCCTTGCGCGAACCCCCGGAGGCGGTGCCGCTGCCCGCGATGATGTCGGCGACGTGCGTGCCGTGCCCGAACTCGTCGGTCGCGCTGCCGCTGTCGGTGAAGTCGCGCTCGTCGGCGACCTTCCCCGCCAGGTCCGGGTGCCCGGTGTCGATACCGGTGTCCAGGACCGCCACCGTCGTGCCCGTGCCGTCGTAGCCCGCCGACCACGCCGCCGGCGCGCCGATCTGCGGCACGCTGTGGTCCAGCGCCGGCTCCACCTTGCGGTCGAGCCAGATCTTGGTGACACCGTCGAGCGCGCTCTTCGCACGACCGGCGGCCAGCGCGGACAGGTCACCGCCGAAACCCCTGGCCGCGCTCTTGGCTAAGCGGACACCCGACCCGCCGATGCTCTCCAGCGTGCGGACCGCCTTCAGCGCTGGGATCACCGGCATGACGCCCTGCTTGCCGTACGTCACGATGAGCGAGATGGCGTCCGACTGGGCGTCGGTGTAGCCCTGGGCGGCGAGGGCGGTCACGTTGAAGAGGTCAGGGTCGAGACGGCCGGGGACCAGCCCCTCCACGTCGCTGGGCAGCACCGTGAGCTGCCCGGCGTCCTCGGTGATGCGGAAGCCGGCCGGCGGCCCGTCCCCGCGTGGGGCGGCCGTGACACTCGCCTTCTGGCGGCCGTCGGCGGTGACAGAGACGTGCACCTGGTCGCCGGTGATCAGCGTGATGTCGTAGCCCTGCTTCGCGGGGTCCGCCGCCGGTGCCGGAGCGCCGTCGGCGCGCGCCCCCGCGCCGGTCACCATGGTGGCCGCGGCCACCGCCAGGGAGGCGGCCACCGCTGTCCAATGCCTGGGCCTCATGGGCCACCTCCAGAAGGCGAGTAATATGCCGACCCAATTCCTAGTGACCTGGGGGCGTTCCGGTCTATAGGTCTCGCCTGGCGAGATCCCGACTTGTCGTAAACCCGCCTGGACTACGCTCCCTTATGGGACGACAGGACGGTGGTGGGCGGCCATGGCGCAACGGCGGCTACTGGAGGGCCTCGGCGTCAGCGTCGCCGAGGAGACGGCCTACCGGGCGCTGCTCCGCCACGGCCCCGCGACGCTCAGCCAGCTGGCCACCGAGACCGGCGCGTCCGCCGCGGCCATCCGCCGGATGCTGCCCCGCCTGGAGGACCTCGGACTGATCTCCCGGGTGGCGGGCCGACCGCTGCGGCTGATCGCCACGCCCCCGAACATCGCCATCGACGTGCTGGTGGCCCGCCGTCAGGAGGAGATCACGCACAGCCGGGCCGCCGCGGCGCTGCTCGCCACCGAGGTGGCCGACCGCACCGGGCCGCATCCCGAGGAGGTGCTGGAGGTGGTGACCGGCCGTTACGCCGTCGCGCGCCGCTACCTCCAGCTCGAACGGAGCGTCACGACCGAGATGCTCGTGCTGGTGCGCCCGCCGTACGCGGTCGACATCCTGGACGATCAGGAGAACCAGCAGCGTGCCGCCCACCAGGGCCCGGCCGTCCGCGGCATCTACGGACCGCTGGCGTTCGAGGAGCCCGGCATGCTGGCGCACACGCGGCAGGCGATCGCCGACGGCGAGCAGGCCCGGCTGGGGCAGGTGCCCGTCAAGCTGGCCATCGCCGACGGCCGCACGGCCATGCTGCCGCTGGTGTCCGACGAGCACCGGGCGGTGGAGAGCGCGCTGGTCGTCCATCCGTCGGCGCTGCTCGACGCGCTCGTGGGGCTGTTCGAGGTGCTGTGGCAGGCGGCCGTGCCGCTGCGGTTGTCCGCCGACCCGGCCGCGCACATCGAGCGGGAGGTGTGGCCGCAGCCGGGCGACACCGAGGTCCTCGCCCTGCTGGCGGTGGGGATGAAGGACGACGCGATCGCGCGACAGCTCGGTCTCAGCCCGCGTACCGTGCAGCGCCGGGTGCAGGAGCTCTGCGAGCGGCTGGGGGCCCGTACGCGGTTCCACGCCGGGTTCCTGGCCGCGCAGCACGACCTGCTGGTTCTTGACCGCGGTACTGGACTGCGGGCGCCCTAACCCGTCTTGGTGGGCGTGGGCACCGGCGTGGGCATAGGCGAGGGCGTGCTGGTGGGAACCATCGTGGAAGGAGGCGTCGGCACGCCGCTGGGGATCATCGTGGAGGGCACGGCGTTGGGGCCGATCCCGGGCATCGGATTGACGTACGGTGGCTGCCGGCCGCAGTAGGTGCCGCCAGGGACCGGGCGACAGCCCTGGTAACCGGGGTAGGGCTCCCAGGCCGGGTTCTGCCAGTAGACGCGGGGCGCGTCGTGGCGGTGGACGATGCCGCTGATCATCGCCACGGCGCCGCCCCCGAGCACGCCGCCGATGACCAGTCCGATGAGACCCGCGCCGATGATCTGCGCGGGCTTCTGGCGGATGAAATCGCGGAAGCTGTCAGAGCGCGGAGCCGCGTATGCGGCAGGTCCTGGGGAGTGCGGAGCGCTTAACCGGTCTCCAGGGGTCGGGTCGCGTGGCGCTTCCTCTTCGCCACGCGACCCGGCGTCACGATCATGATCCGCCATCACGATCTCCCTTTACTCGCCCCAAAGGGCGCTCCCAACGACAAGAGTGCCCGATGCTCCGTAAGGCTGGTGTAAGACCTGGGTCGTACCCAGATCTCCCCCTACAGGCGGACAAATCCACGCCACAGCCTTCGTATCGTAATGATGTGTTCGGCAGGGTACTGGCTTGGTCGGGACGCCACGGCAAGCTCATGGACGGCCTCCGGGTGGCGCCGCTGGCCGTGTTCTGCGTGTCCATGGCCGTGCCCTATGGGGCGAACGGGCCGTTCAACAACGGCGGCCTGTACATCGGGGTGGCCGGCTACCTCGTCCTGTGCGCGGCGCTGATCGTCCCCCTGCTGTGGCGGCGCGACCGGCCGCTGACCGTCTTCGCGATCCTCGCGCTGACCTGCTTCGCCCAGTGGCTGGCGAAGATCGATCCGATGCCCGCCGACATCGCGGTGCTGGTCGCGCTCTACTCGGTGGCCTTGCGGTGCGCGTCCCGGTGGGCCATCGCCGCGGGCGCGGTGGCCGAGGTCGGCGTCCTCCTGGTCATGGTGCACTGGAACGCGCCGACGTTCAGCCTCTTCTTCAGCGGCTCGATCCTCGTGGTGACGGTCTGGCTGATGGGCCTGTACGCCAGGACCCGCAGGCGCTACATGGAGAGCCTGGAGGAGCGGGCCGAACGGGCCGAGCGCGAACGCGACCAGCAGGCCCGGATAGCCGCCGCGGCCGAGCGCGCCAGGATCGCCAGGGAGCTGCACGACGTGGTGGCCCACAACGTCAGCGTGATGGTGGTCCAGGCCGACGGCGCCGGATACGCCATCGGCAGCGACCCCGACCAGGCGCGGCAGGCCGTACACAACATCTCCAAGACCGGCCGCGAGGCGCTCGCCGAGATGCGCAGGCTGGTCGGCGTGCTGCGGGAGGACGGCTCCGACAGGACCGACTACACGCCGCAGCCGGGCCTCGGGCAGCTGGAGGAGCTGGTCCGCGGTGCGGGCGTGCCCGCGCGGCTGCGGATCGGCGGCCCGCCCGGCGAGCTGCCCGAGGGGCAGCAGCTCGCGGTCTACCGCATCGTGCAGGAGGCGCTGACGAACGCGCTCAAGCACGGCGGCCCCGGCGTCCGCGCGCTCGTCGAGCTGCAGTACGGCGGTCGCGAGCTGGTCGTGCGGGTGACCGACGACGGCCGGGGCGCCACGGCGCCGCGCAGCCCCGACGGGCACGGGCTGGTCGGGATGCGGGAACGGGTCGGCATGTACGGCGGAGCGGTGTCGGCGGGTCCGCGCACGGGCGGCGGATTCGAGGTGCTGGCCAGGCTGCCGGTGCCGGGCACCAGGGCGGCCTAGTGATACGGGTGATGCTGGTCGACGACCAGGAGCTGTTGCGGGCCGGGTTCAGGATGGTGCTGGGCGCCCAGCCCGACATCGAGGTGGTGGCCGAGGCCGGCGACGGGGTGCGGGCGCTGGAGGTGCTGCGCGACGTCGAGGTGGACGTGGTGCTCATGGACGTGCGCATGCCGAAGATGGACGGTGTGGAGGCGACCCGGCACATCGACGGCCCCAAGGTGCTGATCCTGACCACGTTCGACCTCGACGAGTACGCCTTCGCCGCGGTCAAGGCGGGCGCCTCGGGCTTCCTGCTCAAGGACGTGCCGACCGACGACCTGGTGAGCGCGATCCGGTCGGTGCACGCGGGCGACGCCGTCGTGGCGCCGAGCACGCTCAAGCGGATGCTCGGCAGGTTCGCCGCCCAACTGCCGACCGACCAGCTCGCGGACGCGTCAGAACTGACGCCCCGCGAGCGCGAGGTGCTGCTCATGGTGGCCCGCGGCCTGTCCAACCTGGAGATCGCCGCCCGCCTGGTGCTGGCGGAGGCGACGGTGAAGACGCACCTAGGCCGGGTGCTGGCCAAACTGGGGCTGCGGGACCGCGCCCAGGTGGTGGTCTACGCGTACGAGGCCGGGCTGGTGGTCCCGTCCCATCAGCCGAAAGGCTGACCCGGGTCATCGCAGGGCCTACCCGAAGTCCCTCCTCAGGGCCCATATTTCGCGAACTTTCCGCTCCTAAGTTGGTCACGTTCCCGCAGATGAGAAGGAGTGAACGTGACCCTCACCGATACCCGGCGCCAGGCCCCCTCAGCGGTGGTGGCCAGAGCGCTGACCAAGGTGTACGGCCAAGGCGACGCGCAGGTGCACGCCCTCCGCGGCGTGGACGTGGCCTTCGCCACGGGCGCGTTCACCGCGATCATGGGCCCGTCAGGATCCGGCAAGTCCACGCTGATGCACTGCCTGGCCGGCCTCGACACCGCCTCCTCCGGCACTGTGCACATCGGCGACGTGGAGCTGACCGGGCTCAACGACAAACAGCTCACCTTGCTGCGCCGCGAGCGGATCGGCTTCATCTTCCAGGCGTTCAACCTGCTGCCGACCCTGACCGCCGAGCAGAACATCCGCCTGCCCCTGGAGATCGCCGCCCGCCAGCCGGACCAGCTGCTCTTCGACCGCGTCATCGACACGGTCGGGCTGCGGGACCGGCTCGCCCACAAGCCGACCGAGCTCTCCGGCGGCCAGCAGCAGCGTGTCGCCGTGGCCAGGGCGCTGATCAGCAAACCCCAGGTGATCTTCGCCGACGAGCCCACGGGCAACCTCGACTCGCGCAGCGGCGCCGAGGTGCTGTCGTTCCTGCGCACGTCCGTACGCGAGCTCGGCCAGACCATCGTCATGGTCACGCATGACCCGGTGGCCGCGGCGTACGCCGACCGCGTGGTGTTCCTGCGCGACGGCGAGCTGGTCAGCGAGATCAGCGCTCCCTCGCCGCAGTCCGTGCACGACACGCTGATGAAGCTGGAGGCCTGAGTTGCTGAAGACGACTCTGGCCGGACTGCGCGCGCACAAGCTGCGGCTGCTGCTCACCTCGCTGGCGATCACGCTGGGCGTCGGCTTCATCGCCGGTACGTTCGTGCTGACCGACACCATCAAGGCCGGCTTCTCGCAGCAGGCCACGGCCGAGGCGGACAAGGTCGCCCTGGCCGTACTGCCCAAGGACAATGACGCGACCCTGCCGGAACGCACGCTCGAACAGGTGCGCGGCCTCTCCGGCGTGCTGGAGGCGCAGGGGCTGATCCGCGGCAGCGCGCCACTGCTGGGCAAGGACGGCAAGGCCGTCGGCAGCTGGGCGACCATCGGCATCTCGATCGTGTCCGGCCGGCTCGGCCGCGCCGCCATACTCAGCGGCACCGGCCCCGGATCCGACAACCAGGCGGCGGTGCTCGACAAGAACACCGCCAAGGCCCAAGGACTCAAGCCCGGCGACACGATCACCGTGCTCGACCCCCGTCACCGCGAGCAGCGGTTCAGACTGGTCGGCATCATGGACACCGGCCTGGACCAGGAGCTGGGGTATTCCGGCGCGATCGGCTTCACTCCGGCCACGGCTCAGCGCATGACCGGGGCCAAGGGCTTCGTCGAGATCGACATCGCGGGCGACGCCGCCGGTCTCAAGCAAGCGGTCGCCGCCGCCGCCGGAGCGGGAGCGGTGGTCAAGACGGGCGCGGAGCTCGCCAAGAGCCTGGCGGCCGCGTCCGGTGTCCAGATGGAGTCGCTGACCACCGGGCTGCTGCTGTTCGGCCTGGTGTCCATGCTGGTGGCCGCGCTGGTCATCTACAACACGTTCAACATCCTCGTCGCGCAGCGGGCCCGGGAGATGGCGCTGCTGCGCTGCATCGGCGCCACCCGCGGGCAGGTGTTCGGCTCGATCCTGCTGGAGTCCGCGGCCGTCGGCCTGCTGTCGTCCGCGCTGGGCCTGCTCGTCGGCTACGGCCTGGGCACGGCCACCTTGGCGGTGCTCGGCGCGCTCGACTCCCCGCTGCCCACGAACGCGACCATCGCACTGTCACCGGCCACGATGCTCAGCGGCCTGGCGCTCGGCCTGCTGGTCACCGTCGGGGCGGCACTGCTGCCCGCGCGGGCCGCCACCCGGGTCGCACCGATCGCGGCGCTGCGCACGCAGGTGGAGGAGCAGACGTTCCGCACGGGCGTCGTACGCGTGGTCCTCGCCACGCTCTTCCTCGTCGCCGGGCTCGGCACGGCCGGCTACGGAGCGCTGGCGCTGGACCCGGGCACGATGGTGCCGCTCTTCGTCGTGATGGGCGGCGGCGCGCTGACCTTCCTGGCCGTGCTGATCCTCGGACCGGTGCTGGTCAAGCCGCTGAGCGCGCTGGTGGGATGGATCCCGGCCAAGCTGTTCGGCGTGCCGGGACGCCTGGCCGTGGACAACTCCGGCCGCAACCCCCGCCGGGCCGCCACCACGACCGTGGCGCTGACCATCGGCGTGACGCTCATGACGCTGATCTCGGTGGTCACCGCCTCGACGCGGGAGACGATGACGGCCAAGCTCGACAGCCAGTTCCCCATCGACTACCTGCTGGCCACCCAGGAACGCGACGCCGCCGTCCCCCGATCGGTGGCCGACGAGCTGCGGCGGCGCCCCGAACTGGCCTCGGTGCTGCAGATCCGCGAGGCCAAGGCCAAGGTCTCCGGCGATTCGGTGGAGGTCGGCACCTTCAACGGCCCCATCAAGCCCGAAATCGAGTCCGGCTCGATGGCTCGGCTGGATCCTGGGCAGGTCGCGGTGGCCGACCAGGCGGCCAAGCAGTTCGGGCTGCGGCTCGGCGACACGGTCGCGGTGCGGACCGCCAAGGCCGGGACCGTCACGTTGCGGGTGGTCGCCGTCCTCAACGGCGATTCGTCGGCCCTGCCGACGCTCACCGTGGCCGAACGGTCCTTCGACGAGTACTTCGGCCAGGTGCCCGACTCGCGGGTGATGGTGAACATCAAGGACGGCGTGCCCGCCGCCCAGGCCCGCGAAGTGGTGGACGCCGCGACGGCGGCCTACCCGATGGTCCAGGTGACGAGCGCGACGGAGGTACGCGGGCAGTTCGACGAATCGCTGGACATGATGCTGATGATCATCACCGGGCTGCTGGGACTGGCGATCCTGATCTCGCTGCTCGGCATCGCCAACACGCTGTCACTGTCGGTGCACGAGCGGACCAGGGAGTCGGCGCTGCTGCGGGCACTCGGGCTGACCAGGCCGCAGCTGCGGCGGATGCTCTCGGTGGAGGCGCTGGTGCTCGGGCTGATCGGGGCGCTGGTCGGGGTGGTGCTCGGCGGCGTGTTCGGGTGGGCGGCGATGCGGGCGATGATCGCCGGCGCCGGGTTCGTGGTGCCTGGTGGGCAGATCGCGCTGTTCGTGGTGCTGTCGGGGCTGGCCGGGGTGCTGGCGGCCGTACTGCCTGCGCGGCGGGCGGCTCGGGCGTCGATCGTGGGGTCGCTGGCAACCGGATAAAGTGCGACAAATCATGATAAAGACGCCCAATTTCGGATAGAGGAGGTCTGGGGCGGCGAGCCTCACCCCTCGCGGCCCCACCTTCGGCGGCTCCGCCCGCACGGCAGCCGGACGCACAGCGACCCGGCGTACAACGGCCCGGCGTGCAGCGGCCTGGCGTACGCGCGCAACGGACCGTACGCAGGGCGAGCCGCACACGGCTGCCGGACGTCCCGGGGGCGACGCCCGGCAGCCGGGCCTACAACAGACCCACATGACGGCCAAACATCCCGAAAAGTCGCGACCCAGCCGGAAACGCCCGCCACCCGCCGCCTCCGACCACCTGGACCTAACACAGGCCCACGCGACAGCGAAACGTCCCGGAAGGCCACGCCCGGCCTGGGGCGTCCACCGCCCGGCCGACGCCCGATCGGGGATGCCCACCGCCCGGTCAGGGGTACCCGCCGCCCGGTCGGAGGCGCCCTCGACCAGCCAGCGCCCCAATCGCCCTGCGCCCCGGCTTCCTGGTCAGCGAGAGGCGCGGTCTCAAGGCGCGAGAGGTGGGACCTCCTGAAGCGCGCGAAAGGCGGGAGCTCGTAGGCGCGCAGAGATGACCTCCCAGGTGCGCGAAGCGGGCGGCCCTGCCGGTCAGCGAGGGGTGCGGCCCGGCCACAGCTCGGCGACCGTCTCCGGGTCGAGGAGCGGGCGGGTGAACACTTCCCCGGTCGCCTTGTCGATCACAATGCAGCCCCCGCCGACCGTGTCGGGCAGGGTGGCCGGGTCATCGGGATCCTGCTCCCGCACCCAAGCGACATATCCCTCATTGAAGCCATGAATCCCTACCGAGACGGAGTCGTCCGCCCTCCGCACCCCGTTGAAGTACTCCTCAGCCACCGCCCTGGCCTGGTCCAGATTCATGCCGGCTGCCCCTGCCTGTCGACGATCACACAGAACACCCCGGTCACCGTCGGATAAGGCGGTTCGACGGCCATATGCCCCCGCTGGGCGTCGATCCAGATCACCTCGCCGCCCGAGTTGACCGCGTTCCACGCATGGGACCCGCCACCCGGCCAACGCACCACGATCACGGCCCCCGCGCCATGCCCCGCCTCGACCAGCCGCCGCGCCACCATCGGATAGGCGTGCCGCCCCTGCCCCAAGTACTGGAACCGCTGCCCCACCCACCGCTCGATCCGCGCCGTACCCCCCACCTCACCGGTAACCAGCGGCCTGCCGATCCGGTCGTGATCCGGCCACCTCGGCGCCGCCGCCACAGGCTCACCGTGCCAGGTGGACAGCACGGCCAGCGCGCAGTCGGCGGCGTTGGACGCCCGGAACGGGTCATCGGCCGGCCCACCACCGTTGATCAGCCTCACCCAGGTCCCACGCGGATCGGGAAACCGCGTACCGAGCGGGATCGCCATCGCCAGGTCATGCTCCACCTGCGAGTCAGGCTTGGCCAGCCCCCCGGGCACACCGTAGGGCCGATAACCGGCCAACCTCGGCGGCCGCTGCGCCCGGTCGAACCAGTCCCCCTCAACGCCCTCCTGCCGCCCAGCCGCCCCTACCCCGGCTCCCCACTGCCCAGCCGCCGTCGCACCGGCCCCATGCCACCCAACTGGCGTCGCACCGGCTCCATGCCATCCAACTGGCGTCGCACCGGCTCCATGCCATCCAGCCGCCGTCGCACCGGCTCCCTGCCGACTCGCCGACGTCGTACCGGCTGCAGGCCACCCGGCCGCCGTAGTACCCGCTCCATGCCACCCAGCCGCCGTCGCACCGGCTCCCTGCCGACTCGCCGACGTCGTACCCGCTGTATGTCGCCTGGCCGCTCTCGGCGCGGCGCCTTGCCGATTAGCCTCCCCCACCGCGGTTTCCTGCGGTCCGATCGCCGCCATCCCAGAGCCCTGCTGTCCAGTCGAATCCGCCCCGACTCCCTGCGGGCCTGCCACGTCAACCCCGGCTCCCTGCGGGCCTGCCGTATCAACCGCCGCCGAGCCTGAAGCGACGCTATCCGGTGAGAGCCCAAGAATGGCCGCCGCCGACGCTCCGAACGCCCCCGCCCCACCCAACACACCGGCCCCACCGGCCGCACCCTCGCCGCCGGCCGCACCTCCGCCAACGCCAGCCTCTGCGCCACCGCCCGCCGCCCTGCGGCGAGCCCCGGCGCCTCCTGCCGCCGTCCTGCGGACAGCCCCGGCACCACCCAACACACCAGCGCCTCCGGTCGCACCGCCGCCGCCAGCGCCAGCCTCTACGGCACCGCCCGCCATCCCGTGAGCAGCCCCAGCGCCGCCTGCCCCCGTCTTGCGGGCAGCCCCGGCATCACCCAACACACCGGCACCACCGGCCGTACCCTCGCCACCGGCCACGCCTCGGCCACCGCCAGCCTCTGCCGCCCTGCGGCCTACTACCGATCCGGTAGTCGCCGCACCACTCGCGACTCCAGAGCCGCCCAGCGCGTTGGTCGCTGCCTCCGGGCCGCCCGCCGAGTCACTCCTGAGGGCTGAGCCATCGGCGAGCGCCGAGCCGCTCCCGGAGATCGGGCCACGCCCGGAAGCCCACCCACCAGCGAGCGCCCCGGGAGCCAAGCCGCTGGCAGGCACAGGCCCGTTGGCCGGCCCCGACTCGCCCACTTGCGCCATTCCCGGCACACCACTCGATGCCACGCGCCGGGAGGCCGGAGGCGCCTCGTGGCGTCCGCCCGGCAGAGCTCCCGGCTGCGCCGACGCGTCCCTAGCCGACGGCGTGGACGGCTGACCACCCGACGACGTAATGGACGGAGCACTCACCTGGACGGCCCACGGCGCGACCGACTGCCCGACCGACGAAACAGACCCAACCGACGACGCAGGCGACTGCCCGCCAGACGACGTAACAGACGCACCACCCGACGAGACAGCCCACGGCACGACGGACCGCCCAGCCGACGAAACAGACCCAACCGACGACGCGGACGGCTGATCGGAGCCCCATGCGGCCGTCTGTCCTCGCGTGGCCGGCTCTCCTGGTGGGTCCGGCCAGTGCGCGGTCGACCGGTCGGCCGATGTGTCCGATGGTGCCGCTAGTGAGGCGCCCGGCTGGGTGGGCCACGGCATGACCGAGTGTTCGGGGGGTGGGTGGGTGGGAGGGGGCGGGGCCGAGGAGGGGGAGGCGGGCACGTCCGAGTCGGCGGCGCGCTCGTAGTCGCGCCACCTCATCCCGTCACCGACCACGGGGTCGTAGTGCCCCTCGGGAAGGACCCACCGCACGCTGGACTTGCGGTCGCGGAACACGTCCTGCCTCCTGTCATGGCTCGACGACCGATCGTAGAGCGACCGCCATCCCAAGGAGGGGAAGTCAGCAAGTTTCGCGGCCACGGCTACCCGCTGTACCTGCACAAACAGGGTGAAGCTCAGGCGACCTTCACCTGGATGGAGTGCCAGCCGCTCGCGCCGTCAGGTGCCGGCGGCGCCTGCTGTTCGGTCTGCGTGTGGCCGGCCGCGTCCGTGGCCCGGACCTCGATCGTGTGCTGGCCGGAGGTGGCGTCCCACTCCAGCGACCACTGCCGCCAGGTGTCGGGGCCCGGCACCTGGGCCAGTTTCGCTTGTCGCCACTCGCCCCGGTCGACGCGTACCTCTACCGCGTCGATCCCGGTGTGCTGCGCCCAGGCCACCCCCGCGATCGCGGTACGGCCGGCCGTCAGCGACGCTCCATCCCTGGGTACGTCGATGCGCGACTCCGTCTTGATGGGCCCCTTGGCGGACCAGCCGCGTGGCGTCCAGTACGCCTCGTCCTGGTCGAACCGCGTCACCTTGAGGTCCACCACCCACTTGGTCGCCGAGACGTATCCGTAGAGGCCTGGCACCACCTGGCGTACCGGGAAACCGTGTTCGACGGGCAGGACCTGGCCGTTCATCGCGATGGCGAACAGCGCGTCGCGTCCGTCCATCACCACGTCGACCGGGGTTCCGGCGGTGAAGCCGTCGTCGGAGGTGGACAGGAGCATGTCGGCGCCCGGCTGCAGGCCGGCCTCGCGCAGCAGGTCGGCCATGCGGGCGCCCAGCCAGCGGGCGTTGCCGATGTACTCGCCGCCGACCTCGTTGGACACGCAGGTCAGCGTGACGTACTCCTCGGTGAGGGGCCGCTTCAGCAGGTCGGCGTACGTGAGCTCGATCGGCCGGTCCACCATCCCGTGGATGCGCAGCTTCCACTGCTGGGGATCGACGCGCGGCACGATGAGTGCGGTGTCGACTCTGTAGAAGTCCTGATTTTTTGTGACGAATGGTGAGAGGCCTTTTATGCCGAAATCCACCCCTTGGGGCAGTGGCTTGGCCGGAACCGTGGGTTTCGGCAGCGCGATCGCCACGCGGGCGGAGTCCGCTTCCTGACTCCCTGCCAGCAGCCGCCCGACCAGGGTCGCGGCTCCGGCGGCCACCACACCGCCCGCGACACCGCCGAGCAACCGCCGCCGGTCGAACGTGTACGGCTCCGCCGTGGCCCTCATCACGGCCGGCCGCTCAGCCTCAGAAGCTTCAGGGGCCTCAGGAGCCTCAGAAGAAGAACTCTCGCCGGGCAGGAGGCCACTGGACGCGGGTGCGGGTGCGGGTGCGGGTGACGCGGACACCGACGACCCCGAAGCAGCCGGAGCCCAAGCCGAAGCGTCCGAAGGCGCGTCCGAAGCTGACGGGTCAGAGGAGGCCGCAGCCATATCCCCGTACGACTCCTCCACCGCCCGCGCCAGCAACCACGTGAGCGCCCACGCCCCGACACCGACCCCCACCAAGGTCGGCACCACGTCGAGCACCCCCGCCCCCGGCCGCGTCATCACCGCCGCGATGCCCACGACGCCGAACGCCCCCAGCCCCACCAGCCCGTACCGGAGCCGACGGAGCGCCAGCACTCCGATGGCCGCGGCCACCAACGCGAGCACCACCAGCACACCCGCGATGAGCACGGTCTTGTCGTTCGAGCCGAAGGTGTTGATCGCGAACTCTTTGAGCCACGCGGGTGTGTTGTCCACGACCACGTTGCCCACCGCCACCACGGGGAAGGCCGCGGGATTCAGCAGGCCGGCGACGAGTTGCGCGACGCCGAGCGCCACGGCCCCGGCCACCACTCCCGCCAGCGCCCCGGCCCAGGCGGGCACCACACTGTTCCTCTGCACGGTTATGACGCTACGCCTCTGGCGGCCGGTGGTTCTTACGCGATGGTTACGTCAGCGAGTGGTACGTCAGCGACGTGGTTAGGTCAGCG
The DNA here is from genome assembly GCF_043197155.1 of Nonomuraea sp. NPDC049269. Taxonomy (NCBI): domain Bacteria; kingdom Bacillati; phylum Actinomycetota; class Actinomycetes; order Streptosporangiales; family Streptosporangiaceae; genus Nonomuraea; species Nonomuraea sp. NPDC049269. The sequence continues at coordinate 186,636 of NZ_JBICSO010000003.1, forward strand.
GGTGATGAGGTCGCGGACGATCGGGGCGAGGGCGCGGAAGGCGCGGCCCCGGTGGCTGATGGCGTCCTTCTCGTCGGCGGAGAGCTCGGCCGCGGTGCGCGTCCCGCCCTCGGGCACCAGGATGGGGTCGTAGCCGAACCCGTTGGTGCCGCGGGGCGTGGTGACGAGGTGACCCGCCAGCGTACCCTCGACCACGCGCGACTCCCCCGACGGCAGCGCCAGCGCGGCCGCGCACGCGAAGTGGGCGGTCAGCTTGTCGGCGGGTACGTCGGAGATCTGCGCCAGCAGCAGGCCGAGGTTGGCCTGGTCGTCGCCGTGCCGCCCGGACCAGCGGGCCGAGAACACACCGGGCATGCCGTTGAGCACGTCGACGCAGAGGCCCGAGTCGTCGGCCACCGCGGGCAGCCCCGAGCCCTGGGCCACGGCGTGCGCCTTGAGCAGGGCGTTCTCCTCGAACGTGACGCCGGTCTCGGCCACCTCGCCGATCGAGGGGAACTCTTCGAGCCCGACGATGTCGAACCCGGACAGGATCCGGCGCAGCTCAGCGATCTTGCCCGCGTTGCGGGTGGCCAGGACGATCTTCATTTCCCCAGCGCCTCCTGCTGGATCAGGGTGAGCTCCTCGCAGCCGGCGACGGCCAGGTCGAGGAGTTGGTTGAGCGTGCCGCGGTCGAACGGGGCGCCCTCGGCGGTGCCCTGCACCTCGACGAAGCTGCCGGCGCCGGTCATCACCACGTTCATGTCGGTCTCGGCCGCCACGTCCTCGGTGTAGCAGAGGTCGAGCATCGGCACCGAGCCGACCACGCCGACCGAGACGGCGGCCACCGAGTCGACCAGCGGGTCGCCGGGGCACATGCGGCGCTCGCGCATCCACGCGACCGCGTCGGCCAGTGCCACGTAGGCGCCGGTGATCGCGGCGGTCCTGGTGCCGCCGTCGGCCTGCAGGACGTCGCAGTCGAGCAGGATGGAGTTTTCGCCCAGGGCCTTGTAGTCGACGCAGGCTCGCAGCGAGCGGCCGATCAGCCGGGAGATCTCGTGCGTACGGCCACCGATCTTCCCGCGGACCGACTCGCGGTCGTTGCGGGTGTTGGTGGCGCGCGGCAGCATCGCATACTCGGCCGTGACCCAGCCCTGGCCGCTCCCCCGGCGCCAGCGCGGCACGCTGTCCTGTACGGACGCCGCGCACAGAACCCGGGTGCCGCCGAACTCCACCAGCACCGAGCCTTCGGCATGGGTAATCCATTGCCTGGTAATGGTGATAGGGCGGAGCTGGTCGGGGTTTCGGCCATCCTGTCGCGACATGCAGATCACCCTATCTCCGCGCCGCAACGCTCTTGACCGAATGTGTCCGACACATGGATCCTTACGCAATGACAACGGGGGTGTTGCGTAACCCTGACTTTCTCCGGTTCCTCAGTTCGCACGTGGCCAACGAACTCGGAGCCAACATTTCCCGCGTGGCGCTCCCTTTGGTCGCCGTGCTGGCTCTGCACGCCACTCCGATGGAGGTCGGCGTGCTCTCCGCGCTGCAGACCACGGCGTTCCTGGCGATCGGCCTGCCCGCGGGGGTCTGGGTGGACCGGATGCGCAGGCGTCGCGTGATGCTGACCTCCGACCTGATCCGGTGCCTGCTGCTGGCGAGCATCCCGGTCAGCGAGGCGCTCGGTCTGTTATCCGTCGGCGTACTGTACGTGGTCGCGCTGCTGGTCGGCACGGCCCAGGTGTTCAACGACGTCGCCGACCAGACCTACCTGCCGGAGCTGGTGAGCAAGGACGGTCTGAGCGACGGCAACTCCAAACTCGAATTCGTCCGGTCGGGCGGCGCGCTCGCCGGTCCCAGCCTGGGCGGCGCGCTCGTGCAGCTGGTCGGGGCCTCGCGCACGATGCTGGCCACCGCCGTGGCCGCGTTGGGCTCGGTGCTCCTCCTGAGCGCCATCAAGGCCCCCGACAAGCCGCCGGTCTCCGGGGAACGACCGCGGATGTTCCCCGGTATCGCTGAGGGGCTCGGGTTCGTCTGGCGCGACCGGCTGCTGCGGACGATCGTCGCCACGACCGCGGCGACGAACCTGACTCTCAGCGCCGTGGTCAGCCTGTCCGTGCTGTTCCTGGCCGACGTGGTCCGCCTGCCGGCCGGCCTGATCGGCGTCCTGCTCATGTCCGGCGCGGTCGGCGGGCTGCTCGGCGGCCTCACCGGGAGCCGGTTGTTCAGCAGGTACGGCACGGCCAGGGTGACCTGGCTGGCCATCACCGTCACCTCACCCTTCGGCCTGCTGCTCCCCATGACGCAGGCCGGCTGGCGGATCTCCTTGTTCTCGATCACCTCGATAGCGCTCTCATGGGGCGCGATCATCTACAACATCGGGCAGCTCACCTATCGGCAGACCATCACGCCGGAAGGGATGCTGGGGCGGGTCAACGCGACGGTCCGGTTCATCGTCTGGGGCACGATGCCGCTGGGCGCGTTGCTCGGCGGCATCGTGGCTCAGCACATCGGCGTGCGGGAGGCACTCTGGGTGTTCATGGGGGCGCGGCTGGTCTCGTTCCTGCCGCTGATGTTCTCGCCGCTGCCGCGGCTGCGCGACTTCTCCCAGCTTCAGGCCAAGTCGTAGACGGCTCGCAGGTTCAGGCCAAGTCGTAGACGGCCCCGCTGCGGGCCAGGTCGATCGGGCCGCCGTAGCCGCCCCGGCAGGCGTCGTCCATGATCTGCAGCTGGTCGTGCCAGGGCACGAGGTGGGTGAGCACCAGCCTGCCCACCCCGGCCTTGGCGGCGTGCTCAGCGGCCTGGCGGCCCGACATGTGCAGGTCGGCCGGCATCCCCGGCTGGTCGAGGAACGACGACTCACACAGCATCAGGTCGACACCCGCGGCCAGCCGTACCAGTTCGGCGGACTCGCCGGTGTCGCCCGAGTAGGCGAGGCTCCGGCCGCCGTGCGTGACGCGGAAGCCGTACGCCTCGACCGGGTGGTTGACCTGGCCGGCGGCGAGGGTGAACGGCCCGACCTCGAAGGGGCCCGGGGTCAGCGGGATGAAGTCGAAGGCGGTCTCCATGCCCGGCTCGTCCGGCATGCCGTAGGCGGCGGCCAGGCGGCGTGGCGCGTCGGCGGGGGCGTGGACGGGCACTCGGGGGTACGGCGCGGCCGGCCCGTACGTACGGGCCACGTGGTACGCGCACATGTCGAGGCAGTGGTCGGCATGCAGATGGCTCAAGCAGATGGCGTCCACGTCATAGAGCCCGATATAGCGCTGAAGCACTCCCAGGGACCCGTGGCCGAAGTCGAGGAGCAGCCTGAACCCCTCGGCCTCGACCAGATAACAGGACGAAGGGCTGTCGGGGCCTGGAAAGCTACCCGAACAGCCGATGATGGTCACCTTCATGTGGGCCTCCCGTTTGAGGTAATACCCCCCACTGGCGTGACTTCGACCGCGTCGATCTCCGGGCCGAGGAAGCGTCGCCCGAGCCGGGCGAAGAGCAAGGAGTCGCCTGTGGCGCGGAAGCGGTGCCGGGGGGTGGCCTCGCTTCCTGCCGCCATGTCACGGTCGTGCAGGATGCGGTAGACGTCCTTGGCCGTCTCGTCGGCGCTGGAGACGAGCGTCACCCCGTCACCGGCGACATAGGAGATCGCGCCGGTGAGCAGCGGGTAGTGGGTGCAGCCGAGGATGAGCGTGTCGCACCCGGCCGCCCTGATGGGGTCCAGGTAGTCGCGCACGACCTCGATGAGCTCCTCGCTCGCCGTCTCTCCGCGTTCGACGTACTCCACCAGGCGTGGGGCGGCCACGCCGGTGAGCTGTACGTCGGGAGCCGCGGTGAAGGCGTCGTGATAGGCCATGGACTCGATGGTCGCCCTGGTGGCGATCACACCGACCCTGCCGGTGCGGGTGGCACGCACCGCGCGCCGGGTCGCGGGCTGGATCACCTCGACGACCGGCACGTCGTAACGCTCGCGCGCGTCGCGCAGCACGGCGGCACTGGCGCTGTTGCACGCGATCACGAGCATCTTGACGTCGTTCGCGACGAGGTGGTCCATCACCTCCAGCGCGTAGGCGCGAACCTCTGCGATGCGTTTCGGCCCGTACGGCTGACGGGCCGTGTCGGCCACATAGGTGATGGACTCATGGGGGAGCTGGTCGATGATCGCCCTGGCGACCGTCAGCCCGCCCACCCCGCTGTCGAAGATCCCGATACTCGTGTCCGGCACCTTTAAGAGGGTAGGCGACCTGCGACATCTTCACTGCGTAAGAATGCTCACAGCCCGCGTGTCACCCGCGCCCCACCCGGGCGAGCTGACGGCACTGGGCGACCAGCCGGCCCTGGGAGTCCCACGCCTCGACCTCCTCGTCGAACCAGCCGTCGGAGACGAGCCGGCCGCTGCCGATCAGGGTGAGCCAGCCGGGAGCGGGCAGCGCCCGCAGGTGCCAGGTGAGGTCAACGGTGGGCGCCCAACCTCGCGCGCCGGCCGAGAACACGACGGGCGGCAGCGAGTCCACGGCCAGGGCGAGCACGTACGGGTCGGGGTCCTGGGGCTCCGCCATCCTGAAGTACGCCCTGGACTCGGGCCGGCCACTGGGCTCGCCGCTCAGCCAGCCGATCGTGGGCGGGTCGAAGAGCATCTCCATCTGGGCGTTGAGCGTCATGTTCGACTCGGGCCTGGGGTCGGGCAGCTTGGCGCAGTCTTCCGGCCGTGGCATGACATATCCCGGTTTATCGGCGTACATCGGCTCGACGTCGCCGAGCGTGGCCGTGGTGATCAGGCTCTCGATCTGCGCCACACCGTCCTGGACGAGCGTCGCCCGGGTGAAGGCCGCCGTCCTGCCCGCCTTGAGCTGCTCGATCCGGACCCGCGCGGGACCGGGCGCGGGCGACTTGAGGAACTGGGCCGACGTGCTCACCGGATGCTCGAACGGCGACGCGTCCACGACCGCGCGCAGGATCACCGCCAGCAGGTAGCCGCCGTTGAGCGGGCCACCGATCACGTAGCCGGGGTCGAGGCAGACGTCATAGGTGGCCTCGTCGACCCGGATCGCCTGCGTGGCCTCATCGAACTTGGTCATCGCCCTGCCTCAGGTACGGAACTATATTCTAGTAACCCTACATCAGCACCTCAAAGCAGGAACTCTCAGGCGTCTAAGTACATTGCAAGCGACCGTCTAGCAACATCAGCTACTTTCTTTGTGGTCAAAAGTCCACATTGTGAGTTGAGTGATGTCTGCTAATAATCCCCCGAGTGGCCAAGATCCTAACCGGACCACGGCGTACCGCTGGAACCAGGAGCAGCAGCCCGGGAATCCGCCGGGCCAGCCGTATCCACCGCAGCAGTCCTACCAGCAGCCCCAGTACGGCCAGCAGGCCCCCTCAGGTCAGCAGGCTCCCTACGGGCAGCAGGCGTCCTATGGCCAGCAGCCCCAGTACGGGCAGCAGTCTTATGGTCAGCAACAACAGCCCCAGTACGGCCAGCAACCGCCGTCCTACGGCCAGCAGCCCCAATATGGGCAGCAGCCCCAGTACGGCCAGCAGGACCCGTACGCGCAGACCGGTTGGCAGCAGCAGGGCCCCGAGGGCTTCGGCCCCGCCGAGCCCGCCAAGAAGAGCCGCAAGGGTTGGATCATCGCCATCGCCTCGGCGCTGGCCGTCGTCCTGCTCGGTGGCGGCGCGGTCTGGGCGGTCGGCGCGATCGGCGGCGGTGGCACGCAGCCGCACGAGGTGCTGCCCGCCAGCTCGATCGCCTATGTACGGCTCGACCTGGACCCGGCGGCCAACCAGAAGCTCGCGCTGTTCCAGATCGCCAGGAAGTTCACCGTCACCAAGGACACCTTCAGGGGTGAGGACCCGCGCAAGGCGGTGTTCGACCTGACCCAGGACGCCGGTCTGTCCAAGGTCGACTTCGCCAAGGACGTCGATCCCTGGCTGGGCAGCAGGATCGGCCTGGCCGTCATCCCGTCGGGCGGCAAAGAGCCGGACTTCGCCGTGGCCGTCCAGGTCAAGGACGAGGCGCAGGCCAAGGCCGGCATCACCAAGCTGATGGGCAAGGAGAAGTTCGGCCTGTCCTTCCGTGACGACTACGCGCTGGTGACCTCCACACAGACGCTGGCCGACAAGTACGCCGCCGACACCACCAGCCTCGCCGACAACGCCGACTTCAACGACGACGTGAACGCGGTCGGCGAGCAGGGCGTGCTGTCGTACTGGGCGCACCTCGGCAAGGTCGGCGAGCTGGCGGTGACCGACAAGTCGAGCGAGGAGGCCAAGGCGCTCGAACAGGTCAAGAACGCCAGGTTCGCCGGCGCGCTCCGCTTCGACAGCGCCTACGCCGAGCTGGCCGGTGTCGTCCGCGGCGCCGAGGGCATGGTGGAGGGCGACCTGGAGCCCGCCAAGCTGTCCGCACTGCCCGCCTCCACCGCGGGCGCGTTGTCCTACTCGGGCCTCGACCAGATCATCACCAAGAAGTGGGCCGAGATCGAGCAGTCCATCGCGGCGACGCCCGCGGGGGCCCAGTTCAAGCAGTTCGTCGACCAGGCCAAGCAGACCTACGGCCTGCAGCTGCCCGACGATCTGGCCACGGTCCTCGGCAAGAACCTGACCCTCGCGGTCGACGCCCAGGGCCTGGACAGCGACAAGATCAAGGCCGGCGTCCGCATCACGACCGACCCGGCCAAGGCGCAGGCCGTGTACGACAAGATCCAGAAGGCCATGTCGTCCAGTGGCCAGCCCACTCCCCAGCTCGCCAAGGTCGCGGGTGACGGCACGTTCACCGTCGCCACCACCGACGAGTACGCCAAGGCATTGTCAGCCGACGGCACGCTGGGTGAGAGCCAGACCTTCAAGGACGCCGTTCCGGATGCCGACGAGGCCACCTACGCCCTGTTCGTGGATCTGGACAAGGTCGAGAAGTACTACCTGCCGAACATGGAGGGCGACGACAAGGCCAACGCCCAGGTCCTGCGGGCGGTCGGCCTGAGCGGCAAGCAGACGGCCACGGAGGCCAGCTTCTCGCTGCGGGTGCTGTTCAACTGAAGCAAGGGTGGCCGCCCCTCAGGGGGCGGCCACTTTCACGCCCAGAGCTGGCCTTCGAGGCGGTGCTCGGCTTCGTCCAGGGTGCCTTCGTAGGCCCCCGTGGACAGGTATTTCCAGCCGCCGTCGGCGACGACGAAGACGACGTCGGCGCTCTCCCCCGCCTTCACCGCCTTGGCGGCCACGCCCAGGGCCGCGTGCAACGCCGCCCCTGTGGACACGCCGGCGAAGATCCCCTCCGCGGCGAGCAGCTCCCGCGTACGGCGCAGCGCGTCGGCCGACCCCACCGAGAACCGCGTGGTCAGCACGGACTCGTCGTAGAGCTCGGGGATGAACCCCTCGTCCACGTTGCGCAGCCCGTAGACCAACTCGCCGTAACGCGGCTCGGCGGCCACGATCCGCACGCCGGGCACGCGCTCACGCAGGAACCGTCCCACCCCCATGAGCGTCCCCGTCGTGCCGAGCCCGGCGACGAAGTGGGTCACGCCGGGCAGGTCCTCAAGGATCTCCGGCCCCGTCGACTCATAGTGGGAGCGCCAGTTGGCCGGGTTGCCGTACTGGTAGAGCATCACCCAGTCCGGGTGTTCGGCCGCGAGTCCCTTGGCCACCCGTACGGCCTCGTTGGAGCCGCCCGCCGCGGCCGACGAGACGATCTCCGCGCCCCACATGCGCAGCAGCTGGCGGCGCTCCTCGGAGGTGTTCTCCGGCATCACGCAGATCAGCTTGTAGCCCTTGAGCTTGGCCGACATCGCCAGTGAGATGCCGGTGTTGCCGCTGGTGGGCTCCAGGATCGTGCAGCCGGGCGTGAGCAGCCCGTCCTTCTCGGCCTGCTCGACCATCCACAGCGCGGGCCGGTCCTTGATCGACCCGGTCGGGTTGCGGTCCTCGAGCTTGGCCCAGAGCCGTACGTCGGCCGACGGCGAGAGCCGGGGAAGGCCGACGAGGGGCGTGCGGCCGACCGAGTCGATCAGCGATTCGAAACGCATGTCACCCGCCGGCGACGGCGGGCAGCACGGTCACCGTGTCACCGTCGGACACCGGCGTGCCGAGGCCGCCGAGGAAGCGCACGTCCTCGTCGTTCAGGTACACGTTGACGAAGCGGCGCAGGTTGCCCTGGTCGATCAGGCGGGCCTTGAGCCCGGGATGCAGGGACTCCAGGTTGCTGATCAGCTCGTCGAGGGTGGCGCCCTCGGCGTCGACGGCTTTGGCGCCGCCGGTGTAGGTACGGAGGATGGTCGGAATGCGAACCTCGATAGCCATCGCGGTCAGTCTCCTCGGGTCAGGTCGTCGTCCCATCGGCAGCAACGCCGACGGCTGAACACGGATTCCTGATCAGCGACAGTCGTAGACGACGACAGCCGGGGTATGCGCGAAGAGGTAGCTCTGCACCGGCCTGACCATCATGGGAGGAATCTTACCTCTTCCTCTGTTATCACTCCGTCGAGGATGCGGTAGGAGCGGAACTCCGTCTCGTGCTCGTCCCTGGTGGAGACCAGGACGTAGTGGGCGTCCGGCTCGGAGGCGTAGGTCACGTCGGTGCGCGAGGGGTAGGCCTCGGTCGCCGTGTGGGAGTGGTAGATCACGACGGGCACCTCGTCGCGGTCGTCCATGTCGCGCCAGACGCGCAGCTGCTCCATCGAGTCGAAGCGGTAGAACGTGGGCGAGCGTTCGGCGTTCTCCATCGGGACGAACCGCTCGGGAACGCCGTCCCGGCCCGCGATCACGCCACATGCCTCGTCCGGGTGGTCGGCCCGCGCATGGGCAACGATCTGATCAACCAGTTCCTGCGCGATCGTCAGCATGTCCCGGAAATTACCAGAGGGCCCGGACCAGGGTGTCCTGCAGGTAGGTCAGCCAGTCGTAGGTGACATAGGCCGGGTATCGAGGGTCGTCCTCGGACATGGTGGCGATCTCGTCGTGGATCTCCTCGGTCACCTCGAGCTTGGTGCCGAGGGCCAGCCGTACGTCGTTGAGCGCGCGCAGCCACGCCTGGGCCTGCTCGGGCGTGAGCTCGCTACGTCCCGGTCTGGCGCTGTCGAGCATGGTCTGCGCGTCGGCGCGCTTGCCGTCGCGCAGCGTCGCCTCGGTGTAGCGCCGGAACTCCGCCGCCTCCTCCGCGTCCTCGTAGGCCGAGGGGAACAGGCGCGCGAGCACCGGATCCGACGGCGCCAGCCCGGCCCCGATGCCGATGCCGAGCGCCCGCTCCAGCGGGTCGTCCCCGGTCTCGCCGGGCGCCACCAAACCGAGCACCTGGGCGACCAGCGAGCGCAGGATCGACACCTCCGCCGCCTCGAACTTCGCGATGACGCCGCCGCCGTCCCGCGTCGAGAACCCCGAGTTCACGTGTGCCGCCTCACTTCACCGAATCCGGCTGGACCGTCGCCCACAGGCCGTAGGAGTGGAGAATCTGCACGTCGCGCTCCATCTCCTCCCTGGTGCCGCTGGACACGACGGCCTTGCCTTTCTTGTGCACGTCCATCATGAGTCTCTCGGCCTTCTCCTTGGAGTAGCCGAAGACCGTCTGGAAAACGTACGTCACGTAGGACATGAGGTTGACCGGGTCGTTCCAGACGATCGTCACCCATGGCAGATCGGGCCGGACGTCCGTTGACGGACGCTCGACGGTCGTTGGAGCAGTGCTACCCACATCCCCCATCCTGCCCTACCCCGGCCGTAGTCTTCGAGTCGTGGCAATGACCATGAGCACTGCGTTGCTCACAGATCACTATGAACTGACAATGCTCCAGGCGGCGCTGCGGAGCGGCGCCGCCCATCGGCGGGCGGTTTTCGAGGTGTTCGCCCGGCATCTGCCTGGCGGACGGCGATACGGGGTTGTCGCCGGGACGGGACGTGTCCTGGACGAGCTGGAAGACTTCCGTTTCCGTGATGAGGAGCTGACCTACCTGCGGGAGAAAGAGGTGGTCGACGAACCGACCCTCGCCTTCCTCGCCGACTACCGTTTCTCCGGCGACGTGTACGGCTACCGCGAAGGAGACGTCTACTTCCCCGCCTCCCCGATCATGGTGGTGGAAGGCACGTTCGCCGAGGCCGTACTCCTCGAGACGTTGACCCTTTCCATCCTCAATCATGACTGCGCCATCGCCTCGGCCGCCTCCCGGATGACGAACGCGGCGGGCAACCGCCCGATCATCGAGATGGGCTCGCGCCGCACGCACGAGTGGGCCGCCATCGCGGCCGCCCGCGCCGCCTACATCGCCGGCTTCGCCTCCACCTCCAACCTGATGGCGGGGAAGGTCTACGGCGTTCCGACGGCCGGTACGGCGGCGCACGCGTTCACGCTGTTGCACGACACCGAGCGGGACGCGTTCGAAGCCCAGATCGCCGCGCTCGGCCCGGAGACCACGCTACTGATCGACACCTACGAGGTGCCCGAGGCGGTCCGCACCGCGGTCGAGCTGGCGGGCGCCAAGCTGGGCGCGGTGCGGATCGACTCCGGCGACCTGGCGGCGGCCGCGCAGGAGGTACGCGAGCAGCTCGACGCGCTCGGCGCGTTCAACACCCGCATCGTGGTCACCTCCGACCTGGACGAGTACGCCATCGCCGCGCTGGCCGCCGCCCCCGTCGACGGCTACGGCGTGGGCACCTCGCTGGTGACGGGCTCGGGCGTGCCCACGGCCGCGCTGGTCTACAAGCTGGTGGCGCGCGAGACCGCGGCGGGCGTCATGGAGCCGGTGGCCAAGCGGTCGGTCGGCAAGCCGTCGCGCGGCGGCCGCAAGGAGCCCTACCGCCTGTTCGACGAGACCGGGCACGCCGAGACCGAGCTGATCACCACGTCGGGGCCGGCGCCGGAGGGCGGCGTACCGTTGCTGCACCACCTCGTGCGCGACGGCGAGGTCATCGGCAGGGAGCCGTTGGCCGCGGCCCGCGAGCGGCACGCCAGGACCATCGCGGGCCTCCCCCAGGAGGCGCTGCACCTGGGCCGGGGGTACGCGGCGATCGCCACGGAGTTCGCCTGACGTATGGTGCTTCCTATGGGGAGCGCGCTGATCATCGTCGATGTGCAGAACGACTTCTGTGAGGGCGGCAGCCTGCCCGTGGCGGGCGGATCCGAGGTGGCCGCCGCGATCACCCGTTACGTGGCCGACCACGGCTACGACCACGTGGTGGCCACCCGCGACTACCACATCAGCCCGGGCGGCCATTTCTCCGAGGCCCCCGACTACGTGACGACCTGGCCGGCGCACTGCGTCGCGGGCACGCCGGGCGCGGACTTCCACCCGGCCTTCGACGTCTCGGCGGTCGAGGAGGTCTTCTCCAAGGGCGCGCACGCCGCCGCCTACAGCGGGTTCGAGGGCGCCTCCGGCGACGAGGTGTCGCTGGCCGACTGGCTGGCCGAGCGCGGGGTGAGCGAGGTGGACGTGGTGGGGATCGCCACGGACCACTGCGTGCGCGCCACGGCGCTCGACGCGGTCGCGCACGGCCTGGCCGTACGCGTGCTGCTCGACCTCACGGCGGGGGTGGCGCGGCAGACCACGGACGTCGCGCTGTCGGAGTTGCGCGCAGCTGGCGCCGTCCTGCAGGGCACGCCCTCCGTGGCCTGACCGTCGGCCACGAAGAGTACGCGGTGCGCGACGCTGCGGTCATGTGATATCCAAGAGGGCGAATGCTCTCCGAATGCGCGCCACCACGGAGAGCGATGCTACGTCGTCCTCATGTGTGAGGTTCCCCATGCTCACCTTCTCGCTCGGTCTGGCCTGGCTGCTGCTCGCCCCGCTCAGCCTCTGGGTGCTCGTCCGCGGGCGTAATCCGGCCAGGGCCGGGGCCGTGCTGACGCTGGTGCTGCTGGAGGCGGCCACGGTGGCGATGACCACCGAGGAGCGGGAGGCCGCGGTCGTCGCCCATGACGTGCCGCCCAGCGTGCTCCCGATGGGCTGCGCGGAGCGCACGCCGGTGCCCGAGACGGCACGGCTGAGCGGCCCGCGCGACGATCTCACGCTGTCCTGGGCCGCCGCGCCCGACGAGTGCGCGACGGCGCAGGTCACGCTCCGGCCCGAGGGCCGCAGGCTGCGCGTCTGGGTCCACGAAGGGCCGCCCCGCGAGGAACGCGAAGGGATGCGTACGGTGTCCGTACACGTCGCTCAAGGCGCCGCCTCGCTGCGGGTGCCGCTCGACCCGCCCGCCTCCGCGCGCCTGCGTCCGGTCGACGGCCGCACCGGGCACCCCATCCCCCGGCCGACGACTTCTACGAGATGACCGAACCCTGTCGCAGCGCGTCGTCCAGGTCGGCGTAGACCTCGAACGCGTGCCGCAGCCCCGTGATGAACAGCACCCGCCCCATGACCCCCTGGACCCCGCCCAGCAGCAGCCGTGTCTCCCTGGCCTCGCACCGCTGCAGGACCTCGACGAGCTCGTTCATCCCCAGGGAGTCGCAGAAGGTGATCTCCCGCAGATCCATGATCAGGAAGGGTTTCACCGGTAGTGCCCAGATGCGCGCCATGTGCTCCCGGAAGGCCGGCACCGCAGAGGCGTCGAGATCGCCGCTCAGCCGGGTGATGATGGCGTTTCCCGAGAGGCCGGAGGTGACGACGAACGTCGATTTTCCCGTGGCCCCAGATGACATGGGTGAAGTCCTTCTGTATTTCCCAAGGCAGCCATCGTCTGGTGTTGCCGGTTCCGCTGGTTGTCTAACGATAGGACACGGCGGTGTGACTAAACGCGTAGAGGGGGCCAGAGCATGACGATCTCTGGATCGGCGTCCGGCGTGGCCGTGAGCAGGCTCTTCGCTGCCGTGTCCTAACCGTGACACTTCTCGGGCTCAACGGCCACCCGAACGCCAAGATTTCAGTCGGCCGCCCGGCGATGGAACCGGGCGGCTTCGCTAACGTCGCTGGGTGGCCCACTGGCGGATCTTGTCGATCCGCTCCTGGATCTGGACCGCGGTGGCCTGGGCGATGGGCGGCCCGCCGCAGGCCCGGCGCAGGTCCGAGTGGATGACGCCGTGGGGCTGGCCGGTGCGGTGGTTCCAGGCGCCCACGAGGCCGTTGAGCTCTCGCCGGAGCTCGGCGATCTGCTCGTGCGCCGCCGGCGCGGGCTGGCCGGTCTCGGGCTTCTTCGCCTTGGCCGCCTGCTGGTCCGACTGCCGCTTGCGCAGCAGCGTGGCCACCTGGTCGGGCTCCAGCAGGCCGGGCAGTCCGAGGAAGTCCTCCTCCTCCGCCGAGCCGACCTCCGCGCCGGTGCCGAACTCGCCGCCGTCGTAGAGCACCCGGTCGAACGTCGCCGACGTCTCCATCATCTCGAACGGCAGCTCGTCACCTAGGACGTCCGGATTGTCCTTCTTCCTGTTGGCCTGCTCCAGCAGGCTGTCGTCCAGCCCGTCCTCCGGCGGACGGCGGTTGAGCACGTGGTCGCGCTCCACCTCCATCTCGTTGGCCAGGCCCATGAGGGTCGGCACCGAGGGCAGGAACACCGAGGCCATCTCGCCGCGCTTGCGGGCCCGCACGAAGCGGCCGACCGCCTGGGCGAAGAACAGCGGGGTGGAGGTCGAGGTGGCGTAGACGCCCACGCACAACCGCGGGATGTCGACGCCTTCGGACACCATCCGGACCGCCACCAGCCAGCGGTCACCGGACGCGGCGAACTGCTTGATCTTCTTGGAGGCGCCCGGGTCGTCGGAGAGCACGACGGTGGCGCCCTCGCCGGAGATGTTGCGCAGGTGGCGGGCGTAGGCGCGGGCCGTCTCGTGGTCGGTCGCGATGACCAGGCCGCCGGCGTCGGGGACGCCGCGGCGCACCTCCGTCAGCCGCCGGTCGGCGGCCTCCATGACCTGGCGGATCCAGTCGCCCTTGGGATCGAGCGCGGCGCGCCAGGCCTGGGAGAGCTGGTCCTTGGTGAGCGGCGTGCCCAGCGTGGCGGCGAGCTCGTCGCCCGCGCGGGTGCGCCACTTCATCTCGCCGGAGTAGGCCAGGAAGATGACCGGCCGGACGACCCCGTCGTCGAGGGCCGGGCCGTAGCCGTAGGAGAAGTCGGAGACGCTGCGCTTGAGCCCCTCGGCGTCCTCCTCGTAGCCGACGAACGGGATCGGGTTGTCGTCGGACCTGAACGGCGTGCCGGTCAGCTGGAGCCTGCGGACGGCGGGCTCGAACGCCTCGCGGATGCCGTCGCCCCACGACTTGGCGTCGCCCGCGTGGTGGATCTCGTCGAAGATGATGAGTGTCTTGCGGGCCTCGGTGCGCGCCCTGTGGAGGGCGGGGTGCATGGCGACCGCCGCGTACGTCACGGCCACGCCGACATAGTCGCTGGAGGTGGCGCCCTGGCTGTTCTTGAACTCGGGGTCGATGCTGATGCCGACCTTGCTCGCGGCGTCGGCCCACTGGCGCTTGAGGTGCTCGGTGGGGGTGACGATGGTGATCGCCCGGATCACCCCGTTGGCGAGCAGCTCGCTGGCGATGCGCAGGGCATAGGTCGTCTTGCCCGCGCCCGGCGTCGCCACGGTGAGGAAGTCACGCGGCTCGCGCCTGAAATACAGGTCGAACGCCTCCTGCTGCCAGGCGCGCAGCTTGGGCGCGGTGCCCCACGCGGCGCGGTCGGGATAGGAAGGCGAAAGGTGGGATGCGGCGAAGGTGCTCACCGCATCACCTCTGGGGTTCGTGTGCTTCGCTGTCTCACAGTGACCCAAGAGTAATCGGGCCCACCGACAAGACGTGCCGTGCACCGTGGATCCTGGCCAAGCTCATCCTCGCGTGCTAAGGGGCGTACGGGGCTTATCGCACACTCGACATCACCGCGTCGAGTGCCTGCTTTCGGGTGGTTTCTTCGGGTTGGAGCAGCCCGACCAGCAGTACTGCCTTGCCGCCCCGGTTGAGGAGTGTGACACGTAGGTAGGCGGGTCTGTTCACCACATCCTGGTATTGCGCTCGTAGCGCACGCGTGTGCCCCTGGGGGAGGTCTTTGTCCTCGACGACGTCGACCTTGTCGCCTTTGAGCAGCAGCGTGGAGTACAGCTCCGCCGCGTCCTTGGTGGCCTTCGTCACATCGGCCACCGGATCGGGGATCGGCCTGGCCATGACGAGCGCGCCGTCGCTTCTGGCGACCGAGGTGAATCCGGTCACAGGCGGCACCGCGCCCTCCTGCCACCCGGCCGGCAGCGTGATCGTCACTCCCGCCAGCGAGTCGCTCAACCGCGCCGTCGCGGGCTTCGGGACGGCGAGCCGCAGCACGACCATGACCAGCGCCGCGACCAGCCCGGCGGACAGGAGCAGCGCGATCACCGCCTCGGCGGGCCGTCCCCACCGCCGCACCGATACCCGCCTCGACAGGCCTGGATCGGCGGGCGCCCCGTAGTGACGGGCGGACGGGGGCAGCGACTCCCACGGCACCTGCGGATCGCCGTCATCCCGCTCAAGCCCCCGCTCGGTGGTTCGCCGCGGCCGTGGATTCCACAGATCCTCCGGCTCGTCCCGCTCATCCCCCTCCGGGCCGCTCCTCCCATGCCACGAGAGCCTGTCATCACCACCCACAGACCCACGCCGCACCCGCCCGAGCCCGGCCACGGGATCTGGCCCACTCCCGGAGTCCCGCCCGGTCACCGGATCTCGTCCACTCACGGGATCTCGCCCAGTTACGGAGTCTCGCCCGCTCACGGAGTCTCGCCCAGTCACGGAGTCTCGCCCGCTCACGGAGTCTCGCCCGCTCACGGAGTCTCGCCCAGTCACGGAGTCTCGCCCGCTCACGGGATCTCGGCGGGCCAGGGGATCCCGCCGGGTCAGGGCCTCTCGCCGCACTTGGCCGGGGCCGTCATCGACGGCCGCCGGCTCGCGCCGCGCCGGCCCGGACGGCCGCGCCTGTGCCTCCCCGTCCCGCCGTCCACCCCGCGGATACGGATCTCCGCCCCTGCGCACCCGGCCCGGCGCCGCATCAGCCGGAGGCTCAGGAGTGTCGGGAGTGTCGGGAGGGTCGGGAGGTGTCCGGCGGTGCCTGGCTCCGGAACTCGGCGGCCACACGCGGCGATCGTCCTCCATGACACCTCCTTGTCCGCTGTCCTATCACTCCTTCTCCCGCGGATCCGGCGTTCCGTGATCGCTGTGACAGGAGGGACAGGAATCGCCCCCGACAGGAGATCAATCGGAGCGAGTTCGAGAGGCGAGGAGAGTGGCGGCGAGGGCGACGGCCGACATCAGACAGCAGATGACCACGAAGCCGCGCGCGATCATCCCCGGGCTGTGCCCGATGACGTTGACCAGCGCACCCCCCGCGCCCACCGCCAGCGCCGACCCCAGCATGTCCGTCACCGAGAGTGCGGCGGAGTTGGCCCCCTGCTCGTTGACCGGCGACTGCTTGAGCGCGGTGATGCTGACCGTGGTCATGCCGATGCCCATCCCGAACCCCGCCACGATCCACGCCGGCACCGCGACCCAGCCGGTGATCCCGGGCAGGACCGACAGCAGCCCGAGCAGCACCCCCGCCATGACGCAGGCGGCCCCCAGCCGGATCCGCCGATACGGCTCGACCGAGCGCCTGCTCTGCAGGTAGGAGCCGGTGGACCAGCCGAGGGCGCCGGTCGTGAGCGCGATGCCCGCCGCCGCGGGGCCGAACTCCTTGACCTGTTGGAGGGCGAGGGGAATGAACGAGTTCACGCCGAAGAAGGCGGCCGAGAACATGCCGCGCATCATGATCGTGGTCGGCAGGCCCTGCCTGAAGCGCAGCGCGCCCGGCGGCAGCAGCTTGGACAGGCCGTAACCGAGACAGGCCAGCCCGGCCAGGACCGCGACGGCGCTCGGCACCGGTGAGATGTGCAGCTTGTCCACGCCGTACAGCAGCACGCCCGCCCCACCGGCGGCGGCGGTGGCGGCCACGGTCATCGCGAACGGCCTGGACCGCGCGCCCTGCGACGACCCCCCGCCCTCGTCAGACGCCGCCCCGTCGGCGCGCTTCTTCAAGGCGGGGACCAACATCACCAGGGCCGGCACCACGAGCGGGATGATCCCGAAGAACACCCACCGCCACCCCCACGCGGACGCCACGAACCCGGCCACCGCCGGACCGACCATGGCGGGCACCACCCAGGCCGCCGACAGCCCCGCGAATATCTTGGGCCGCAGGGCAGTCGGATAGACGCGGGCGATCATCACGTACACGGCGACGATCGTGCATCCCGCGCCCAGCCCCTGCACGGCCCGCGCGGCCAGGAACAGCACCTTGGTCGCCGCCGCCCCCGCCAGCCCCATCCCGATCACGAACAGCACCACCCCGAGCAGGAACGGCATCGTGTAGCCACGCCGGTCCGACCAGAGCCCGGACACCACGTTCGCGAACAGGCTGGCGATGAGGAAGGCCGAGAAGCTCAGGCCGTAGAGGTCGAGCGCGTCGAGCTGCCGGGAGACGATCGGCATCACCACGCTCACCGACATGCCCTCGAAGGCGATCAGTGTGATCACCAGCAGGATGCCGATGGTCGCCGCCCGGTAGGCCGAACCGAAGATGCGAGGTTGATCGTATGGAGTGTCGAGTGCCTTCGGTGCTGTCACTCACACATCCTAGTTGTGCCGTTATTTCAGGGTGCGGCCAGCAGGCCCCGGCCCCGGTAGACGGCCCACATCTGGTGCATGCGCTTCGCCTGATCAGGCGTGAACTCCCACATGCACCGGTCATGCGCGTAGTCCATGTAGTTGTGGATGGGATCGCCGCCCTGCTCCGCGCAGGTCTCCTTGGCATCGGGACAGCCTTCCGTGGGCTTGGCCTCGGGCGGGGTGTCGGCGATGCCGTCGCCCGGGCTGGCGCAGCCGTTCTCGAAGGTGTGGAAGAGGCCGAGCCAGTGGCCGATCTCGTGTACGGCGGTGTAGCCGCGGTCGTAGTTGACCATCGAGCCGCCGGGCAGGCTGCGCCAGTCGATGACGACGCCGTCGAGGGCGGGGCTGCCGTTGTACCAGTACGGGTAGGCGGAGTAGCCGAGGACGAGGTCGCCCAGCTGGCCGATGTAGAGGTTGAGGGTCTCGGGACCGCCCTTGCGCAGGGCGGTCTTCATGGCGCCCTCATTGGCGATCGGATCGACGAACCACGTGGCGTTCTCCTTGACCGAGATGCCGTCGAGGCGGAAGCGCACCCCGCTTGGGGCACCGCCCAGCGCGCCGCTGTAGGCGGCGTTGAGCGTGTCGATCTGCGCCTTGACAGCCGCGTCCGAGGCCCGCCGGACGCCGTCGGTCAGCACGTGCACCCAGGTGGGAACGGTGACCGTGTCCGGGACCGTCACCCCGGCGAGCCGCTGGTCGAGCTCGGCCAGCACCTGCTGCACGTCCCGCGGCTTGGGCTCCCGAGGCCCCGGCGACCGCGGATCATCGCCCAGCCCCGAGGCCCCCGTACCCGACGCCCCGTCACGAGCCGTGTGCGGACCAGCCGCACTCGACACGTCGTCGTAGGCCGTGCGTAGACCTGCCGCGCTCGGCACGTCGTCGTGGGCCGTGCGTAGACCAGCCGCACTCGATGCGTCACCGCGGGCCATGCGCGGACCCGCCGCACTTGGCGCGCCGTCGCGGGCCGTGCGCGGGCCCGCCTCGCGCCGCGCGGCGCGGCAGTCGGCCGCGGCCCAGGCCGTGGCGGCAGGGCGGAGCGGCGGTGTGAGCCCGGCCGCGAGCAGGCATGCCAAAGAGACGGCGGTCGCGCGCCGGGCCATGCAATCCCCCGTTACGGTATGAGTACGTCTGCATGCAGACGGTAGCTCTCCCGTAGGTGATCACATGTGATCAACACTCACTCGTTCTTGTCGTCGTCTCCGCCCGACGGCAGCCCCTCGTAGATCTCCTTGCACTCGGGGCACACCGGATATTTCTTGGGATCGCGGCTGGGCACCCAGACCTTGCCACACAGGGCCCGGATCGGCGTGCCGGTGACCATGCTCTCGGTGATCTTGTGCTTGTCCGCGTAGTGCGAGAACCGCTCGTGATCGCCGTCGCCATGCGATGTCCGCGGGGTGGTCTCCTGCTCAGGGAGGATCTTCGTACTCACCCCCCCGAGTCTATGCCCGCCTCCGACCGAGTCTTCCCGGCCGAGACGGCCGAGCCCACCCCTTGGACACGCGTACGACCCCCGCCACCAGGCGAGGGCCGTACGGACTGCGAAAAGGGTCAGCCGATGTGAACCGGCGCGCCCTCGCTCTTGCGGCCGGCCTGGACGAACAGCGTCAGAATCGCGGTCAGGATCGCGATGCCGGTGCTGACCAGGAAGGCCAGGTGCATGCCGTCCATGAACGCGTTGTGCACGGCACCGCCCACCAGCTGCTGGAGCTGCTGCGGAGTGCCGGCCGGGAGCCCGCCGAAGGCGGCGGCCTTCTCCAGCAGGGACAACTGCTCAGCCGGGATCGCCTTGGCCGCCGGGCCGAGGTAGCCGGGCAGCTTGCTGGAGATCTCGGAGGCCATGACGGCGCCCAGGATGGCGGTGCCGAGCGCGCCGCCGACCTGCATGGCCGACTGCTGCAGACCGCCCGCGACACCGCTGAGCTGGATCGGGGCGTTGCCCACGATGATCTCGGTGGCGCCGACGAAGACCGGCGAGAGGCCGAACGCCAGCAGCACGAACGGGATGGCACTCTCGACGAACGAGGCGTCGATGCTCAACTGCGACATGAGGAACATCGAGCTCGCGGTGATCAGCAGACCGGCGGCCATCGTGAACTTCGCGCCGATCTTGCCGATCAGCATGCCGGCCAGCGGCGAGGCCACGATCATGCCGGCGCTCATCGGCAGCATGCGCAGGCCCGCGTCCAGCGGGGACAGGCCGTGCACGCCCTGGAAGAAGAAGCCCAGGAAGAACATCGCCCCGAACATGGCGAACGCCACCATCATCATCAGCACGGTGCCGATGGAGACGGACCGGTTCTTGAACAGTGACAGCGGGACCAGCGGCTGCTTGGCCTTGCTCTGCCAGAAGACGAAGGCGGCGATGAGCACGACGAACCCGGCGATGAAGCTGAGCGTCGTACTGTCGCCCCAGCCCCACTCGGGGGCCTTGATGATCGTCCAGACGAGCGAGAACATCGCGCCCGACAGCAGCACCACGCCGAGCCAGTCGATCCTGGCCAGCGACGGGACGCGGTTCTCCTTGATGAGGAAGATGCCCATGATCAGGGCGATGATCCCCACCGGCGCGTTGATGAAGAAGACGGACTGCCAGCTGACGTTCTCGACCAGGACACCGCCCACGATCGGGCCGGCCGCGCTGGACAGGCCGATGATGGCACCCCAGGCGCCCATGGCCTGGTTCAGCTTCTCACCGGGGAAGGCACCGCGCAGCAGGGCCAGGGCGGCGGGCTGGAGCAGGGCGCCGAACAGGCCCTGCAGCACGCGCAGGCCGATCAGCGCGCCGATCGGCGACACGCCCGGGATGATGTCCGCCAGCTCCTGGCTGAGGCCGATGCCGATCGAGGACAGCGCGAACCCGGCGACACCGATCAGGAAGACCCGCTTGTGTCCGAAAAGGTCCCCCAGCTTGCCCGCCGTGATCAGGAACACCGCCAGCGCCAACAGGTAACCGCTGGTCACCCACTGCAGGTCGGACAGCGATGCGCCCAGGTCGTGCTGGATGGACGGATTGGCGATGCCGACCACGGTGCCGTCGAGCATCACCATGATGACGCCCAGGCAGACCGCCAGCAGCACCAACCACGGATTGCCGCCGGACCCCGTCTCCCCGGGGCCGGGCGACGACGGCGCCTCGACCGTCCTCGCGTTAGCCATGAGATCCCCCTCAGTACGTACCGCCCCACACCGGGGCATAAGTCACTTAAGTCTCAGGTAATCTATGGCAGTCGCTGACAGATGACAAACGGGTTTTATTTGACGGCGTATGACTTATGACACACCATGACAGGGAAGTTTCTAGGGAGTGACGCGTGTGGGTCTAAGGGAACGCAAGAAGGAGAAGACGCGCCTGGCGATCCTCGACGCCGCGCTCGACCTGTTCCTCGAACAAGGGTACGACTCGACCACGGTGGACCAGATAGCGGGGTCGGTCGAGATCTCCCCGCGGACGTTCTTCCGCTACTTCACCAGCAAGGACCATCTCGTGCTGTGGTTCCACGACCACGGCGAGGAGATCATGCTGGAGACCCTGCGGAACCGCCCCGCCGACGAGCCCTCCTTCACGGCGCTGATCCACGGGCTGCGCGGGGTCGTCCGCGACATGGAGGGATCAACGCCCGAGGACACGACAAGATTCCTGAAGTTGCGGCGGCTCATGGAGGAAAATCCCCATCTAGTGGGTCTGTCCGTCGCCAGGGGCGCGGCGACCGAGCGCCGCCTGGCCGTCGAGATCGCCGCCCGCAGGAACGTCGACGTGACCACCGACCAGCGCACCCACCTCATCGTCGCGTTCGCGATGTCGATCCTGCGGGTCGGGTTCGAATGCCCGCACCGCGAGGTGACGGATGTGCGGATCCTCGTGGAGCGCATGGAGGAGACCCTCGAACTCGCCCAGAACGCCTTCCGCCCCGGCTGGGACGTCTAGTTCAGCGTCGAATCTAGTTCAGCGTCGGATCGTCCGGGCAGGTCGCCACGAAGGCCAGTTCGCCCGGTTGCCGCCGCAGGACGTTGCGCCACAGGGAACCGGGGTCGGTGTGGAAGGTGTCGCCCGCCTCCGAGTCGACGACGTACCAGGCCCCTTCGGCGATCTCGCTCTCCAGTTGCCCGGATGTCCAGCCCGCGTATCCGGCGAAGATCCGCATCTGCGCGATCTCGCCCTGAAGGATCTCGGGCGGCGCGTCCAGATCGACCGTGCCCAGCCGGGAGACCGCGGGCGTGCCCGCGTGCAGCCTGCGCCAGCCCAGCGGCTCCTGACCGCTCGGCACCGCCGCCAGCGCCAGCGCGCTGTCGGTCTGCACAGGACCGCCCTCGAACAGCACCGATGGCCCGGTCACCAGGGGATCCCACACCGGCAGCACCTGCGTCACCGAGATGTCGCTCGGCCGGTTCAGGACCACGCCGAGAGTGCCGCCGTCGAGGTCGTGTTCGAGGATGAGCACGACGCTACGCCGGAAGTTGGGGTCGTCAAGAAGCGGCGTCGCCACCAGTAAACCGCCGACGTAGATCGCTTCCGCCATACCTCCATCATGAAGGGTCAACCCCGCATCTCGCTCCCCCACCACCCTGTTGTTACTTTATGCAGCCATATAGGCACTAGACGTCACTCTGCGAACGCGCCATTGCGAGCCGCCACCAGAGCGCGCGCCACCGACCGTTCGGCCACCTCCTTGTCCACCGGCTCCTTCGTGACCAGCAGGCGGTAGTACAGCGGCGCCGAGATCGCCCGGATGACCTCTTGGCCGTCGGTGCCCTCCGGGAGCTCGCCGCGCCGGACCGCCAGGTCGATCGACTTGGCCCACTCCCTGATCCGCCGGTCGTAGAAGGCGCTCAGGGCGGCCGCCGCCTCGTCGTCGCAGGTGGCGGCCGCGATGACCGCCTGGAGCGTGGGGCCGAGGCGTTCGTCCGTGATGGCGTTCAGGACGCTCAGGGCGTTGGCGCGCAGGTCCTCCTCGATGGTGCCGGTGTTCGCGTGCGCGGCGGACTGGTCGGCCAGCTCCGTCATGAGGTCGGCCACCAAGCCCGCCGTGCCGGCCCAGCGGCGGTAGACCGTGGTCTTGCCGACGCCCGCGCGGGCGGCCACCGCGTCCATGGTGAGGCCGTGGAAGCCATGGAGCACCAGCTCGTCCTGAGCGGCCTCCAGAACCGCCGCCCTGACCCTTGCCGTACGGCCGCCGGGCCGCACCGTCCCAGCCAAACGGGAATCCTGTTCCATTAAGCCTCCCTAGCGTGCTACCGTCATCCTCATCTTAACGGAACAAGAGACCCATTAGGGGGATGACATGACCGTGACCTCGCAAGCCGTCCGGATGACGGGGCGGCAGAGGCTGGTCCTGGTGCTGTTGCTCGGATCCCAGTTCATGCTCGCCGTCGACTTCTCCATCCTGAACGTCGCACTGCCGGTGATCGGCGCCGGGCTCGGGTTCGAGCTGGCCGACCTGCAGTGGGTGGCGACCGCGTTCGCGCTCGCGGCGGCCGGGTTCACGCTGCTGTTCGGCCGGATCGCGGACCTGTTCGGTCGGCGCCGGCTGTTCCTGGGCGGGATGGCGTTGCTCGGGCTCTCCTCACTGGCCGGCGGACTGGCGACGTCGCCCGGCCTGCTTCTGGTCGCCAGGGTGGCCCAGGGGCTGGCCACGGCCGCTGTCACCCCGGCCGGGCTGTCACTGCTGACCACCACGTTCCCCGAGGGGCCGCTGCGGGCGCGCGCGCTGGGGCTGAACGGGGCGCTGATGTCGGCCGGTTTCACCTCCGGTGCCATCCTGGGCGGACTGCTGACCGACCTGCTGAGCTGGCGGTGGGCGTTCTTCGTGAACGTTCCGGTCGCGCTCGCCGTCCTGGCCGCCGCCCCGGTCCTGCCCGCCGAGAGCCGCCCCGCGGACCGGCCCAGGATGGACCTGCCGGGCGCGGTGACGGTGACCGCGGGCCTGCTGGCCCTGGTGTTCGGGCTCACCCGCGCCGGCGAGCGCGGCTTCACCGACCCGGCCGGGATCGGCGCCCTGCTGGCGGGGGCCGCCCTGCTGGTGACGTTCTGGTTCGTCGAACGGCAGGCGCCCGCACCGCTCGTACCGGTGACGATCCTGGCCAGGCCCACCGTGAAGTGGGGCAACCTGGCGGGGCTGGTCGCGTTCGCCACGGAGACGTCGCTGGTCTTCCTCATGACGCTCTACCTGCAGAAGGTCCTCGGCTACTCGGCCCTGGCCACGGGACTGGCCTTCGGTGTGCTCGGCCTCGGCACGGTGCTCGGCGGGATCGCGGCCCCGCGCGTGCTGTCCCGCCTCGGCAACCGCCGGACGCTGGCGGCGGGCTTCCTGGTGCAGGCGGCGGCGACGGCGGCGCTGACCCTCCTCGGCCCGGAGGCAGGCTGGATCTGGCTCCTCCTGGTGGCCACCTTCATCGGCGGCGTCGGCAACATGCTGGCGATCGTCGCCTTCATGGTGACCGCCACCTCGGGCCTGCCCAGCTCCGAACAGGGCCTGGCCACAGGCCTCGCCACGATGACGCAGCAGATCGGCATCACCATGGGCATCCCGGTCATGAGCGCGATAGTCACGGCCGCCATGGGCACGATCCTCCAGGGAGTGACGACCGCGGTACTGATCAACGCGGCCCTGGTCCTGGCCATCGCCGCCCACACCGCGATCAGAAGAGAAGACCGCTCATGACCCCGCCGCACGAGGCCTCGCTACGCCACCTCCGGGACCGCACCCGCGGACAGGCGGGTTCTCTGGGCCGACCGGCAGGCAACACAGAGAGCCGAAGACGCTGACTACCGCATCGTCCCGGCGGTCACGAAAGAGTCGCCACCGGCCCAGAAGACGCCGTAACGGCGCCCCGCCACCATCCGGTCAGCGGCCGTCTTCCTGGAGGCCCTCAGCCCTGGTCGGCGGGTGGCGGTGGGGGCGGCTGTGCCGTAAAAGAAAATCGGTTTTGTGCTGTTAAAAAATCACGCCTCAGTAAATCCCCTCGCCCGCCCGCCCGCCGAGTCGCGGACGGCGGCGGCGACGGCGGTCGCCACGTCCGGGTGGAACACGCTCGGCACGATGTAGTTGGGGCCGAGCTCCTCCGGAGCCACCACGGCGGCGAGCGCGTGCGCCGCGGCCAGCAGCATCTGCTGGCTCACCTCGGTCGCCTGGGCGTCGAGCAGGCCGCGGAACACGCCCGGGAACGCCAGCACGTTGTTGATCTGGTTGGGATAGTCGGACCGCCCGGTCGCCACCACGGCGGCGTGCTCGCGAGCGTCGTCGGGCGACACCTCGGGCTCCGGGTTGGCGAGGGCGAACACCACCGCGTCGTCGGCCATCGTGGCGATGTCCGCGCCGGTCAGGATGCCCGGAGCGGACACCCCGATGAACACGTCGGCGCCCTTGAGCGACCCGCGCAGGTCACCCGCGTAGCCTTCGGCGTTGGTGTGGTCGGCGATCCAGCGCAGCGACTCGTCGAGGTCGTCGCGGCCCTTGTGCACGGCGCCGAGGTAGTCGCAGACGACGACGTTGCGCGCGCCCGCCGCCAGCAGCAGGCGCAGCACCGCGTTGCCGGCCGCGCCCGCGCCCGCCATGGCGATCTTGACGCCCTCGATGGGCTTGCCCACCACGCGCAGCGCGTTGGTGAGCGCGGCCAGCACGCAGATGGCGGTGCCGTGCTGGTCGTCGTGGAAGACCGGGATGTCGAGCAGCTCGCGCAGCCGCCGCTCGACCTCGAAGCAGCGCGGCGCGCCGATGTCCTCGAGGTTGATGCCGCCGAAGCCCGGCGCGATGACCTGGACCGTACGGACGATCTCGTCGACATCTTGCGTGTCGAGGCAGATCGGCCAGGCGTCGATGCCCGCGAAGCGTTTGAACAGGGCCGCCTTGCCCTCCATGACCGGCAGCGCCGCCTCCGGGCCGATGTTGCCCAGCCCGAGCACGGCGGAGCCGTCGGTGACGACGGCGACCGTGTTGCGCTTGATGGTCAGCCGCCGCGCGTCCTCCTTGTTGCGCGCGATGGCCATCGACACGCGCGCCACACCGGGGGTGTAGGCCATGGACAGCTCGTCGCGGTTGCGCAACGGCACCTTCGACACCATCTCGATCTTGCCGCCGAGGTGCATGAGGAAGGTGCGGTCGGAGACCTTGTGGATGACGACGCCGTCGACG
This sequence comes from Nonomuraea sp. NPDC049269, assembly GCF_043197155.1. Classification (NCBI taxonomy): domain Bacteria; kingdom Bacillati; phylum Actinomycetota; class Actinomycetes; order Streptosporangiales; family Streptosporangiaceae; genus Nonomuraea; species Nonomuraea sp. NPDC049269. The sequence continues at coordinate 212,299 of NZ_JBICSO010000003.1, forward strand.
GATTCGAGCTGGTCGACGATCGCCTGCGCGTGGTCGGTGTCCCGGGCCGCGCAGGTGACGTCGATGCGCAGCTTCTCATGGCCCGCGTTGGTGACGTCGAGCGCGGTGACCACACCACCCGCCGACTCTACGGCGTGGGTGAGCTGGCTGACGGCCTTGCCGCCTGCGGGCACCTCAAGTCGCACGGTGATGGAGTACGACACACTGGGGACGGTCGCCACGTCAAATGCTCCTTCGGGACTGACCAAGAAGTTCTCCCATGGTAGGGGGAGTTCGGTCAGTCGAGTGCCTCGGCTGCGATGGCTATCAAATCCACGCAGGTCGACACAGGAATACTCGTACTATCGATGACCAGGTGATATAGGGAGGGATCCGCCGGGTCGGCGCGGTAGAAGTGGCGCACATAGGCGGTGCGCGCGCGGTCGTTGTCCTCCACGATCTTGCGGGCCTCGCGCTCGCCGATCTCGCCCAGCGTGGCGGTCTGGCGCACCCGGCGTTTCAGCGGGGCGTCGAGCCGGACGTGCAGCGCGCCGGGATGGTCGGCGAGCACGACGGCCCCCGCCCGGCCCAGGAAGACCCCGCCCTGAGCGCGCGCCGTGTCCTTGAGCAGGCGTTCGGTGCGGCGGACGAACTCCTCCTGCGCGATCGGCATCGCGCCGGGGACGTACATGTCGACGCCGCCGAAGGTGACCGTCGGCAGGCGCATCGCGCCGGAGAGCAACCGGCCGAGGCCGTGTTCGGCCCGGTCGTCGTGGGCCAGCGCCTCCTCCAGCGTGCAGCCCAGCTCCTGGGCGACGGTGCTGGGGATGGCGCGGTCGACGAAGGGCACGCCCAGACGCTCGGCCACGGCCGGGCCGATGTGGCTGCCGGCCGTGCCATACGTCGCCGAGATCGTGACGACCCGCATAGGTCCAGGTTAGAACAGCGCGCTGGACAAAGCTCTACGTGCCTTGGCCAAAGAAGGGTCTTCTGCGGGTAGCGCGTCGAACAGGCCGAGCAGGTGGCGCCGGGCCTTGTCGCGGTCGTCGCCCGAGGTGCGCTTGACCACACCGATGATCCGGTCGAACGCCTCGTCGATCGCGCCCGACAGCATCTCCAGGTCGGCCGCCAGCAACTGGGCGTCGATGTCGGCCGGGTCCTGCATGCGACGCTGCACGTCAGCGGGGTCGACATCGGCCGTCCGCTTGATCAGGCCGACACCCGCCAGCCCCATCTTCGCGTCCTCGTTGCCGGGCGAGCGGGCCAGCAGCCGCTGGTAGGCCGCCTCGGCCGCGTCGAGGTCGCCCTTGTCGACGGCCTCCTCGGCGGCCAGCAGGTCGGGATCGGCGGGCGGCCCTGCGGGCTCGTCCTGCTGCTCCCCCGCCTCCGCCGGCCGGGCGTCGGGGTTGGCCTGGTAGAACTGCTCCACCGCGCCCATCAGCTCGTCGAGCCAGCGGCGCACCTCCTGCTCGGGCAGCACCTGCTGGAAGCCGGTGACGGCCTGCCCCTGGAAGATGGCCAGCACGGTCGGCACCGCCTGCACCCGCAGCGCCTGCGCGATCTGGGGACTGGCGTCAACGTTGACCTTGGCCAGGATCGCCCGGCCGCCCAGCTCGCCGACCACCTTCTCCAGCACCGGGCTGAGCTGCGCGCTGCCGGGTGCGCGCGGAGACCAGAGGTCGAGAACGACCGGCACGCTCATCGAGCGGTCAATGACATCGGTAGTGAACGTCTCCTCGGTCACGTCGACGATCGAGCCCGACGTGGCCGCCTGGGGACCCCCGGCCTCCCGCCGGGCCTGTGCCTCGAGTGCCTGCTTACGCGCGCCCAGGTCTATGGCTCCGTAGAGCGACCCGGGCCTAGAGAAGTCCGCCATGCTCATCATCTTGCCGCATCGACGCCGTGGAGAAGTCACCCGCCGCCACCCGCAGCGTGCGCAACCCGTCGAAGAGCTGCCGCAGCTCGTCCTCGCCGTACATGGTGAGGCCGAAGTCGGCCGCCATCAGATCGGCCGTGGCCCGCCGTACGACGTCGCGCCCCGCGTCGGTGATCTCGGCGAGCACCCCGCGGCCGTCCTGCGGGTTGGGCATCCGGCAGACGAAACCCGACTTCTCCAGTCGGTCGATGGTGTTGGTCACACTCGTCGGGTGCACCATGAGCCGCTCTCCGATCTTCCACAGCGGAAGGGCTCCGGTCCTGCTGAAGGTCAGCAGCACCAGGGCCTCGTACCTGGCGAAGGTCAGGTCGTACGGCTTGAGCAGCGAGTCGAGTTGCGACAGCAGGATCTGGTGCGCTCTCATGATCGAGGTGACGGCGGCCATCGCGGAAGAAGCCCCGAAGTGAGCGCGCCACGACTCCGCGGCGCGGTCGATGGGGTCGAAGGGCAGATTGAGCGGCTTCGGCTGCGACACAGCGCTACGGTAGCGCGCCGCTCGTCCTGATTAGTATGATTACGGAGAGCGATCGGACTCACGGCTTGACCAAGAATCCGGACGCCAATCATCACGCTCCGTTATGGTTCTCACATCGAATGGTGACGCGGAAGCCAAGTTCACTCGCCGTGGGGACCGGCCCGGACTTGCCTCGCTTCCGCCGCACCGACGGGGCACGGGGGGTGCTTGGTGAACTTCAATGGAAAAACGGGTGCGTGAGCACGCGGGCGTTTCACGTGAAGAGTTGAAGCAGAGCGCGGCCGTAACGGTCGCCGTGCTCCTTGCTCTCGGCTTGGTCGCGGCGTGGAGCGTCCTGATACCTGGCGTGGACGCGTGGGAAAATATCGTGGCCGCGGTCATCGGTTCGCTCCGGCTGACCGGGCCCGTGGCCGCCGCCTTCGCCGCGTGGGTGGCGATGCGCAAGCGCAGAGCGCTGCGTGGCCGCTCACTGACGACCTGGCGGGCGCTGAAGGCGCCGCTGGCGATCGTCGTGGTGGTGCTGGGCTCGTTCGGCGCGACCGTGCTGGTCCTGGCCGTCAAGACGGTGCTCACCGAGCAGTCGGGACGGCTGAGCCTGGCCGGGCTCGGCGTGGGCATGGCCGGACTGGCGCTCTACTCGGTGATCGGCTGGATCGCGGGCTGGCTGCTGCCCAAGGCCTGCACGCCGCCGCTGGCCGGGCTGGGCTGCTATGGCCTGTTCACCTGGCTGGCCGGCGGCAACGGCTGGGCCGACAAACTGGCGCCCGGCACGGGCGAGCCCTATGACCTGTTCCAGGGGCTCGGCGGCGCGGCGTTCCTCGACCAGACGCTCTGGTTGCTGGGCATCACGGCCGCGCTGCTGCTCGGCTGGGCGGCGGTGGTCACCAGGCAGGCCCTGGTGCTGGCGTGCGCGCTGCTGGCCGTGCTCGCGGCGGGCACGGGGGTGGCACGGCTGCTGGCCGCGACCAAGCCCGCCGCCGCCCAGGAGATCGCCTACAGCTGCCAGGACTGGCCGATCACGGTCTGCCTGCATCCGGGCATGCGCGCGGGCCTGGCCGAGCTCGGCGCGGCCTTCACCCAGATCGCGTCCCGCCTGGCGGGCACGCCCGCCGCCTTCACCCGGGTCGAACAGCGGCCGCTGGAAGAACCCTTGCAGCCGTCCACCGGACTCGCGCAGATCCACGTGCCCGACCTGTCGGCGGGCTTCGCCGACGAGGCCGTCTACGAGTACGTCGAGTCGCTGGCCGCCCAATGCCCCGACACGCCCGGCGACGGTTACCGCGAGATCGTGGTGGCCTGGCTGCGCGGCGAGCCGCTGCCGGGCGGGCCGCTGCCGGAGCACCAGTACGCGGCGGCCTGGTTCTCCGGGCTGAGCGAGCATCAGCGGCGCGAGTGGCTGCGCATGTTCTTCAGCGATTTCCAGGCGTGCAAGCTGTCGAGCACCCACTTCGGCGGCGGGCCGGCAGGGGCGGCGGCGGCCCCGGTGGCGGCCTCGACCGGCTCGCCACAGGTCTATCCGGTCTATCCGAATCCCAGCGACGAAGAGCGGTCTGCCGACTGGGGATCGGAGATGTCACCAAAAAGCTGGCAATGATGATCCACGGTCGGGTAGTCACACTCGCATGACGACTTCCCAAACGGCGCCCCCCGCGGTCACCCCGCGGCGGCGCCGCAGGTGGCGATATCTGGCCGGTTTCCTGGTCGTGGCGGTTCTGCTCGTGGTCGGCGGCCGGCTGGCCTGGACCTGGCTCAACCCGTTCGGTGAGCAGACCATCGACCGCAGCCAGCCGGTGCTCCTGCAGTCCATCAAGGACCTGAGCCGGTTCGAGGCGGCCACCGGCAACTTCCAGGTGGTGGTCGACCTGGAGAAGGACGCCCGGTTCCTGCCCGACGCGGTCAAGGGCACCCGCACGCTGTTCGTGGGGGCGGGCAACGTGGACGCCTACGTCGACTTCTCCGCCATGGGGGCCAACGGCGTGACGGTCTCCAAGGACCGTACGGAGGCCACGATCCGCCTGCCCCGCGCGCAACTGGAGAAGCCGAACCTCGACAACCGGCGCTCCTACGTCTTCGCGCAGCAGCGCGGGCTGCTGGACCGCGTGCAGGGCTTCCTGTCGTCGTCCCCGAACGACCAGCGGGAGCTGTACGTGCTGGCGGAGACCAAGATCGCCGAGGCCGCGGCGTCCAGTGACCTGCGCGCCCGCGCCGACACCAACACCAAGGCCATGCTCGAAGGGATGCTCAAGTCGCTCGGGTTCGCCAAGGTGACGGTGAAGTTCGCCGACCAGCCCTAGGTGCCTTAGGTCCTGCGACCGGCGCCCTAGGTAGCTCCGCACATCGGCCTAATGCCACAGATAGGGCATCCGCCCGATGTGGCGGCAGGGGCCTTAGGAGCAACCTGGAAAGTGCCAGGGAAGAAGACCGAAAGAAACCGGGAGCACTCGGATGAACGCCGAACTCGAATACGTCGTCATGAAGAACCACGCGGAGGAGCTCCGCGAGGCCGCGGCCCAGCACCGCCGGGCCCGCGAGGCGCAGAAGGGACAGAAGGCCGAGCGTCGTCACCGCTCGGTGTTCGCCAAGCTCCTCTCCTCATGACCACCGCAAGAAAGCCCGGCCGCAACCTCCCTCGCGGCCGGGCTCACCAACCTCCATAGACGTACATCAGGGGTGAGAGCCGAGCTCTCACCCCTGATGCGTTACGCGGGTACGCGGATGATGAGCGCGTCGCCCTGACCGCCGCCGCCGCACAGCCCGGCCGCGCCCAGGCCGCCGCCCCGGCGCCTGAGCTCGTGGGCCAGCGTGAGCACGATGCGCGCGCCCGAGGCGCCGATCGGGTGGCCGAGCGCGATGCCGCCGCCGTTGACGTTGACCTGGTCGAGCGGCACGCCCAGCTCCTTCGCCGACTGGAGCACCACGCTGGCGAACGCCTCGTTGATCTCCACCAGGTCGAGGTCGCCGACGCTCAGGCCCTGCTTGGCCAGCGCCTGCTTGATGGCGTTGGCCGGCTGCGACTGCAGCGAGGTGTCGGGCCCGGCCACGTTGCCGTGCCTGCCGATCTCCGCCAGCCAGGGCAGACCCAGCTCCTCGGCCTTGGCCTTGGACATCACGACCACCGCGCAGGCGCCGTCGGAGATCTGCGAGGCCGAGCCGGCCGTGATCGTGCCGTCGGCGGCGAACGCCGGCCGCAGCCGGGCCAGCGTGTCCACGGTGGTGTCGCCGCGGATGCCCTCGTCCTCCTTGACGACCACCGGCTCGCCGCGCCGCTGCGGGAGCTCCACCGGCACGATCTCGTCCTCGAAGACGCCGTTCTTGGTGGCCGCGGCGGCCAGCTGGTGGGAGCGGGCGGACAGCGCGTCCTGCTCCTCGCGACCGATGCCCAGCCGGGCGTTGTAGCGCTCGGTGGACTCGCCCATCGCGCACTGGTCGAACGCGCAGAACAGTCCGTCGTGCGCCATCGAGTCGAGCACCTGGGCGCCGCCGTACTTGACGCCCTTGCGCAGGCCGGGCAGCAGGTGCGGCGCGTTCGTCATCGACTCCATGCCGCCCGCGACCACGATGTCGAACTCACCCGCGCGGATGAGCTGGTCGGCCAGGGCGATGGCGTCCAGCCCCGACAGGCAGACCTTGTTGATGGTGATCGAGGGGACGGTCATCGGGATGCCCGCCTTGACCGCGGCCTGGCGGGAGGGGATCTGGCCCGCGCCCGCCTGGAGCACCTGGCCCATGATCACGTACTCGACGGCCTCCGGCGCGACTCCGGCACGTTCCAAGGCGGCCTTGATGGCGATGCCGCCGAGCTCCACGGCGGGCAACTCGGACAGGGCGCCGAGCAGCCTGCCGATGGGCGTACGAGCTCCGGCTACGATGACGGACCCAGACATGGCGACGGCCTCCTGTGCGCGCGAGGGGTTCTTTGACACCATACCCACGAGTAGGTGCACGCTCGCTATGGAGGCAGGCCACACATGTTCATGCGGATCGACCACATCGGGATCGCCTGTCACGACCTTGAGGCGAAGATCGCGCTATTCTCGGAAACGTTCGAGTTGACCGTCGTGGCGCGCGAGGTGAACGAGGAGCAAGGGGTCCGGGAGGCCATGCTCCACATCGCCGACGGCGAGGGCGGGAGCTCCTACATTCAGTTGCTGGAGCCACTGTCGCCCGACACGCCGGTGGGAAAGTTCCTGGCCAAGCGCGGCGAGGGCGTGCACCACGTGGCGTTCGGGGTGCCGGACGTGGCCGAGGCGATGGAACGGTTGGCGGGTAAGGGCGTGCGGCTGCTCGACGAGCACCCGCGACACGGCTCGATGGGGTCGGAGATCGCGTTTGCGCACCCCAAGGACGTGGGAGGGATGCTCACTGAGCTGGTGCAGGCAGCCGGAGCTCCGGCAAACGTCAAAACCGATCGTATGTAACTAGTCACGCAGATAGTCCGACGGGGCTTCTCAGGCGGGGCTGGCGGAGTACGCTGGCTTTCCACCGGACAAGGCGCCTGCCGCGAGGCACAGGCTCCTGGCTCGGCTGTCCCGAACCCCCCGTCCGGCCCGTGTAGCCGTCTCGACAACCCAGGATCGAGCCTCCATGCAGTCCGACATCGACGCCCAGCTCAACAACTTCTTCGAGGATGCCCCAGCACGCGAGTTCGACGTCGTGCTCCGCGGTTACGACCGCCATCAGGTTCACGATCATCTGAAGCAGCTCGACGGTGAGCTTCGCCAGTCCCGCGAGCAGGTGACGTCCCTGCAGCGCGATCTATCCGACTCCCAGCGCCAGTTGCAGGAGCAGGAGCGCCCGACCTACTCCGGTCTCGGCGCCCGCATCGAGCAGCTGTTGCGCCTCGCCGAGGAGCAGGCCACCGAGCTCGTCCAGGCCGCGAGGTCCGAGGCCAACGAGATCAAGGCCGCCGCCAAGGTCGAGGCCGCCGATGTCCGGGCCGCCGCCGAGGCCGAGGCCGCCGACAAGCGGGCGCAGGCGACGCGCGAGACCGACGAGATGCGCACCAGCGCCGAGCGCGACGCGGAGGAGACCCGCTCGACCGCTCGCCGTCTGGCCGACGAGCTGACCAACACCACCGAGCGCGAGGTCGCCAAGCTGCGGGCCACCGCCGACCACGAGGTGGCGGAGAAGCGGGCCGACGCCGAGCGCGAGATCGCCAAGCTGCGCACGACGACCGAGCGCGAGGTGGCGCAGCTACGCGCCTCGACCAAGCGCGAGCGCGACGAGGTGCTGACCACCGCGAAGCGACAGGCCGACGAGATGCGCGCGCAGGCTCAGCGGGTGCTGGAGGAGTCCGAGGCCAAGCGGGCGCAGGACGAGGCCGAGTTCGAGATCCAGCTCGCCTCCCGCCGCGAGGAGGCCGAGCGCCAGGAGGCCGAGCGCCACGCCACCGCGCAGGCCAACACGCAGAAGCTGGTCGCCGAGGCCGAGCAGCGCGCGGCCACGGCCGAGTCGCGGGCCACGAAGGCCACCCAGCAGGCCGACCAGACCAGGCGCGAGGCCGACCTGCACGCCAAGCAGCTGGTCGCCAACGCTCGCAAGAGCTCCGAGACGATCGTCTCCGAGGCCAAGTCCAGCGCCGAGACCATCGTCACCGAGGCCAAGAGCGACGCCGAGCGCACCCGCACGGCGATGCAGCGCCAGGTCGACGAGCTCACCCGCCAGCGCGACAGCATCACCAGCCACCTGGCGCAGCTGCGCCAGCTGCTCGGTGGCGCCGCTCTGCCGGGCATGGAGCCCGAGCCCGCGGTCACGGCGGCCCCGCCGAAGCCGGCTATCGCCGCACCGGTCAACGACAAGCCCGCCCCGGCCGCCGCACCGGCACCGGCGCCGGCCAAGGCCGAGACCAAGGGTGAAGACGACGCGGAGTGGTGGCAGGAGTAGCCGCCGGAGTCGACTACACGGGGGTTGGCTGACGGTTGAAGAGAGCCTGGTGACCTTGGGGTCGCTAGGCTCTCTTTGTCGTTCCGTAGGGCATATGTCAAAAACTGCCGTGGTTTGTCGTGATCTTCCAGGAGCCCCCGTGTCCGCAGAAGCCGAATCCCCTGCCGTGGAGGATGTCGCCAAGCCGCCGTCGTACACGCCGCCGCTCACCCGGGGGCCGTTCATGTTCGGGCTGGTCGGCGGGCTGGGCGTGCTGACCGCGATCGCGCTCGCGCAGATGGTCGTCCGCTCTCTGAGCGTGATCGTCCTGGTCGTGGTGGCGATGTTCCTGGCGGTCGGGCTGAACCCGGCCGTGGAGGCGCTGCAACGGCGCGGGCTGGCCAGGCGCGGGGCGATCTCGATCGTGTTCGCCGGGGTCATCGTGGCGTTCGTGCTGTTCGGGCTGGCCGTGGTGCCGCCGGTGAGCAAGCAGCTGAGCGAGTTCATCGCGGCCGTGCCCGGTTATGTGACCGAGCTCAGCAACCATCCGACGCTCCGGCAGCTCGACGCCGACTACCAGATCCTGCCGAAGGTGGCCACGTTCGTCACCAGCCAGCTGGGGCCCTCGCTGGCCAGTGGGGTCGTGGGGGCGGGGCTGGTGGTGCTCGACGGCGTGTTCACCACGGTGACGCTGCTGGTGCTCATGCTCTACTTCCTCGGCTCCCTGCACACGATCAAGGCGTACCTGCTCAAGCTGGTGCCGGTCTCCCGGCGGGAGCGGACCAGGGAGATCAGCGAGCAGATCCTCGACGGCATCGGCGGCTATGTCGCGGGCAACGTCCTCATCTCGGTCATCGCGGGCGTGCTGACCTGGATCTTCCTGTCGGTCATGGGCGTGAAGTACGCGCTGGCGCTGGCGCTGGTGGTCGCGCTCACGGACCTGATCCCGCTCGTGGGCGCCACCATCGGAGCGGTGCTCGTGACGGGGGTCGGGCTGCTTCAGTCGCTGCCCGTGGGACTCGCGTGCGCGGTGTTCTTCGTGATCTACCAGCAGGTCGAGAACTACCTGATCTACCCGCGCGTCATGAAACGCTCCGTGGATGTGACGCCGGCGGTGACGGTGATCGCCGCGCTGTTCGGCGGCGCGCTGCTCGGCATCGTGGGCGCGCTGGTGGCCATCCCGGTCGCGGCCGCCATCGCGCTGATCATCCGGGAGTTCGTCCTCCCCCGCCAGGCACAGGCCTGACTTCTCGTCAGCGAGGTCGTGCCGCGCCGCCGAGTTCGCTGTTGAGGAACTCCGCCACGGCCGCGTTGAACGCCTCCGGCTGCTCGACCGCCGACAGGTGACCGGCCTTCGGAATGATCTCCAACCGGCCGTCGGGTACGGCTCGCGCCATCGCCTCCGCGTCGGCCACGGTCGCCAGCTCGTCCTCCTCCCCCACCACGACGAGCAGCGGCACCTTGAGGGCGGCCAGCGTGTCGAAGGAGTCGGGCCGCCCGGCCATGGCCCGCTGCGCCCAGGCCACCGCACCGGGCGGAGCCGACTGCACGAGCCCCTTGACCCGCCCGAACACCATGGCCCTGCGCTCCTTGGTGGTGGGCCCGATCAGCGCGGGCAGCACCTCGGAGACGAGCACCGCGCTGCCGCCGGACAGGACCGCGTTGGCGATGCGCTCCCTGTTCTCACGGGCGGGCTCAGGGTCGGGAGTGGCCTTCGTGTCGGCGAGTATGACGCCCAGCAGCCGGTCGGGATGGCGGCGGCAGAACGCCATCGTCACGTAGCCGCCCATCGACAGCCCGCCGACGACCGCGCGATCGACCCCCTCGCCGTCGAGCATCCTGGCGACGTCGTCGGCCATGACCTCGACCGACGGCTCTTCCTCCCCCAGCCGCGACCCGCCGAAGCCGCGCAGGTCAGGTGTGATCACGCGGCACGACCTGGCCAGCCCCTCTCGCTGCGCCAGCCACATGGCCGACGAGAGCGGAAACGCGTGAAGCAGTACGACCGGGAGTCCCGTTCCGGCTGATCTCGTGTAAAGCTGCACGCACGATACGGTAGACCTCTTTTGTGATTCCATCACTTCTCGGCTTATGCCGATATTGCCTCGTGTGCTGACCGCTTTCTGTGACACCAGTCTTTTTACGGCCGGCAGTGGCCGGCCCCAACCGCCGCACCTGGCCGAGGCCTGTCCAGGGACACGCTCCTCCGGCTCCCGGGCGAGGCGCCGTGACGTGCGCATTCTTCACCATTGCCGCCTATCTGATGGCCGTCGCGCCCCCATCTATGAAGAGCACCTGGCCCGTCATATAGGCGGATGCGCCGCTAGCCAGGAAAACCGCTGGATGGGCCATTTCCTCAGGTGTTCCCCAGCGACGCATCGGGACACTGGACACCGTCGCCTCGTTCGACGCTTCGTCTTCCCACAGGTTGCGGTTGAGATCCGTGGCGGTCCAGCCGGGACATAGAGCGTTGACCCGCACACCGGCTCGCGCCCATTCCACGGCCAGGGTTTTGGTCAACGCCACGACGGCCGCCTTCGCCGCCGCGTAAGGGGCCAGGAAAGGCGCGCCCAATGCCGCTGCGGACGCCACGTTGATGACCGAGCCGGTGCCCCTGTCCAGGAGGTGAGGTGCCACCGCGTGGCAGACCGCCATGGTCGAGTCGAGATTGAGCCGGAGGAGTTTGTCCCAGCCGGACAGCCGGAGATCCTTGAACTCGACGAGGAAATTCGACCCGCCGGCGTTGTTGACCACGATGTCGAGGTGGCCGAGCCCGTCGATCGCCGCCGCCACGGCGCCCGTGGCGGCGTCGCGGTCGGTGAGGTCGGCGGGCAGGACGACCGCGCGCCGGCCCAGCGCCTCGATCTCCTTGGCCACCTCGGCCAGGGGTTCGGCCGAGCGGGACACGAGTGCCACGTCGGCCCCGGCCTCGGCGTACGCGAGCGCGATGGCCCGCCCGATCCCCTTCGACGCCCCGGTGACCAGAGCCTGCTTACCGCTGAGATCGAACGCGCCCACGGGATGCCTCCTCGCATCGGAACCGAACAAGATTCTATGGACTGGGGGCCTGGAAACGCCACCGGCGCGGAGCTGCGAGAGCCCCGCGCCGGTCCGTCATCGGCAGGAGAGAGGTGCTATCCCAGCCCGCCCAACAGAGTGTCGATGGTGTCGACGATGTTGTCCACGATCTTCTGACTTCGGGCGCCCAGTTCGGCGATCGCGCCAGACCTCTTGGTCAGCTCGATCTCCTCATTCTTCCAGAGCTGTTTCTCCGCACTTCCGGAGCCGGCGCGATCTGGGAGGCGCGTCGGGGGTCTCCCTTCGGGGTACATCCGGCCGTTGCCGTAGACGGTGTAGGACTGGGTCTGCTGCGTGCTGCCGTCGTTGCGGTAGACCTGGCTCGGTCTTGGCTGTGCCGGCTGCCGGCTCGCCTTGGGCGGCGACTGCCGCTGTACCGCTCTTTGGCTGGTCGGCCGGTGTGCCGGGCGCTGCCGCGCCTGCTGGATGCCGCGTGGGAGCCGGCCGGCCCGGTGGTTGCGTGCCCTGGCCGCCGCCGCGGCCCGCCTCTTCGCCGCCGCCTCAGCGGCCTTCCTCCTGGCTTCCCTTCTCGCCGCCGCGGCGGCCCGTCGTTTCGCCGCAGCAGCCGCGGCCTTTCTGATCTTCTCCGCGGCCTTCTTCTTGGCCGCCGCCAAGGCCCTCTTCTTGGCCGCCTCAGCCGCCTTCTTCTTGGCCAGTTCCAAGGCCTTCTTCCTGGCCAGTGCCGCAGCCCTGCGCTTGGCCGCCGCGATGGCCGCGCGCCTTGCCGCCGCCCGTGCCGCCGCCAACGCCGCCCGCCTGGCGGCCGCCTGCGCCAGCTTCCTGGCGATGATCCGCGCCGCGATCCTGGCCGCGATGCCGACGACGATCCAGAACAGCTGCCCGTCGGGGTCACTCATGCTGACGGGGCTGTTGTTGGCGTAGGCATAGGCGTTGAGCTGCTGCGGGTCCTCCTCGTCGATGATGGGGTCGACCGACATGAAGCGGCCGTTCTTGGGGTCGTACTCACGGGCGCCGAGGTGGACCAGCCCGGTCGTCGGGTCGTTCCCGCCACCGACGAACCCGCGCTGTCCTGGCCACCACTGTGGCGGCGATCCCCGGTCCTCGCCGAACGGCGTCATCCTCCTGATGGCCACCGCCGCGGTCCCGGCGTTCACCGCGGCCTGCGCGGTGCCTTGGTGGTCGTTGGCCAGGAAGTAGACCTGGTTGTCCGGCGTGCGGACCGCGATGGCCTCGCCGTTGATGGTGTAGTAGCGGGTCTGCTCGACCGCGTCCTTGGCGAAGTCGAAGCGCAGCTCCATGTCGTCGACGTACAGGGTGGCGTCGGTCGTGGTCTTGCGCAGCAGCCGCTCGCCGTCCGCGTCGTACACGAACGAGGTGCTCTTGCCCGCCTCCGTCACCGACTCCAGGTTGCCCTCGGCGTCCCAGACCAGGGTCTGGTCTGAATTGCCGACCTTGCGCCTGGTGGTGTTGCCGGCCTCGTCGTAGGCGAACACGTCCGCCCCGACGGCCTGCAGCGCGTGCGGCTGCTTGGCGCCCGCCGCCGGGAAGGTGGAGGTGCGGGTGGATTCGGGTGCGCCGCCCCAGGCGTGCTTGGTCTCCTTGATCCGGTTGCCGGTGGCGTCGTAGTTGTAGCTGACCGCGTAGGGGGCCACGCCGCCGATCTTGTCGGACTGCGGGGTGCCGGCGGCGCAGCCGTCGGTGGCCGTCCAGGCCGAGGTCATGCGGCGCAGATGGTCATACTTGAAGCACTGCGTGTCCTGGCCGCTCGCCTGCTCGGCGATCTTGGTGATGTTGCCCACCGCGTCGTAGGTGTAGTTGAGGTCGAGGTCGGCCGCGGTGGCGCTCTCCCTGTCCAGCCGCATCCTGGTCAGCCTGCGGGTGGACTCGTCGTGGGTGTAGGTGAGCCAGGTCTTCTTGCCTCCGGCGCCCAGCTCGTACTGCAGGGTCTCGCCCAGCTTGGAGTAGCGGGTCGCGGTCACGTACGACGACAGGCCGGTGACCTTGGTCGGCTGGCTGAGCTCGTCGTAGGAGTAGACGACCGACTCCTCCGCCAGGCCGCCGCCGGCGGGGAAGCTGACGGACTGGACCTGGTCGTCGAGCGTGTAGCGGGTGTTGAGCTGGTACGAACCGGCCAGCTTGCCCTCCCGCTCGGGGACGGTGACGGTCTGGCGCAGCGTGCGGTAGCTGGTGTCGATGGCGTTGATCTCCGCCTTGTACGCCTGCCCGCCCACGTAGCGGATGCTGGCGTTCAGGTGGCCCTTGGCCAGCGCGTCGTACTTCCACTCGGCCAGCAGCGTGCCGGTCGCGGAGTCCGCCCGCATCTCCTTCTTGCGGCCCAGCTCGTCGTAGACGTACCACAGGGTCTTGCCGCGGGCGTCAGTGGTGCTGAGCAGCTCGTCGGCGTCGTTGTAGGTCATCGTGGTGACGCCCTTGTCGGGGTCCTCGGTCTTGATCTCCCGCCCGCGCAGGTCGTAGTGGTGGCGCCACACGTTGCCCGCCGGGTCCGTCACCGTGGACAGCTGTCCCGCGTGGTCGTAGGTGTACTTGGTGGACTCGTACTCGCCGGTCGGGGTCGCGCCCTTGTACTGGCGCAGCTCGATGAGGCGGTCCTCGGCGTCGCCGATGCGGGTCGTCGCGGTGCCGCCCGGCGGCGGCGTCACGTGGATCCGGTCGCCCTCCTGTGTGGAGGACACCCGGAACTTCTCCACGCCCTTCGCCTTGAGGGCCTGGGCGCTGACGTCTCCGGTGCCGTCGAACGTCGACACGACCTGGGTCGGCACGTCGGCGTCGGCCACCGCGAGCAGCTCGGTGGAGGGCGCCCCGGTGGCGAAGTAGCCGGTGTTGGACTTGACCGTCTCACCGAGCGAGTTGTAGATGGTGTCGGTGATCGTGCGTCCCTCACGCAGCGCGGGGTCCTGCGTCTGGGTGTCGAGGGGCGCGGGTTCCTGGGTCTGCCGCTCGCGCAGCAGGCCGTCGTACAGCTCGTAGCTGGTGGTGTAGGAGCCGTCCGCGCGCAGCGTCTTCGTGGTGACGACGCTGGGACCGTCGTTGCGCATCTGGTAGGAGTACTCGGTGCTGGGCGACTGCCCCGCCGACTTGCTCCGGTCGGGCTGCCAGACCTTGACCAGGCGGCCGATCGCGTCGTGCTCCATGTCGACGCGGCGGTTGTTCGCGTCGACCTCGGCGATGGGCTCGCCCCAGGCCGGTTCGAGCAGGGTGCGGTCGACGTGGCCGAGCTGGTTGGTCTCGACGATCTCCGTCGCGGGGGCGCCCGCGGCCGGGGTGTAGGTGGTGACGGACTTGGTGCCGACCGCGTCGGTCTCGCTGGTCTCGCGGCCGTAGGTGTCGTAGGTGTGGGTGCTGTCGGTGCTCGCCGTGCCGTCCCCGGTGACGAGCTGGACCGCGGTCACGTCGCCCTTGCTCGGGGCCTGGCCGTACGCCTTGTTGTCGTACTGGACCCGCTGGTCGGAGATCACCTCTTCGGCGGCCAGCTTGGCCACGCCGGTGCCGCAGCCCGCGGCGACCTTCTGGATCCTGCTGGTGTAGTCGATCAGCCAGGCCGTGTCGTCACGGGCGTAGGTGTAGCGGGTGCACTGGTCGTCGTCGGTGCTGGCCAGGTCGCCCTTCTCCTCCACCTGGGTGAGCAGGCCCTTGGTGTCGTACGCGCGCTCCTCGCCGGTACGCCGCCACTTGCCGCCGCTCAACGCGGTGCGGGTGACCATGGACTTGGGCTCGACCACGTACGCGGCCTTGGTGACGCCGCCCTGCGTGGACTCGGCGGTCTTGAGCGACCACGGCTCCTCGGCGGTCGCGGTCAGGATGGACCCGCCGTCACCGTCGTAGAGGATCTCCTCGCGTTCGAACCCGGACAACTGGTCGAGGTCGGCCAGCTTGACGCCCTCGGTGTCCACCACCTCGGCCGTACGCTTGGTGCCGTCGGCCTGCTTGTCGCCGTCCATGCCCCGGAAGTACCTGAACTCCGTGAGCGTGCGCTTGGTGTCCTGGCCGTCGCCCTCGCGCACCCGTACCCGGCCGAACCCGCGCCAGTCCGACCACGTCCGGTGCTCGGGCTTGACGAGGATGTTCTCGGCGTAGCGCCAGGCGCCGCCGTCCAGGTACTCGTAGTCGGTGACCACGTTCGGCGAGCCCGCGACCCGGTCGGCCTCCACCGTCTGCGTCACCACGTACTTGTGGAACCAGTCGGTGACCTCGGCCTCGTTCGCCGGGGCCCAGCGCTGCGGGAAGCAGCGCCGGTTGTTCTTGTCGGCGGCCGGCAGGTCGCCCGGCTTGCAGTCGGCCGGCGCGTAGTTGACGCGCAGCTCGCCGCCGCTCTCGTTGTTCACCGCCTGAACGCGCCACTTGACGAGCGGGGCGCGACCCTCGTTGGCGTCCACCCTGTTGGGCAGCTGGACACCGGTGAAGGTGACCTTGGGCAGCGTGATCGTGCCGCCGACCAGGCCGCTCTGCTGGATCGACGCCAGCCACAGCGACGGGCTGAGGCCGTCACCCGTGGCGGGGAACTGGTGCGTCAGCGTCCAGGAGTCCACCGGGCAGTACTGCGCGCCCGCGCACTTGGCGGTGTCGGTGTTGAGCACCTGGGTGGTGACCTTGGCCAGCCGCTTACGCGTGAAGAACGTCGGCGACAGGCGGTCGGTGCACTTCACGCCGGAGTCGCAGATCTGGTCGAACGGGACGTCCGGCCAGCTGCTCGCGGTCTCCTTCTTGAGCTCGGCGGCGGCGCAGGTGATCGTTCCGCTGGGGAGGCAGCGCTCGGCCACGTCGAAGACCACGCGGGCCGCGGGCGCCTTGGTGAACAGCTCGCCCTTGAGGTAGCCGTAGTCGATGCGGGTGAGGTAGCCGCTTCGCGCGTACAGGGTGCCCAGTTCGGGCTTCATGTTGCGGCCGTAGTAGTTGTTCTCGAGCGCGTACCAGTACGTGGTGGCGTTGCCGTGGGTGTCCACCGCGTAGTCGAGGTTCCACCGGTAGGCCTGCTGGCACCAGGCGTTGGCCGGGGTGCTGTTGTAGCAGGGCTCGCCGCTGTTGTTGCCGAAGACCGGCACCGTCTGGACCGACTTCGTCTCCGGCTTGCCGGTGACCCAGCCGGGCAGGCGGTTCAGGCCGAAGGTGAACTGGGTGCCGTCGGCCGCGGTGACGCGCCAGTACTCACCGTTGTTGTCGCCGTTCACGGCGCCGGTGAGGTATTCGATCCGGGTGCCGTCGTCGCGCTTGGGGCGCCACTGCTTGGTGGTGGCGTCCTTGACCAGCTCGACGGCCGAGTTGCCGAGGGACAGGGTGGCGTTCTCCTGGTCCCAGCACAGGTCGCCGGTCTTCTTGCCGTCGATCATGCAGGACTTGTAACGGCGCTCGACGTAGCCGCTGGGGTTCAGCTCGAAGCCCTCACCCGCCCAGGACGGCTGGTTGTTGGTGGAGGCGGTGCGGCCGTCCACGCTCTGGGAGGAGTAGTCGATCGACAGGTCCGGCTCGTCACCGCCCAGCGCGGGCGGCGCTCGCAGCTCGTATCCCCAGCTGAAGTCACCCGACTGGGCGCCGACGCTCCACTGGGCCGAGGGGGCGAGCGAGGTGGCTCCATGGTCGCCGGACGACCCGGAAGGCGCCGCCGCCAGCGCGTACAGCGCGGGCATGTCCACGTCGGCGGTCAGGGTGCCCGCCTTCGTGTCGTTGTCGCCGGGCACCGGCTCCGGCCGCGGGCAGCCGGTCGCGGTGGCGGTCAGGACGCATTCGTCCAGCCGGACGAGCCGCAGCCGGGCGCCGTAGTCGCCGCCGTAGGCGTAGCGGAAGCCGGAGTAGTCGATCGCCAGGCGGGTCTTCCCGCTCTTGGCCGTCAGTCCCTGCCCAGGTGAGACCCGCAGGGCTAGGCCGAGCAGTCCGGCCTTCTGCGTCTGAGCGGGGTCCAGCAGCTCGACGCGGGCCGGGTCGGGGGTGGCCGCCTTGGCCGTCTTCGTCCCCGCCTTGGGCGCGGCCAGGCGGATCGGGAAGGTGGTGGCGCCCAGCGTCTTGGCCTGCGCGTCGCCGGTCACGGTCAGCTCGACCGTCTGCGCTTTCGGCCAGGTGATGCCTGGTGGCGCCTTCCACGCCTGTTTCTGGGCCGGATCAGCCTGGGCGGGCAGCACCGGGACCTTCTGCCCGCGTACCGGGGTCTCCTTCTGCACGGTCGGGGCGGAGCGGCCCGCGGCCTGCGCGGGCATCGCCGACACCAGCGTGCTGACCATGACGACGGACAGGGTGGCTGCCAGCCGCCGGGGCCATGACGACCGTTTCAGTGGTTGCTGTAAACGATTCCAGTACGAATCCGGCAGGTCTAACCCACTCGGCTGATCCATTTTTTCCGACCTCTCCCGGTCTTTTGGGGGGTTATTGGGCGGCTAGTTGGGAGATTTGCTCGGCGTTCAGCACACCGTCGTAGGTGCGGACGTCGTCCACGGTCCCCGGCCAGTAGCCGGCGAAGACGCCCGCGGTCTTGGCCCGGCCGAGCTGCAGCGGGCCGGTGGCGTTCCACGCGCTCACGTGGTCGGTGATGGTGCTGTCGGACAGGCGGCCGTTGACGTAGACACGCAGCTCACCCGCGAGCGGGTCGTAGACCCCGGCCACGTGGGTCCACTCCAGCGGCGCGGGTACGGCGTCGGACCGCGTACGCACCAGCGCGGCGGTGTCGGTGTCGGCGGCGGCCATGCCGAGGACCCAGCGCCCCTGCTCCTTGTCGAAACCGAGCTGGAAACCGCTGGCCCTGGTCCCGGACTGGGAGACGGCGGCGGCGTCGCGGGTGGGCAGGTAGTCGAGCTGGGTCCACATGGCGACGGTGAACCCGGCCTTGGTGTTGACGGCGGGCGCGCCGGCCTGTGCGTGGCCGTTGACGCCGTCGAGCGCGAGCGCGCCGTCCAGCCAGCCTTCGCCCCAGGTGGCGGCGCCGGCCAGCGTCGCGGCGGTGGCCCGGCCCGAGGAGTCGGCGGCGAGCGTGCCGGACTCCTCGTCGAGCTTCCAGTGCCCGACCAGCGTCGCGGCGCTGTTCACCAGGTCGGCGACCTCGTCGGCGAACATCGCCCGGCCGTAGACGCGGACCTCGTCGAGGTCACCGGGCCAGAACTCCGCCCCGGCCCCGTTGACCTTCCCCCGGCCGATCGCCAGTGACCCGGTCGCGTCCCACGGCTGGGTGAAGGGGGCCGTCGACTCCAGCCTGCCGTTGACGTACAGCGACAGCTCCTTGGCGGCCGAGTCGTAGACGCCGGTGAGGTGGGTCCACTCACCGAGCCGCGGCGCCGCCGCCGACAGCGCGCGCACGCTCTGCGCCCCGTCGGCGTCCGCGACCGTACGGCTCAGGGCCCAGCGGTCGTCGGCCTTGGAGTACTGCAGCGCGAAGCCGCCGGCCCGCGCGCCGTCCTGGCTGACCACGGTCGCGGTGGCGTTCGTGCTGGTCAGCCGCGCCCAGGCGGTGACGGTGAAGTTGCGCTGGGTGGACACGGCGGGGCCGTTGGTCAGCGCGTGCGCGCCTGTCCCGTCGAGGCGCAGCCCCAGCCCGGTCCGGCCCGTGGTCCAGGTGGCCTGGCCGGACAGGGTGGCGTGGTGGGCGCCCGTGCCGTCGGCGGCGACGGTGCCCTGGCCCTCGTCCAGGGTCCAGTGGCCGTCGGGGCCGGTGCCCGCGTTGACGTTGAACAGGTAGGTGCGGATCGGGCCCTGCTGTCCCGCGCGGTCCTTGCTGCGTACCGACAGCACGTTGGGGCCGTCATGACGTGGAGTGAGCTGGATCGTCGCCGTCCCGCCCGACTGGTCGGCCGCGACCTCCGTCTTCGGCGTGGTGTCGAGGCCGTAGACGTAGGTGACGACGTCGGAGACGCCGTTGGCGGTGAAGGTGAAGGAGCCGGCCCGGCCGACGCCGTCGTTCCAGCCGCCCTCGGGGTACTGCGGGGACGTCACAACCGGTTCCTTGCCGGGCGCGGAGGCGTCGACCGTGGCCTCGCACCAGGGGCCCCACGCGCTGTCGGCCTTGCCGTCCTCGGCGCGGACCCGCCAGCGGATCAGCGAGCCGTCGGCGTAGGCGCCCGCGGGGATCTGCGCGTAGAAGGCGCTACCCGTGCTCGCCAGCCCGGTGACGTACTCGCCCACCTTGACGCCGGCCGCGTTCCACCACTCGAACCGGCCTCTGACCGAGTTGTCGACGTCACGCAGCTTGGCCCACAGCTTCGGCGCCGCACCGCTGATGACCGGCCGCGCGTCACCGGACAGGCAGCCGCCTCCCGGGTCCGACCACGCGTCGGCGGCGACGGGCGCGGACGGCAGCGAGTTGTACTCGATCACCAGGCTGGGGTTGTTCTTGAACTTCTTCCAGCCGTAGCTGTCCGTCTCGCTCGTCGCCCGGATCCCGATCGTCATCGTGGACCACTTCTTGGCGGCCGCCTCGACCGCCATGGACGTGACGTCGAACTCCACGCCGCCGGGCAGGCAGGCCGATCCCCAGCCCTTCGCCACGTTCACCGTGGACAGGATCCTGTTCCAGGCCGGTTGGACCTTCCAGGTGGTGGTCTTGCTGATCGCGCCGGTGGACCAGGCTTCGACCTGCCGCTTGGTGCACGAGTAGGACCAGGTCTCGTACGTACGCAGCGTCGCCTTGATGATCTGCTTGCCGTGGATGGTCGTGCCGGTGGCCATCTGGAAGAAGGACCGGTTGGTCTGCCCGGAGACGTGTCCCGCCCTGGCGACGTCGTTGGCGTTCAGGAAGTTGGAGGTGGGGTTGTTGCTCCAGACGGACGTCCACGCGCCGCGAGCCGCCGAGAAGAACGGGTCGAGGTAGATCGGATAGCGGGTCGCCGGGTCCTCGATCATGCCCCGGTGCGGCTTGAGCACCAGCTTCTTGCCGACCAGCTTGAGGCCCATCACCTCGTGCCGGGCGTCCGCGGGCGAGCCTTCCCCGGCGGCGAGCGTGTGCGCGGCCGAGGATCCGGAGGAGTCCCACATCATCGGCGGCGAGGCGGTGAAGATCGTGCCGCCGTTCGCGTCGTTCGCTTCGAGGTTGCCGCCCTGGGTGGACTTCATCGACAGCCCGCTGGTCTTGATCGGGAAGCTCAGCTCGGCCAGGGCCGGGTTCTCGGCCGCCGCCCGCGACTTGACCACGAGGAGATGTGAGAAGCCGTCGACGTCCGCCTTCACCTGGAGATCCACGCCGGGCAGGACCTCGGGGTAGGTCGCGGTGTCACCGCTCAGCGCCGGCTTCGGCAGTTGCCCGGGCCAGGCGAGCTCCAGTGTCTTGCCGCCGCGGTTCATCCGGGCGAGCGGTGCGGTCCCACCGCCCGAGAAGCTGAGTCCCACCGCTGTGGCGACCGGTGCGAGCGACCCGTCGGGCTGTAACCGGAGCGTGGCGTCCGCGGCCACCCATGCGCCCGCCCGGCGGACCCGCACCGGCCGGGTGTACTGCTCCAGGGTGAAAGTGCCGTCCGGCTTGGCGAAGACCTGGCGGGTCTCGGTGCGCATCGCCTCCACCTCGACCGGCTTGCCGGTCCGGCGGGCGAGAGCGAGCGCGGGCTCCTCCCCCGGTGCCGCGTTCTTGCTCTGTTGTCGAAGGCCGGCGTCCGTACTCTTCTGCCGCGCACTGGCGACGGCGTCCAGATGATCAAGGGGCGCTGCCGCTACCGCCCCTGCCAACATCACCACGACCAGCCCACGAACTACGCGCATTCACCCTCGCCGGTACCGAGCTGGGGACACCGCGCAGGTCGAGCTCGCCCGGCGTCTCCACGATCTTCAATTGACGATCGGATTGTCACCCGGGAGAAGCGGTTCGTCTAGATCTCTGCCGAATTTCGTCAAATATTGCGCTATGTCTGAAAAAAATCGCCAGGTCAGACGTTGACGGGCAGCGGAGCGGCGGACGGGTTCACCCGGCGGACGATCTCGTCCAGGACGATGCGTACGTACGGCTCGCCCACCCACAGGTGCTTGGCCCCGTCGACCCCGATGACCTCGGCCTGCGGCACCCGCGCGAACCGCCGCTTGGCCTCCTCGGGCCGCAGGTAGTCGTCGAACTCCGGCACCAGTGCCACCAGCGGCCGGCCGAACCCGGCCCACGCGTCCAGGTCCTCGTCCGTGGCACGGTGCAGCGGCGGCGAGAGGAGGATGGCGCCCTCGACGAGCGGGTCGCGGGCCCACTTCAACGTCAGCTCGGTGCCGAACGACCAGCCGACCACCCACACGTGCGGCAGATCGTGGTATTCGGCGTACTCCAGCGCCGCCGCCACGTCGAACCGCTCCCCTTCCCCGCCGTCGAAGGTGCCGGAGGAGGTACCGCGATCGGAGGTGGTGCCGCGCGTGTTGAAGCGGAGCACGGCCAGGTCGGCCAGGGCGGGCAGGCGGTTGGCGGCCTTCTTGAAGACGTGGCTGTCCATGAACCCGCCGTGCGTCGGCAGCGGGTGGAAGGTGACCAGCGTCGCCACGGGTGGCCGGTCGAGGGGCAGGGCCAGCTCTCCGACCAGGATCTGGCCGTCGGCCGTGTGCAGCTCGATCGGCTCTCGCCGGGCGGGCAGCACGGTCGCCGCGCGAATCTCCAACGTCGGTCCCTTCAGAGTGGTCAAATCACGGGGGTCATGTTCGGGGGCGTGTCGCGGGGAGGCTTGCGGCGGGGGGCTTGCCGCGACGGTTTCAGTAGCGGGTGCGGCCGGGGCCGCGATCCAGTCTCTTGCGCCAGCACGCCGGGTGCCAGTGGCGGCGCTCGTCGTCACCGCCGCTCCAGGCCGGCCAGGACACCAGGTGCGGCTGCCCGGCGCGGATCTCCTGGTCGCAGCCGGGGCAACGGTAGATCTTGGTCGAGGTGGAGCCGGTGAGCATGCGTACCTTCCACTCCCCGTCCGGCCATTCCTCGACCCGGTCCACGCCCCCGGGAAAGCCCAGCGGACGGGAGGACTCCCTGCGGCGGGCGCGGCGCGGGCTCACGGCTCGGCCCGCGCCGGCCTCTCCGCGCCTCCCGCCCCCGTCATGCCGAAGCCGGCCACTCCCACCATCTCGAACGCCATGCGTCCAGTTTTCCAGAGCCGGTAGGGTTGGCCGTCATGCGGCTGGTCATCGCGCGATGCAGCGTGGATTACATCGGACGGCTCACGGCTCACCTGCCGATGGCGCCAAGGCTCATTCTCATCAAGGCGGACGGCAGCGTGTCCATCCACGCCGACGATCGCGCCTTCAAGCCGCTCAACTGGATGAACCCGCCGTGCAAGCTCAAGGAAGACGGCGAGACCTGGACCGTCACCCACGGCAAGTCCGGCGAGAAGCTGGTCCTGACGATGGAGGAGATCCTCCACGACTTCAGCCACGAGCTCGGCGTCGACCCCGGCCTGATCAAGGACGGCGTCGAGGCGCACCTGCAGGAGCTGCTCGCCGAGCACATCACGACACTGGGCCCCGGCTATTCGCTGATCCGCCGCGAGTACATGACGGCGATCGGCCCGGTCGACATCCTCTGCCGTGACGCGCTCGGCGCGACGGTGGCGGTCGAGATCAAGCGCCGCGGCGAGATCGACGGCGTCGAGCAGCTGACCCGCTACCTGGACCTGCTCAACCGCGACCCGCTGCTGACCCCGGTCCGCGGCGTCTTCGCCGCCCAGGAGATCAAGCCCCAGGCCCGCGTGCTGGCCGCCGACCGGGGCATTCACTGCGTCACCCTCGACTACGACACGCTGCGCGGAATCGAACCGGAGAACCCCACGCTCTTCTGATACGCGGACGACGTTCCTGTGTTGACATGTCACAGCTAGACATTCTAGTTTTGACATATCAAGATTGGAGCGTGATATGACGACGCCTTTCTACCTGAGCGGCAACCTCGCCCCCGTCTCCGACGAGACCGAGGCGTACGACCTGCCCGTCTCCGGCGCCCTGCCCGCCGAGCTGACCGGGCGATACTTCCGCAACGGCCCCAACCCGAGGCCGGGCGAGGATCCCGGCCACTGGTTCGCCGGCCACGGGATGCTGCACGGCGTACGGCTCGACCGGGGGCGGGCCGAGTGGTACCGCAACCGGTGGGTACGCACCAAGAAGTTCACCGACAACGCGCCCTTCATCGGCGAGAGCGGCCTCGACAGGGCCGCCGTCTCGGCCAACACCTCCGTGATCAGGCACGCCGACCGCATCTTCGCGCTCGTCGAGAACGGCCTGCCGCACGAGCTGACGCCGGAGCTGGCCACGGTCGGCCCGTACGACTTCGGCGGGCGGCTGGCCACGGCGATGACCGCGCATCCCAAGGAGGACCCGGTCACCGGGGAGCTGCACTTCTTCGGTTACGGATACTTCCCGCCGTTCGTCACCTACCACCGCCTGTCGGCGGACGGCGAGCTGGTGGAGAGCCGGGAGATCGAGGTGCCGAAGTCGACGATGATGCATGACTTCGCCGTCACCGAGCACTACCTGATCTGGCTCGACCTGCCCTTCGTGTTCGAGGCCGGGCGCACGGGCATGCCGTACGCCTGGGACGACGGATACGGCGCGCGGATCGGCGTGACGCCCCGGCAGGGCGGCCCGACCCGCTGGTTCGACGTCGACCCGTGCTACGTCTTCCATGTCGGCAACGCCTGGGAGGACGCGGACGGCCGGATCGTGCTCAACGCCGCCCGCTACGCGCAAGCCGACTTCACCGGACTGTGGGCGCGCATCGGCAACACCGGGGACCCGGCCAGGCACGCGGCCACGATCGCCACCGCGACGCTGCACCGGTGGACGCTCGACCCGGCGTCCGGCTCGGTCAAGGAGGAGGCGCAGGACGATCGGGGCATCGAGTTCCCCACGTTCAACGACGCCCTGCTCGGCCGGGCCAGTCGCTACCTCTACACGGTGGGCGAGAACTCCCGCTCCATCGTCAAGTACGACCACCGGACCGGCGCGGCCCAGGCGAGGGAGACCGGCGACGACACGGGTGAGGCGGTGTTCGTGGCGGCCGAGGGGGCGCGGGCCGAGGACGAGGGCTGGCTGCTGTCGGTGGTCACCACGGGCGAGAGCTCCGAGCTGCTCGTACTCGACGCCACCGACCTGTCGGACGTGGCGTCGGTCCGGCTGCCCCAGCGGGTTCCGGCCGGCTTCCACGGGACGTGGCTGGCGGACGTCCCACGCTAGTAAGCGATGGCTTACCGGTCTATGGTGACGCCATGACCACGCTGACGTTCGACTCACTGAACCCGGCGACCGGCGAGGTCGTCGGGAGTCACCCCAAGCAGTCCGCCGACGCCGTGCGCGAGGCCGTCGGCCGGGCCGAGCAGGCCGCGACCTGGTGGGCCGGGCTGGCCCCCGCCGAGCGCCGACGCCGCCTGCTCGACTACAAGGCCGTGCTCACCCAGCACCTCAAGGAGCTGGCCGGGCTCGTGCACGACGAGACGGGCAAGCCGGTCGGCGACGCCACGCTGGAGATCGTGCTGGCGATCACGCACCTCGACTGGGCGGCCCGCAACGCGGTCAAGGTCCTGGGGCGGCGCCGCGTCTCGACCGGGATGATCGGTCTCAACCTGGCCGCCACGCTCGAATACCTGCCGCTGGGCGTGGTCGGCGTGATCGGTCCGTGGAACTACCCGGTCTTCACGCCGATGGGCTCGATCGCGTACGCGCTCGCGGCCGGCAACGCGGTCGTGTTCAAGCCCAGCGAGCTCACCCCCGGCGTCGGGGTGCGGCTGGCGGAGCTGTTCGCCGAGTCGGTGCCGGAGCAGCCGGTGTTCCAGACCGTGACCGGGCTCGGGGAGACGGGCGCGCTGCTGGCGAAGGACCCGCGGGTCAAGAAGGTGGCGTTCACCGGCTCGACGGCCACGGCCAAGCGGGTCATGGCGGCCTGCGCCGAGAACCTGACGCCGATCGTGGCCGAGTGCGGCGGCAAGGACGCGTTCATCGTCGACGCCGACGCCGATCTGAAGGCCGCCGCCGACGCCTGTCTGTGGGGAGCGATGTCCAACGCCGGGCAGACGTGCGTGGGTGTCGAGCGGGTGTACGTCGTGGACGCCGTCTATGAAACTTTCATGCGCGAGCTGTCGGCCCGGGTCGCCACGGTCAAGGCGGGCGAGGACTACGGCCCGATCACCATGCCGGGCCAACTGGACATCATCCGGCGCCACATCGACGACGCCACCAAGTCCGGAAAAGTCGTGACAGGTGGCCCAGACTCGGTGCGCGCGCCGTACGTGGACCCGGTGATCGTCGAGGACGTCCCGGAGGACTCCCCCGCGGTGCGCGAGGAGACGTTCGGCCCGACCATCACCGTACGGCGCACCCGCGACGCGCAGCAGGCGCTGGAGCTGGCCAACGCCTCGGCGTACGGGCTGGCAGGCACCGTATTCTCCGGCAACGCGCGCCGGGCCATGGAACTGGCCCGGCTGATGCGCACCGGGATGACGGCCGTCAACTCGGTCATTTCATTCGCCGGAGTGCCCGCGCTGCCGTTCGGCGGGATCGGCGATTCGGGCTTCGGGCGCATCCACGGAGCCGACGGGTTGCGGGAGTTCGCCAGGCCCAAAGCGATCAGCCGACAGCGGTTCGCCATGCCCGGCATGAACCTGACCTCGTTCAGCAGAGGGCCCGCGGAGCTTGAGCGGCTGATCAGGCTTGTCACGTTCTTGCACGGGCGACGTAAGAGATAAAGTATATGCTCTTTCCCAAAACGGATCATCCGTCCATAATTGTGTGCTCTGGGGGCCACGATCATGTTGGACGGGTGGAATGTGAACCGGTCTTACCGGGGAATGTCGGCTGAGCAAAGGCTGGCAGACAGACGCGAGCGGCTGATGACAGCCGCCTACACGCTATACGCGAAGCCAGGTTTCGCGGCGACGACGATCGAAAGACTGTGCTCGGAGGCCCGGATCTCGAACCGCGCCTTCTACGAATGTTTCGGTGGCCGAGAGGAACTTCTTCAGGCGCTGCACGAGCGATGCGTGGAGGAAAGCCTCGCAGTTGTTGCCAAGGCGTTACAAGAGGCGCCCGCGACCCTGGAGGACAGGGTGCGGGCGGGGATTCGCGCGTATATCGAGTTCGCCACCGCCGACTGGCGTCGCGCTCGCATCATGCACCTGGAGGTGCGCAGGTCGGGCGACGTTCTGACGGCTTCTCGCCAGCGTGCCGTCGACTCCTTCGCCCGTCTTGTCGAAGACGCGGCGGCGGAATTCCCGCAGTCGGGCCAGCCGAATCGACGGCTGGTGGCGCTCGGAGCTATTGGAGCGCTACAAGAGCTGCTCATCGAATGGCTGCTGGCGGAGGAGCCGCCGCCCATCGACGAACTGGTCGGCGTCGCCGTACACATCTTCGGCAGAACCCTCGGTACGTCGTGAGGCCCTGATTACGGATCGTGTTTATTTGGCAATGTGGTATGGCGAATAATCGCCGCGCTAATCAGCATATCTGCCGTTCTTAGAACTACTACCGCCTGTGGGAGTATGGGCCACGAAAAGCGGCGAGCAGCGGCTGATCGCTGCTCGCCCTATATATCGCGACATCCGGCGTACTCCCGTGCACCGCCGGCCACCGCTTCAGGCCACCGCGACCTCTGAAGCCTCCACAGGCAGCACCCGATTCAGCCGGGTCACCGCCAGGATCCGCATGATCCGCGGCGGCACCCCCCGAAGAACGAGGCGGCGTTGCACGCTGATCGCGCGCCGATGCGTGCCCACGAGCACTCCAAGACCGGTGGCGTCGATCATCTCCAGCTTGGAGAGGTCGAGGATCAGGTCTCCCTCGCCGGAGTCGACCGCGTCGTGCAGACGCGTCCGCACCCGCGCCGACGTCCCGGCGTCGAGTCTCGTCCCGATCCGCACCACCTGGGCCCTTGGATCGCCCCGGACGCGCATGCCACCTCCTCAAGTCACGCCACATGTCTCACGCGGCGTAGTCGTACCCTTTCGCAGGGCGCTTGCCGGGGTGGACCCGGCACTTGTCCACTACCCACAGATCGGGAGTGACACAACCGCCCGCAGCAGGAACTCTCCATCGCCCGTGGGACGCGCCGTGACCTTGCCACCGACGCTCGCCAGCCGCTCCCCCATGCCCATCAGGCCGCTGCCCAGGTCGGAGACCTGACGGCGGACCACTCCGTCGTTGCGCACCCGCAGCTCCGCCTCCTCGTCGGTGAAGCGGAGCGTGATCTCGCAGAACGACGCCGTGCTGTGCTTGAGCACGTTCGTGGCCGCCTCGCGGACGGCGTAGGCGAACGCGGGCGCCACGCCGTCCGGCGGCTCACGGTAGGGCAACTGCAGCTCGCAGCGGATGCCGGCCGCTTCGAGCACGCCTTTCACGCTGTCCAGCTCGGCGTTCAGGTCGAGCTCGCGGTAGCCGCGCACGGCCTGGCGCAGCTCCCGCAGCGCCGTCCTGGTCAGCGCGTTCACCTCGGTCATCTCCGCCTTCGCGGCGACGGTGTCGGCCTCCGACAGCCGTACGGCCAGCTCGGTCTTGACCGCGATGGCCGAGAGCTGGTGCCCCACGAGATCGTGCAGGTCCCTGGCGAAGCGCAGCCGCTCCTCCGCGATCGCCAGCTGGGTGTGCGCCTCCCTGCCTTCATGAGCTTGTACGGCGAGCGTGTAGATCCACGCCCAGAACCGGTTGCTCGGCGGCAGCAGGGCGCACATCACCGCGTAGAGGATTCCCATGAAGGTGATCGCCCCCCGGTCGTACGGGACCGGGACCGACAGCATGTTCTGTCCGGAAAGGACCGCGATGGCACCCAGTCCGGCGCCGGCCACGAACGTCCCCACCGCCATGCCCACGGCCGTCCACGCGCGGACCCCGATCGTCGCCACGGACGCCCACGCGAGCAGGGCGAAGCCCCACCCGAACGGGTCTCCTCCGCCCAGAGCGGCGGCGAACAAGGCGAGAGCGCCGGCCGCCGCGACCTCTTTTGTGGGATAGCGACGCTCGAGGACGGCGCGGGTGATGCGCAGGAAGAACCAGGTGAAGCCGATGCTGGCGATCAGCGCGGGCACGACGCGCAGCCACGAGGCCGTACCGCCGACGACCGTCATGGCGATGGCGAACCACATCATCACGACTGCCGCGTTCAGCACGCACAGAGAGATCCGCCGTGCCCGCTTGATCGCGTCCATCTATTTCACACGCAACACATCGCCGAGCTTGACCCTGGCCCCGGTACGCAGCACGGCCCGCTCGTACACTTTCGCGCCGAAGGACAGTACGCCGACCACGGCCAGCATCATCAGCACCATGGACAGCCCGACCTCCCAGAACGGCACGTCGGCGGCGGCCATCCGCACGGGCATGACCATCGAGGAGAACGGCGGCACGAGCGAGGCCACCCTGGCCAGCGTGCCGGTGGGGTCGGTGGTGACGTAGAAGGCCCCGAAGTAGGTCACCATGATCAGCATGGTCAGCGGGGTCATCACGTTGCCCACCTCTTCCTGCCGCGAGACCAGGGAGCTGAGCGCGGCCGCGAGCGTGGCGAAGAAGGCGTAGCCGAGCACGAACCAGACCAGCACCCCCGCCACGATGCCCGGCAGGCCGGGCGGGAAGTCCACCGCGATGCCCGAGACGAGCGAGGCCGAGATGCCGACCACGAGGATCGTGCCCAGGTTGATCAGACCGAGCGCGCCCAGACCGATGATCTTACCGGCGAGCAGTTGCCACGGCCGCACCGAGGTGAGCAGGATCTCCACGATCCGGCTGCCCTTCTCCTCCACCACGCCCATGGCGACCATCATGACCTGTCCGATGATCAGCATGAAGAGCACGAGGACGAGCACCACGGCGATCCCGGTCCTGGCGGCCTGGTAACGGGTGTCGGCGCCCACGGAGACCATCTGGAGCGGCGGGATCGACACGCCCGCCGCGCCCAGCTTGAACTCCCGGTTGGTGCTCTGCAGCAGCACGCCGAGCTCGGTGCCGATCTCGCCGTCGGTGAGGACCTTCTTGTTGTCGATCAGCGCCGCGTCCACGTCGCCGGCGAGCACCGCCTTCTTGGCCGCCGCCTCGTCGGGGAACGTCCGCCACTCGAACTCCGCGTCCGGCGCCGCCGCCTTCAGCGGCAGCTCCTGGGAGTGCACGGCGCCGATCTTGTACGAGTCGGGGGTGTCCAGGACCTTCGGCGCGAACGCCACCCCGCCCACCAGCACGGCGGTGATGAGCAGCCCGATCACAAAGGCCTTCGTCCGGATATGGGTGGCGACCTCACGCCGCGCCACCAGCATCACACTGCTCATGCCGCCGTTCATGCCACGGCCTCCTTGAAGATCTCGGTAAGGGTCGGCCGGTCGGTGCCGAAGTGCTCGACCTGCCCGGCCTTCATGGCGCGGCGCAGGATCTCCTGGTCGTCACCGTCGGTGGTGAGCAGCACGTGCCGGTCGCCCGTGACGGTGACGGTGCCGGGCAGGCCGTCGGCCCATCCGGGCGCCGGGTCGCGCACCACGACGCGGAGCGTACCGCTCTCCACCGCCCGCAGGTCGCTGACCGTGCCGCTGGCCACCATCCGGCCGGCCGACACGATGCCGACCGAGTCGCACAGCCGCTCCACCAGCTCCAGCTGATGGCTGGAGAAGATCACCGGTACGCCTCCGCGGCAGCGCTCCTGCAGCACCGTGGCCAGCGCGTCGACCGCGATCGGGTCGAGCCCGGAGAACGGCTCGTCGAGCACCAGCACCTCGGGGTCGTGCACCAGCGCCACGGCGAGCTGCACACGCTGCTGGTTGCCCAGCGACAGCGCCTCGACCGCGTCGCCCCTGCGCTCGGTCAGCCCCAGCCGCTCCAGCAGGTCGCCGGCCGCCGCCCTGGCCGCCGCGGCGTCCATCCCGTGCAGCCGGCCGAAGTACTCCACCTGCTCGGCGACGCGCATCTTCTGGTACAGCCCACGTTCCTCGGGCATGTAGCCGAACCGCCGCCGGTCGGTGTACGCCAGCGGTCTGCTCTGCCAGCTCACCGAGCCCGCGTCGGGCTGCAGCACGCCCATGACGATCCGCATGGTGGTCGTCTTGCCGGCGCCGTTCGCGCCGACGAATCCGAACATCTCGCCCGGCCGTACGACGAAGCTGATCCCGTCGAGGGCCACCTTGCCCTCCGGTGCGTCCGGCCCACCGGCGAAGCGCTTGCGCAGTTCGCTGATCTCGAGCATCAGATCCTCTCCTTCATCATGGATCCATCGTCGCGGGTAGCGATCGGCGCTGGTAGTCGAGGAAATCACCGGCGCGGTATGCGCCCCGCGTCCGTTCCGGGTGACTTTTGTCATTACGCTGGCCCCATGACGCGCGCCGACAAGGACAAGCCGGTCGTCCTCTCCCGCATCTACACCCGCACCGGGGACGACGGCACCACCGCCCTGAGCGACATGAGCCGCGCCGCCAAGACCGACCCGCGCCTGGCGGCCTACGCGGACGTGGAGGAGGCGAACGCGCACCTGGGCCTGGCCATGTCGCACGGCACGCTGCCGGTGGAGCTGACGGCGGTGCTGATCCGCATCCAGAACGAGCTCTTCGACGTGGGCGCCGACCTGGCGACGCCGGTCACCGACAATCCGGAGTTCCCGCCGCTCAGGGTCGAACCGTCCTACATCGAGTGGCTGGAGGCGAGGTGCGATGAGTTCAATGAGCAGCTCAAGCCGCTCCGCAGCTTCATCCTCCCCGGCGGCGACCCGGCCATAGCCGGACTGCACGTGGCGAGGGTCACGGTCCGGCGCGCCGAACGTACGACGTGGGCGGCTCTGCACGCGCACCAGGACATGAACCCGCTGACGGCCCAATACCTCAACCGCCTGTCAGACCTGCTGTTCATCCTGTGCAGGGTCGCGCACGCGGGTGGCGAGATCCTCTGGAAGCCGGGCGGCACCCGCTAGGCGACGTCCAGATACGCGCTCGGCGGCGCCGACTCGAGCCAGGCGAGGAAGCCGGTCAGGGCGTCGGCGCTCATGGCCAGCGACATGTCGCGCGTGGTGCCGGAACAGTCCACCGCGTAGAAACCGCTGTCCAGCTCGCGCCGGGAGGAAACGACGAGGCCCCGCCTCGCGATCGCGTGGCGGGGCCTGAGGCGTACACCTATGAGCGGGATCCAATGGAGCTCTCCGTCGGCGTAGCGGGCTACCCCGCGCTGCCAGCCCTGGTCGCCTACTCGCAGGCGGCAGGGCACGCTCCCCCGGGAGCGCGCCAGCACGAGTCCGCGCAACGCCACCAGGACGGCGACCAGTAGCACACAGATGAGAACCGTCGCCACCAAGCCGCCCCCTTGCCCTAAACCCACATCAAAGAACTAGACCTCAAGAACTACACCTCTTCGCCGGCCGCACGCAGCCGGGCCTTGGCGCGCTTGGCCTCGATGGCCGCGTCGGCGTCTTCCTGACTGGCCTCGATCGCGGCCTGTGCCCGTTCGAGAGCGTCACGGGCAGCCGCGACGTCGACCTCGGAACCGAGCTCGGCCACCTCGGCGAGCACGGACACCTCGTCGTCGGCCACGGAGATGAACCCACCGTGCACCGCCGCGACCAGGTCGCCCTTACCCTCCCGCTTCACGCGCAGCACGCCGCCCTCGACGAGGACGCCGAGCACAGGTGCGTGTTGCGGCATAATACCGATCTCGCCGTCCACGGTCTTGGCAATCACCATGTCGGCCTCGCCCGACCAGATCTCACGCTCGGGCGAGACAACGCCTACTCGTAGCTTGGCCACGTAGGCTCCTTTCCGGACAGGAGTGGGGGCACGGCTCGCGCCATGCCCCCACTACGGGCGTCAGCGCTCGAGTTCCTTGGCCTTGGCGATGGCCTGGTCGATGCCGCCGACCATGAAGAACGCCTGCTCGGGCAGGTGGTCGTACTCACCCGCGCAGAGGCCCTTGAAGGAGGCGATGGTCTCGTCCAGCGGCACGTTCTCGCCGGGCTGACCGGTGAACGCCTCGGCGGCGTACATCGGGTGCGACAGGAACCGCTCGATACGGCGGGCCCGCTGAACGATGACCTTGTCCTCTTCCGACAGCTCGTCGATGCCGAGGATGGCGATGATGTCCTGGAGCTCGCGGTACTTCTGCAGGATCCGCTTGGTCTCCTGGGCCACCGCGTAGTGCTCCTCGCCCACGATCTGCGGGTCGAGGATGCGGGAGCTGGAGTCGAGCGGGTCCACCGCGGGGTAGATGCCCTTCTCCGAGATCGGCCGGGAGAGCACGGTCTGCGCGTCGAGGTGCGCGAACGCGTTGTGCGGCGCCGGGTCGGTGATGTCGTCGGCGGGCACGTAGATCGCCTGCATCGAGGTGATCGAGTGACCGCGCGTCGAGGTGATGCGCTCCTGGAGCACACCCATCTCGTCGGCCAGCGTGGGCTGGTAACCCACCGCCGACGGCATGCGGCCGAGGAGCGTGGACACCTCGGAACCGGCCTGCGTGAAGCGGAAGATGTTGTCGATGAAGAGCAGCACGTCCTGCTTCTGCACGTCGCGGAAATACTCCGCCATCGTCAGAGCCGACAGGGCGACCCGCAGACGGGTGCCCGGCGGCTCGTCCATCTGGCCGAAGACGAGCGCGGTGTCCTTGAGGACGTCCGCCTCCTCCATCTCCAGCCAGAGGTCGTTGCCCTCACGGGTGCGCTCGCCGACACCGGCGAACACCGAGGTGCCACCGAAGTTGCGGGCGACCCGGCGGATCATCTCCTGGATGAGGACGGTCTTGCCCACACCCGCGCCGCCGAACAGGCCGATCTTCCCACCCTGCACGTACGGCATGAGCAGGTCGATGACCTTGATGCCCGTGACGAGCATCTCAGTGCGCGACTCGAGCTGGTCGAACGCCGGCGACGGCCGGTGGATGCCCCACTTCTCGTTGATCTTGAGAGAAGCGGTCGGCACGTCCAGCGCCTCGCCGAGCGTGTTCCACACGTGACCCTTGACGACGTCGCCGACGGGCACCGAGATCGGCACGCCGGTGTCGGTGACGGCCGCACCGCGGACCACACCGTCGGTGGGCTGCATGGAGATGGCCCGGACGATGTTGTCACCGAGGTGCTGGGCGACCTCGAGGGTCAGCAGCTTGGTGTCCTCCCCGAGGGTCACCTCGAGGTTAAGCGCGTTGTAGATGTCGGGCATCGCCTCGACGGGGAACTCCACGTCGACGACGGGCCCTGTGACCCGAGCCACGCGGCCGACACCGGCCGCGGGGGTCTCTACGGTCTCAACAGCCTCTGCAGTCATTTCACTCTTTCCCCGCTGCGGCGTCAGCGAGCGCGTTGGCGCCACCGACGATCTCGCTGATTTCCTGGGTGATCTCGGCCTGACGAGCCTGGTTCATCTGCATGGTGAACACGCGGATCAGCTCGTTGGCGTTGTCCGTGGCGGACTTCATCGCGCGGCGACGCGCGGCCTCCTCTGAAGCCGCCGACTCCAGCAGCGCCGTGAAGATGCGGGACTCCACGTAGCGCGGCAACAGCGACTCGAGCACGTCGGCCGCGGTGGGCTCGAACTCGAAGTAAGGAGGGATCACATCGCTCTCGCTCGCCTCGGTCTCCTCGACCTCCAGCGGCAGGATGCGCTTGACCACGACGTTCTGGGTGAGCATCGAGACGAACTCGGTCGAGACGATGTGGATCTCGTCGATCCCGTTCTCGTCCTTGAACGACTCGATCAGCAGCTCGGCGATCTCCTTGGCGTCGCCGTAAGCGGGCTTCCTGGAGAAGCCGACCCACTGCCCGCCCATCGTCCGGTTACGGAAGGAGTGCCAGGTGACACCCTTACGGCCGGTGACGAACGGGATGGCGTCCAGGCCGCGGCTCTTCAGCAGTCCGCGCAGGGCCTCGGCCTCGCGCAGGACGTTGGCGTTGAAGCCGCCACAGAACCCGCTGTCGCTGGTGACGATGAGCACGCCCGCCTTGGTGGGGTTCTCCTTCGCCACGGTCAGCGGATGGTCGACGCTCGAGGCGTTGCTGACGACGCCGGTGACGGCGCGAGTGATCTCACGCTCGTACGGCAGCGCCGCCTGCATCCGCATCTGCGCCTTCACGATCCGCGAAGAGGCGATGAGCTCCTGGGCACGGGTGATCTTGGCGGTCGACTTGACCGACTTGATCCGCCGTCGCAGCAGCCTTAGCTGGGCACCCATGGGCTACTTCTTCTCCGCCGAGCGGACGACCTTGCGGATCTTCTCCTGGCCGACCTCTCCCTCTTCGAGCGGCGCGACCGGCTCATCCTTGACCAGCAGCTCACCGGAGAAGGTGGTGAAGCCCTTCTTGAACTCCGTGACGGCGTCCTTGAGGGTGGTCACCGTGTCGTCCAGCAGATCCTTGGTCTCACGGATGCTGTCGAAGACGCTCTTGTGGCTGGTCTGCAGGTAGTCGAGGAACTCCGTCTCGAAGCGCCGGATGTCCTCGACCGGCACCTCGTCGAGCTCGCCGGTGGTGCCCGCCCAGACGGACACGACCTCGCGCTCGACCGAGAACGGCGAGTATTGGGCCTGCTTGAGCAGCTCGGTCAGTCGCTGACCGCGCTCCAGCTGAGCCTTGGACGCCGCGTCGAGGTCGGACGCGAAGGCCGCGAAGGCCTCCAGGTCGCGATACTGCGACAGCGACAGCCGCAGCGTGCCCGCGACCTTCCGCATCGCCTTGATCTGCGCCGAGCCACCGACTCGCGAGACCGAGACACCGACGTTGATGGCGGGGCGGATACCGGCGTTGAAGTAGTCGGTCTCCAGGAAGCACTGCCCGTCGGTGATGGAGATGACGTTGGTCGGGATGAACGCCGAGACGTCGTTGCCCTTGGTCTCGATGATCGGCAGGCCGGTCATCGACCCCGCGCCCATGTCGTCGGAGAGCTTGGCGCAGCGCTCCAGCAGGCGGGAGTGAAGGTAGAAGACGTCGCCCGGGAAGGCCTCACGGCCCGGCGGGCGGCGCAGCAGCAGCGAGACCGCGCGGTAGGCGTCGGCCTGCTTGGTCAGGTCGTCGAAGACGATGAGAACGTGCTTGCCCTGGTACATCCAGTGCTGCCCGATGGCGGAACCGGTGTAGGGCGAAATGTACTTGTAGCCCGCGGGGTCGGACGCCGGAGCGGCGACGATCGTGGTGTACTCGAGCGCGCCCGCCTCCTCAAGGCGAGCCCGCACCTGGGCGATCGTCGAGCCCTTCTG
This sequence comes from Nonomuraea sp. NPDC049269, assembly GCF_043197155.1. Classification (NCBI taxonomy): domain Bacteria; kingdom Bacillati; phylum Actinomycetota; class Actinomycetes; order Streptosporangiales; family Streptosporangiaceae; genus Nonomuraea; species Nonomuraea sp. NPDC049269. Next base: position 247,638 of record NZ_JBICSO010000003.1, read on the forward strand.
GCCGACCGCGACGTAGACGCAGCGCACCTGCTTCTCCGGGTCACCGGAGGCCCAGTTGTCGCGCTGGTTGATGATGGTGTCCACGGCGATCGCGGTCTTGCCGGTGCCACGGTCACCGATGATCAGCTGACGCTGGCCACGGCCGATCGGCGTCATGGCGTCGATCGCCTTGATGCCGGTCTGCAGCGGCTGCTTCACCGGCTGACGCTGGACGACCGACGGCGCCTGGAGCTCGAGGGCGCGCAGGCCCTCGGACTCGATGGCGCCCTTGCCGTCGAGCGGGTTGCCGAGGGGGTCGACAACGCGGCCGAGGAAGTTGTCGCCGACGGGCACGGACAGGACCTCGCCCGTCCGGCGGACCGTCTGGCCCTCCTCGATGCTGCTGAAGTCGCCCAGGACCACGACACCGATCTCGCGGGTGTCGAGGTTGAGTGCCAGGCCGCGCGTGCCGTCCTCGAACTCGAGCAGCTCGTTCGCCATCGCCGAGGGAAGGCCGGAGACATGGGCGATGCCGTCGCCACAGTCGACGACGGTCCCGATCTCCTCGCGCGCGGCGCCTTCCGGTTCGTACGCCTGGACGAAGCGCTCAAGCGCGTCCCGGATCTCGTCCGGCCGGATCGTAAGCTCCGCCATCTCTTCTCTGTCTCCTCTATCGCCCTAGCCGGCCAACCGGCGGCGGACTTCTTCGATTCGTCCCACAATGGTGGTGTCGATGATCTCGTCGCCGATGCGGACCGAGAAACCACCGAGCACTCGGGGATCCACTTCGACGTTGATGTGCACATCGCGACCGTAGGAGGTGCGCAGCCACGTGGTGATGCGCTGCTTCTGCTCCTCGGTCAGCTCGACCGCACTGCGCACCGTCGCCACGAGGCGCTGGCGCTGCTGTGCCACCAGCCGGCCGAGCTCCTCCAGACCTGCCTCCAGGCTACGCCCACGAGGATGCACGACCAATTGCGTGATGAGACGCAGGCTGGTGGGGGCGACACGGCTACCGAGCAGGTCCTGCAGCAGTTGCCGCTTGCCCTCCTCGGCGGCGCTCTGGTCGGTCAGGGCGCGGCGGAGCTCGGGGTTGGCGGCGACGATCCGGCCGAAGCGGAAGAGCTCGTCCTCCACGTCGTCCAGCTTGCCCTGCGCCTCGGCCTCCGCGGCCGCGGCGATGACGCCGAGCCGTTCGAGCACGTCGGCCAGGTCACCGGCGCGCGACCACTTGGCCTCGACCGCCGCCTCAGCGGTGGCGATCGCGGCCTCGGCGACCTTGCCGTCGAGCAGACCCCGGACAACCTGAGCCTTCTGAGCGGCGGGCCTGGCCGGGTCCGACAGGGCCCGGCGCAGTCCGTGCTCACGGTCCAGCAGATCGGCGATCGAGTTGAGGTCCTCGGCCAGCCGGCCCAGGTCCGCCGAGCCCGCCGCAGCGTTGAACCGCTCCTCGACCACGGCGAGAGAGTTCTTGCTGAGGCCTCTCATGTGGTCGCTCACCGCACCGCCTGCGCGTCCGAGCTCTCCAACTCGTCGAGGAACCGGTCGACAACGCGACTCTGCCGGGCCTCGTCCTCCAGGGACTCGCCGACGATGCGGCTGGCCAGGTCGGTCGACAGACGGCCGATCTCGGTACGGAGCTGAGCGAAGGCCGCCTGCCGGTCCGCCTCGATCTGCGCGTGCGCCGCCTCGACGAGCCGGCGGGCCTCGGCCTGCGCGTCCTCGCGGAGCTCTGCCCTGATCTGCGCGGCCTGCTCGCGAGCTTCCTCACGGAGACGAGCCGCTTCGTGCCTGGCCTCGGCCAGTTGGTCGCGGTACTGCTTCTGCAGGTTCAGTGCCTCGGCCTGAGCTTCTTCCGCTCTCTTTATGCCGCCTTCGATAGCGTCAGTCCGCTCGGCCAGCGTCTTCTGGATCCGGGGGACGAGCAGCTTACCGACGAAGAAGAGGACGACGAAGAACGAGAAGATACCGACGACGAGCTCGAATGTGTGCGGGATGAGGGGGTTGGACCCCTCCTCCGCGGCGATGAGCGTAGCTGCCGTGATCATGGATGCAGCCTTTCGTCAGGGATTCTTCTGGCCGTCAGATGTTCTGGAAGATGAACGGCGCGACCAGACCGAGCAGGGCGAGGGCCTCGGTGAGGACGAAGCCGAGGAGCATGTTCTGGCGGATCAGGCCGTAGGCCTCGGGCTGGCGCGCGATGGCCTGCACGCCCTGACCGAAGATGATGCCGACGCCGATGCCGGGGCCGATGGCGGCGAGACCGTAACCGATGGCGGTGACGTTGCCGGAGACCTCAGCGAGAACGCTCATTGCTGTATTCCTTTACTGGACGGCCGGTGAAGCGTGTCTTCACCGGTCATGGATATTCCGGTATGGGATGGTTCTCAGTGCTCTGCGTGAAGCGCGCCGCCGATGTACATCGACGCCAGCATGGCGAACAGGAACGCCTGCAGGAACTGGATGAACATCTCGAAGGCGGTGAAGATGATGGTCATGACCACGCCGATGACGCCCACGGACGCGCCGAGCGGGGTCAGCTTCTCGAACAGGAACCAGAAGCCCACCATGCTGAAGAACGCGAGCAGCATGTGGCCGGCGAACATGTTGGCGAACAGTCGGACCGCGTGCGTGAACGGCGCGATGATCATGTTCGACAGGAACTCGATCGGGGCCAGCAGGATGTAGATCGCCTTGGGCAGTCCCGGCGGGAACATCATGTTCTTGAAGTAGCCGATCGGACCCTGGTGCTTGACGCCCAGGTAGACCTTGAGCACGTAGATCGAGATCGCGAGCACGGCCGGGAAGGCGATGTGCGAGGCCACCGGGAACTGCAGCAACGGGATGACGCCCATGATGTTCCACAGGAACACCACGAAGAACAGCGTCAGCAGCAGGCCCATCCACCGGTCGGCGTCCTTGCCCAGGAAGGGCCGGGCGACCTGGTCGCGGACGAACATGTAGCCGTATTCGGCGACGTTCTGGACTCCCCGTGGCACGATCTTCGGGTTGGCGAAGGCCGCCCAGCAGAACCCGATCACGACGACCGAGGTGAGGAGCGCGAGAAGAACCGGCTTCGTGAACCAGTCCACCCCGGGAATAATGGGGGCAAAATTGAACAGTTCATCAGGCGACGGAGCCTTGAACTGATCGTCGGCGAGGACCGTCAGCGCACTCACGCGGCGTTCCCTTCAACGTCGTAGCGGATCACAAGGGTTTCCTCAGCGAAGTGGTCGCGCCGTGCGGCTAGCGACCGTACTTGCGGTAGACCAGGTACACGGACAGCACGATCCCCAGGACGACACCTATAGGGAAGAACGCGGACGTGTCGAGCCAACGGTCCAGCAACCAGCCGCCACCGCCATAGATCGCCATCCCGGCGAGCAGGTAGCTGGGGATCGACCAAGCGGCGTTGGCGAAGTCCTGACCGTCGTCTTCCGGTCGGCGTTCCTGTTCGCTCATCGCGGGGCCGACGATAGCAGGCCAGTAGAGGACTAGTCATATCGGACCCCATCCCTTTACCAGCCTCATGCGCCACCGTTCCCGGGGACCTTGGCTTCGGGGTCGACATAAAGCATTTTTGTCTTCATGAACGCCCGCACCTCGGCGGCCGTCCAGACGAGCGTCCCTACCACGACGGACCAGGCGAAAGCCTTGGAGTTCCACGCCGTGGTGTCGCCGAAGGCCGCCAGCATCACCATGATGACGACGACTTTGACGAGATAGCTCACCATCGCGGCGATGGCCATGAGCTGTGGGGAGATTCGGGCGGCATAGGAGACCGCTACCACGCTGATACTGAAGAAAACACCGACGAGCAGAGTGCCGATGGCCGCGCCCAGCGCGCCCTTCGCTCCCGCCAGGAGCAGGGCCACGACCACGGCGACCACCCCAACCACAAGGGTGGGGATCGCGGCACTCTTGAGTACGCGCACGTCGTTGGCCTGCATCGGTGCTCCAGTAAGCATGTTATCAAGCGAGCGTTTGCTACCCCCAAAGCCGGTGCATCGGGGGCCCCTGCTCGTGAAAGATATCACAAGCTCACGGAAGACCGCTTTTACCTGCCGTTTCTAGTTCGCGATCATGAACGACCCGGAACGGCAGGAATGACCGGTTTTCCTGCGGCGCTAGCGCGTTCCTGCGACGGGCCGGCAGGCGGCGGGACCTGCCGCCCGACCTCGGTCTGCGGCAGGATCGGCGGCATGGGGCCGGTGGGCGGGCCGTCGTCGTCGGACTTGCCGCGGGAGTGGAGGCCGCCCCTGCCCCGCCAGCGCGGCGCGGCCATCAGCACCAGCACGCCCAGCGCGAGCAGGATGACCACCGGGAACAGCAGGATGGGCACGCCGATGGTGGACAACGCGACGATGCCGAACGCGAACAGGAACGTCCACGCGTACATGATCAGCACGGTGCGGCGGTGGGAGTGGCCGATGTCGAGCAGGCGGTGGTGCAGGTGGCCGCGGTCGGGCGCGAACGGTGACATGCCGTGTGAGGTGCGCCGCACGACGGCGGTTATCAGGTCGATGAGCGGGAGCACCAGCACCGCGGCGGGCACGAGCAGCGGCAGCAGCACCGGCACCCGGTTCATGCCCTCGATGACCGAGGGGTCGACCGGCGTCACGGTGACGATCGAGGAGGCGAGCACGAGCCCGATGAGCATCGCCCCGGTGTCACCCATGAAGATCTTCGCGGGGTGGAAGTTGTGCGGCAGGAAGCCCAGGCAGCAGCCGATGAGGATGGCGGCGATGGCCGCCGTGGTCGCGATGCGCTCGCCGCTGATGCTCTGCTTGAGGAAGATCGAGTAGGCCCACGTGGCCATGCCCGCGATGCAGACGATGCCCGCCGCCAGGCCGTCGAGACCGTCGACGAAGTTGACCGCGTTGATGGCCACCACCACGACCAGGATCGTGATGATGGTGCTCAGCGTGTAGTCGAGGCTGGTGGAGCCACCCCAGTCCTTCGGCAGCGGGATGTAGGTGAGGCGTAGGCCGAACCAGACGAGCACGCCGGCGGCCGCGATCTGGCCGGCCAGCTTGATGAAGGCGTCCATGCCCCACCAGTCGTCGAGGAACCCCGTCAACGTGATGAGGCCGCCCGCGATGATCAACGCCATCACCGGACTGCCTTCGGCGTCGTGCAGCACCTTGCCGGTGTTGGTCAGCTCGCTGGCCACCAGCAGCCCGACGACCAGCCCGCCGTACATGGCCAGACCGCCCAGTCTCGGCGTCGGCGTGGTGTGCACGTCGCGGTCGCGGACCTCGGGCACGGCCCCGATGCGGATGGCGAAGCGGCGCACCAGCGGGACGAGCAGATACGTCACCGCTGCCGCAATGAGCGCCATGAACAGGTATTCGCGCACGGACCTAGTTTCCTGGATGCTCCGACCGACTGTGACCGGAAATCGACACACACCAGCTTAATATTCGCTCTTAATATTCGCTGTCATACGGTTGGAAGGCCGCCAACAGAGCCGACACCCGCTCCCTGACCTCGGCCGCGGCACCCGGATGGCGCACGGCCCGCACGACCAGGGTCCCCACTTCCTTCAATTCCTGGGGCCCCATGCCCTGTGTGGTGAGGCACGGGGTGCCGACGCGTATCCCCGACGTCACGGCCGGAGGCTCCGGATCATACGGGATCACGTTGCGGTTCAGCGTGATCCCCGCCGCGGCGCACCGTCGCTCCGCCTCGGCGCCCGATACACCCAGTTCGCGCAGGTCAATGAGCATCAGATGTGTGTCCGTACCGCCCGACACCGGCCGCATCCCCTCGGCCGCCAGCGAGTCGCACAGGGCTTGCGCGTTGGCGACCACCTGCTTGGCGTACTCGCCGAACTCGGGCCGCAGCGCCTCGCCGAACGCCACCGCCTTGGCGGCCACGGCGTGCATGAGCGGACCGCTCTGGATGAACGGGTACACCGCCCGGTCGATCCGCGCGGCGAGCTCCGCCGTGCACAGGATCCCGCCCCCGCGCGGTCCGCGCAGTGCCTTGTGCGTCGTGTACGTGACCACGTCCGCGTACGGCACGGCGGACGGGATGGCGCCACCCGCCATCAGCCCGATCGGGTGCGCCACGTCGGCGAGCAGCCAGGCGCCCACCTCGTCCGAGATGCCGCGGAAGACGGCGAAGTCGATCAGCCGGGCGTAGGAGGTGGCCCCGCAGACGATCACCTTCGGCCGGTGCCGCACCGCCAGGTCCCGGACCTCGTCGTAGTCGATGAGTTCGGTGTCACGTCGCACGCCGTACGACACGACGTCGAACCATCTTCCGGAGAAGTTCACCTTCGAGCCGTGAGTGAGGTGACCGCCGTGCAAGAGATCCATGGCCAGCATGGTGTCGCCGGGCTGCAGCAGCGCCGCGTACGCCGCCAGGTTCGCCGAGGCCCCCGAGTGGGGCTGCACGTTGGCGTGATCGGCGCCGAACAACCGGCGCGCCCGCTCGATCGCCAGCCGCTCCGCCCGGTCCACGACCTCGCAGCCGCCGTAGTAGCGACTGCCCGGGTAGCCTTCGGCGTACTTGTTGGTGAGGGTGGAGCCCAGGGCGGCCAGAACCGCTGGGGAGGCGAGGTTCTCACTCGCGATCAGCTGGAGACCACCGCGGACCCGGTCCAGCTCGTCGAGCAGCACTTGAGCCAGCTCGGGATCTTGCCGCTGGAGCTGGCCGAAGTCGGGGCCATAGTAGGGCGGTACACCCATTGCTCCACTGTACGGCTATTTGTCCGTTTTTCCCATCTTCCTCGGGTCTCTCGAGCTTTCAGGCGCGCGTCCGCGAGGCGGGAGACCCGTACGTCTCGTACGCTCCGTCACCGTTCGCCGCCGTCCGTCCCTGCCATCCTTCGCTGTCATCACGCGCTGGCGCCCTTCGCTGGCGGCCCGTGCTCGCGTCCGTCGCTGGCGCCCTCGTTGGCGGCCCGTCCCTGGCGTCCGTCTCTGGCGTCCGTCCCTGGTGTCACACGCTGGCGCCCGTCCCTGGCCACCCTCGCTGGCGGACGTCAGGAGAACGCGTGGGGGGCGCCGATCGCGCTGGGCACCCAGCGCGGCGTGTCGGCGGCCTGCTCACTGATCGACGTCAGCACAGCCTGGCGGTACAGGGCGAGCCTGGACCGCCACGCCCCGATGTCCTCGACGTAGCGCGTCCCCACAGGCGCGTCCCAGGTCTGGGGGCTCCTAGCCAGCTGGTACGCCTTGTCAAGGGCCGTTGTGAGGCCCTCCAGCAGGGGTAGGACGGTCTGCCAGGCGGTGACCAGGCGCTGGTACTCGGGATTGAACTCCCAGGCCCTTGGCTGGGCTTCCAGGGGGTTTCCGCTGCCGTTGAGAGGCGGGTTCTCGCCCGGTTGACGGGGTTGAGGGGCGGGCGGGTCCACGTACATCACACGCTCCTCTCGCGGGCCCCCGGCTCGATCGTGCCAGGTGGCCCATCAGGCTGGATGTCTCTGAGCGCCCATTGACCCTCGCCGTACTCACCCGGCGGGACCTCCACACCCGGCATGTCGAGCGGCTGAACGTCACGGTGGTGTTGGACCAGGGCTCTGAGCGCGTCGGAGTCCATGGACCTGGCCTCAACGGAGACGACGTCACGACCATCACCGCCCCACGCAGCGGCATCAACCCCGGCCGCCGCGTAGACAGTCGAAGCGTGGGTCGGCCGGGCGGAGGTGTCGGCAACCGGGGGCGCCGCCGCATCGGTGGCAGGCGGCGTGACCGCCCCACTCTGGTCCACCGACGGCTGAGTGGGCCCCACCACCACCGGCTCACCCACGGTGGGCGCCGAGGCGTCCGCAGCCCGCTGCCCAGATGGCTCGGTCGGGGTGACGTGACCCGTTCCGTTGTCGGGAACCTGCTGTATCGGCGGATCCGTCGGCGCTACACGCCCCGTCCCATTGTCGGGGACCTGCTGCCCAGGCGGGTCTGTCGGCGCCACACGACCCGTCCCATCATCCGGAACCTGATGTACCGGCGGATCCGTCGGCTTGACCGCCGCCGCGTCGCCGGTTGAGCGCGTCCCTGTGTCCGTCGCCTGGCAATCCCCGGTTTCGGTCGTGCCCGACGGCGTGTCGGTCACGGTCGACGGCGTGTCCGCCGTCGCGACCGTGTCGGCTGTCGAGCCTGAGATGTCGTGTACGGACGGGGCGACGGTCGCGGAGTCCCCGGTGGACGGGGTGTGGGCGGAGGAGATGCTGCCAGAGTCGATCGTTCCCGGCTGGCCGTCGGGACTGATGTGCATGGCCGCCCACTCGCCTTTGTCGTACTCGCCCGCCGGTACCTCCACGGTCGGCATGTCGATCGGCTTGATGTCGCGCGCATGGTCCACCACCGTCGACAGCGCGTCCGGGTTCAGCGGCTTGGCATCGACGGACACCACGTCGCTGCCGTCATTGGCCCAGGCGTTGACGTCCGTACCGTTCGTGGACGGGGCATCCGCACCGTTCGTGGACGCGGCGTCAGTCGGCGAGGGCATGTCGGCGGGCTGGACCTTGTCGAGGTTGTCGAGCAGGTCCCGCAACGCCTCGGCCGTGGGCGGATCGATGGGCACCTGGAGCACCTTGACGCCGTCAACCACGACGACCTGCGGTTTGTGCGGGTCGGAGTCGTCGGGGTGGTCCTTGGCCGGAGTGTCGATGATCCCACCGTCGGAGTCGGCCCCGCGATCGCGCCTACTGGCGATGTCGTCGTCCTTGGGCTCGTCGCCGCTGTCGGTGCCAGGCGTGATGTTCTCGACGTCCGGCTTGTCATCACCCGTCTTCGCGTCGGGCTTGTCTTCCCCGGTCTTCGCGTCCGGTTTGTCGTCGTCGCAGCTCTTGGCGTCCGGCTTGTCGTCGCCAGTCTTGGCATCGGGCTTGTCGTCGGTCTTCGCGTCCGGCTTGTCGTCACCCGTCTTCACATCGGGCTTGTCGTCGGTCTTCGCGTCCGGCTTGTCGTCGGTCTTCGCGTCCGGTTTATCATCGCCCGTCTTGGCGTCCGGCTTATCGCCCGTCTTCGCGTCCGGCTTATCGTCGCCCGTCTTCGCATCGGGCTTGTCCTCACCCGTCTTGGCGTCCGGCTTGGAGTCGTCGGAAGGGGTGCCGTCGTCGGCCCGCGGGTTCTCGTACTTGGACCGCTCGTCCCCGCGGTCCTCCTTGGGCTGGTCGTCGTCCTTCGCGTCACCGCCCACCGTAGGCGCGGCGTCCTTGCTCTGATCCCCCACCCGCGGATGGTCGGCCTTCTTCTCCAGAAGTCCGAGCCGGGCCGTCACGTCGCGAACCATGACCTCAGCCGCATCGGCCACCTGGACCGGCCGGTGGGTGGTCTGGGTGGCCAGACCGGCCCCGCTCATGACCTGCCCGACACGCCCCTCAACCGACCGCATCTGCGTGACCGCGTGCTTCACCTCGGCCAGCAGGTCACGGACCAGCTTGGGATCCATCCCGTCGAACTTGCCCATGGGTCACTCCCGGACGTCGCGCCGCTCCGGACTTCACCGTAAGGGCCTGCCGGCGTCGCCGCAGCCGGGATAAGCAGACGGTATTGGTCATCCGTTCCACCCAGGCCGAACACACCGGACGTACGACCGGATGCACGGACCGTACGGGCAGACCGGGCGGGCGGGAAGGCCCGACAGGACAAACCCGGCGGATGGACGGCGCGAGTCAGACCAGCCGCGCGAGCCGGTCGGCAGACCGACCAAACAGACGAACCGGGCGGACAGGCAGCCAGGGCGGACAGAGCCGGTCGACAGTGCCAGTCGGATCGAGCGGGTGGACCAGCCAGACCAAGCGGGCAGACCAAGATGGGCCAGGTGGGCAAACACGTCAGCCAGCCCAGGCGGTCAGCCAGGCCGGGCGAGCAGACGGGTCAGGCGGTCAGTCGTCGGTGGCGACGTAACCGATGATGCCGCGTAGTTTCTGCACCGGGATCGCCCCCCGCCTCAGCATCCGCGGCACGGCCGTGGTCAGGTCGAGGATCGTGGAGGGTGTGTTGTCGGTGGTCTTGCCGCCGTCGAGGTAGACCGCGACCGAGTCGCCGAGCTGCTCCTCGGCCTCCGCCGCCGTCATGGCGGCCGGCGCGCCCGAGCGGTTGGCGCTCGAGACGGCCATCGGCCCCGTCTCCTTCAGCAGGTCGAGCGCGACCGGGTGGAGCGGCATGCGGAGCGCGACCGTGCCCTTGGTGTCGCCCAGGTCCCAGGACAGCGCCCGGTTGGCCTTGCAGACCAGCGTGAGCGGCCCGGGCCAGAACGCGTCGATGAGGTCCTGACCGTACGGGCCCAGGTCGTCGACCAGAGCGTTGGCCGCTCGGACGGTGCCGACCAGGACCGGCGGCGGCATGTCACGGCCGCGGCCCTTGGCCTCGAGCAGGGCGGTGATCGCCGCGGGTGTGAAGGCGTCGGCGCCTATCCCGTACACCGTGTCGGTCGGCAGCACCACCAGCTCGCCGCGGCGTACGGCGGAGGCGGCCTCCGTCAGACCCTCGGCCCGCTGCTCCAGGTCCGTGCAGTCAAAGCGTCGTCCCACGGTCTTATCGCCTCACTCCGCTCGGTGGCGAGCGCCGCTCTCGAGGCCTCCCCCATGCTTCGGTCAGGAGAAGGCCGCGCCGCTCGCGTGCATCCTAGTCCTGGCCGAGTCTGGCCGTGACAAAGCGGTCCCTGCGCGTCAGATCCTGCCGCAGGCGTACGTCGCGCCAGCCGTTGTCTTCGGGGAACGTCAGGTAGACGGCCCTGCCCTGCTCGTCGGCGTGTTCGACGGACACCCAGCCACCAGGGCGCAACAGGCGGCGCGCGGTACGTTCGACCGCGCGTACCTCGCCGAGCCCATCGTCTCCGGTGCCGTAGAGGGCCCGCGTGGGGTCGTAGTCGCGCACCTCGGGGTCGCGCGGGATCGCGCCGGGAGGGATGTAGGGCGGGTTGGAGATGACCAGGTCTACCTTGCCGTTGAGCTCGGGCAGGGCTTCGGCCAGGTCGTCGGGGTGCAGGTGGGTGCGGCCCTGACCGTGTTCGGAGATGTTGCGCTTGGCCCAGCCGTACGCGTCGGGGTCGACCTCGACCGCGTGCACCTCGGAGAGCGCGACCTCCTGGGCGATCGACAGCGCGATCGCGCCGGAACCGGTGCCGAGATCGACGACCAGGGGCGCGGTGACATCCATCGCGCGCAGCGTCTCGATGGCCCAGCCCGCCATGACCTCGGTCTCGGGGCGTGGCACGAACACGCCGGGCCCGACCGCGAGCTCCAGGTAGCGGAAGTAGGCGTGGCCGGTGATGTGCTGCAGCGGCTCGCGGGCCTCGCGCCTGGCGACGCCCTCCCAGAAGAGGGCGTCGAAGTCGGCGTCCTTGACCGTGTGCAGCTCGCTCCTGCGCACGGCGTGGACGAATGCCGCGATCTCCTCCGCGTCCGTACGAGGTGAGGGCACACCTGCCTCGGCCAGCCGTGCGGTGGCGAGGGCGATTTCGTCCAGCAGAAATGTCATGAGTGTTGTGCGAGCTTCTCCGCCATCTCGGCGTCAATGAGGGCCTGGGTGACGGCGGTGAGCTCGCCGTCGAGAACTTGGTCGAGGTTATACGCCTTGAAGCCTACGCGGTGATCCGAGATGCGGTTTTCCGGGAAGTTGTAGGTGCGGATCCGCTCGGAACGGTCGACGGTGCGGACCTGCGACTTGCGTTCGGCCTGCGCGGCGGCCTCGGCCTGCTCCTGGGCGATGGCCAGCAGCCGGGCGCGCAGGATGCGCAGCGCCGACTCCTTGTTCTGGAGCTGGCTCTTCTCGTTCTGGCAGGAGACCACGGTGCCCGTGGGCAGGTGGGTGATGCGGACCGCGGAGTCGGTGGTGTTGACGCTCTGGCCGCCGGGGCCGCTGGAGCGGTAGACGTCGATGCGCAGGTCGTTGGGGTCGATCTGGACCTCGACGTCCTCCGCCTCGGGGTAGATGAGCACGCCCGCGGCGCTGGTGTGGATGCGGCCCTGCGACTCGGTGACGGGCACCCGCTGCACACGGTGTACGCCGCCCTCGAACTTGAGCCTGGACCACACGCCCTCGTCACCCTTGGCCTTGATCGCGACCGTGACGTCCTTGTAGCCGCCCAGGTCGGAGTGCTGGGTGTCGATGATCTCGGTCTTCCAGCCGATCCGCTCGGCGTACCGCAGGTACATGCGGAGCAGGTCGCCGGCGAACAGCGCGGACTCCTCGCCGCCCTCGCCCGCCTTGATCTCCATGATGATGTCTTTGTCATCGTTGGGATCACGCGGGATCAGCAGGTGCTGCAGCCGCTCTTCGAGGCGCGGGATGCGCTCCTCGATCTCGGCCGCCTCCGCGGCGAACGCCTCGTCCTCGCTCGCCAGCTCCTTGGCGGCGGACAGGTCGTCGCGAGCCGACACGAGCTCCCGGTAGGTGCCCACGATCGGGGTCAGCTGCCGGTAGCGCCTGCCGAGCGTACGGGCCTTGTTCTGGTCTGCGTGCACGGCGGGGTCGGCGAGCTGCAGCTCCAGCTCGGAATACTCCTTGAGCAACTCGTCGAGATTCACCGTGCGTCCTTCTTCTGGGGTGTAACGGTCTCTTCACCAAGAACGCCGACCCGGCGCACGTGCGTGCGTCCGAGTCGGCGTCGGTGAAGCTAGTTGTTGCCCGAGGACTTCTTGCCGAAGCGCTTCTCGAAGCGCGCGACCCGGCCGCCGGTGTCGAGGATCTTCTGCTTGCCCGTGTAGAACGGGTGACAGGCCGAGCACACATCAGCGTGGATGCTGCCGTTCTTGGCAGTGCTCCGGGTGGTGAACGTGTTGCCACAGGTGCAGGTCACCTGGGTCACGTTGTACGCGGGGTGGATGTCGGGCTTCATTGCTGTCCTTTCGAGGTGCGGTCGCCGGGTCGCCAGAAGTCGCGATCAAACGCGGGCGGGAGCCGGAACCGCTGCGGGTCAGCTACCAGTGTGCCAGATGCTGTAACCGTCCCAGGCCACCAGGCATTCCCGGATCCTTATAGCGCCATCACTCAGGTCACATTAGGCTCCGGCGCACAAACCATTACTTTCATCACCATAAGGACTGCGATCAGATGAAGAAGAGGCTGCGGTCGCTACTCGCGACCGCCACGGGGGCCGCGCTTCTCCTCGGATGCGTGAACCTCTCGGCCGCGCATGCGGCCAGTGCCGGCAGCGATTTCAACGGGGCTGCCACGTCGGACGCGTTCATCCCGGTCGACAGGGACATCGACGTCAGCGTCACCCTCAGGCTGAAGGACCCGGCGGCCGTCACGGCGACCATCACCGGCAGCATCACGCCGCCCGGCAGGGCGGGACGTGACGTGTCCTTCGACTTCAGGCCGTCTTCGGCGAGCAAGGACACGGAGACCGTGATCACCGGCAGCTTCAGCATCGGCAAGGACGATCCCGCCGGCGACTGGCGGCTGAACGTCAGGGTCCCGCGCGTCGGCGGCACCGGGAGCAACGACTTCGTGCTCCCGGTCTCCGGCAAACAGGGCATCACCAGCGGCGGCGTCACGCCGAACCCGGTGCACCTGCTCAAGGGCAAGGACGTCAAGGTCTCGGTGAAGGCCTCGGTGAGCGACGCGGACTCGGTTTCCGCCAAGCTCGTCAGCGAGGAGTCCAACGAGTCCTTCGATCTGGGCGACCTGGACCGCGGCTCCGACGGCTACTACCGCGGCAGCACCTTCTTCAGCGACGACACGCCTCCCGGCGACTGGACGCTGGAGGTCTACGCCAACCGCGGCGGCCAGACGGTCAAGGGCGTCAGCTCCTTCACGGTCGTCGCCCCGGTCGGCGGCGCCTCGAAGAAGGCCAAGGTCAGGGTCACGATCAAGGCCCCGGCCAAGGTGCGGAAGGGCGCGTCCGTCAAGGTCTCCGGCAAGGTGTACAGAGGCTCCAAGGCCTATCCGAAGAAGAAGGTAGAGGTCTACTTCAAGGTCAAGGGCACCAGTACGTACAAGCTCCTGCGCTTCGCCAAGACGGACTCGACCGGCAAGTACGCCAAGTCCTTCACCATCAAGAAGGACGGCTACTTCCGCGTCAAGGCGCCCGGCACGAGCAAGACCCGCAGCGCCCTGTCGCCGCAGGAGTTCGTGGACGTCAGGTAGTCGTCGGTGTCAGGTAATCAACGTCCTAAATAGGTGAGCACGGCGAGCACCCGCCGATGGTCCTCGGGCGCCGGCCCGAGGGCCAGCTTGGCGAAGATGCCGGAGATGTGCTTTTCCACGGCCCCTTCGGTGACGACCAGCCGGGCGGCGATGGCGGTGTTGGAGCGGCCCTCGGCCATCAGCGCGAGCACCTCGCGCTCGCGGCGGGAGAGCGTGTCCAGCGGCGCGCCACGCCGCTGCCTGCTGAGGAGCTGCATCACCACCTCAGGGTCGATGACAGTGCCGCCCGCCGCCACCTGGCGCACGGCCTCCAGGAAATCCGCCACGTCGGCCACCCGCTCCTTCAGCAGGTAGCCGACGGCCGGGCCGATGAGCTCGCCCGCGTAGCGTTCCTCGACGTACTGCGACAGCACCAGGATCGGGAAGTCCGGCCGGGCCTTCCGGACCTTCAGCGCGGCGCGCAGGCCCTCGTCGGTGTGGCTCGGCGGCATCCGGACATCGACGATCGCCAGGTCGGGGACGTGCTCCGTGACCGCGTCCACCAGGGAGGGCCCGTCGGAGACCGTCGCGACGGTCTCGATGCCTCCGTCGGCGAGCAGCCGGGCCAGCCCCTCGCGGAGCAGTACGGAATCCTCGGCGATGACGACACGCATGTGCAATGACTACCACTCGCAAGGCAACTCCGCGCGCACGAGCGTGGGACCGCCGACCGGGCTGTGCAGGATGAGCACGCCGTCTATCGTGGCCGCCCGGTCGGCCAGCCCGGACAGGCCGCCTCCCGCGTTGACGAGGGCGCCGCCTATGCCGTTGTCCCACACGTCGACGAGTACCCGCCTGTCCTCCCTGGCCACGCGTACCGACGCCTCGGTGGCGGCCGAGTGCTTGGCCATGTTGGCCAGGGCCTCGGCCACGATGAAGTAGGCGATGCTCTCCACCGCGGCGGGCGGCCGGGTGGCGCCGAGCTCCACCGACACGTCCACGTGCACCGGCGCCCTCGCGGCCAGCCCCGACAGCGCCGCGTCGAGCCCACGGTCGCTCAGGATCGCCGGATGGATGCCCCTGGCCAGGTCGCGCAGCTCGGCGATCGCGGCCTTCGTGCCGGAATGTGCCTGGGCGATCAGCATCCTGGCCTCTTCCGGGGCGTGGTCGAGCTTGGCCTGCGCCCGCCCGAGGTCCACCGCGACGGACAGCAGCCGCTGCTGGGCGCCGTCGTGCAGGTCGCGCTCGATCCTGCGCCGCTCCGCCTCGGCCGCGTCGATGCCCCTGGCCCTGCTGGCCCGCAGCCGCTCCTCCTCGCTCCCACTGAGCAGCACCACGGCCAGCGTGCCGTGCAGCCAGGCCATCCCGCGCACGGCGTAGGCGGTCACGGCCAGCATGCCGAAGCCGAAGATCGTGCCGAGCACGGCCCCCGGCCAACTGTCGATGACCAGGACACCGTCGAACTGCAGCACCTCACCCTGCGCGTACCAGAAGGATGAGGTGATCAGAATGAGAGTCGTCGCCCATGACACGACGGACACGACGAACTCCACCAGGCTCAACGGGAACAGCAATAACAGATAGCCCAGGTCCTTCCAGGTGGCCGGGTCCTTGAACAACCAGCCCATATGGGCTGCGATGCCTCGCTGAGGCCGCTCACGGTAGGGATCGGCGATCCGCACGCCAAGCGCGGCTCGCAGCACCCGCCGCTCCAGCATCGCCGCTCCACGCCACACGACCATGGTCAGCAGCACCAGCGGGATGCCCACCCAGAAGATCACCAGCATCAGGGAGAACGGCACCGCCACGACCAGCACGACGAACCAGCCCACCCCGAAGGCCAAACTGACCAGCATGTAGGGCACGGCCCGCCAGGTGGCCGGATCGGTGACAACGCCGACAGGCCCCCGGGGTCCCAACGGCACGCGCTCTCTCAACGGCACAGCAACCATGCCACCAGAGTGCCCTGTCCACCGGCCACGGAGAATGCGGTGGACTTCCGTCCTGGGGTGGGGTTATCCCCCGTAGCCGGTCTCACCGTCACGTCACGGCGGCCGGCCCCGTGCGGGCTCAGCGGCCGTGTCCCTGGATGCCCTCAGCCCCGGTCGGCGTCTGGCACAGGCCAGGCTGTGCCGTACAAGAGCCGGAAAACGAAAAGGGGCGGCAGGGAGAAACCCCCACCACCCCTCATCAAGGCGCCTAGTCGCGGTCGTTGCTCACTGTGGTCTTCTGGACCTGCAGGAGGAACTCGGCGTTGGACTTGGTCTCCTTCATCTTCTCCAGGAGGAGTTCGAGCGCCTGCTGCATGTCGAGCGCGTGGAGCACGCGACGCAGCTTCCAGACGATCTGGAGCTCGTCCTTGGCCATGAGGATCTCTTCCTTACGGGTGCTGGACGCGTCGACGTCCACCGCGGGGAAGATGCGCTTGTCGGCCAGGGAACGGCTGAGCTTGAGCTCCATGTTGCCGGTGCCCTTGAACTCCTCGAAGATGACCTCGTCCATCTTGGACCCGGTCTCGACCAGGGCCGTGGCGAGGATCGTCAGCGAGCCGCCGTTCTCGATGTTGCGGGCGGCGCCGAAGAAGCGCTTGGGCGGGTAGAGCGCGGTCGAGTCGACACCACCGGACAGGATGCGCCCGCTCGCGGGAGCCGCGAGGTTGTAGGCGCGCCCGAGCCGGGTGATCGAGTCGAGCAGGACGACCACGTCGTGGCCCAGCTCCACCAGGCGCTTGGCCCGCTCGATGGCGAGCTCGGCAACCGTGGTGTGGTCCTCGGCGGGACGGTCGAAGGTCGAGTGGATGACCTCGCCCTTGACCGACCGCTGCATGTCGGTGACCTCTTCAGGCCGCTCGTCCACGAGTACGACCATCAGGTGGCACTCGGTGTTGTTGCGGGTGATCGCGTTGGCGATCGCCTGGAGGACCATCGTCTTACCGGCCTTGGGCGGCGAGACGATGAGGCCACGCTGGCCCTTGCCGATCGGCGAGACGAGGTCGATGATCCTCGTGGTGAGGATGTTCGGCTCGGTCTCGAGGCGCAGGCGGTCCTGCGGGTAGAGCGGCGTGAGCTTGTTGAAGTCGGGCCGGTTGCGGGCCTGCTCCGGGTCCATGCCGTTGACGGTGTCGAGGCGGACCAGGGCGTTGAACTTCTCGCGGCGCTCGCCGTCGCGCGGCTGCCGGACGGCACCGGTGATGACGTCGCCCTTGCGCAGGCCGTTGCGGCGGATCTGGGCGAGCGAGACGTAGACGTCGTTGCTGCCCGGCAGGTAGCCGCTCGTCCTGACGAACGCGTAGTTGTCGAGGATGTCGAGGATGCCGGCGATCGGGATGAGCACGTCGTCGTCGCCGATCACGGGCTCGTTGCTCTCGAAGCGCTCACGGCCACGGCCGCGGTTGCGCTCGCGGAACCGGCCCCGCCTGCCACGACCGCCGCGGTCGTCGTCGTCGCTGCCGCCGCGCGGATCGTTGCGCGAGTCGCCCCGCTGATCGTTGCGGGGGTCATTGCGCTGGTCACCGCGCTGGTCGCTGCCGCCACGCGGGTCACCGCCGCGGCCGCCGTCGGCGACACGCTCACGCTGGTCGGCGCGGCCGCTGTCACGGCCGTTGTCACGGTTGTCACGACCGTTGTCGCGGTTGTCGCGACCGTCACGGCTGTCACGGCTGTCACGGCTGTCACGAATGTCGCGGCTGCTCTCGCCACGACTGTCACGGACGTCACGGCTGCTCTCGCCACGGCTGTCGCGGCCATCACGGCTGCTCTCGCCGCGGTCGCTGCCGGAACGGTCACTGCCGCCACGGTCACCGCGGTCGCGGCGCTCGCCCCTGGTGCGCCGCTCACGGCGGCTCTCGCCACGGTCGGCACGCGAGTCGAGCTGGCCTTCGGCGGGCTGGGCCTGCTCCACGACCGGCTCGGCCGGGGCGACCACGGGCTCGGGGGCCACGGCCACCGGCTCGGGGGCCTGCGCGACGGGCTCTTCAACGGTCTTGGGGCGGGAACGTTCCCGGCGTGTCCTGGTGGGCCGCTCCGCGGCGGGCGCCACCTCGGCGGCGACCGGAGCCTCGGCTACGGCAGCGGGCGCGGCTTCTCCGGTGCCGCCACCCTGCTTCTCCTGGATGGCCGCGATGAGCTGGCTCTTCCGCATGCGCCCGGTGCCGCTGATGCCCAGCTCAGCGGCCATTTTCTGCAGCTCGGGCAGCACCTTGGCGGACAGGCCGGTGCCGGAGCGACGCGCACGGGGCTTGGCCGCGGCGCGGGTGGGGGTGTCGCCGGACGCGGGCTGCGCAGGTGAGCCTGGTGCGTCGGAGAGGAGTTCGGTGGTGTCGCTCAACTAAAGGTCCTTCCCAGGGGTCGGGCGCCGGTTTTTTGTTCTGCCGGGCGTCCCGGAGGTGCTTGCGATCCGGCGGGACAGACCGGGTCGGGGTGCACGTTGCGAACTTCGGCCGCCGCTGGGGACGGCCGCCACTCTTGAAAGAGGCGCGTCCAAGCGACCACAGGACAGTGACGCGTGGATGACACCCCTCAGATTGCTGTCGCCAGCCAGATGTCGAGGTGATTCGAACGCGCAGACCCCCGTCGTCGCCACCTCACGTTGGGCCAACCGGGTGTGGGCCAACCGGAGGCAACGGATTCCGGGGAGACAGCCGCGCTGCACACGCCTCGCGACGTGCAGCATGATGCAGCGATGTGTGGCTGACAAGCACGCACCCACCAAGGGGGCATCTGGTGCGGCTATCAGCCTAACATCACCAGCGCACACGGCTATTCCCTGAAGGTCTAAAGAGGCATCAGCGTGTCTCGGGGAACTGAACGTTCGCACCAACTGGGTCGACGTCCATAAGCTGGATGTGCCAGTCATTACCCACTTCTGGCGCGATCAAATCCTGCGAATCCGGTGTAGAAAACGCAAGAACTGTGGGACCCGCTCCCGAAACGACCGCGGGCACGCCCACTGCACGGAGACGTTCTACCAGATCCGCACTGGCCCGCATCGCAGGCGCACGGTAATCCTGGTGAAGACGGTCTTCGGTGGCGGCGAACAGCAACCCGCGCTCCGGCCGCTGGGTCAGCGCCGCGATCAGCAACGCAGCCCTGCCGGCGTTGAAAGAGGCGTCCTTGTGGGGCACGTCTTTCGGCAGCAACCCCCGTGCGGTCTCCGTGGCCAACCGTGTCGCCGGAACGAACACGACAGGCCGGATGCGCACATCCGGGAGCAGTTTCACCATACGCGGTGATCCGGAGTGGTCAGTCCAGGCAATCGTCAGCCCTCCGGCCAGGCACGGCGCCACGTTGTCCGGATGCCCCTCCATCTCGGTGGCCAGCGCGAACACCTCGTCGTCAGAAAGTCCTACGCCGTCGGCGAATCCGCCCGCGTGCGGTCCGCCGTCGCTCGATTTCGCGCGTGCTCCGAAGGTGCCTGGTACGGATTCCGGACGCGAGTCAGTTTTCGTTCGCGATTCGGTATGTGTTTCGGTACCTGACCCGGCACCCGCCAGGGCGCGGGCGGCGAGAATGCCCGCGCATACGGCGGCCGAGGACGAGCCGAGGCCGCGGGCGTGCGGGATGCGGTTGCGGCAGTGCAGCCGGATGCCTTCGGGCTGAGGGACCCCCATGCGGTCGAACGTCCTGCGCATGGCCTTGATGATCAGGTGTCCTTCGCCGAGATCGAGCTCGCCCTGGCCCGCGCCCTCTCCTTCGACGGTGACGTGGACGCCCCGCTCGCCGGTCAGCGTGGCCCGGACCTCGTCGTACAGGTCCAGCGCCAGGCCCAGGGAGTCGAAGCCGGGGCCCAGGTTCGCCGAGGTGGCCGGCACGCGGATGTCAACGGTGCTCATTCGCCTGTCTCTCTCCCGCCGTCAGTGCCGGCGAGGCTGTTCTTCTCGTGACCGCAAGGCTGTCTTCTCGTACGGCGGGGCCGGCCGGATCGTGTGCCGCTTGGCCGCCTGCCGTGGCCCAGTTCGGGCTCCGTGCGCATGGCGCCGCTCCGCGGCTCACCACATCCCGCCGACCCGGCGCCGGGTTCCAAGAGAGCGCCGAACCATCCCGACCGCACGCACCGGCCGTTCCGGCACCACCTGGCGCGCACCGCAGGACCTGGCACGCACCGGGCCGTCCAGCGCGCCGGACTGCCCAGCGAGGCCAAGCCCGTGAGGCCAGGTCCGTGAGACCGGGTCCGTGAGACCGGATCTGCGGTCCCGGCCACAAGGTCCCGCACGCACCACACGGTCCGCGAGGCTCGGTCCGCGAGACAGGGTCCGCGGGGCCGGGTCTGTGGCGAATCCCACTCTCCCGCTCATACGGGCGCGGGTGGCGTTCCTAGGCCAGGTTGAGGGCGGCGGCGGCTGCGTGGACGTCGATGGGGATGGTGACCGGAGCCGGGGCGCCGGCGATCGCCCAGTCGGGGTCCTTGAGGCCGTTGCCCGTGACCGTGCAGACGATGCGCTGCCCGGGTGCGATGAGCCCCTGCGCGTGTGCCTGCAGGAGGCCGGCGACGCTGGCCGCCGAGGCGAGCTCGACGAAGACGCCCTCCTCCTGGGCCAGCAGCTTGTACGCGGTCGCGATCTGCCGGTCCGTGACCGACTCGATGGCGCCACCGGACTCGTCGCGGGCCGCCGTGGCCAGTTGCCAGGAGGCGGGGTTGCCGATGCGGATGGCGGTGGCGATCGTGTGCGGGTGGGCGACGGGCGCGCCGTTGACGATCGGTGCCGCGCCGCTGGCCTGGAAGCCGAACATCCGCGGCGCCTTGGTGGCGATCTTGTCCGCGGCGTATTCCTGGTAGCCCATCCAGTAGGCCGAGATGTTGCCCGCGTTGCCCACCGGGATGCAGTGGATGTCGGGCGCGTCGCCCAGCGTGTCGACGATCTCGAAGGCGGCCGTCTTCTGGCCCTGCAGCCGGAACGGGTTGACCGAGTTGACCAGCGCGATCGGGTAGCTGGACGACAGCTTGCGGGTCATCTCCAGGCAGTCGTCGAACGAGCCCTCGACCTGGAGCAGCGTGGCGCCGTGGACGAGCGCCTGGGCCAGCTTGCCCATCGCGATCTTGCCGCGCGGCACCAGCACGGCGCAGGTGAGCCCGGCCCGTACGGCGTAGGCGGCGGCCGAGGCGGAGGTGTTGCCGGTCGAGGCGCAGATGACCGCCTTGGCCCCCTCTTCGACGGCCTTGCTGATGGCCATCGTCATGCCGCGGTCCTTGAAGCTGCCCGTCGGGTTGGCGCCTTCCACCTTGAGGTAGACGTCACACCCGGTCAGCGCGGAGACACGGTGCGCGGGCACCAGCGGCGTGCCGCCCTCCAGCAGTGTGATGACGGGCGTCTTCGTGGTGACCGGAAGGCGCTCTCGGTACTCCTCGATGAGGCCACGCCACGACCTGCTCATATTGACTCCCTACCTGCGGTCTTGGCCACCGAGTGTACCGGGGTCCTGGCAGTGTGCGCCGAGCCGAGTCCCGGTGGCCGCAACAACCAACAATTCGGGAAATTCTCAGCATCTCCCGGTATGGTCCCCGGCAGGGGGGTCATCACCATGAACGCGCGTCCTGCCATGACGCAGAACGACTATTCTCCGCTGACGCCGCCGGAGCTCGGCGCCTGGTCACCGGCCCTGTCCGTGAGCGTGGTGATACCCGCGCACGGTGGGCCGCACCTGGAGCTGACGCTGGCCGCGCTGGCCGCTCAGACGTACCCGGACCACCTCATGGAGGTCCTGGTCGTGGACGACGGCAGCGAGCCGCCGATCCGGCTGCCGGAGATCCGGCCGGTCAACACCCGGATCGTCCCGGTGAAGATCGGCTGGGGCATCTCGAACGCCGTCAACACCGGCGCCAAGGCCGCCGACGGCGAGATCATCCAGCGGCTCGACGCCGACATGGTGGCCTGCCGCGAGCACATCGAGGCCCTGGCCCGCTGGCACCACGAGACCGACTATCTGGTCACGATCGGGATGAAGAAGTTCGTCGAGGTGCCGGCGCTCACCGCCGAGCAGGTCTTCCGGGCGGGACACCTGGGAGACGTGTTCGACCTGGCGTCGGGTGTGTCGAGTTCCACCGAGGCGACGATCGCCAAGACCGACGGGCTGCGCAAGAGCCGCAATCCCTATCACGTGTGCACAGGACCGACCTTCGCCCTTCCCCGGGAGGTCTTCCACGCCGTGGGCGGTCTCGACCCGAACGTCGTGCGCGGCGAGGACACCGAGTTCGCCTACCGGCTGGCCATGCACGGTGTCGTGTTCATCCCGGACCTGGAAGCGCAGGCGGTGCACCTCGGGCTGCCCGCGCAGCACCGTGACCGGGAACGCGCCGTGCGGGCCGTCGAACCGTACCTCGCGCACCGCATCCCGCTCCGCCGCGACCTGCGCAAGGACCAGGGGCGCCGCTGGCTCGTACCGTATGTCGAGATCGTTCTGGACGTCACGGACACCTCCGAAGCGGTCGTACGGCAGGCGGTGGCGGCGGCGCTCGACGGCAAGCTGCAGGACGTCGTGGTGACGCTGGTGGGACCGTGGGCGCGGCTGCACGACGGGCGGCGGGCCGTGCTCAGCGACCCGAGCTTCGAGATGCGGCTGATGCGCGACCTGTTCGCGCACGACGACCGGATCCGGCTGATCGACGAGGCGGCCCCGACGCCGGCGCCCACGCCGTTCCGCTATCGGGGACCGGTGGACGTGCCGCTGCACAAGGCGACGCTGGAGCGGATGATCGAGACGGTGCAGAAGGACCTGACGGGCGTGCTCGTCGTGGACCTGCCCGACGGCCGCACGGCCCGCCTCGAACGCACCTCCGCCATGGGCCGGGCCCTGCTGCTCAGCGCCCCGGGCGATGATCTCGACAAGATCATCGAGACCACGCACGGCGTACGCCACGAGGCCCCGGACCGCTACTGGCCCCCGGCCACACCGCCCAAGCCCGCGGTCCAGAAGCCCGCAGTCCAAAAGCCCCTGGACGGCCCCGCCGCGCCGAAGCAGCCGATCGTCACGATTCCCACTTCGGCCGCCGAGGAACGGACCCTGCTGGGCCGCCTGAAGTCAGCCCTCCGCCCCAACTAGCCGCGCAGCCGCTTGCCCAGGGCGCGCTTGACCGTGGTGGCCAGCAGCACGCGCATGCTCTGCTGGGCGCGGTTGGCGGCGGCCAGCTGGCGGCGCAGCGTGCTGACGTCGCGCCGCAGCTCCACGGCGCTCTTGCGCCAGCGCCCGGCCTCGTCGCGCCACTTGGTCACCTGCGCGCGCAGGCGTTCGGCCTCCTTGGTCAGCCGTGCCGCGTCCGCCTCCGCCTTGAGCCTGGCCCGGTAGGCGCTGCGGCGGCCGAGCAGCTCCGCCGCCTCCGTCGCGAACCCGTACGTCTCGCCCTCCACCCACGAGACGCCGGACACGTCGTCCACCGCGTCGTCGAGGTCCTCGCCGGGGCGTACCACGATCCTCGCCCGGCCGAAGGCGGAGGCGCGCTCCAGCCGCGCGGCCACGACGCCGTCCGGCGACTCGCGGAGCAGCACGTTCACCAGCCCGAGCCCTTCGCCGCGGGCCAGGTCGAGCAACCTGGCCAGGCTGTCCTCCCCCGGCACCCAGCCGGCGGGCAGCCGCAGCACGTACGGCGCGGCCGGGTCGACCTCGCCGGAGACCGCCAGCCGTACCCGGCCTTCGTGCAGGTAGTGGCCGTGGACCAGCACCAGGTCGAGGGCGGGGTCCTTCAGCGGGGCCCGGCGCTCGCGCTCCAGGGTGTCCCAGGGGCCGACCACGACGATGGACAGGTCCAGCATGGTGCCCGCCAGCAGGGCGTCGACCGTGGCGCGAACCTGCTCGTAACCGGCGGTGCCGTCGACGACGACCGCGACGTACGGGACCTTCCACTGGCGGGAGGGATGCGAGCGGAGCCACCGATAGGCGGGGATGCGGTCGGCGACGAACGCGTAGCTCACGCGGTCGATGGGCTGCTGGTCGCGCATCCTCATGGTCGGCCCGAGATGGTAGGCGCGGGCCCTGGGCTCTGGCACGAACACGGCCCCGGCCTGGTAGAGCCGGTAACCCATCTCCGTGTCCTGGCCGAGTATCAGGTCGTCGTCCATCGTCCCGGCGGCGGCGATCAGCCGGGCGTTGACCGAGGTCGCGCCGCCGACGTGCAGGCTGAAGGGGCGCTGGGTGTTGTCGGTGAGGCCGTTCGTCCGCTCGATCAGGTCGACGATCCAGGCGTGCGGCTCGGCGGGTTCGAAGGCCTTCTCCAGGTCGTCGGGCAGCTCGGCGGGCACCGGCGACTCGGTGAACCTGATGTAGCTGGTCACGGCCAGGTAGGGGGCGGCGTGATGCCAGCGCATGTGCGCCTCGATCGAGCCGGGGGTGAGCAAGACGTCGGAGTCGAGCCAGTGGATCACGTCGCCGGTGGCCGCGGCGAGCCCGGCGTTGCGGGCGCCGGCCCGGCCCGGCTCCGGGCAGACGATCAGCCGGGTGCCTTCCGGGCGTTCCGCCGGCAGCCGCAGCGGCGGAGAGCTGCCGTTGTCGACGACGATGACCTCGATCAACCCTGCGGGGTAGGTCTGCCGGGCGAGCGCGGCCAGCACCAGGTCGAGCTTGTCCTGGCCGCCGTACGCGGGCACGACCACACTGACCCGCAACGTCGGCTGGTACGTCTCCGGCGGTTCGAGCATCCGGTAGTCGTTGCCGCGGATCCTGCTCATGCCGATTCCAGAAGCAGGCTCGGGCGGAAGCCGCGCCACTGGTTGGTGGCGACCTTGAGGAAGTGGGCGAGCGGAAGCTGCCAGGTGTGCTGGTCGCTCAGCGTGCGCCGGAGCACGTACCCGAGGCCGTGGGTGCGGTAGATGCTCGCCCCGGCCTCGTGGGCGGCCTTGAGGAAGTCCCGGTCCACCGCCCGCGGCTGAGCAGGAAATCCCCCCACGTCCTGAAATATCGTTTTTGTGGCGAGAATCGTGCCGCCCGCTACGTGATCGCTGGAGACCTCGCTCGGATAGGCGGCGCCACTGGCGAATGTCGTGCGCCTGATCGTGGCGTGCAACGGCTCAAGGTAAAAGAATTCGGCCGTGGTGCCCACGATGTCGGCCCCCGAATAGGACGCCGCCATGACCAGGTCGGCCAGGTGGTCGGGGCCGTACCAGTCGTCGTCGTCCCACTTGGCCACGTAGTCGCCGGACGCCAGGGCCGCGGCCTCGTTCAGCACCTCGCCGAACACCGTCTCGGCCCGGGCCTCGACCCAGGTCACGGGCAGAGGGCAGCTCTCGACCGCCTGCCGTACTTCCTCGAAGGGGACGCCGTGCAGGCCGAGCAGCACCTCGATGTCGGTGTCGCGCTGGCGGGCCATCTGGGCGAGCGCGCCGGCCACCATCGCCGGGCGCCTGGTGGACATGACCACGCTGATCCGCGGCGTACGCGAAGGCGGCAGGCGGTGGGTCAGGCGGCGCAGCCGCACGCTGTGCTCCTCGCGGCGCAGGTCGGCCAGCGACCGGGGGCCGGTCCCGGTGTGGCCGAGCCAGTCGCGGTCGGTGAGCAGCGCCGCCAGCTCGGCGGGGACCCAGGCGGGGGCGTCGTGCGCGGTCAGCGGCACGCCCGCCGCCGCGAGCCGGACCAGCCCGGCCAGCGGCACCTCGCGCTCGGGCCACTCGATCTCCAGGCCGCGCAGCGGGCGCAGCGCGGACACGTCGGGCTCATGGCCGTCGACCGCCCACCCGGAGAAGGCGCCGGGCAGCTCGGCGGGGCGGCCATCGCTCCAGTGCAGGCGGGCGAGCCCCTTCTCCGGCGTACGCGCGAAGCCACAGGGGGTGACGGGCATGGTGCTCCTCGACCGACGGGGACTCAGTCAGGCGCCCACCTTACGCCGGTCTGACACCCCTTGAGACGTTGAGTTCACCTTGGGGTGGATGGCCACTGTGGAGGTAACGTAGGCCGAACCAGCAGGATTCTCCCAGTTTTTGTCCAGGAACCTGTGGCACGGTAGTGGCGCATGTTTATTAAGGTGTCAATACCTCATTGACGCCTGAAATGTCATGACTACGAAAGGTATGCGCGGATGTTCTCGCCCCGCCGACTGGCAGCGACCGCCGCAATCCTCGGAGTTCTGGCCGTAGCCGTGCTCGTGGTGCTCGTCCTCGCCGGTCTGCTCACGCTCGGCGCCGCCGCCGCTTCGGGGGCGTTCGCCCTCACGCTGGCCGGGCTCGCTGTTCTCGTGCTGACCGTACGGCGCATCGACGGCAAGGCCCAGCGCATCGACCTGCGAGCCAAGAAGCACGAGGCCGAGCTGGCCAAGACCGCCACCGCGCTCAAGCGCATCGAGTCGCGGCTGGACCGCCTGACCGAGGCCGTCGAGCGGTCGGCCGCGCGGCGCGAGGATGATCTCAGCGCGATCCTGGCCTCGCTGGGCGAGGACCGGGTCAACGCGATGACGCGGGCGCGAGAGGTGGAGGAGCTGCGCGAGGAGATCCGCGCGCTGGCCAAGGACCCGGCATGACGCGGGTCAGGCACAACGACTGGGGAACGCTCAAGCCGCCGGCCATCGGCGCCTGGCAGCCCGCTCTGACCGTTTCGGTGGTGATTCCCGCCTACAACTGCGCACCGGCGCTCGCCCGGACCGTGGCCGCGCTGGCGGAGCAGACCTATCCCGCCGCGCTGGTCGAGGTCGTCGTCGCCGACGACGGCAGCGAACCGCCCATCGACCTGCCCGGCGTCCGGGTGGTCCGGGTACGCGAGGGCTGGGGACGCGGCGCGGCCAGGGAGACCGGCCGGCTCGCCGCGACCGGCGACGTGATCCATTGGCTCGACTCGGACATGGTCCTGGCCCCGGATCACCTGGAAGCGCACATGCGCTGGCACCACCTCATCGACCACGCCGTCGTGATCAGCGACACCCGGTTCGTGGCGGCCCTGGGCGAGGAGGGCACCCGGACCGAGTACACGCGCATGACCCTGGAGTCCACCAGGATGCTCAAGGACGCGGGTTCGAGCGCGTACCTGCTGCATACCGGTGCCTCCACCTCGGTGCGCGCCGACCTGCTGCGCGAGGCGGGCGGCGTCGACACCAGCCTGAACATGGCCGAGGACACCGAGCTCGGCTACCGGCTGGCGCAGGCCGGGGCGGTGTTCATCCCCGACGAGCAGGCTCGCGCCTGGCATGTCGGTGAGTCCACCGTCATGCGCCGTGAGAAGGACGTGCACCGGCACAACTGGTCCTTCCTCGGCGATCTGCTCCCCGAGCTGCGCTGGCTGCGCGGCCATCCGCGACGCCGCTGGCTGGTGCCGTACGTCCAGGTCGTCGTGGAGGCGACCGGCTACGAGCGGACGCGCGCCAGTGCCGACTCCGCGCTCGCCGGGACGATCACCGACACGGCCGTGGCGATCGTCGGCCCCTGGGACAAGCTGACGGACGAGCGCCGCGACAGCCTCGACGACCCGCTGCTCGACCTGCGCCTCATCCACAACCTCTACCGGAACGAACCGCGCGTCACGTTCGTGACGTCCGCGCCCGACTCCGCGACCCCCGCCCCGTTCCTGCTCACGCTCCCGTCCGGCTGGGTGCTGGGCGCCGACACGCTCTCCCGGCTCGTACGACTGGCCGACCAGGACACGCTGGGACTCGTCTGCGCCGTGCTCGACGAGGGCGAGACCGGAGTCGTGGCCGCCAGGCTGGAGCGCACCGCGGCCTTCTCCCGCGCGGCCCTGTTCCACGGCGGAACCGACGACCTGGTGGACGAGATGTTCGGATCGCTCTGGGTGAGCGGGGCCGAGTACGGCTTCGCCCCGGAGGACCAGGCCGAGCCGCTGGCCGGAGACCCGGCCAAGTGGCGGGCGCTGGCGGGCAAGCGGCAGGACGAGGTGAAGGAGCTGAAGGCGGAGATCGCGCGGCTGACGGCCGAGGTGGACCGGCTGTCCGCCGATCCCGTCCCCGACGCCGCGGCCGGGCCGCTGACCTCGCTCATCAGGCACCTGCGGAGCGCCGGATGATCCGCGAACTGCTGGCCGAGCTGCCCAAGGCCCGCATCTTCCTGGCCGGGGTCGAGCACGACGTCGAGGCCGTGGACCTGGACCGGGACCTGCTGGAACCGTTCACGGAGCCGGAAAAGGTGCACGAGGTGCTCATCCTCGCCCGTACCCCTGCCGACCTGCGCCGGGCCGCCACGCTGCACAAGCTGCTGCCGGACGCCCGGCGGGTGGTCGTGGCCGTGCTCGACACGCCCGCCTCCCATCCGGCGCCCGTGCCCACTCCGACGCCCGCGCACCGCTGGCGCTCGCTCACGGATCTGCGGGTCTACCAGCCGAAGGACCGGGTGTGGGTGGTGGACGCGCGGTTCTCGGCGCCCACCCCGGCCGGCCGTACGGTGGCCGCCACGGCTCGGGCGTTCGCCGGGCACCGGCTCGACGTGATCACGGCGCCCGCGGCGGCGATCGCCGGCGTCGGCGCGGCGGCCTGGCGTCCAGGCGACCCGAACGCGACGCCCGCCGAGGTGACCGGTCCGGTGCCGGAACGGGTCGGCGCCCCGGGCAGCGACGTCGTGCTCCGCACGCTCGACGCCGCTGAAAGTGGCCGCGAGGAGGGCGTTGACGACCCGGCCGACTGGTCCGGGTCGCAGACGCCGATCGAGCGGCCCACCTCGCGGTCCGCGAGCTGGGAGCGGCTCGGCCGGCCCGGCGGCGCCGGGCTGTCGCTGGTCGATCCCGACGTGCTCGGCGAGCCGTCGATGATCCCGCCGGTCGACGAGCGGCTGGTCAACCCGCAGGGCTTCGTCACCACCCCCTCACGCGGCCTGGCGTCCCTGGTGGAGCGCGACGGCCGCTGGTCGGTCGTGCTCGACGGGAAGGCGGTGACGGCGTTCGCCGAGTCGGGCGGCGTGACGGACGCCGACGTTGGCCGGCTCCGGCAGATCCGCGGCGTGGAGATCGACTGGCACCACGCCCACAGCGGCCCGCTCGCCGCCGTCCGCGTGCTGACGGGCCTGGCCGCGGCCGGCGTACCGCTGATCGCGCACACGGTGCCGCGCTGGGCCGGCGCCCTCGGCCACGAGCTCGCCGGCCTGCTGCTCCGCGATCCTGACCTCTCCGACGAGCTCCGCCGCGAGGAGCACAGCATCCGGCTACGCCGCGAGGCGCTGCGCACCCATGGCGTCGCCGCCCGCTGGGAGCAGCTCGGCGCCCCCGCCCCCGCTCCCCCGCTGACCTCGGTCCTGCTGGCGACGCGGCGGGCCGACATGGTCGGGTTCGCGCTCGACCAGGTCGGCCGGCAGCGCGGTGTCCAGCTCGAAGTGATCCTCGCCCTGCACGGCGTACCCCCGGGCCATCCGGACGTGGCCGCGGCCATCGCCGCCTTCGACGGCCCGCTGACCGTTCTGGAGGCCGACCACCGGGCGGTGTTCGGTGAGGTGCTCAACGAGGCGGCGACGCGGGCCTCGGGGTCGTTCCTGCTGAAGATGGACGACGACGACTGGTACGGCCCCGACTTCCTGGCCGACCTGCTGCTCGCGCATTCCTATTCGGGGGCCCAGGTGGTGGGCACCGTGCCGGAGTTCGTCTACCTGTCGTCGATCGACGTCACCGTGCACCGCAAGCAGATCACCGAGCAGATCACCAGCTTCGTCGCGGGCGGCACGATCCTCGTGGAGCGCTCGGCGTTCCAGGCGGTGGGCGGTTTCCGGCCGCTGCGCCGGTCGGTCGACACCCAGTTCCAGGAGGCGCTGCAGGCGGCCGGCGGGCAGATCTACCGTACGCACGGCCTCGGGTACATCCTGCGCCGCGGCCCCGCCGCCAACCACACCTGGCAGGAGCCGATCGGCACGTTCCTGCAGCGCAACAGGAACCAGTGGCGCGGCTTCCGCCCCAGTTTCCTCATGGAGCTCGAAGGGAGCGCGCAGCCGTGACCCCTCGTATCCGCTGCAACGACTACGGCGTGCTCACCCCGCCCCTCCTCGGCCAGTGGACGCCCGAGCTGACCGTCACCGTCGTCGTCCCGGCCCACGACCGCCAGGAGACGCTGGACCTCACGCTGGCCGCCCTGTCCGCGCAGAGCTACCCGGCCGAGCTGCTCGACGTGATCGTCGTGGACGACGGCAGCGCGGTGCCGGTACGCCTGCCCGAACTCACCCCGGCCCGTACCCGCCTCATCACCAGCCCGCCCGGCGGCTGGGGCCGTGCCTGGGCCGTACAGGCCGGCATCGACGCCGCCACCGGTGAGATCATCTTCGTGCTGGACGCGGACATGGTCCCCCATCACCGCCACGTCGAGGCCCAGCTCCGCTGGCACCACCTGGCTCCATACCTGGTCGTGCTGGGCTGGATCGACTTCACCGCCGGCGAGGTGCTGCCCACCCCCCGTGAGGTGCGCCAGGCGCTTAAGGACGGCCACGAGGACAAGCTGTTCCCCCTCTCCCCGCACCGCCACGACTGGGCCGAGAAGATCATCCTCGACCACGAGGGCCTGCGTACCGCCCCGAACTCCCTGGCCACCCGCATCCACGTGGGCGCCACCGCCTCCTACCCCGCCTCGCTGCTGCGCTCGATCGGCGGCCTCGACACCTCCCTGGTGCTGGCGGAGGACACCGAACTCGGCTACCGGCTCACCCAGGCGGGCGCCGTGTACGTACCGGACCCCGACGCGCGCGCGTGGCACATCGGGCTGCCGACCGCCATGCGCGACTTTCTCTCGTTGAAGCGGTACAACGACCCTTACGTGGCGGACCGCGTGCCGTACCGGCGCTACCTGCGCACGGACCCGGGCCGGCAGTGGCTCGTCCCGTACGTGGACGCGACCGTCCCCGCGGCGGGCTACGAGGACGTCCGCGCGACGGTCGACGGCCTGCTGGCGAGCTCGCTGCCGGACGTCGCGATCACCATCACCGGCCCCTGGTCCGCGCTGGGGAACAGCCGCCGCTCCCCGCTCCGCGACCCCGACCTGGACCTCCGCCTCATCCACGCCACCTTCGAACACGATCCCCGGGTACGGCTGGCCGACACCTCGGGATCCCCCGGGGTCGTGCCGCCGTTCCGTCTCCTCGTGCCTCCTGGCTGGGTTCCCGCGCGCGACACCCTGCAACGCCTCGTCAACCACCTGGAGGAGCACGACGGCGGCGCCCTGTGCGTCGCCCTCGACGAGACCGACCAGGGCGTCACCGTGGCCAGACTCGAACGCACCGCCGCCCTGTCCCGCGCGGCCCTGGTGTCCCGCCCCGGCGAGCACCTGGACACCGTCCTGGACGAGGTCTTCGGCCTGGAATGGCTGGACGGCGACACCTGGGGCTTCACCCGCCGCCCCCCGATCTACCCGCCTCGCCGCCGCCCGGTCCCCGAGCTGGACCGGATCACCGCCCAGTACGAGAAGGAGGTCACCCGTCTCCGCAAGCGCACCGCCCTGATGCAGGCCGAACTCGCCCAGCTGCGCAGGGAGGCGGGCAAGGGCCGCAGGGACTCGGAACGGTGGCGCGAGAAGGCCGAGTCGTGGCGCCGCGAGGCCGTCCGCCTGTCCCGCGACCAGGACCGCACGGTACTCAAACGCGCCGTCCGCCGCGTCCGCAACCTGGCCTTCCCGGACACCTGACCCGCCAGCCGCTCGCGGCGCCGAACCAAACTCCGCGCAGTCCATCGCATCGCGACAATGGATCAAGCTCGCCGGGACGTCGGGCGAGCTCAACGAGCAGCGGGAAGCGGTCCGTCTGGCCTCGTACTCCCTCATCTTCGACGCCGGCCAGGGCTACTACGGCTACCTGCGCACGGGCGGCACCTTCGGCAAGACGCCCTACCAGGAGGCGCTGGTCGCCTGACCATCATCGGCTTCATCACCCTGAACGTCACCGACCGCGTTCCCCACCTGGTCAGAACGGGACCCCGCCATCGCGTCACCGACTGGGCCATCGGGCGCGCCTTCCGCTTCTACTTCGCCGGCCGGGCCGACGGGGTGCTGGCCACGCACGAGGCGGCCGAGCCCCCATCGGCCAAGAGCCGCATCGCCGTCTATGGGCTGGACGGAAAGCGGCGCAGGTTCTACACGGGCGTCGGCGTCTTCGATGAATGGAGCGCCGGGACGGTCTCCTCACCTTCGGGACGCTTCTTCGCCACCTTGGTGCGTAAGGACGACAACGCGCGTGACATCGGCATCGTCGAGGCGTCGACCGGGAAGATCCTTCACCGGGTCGGCGGCCGGGACATCCAGGCCTTCGCCGGGTGGTACGACGACGAGCACGTCATCTTGAAGCGGGTGCGCGGCAAGACCGTTACTTTCCAGCGCGTCGGCTTCTCCGGCGTCGCCGACCTCGATCTGATCAAGGAGAAGCTCGTTGCCGGTCCCGCCGACTACGAGCCGCACCTGGCGCGGGTCAACTTCGTCCCTGCTCAGCAGTGACACGCTCCAGAATCACCAACGGAATCTGCCGCTCGGCTTTGCGCTGGTACTCGTCGTAGAGAGGAAAGACCGACGCCATGTTCCGCCACAGCGGCTCTCTCTCCGCATCGGTGGCGGTACGGGCTCGCGCGCTGAACACGTCCGCCAGAACCTGCACCGTCACCTCCGGATGCTCGACGAGGTTGAGGTACCAGGCCGGATGGCTGTCGGCCCCGCCGTTGGACGCCACCAGAAGGTACCGGTCACCGTCCTGGCCGTAGATCAAGGCCGTGCGGCGCAGCTTGCCGGACTTCCGGCCGCGCGTGCTGAGCAGCAACGTCGGCCATTCCTGGTAGAGGTGGCCGTCCTGGCCGTCCGTCTCCACGTATCGGCGGATGTGGTCGGCCACCCAGTCCGTCGGGCTGTCCAGCACTTCTTCGCTGTGTTCTGTCATCGTTCCTCCGTTGGGGACGCGAACAGGCTCGTACATGAACAGGGGTTTAAGTCAAGCGGGCGAGATACGGAGTAACGCCACGCAACCATCTGGTCGCGCCGATAGTCCAATCCGTCATGCGCAGCACACTCATCGACGGCGACCCGCAGCGGCTCGGGGAATACTGGCTGGCCGGCCGGATCGGGGCGGGCGGGCAAGGCGTCGTGTACGAGGCCTACGACCCGGCGGGCGCCAGGGTCGCGGTCAAGGTGCTCCGCGGCGACCCGGTCAGCCGGCCCGAGCTGCGCGATCGCCTGGCCAAGGAGGCGGTCGCGGCGCAGCGGGTGGCCTCGTTCTGTACGGCCAGAGTGCTCGGCGTCCATCTGGAGGGGTCCAGGCCGTACATCGTCAGCGAGTACGTCGAAGGCCCGAGCCTGCGCGCGGCTGGGCGGGTGTTCCGCGGCGACGACCTGCACCGGCTGGCCACGGCGATCGCCACGGCGCTGACCGCCATCCATGACGCGGGCGTCGTGCACCGTGACCTCAAGCCCGACAACGTGCTGCTCGGCCCCGACGGGCCCCGGGTGATCGACTTCGGCGTGGCCCGCACGCTGGAGATGTCGCTCACCGCCACAGGAGAGGTGGCGGGCACGCCCAGTTACATGGCGCCGGAGGTGTTCTCGGGCGAGCGGGCCGGGCCGCCCGCGGACGTGTTCGCCTGGGGCGCGATCATCCTGTACGCCGCCACCGGCGAGGATCCGTTCACCGCGGAGGCGCTCGGCGCGGTCATGCACCGCGTGCTCTCCCACGAACCCGACCTGGCCGCGCTGCCCGACCCGCTGCGCCGCCTGGTGCGCGCGGCGCTGGCCAAGGAACCAGCACGCCGCCCGACCGCGCGCGAGCTGCTGCTCGGGCTGGTCAACAGCGACGGAAGGCTCGACACCGCGCGGCTGCTCGAGCAGGGCGCCGGCGACGGCGAGCGGATCGGGATCACCGCCGACGACCCCTCGCTCGGCGTCATCGCCGAGGACGCCTACTCCGCTCTCGGCCCCGCCGAGAAGGAGCTGGTCCCCGAGCTGTTCCTGCGGCTGCTCACGGTGAACGCCGAGGACGAGCTGGCGCTGCGCGAACTCCGCAGGTCCGAGCTCCCCGACGGTATCGAGCGAGTGCTGGACGCGTTCACGTACCTGGTCTCCAAGGGAGATCCGGTACGGCTGCTGCGCCCCGCCCTACCGCTGGCCTGGCCCCGGCTGCGCGCCTGGATCGCCGCGAACCGGGACGGATTGGTCGTGCACCGGCAGATCTGGACGGCGGCGGAGCGCTGGGAGGAGCACGGGCGGAAGGACGCCGACCTGTTCCACGGCAGTTCGCTGGACGACGCGCTGAGCTGGGCCGCGGCCGACCGCAGGAACATCACACTCACCCCCGGCGAGCGGGACTTCCTGTCCGCGGCCGCCGCGCTCAACAGGCGCCGATCCCGCAGGACCAGGCTCCTGTCCGTCGGGCTCGCCGTGCTCCTGGTGCTGGCCCTGGTCGCGGGAGGTCTGGCCGTACGGCAGAGCATCATGCTCGCCGACCAACGCGACGTGGCCGAGTCCGCCCGGCTGGCCGGGGTGGCCGACACGGTGAGAGGCAAGGACCCCGTCCTGGGCATGCTGCTCAGCACGGCGGCCGCGCGGCTGTCCCCCACGGCCGAGGCCAGGTCGAGCCTGTTGGCCTCGGTCGTCGACCAGGGCGGCGCGGCCTTTCACGACCCCGACACCGGGCCCGACGTGGTGCGCGCGCTCAGCGCCGACGGCCGCTCGCTGATCAGCGTCAGTCCCGACGAGGTCAGGGTATGGGACCTGACGACCGGCAGGCGGACGGGCGGCTTCACCGGGCTCGGCCTGACCGACAGGCGCCTGCGCCAGGCCGCGGTCAGCGAGGACGGGCGGCTGCTGGCCGTCGCCGACAGCGAGGGTGTCGGCCTCTGGGAACTGGCCACCGGCAAGCGGACGGGCCGGCGCCTGCCCGCCACCGAGATGCTCGACCTGAACATCGGCTTCAGCGGCGGCCTGCTCATCGTCGACATCGGACAGGGCAAAAGCGCCTACAACCCGCGTACCGGAAAGACGACCGCGCTGCCCACGCTCGTCAAGGCCGCGATCCATCCGGGCGGCGACTACGCCGTGGCCGGACGCGAGCGCTGGGCGCTGCCGTCGGGCAAGGCACAACGCGGTTTTCCCGGCATCTGCGGCGACTGCAGCCCGGTCTCGGCGTTCAGCCGCGACGGGCGGCTCCTGGCCATCTCCGACAACGGCGGCCTGGTCGTCTTCGACGCCCGTACCCGCAAGGAGATCACCACGATCGCGGACTGGGAACCCATGGCGACGCCGGTGTTCAGTCCGGACGGCAAGGTCCTCGCGGGGATCGGCTCGACGATCAGGCTCTACCGGCTGAACGCCGACGAACCGCTGATGCTCGAACGCGCCATAGCGGACCCGGTGTCCGCGGTCGCCTTCGGCCCGACCGGACTGCGCTACCTGAGCGAGGACACGGTCATCACGCTCCAGCCGTACGTCGCCGCGGACGAGACCGTGGACGAGATGGAGTTCAGCGCCGACGGCCGGCTGCTCGCCACGCACGCCCTGGGCTCAACCAAGATCACGCTGAACGGCAAGGCGTTCGAGGCGGGGACGCTCCAGGACTACGACAGCGAGCTCTCCTTCAGCCGGGACGGCAGGCGGCTGGCGATCAGACGGAGCGACGATGTCACCGTCCGGGACACCGCCACCTGGCACGAACTGGCCAAGGTCCCGGCCACTCCCGACTCGGACGGCGCGCTTCCGGCCCCGGCCGGACTCTGGACGACCGACCAGAAGACCTTCACGCTCTGGCAGGTCCCCGGCGGCAAGCGGCTCAAGCAGGTGACCAGGCCGCGCCTGCTCGGCTGGACGGTCGCCGCGGACGGGCGCCTCATCGGCCTGGACGCGAGCCTGCTACGCCTGGTGGACCTCGAGACCGGGCGCCGGTTCGGACCGCGACTGCCGTTCTCCGGCAACGCGGAGGAGGTCTGGTTCAGTGCCGATCTGAAGCTGGTCGCGGCGAACTTCGCCGGCAAGGTGGGCATCTGGGACACCAGCACGGGCGCGCAGGTCGGCGACTGGCTGCGGGTGGGCGGGGTGTCGTGGACCGCCGCCTTCTCGGCCGACGACCGGCTGTTCGCGTTCGCGTCCCAGGAGAAGTCGCTGATCGTCTGGGACGTACGGCAAGGCCGGCCGGTCGGACCCACGATCCGGCTCTGGGACAGCGCGCGGTCGATCGCCTTCTCCGCCGACTCCGCCGAGCTGCTGGCCATGGGGAGGATGGGGCGGCTGACCAGGGTTCCGTTGGCGATCAAACCGCTGGTGAAGGCGGCGTGCGCGCGGGCCGGCCGGGCACTGACCGAGGCCGAATGGACCCGGTATCTGCCAGGCCAGCCGTTCCGGAAAGGGTGTTAGGACTTGTTCAGGAGAGCGTCATCGTGACACTGCCCGGGATCGCGGCGAACGCATCGCGAAGGCGAGCGGAGAGGTCGTCACGGCTCGCGGGTCCGGACTGAAACGTCCACTCCTCCAGCGCACAGTGGAAAGCCGAGATCATCATGTCGAGGGCCAGCCGGAGCCGCAGGTCGTGCGGGTCGGCCGGACCGAAGCGCTCCCGCAGGATCGTGATCGCGGTACGGGTGGTGCGGTCGCAGAACTGCAGCCCGTGCGCGTTCATCGACGGCGTCTCGGCGGCCAGCCGGCGGGAGAGCTGAACACGCTCCGCCCAGCCCTCGGCGGGCATCCGGTCCAGCGCCGTGAGCAACGTGTCCCGCAGCAGCACCAGGAGCGTGCCGTCGGTCGGCTGCCGGGTCTGGAGATCGTCCAGAAAGGCGGCCCACAGATCCTGAGTGGGCGCCATCGCGACGTCTTCTTTGCTGTCGAAGTAGCGGAAGAAGGTGCGCTTGGACACCTCGACGGCGGTGCAGAGCTCATCGAGCGTCGTGCCGTCGAAACCCCGCTCGGTGAACTGCTCCAGCGCGGTGTCGATCAGCGCCAGGCGGGTGCGGAGCTTCTTGCGCTCGCGTAGCGGCAGTCCGCTGAGGATCTCGGTGCTCATCACCCCTAGCGTATCTCGTGCGCGAACGCCTCCTATAGTCTTGTGCCACTCAGTGGCATAAACCTCTCAGTGAAGGTGAGAACCCATGCGCGCTCTGCTCGTCGACCGTTCCGCGCCCGGCGGCCTGAGGCTCGGTGAAGCGCCCGATCCCGTACCCGCCCAGAACCAGGCGCTGGTACGGGTGACGGCGGCCTCCCTCAACTACGGCGAGGTCGCGTTCGGCATCCAGAACGCCCCAGAGGGGACCGTTCTCGGCTGGGACGCGGCGGGGATCGTGGAACGCGCCGCCGCCGACGGATCCGGCCCGGCCGCCGGCACGCGAGTGGTCACGCTCGCCGGCGACGGCGCCTGGGCCGAGCTTCGCGCCGTCGACACGGACCTCATCGGCACCGTGCCACAGGATGCCGACCTCGGTGCGATCAGCACCGTCCCGGTCGCGGGCGCCAGCGCGCTCCGTGCACTCCACCGGATCGGCCCGATCCTCGGCAGGCGCGTGCTGGTCACGGGCGCCACCGGCGGGGTCGGGCGGTACGCCGTACAGCTGGCTCACCTCGGCGGGGCCCAGGTGGTGGCCTCCACCGGCGACCCGGCCGCGCACGACGAAAGCCTGCGAGCGCTCGGCGCGGACGAGGTGGTGTCCGGGCCGCACGAGATCACCAAGCCCGTGGACGGTGTGGTGGACCTGGTGGGCGGTGACCAACTGGTGTCCGCATACGACCGGCTGGCCGAGGGCGGCATCCTGGTCGCCGTCGGTCACTCGGCGAACAACGGCGAGAACTTCCCCTTCGGCGCCTTCTTCGGCGACCAGGGACGGCACGATCGCTCGATCGTCACGTTCTTCCTGCTCGGCTGCCAGGGATTGGCGCCTGACCTGACCTGGCTGGCCGGCCGCCTCGCCGCCGGTCGGTTGGACCCGCAGATCTCGTGGCGGGGTTCCTGGCAGGAGGCCGCCCAGGCGACCGCGGCCCTCCTTGGCCGCCGCCTGCACGGCAAGGCGGTACTCGAGATCGAAGCCCGCTAGAAGTCGAATTCGCCGTTTCGCCAGCCCTTGCCGAACGCGGCCCAGACCGAACCACTGACCACCCACGGCTCCATCTCGGGACGCTCGGTGTCCCGCATCGCGACCCGCCCACCGCTCAACGGGGCGACCTCGATGCAGTCTCCGCCGTTATCGCCCGAGAACGACGACTTACGCCATGCCGCCGTCCTCAGTTCCTCACTCAATTCCATGCCGCCATCAACCTCTCTTTGATCAGCTTCAGCGATACGTGCTGGGGAAGGGCCTCCGCACGTATCGCCTCGTATCTAACACTCAGGTCGGCAACCTCATCCGGCGCATCCCGCACCTGGCCTTGCCCCGCCGACTCCAGATAGGCAGCGTCCGGCATTCCGTTGGCTTGTGCCAGGACGAATCCGCCGAGGAGGCCGGTAGTGGAGAGGGCTGAGTAGGACAGCACCTGGATGGTGATTCGAGTGCTTTCGGCCAACGCGATAAGATGTTCGAATTGATGACGAGTCACGGCCTCGCCTCCAATCGGACGGTACAGGATTCCTTCATCCAAAACAGCCCAGAACATCGGCGGGTTCGAGCGGGCGAAGATGGCCTGCCTCTCCATCCGAGCCGTCAGCGCCTCCTCCGCCTGCTCCTTTGTCGTACCTGGCTTGCCGTTGAAAATCGCGCGAGCATAGTCGGTGGTTTGAAGCAGTCCCGGGACGATGAGCGGTTGCCACGTCCGCAAGACCGTGGCGCTCTGCTCGATCTCCAGCCAGGGCCGGAACCACTTCGGGCTGCGCTCCCGGCTGATGCTCGGCCACCGGGCGAGAAGCTCGCCGGATAGGCCCAGCGCCTCCTCGCAACGTTCGGTGAAGTCCTTGCTCGGGTTTCTGGCGGCCCGCTCGACGCTGCCGACGAGGCTCGGACTGAAACCGACTCTGTCCGCGAGCTGTTCGAGGGTGAGCCCTTTGTCGATACGGAGTTTCCGCAACTCGCATCCGAAACGAGCCAGTGGTCCAGCGTCCGGGTCCAAATCCTTGACGCTCATTCAGCACCTCCGCCGTTCTGTCGCCACGGAACCACACACGCCGACACACACAACACGTGCCTAATCTGTGCGGCGATTGTCCTGCGGACCTCTCACTTAACGTAGTCGTTCGCTGGCACTGTGAGAGGTGACTTCCGAGAGACATCTGCGTGAGAGGTCAGTTCTTACACCGGACACACAATCTTGTGTGCAGGCGACAAGCAAAGCGACCGGACAAAGTCGGTGATTCCCCATGCTCATGCGAACAGAGGATGTAACGCTCATCGGAGCGACCAGACTGCGCCGCAGCGACAAAGCACCGAAGCAGGCGCGAGCAGCCGTCGCGTGGTGGCTCGCGACCGGTCCTCCCGTGCTGCCGGACGCGCAACAGGTCGTCAGCGAGCTGGTCACGAACGCCTGCACGCGCGTGGAGGGCGGCGTGGATCGCGAGTGGGTCGCGGTAAGCCTCAGCCTCGGCCCCGACTTCATTCGCATTGAAGTCACCGATCCCGGAGCTTTCGCCTCCGAACCTCACATTCCCGATTATCCGCCACTGGAAGTTGAATCGGGGCGAGGCATTCGGATTGTCATGGCGCTGTCCGAGAACAACTGGGGAACGTTCATCAAATCATCGGGCCATCGCGTCGTATGGGCCGATCTGAAAATTCCGAGCCCATGAAGACGCGGTCAGACGGGCTGCCAGAGCTCGATCCGATTGCCTTCAGGATCGGTGACCCAGCCGAATCGACCGACACCCTCCATGTCGTGCGTTTCTTCGGCCACGTCCGCGCCCTTGGCGCGCAGTTGCGCGACCATCGCATCCAGGTCGCGGACCCGGAAGTTGAGCATGGTCTGCTGGGCGCGGGAGAAGTAGTCGGCCTCGGACTCGAACGCCGCGAACACCGTCGGCCCGGCTTCCTGACTCCACAGGCCGTGCTCATCGGCGTCCAGGCCTAGGCAATCGCGATACCACGCACTCAGGGCCGCCGGGTCGGCGGCGCGCATGAAGTATCCACCGATTCCAAGCACTCGTTCCATGCGGCTATCTTGCCAGGACTGCGATCGAGCGGGCTGACCCGGCACCATCCCCCGGCTTACCCAGCGAGCTCGGCGACGTCTTCCGTGCTCAACCTCAGCGCGCCGGCAGCGATGTTCTCTTCCAGGTGAGCCAGTGAGCCGGTGCCGGGGATGGGCAGGATGTTCGGCGATCGGGCCAGCAGCCAGGCCAGGGCCACCTGCGGCACGGTCGCGTGGTGGCGGGCGGCGACGGCGTCCAGGCGCTCGGCGGTGAGCGGCTGGAAACCGCCGACCGGGAAGAAGGGGACGTAGGCGATGCCGGCCTCGGCGCAGGCGTCGACAAGTGGGTCGTCATCGCGCCGGGACAGGTTGTAGAGGTTCTGGACGCAGGCGATCGGCGCGACCTTGCAGGCCTCGGCGAACTCCTCGGCAGTGACGTTGGAGATGCCTATGTGGCGGATCAGGCCCTCCTCGCGCAGCGCGAGCAAGGTCTCCAAGGGTGCGGTCAGTGGTGTCTGGCTGCGGTCGCGGTCGCCCATCCGCAGGTTCACCACATCCAGGCGGTCCACGCCGAGAGAGCGCAGGTTCGCCTCGACGCCACGGCGCAGGCCATCGGGCGTGAGGCCGTACATCTTTGCTGCTGGTAGGGCGATGTCGGAGCCCTCGACCAGCGCCCCCACCTTGGTCACGATCACCAGGTCGTCCGGGTAGGGATGCAGCGCCTCCCGGATCAGCTCGTTGGCCGCCACCCCGTCACGCGAGTAGTAGTGCGAGGTGTCGATGTGGTTCACGCCGAGCTCCACGGCCCGGCGCAGGATGGCCAGGGCCGTCTCCCGGCTGGGCGGCTCGTCGCCTCTCGGCCAACCGGTCAGCTTCATCGCGCCGTACCCGACCCGCGCGACGCTCAGGTCGCCACCCAATGCCCATCGTTCCGTCGTCACGGTCACTCACCCTAGACGTCCCAAAGCAGCCTAGGTCCACGCAACCGTAAAGCCGTTGTGGCGAACAGTCGGCACGGTGCTGAAGATCTCGCGGGTCTAGCGTTACACGCGCCCGG
The DNA here is from genome assembly GCF_043197155.1 of Nonomuraea sp. NPDC049269. Classification (NCBI taxonomy): domain Bacteria; kingdom Bacillati; phylum Actinomycetota; class Actinomycetes; order Streptosporangiales; family Streptosporangiaceae; genus Nonomuraea; species Nonomuraea sp. NPDC049269. The sequence continues at coordinate 288,579 of NZ_JBICSO010000003.1, forward strand.
GAATACGGAGAGGGCATCTGCCATGGCTGACATCGATGCCGCGATGAAGGGATGGCGATCATGTCCGCTGCGATTCGTTTCATAGGCACGCCCCGTCTGGCGATAGGGCTCATCGCCGCCGCGCTGACACTGGCGGTCGGCGGGGGCACGACTGCCGCGGCAATGCCCCGGGCCTGGGCAACCGATACGCCTGTCACGGTGACCGAGCGGGAGTTCTCTCTCACGCTCTCGACGAAGACCTTCAGCCCAGGGACCTACATATTCACGATCAACAATGCGGGGACCGCCTCGCATGGCCTGTCGATCAAGGGGCCCGGCGTCAACTCCACCTCCAGCATCATTGCAGGCGGAAAGACGACGAAGCTCACTGTCGCGCTGAAGAAGGGAACGTACGAGCTGTGGTGCCCGGTGGATAATCACCGCTCGATGGGGATGATGACGACGATCAGCGTGAAATAGCGACCCAGCGGTGCGCTTTCTCGCCACCCACGCCTCTTCCAGGCCTGTGAAGGGGAGTGCGCCGATGTTCCGCCGGGCCGCGCCCAGAGCACTCTCCGGGGTGCCGTGCGGTGGTTACCACCAATAGTCGAAGGAGTAGCCGCTGACGGGAGAGTAGATGATGGGACCGACCGTGTATCCGCTGTCAGCCATGGCGTTCCGTACGTCGATGCAATCCTGCTTGTAAAATCCGCAACGGTATGTATCCCCGCCGGCGATCGCGCCATTGCTCGGAAGTTTTACGGTGTCCGCCTTCACCGACGCGCTCGCGGCCACCGCGCCCATGCCGACGGTCAAAGGAGCTGTGAGCAGCGCGGAGAGGACGATTTTGGCCGCGAGTTTCGACTGCATGCGCATAGTTCCTCCTAGAGAGGATGTCACCGAGGATCGATTTCTCTAGGAGCGTGACATAACACGCTGTCGTCACGGTGTCGTCAGCCTGTCGGAGCCGACCTCGCACTGCGGTCGCTCGCCATTCAGCGATGATCCGATGCCATAGAAAGACATTCTCATCGCTCATCACAGAACCGCGCGATTTACTGGATGACCTTAAAGATGAACGGCGCGACCAGGCCGAGCAGAGCGAGGGCCTCGGTGAGGACGAAGCCGAGGAGCATGTTCTGGCGGATCAGGCCGTACGCTTCCGGCTGGCGCGCGATGGCCTGCACGCCCTGACCGAAGATGATGCCGACGCCGACGCCAGGGCCGATGGCGGCGAGACCGTAACCGATCGCGGTGACGTTGCCAGAGACCTGAGCGAGAACATCCATTGCGATTCCCTTTCCGAGCGTCCGGTGAAGCGCAGTATCACGGTTACCACCATTAGTTCACGTGGACAGCGGCGAAAAGAATATTCAGTCACACCAAGTTGTACGGAATCACTCGTCAATAAACGCGCTGGACAAACCGGTTTGAGCGTTTTACGTCCAGACCAGGCCGGAAGGACCCCGGCCAGGTCTGGACGTGCTCGGGTCAAGGATCCATCGCCCACTCAGGTCAAGGGTCCGCCTGCGTTCAGGAGGGCGAAGTCCCCCTGCGGAAGAACGCCCGAGCACGGCAAGGCCCATGCATGTAAGAGCGTGTCAGAGTCGCCTTCAACCCGCATCACGCGATTTACAGCGCGTCGAAACAGCGACGCGTGTTGCCGGGAGCCTGTGAGCACAAGCTACTTCGGCATGAATTCCGATGCCCGAGGATTACGATCCTTCCGGCCATCGCTGCCCCGGCCTGCCAGTGGACGCGGTCAGGCCAAGGGTCCGCCTGCGTTCAGGAGGGCGGAGCCCTCCTGTGGAAGGACGCCCGAGCGTAGCGAGGACCATGCCCTTGTGGGGGTGTGGGGGGCGCCGAGCCCCCCACAAAACACTGCCCGAGCCCTCAAAGCGCGAAGCGCCAAAACCGGCGAAGGACCTTGCTTGTCAGAGGTCGCCTTCGACCCGCATCACGCTGGCCACGGCTCGTACGATGTCGAGGTCCCGGAGTTCCTCCATGGTCGCCGAAAGTGCCGCGTCGGTGGCCCGGTGCGTCACGATGACGAGTTGGGCGTCGTCACCGTGCCCCTCCTGCCGCACCGTCTGGATCGACACGTCATGCTTGGCGAACAGGTCGGCCACCCGGGCCAGCACGCCCGGCTTGTCCGCCACGTCCAGCGCCACATGGCACCGCGTCACGGTCTCCCCCATGGGATGCACGGGCAGGTCGGCGTACGTCGACTCCGCCGGGGCGCGGGTGCCCGCCAGGCGGTTGCGGGCCACGGCCACCAGGTCGCCGAGCACCGCCGAGGCCGTGGGGGCGCCGCCGGCGCCCTTGCCGTAGAACATGAGCTGCCCGGCCGACGCCGCCTCCACGAAGACCGCGTTGTACGCCTCGCGTACCCCGGCCAGCGGGTGTGTCCGGGGGATCATCGCCGGGTACACCCGGACCCCGATCGAGCGGCCGTCGTCGGAGCGGGCGCAGATGGCCAGCAGTTTGATGACGTAGCCCATGGCCTTGGCCGAGGCGACGTCGGTGGCGGTGATCTCGGTGATGCCCTCGCGGTGCACCTCCGCCGCCGTCACCCGGCTGTGGAAGGCCAGGCCGGCCAGGATCGCGGCCTTGGCGGCGGCGTCGAAGCCCTCGATGTCGGCGGTGGGGTCGGCCTCGGCGTAGCCGAGCGTCTGGGCCTCCTCAAGAGCGTCGGTGAAGGAGGCGCCCGTGGAGTCCATCTTGTCGAGGATGTAGTTGGTGGTGCCGTTCACGATGCCGAGGACCTGTTTGACGTGGTCGCCGGCGAGTGACTCGCGCAGCGGGCGCAGCAGCGGGATGGCGCCGGCCACGCTGGCCTCGAAGTAGAGGTCGGCGCCGCCCGTGCGGGCGGCCTCGTGCAGGGTCGCGCCGTCCTCGGCGAGCAGGGCCTTGTTGGCGGTGACCACCGACTTGCCGCCGGACAGGGCGGCGACGATCAGCGATCGGGCGGGCTCGATGCCGCCGATGACCTCGATCACGATGTCGACGTCGTCGCGGGTGACCAGTGACTCGGCGTCGGTGGTCAGCAGCTCGGGAGCCACGTCGACGTCGCGTTTGCGGCCCATCCGGCGTACGGCCACACCGGCCAGCTCCAGCGGTGCCCCGATGCGGGCGGCCAGGTCGTCGCCCTGCTCGTGCATCAGCCGGATGACCTGCGAGCCCACCACCCCGCAGCCCAGCAGGGCCACTTTCAGCGGTTTCACAGCTGCCCCCTCAACAGGTCGTCCTCGGTCTCGCCCCGCACGATGACGCGCGCCTCGCCGTTGGTGACGGACACCACGGCGGGCTTGGGCAGGTAGTTGTAGTTGCTGGCCAGCGACCGGCAGTAGGCCCCGGTGGCCGCGACGGCGATCAGGTCGCCCGGCGCGAGGTCGGCGGGCAGGAAGCAGTCGCGCACGATGATGTCGCCGCTCTCGCAGTGCTTGCCGACGATGCGGCTGAGCATGGGCTCGGCGAGGCTCTCGCGGCTGGCCAGCACGGCGGTGTATTCGGCGCCGTAGAGCGCGGTGCGGACGTTGTCGCTCATGCCGCCGTCGACGCTGACGTACGTACGCAGCCCCTCGACGTCCTTGACGGTCCCGACCTCGTAGAGCGTGATCCCGCCGGGCCCGACGATCGTGCGGCCGGGCTCCACGGTCAGCTTCGGCACCGGCAGCCCGGCGTCGGTGCAGACCTTGGTGACGATCCCGCGCAGGCCGTCGGCGATCTCCTTGATGTCGGGGGCCTCGTCGCCCTCGACATAGGCGATGCCGTAGCCGCCGCCCAGGTCGAGCTCGGGCAGCACCACGTCGTGCTCGTCCTTGATCTGCACGAGCAGCGTGGCCAGGCGGCGCGCCGCCACCTCGAACCCGGCCGTGTCGACGATCTGCGAGCCGATGTGCGAGTGGAGCCCGACGAGCTCCAGCGCGGGCAGCGCGAGGATGCGGCGGACGGCCTCGGCGGCGGCCCCGCTGTTGAGCGACAGCCCGAACTTCTGGTCGTCGTGCGCGGTGGCGATGAACTCGTGCGTGTGCGCCTCGACCCCGGTCGTCACCCGGATCATGACCTTGGGCCGCACACCGTACTTCTCGGCGAGGAACCCGAGCCGGGCGATCTCCTCATAGGAGTCGACGACGATGTGCCCGACGCCCGCCTCCAGCGCCCTGGACAGCTCGGCGGCCGACTTGTTGTTGCCGTGCAGCGTGATGCGCGAGGCCGGGAAGCCGACGCTGAGCGCGACCGCCAGCTCGCCGCCGCTGGCCACGTCAAGACCGAGGTCCTCGTCCTGGAGCCAGCGGACGATCTCCTTGCACAGGAACGCCTTGCCGGCGTAGTGGACCTCGGAGCCCGCGAAGGCCGTGGCGTAGTCGCGCATGCGCGAGCGCACGTCGTCCTCGTCGAGCACGTAGAGGGGCGTGCCGTGGTCGCCGGCCAGATCGCGGACGTCCACGCCGCCGATCGTGAGCGCGCCATCGGTCCGGCTCGACGTTCGCGGCCAGATCGAGGGGTTGATCCGGTTGAGGTCGGCAGGCGCCAGCGGAGGGCGCTCATGGGGCAGCATCTCAGCGTGCCGGTCCCCGGCGGGATGGACGAATCGACTCACCCGATCGAGGCTATCGGACCCGTCGAACCCCCCGGACCCGCTGCCCACGTATCGAGACGCGATCAAGCTCCAGAAGGGATATTTTTACGATTTTTCGCCCTTTAGCCGGATATTTTGCCAATCACAGCCGGTCCGGTCCCGGCAGCACCTTGAGCACTGCCGCCGCCAGCCGCACGCGCGCCGTGTGCAGCGGTGCGGGCGGATCGTCTCCCACGGGTACGGCGGGCGCCAGCTCATGGGCGTCGTGGTAGGCCGTCGCCAGCCGTACCAGATAGGTCTCCCACCCCGGAGCCCTGCTCAGGCGCCGCCCCGGCAGCTCGGCCAGCACCCGCAGCACGGCGCGGTCGCGTGGATCGGCGAGCAGCTCCGGCTGGAAGGGCCCGGCGGGGACGCCCAGGTCATGGGCCCACCGCTGGACGGCCGCCGCACGCGCGTGCCCGTAGCGGACGACGAAGCCCGGGTTCGCCCACGTACGAGGGAAATCCGGCCAGAGGTCCGGAACGTCGACCGGCTCCACCGAATCCACCAGCACCCCCGGCACCTCCACGACGATCCGCAGAAACCCGTTGTCCAGCACCTGCGCGGCACCACGCAGCCGCGCCGCCAGCGAGGCGGGCGGGAGGCCGCGACGGAGCGCGGCGGCCGAGACGTAGACCGCCTCCCGCTCCCAGGTGCCCTCCGGCACCGGCGGCTCCCCCAGCACCTCAGCGAGCTGCTCCGGCGTCATGGAACAGAACAGCTAGATGAGCGCGTGCGGCTCGGCCGAGCCGTACTCGACCAGTTGCGCGGCCCCCAGCAGCCACCGGTCCTCCTCGCGCACCCGCACGTAGCCGAACCGGTCGGCCGAGAAGACCTTGATCCCGTCGGCCCGGCACTGCCGCATCAGCACCTCGTCCCACCCGTCGGTGAGGTCGGCGAATCCGAGCTCCCGCAGCGTGTTGCGGCGCGCCAGCAGCGTGGCCCCGGCGATCTCCGGCAGGTAGGAGTATTCGGCGTCCGGCTGCTTGAGCAGCGTCGCCTGCGGCTTGCGGAGGTGGGCGTAGAAGGCGGCCTTGCCGACGATGTCGGCCGTGCTGAACAGGAACGCCCTGCGCAGGTCGGCCAGGTAGTGGGCGCCGTAGATGTCGCGCGGGTCCATCACCGCGACCAGGTCGCCCTCGCACAGGTCGAGGCCGTGGTCGAGCATGGCGCCCGTGCTCGCGGCCGGGTCGAGGTCGCGGAAGACCACGTCGACGCCGGTCAGGACCTCGCGGACGCGCTGCTCGGCGCCGCGCCAGGCGAACACCACCACCTGGGTGACCCCCGACTGCCGGGCCACCTGGGCCAGCGCGTGCTCCAGCAGCGCCGAGTCGGGCACGGGCAGCAGCACCGAGGTGTTGAGGGTCGCGCGTACGGCGGGCAGGCCGATGGCCTCCAGCAGCTCGTCGGTCCGCTCGGACATCGTGCCGGTGGCGTGCGCGCGGCGCAGCGCGACGTGGGCCCGGCGATCGTCGGGCTCGGTGCCGATCGAGGTGTTGCACGCCGCGAGCTCGGCCAGCACCCACTGCGGCGCGCCGGGCGGGCAGGTGACGGCGGCGGGCCAGCGGTAGGAGGTCAGCACGTCGGGGTAGGTCAGGTGCTCGGGCAGGAGCTGGTCGAGCGTGAGCACCCGGTCGATCCGGCCGCCCGCGAGCGGGATCGGGTTGTGCACCCGCGGCTGCACCCCGAAGTGCAGGCGCGGCCAGCCCACGGTGAGATCGTTGGTGAAACGGTGCTCGAACAGCTCCGCGGCGGCCGCGTAGGGGGCGGCGTCGCCCTGCGTGTGCCAGAACACCGTGCGGATCCCCCGCTCGGCGCACCAGGCCAGCAGGGCCTTGAGCCCCTCGCCCGGCTCGCCGGTGATCTCCTCGGCCCACGGCCCCCGCGTGACCGACTCGACCACGAGCAGGTGCGGCACCTCCTGCGGCAGCACCCTGGCGAAGTCGCGCGGCGTGAAGCCGGTCGTCTGCCGCCACTCGTAGCGCAGCAGCGCCTCGGTGTGCGGGTCGGCGATCACCGCGGCGGTGAGGTGCGGGCGGGTGTTGGGGCCGGTGGGCACGCGGAACGGCTTGAGCCTGAAGGAGGCGCCGTTGAGTGTGCGGACGGAGGTGGTGGCCTGATAGGCCGCGCCGGGCCGCTCGTCCTTGTCCTTGCCCGTGACGGCGACGGGCTTGCGCTTGGGGGCGACGGGCCGTTTGACCGGCTTGGCGGCGCCCTTGAGACCTCTGGCCAGGCGGACCGGGTTGCTCTTGCCGGTCCTGATCGCGTCGCCCAGCCTGTTCCAGCGGGCCACCTTGATCGAGGAGAGTTTCCAGTTGGCCACCTCGGCCTGGAAACGCTGCTCGGCGAGCTCCTTGCGGAGCTTTTCCGCGGCGGCGCGCTCGCTCTCCAGCCGCTCCTCCGCGTCCGTGAGCCGCTCGGTGAGCGCCTTGGCCTCAGCGGCGTGGTGCTCGGCCTCCACGAGCCGCGCCTGGGCCGCGTCCAGCAGCCTGGCCAGCTCGGCCGCGTGCTCGGCCTGGGCGATCGCATCACGTAGCGCTCGCCTAGTGCTCTCCAGCTCAGTGCTCACCGAGACCTCCGATTCCTAGCCCGGCAAAGGATACTCTTTTGCGGGAAGCGGCTTGAAGGGATGAGATCCGGTGCAGTTCAACGTGCGGCCCTATGTCTGCGGCGGCCTCGGCCGGATCGACACCGTCGTGCTCGGCAAGCTCGCCGCCGCGGGGCCGCGGGTCAGGCCCGCGCTCCAGACGGCCGAGGCGGCGCTGTTCAGCTCGGCGCCTCTGCCGCCCTATCACCGCGCCGGGGGCTCGTTCGCGTTCTCCTGGGGCGAGCGCCGGCCTTCTGCTCTCGACGGCTGGATGACGGTCGCCGAGACGTACGAGACGCCGGGGCTGATCGGCGACGGCTCGCGGGTCACGCTGCACGCGGGGGCGCTCGGGCTGGTCGACGTCTATTACGTACGGCACGGCGATGCGATCTACTTCTCGTCCCTGATCCAGCCGTTGCTGTCGCTGGTCCCGATCGAGCTCGACTGGTCGGCCTGGGCCTCGATCCTCCAGGTGACGTTCCCGCTCGGTGAGGCCACGCCCTACCAGCGGGTCAAGCGGCTGCCGGGGTCGAGCGCGCTGGTGTTCGACGGCGAGCGGCTGGCCACGGAGCGGGGGCTGCCGCGCTGGCTGCGCAGTGAGCCGTACGAGACGTGGACGAGCGCCCACGAGATCGTGGAGCTCCTGCACGAGGTCTACAAGGACTATGACGGGCGCAAGCTGCTCGTACCGGTCAGCGGCGGCTACGACTCGCGGCTGCTGGCCAGCGTGGCGCGGGCGCGGGGCTTCGACGTGGAGTCCTGGACGACCAGCCCCGACGACGGCACCGACACCGACATCGCCTTCGCCCGCTCGATCACCCGCGAGCTGGGCATCTCCCACCGGGTGATCACCCAGTCCGCCGACGACTACCCGGGCGACGCGGCTGAGGTGGCCCGCCGGCTCGAATACCTGACGCCGCATCACGCCTGGTACGCGCCTTTCGCCAAGGAGGTGCACCGGTCGGGCCGGGTGCTGGTCGACGGCCTGGCCGGCGGGCCGCTGCTGAAGAACTTCATGGTGAGCGGGGCGGCTCTGGAGGCCACCTCACAGGCCGAGCGGTCGGCCGCGGTGCTGAAGTCGCTCAGCCTCGGCGCCCCGTCGCAGCCGTTCCTGTCGGAGGCGGCCGGTGCCTGGATGGACGAGGCCGTGCGCGAGCAGTTCGCCGCCGCGACCTCCATGCTGCACGGGCACCGGGCCGAGCTGCCGCTGTCGGTGCTGCACACCCGCACCGTGCGGGGCATCGCCCGCTCGGCGGTCAACCTGGTCGGGCCCGAGGCGTCGTTCGCGGCGCCGTTCATCCACCCCGACTTTTTCGACGCGGCGCTGTCGGTGGGAGTGGCGCGCAAGGACAAGGGCCGCTTCTATCGCGAGGTGCTGCACGCCGCCAACCCGCGGGTGGCGGCGCTGCCGTCCACGAACGTGGTCAAGCAGCCCCTGCTGCGGGTTCCGCTGCGGTCCACGGCCGCGCCCGCGCGGGCGTACGCGCACCGCATGCTGGAGACGGTGGCCGCGCGGGTGCCCGGCCTGCTGTCGGACGAGCTGCACATGGTGATCGCGGGCGGCCCCGACGCGCTGACCCGGTTCAGCGGGTGGAACGACCGGTTCTGGATCCGCGGGCTGGTGCTTTTCGGACTCTGGCTGAGCGACTTCGAGAACGACCTAAGTGATGTGTCATCCCCTTTCTGATGAACTCTCGGTAACATCACGGTTACGTAGCGATCTCGCGGGTATTACGACGAGCACAGCACAAGCGGGTTCCGGAAAGCCAACGGGCTGGTAGTGTTCGGCCCGTAAGCGCCGCACAAGCGGGCACCGGGTCACAAATCCGGTCCGTTCAGGGCATGAGGTTCGCAGGGATGACGACCTCAGGCGGCGCGGTCACCAGCTAGTAACGCCGGGGAAACCGGTGACTCCGTCCTGCCCACATCTCCTTCTGTGAGCGACATATGATCAACGCATCCCCAACACCGGAGCCGATATCCGAGGCTTTCATCTCGGAGGATCCCTCTTGGTACAAGCGGGCGGTGTTCTACGAAGTTCTTGTCCGAGGGTTCAAGGACTCCAACGGCGACGGCACGGGAGACCTGCGTGGTCTCACGGAGAAGCTCGACTATCTGGAATGGCTGGGCGTCGACTGCCTCTGGCTGCTCCCGTTGTACGAGTCGCCGCTGCGCGATGGCGGGTATGACATTTCCGACTACATGAAGATCCTTCCGGACTTCGGGGACCTCGGGGATTTTGTACATCTGATCGAGTCGGCGCACGAGCGCGGCCTGCGGATCATCACCGACCTGGTGATGAACCACACGAGTGACCGTCATCCCTGGTTCCAGGCGTCGCGGCACGACCCGGAAGGGCCGTACGGCGACTTCTACGTGTGGTCCGACGAGCCGACCGGCTTTCCCGACGCCCCGATCATCTTCATCGGTGCCGAGGAGTCCAACTGGACCTACGACCCGGTGCGCAAGCAGTACTACTGGCACCGCTTCTTCCACCACCAGCCGGACCTGAACTATGACAACCCGGCCGTGCAGGAGGCCATGCTGGAGGTGCTGCGGTTCTGGCTGGACCTGGGCATCGACGGCTTCCGGCTGGACGCGGTGCCCTACCTGTTCGAGCGGGAGGGCACGTCGTGCTCGGGGCTGCCCGAGACGCACGCGTACCTGAAGAAGGTCCGCGCCGAGGTCGACCGGCTCTACCCTGACCGGGTGCTGCTGGCCGAGGCCAACGGCTGGCCCGAGGACGTCGTCGAGTACTTCGGCGACCCCACCGTGGGCGGCGACGAGTGCCACATGGCCTTCCACTTCCCCCTCATGCCGCGCATCTACATGGCGGTCAAGAAGGAGACGCGCGAGCCGATCTCGGAGATCATGTCGCGCACCCCCAAGCTGCCCGACACCGCCCAGTGGGGCATCTTCCTCCGCAACCACGACGAGCTCACGCTCGAGACGGTGACCGAGGAAGAGCGCGACTACATGCACAACGAGTACGCCAAGGACCCGCGTATGCGGGCCTACCTGGGCATCCGCCGCCGGCTCGCGCCGCTGCTGGACAACGACAGGGACCGGATCGAGCTGTTCACGGCCCTGCTGCTGAGCCTGCCGGGCTCGCCGGTCATGTACTACGGCGACGAGATCGGCATGGGCGACAACATCTGGCTGGAGGACCGCGACGCGGTGCGCACGCCGATGCAGTGGAGCCCCGACCGCAACGCCGGATTCTCCTCCGCCGACCCAGGGCGTCTCTACCTGCCCGCGGTCATGGACCCGATCTACGGGTTCCAGGCGGTCAACGTCGAGGCGCAACAGCGCCACGAGGGTTCGCTGCTGCACTTCACCCGCCGGATGCTGGAGATCCGCCGCAAGCACCCGGTCTTCGGCACCGGCGCCTACACCGAGATGTGGTCGTCCAACATCAGCGTGCTCACCTACGTCCGCGAGGACGGCGACGACATCATGCTGTGCGTGAACAACCTGTCGAAGTACCCGCAGCCGGTGGAGCTCGACCTGCGGCGCTTCACGGGCATGACGCCGGTGGAGGCACGGGGCGGGGTGCACTTCCCGCTGATCGGTGACCTGCCTTACCTGCTCACGCTGCCCAGCCACGGGTTCTACTGGTTCGCGCTCAAGAACATCCCGTCAGCGTGAGGTGACGGGCACCTGGGCGCGGGCCGCGCGGCGGGCCGGAATGAGCGCGACCGCGAGCGCCGCGCCCACGGCGACCAGCACGGCGATGACAAGAGTGAGGGGCGAGGGCGGGCGGCCGATGCCCGCCCCGACTCCGCTGGTGTAGCCCTGAAGGTCGATCAGCCCGGTCACGACCGAGGCCCCGGCCGCCGTGCCGGCCACGATGCCGAGCACGACCAGCAGCCCGGTGCCCGTCACCAGCGTGGCCATCACCTGCCGCGGTGTCAGGCCCATCGCCTTGAGCACGGCCAGGTCGAACGCGTGGTCGCGTAGCCCGAGGGCACTGGCCGTGAGCAGGTTCGCCAGGCCGATCAGCGCCAGCACCGCGATCAGCCACACGATCACCACCCGGATGACGGACAGCCGGTCGGCCGGGTTGACCACCCGCTGCACGTCCAGGCCCTCCGCCGACGCCGCCAGCAGCCTGCCGCGCACCTCTCCCGGGTCCGTGCCCTGACGCAGCGCGAGGGCGTAGAACTCGGGCGGCACGGAGTCCTTGGCCGCCAGGCTGTCGAGCCCCACGGAGAGCACCTCGCCGTCGAGATCCGGCTCCACGGTGCGGCCGACGATCCGCACGATCAGCGGCGAGCCGCCGACGGTCAGCCGGATCCGGTCGCCGATCCTGGCGCCCAGCAGATCGAGCAGCCCCTGCCCGGCGACGGCCTCGCCGGGCTGGCCGTACATACGGCCTTCCACGACCGGGAACGGGTACGGGTCGGCTGAACTGCCGAGGGCCCGCACCCTGACCGAGCGGGCCTCTCCGGGCGCCAAGGCGTTGACGTCGGTGCCCGGGTAAACGGTCTGGACGTCCTTGTCGGACTCCGCGATGCGCTGGGCCTCGGCCGCTTCGAGCTTGCCCGGCCTGACGTACAGGCTGGCGTGCTGGCCGACCTGCTCGGGGTGGCTGAGGAAGTTGTCCAGCGTGGACCAGACGCCGAGCCCGATCGTGATCATCATCATCGGCACGGCCAGGCCGAACGCGGTCAGGAACGCGGGCAGCCGCCTGGTGAAGGCGTCCCGGGTGCCGAGGATCAGCGCGGGTGGCAGCCGTACGAGCAGGGCCAGCCGGGCCAGACGCGACAGGTGGCCGCGCGGCGGCGCCGCGGGGGCACCGGGGATGGGCGGCGTGCGCCCGCCGCGCCAGGCGGGCACTCCGACCGCGGCCAGCACGGTCAGCGCGGTGCCGCCCACGATGGCCAGCACGGGTACGGGCGCCACGGAGGTGGTGCCGAGCACCGCCACCGTCACCGCCCACCCGGCGAGCGTGCCGACGCAGACGCCCAGCAGGCCGAGCGCGCCGTGCTCGACCAGAAGCAGCAGGGCGACCTGGCCTCGGGTGAAGCCCATCGACTTGAGCGTGGCCAGGTCGCGCAGCTGACCGAGCACCCGGCCGCCGGCCGCGTTGGCCAGCGCCAGGGCGGCAGCCACCAGCCCGACCACGCCGAACAGCGCCAGCAGCGTGCCGAGCAGCCGGTTGTCGAGCTCCATCGCGGCCCGCACCTCGCGCCAGTTGTAGACGCGCTGCAGCTGGCCCTCCAGCATGACGACGACGCGCTGGGAGACGACCTGGGTGGCGTCGGGGTCGGCCAGGCGCAGCCCGGTCACCCACTCGCTGCGGCCGAGCATGGGCTCGATCCGGTCGAGCGTCTCCGGCAGCACCCAGGCCAGGCCGGGCGTCCACTCGGGGTAGAAGCCCTGCTCGGCGGAGTCGGCGATGCCGCGTACGTACAGGGTGTGGCGCTCGCCGCTCAGCGCGATGATCGAGAAGGCGTCGCCGAGCTTCAACCGCAGTGCCTTGGCGAAGGAGTGCTCGACCACCACGCCGTCGGACTGGGCGGGGTCCAGCCAGCGGCCCTCGGCCACGACCGGATGTGCGACTCGCGGCGGCGTGGCGGGCATCGCGTGCAGCGACGCGGGCTCCTTCTTGCCGTTCTGCACCACGGTGACGGGCGCGGACCGGTAGGGCCCGGCGATCTGGGTGACGCCGTCGATGCCGCCCAGCGCCACCTGGGGGCTGTCCTTGGTGTAGAACCACACGTGGGCACCGTCGGTCTGGGCGAACAGGCTGCGCCACGGGTTGGTGCTGTCTTCGAGCAGGGTGACGGCGGTGATCAGCGCGGCCACGATCCCGGCCACGGCCAGGACGGTGAGCAGCGCCTGGCCCCGCCTTGCTCGCAGGTCGGCCTTGACCCACCGGCCGCCCGCTCTGGCCGTGCTCATCTGAGGTCGATCACCTCGCCCGCCGTCCCCGTACGCCTGCGGGCGATCCGGCCGTCGTCGACGATCGCGCCGTCGAACAGGGACACCAGGCGGTCCGCGAGCGCGGCCACGCGGGCGTCGTGGGTGACCATGATGATGGTCTGGCCGTCCTTGTGCACCTCGGTGAGCAGGCGGAGCACGTCGCGCGTGTTGCGGCTGTCGAGGTTGCCGGTCGGCTCGTCGGCCAGCAGCACGCTCGGCTGGTTGGCCAGCGCGCGGGCCAGCGCGACCCGCTGCTGCTCACCGCCGGACAGCTGGCCGGGCGCGGCGTCGGCGCGTTCGGTGAGGTTGAGGGCGCCGAGCAGGTGCTGCCGGCGTTCGCGGGCCTCGCGGGGCGAGGCTCCGGCGAGCAGCGCGGGCAGCTCCACGTTGTCGGACACGGTCATGTTGGCGACCAGGTTGAAGAACTGGAAGACGAAGCCGACCTTCTTGCGCCGCAGCAGCGCCCACGCGCTCTCCGACAGCGTGTCGACCCGCTTCTCGTCGAGCCAGATCTCGCCGCTGGTGCGGGAGTCGAGCCCGCCGAGCATGTGCACCAGCGTCGACTTGCCCGACCCCGACGGCCCCATGATCGCGACGAACTCGCCCGGCTCCACCTGCAGATCCACACCGCGCACGGCAGGTACGGGCACCGCACCGCCGGAGTAGATCTTCACCAGGTTGACGGCCTTGATCACGCTCATGCCAGGTCCTCCTGACAGCGTTCCAGCCACTCGAGGTCGGCCTGCAGATGCAGCATGGCGCCCTCGATGAGCAAGAGCGCCACGCGGTCGGCCGCCGGCGTGCGGGCGAGGAGGTCGTTGAGATCGCTCATGAGCGAAAGATAGTGCCGCCGCTGCCGGTTGATGAGCGCCATCCGGTCGGCGATGCCGGTGAGCGGCGCCAGGACGAGCTTCATGAAGAACTCGTCACGCACCCGCGGGCCCTCGGTCGGCTCGTCCACCCAGGTGGTGAGCACCTCGCGACCCTTGGCGGTCAGGTAGTAAACCTTCTTGTTCGGACGGTTAGACTGCTCCACATCCACGGCCCTGACCAGGCCGTCCTTCTCCAGCCTGCCGAGCGTCACATAGATCTGGCCGATGTTGGGCGAGGGATAGGCGCTGCCGAAGGTCTGCTCGAGAGCCTGTTTGAGCTCGTAACCATGGGCAGGCTCCTTGGCTAGGAGCGCCAGCAGGTGTGGCCGCACACCCCACCTCCCCCTTGCGTTACGTATGCGTTACGCGGCTATCCGTTGACCGCCACATTACATGTGTGCATAACATGAATGCATCTACCTAACACGAATGTAATCATTCTGAACAGGGAGGTAACAGGGTGCTTCGCTCGTTGCCGATCGTGCTGACCGTCTTTCTGGCGGCCGCCTGCGCGGCGACGGGCGATGAGGGCGGCGGCGACACCGGTACGGGCGGAACAGGCCCGATCACCTTCGCCACCGGACGCGACACCACGGCGTACCTGCAACCCCTGCTGGATCGCTGGAACCAGGCCCACCCGGCCGAGAAGGTGACGCTCCTCGAACTACCCGAGGCCGCCGACGAGCAACGCGCTCAGATGGCGGCCAACCTCCAAGCCCGGAGCAACCGCTACGACGTGCTCGGGCTGGATGTGGTGTGGACTGCCGAGTTCGCGGAGAACGGCTGGATCATCCCCCTGGAGCGCGGGTTCTTCCCGCTCGACAGGCTCCTGCCGCCCGTAGTGGACACGGCGGTCTACAAGAACAAGCTGTGGGCGGTGCCGTACACGAGTAATGCCGGCCTGCTCTACTACCGAACAGACCTGATCAAGAAACCGCCCCGCACCTGGGCGGACCTTCGCCAGCAAGCCCTAGAAGTAACGAAAAAACACGATATTGGGGGTTATGCCGGGCAGTTCCTCGCGTACGAGGGGCTGACCGTGAACTTCTCCGAGGCCGTGCAGTCGGCAGGCGGGCAGATACTCAGCCCCGACGGCACGGAGGTGACCCTCGACCCGGCCAAAGCCACGATCGCGCTGGACTTCCTTCTCCAGGGCCTGCGCGAGGGCTGGATCCCCAAGGAGTCGCTGAGTTACAAGGAGGAGGAGTCCCGCCTGGCCTTCCAGGAGGGGCGCCTCGCCTTCGCCCGCAACTGGCCCCACGCGTACGGGCCGGCGACGGCCAAGCTCGGCAAGAAGTTCGCGGTGACCAGGCTGCCCGGCCTGGACGGCCCGGGATCGAGCACGCTCGGCGGCGTCAATCTCGCCGTCAGCGCCTACTCCGAGCACCAGCGCACGGCACAGGAGTTCATCCGCTACTTCACCGGTCTGGAGAACGAGCGGCGGGTGCTCACCGACGGTTCGTTCCCGCCGGTGTGGACCGAGCTCTACGACGACCCGGACCTGATCAAGCGGTTCCCCTACCTGCCCGTGCTCAAGGAGAGCATCCTCGCCGCCAAACCGCGGCCGGTGAGCGCGAACTACAACCAGATCAGCCTGGTGATCGCGAGCACGGTCGCCAAGGCGCTCAGCCCGCCATACAACGAGTCCGCCGACGACGTCGCGGCCTCAATGAAGTCCGAACTGCAAGAGATCATCAGAACACAGTGAGGCAGCCATGCAAAAAGCCAGAGCAGCAGCGATTCTGGCGGGGCTCGCGGTAGCGGTCGCCGCGTGCGGAAACGCACCGACGACCACGCAGCCCACGGCGTCGAGTTCGGCGTCGGCAACCGAGGCGGGCAAGACGCTCCAGGGCGTCAAGCTCGAGGTCGCCGCCAAGTGGACCGGCGACGAGCAGAAGAACTTCCAGAAGGTGCTCAAGGCCTTCTCGGACAAGACCGGCGCCACGGTGACCTACGCCTCCACCGGTGAAGACACGGGCGCCTACCTCGGCCCGCGCATCCAGGGCGGCAGCCCGCCCGACGTGGCGATCCTGCCGCAGCCGGGCCTGGTGCAGCAGTACGCCAAGCAGAACGCGCTGAAGCCGCTCACCCCCGAGGTGACCAAGGAGATCGACACCAACTACACGCCGTACTGGAAGGAGCTGGGCTCCGCCGACGGCAAGACGTACGGTGTGCTGATCAAGGCCGCGCACAAGTCGCTGATCTGGTACCGCTCGCAGGCCTTCGACGACGCGGGCGTGCAGGTGCCGACGAACTGGGACGAGCTGGTCAAGTCCTCTCAGACGATCGCCGACTCCGGCACCGCCCCGTTCTCCTTCTGCGGCGCCTCCGGCTGGACGCTGACCGACCTGTTCGAGAACGTCTACCTGTCCAGCGCGGGCCCGGAGAACTACGACAAGCTGGCCAAGCACGAGATCCCGTGGACGGACCCCAGCGTGGCCACCGCCCTGGAGAAGATCGCGCAGATCGTGGGCAAGAAGGAGTTCGTCCTCGACGGCAACTCCGGCGCGCTGCAGACCGACTTCCCGACCTGTGTGACCAAGGTGTTCGGCCAGAAGAAGGCGGCCATGGTCATCGAGGCCGACTTCGTGGCCACCCAGGCCACGGCGGACGGTGCCAAGGTGGGCGAGGAGGCGAAGTACTTCCCGTTCCCCAAGGCCGGTGACACCGCTCCGGTCGTGCTCGGCGGCGACGTCGCGGTCGCGATGAAGGACTCCCCCGGCGCCATGGCGCTGCTGCAGTTCCTGGCCTCCAAGGAGGGTGGCGAGATCTGGGCCAAGCTGCCCGGCTACCTCTCGCCCAACAAGAACGTCTCCCCCGACAACTACCCGGACCCGCTGACCAAGGCGCTCGGGCAGACGATCATCTCGGCCGGCGACGCGGTCCGCTATGACATGTCCGACCTGTCGCCCAGCGCCTTCGGCGGGACCGACGGCAAGGGCGAATGGAAGGTGCTGCAGGACTTCCTGCGTACGCCGACCGACATCAAGGGCGCCCAGACCAAGCTCGAGGACGAGGCCAAAAAGGCCTGGAAGTAAAGAGGTAAGGCCGTGACCGAACGGTTGGACGGCCCGCAGGCCCCGCTCGAGGATGAAACCTCGGGCGGGTCCGCCTCCGGACCTGATGAAACCCCCCGAAAGCAACGCCTCATCGGCCCCTCGCCGACGGTCGCTCTCGCCTTCCTCCTCCCGGCGGCCGTGCTGCTGGGGATCTGGGTGGTCTACCCGATCGTCTACTCGATCTTCCGCAGTCTCTTCGACGCCACCGGCAGCGGGTTCGTCGGCCTGGGCAACTACACGACGATCTTCACCGATCCGGGCATGCTCACCACGATCAGGAACAACCTGATCTGGGTGGTCGTCGCCCCGATCATCGTGACCACGCTGGGCCTGATCTTCGCGGTGCTCACCGAGCGCATCAAGTGGGCGACCGCGTTCAAGCTGATCGTGTTCATGCCCATGGCGGTCTCGCTCATGGCCGCGGGCGTGATCTTCCGGCTCGTGTACGACGAGGACCCGGACAAGGGCGTGGCCAACGCCGTACTCACCACGATTCACGACACCTTCTCCTCCTCGCAGGGCTACCCCGAGGCGCGCCCGCGCGAAGGCGACCAGTCGGCGGTCGCGGCGGACAAGGGCGCGGTCGTCACCAAGCAGCCCGCCCAGGCGGGCCAGCCGGTGCTGATCCCGATCGTCGGCATCAAGCCGCAGATGATCCCGAGCGACGCGCAGCCCGCCAAGGCCGCGCCACCGGGCACCGACCTGTCCGGGACCGTGTGGTTCGACTTCACGGCGGGCGGCGGCGGCAAGAACGGCGCGGTCGACGCCACCGAGAAGGGCCTGCCCGGCATGACCGTGGAAGCGGTCAAGGACGGCAAGGTGGCCGGCACCGCCACGACGGCCGACGACGGCACCTTCCGCTTCGACGGGCTGCCCGCGGGCTCCTATGTCGTACGGCTGCCGCAGTCGAACTTCCAGGCCGCCTACCACGGCCTGACCTGGCTCGGCCCGACGCTCATCACACCCGCGATCATCGGCGCCTTCATCTGGGTGTGGGCCGGGTTCGCCATGGTGCTGATCGCCGCCGGGCTGGCGGCCATCCCGCGTGACTCGCTGGAGGCGGCCCGCATCGACGGCGCCACGGAGTGGCAGGTGTTCCGCCGGATCACCGTGCCGCTGCTGTCGCCGGTGCTGCTCGTCGTCTTCGTGACGATGATCATCAACACGCTGAAGGTGTTCGACCTGGTCTTCATCATCGCGCCACCATCGGTCCAGCCACAGTCGAACGTGGTCGCGCTGGAGATGTGGCGGGTCTCGTTCGGCGGCGGGAACAACCAGGGACTGGGCAGCGCGCTCGCGATCTTCCTGCTCATCCTGGTCCTTCCCTTCATGATCATGAATATCCGCCGGTTCAGGAGGGAAGACACGTGACGACGGCAACCGCCGCGGCACCCGCAGAGGTGCATGCGGGCGCTCCCCGCAGAACCGTGATCACGCGGATCGTCGACCGTCTCGGCGGCGGCGCCGTCCAGGTCGTGATGGTGCTGCTCGGCCTGTTCTGGCTGGTCCCGACGCTCGGCCTGATGGTCGTCTCGCTGCGCTCGGTGAAGGTCAACAGCGCCGAGGGCTGGTGGACCATCTTCACCAAGCCCGCCGAGCTGACCATCCAGAACTACAGCAACCTGCTGGCGAGCGGCTTCACCGCGTCGTTCTGGAACACCGTGTTCATCACGGTGCCCACCACGATCCTGGTGATCGGGATCGCCGCGATGGCCGCCTACGCGTTCGCGTGGATGGACTTCCCGGGCCGCGACCTGGGGTTCCTGATCGTGGTCGGGCTGCTCATCGTGCCGATCCAGATCGCGCTGATCCCGGTCGCCAGCTTCTACGGCGGCATCGGCATCTTCGGCACGATCCCCGGCGTGGTGCTTTTCCACGTGGCGTTCGGACTGCCGTTCGCGATCTTCCTGCTCCGGAACTTCTTCGTCGGCATCCCGTCGTCTCTGCTGGAGGCGGCTCGGATGGACGGGGCGTCGGAGGTGACGATCTTCATTCGGGTGGTGTTCCCGCTGGGCAAGCCGGCGATCGCGTCGCTCGGTATTTTCCAGTTCCTCTGGGTATGGAATGACATGCTCATCGCGCTGGTCTTCGCCAACCCGGAGAACCAGCCGATGACCAAGGCACTCCAGTCTCAGATGCGGCAGTTCGGGTCGAACGTGGACATCCTCTCCTCGGGTGCCTTCCTGTCGCTGATCATCCCATTGGTCCTCTTCTTCGCCTTCCAGCGCTACTTCGTGCAGGGCATGATGGCCGGTTCGGTGAAATAGACGACGCGGAAGCCCACCGGACGCGGGGGCAGGGGCGTCCGCCTGCCGAGGGAGGCAGGCGGGCGCCCGTAACGCTCCCTTTCACGGATGCGAAAATCAGCCATGAAGCTCCTCGCGCTGGCAGTCGCCACTTCCCTCGCCTTCGGCGCCGCTCCCGGCGCGCCGGGAGCGGGGGATCCGTACTTCCCGCAGCAGGGCAACGGCGGCTATGACGCCGGGCACTACGACCTCGCGCTGGGCTACGACCCGGGCCCCAACCGGCTGAGCGGCGTGGCGACGATCACCGCCCGGGCCACGCAGGAGCTGAGCCGCTTCGACCTGGACCTGGTCGACACCCTGGCCGTGCGGTCCGTCATGGTGAACGGCGCGGCGGCCGCGTTCAAGCGCAGCGGCCCCGAACTCGTCGTCACCCCGCCCGGCACGCTGGCCTCGGGGCGCCCCTTCTCCGTCGTGGTCCGCTACGACGGCAAGCCGGCATCCGTCGTCGACCCGGACGGCTCGCGCGACGGCTGGATCCGTACGGACGACGGCGTGTTCAACGCCAACGAGCCGCAGGGCGCGATGTCCTGGTACCCCGGCAACCACCACATGACGGATAAAGCCACCTACCGCTTCACGGTGACCGTGCCGAGCACGCGGGTGGCGGTGGCCAACGGCGACCTGGTGTCGAGGACGTCCCAAGGCGGTCGTACGACGTACGTGTGGAACTCCAGGGAGCCGATGGCCAGCTACCTCGCCACCGTCACCATCGGAAAATTCCAGCTTTCCGACACCAAGATCGGAAATTTCCGTGTAATCACTGCTGTGGACCCACGGGACGCTGCGAAAGCCGGAGACTTCGCCAAGCGCCACAAACCCATCCTTGACTACTTCGGCTCGCTCTTCGGCCCCTACCCGTTCTCCTCGACCGGCGGCATCATCGACCACGCGCCGGACGTCGGCTACTCCCTGGAGACGCAGACCCGCCCGATCTACCCCAAAGTGCCGAGCGAGTCGCTGCTCTCCCACGAGCTCGCCCACCAGTGGTTCGGCGACGCCGTGACGCCGACGCGGTGGAAGGACATCTGGCTCAACGAAGGCTTCGCCACCTACGCCGAATGGCTCTGGCAGGACAAGCTGGGCACCAAGAAGCTCCAGGACTCCTTCGACGAGGCCTACAGCCGTACCCCGGAAGACGAGTTCTGGCAGACGCCCACCGCGGACCCGGGCGGCCCGGCCAAGCTCTTCGACGACCCCGTCTACGACCGCGGCGCGATGACACTGCACGTCCTGCGGAGCACGGTCGGCGACGCGGCGTTCTTCACCATCCTCAGGACCTGGGTGAACGACCACAAGTACGGCAACGCCGACACGGCCGGCTTCATCTCCCTGGCTCAGCGCGTCTCGGGCAAGGATCTCGGCACGCTCTTCGACCTCTGGCTGTTCCAGCGGGGCAAGCCCACGCTGTGATCATTCTGGTACGGCGGTCGTCCGGATTCGGGCCGCAAGCCGTACCAGACCTGACTAAGCTCAACGGCCATGGCCAGTCGTCCCTTGAACGAAGTCGTCGAAGCCGGATGGGCCAGTGCGCTCGAACCGGTCGCCGAGCGTGTCTCCCAGATGGGTGAGTTCCTCCGCAACGAGATCGCCGAAGGCCGGCAGTATCTCCCCGCGGGCGCCAACGTACTGCGCGCCTTCAACCAGCCCTTCGACGACGTCAAGGTGCTGATCGTGGGCCAGGACCCCTACCCCACACCGGGTCACCCCATCGGGCTGTCGTTCTCCGTCGCCCCCGATGTGCGGCCGCTGCCCGGCAGCCTGCTCAACATCTACAAGGAGATGGAGACCGACCTCGGACTGCCGCGCCCGGCCAACGGCGACCTGACTCCCTGGGCCGACCAGGGCGTGCTGCTGCTCAACAGGGTCCTCACCGTGATGCCCGGCAAGCCCGCCTCCCACCGGGGCAAGGGCTGGGAAGAGGTCACCGAGCAGGCCATCCGCGCGCTGGTGGCCCGCGACAAGCCGATGGTCGCGATCCTGTGGGGCCGTGACGCGCGCAACCTGGCACCGATGCTCGGCAGCGTCCCGCGCATCGAGTCCGCGCACCCGTCGCCGCTGTCGGCACGCAACGGATTCTTCGGCTCCAGGCCCTTCAGCCGCGCCAACGAGCTCCTCGTCCAGCAAGGCGCCGGTCCGGTCGAGTGGAAGCTGCCCTAGCATCTTCGCCATGAGTGATAACGAGAAATTCCTGCGCCTGACGGTCGAGCTGACCGTCGAGGTGCTCGACGTGGATGCGCTACAGGCCGCCGCGCTGGCCGAGATCCGGCACCCCGACGCCGAGCTCACCGACGACGAGCGCGTCGAGCAGGCCGAGCTCGTCAAGTCGGACGACACCGGCGCCTCGGCCCTGCAGTGGCTGATCGAGCCCGACCACGTCCTGCAGCTCGTCGACCACATCGACGAGATCGAGCCCCGCGAGGCCGTCCTGGGCGTCGAGCCGTCCGACGGCCCCAGCGAGGAAGAGGAAGAGGACGACCACGAGCACGCTTGAGTCCAGTGCGGGCCGCGGCGCTTCTTGTCCGGCACCGTGGCCCGCGCTGTGAGTTCTGAGCGTTCCAAGAGTTCTGAGGGGGCACTCACTTGATCGTCGCATTCTCGATCACGCCGCTGGGCGTCGGCGAGGGGGTCGCCGAGCCAGTCGCGCGCGCCGTCAAGGTGGTGCGGGAGAGCGGGCTGCCCAACCAGACGGACTCCATGTTCACCACCATTGAGGGTGAGTGGGACGAGGTCATGTCCGTGGTCAAGCGGGCTGTGGACGCGGTGGCCGAGGTGGCGCCCCGGGTCAGCCTGGTGCTGAAGGCCGACCTGCGACCCGGCGTCACGGACGGCATGACCAGCAAGGTCGCCGCCGTCGAACGACTCCTCTCCTGACCGTCACGGGTCCTCTCACCGGCCGGACCTGGCGGGCGCCCCTGTGGCCGACCAGGCCATGGCCTGCGAGATCATTCGCTGGTTGGGAGCGGCGGCGTCTACTGGGGAGGCTGGTCCGTCCAGTCGGTGGTCACCGAGATGAATCCGAAAGGGTCCCCCGCGATGCTGCCGTCGTCGCCGAGGAGATAGTTGGTGCGCGTCACCCGAGCGGTGTCGGGATCGACGACCAGTTTGATCTCCGACTCGCCGTCAGGGTCAGCGATCAGCAGCTCCTCCCCGTCGTCGACCGTGCCCGTCCTCTTGACCTCCGGCATCGCGGCCAGGGCTCGGAACGCCGCGGAACGGACCTCCGACGGCGCCGGCAGCTCCGTGATCAGCGCGATCAGCGCGAGATTCCGCTCTTTGGATGCGGCCAGGCCGCTGTCATCCACCGGAAGCTCGTCGATCCGCGCTTTCAACGCCTCCGGATCCGTCGGCAGCCGGTCGAGGTCCTCGAAGGCCACCTTGACGCCCTTGAGCGCGAGGGGGGCCGGATCCGTGACGACGGCGTCGGGAGGGTCGCCCGGCTCGCCCTTGGACCAGCGTCTGCCGTCTCGGCTGGTCCAGCTCTCTTCCTGCGGCATTTCCGGGTCGCTCCACTTACGTGTGACGTGCCAGTAGTCGCCGGAACCTTCGGGCGTACGTTCCGCACTGACAGCGGCCATGAGCAGGACCTCCCTGCCCGAGACCGGTGCGCCGGCGGGCGCGGTCACGCTCGTGGCGATCACGGTCACGGCCGCCGCGGCGGCGGTGGCCAGAGCGAGTCCCGGCATCAGCCACCCGATCCGCCGCCGCGCGCGCCGGCCCCGCATCCTGTCCTGGAGCCGGTCCCTGCTGTCATTGATCGCCTCTGTGGGCGGCTCCGGCTTGGCCAGCAGGGTGGCGAGCGTGTTGTCCAGATCATCCATGGACGGTCTCCTTGTCGATGAGAGCGTGGATCTTCGTGCGGGCCCGGCTGAGCCTGGAGCCCACGGTGCCGGTGGAGATGCCGAGCGCCTGGGCCACTTCGTCGTAACTGAGCTCGCCCAGGGCCACCAGCAGCAGGACGTCGCGCTCGCCGCTGGACAGCACGGCGAGCGCCTTGGCCAGGTACGGCTGCATGCGCTGAGCGGCGACAGAGGAGACGACCCGGTTCTCGTGGCCTTCCATGACAGGGTCCGGACCCAGCCGGGCCAGCGCCCGATAGTGGCGGGTCTCCTTGCGCCGGTGCCTGGCGATCAGGTTGGTGGCGAAGCCGAACAGCCAGGGGCGCAGGCTCCCGCGTTCCGGGTCGAACCGGTCGCGCCGGTCGAAGGCCAGCAGGAACGTCTCGGCCGTGATGTCCTCGGCGATCTGCGTGTCCAGCCGACCGGCCACATATAGGTAAATGTCGCGGTAATAGCGGTCGTGCACGGCGGTGAACAGGTCAGGGTTTCCCCGGAACCGGACGACCAGTTCAGCGTCGGTCAGTTGTTCGCCCACGTCGGCGATCAAGTTCTTATCTCCGGCATAAGCCCGCCTTCCGGGGTTGTGGTCACTTTCCCCCATCCTTCGCCGCAAGCCAGGATCTTCTTCCGCGCTCGTGCCTCGGGTCGGGGATCGGCGCCACGCACACCCCGTGGATTGATCCTCCACCTCAACCCGATTTCGAGATATGTCTTGACCCGTCTGTTGAACGCGACATATCGTGTGCTCCGACCAATGACGCGATATTACGCGTTCCCGGAGGTGGGTTCAGTGCACGAGCGAGTACCCGTTCTTGTCGTCGGCGGCGGTTACGCCGGGTTGAGTGCGGCGGCGCTGCTGGCGTGGCGCGAAGTGCCCGTCATGCTGGTCGAACGGCATCCCAGTACGTCGATCCAGCCCAAGGCTTTCGGGGTGGGACCCAGAGCCCTCGAGTTACTACGGCCGGTGCCCGGAGTCGAGCAGTCGCTGCGGGAAATCTCGCAGGGCATCGGTGACGGCATGCGCATCGCGATCGCGCCCAACCTGGCCGACCCGAACCCGCACATGATCGTGACAAACGAGGCGGAGGAGTTCGCCTTTCTCGCCGACGTCACACCCGTCACGCAGGTGGGCGCCCCGCAGGCGGAGGTGGAGCGGGTGCTGCGGGCCAAGGCCGAGGAACTGGGGGCGGATCTGCGTTTCTCCACCGAGCTGGTCTCTCTGGAGCAGGACGCCGAGGGTGTCACCGCGGTCATCCGCGCGGACGGCGTCGACAGCGTCGTACGAGCCGACTACGTCGTGGCCGCCGACGGCTTCCGCAGCCCGTTGCGCACCCGGCTGGGGTTCCCCACTTCAGGCAAGGGTGAGCTGGGGTTGATGTGCTCGATCATGTTCGACGCCGATCTGACGGGGCTGGTACGCGAGCGCGAGGTCACGCTCTGGTACCTGCAGAACGAGGTCTTCACCGGCGTCATCGTGACCGGCACGGGCGTGGGCTCGCATGTGGTGGGCGTCAACTACGACCCCGCCAAGGGTGAGAGCGAGGCCGACTTCACCGAGGAACGCTGCGTCGAGCTGGTACGGGTGGCGACCGGCGTGCCCGACCTCGACGTTCGGGTGCTCGACAAGACCACCTTCGCCATGGCGCACACTCTGGCCGACCGTTACCGCGACAGGCGGGTGTTCCTGGCCGGCGACGCGGCGCACACGATGCCGCCCACCGGCGGGCAGGGCGGGAGCACCGCGCTGCAGGACGGCTGCGACATCGCGTGGCGGCTCTGGCTGGTGGCGACCGGGCAGGCCGGACCGGACTTCCTCGACAGCTACGATGCCGAACGGCGTCCCATCGGCACGCTGACGGCCGACGCCCAGCTCGCGAACCTCGGCGTCCGGATGCCCCCCGCGATGCGTACCGACTACCCGGAACCGCTCGAAGACCCCATGGGCGTCATCATCGGATATCGCTACCGCTCGGCGGCGATCCTGGAGGAGCCCGGTGACGACGGGGGTCTCCTGGAGGATCCGCGCGTACCGACTGGGCGTCCGGGCAGCCGTGCCCCGCACGTGGCGCTCGACTGGGACGGCCAGCTGATCTCGACCATCGATCTGTTCGGGTTCGGGTTCGTACTGATCGCCGGGCCCGATGGGCGGTCCTGGATGGACGCCGGGCGGCTGGTCAAGGAGCGGCTGCGCATCCAGCTCACCCGGGTGCTGGTGGACGAAGAGCTGATGGACGTCGAGGGCCGCTGGGCGGAGAGGTACGGCGTGGGCAGGGGCGGCGCCGTGCTGGTCCGCCCCGACGGCTACGTCGCCTGGCGCTCACCGAGCACCGACCCGGACCCCGCGACCACCCTCGAACGCGTCCTCAGGCAGGTGCTCAGCCGCTGACGGGGGCTAGGAGGGCCGCGGCCACCCGTGCGCACCCCCGCCTCCGCACGCTGACGGCACCCGGAAGAGGCGAGCCGCTAGCGAAGTGGCACCGGCAACCCGCCTCAGAACAGGCGCAACTGCCCGGTTCGCTGAGCTCGGGCCTCTCCCAGCCGGAGCGCCCCGACCGCCGCGAGCAGTAAGACCCCGGACAGTACGGTCAGCCCGGCCAACTCCCCGGCCAGGTCGCCGATGCCCTGCCCGTCGAGCAGCGCGCCGCGCACGACCGCCAGGCTGCCGGTGAGCGGAAGCACCGAGCCGACGGCCCGGATCCAGCCGGGCAGCGCGAACACCGGCAGCCGCACCCCGCTGGCGAACCACATCGGATCGTCCAGCAGCGTGTAGAGGAAGGCGGCGTCCCTGGAGAAGATCAGCACACTGTTCAGGAACGCCCCCCACGCCACCGCGGGCACCAGCATGGCCAGGAAGACCACCGCGTACATAGCCGGATGCGCCACGTTCACCACGTCCAGCAGCGTGAACATCGCCACCGCGAAACAGGCGAACAGCCAGGCGTTCTGCACCAGCGCGGCGAACCCGTTGGCGACGACCACGGCCAGCCGGTTCGCGGGTGACAGGAAGAGGAGTTCCAGCGTGCCGGTCTGGCGCTCCATGGAGAAGTGCCAGGCCGACTGCACCAGCGAGAAGAAGAACGTGAACCCGAGCGCCCCCGTGGCCAGGAAGGCCAGCAGCCGTTCCGGGTCGGCGGCGAGCGGCCAGCGCTCGGCGATGCCCGGCGTCGCGGCCAGCGGCCGGAGCGTGTAGTAGGTCTCGGCGAGCTTCAGCAACGGCCAGACCAGCATCGAGAACAGGACCAGCTTGCTGCCGAAGATCTGGCGGTGCTGCTTGAGCGCCTCGGCCCGCATGACCTTCAACGCGTGCCTCACGTCATCACCTGCCACCGGCTGGTGCGGTTGCCGAGCGCGCGGGCCGTACAGCCGGTGCCGGTCTCCGTGCGGCACCACGACGGCGTAGCGCCCACTTCCGCGTGGGCCCACGACGAAGTGGCACCCACCTCCGCGCGGGCCCACGACGAAGTGGCACCCACCTCCGCGCGGGCCCACGACGAAGTGGCACCCAGCTCCGACCGGGCCCACAACGGGGTGACGCCCAGCCGCAGGCGGCACCACGTCGACGTCACGCCCATCCCCGTACGGCACGGCGACCAGGTCGTACCCGTCCCCTCGTGCCGCCCGATCACGCGACCACCTCCAGCGAACGATCGCTCAGCGCGAGGATCGCGTCCTCAAGGGACGGCTCCACGATCTCCAGCCCGCCGAGTGTCCCGCCCGACTCGATGATCGTCGTGGTCAGCGCCCCGGTCAGGTCGTCCGGATGGTTCAGCTCGACCACCCCGCCCGGTGCGAGGCGTACGCTGCTGTCGAAGGCCAGCGCGGCGGCCTCGATCTGGGGCGACAGGTTCGTGACCGTGATCCGGACCGTGCGATGACAGCCGGTCTGGGCCATCAGCTCGGCCGGCGAGCCCGCCGCGAGGTGGCGGCCGTCGCCGATCACGTACACGTGCTCGCAGAGCTGCTCGACCTCCGCCAGGTAGTGGCTGGTGAGGAGCACGCCCTTGCCCTGCTCGGCCAGCCCGGCCACGACCTTGCGCAGGTCACGGGCGATCGGCGCGTCGAGCCCCAGCGTGGGCTCGTCGAGCAGCAGGTAGTCGGGGTCGTTGATCAGGCCGCGGGCGATGGACAGCCGCTGGGTCATGCCGCGTGAGTACTGTTCGACCCGCGTGCCGGCGGCATGTGTCAGCCCGACGAGTTCGAGCAATTGGCCGATGCGCGGCTTGAGCACCTTGGTGGGGATGTCGTAGAGCTGGCCGAAGTACCAGAGATTCTCCCGGCCGGTCATGCGCGCGTAGACCATGCGCTCGCCGCCGGCGATCAGGTTGATCCTCTTGCGTACGGCATGTGGCTGCCTGACCGGGTCGAGGCCGCCCACGCTGACGGTGCCGGACGTCTGCCGGAGCAGCGTGGCCAGGATTTTGATGGTGGTGGTCTTGCCGGCGCCGTTCAGCCCGAGCAGCCCGGTGACGCGGCCGCCGGGGATCGACAGGTTCAGGCCGTCGACGGCCACCTTCGCCCCGAACTCCTTGCGCAGGTTCACGGTCTCGATCATCAATAACTCCGTTCCATGGCCCTGCGCTCCGCCCAGGGCATCGCGAGGAATCCGGCGGCGGTGTAGGCGAGGCCGAGCGCGACGGCTACGGCGAGGCGGCCTGGATCCAGCCCGGTGCCGCCGGTGAAGACGCCGCGGATCACGTCCATGGCGGCCGTCACCGGCACCGCCTCGCCGAGCCATCGGACCGCCTCAGGGAGGTACTCCCTCGGAAAGGCGAACCCGGACAGCAAGGCAATCGCGTGGAACACACTGTTCTGGGTGATGTGCGCCTCACCGGCGACGATCATCACGTTGCTCAGCACGGCCGACATCCCGAACACCGCCAGCGCCAGCCCCGCCACGGCCAGCACCGCGTCCACCGCTCCCGTCGGCGCCGGCCGTACCCCGAACAATGCCGCGCACCCGAACAACACCGCCACCTCGACCGCCACCGCGGTGAAGGCGAACGCGGAGAACCCCAGCAGGTAGGGCAGGCGCCGCGCCGGAGCCACGATCAGCGCGCCCATCGTGCCCTCGCGCTGCTCCTGGATCATCGCCTTGCCGGTCCAGAGAATGCCGTGCACGACGAACATGTACGCGGCGGCGCCCACAGCGATGTATCCGAGATAGTCGCCGGTGCCCGCCTTCCCGCGGAACTCCGCGGAGATCTCACCACCCGCCACGGCCCGCAGCCCCAGATAGGCCAGCCCGATGGTGAAGACACCCAGCAACAGGTTGCCGATGAAGTACGACCAGGGGTAGGCCCGCCTGGTCACCAACCACGACCGTCTCAGGGTCGCCCATGCCACGCTCATGAGTCTCCTTTGGGAACTGACTGAGTTTCTATCAGAGACTCACTTGGCGGTAAAGTCGCGGTATGGCTAGAGAGCTGCGCTCGCAGGACACCGAGTGCTCGATCGCGCAGGCGGCCGCCGTGGTGGGCGACTGGTGGAGCCTGCTCATCGTCCGCGAGGTGACGCGCGGCCACCGCCGGTTCGACGACCTGCTGGGCGAACTAGGCATTTCCCGCAAGGTCCTAACGGAACGGCTCAAGCACCTGGTGGAGCACGGGGTGCTGGTACGGGAGCCGTATCAGAGCGGGCCGGTGCGCTACGAGTACGTGCTCACGGACGCGGGGTGGGCGCTGGCGCCCATGCTGATCACCATGCAGGACTGGGCGGATCGCTGGCTCCTCGGCGACGGCACCCTCACAGGGGTGGCGGCACCACGAAGCGCGGAAGCCGCCCGCGTCCACGCCCTGGTCGGCACCCGCATCCCAGACCCTCTGTCGCTGCCCGGCACCATCAGCCGCCCGCGAGCCACCACTGACCGGCCTGGCACCGCCCACCAGCTACCCGCCATCACCGACCAGACCAGCACCGCCGACCACCCACCGACCACCTCCGGCCAGACCGACACCGTCGCCGCCGAGCCCCGAGATGCGGTCACCCATCCACCACTCACCACCGACCAAACCCGCACCACCAACCACGCATCGCCCACCTCCGGCCAGATCGCCAGCCGTCCACCGATCGCTGTCGGCCGACCAACGGGGGTGGGTGAGCGAACGCCGCTGGTCGATGTCGTGGCGGAGGCGCGGGCGACGGTCCTGTTCGGCTATCCGGCGACGGGCATGCCCGCCCCGCTACCGCCCGGCTGGAATCAGGTCCCGGGGGCAGTGGGCTGCACGCTCGAGAACCGCATCTTCCGCGACAGGCACGCCGAGTTCGCCGCCCGTGACATCGCCATCCACGGAGTGAGCACCCAACGACCTGATGAGCAAGCCGCCTTCGCCACCGCGGAAGGCATCCCGTTCCCCCTGCTCTCGGACATGGACCTGCGGCTCGCGGCGGCCCTCCGCCTCCCCACGTTCCGCGCCGGCCAAGCCCTGCGGCTCAAGCGCCTGATCCTGGTCGTGGACCGCCTCCGCGTGATCCGCCACGTCATCTTCCCCGTACTCGACATCCCGGCCGCCATCACCGAGGCACTGACAGTCGCTGAGACCATTACCTGATCCCGCACACGCCCCGGGCGAACCGTCGGCCCCCTGCGAGCTACTAACAGAACGATTCGCCGGTCGACCGCTGGTCGAAGGCATTACCGAAGGTCCGCAGAAAGCCTCGGCGTTCAGTTCAGGCCGGGCGTGAATGCGGCCTGTCGGGGATGGGCCGCCGGAGGCGGGACAGCCTGGGGCGCGTTGCGCGGATCCAGAACCGGTCAGGTGGGGCGGCGCTGTTGTTCGATGTATGCGTTGATGATGGTGAGTGGGGCTCCGCCGCAGGAGGCGGCGAAGTAGGAGGGTGACCAGAAGTGGCCGTGCATGATGGCCTGGTCAACCCGGCCGGTGAACTCCTTGCGCAGGTAGAAGGATGAGACGCCCTTCAGCGAGTTGACGAGTTTGGAGACCGCCATCTTCGGGGGGTAGTGGACGAGGAGGTGGACGTGGTCGTGTTCGCCGTTGAACTCGCGGAGTTCGGCCTCGAAGCTGTCGCACACCTCGACCATGATGTCCTCACAGCGTCGCAGCATCGCGTCGTCGAACACGTTTCGGCGATATTTGGTGACAAAGACCAGATGGACATGCATCGCGGAAACCACATGTCTGCCTCGCCGGTATTCCACTTCGCGGCTCATAGACCAGATGATAATGTGTTCGAGTCGAGGAGAGGTGAGTGCCGCACGGAGAAGGGGGTGTTCCCTCGTGTTGGCGGGCCGCAAGTACCGGCTGGAGTTCGACTTCGGGCAGCGGGTGTTCGCCGAGCGGCTGGGCGGGATCTGCCGCAGCGTGTGGAACACCGGCCTCGAACAGCGCCGCGAATACCGGCGGCGAGGCGTGTACCTCAGCTACGAGGAGCAGTGCGCGCAGCTCGCCGAGGCGAAGAAGGATCCGTACTGCGACTGGCTCGCCGACGCCCCCGCTCAGGTCATCCAGCAGACGTTGAAGGACCTGGACCAGGCGTGCCGCAAGCACGGCACGTGGAAGGTCGGTTGGAAGTCGCGGACGAAGTGGAAGCCGTCGTTTCGGTTCCCCACCGCGAACCACACCCCCGTCGAGCGGATCAACCGCGGGTGGAGCCGGGTGTTCCTGCCGAAATTCGGGTGGGTGAGGTTCCGGATGTCGCGCCCGCTGGGTGGGGTGGTGAAGTCCGCGACCGTCTCCCGTGACGGCCGGCATTGGTTCATCTCGTTCCTGGTGGAGGACGGCCTGGCTCAGGTGGAACATCACATCCATCCCGGCGCGCACGCCGGGGTGGACCGGGGTGTGGTCACGGCCGTGGTCACCTCCGACGGGGAGTTCTTCGACCGCCGCCACGCCGGGACCGGCAGCGTGTCCAGCCTGGTGCCGCCTCCTGAGCGCAAACAGGACAGGCAGGCCGATCCCGGGTTCCTCGCTCCGGGCGAGGCGGAACGCTATCTGCGGCTCCAGCGGCGGCTTGCCCGCTCGAAGAAGGGCTCCCGGCGGCGTCGACAGGTCGTCGCGGCGATGGGCGCCATCATGCGCCGCGTCCGGTGGCGTCGCGCGGATTTCCACGCGCAGACCGCGCACCGGCTCACCCGCCGCTACGGCGTCGTGGTCCTGGAGAACCTCGACATCGGCGCTATGACCATCGCCGTGCGGCCCAGGCCCGACCCCGACCAGGTGGGCCGATACCTGCGCAATGGGGCGGCGGCCAAATCCGCCTTGAACAAGGCGATCCTGGACAAGGGCTGGTACGGCCTGGAGACCGCCCTGCGGAGCAAGGCCCGCTACACCGGGACCGTCGTCGCGAAGGTCCCGGCCCCGTACACGTCGCAAACGTGCCCGGCACCTGCCTGCGGGAAGGTGGATGACAAGAGCCGCGAGAGCCAAGCGGTCTTCTCCTGCACCGCCTGCGGGCACGCCGAGCACGCCGACATCGTCGGGGCGAAGAACACGTTGGCCAGATATCGGGCGGCCGGGCTGGTCGTCCCAGGGCGTGGAGACCCATCCGGGTCGGTGAAGCGTCAAGCACCCCGTCCCACAGCACGCGCCGCACAAGCGGCATGAGCTGCCGCGAAAGCGGCACGGGAATCTCCGTCCTTCAGGGCAGAGAGCAGGTCAAGGTCAACGTCTTCGAAAGCGTAGCGTCCACATGGTTCTACGAACGGTGAGCATGTGGGTTCCTCCTTGGAAGGCTGTGGCCGGTTATGCCACGAGGGCTGGCGACGGGTCCGTCAAGTTACAGCCGACGACCATCGGCATGTCGTGGGTGGTGCGCTGGGTGGCGCACAGCCAGTCGTTGAGCGAGCCGGTGAAATCCGATGGCGGGCCCACCTTGAGGTGAGTGACAGGAGCTGTGCCAGGGGGTGGACCGGCTTTGGGAGAGGCGGCCTGGTCCATGGCGGGGGGTGGACCGGCTTTGAGGTAGGCGAGCTGGCCGGCGCCGGGAGACGGACCGACCTTGAGCCGGCCGATGCGGCCGATGCGGCCGTGGCCGGACGGGTCGGCGTCGCAGGGGGTGAGGTGGACGGCGAACGGTGAGCCGCCATGGCCCGCTGCGGCTTCTATTCGCTGGTGGTCGTCGATCACGCGCTCGGTGGCATCCGGGTGGGTCGCGACGAAGGCCAGGTGATCGGTGACGAGGTGGTCGGCCACTCTGCGGAGCACGCGCGTGGCGCACAGACTGTGGGCGCAAGCCGCGCCGTCGAGTGTGATCTCGGGCAGGCCGAAGCGACTCAGCCCCCTGGACGTGACGCGGAGGCAGTCGCAGGCGCCGGTGTCGGCCGGGTCCCACGGCGGGCAGGTGGCGTCCCCGTGCACTTGCACGTCCCAGCCCAGCCAATCATCGGCCAGCCGGAAGCCGGATGGCTCGCCCCCAGTCCGGAAGCCATATGGCCCGCCTGCGGTCCGGAATCCGGACGGTTCGCCCGCCGTCCGGACAGCGGGCGGCTCACCAGCAGTCCGCAAGCCAGTCGACTCATCAGCTGTCCCGAAGCCGGCTGGCTCGTCAGCGGTCCGCAAACCGGCGGGCTCGCCAACTGCACGAAAACTGGCTGCACCAGACCCCCCGAATGGGGTCGGGGCTTCTCGTCGCCGACGACGACCAACCGGCCCGGAAGGCGATCCCGAGGCGGCCGAATGGAAGCCGCCCGAGCTGTGTGGCCGTGAAGAAGCGGTGGGGTCATCGGTGTCTCGCTCGCAGGTGAGGAGGGTGATGCCGGTCAGTGGGTCGATGACCAGGCCGCCGCACTCCTGGGCGACCGCGCGGGCCGCGGCGCGGGCCACCTGGGTGCTGGTGGGCAGTGCGTGCGGGGGCGCTGTGGAGGAGATCATGACGTGCTGCTGGGCCCGGCGGAGCAGGTGACGCTCCTCGACCGCCAGCGTCACGCCGGCCGGTCGCCAAGGGGTCCGGTGATGGGTGACAGTGAGGAGCGGACTGCCCAGGGCCGCGCTCACCGCCCGTCTGTACGGCCTGCCGACCCGCCATGGCACGAACGACTCGATGTCGAAGGGGACCCGCTCGACAGGGACGATGAAGTGGGACGTCAGCCGGTCAAACAAGGGGAGAGTGATCTTCACGAAGGCCTCCAGAGTGCGGTGAGGCACTCAGGATCGGCGACCGGAAGGCAGGTACGCGGAGGCGAACGACATTCTGGGGATAACCCTCGGCCGCCGGCTCAGGGCTGTGGACAAAGGTACCGGGGACAAAGGTACCGGTCAGGGCGCCGATCTGAAGATCGCCAACGTCTGCCCCGGCAGCCAGACACCATCCTCACCAGCAGCGACCGGCTCATCAGAGGCCAACAGAACAGCCCCCACAGAAACCGGCAAAGTCACAGAGTCCTCCCCGAAATTGACGGTGACGCACAGCGACCCCCGCCACATGACCAGCCACTTCCCCACCGGATCGAACTCCACCCGAACCCCATCGAACCGCGGATCAGACAGCTCAGGCAGCGCCTTACGCAGCGCGATCAGGTCCCGATACCAGCAGAGCAACGACCAGTGAACCTCCTGCTTCACCTCATCCCAATCAAGCTTGGACCGCACGAACGTCTCCACCCGCGACGGATCAGGCGCGTCCCACGCGTACCCGAACCCGTCGAACTCCCGCTCCCGACGCCCGCCCTCACTCTCCCGCAGCTGCGCATCGACGTGGTCGGAGAAGAACAGGAACGGCGTACCGGCCCCCCACTCCTCCCCCATGAACAGCATCGGAGTGAACGGCGAGGTCAGCAGCAGCCCGGCGCCGAGTTTGAGCGCGGAGACCGGCAGCCTGTCGCCCAGCGGCCGGTTGCCGATCTGGTCGTGGTTCTGCAGGCAGGCGACCAGCCGGTGACCGGGCACGCCAGCGAACGACGCGCCGTGCGTGCGGCCGCGGAAGCTCGACCAGCCGCCGTCGTGCACGACACCGCAGGTCAGCGCCTTGGCCAGGGTGGACAGGTTGGTGAAGTCGGCGTAGTAGCCGTGGCTCTCGCCACTCACCGCGCAGTGCAAGGCGTGGTGGACGTCGTCGTTCCACTGCGCGGTCATGCCCAGCCCGCCCGCGTCGCGGGAGCGGACCATGCGGGGGTCGTTCAGGTCGGACTCGGCGATGAGCGACAGCGGCCTGCCCACCGCGCAGGACAGCGCGTCCACCTGGTCGGACAGCTCGGCCAGCAGGTGCGTGGCCCGCCTGTCGTGCAGCGCGTGCACGGCGTCGAGCCGCAGCCCGTCGATGTGGTAGTCACGCAGCCACTGCACCGCGTTCTCGATGAAGTAGCGGCGCACCTCATCGGACCCCGGCCCGTCGAGATTCACCGCCTCGCCCCAGTAGCTGCCCTCGAATCCGGCGAAATAGGGTCCGAACGGGTGCAGGAAGTTCCCGGATGGTCCCAGGTGGTTGTAGACGACGTCGAGGATGACGCCGATGCCGGCGCGGTGGCAGGCGTCGACGAACGACTTGAGCCCGTCAGGGCCGCCGTACGTCTCGTTGACCGCGTACAGATCCACCCCGTCGTAGCCCCAGTTGCGCCCGCCGGGCACCGGGGCCACCGGCATGACCTCCACGAAGTCGACGGACAGCTCGACGAGGTGCGGCAGCTTCTCGATGGCCGCCTCGAAGGTGCCGGTCTGGGTGAACGTGCCGATGTGCAGCTCGTAGACCACCGCGCCGCGCAGGTCACGGCCGGTCCACTCGTGGTCGGCCCACGTGTAGTGCGCGTGGTCGTAGACGGCGCTGGGCCCGAAGACGCCGTCGGGCTGGCGTCGGGAGCGGGGGTCGGGGTAGGGGCCTTCGCCGTCGAGTACGTACCGGTAAAGGGTCCCGTGCCCGGCCTCGGGCACGTCGGCCGACCACCAGCCGCCCTCGCCGGCGCTCATCGCCCGGCGGCCGTCGAAGACGTCGACCTCCACGGTCGCGGCGTTCGGTGCCCACACCTCAAAGATCATGTCTCTCCAGCAGCGCGACAGGGTATCGGGCGAGCAGGTGAGCAAGGGGGATGCGGCCCGTGTAGAGGCCGCCGGTGAGCAGTTCGCGCCAGGTGCCGGCGGGCAGGGTCAGCGTGGTGCCGCCCCAGCCGAGGCACATCTCCCGCTCTCCGACGCGTACATCCTCGGCTTGCGCTCGGCGGGCCAGCCGGACGGGGAGCCGCGTGGCGACCGCGACCGCCTGCGGCGGGTCGTCGCCGC
The DNA here is from genome assembly GCF_043197155.1 of Nonomuraea sp. NPDC049269. Classification (NCBI taxonomy): domain Bacteria; kingdom Bacillati; phylum Actinomycetota; class Actinomycetes; order Streptosporangiales; family Streptosporangiaceae; genus Nonomuraea; species Nonomuraea sp. NPDC049269. Next base: position 323,931 of record NZ_JBICSO010000003.1, read on the forward strand.
GGGCGAAGGCGATCGCGTGCTCCGCCGCCTCTCCGTCGGCCAGGATCGGCGTGTACGGTGCGGCGGGGTCGAGCCGGCGGCGCAGCCGCAGCGCCTGGGTCGTCACGGCGAGCTTGGCCGCGTCCCAGCGGGACATCGGCGACCGCCCGAACGTCACGGGGCGCCGGTTGTCCGGATCGACCAGGGAGAAATCGGTCAGCTCATTGCCCTGGTAGACGTCCGGCACCCCCGGCATCATCAACTGGACGAGCTTGGCCCCGAGCGAGTTGGCCATGGCGAAGGCGTCGACGCGCTCGGTGAACTCGCCCACCGGCAGCTTCACCGCCGCGGCCGCGAAGTCGCGCAGCCGCTGCTCGTACCCCTGATCCGGCTTGACCCAGGAGATGGCGGTCTTCGCCTCCCGAGCCGCCTTGAGCAGGTATTCCGCGAACCGCTCGGCGGAGATCGGCCAGGCCGCCATGAGGTTCTGCCAGGCCAGGTAGTCGAGCCGCGGGTCGAAGCTCACGGCCGCCGACCATTCGGACACCGCCTGGGCCCACTCGCCGGGCAGCTCCGACAGCACGGACAGCCGGGCGCGTACGTCCTCCGACCGCTTGGTGTCGTGGGTGGACAGCGTGGTCATCGTGTGCGGCCGCAGCTCACGGCAGAACGCGTGGAACTCCGCCACCGGGACGCCGAACAGGTCCGGATCGCCGCCGACCTCGTTCAGGCACGACAGGGGGAACCACCGGTACAGCGCGGTGTCCTCGACCCCCTTGGCCATGACCGGGCCGCAGGTCTGCTGGAACCGGGTGATCACGTCGGCCGGGCCATACAGGACCTGCTGAACGAACGGCTGCACGGCGGGCGAGCATTCGGCGGCGGCCCGTTCGACGATCTCCACCGATTCGGGCGGGGGCGGCTCGCCCGGCGTCATGTACGCCCGGTACACCGGCATCGCGGCGAGCAGCTCGGCGACCGCGGCGGGTTCGCAGCCGGCGGCGCGGGCCAGGCGGCGGATCTCGGCGCCGAAGAACAGCTCGATCACCTCGCGCTTGGCCTCGGCCACCACCGGCCGGAAGTCGGCCGGCTGACCGGTCAGCCGGGTGAACAGCTCGACCAGCGGCGCCTCGCCGGCCGGATCGACGAACAGGCCGTTGATCCGGTTCAGGACCTCGTAGCCGGTGGTGCCCTCGCAGGCCCAGTCCTCGGGCAGCCGTTCCTCGCCGATGAGGATCTTCTCCACGACCGTCCAGGCGCCGCCGGACCTGGCACGCAGCCGTTCGAGGTAGCCGCGCGGATCGGCCAGCCCGTCCGGATGGTCGACGCGCAGCCCGTCGACCAGGCCCTCGTCGAGCAGCCAGAAGATCACCTCATGGGTGGCGAAGAGCACCTCCGGGTCCTCGACGCGCAGCCCGATGAGCGACGAGACGTCGAAGAAGCGCCGGTAGCCCGGCCCCTGACGCCAGTCGACCAGCCGGTAGTGCCCGGGGTGGGGGAACACGTGCTCGTGGTAGCGCAGCACGTCGCCGTCGACCACCGGCTCGACGTCATCGCCGAGCACCGGCAGCGCCACCTTCCCGCCGTCCCAGTCGATGTCGAACCAGCGGGCGTACGGCGAGTCCGGGCCTTCGGCCAGCACGGACCAGAACTGGGCGTTCGTGGTGTTCATGTGGTTGGGCACGATGTCGAGGACGATGCCGAGATCCTGCGCGGCCAGCAGCTCGGCCATCTCGCGGAACCCCTTGGCGCCGCCGAACTCCTCCCGGATCCGGGAGTGGTCCGTGACGTCGTAGCCATGCAGCGAGCCGGGCGTCGCCTGGAGGATCGGCGACAGGTAGACGTGGCTGACGCCCAGATCCCGCAGATAACCGGCGATCTCCCCCACCTGGGCGAACCCGAAGTCGGGCGTCAGCTGGACCCGATAGGTCGACACCGGCCTAGACACGCCGGAGCACCCGTACGCTGCGACCAGGCACCGCGATCCCTTCCCCCGCTCGGCACATCCGGACTTCCAGGAAGATCGGCATGGCGGTGTCGATCTCGGTCTGCCACATCTCGCCATAGTCCTTCGGGATCGTGAACTGGATCGTCTCGTTGTGGGCGTTGAACAGCAGCAGGAACGAGTCATCCCTGATCGGCCGGCCGCGCCTGTCGGGCTCGGTGATCGCCTCGCCGTTGAGGAAGACGGCCAGCGACTTGGCGTATCCGACATTCCAGTCGTCGTCCGTCATTTCCTCCCCCGTCGGTGTGAGCCACGCGATGTCGCTCAGGCCGCGCACCGGCTTGCCGTAGAAGAAGCGTCTGCGCCGGAACACCGGATGCTTCTTACGCAGTGCGGCCAGGCGCTGCGTGAACTCCAGCAGCAGCCAGTTCTCCCTGACGTCGGACCAGTCGACCCAGGTCAGCTCGTTGTCCTGGCAGTAGCCGTTGTTGTTGCCATCCTGGGTACGGCCCAGTTCGTCGCCATGGGAGAGCATCGGCACGCCCTGCGACAGGAAGAGCGTGGTCAGGAAGTTGCGCTTCTGCTGCTCGCGCAGCGACTCGATGGCCGGGCCCGCCGGACCCTCCGCACCGCAGTTCCAGGACCGGTTGTCGTCGGTGCCGTCGCGGTTGCCCTCCTTGTTGGCCTCGTTGTGCTTGCCGTCGTACGAGACCAGGTCCTGCAGGGTGAAGCCGTCGTGGCAGGTGACGAAGTTGATCGAGGCGGCGGGACGGCGGCTGTCGTCCAGGTAGAGGTCGCTGGAGCCGGTGAACCTGGAGCCGAATTCGGGCAGCGTCGCGGGCTGCCCCCGCCACAGGTCGCGGATGGTGTCACGGTAGCGGCCGTTCCACTCCGTCCATCGCGACGGGAAGTTGCCGACCTGGTAACCGCCCGGCCCCAGGTCCCACGGCTCGGCGATGAGCTTGATCTGCGACAGCACCGGGTCCTGCTGGACCAGGTCGAAGAAGGAGCTCAGCCGGTCGACCTCGTGCAGTTCCCTGGCCAGGGTCGAGGCCAGGTCGAAGCGGAACCCGTCGACGTGCATCTCGATGACCCAGTAGCGGAGCGAATCCATGATCATCTGGAGTACGTGGGGCGAACGCATGAGCAGGCTGTTGCCGGTGCCCGTGGTGTCCAGGTAGTAACGCTTGTCGCCGTCGACCAGCCGGTAGTAGTCGGGATTGTCGATGCCCCGGAACGACAGCGTCGGGCCGAGATGGTTCCCCTCGGCCGTGTGGTTGTAGACGACGTCGAGGATGACCTCGATCCCCGCCTCGTGCAGCGCCCGCACCATGGCCTTGAACTCCAGCACCTGGCCGCCCCGCTGCCCCTGGCTGGAGTAGCGGTTGTGCGGCGCGAAGAAGCCGATCGAGTTGTAGCCCCAGTAGTTGGACAGCCCGCGCTGCTCCAGGATGTCGTCGGTGACGTACTGGTGGACGGGCATCAGTTCGATCGCCGTCACGCCGAGCTTGGTGAGGTGATCGATGATCTCCGGGTGACCGAGTGCCGCGTAGGTGCCGCGTATGTGCTCGGGGATCTTCGGGTTACTGATGGTCAGGCCGCGCACGTGCGCCTCGTAGATCACCGTGTCGTGGTACGGCGTCGCGGGCGGCCTGTCGTGCCCCCACCCGAAGAACGGATTTATCACGATCGAGCGCGGCATATAGGGCGCCGAGTCGGCATCATTACGCGCGTCGGGCTGCCCGAAAGGGTAGCCGTACACCGCCTCGTTCCAGGTGACACCACCCTCGATCGCCATCGCGTACGGGTCGAGCAGCAGCTTGGCCGGATTGCACCGCAACCCCTGCGCCGGCTCGTAGGGCCCGTGGACGCGGTAGCCGTAGCGCTGACCCGGCCCGATGCCCGGCAGGTAGCCGTGCCAGATGAACCCGTCCACCTCGGCGAGCGGAACCCTGGACTCCGCGTTGTCCTCGGAGAACAGGCAGAGCTCAACCTTGTCGGCGGCCTCCGTATAGAGGGAGAAGTTGGTGCCCGCCCCGTCATAGGTCGCCCCGAGAGGATAGGGGTCTCCCGGCCAGATTTCGATCATCGAGGCTCCCTTGCCGTCTTTCCCATGTTCCGTTCCCTCGCTTCGCCGGACAAGCCCAGCCTCGAAGGAGCCGCCCGGCCCGGCGGATCAACAGGTCCTTCCCATAAGACGGCTTTGCACGCTTTTTGCCGACGGGCCACCTCTGACGGCGCGGTATCAGAGGCGGCCCGAGTTCACAGCATGCCTCTGGCGGACCGAGGCTCCTCAGGCAGGGTTCGTACGGAACGCCCCTGCCGGATGACGTCGAGCAGCACCCAGTGCGGACTGCCCGCGCGCGGCCGGACGACCACCTCGGTCGCCCAGCAGGCGGCCGCGATGACCTCCCGCCCCTGCTCGATGGCCGAAGGCGTGGTCCCAGCCCGGCACCAAACCCAGACCCGCTCCCCGAACGGAGCCGGCGCGCACCACACGATGACCGGGATCTTGCCCCGCCTGTTGACGACGTACGCCTCGACGAGGCCGACACGGATCCGGTGCGCGGTGACCACGCACCGGATCCGCCCCCACGCCCCTGACCGCGCGGACGGCCAGAGGACAACCACGGCGGGCACAGCGACCGCCGCCAGGGAGATGGGACCGAACGAGCTGACGATCAGGTAGGCGAGGAGTGGCAGACAGACGACCGTCGCGACCTCATACCGCCACCGCCAGAGCACGACCAGGGGATTCGGCCGTGATATGGGGGTGGTGGCACGGTTCAGCTCATCCAGGAGCGGGCGGTTCATCGCCGCACTCTGCCCAACCCCAGGCAGGCGCGGCACAGACCCCGCCTGGTGACGCCTTCGCCCTCGCAGGCGGCACAGCGTACGTAGGTGTCGAACTCGGGGGCGCGATAGACCCTCATGAGCGGGGCCGGCCGGCGTACCTGCCAGCCCCGCTCTCTGGCCCTGGCGTCCAGCTCGGCGAAAGCCCAGGCGTCGAGGACTTCGAGCAGGCCGGCCACAAGGCGACGGACGGGATTACGAACGGTCGATTTTCTGGTTATGTTGCTAACATCCATGGTGGATCGTCCTTCTGCTCTGGCAGTGGGGGATGGTCGTTCTTCAGCTGGGCCGGTGCGGCTACACCGGTCCAGCTTCGTGTCCTGGTCCCTGCGCCGGTCGAAGCCGAGCTCCGGGACCGGGTGGGTCCTCCTACGGGCATCACGTCCTCCTTCTTCTTCTCGGTGGTTGTTTACCCGAAATGCGCATGCCTATGGCAATTGCCATAGGAACGTGTCAGTGACGTTTGCCTTACTCACATGCCACAGGCAATCACCTGGGCATAGGATCTCGGCACGGCGTCACGAAGAGGTGATCGGCGATGATCAGCGAATCCGACATTTCCGGATACCGGATAACAGAGAGCCCATTTCCCTCTGGAGGGTGGGCAATCGCCCCGCTTCCGCGAGATCATCGAATCTCCGCGCGTGGCGATCTCCGACCGCGCCGCCCAGTTGGATGAGGGATGATGGCCAACCCCACCCTGCGCCAGCGGCAACTGGCGAAGCGACTACGCGAAATGCGCGCTGAGGCCGGCCTGAGCATCGCCGAGGTCGCCGAGCAACTGCTCTGCTCCCCGGCCAAGGTCAGCCGCATCGAGACGGCCCAGCGACGGGCCAGCCTGCGCGACGTCCGCGACCTGTGCCGACTCTACGAGGTCGCCGACCCGACCGAGCTGATGACGCTCGCCCGCGAGGCGCAACAGCTGAGCTGGTGGCAGGATTCGGAGGACGTGGGCTTCCGGCCGCTCATCGGGTTGGAGACCGAGGCCGTAGAGATCGCCGAGTATGAGACCACCACGATTCCGGGGCTGCTCCAGACCGAAGACTACGCCAGGGCTGTGATCCAGGGCTTCCTGCCGCGCATCGCGGCCGACGTACTCGATGAACGCGTGGCGGTCCGCATGAAGCGCCAGGAGACCCTCCACAAACCGTCGCCCCCGCGCTACTGGGTCCTGCTCGACGAATCCGCGCTGCACCGCCACGTCGGCGGCCGACCGATCATGGCGGCGCAGCTGACCCAGCTCGCCGAGCTAAGCCACCTGCCGCATGTCACCGTTCAGGTCGTCCCCTACAGCATCGGCGCTCACATGGGATTCGACAGCGCGTTTATGCTGCTGAGGTTCGCCCCCAGTGCCGGGGTGGCCAACACCGTCTACTTCGACACCCTCGCCGGCCAGATCTTCCTGGAGAAACCCAGCCAGCTCGATCGCTTCGAGGAGGTGCTGAACCATCTTCGCGCCACAGCACTCGACCCTGGGGACTCCCGGAAACGGATATTGGAGCAGCGTGACGTCTTCGCGGCTCAGAGGGGTTGAAAACGCCTCATCAAGCGCGCGGAAATTACAGCGGTAAGTGCAAGCCGCGGTTTACCGTGCGGGGCAGAGGTTGCGCAACGCTCTAACCACGCGCCGGTCAACGTCCTAGGGGTTGATCGACTGGACCAGGATCAACCCCACAAGGTGTCCTGAACCGGGTCCAAGGTTGGAGAGCTCAATTGAGCAGCCTCGGAGAGGAGCCGGACAGGGAGGAGAGGGTGCTGCTTCTGCAGTTCCTGTTACTCCTCTTGGATTGTCTCCTCAAGATGAGAGGGCTCAGATAGCTTCGCCCGCTATCTAAGCCCTCTGGGCAGAGCGGAGCCCCGGTTCGACCTTGCAAGAGGATCGGGGCACCGTTTCTCGGTATTCGCGCTCAGACTAGCCGAAGATTTCGTCGCGGCAGATGAATATCCGTAGAGCGGTCTGCCCATGATGACCACGCAGATGGTGGCGGTACTGGTTGGTGTCGCCCTGGTCCAGCGCGGGCAATGCGCGTGTGAGGGGTCAGCAGCCTGAACACACGGATCCGCAGCCACTGCCAGACGTCACCGTTCAGGTCGGCCCTACACCATCGGCGCTCACGGGGGATCCGGCAGCGCGTTCATGATCCTTCGTTCAGCACGAATGCCAGCGTGGCCGACGCTGTCCACCTTGTCTCGCTTGCCGGGCAAGTTCTTCCTGGAGAAGCCCCCCAGCGGCTCACAAAGGTTGAAAACGATTTAGCTAAGCGCGCGCAAATGCCAGCGGCAAGTGCATAGCATATCGGACTAGGCCTGAGCTTCACGCGCGCCCTGTCCTCTTCGCATGCGAAGGCCCACGTCGTAACCAGCATGGCGCGCTCCGGCTAGGAGACCCGCCATTCCCAAGCAGGAGAGTGACAATGACCTCGCATCCTCAGCTGGAGCCTAAGTGGCGGGTCTCTTCCCGCTGCAACAACGGCAGTTGTGTCGCCGTGGCGGAGCTTCCGAACGGTCGAATCGCCGTCCGCGACACCAAGGTGGCTGGGGGCGACATCCTGCAGTTCTCTCCTGAAGAGTGGGCCAGCTTCATCGGGAGCATCAAGGAGTAGCGCTCGAAGACGTGCGGGGGCAGGCGGAGGCCGCCTGCCCCTTGCGTGACATCCGCCCCATCGCTCCCAGTACGGGCGAGATGCCGGGTTACCATGACGGAGCACTATGCCCTGCCGCCGACCCCCTGCGAGGTACCGCATGAGTTCCCCCCAGGCTCCGCGCGATCTGACCTGGCACTCGTGCAACAACGGCAATTGCGTGGAGGTAGCGAAGCAAGCCGACAGAGTTCTCCTCCGAGTCGGCACAGACTCCGCGGGAGCGCATCTGTCGTTGACCCGGCAAGACTGGGAAGGCTTCCGAGACGGCATCAAAGCCGGAACCTTCGACATCATCTAGCCACAAGGTTTGACCGTTCCTTGCCCGGCTACTTACCGATGCCATGGGCGGATTCAAGAACTTCCTGTTACGTGGCAACATCGTCGAGCTGGCGGTCGCGGTGATCATCGGCGCGACCTTCAGCGGCCTGGTGCAGGCGCTGGTCTCCGACCTGGTCACACCGCTGATCGGGGCGATCACCGGCGGGAGGCAGCCGAACTTCGCCGACTACTCGTTCACCGTCAACGGGAGCCAGTTCAAGTACGGCGACTTCCTCAACCACCTCCTCACCTTCGTGATCATCGCGGCGGTGGTCTACTGGCTGATCGTGATGCCGATGACCCGGCTGATCAGCCTGTTCGAAAAGGGCAAGGCCGCGACGACCAGGCAGTGCCCGGAATGTCTGAGTGAGGTCCCCATCGAGGCGCGCCGATGCGCCCAGTGCACGGTGGAACTCATTCCGGAGTCCGAGAAGCCGCGCTAGACGCGGTCATGAAGATGGGCGTTCCCGCTTGTCCGGGGGTGAGTGCCACCAAGTGCGGCGCTATCCGACAAGATGAACGGGTGAGCGTTGAGTTGATGGTCTGGGCCGAGTCCGCGCCGATCAGCAGGGATCAGGCGCGGGCCGCCTACCTCGCGGTCAAGAAGAGCGAACCCGTCGTGGGCGACGTGCCGGAGGTGGCCAAGGAGCTGCCCGGCCTGGTCACGGTCTATCCCGGACATGTGCTGGTGACGATGGACCTCGACACGATGGACGAGATGTCGGCCCAGGTGTTCACCGTCGCGCGGGCTCACGGGCTCGTCTGCTACGACCCGCAGCGCGATCTCGTGCACAATGTGACGCCGCTCGGCGTCTATGAGGGCATGCAGCTCCACACCGGCGACGGCATGATCGTGCACGATCCGGACCTCGGGCTGGTGCATGACGTGCTGGCCACCATGTCGCCGCAGAACCCGTTCGTCACACTGGTGAACTTCGGGCGGCACTTCATCCAGGTCTCCCCCGGCTACGAGCTGGAGTACAAGGAAGAGGCGCTGGCGCGGACGATGGTGGCCGAACTGGCGGAGGTCCAGCGGGCCTTCCACGAATACGCCACCGGCGACCGGTCGTTCCTCGCCCGCCACGACTGGACCGCTTAGCCGATCAGAGGACCTCGCGGAACAGGTCCGGGTTGACGTTGCCGCCCGACAGCACCAGCACCGTCCGGCCCTCGGGGACGCGGCCCGACAGGTAGGCCGCCGTCGTGACCGCTCCGCTCGGCTCCGCCACCAGGCGGGCCGAGCGGGCCAGGTGGCGCATGGCGTGGCGGATCTCGTCCTCCGACACGGTGACGATGCCGTCGAGGTGCTCCCGCAGGTGCGCGAACGTCAGCTCGGACAGATCGGCCCGCAACCCGTCGGCGATCGTACGGAAGGTCCTGGCCGGCTCCCAGCTGACCGGCCGGCCCGCCGCCAGGCCCTCGGCCGCGTCGGCCGCGAGCTCCGGTTCGACGCCCAGCACGGTGACGTCCGGCTTCAGCGCCTTGACGGCCGCGGCGATGCCCGAGGCGAGGCCGCCCCCGCTGACCGGTACCACCACTACCTCGACGTCGGGCAGATCCGTCACGATCTCCAGGCCGATCGTGCCCTGACCGGCGATCACCGCCGGATGGTCGTACGGCGGAACCATGGTCAGCTCCCGCTCCTCGGCCAGCTTCAGGGCCGCGACGATCCGCTGATCGGGCGGTACGACGACCAGCTCGGCGCCGTGTCCCCTGATCGCCGCCGCCTTGACCTCGGGCGTCCCCTCGGGCACCACGACGACGCACGGCACGCCGAACTGCTTGGCCGCGTACGCCAGCGCCTGGCCGTGATTGCCGGACGAGTGGGTGACGACCCCGTCGGGCCGCAGCTCGGCGACGGCGTTGTAGGCGCCGCGGATCTTGAACGATCCCACCCGTTGCAGGCTCTCCGGCTTGACCCAGACCTCTCCCATGGGCACCAGCGGGGTCCGCACCACGACCGGCTTGATGCGCTCGGCCGCCGCACGGATATCGTCGATCGTTACCAGCTCCATACGCCCACCATACGTTCTCCATGATCGATGACAGAGGGGGGAAAGATGCACCAAATGAGAGACCTGTACCCGCCCATCGAGCCCTACGACTCGGGCCTGCTCGACGTGGGCGACGGCAACCAGATCTACTGGGAGGTCTGCGGTAACCCGGACGGCAAGCCCGCGGTCATGCTCCACGGCGGTCCAGGCGGTGGCTGCGGCACGGGGCATCGCCGCCAGTGGAACCCCGAGCTGTATCGCATCGTCCTGTTCGACCAGCGCAACTGCGGTCGGAGCCTGCCGCATGCCAGCGATCCGGGCACCTCGCTGGAGGCCAACACCACCTGGCATCTGGTCGCCGACATGGAACGGCTGCGCGAGCACCTGGGCATCGACAGGTGGCAGGTGTTCGGCGGGTCGTGGGGCAGCAGCCTGGCCCTTGCGTACGCGCAGACACATCCGGACAGGACCACCGAACTGGTACTGCGCGGTATCTTCACCCTCCGCCCCGGCGAACTCCACTGGTTCTACCAGGAGGGCACTTCCCACCTCTTCCCGGACGCATGGGAGTCGTTCCTCGCGCCGATCCCCGTCGAGGAGCGCGGTGATCTGATCGCCGCCTTCCGTGCCCGGCTGGAGGGGGACGATCCCGAGGCGCGGCTGGCCGCGGCCAGGGCGTGGGCGATGTGGGAGGGCCGCACGGTCACGCTGCGGCCCGATCCCGAGCTGGTCGAGGAGTTCGGCGAGGCGAAGATGGCGCTGGCGTTCGCGCGGATCGAGAACCACTACTTCACGCACCTGGGCTGGTTCGAGCCCGAGCAGCTGATCAAGAACGTGGACCGGATCCGCCATATCCCGGGCGTCATCGTGCAGGGCCGCCACGACGTGTGCACACCCATGTCCACCGCCTGGGACCTGCACAAGGCGTGGCCGGAGGCGCGGTTCGAGGTGGTGGACGACGCCGGGCACGCCGCCACCGAGCCGGGCATCGTCAGCCGGCTCGTTGCGGCGACAGACGGCTTCGCGCCAGCCGTACCATCGGTGTGACGGCCCCCACCAGCAGCAGCGTGCAGAGCGGGGCCAGCACCAGGCCGATCAGGAGGCCCGCGGCGACGTCATGCGGATAGTGCACGCCGACGAACACCCGCGAGAACGCCATGACCGCCGCCAGCGGGAGCACCACCCAGGCCAGGGCGCGCCAGGCCAGGATGAGCGCCCCGGCGGCGCCGGCGGCGATGACGGAGTGGTTGCTCGGGAACGACCAGTCGCTCGGCGGCGGGCATTCGGCGATCGTCGCGATCCCGCCCCGGCACGGCCGCTCCTCCTGGACGAACGTCTTCACGACCTCGCTGAGAACGTACGCGCACACCACACCCGCCGGCCCGGCGATCGAGATCGCCAGGTCGCGTGCCGGCGCGTTGCGCGCCCGCCACCAGCACAGCGCGAACAGCGCAGCGAAGACGAACAGCCCGGCGTCCGTGCCCACCTCGGCGAGAGTGTGCAGCCACGCGGGCGTGGTGAGAGCGAAGTCGACGATGTCGCGGTACAACACATGTCCAATCCATGTACGGGTAATGGACACAACCTTACGAACGATCAACGCCCGGCGCCTCGGCCGAAAGTCCAAGGGTCCACGGAGAGGACCGGGCAGGCTCCGCGTATTCCCAGGTGAGATCGGGTAGGGAGGCAGTCGTGATCGGAGAGCACGTGATCGTCGGCTACACCGGCGAGTCAGGGGGACGCGACGCTCTCGCCCTGGGCGCCGCGATCTCGCGGATCACCGGCGGCGAGCTCACGGTGGCCGCGATCTACCCGCCGGGCAGCCCGGGGCAGGCGGTCGAGGCGCAGGCCAACCTGGCGCACGCGGCGGAGGAGCTGGGCGCGGCGCCGGCCGAGTACATGGCGTTCGAGAGCAGGGGTCCGGGGCGTGGGCTGTCGGTGCTGGCCAGCCGGATCAGGGCCGATCTGATCGTGGTCGGCTCGGCGGACGGCGGCCAGAACGGCCGTATCTCGATCGGGGCGACCTCCGACCACCTGCTCCACCTGTCGACCGAGGCGGTGATGCTGGTGCCCGCCGGCTACCAGCCGCCGGACGAGCCCTCCCGGCTCACGCTCGCCTACGTCCACCGCCCGCAGTGCGACGAGGCCGTTGAGCGGGTCGCGCAGGCCGCGCTCAGGCTCGGCGTGCCGCTCCGGCTGATCACGCTCGACCTGCGTACGGAGGATCCGGGCCGGCTCGGGGACGACCTGGCGCTGGCCGTACGGCTGGCCTGGGAGTCGACCGGGATCGAGGCGGAGGCGGAGATCGCCGAAGGGCACGACGTGACCACGGCGCTGGAGACGCTCGAATGGCTGCCCGGCGAGTTGCTGATCTGCGCGGCCAGTGAGGACGCGCAGCCGCACCGGGTGTTCCTCGGGGAGCTGGCGATGAAGGTGCTGCGGGCCTCGTCCTGTCCCGTCACCGTGCTGCCGCGCGGGTTCTCCTGACCTCCCCGTACAACTCCAGGTAGCGGTCGGCCATGACGGCCGGCGAGAAGCGGCGACGAGCCTCCCGGCGGCACTCCTCGGGATCGAGCTCGTCCACCCGCAGCATCCACTCGGCCAGTTCCTCCTCGGTGTCGGCGAGGAACCCGGTCCGGCCGTGGTCGATGATCTCGGGCAAGCACCCGCGGCGCAGCCCGATCGGCGGCACCCCCAGGGCGAGGGCCTCGACGACGGCCGTGCCGCCGGGCTCGTCCCACTGGATGGGGAACAGGGCGGCGCGGGCCGAGGCGTAGAGCTCGTCGCGGGTCTCGCCCCCCACCGAGCCGACCCAGCTGACCAGGTCGCCGTCGAGATAGGGGGTGACCGCGTGCAGGTGGTAGCGGACGTCGGGGTGGCCGTTCAGCGGATGGTCCGGGTCCTGGGCGATGGCCTCCAGCTCGGCGGGGGTGTTCAGGCCGCTCACCGGGCCCGCGAGGACCAGCGGGAGCCCGAGCTTCTGGCAGATCCTGGCGGCCACGTGCGTGCCCTTGAGCCCGCAGATCCGGCCCATCGCGATGAAGTGCTCGCCCCGTTCGGTACGCAGGTCGCGGTCGGCGAGCGGGGTGGCCAGGTGGATGGCGCCGAGCGAGGCGGCCCGCAGCGCGGCGGGTGCGCGGGCGAGCTGGGAGTCCGAGACGCCGTTGACCGCGATCGACCGCGGGAACGCTCCGTAGAAGGCGGCGTGCTTACGCAGGTCCCAGTGCAGGGTGTGCAGGACGGGCAGCCCGCCGAGCGCCGACAGCACGGCCGGGCCGACGACCTCCAGGTGATCGTGGACGAGGTCGAGGTCGTCGCGGCGGCCGAGTTCGAGCGCCACGCGGGCCTGGTGCGCGTGGGCGAGGCCCATGACCTGGTTGTACGGCTTCTGCAGCTCGGCGAACTGGCCTTCGTCGAAGACGCTGATCAGCTCGTCCACCTCGAGCGTGCTCGATCCGACGGAGGCCAGGACCACCCGCACCCCGCGCTCGCGCAGGGCCGGGACCAGCGTGGCCACCACGTTCTCGATTCCGCCGTAGCCCGGAGGCGGCACCGGCAGCCACGGTCCGGCGTTCACCAGGATGTTCATGCCACGTCCTCGATGGCCAGGGACGCCAGTGGCGGGCGCTCCGCCACGGCCATGTCCACCAGGTCGGCCTGCCCGTCGAGCCCGAACTGCAGCAGCCGGTGTTCGGGGGGAATGGCGGACAGCACGCGGCCCTGGCGCTCCAGCCGTGACCAGGCGGTGAGCATGATCTGCCCGGCCATCCGGCCCAGCGCGGGCATGGCCTGGTGCCCGTGCACCCGGACGCCCAGGTCCACCTGGGCCATCGCGTCCAGCCCGACCAGCTCCAGCAGGTCCACCAGCAGCCCGAACTCCACCCCGTACTCGGTGACGAACGGCACCTTTTCCAGCGCTTCGCGGCGGGCGGCATACTCCCCGCCGAGCGGCTGGACGAATCCCGCCAGCTCCGGCCAGAACATGTTGAGCAGCGGCCGCGCGACCAGCTCGGTGACCCGTCCGCCCCCGCCGCGCGACAACACCCCGTCAGCGCCGGTGAAGGGCCGCTCGTAGGCGGCCTTGACGAACTGGATCCGCTGGTCGACGAGCAGCGGTCCGAGCAGCCCGGAGACGAAGTGCGCGCTGAAATTACGCAGGTCCGCGTCCACGAACACGATCAGCTCCCCGCCGGAGGCGGCCAGCCCCTTCCACAGCGCCTCGCCCTTGCCGGTCAGCGGCGGCAGATGCGCGAGCACGGCGTCCTGCGCCACCACCCGGGCCCCGGCCGCGGCCGCGCGGGCGGCGGTCGTGTCGGTGGAGTTCGAATCCACCACGATGATCTCGTCCACGAGCGGCGCCCGCTCGATGAGATCGCGACGGATCACGGCGACGATGTCGCCAACGGTCCGCTCTTCGTCACGGGCAGGCAAGATAACGCTTACCGTGGCCCGTCCCTTGGCCAAGAGGAGGGCGTCGACCGGCCACTCGGCTGCGACGCTCGAGTGCGGCCCGTACCACTCCTGGACCTTGGCCAATGCGCGCAGATCTGTCTCCATGCGGTTAGCCCCGATCTTTTCTGGTCAGGTCGCCGACATCTGCCCCGTCAATGCACCTTCGAACATGTTTTGTTTCATTCCACGTAAATGTGGGATAAGCCGGACTGTGTTCCCCACTACTACTCGGATCGGCATCATCGGTGCCGGAAATGTTGCTGCTCGTCACGCGGACGTGCTGTCCGGTTTCTCCGACGTGACGATCGTGGGAATCGCCGACACAGATCCCCGAAGATCCGGGGCTCTGGCCGAGCGGCACGGCTGCCCTGCCTACGGTAGCCATACCGATCTTCTGGACGCCGGCGGTTTGGACGCGGTCTATATCTGCGTGCCTCCTTTCGCGCACGGTAACCCGGAACAGGATGTTCTATCGTGCAATCTCCCGTTTTTTGTAGAAAAGCCGCTTTCGCTTGACCTGTCCACTGCGGAAAAGATCGCCACCGAAATCGACCGCCGGGGCCTGCCCTCTGCGGTCGGCCACCATTGGCGCTACCTGGACATCGTCGACCAGGCCCGCGAGGTGCTGGCCAACCGTCCGGTACGACTGGCACTGGGCCACTGGCTGGACAAGGTGCCCCCGGTCGGCTGGTGGCTGAAGCCTGAAATGTCGGGCGGCCAGCTGGTCGAGCAGGCCGTCCACGTCCTCGACCTGGCCAGGGTTCTGGTGGGCGAGGTGACGATGGTGCACGCCGTGCCGGCGGAGAACGCCACGGACGGAGAGGTCGATCGGGCCACGGCGGCGGTGCTGCGGTTCGCGGGCGGCGCCGCCGGCATGCTCGCCGCGACCAGCCTGCTCGCGCGCAAGCACCGGGCGGGGCTGGAGGTGCACGCCGAGGGCGTCTCGCTCGACCTGAGCGAGGACCGGCTGCTGGTGGACGGCGAGACCACCGTCCAGGACGGCGGGGCGGCGAAGGTGCGGGTGGACCGGACCTTCATCGACGCCGTACAGGGCAAGGAGGCCGATGTACGCGTGCCGTACCGGGAGGCGCTGAAGACCCACCGGCTGGCGCTCGCCCTCGCGCGGTCCGCGGCGGAAGGAAGGCCGGTGAGCACACCCGATGTGTGAGGTGCTGAGCATCGAGGCGCCTGGCGTGATCACGCTGGTCGAGGAGAAGCTTCCAGCCGTGCCCGACGGCGGGTTCCAGGTGGCCACCGCGTACAGCGGGATCTCGGCGGGCACCGAGCTGACCTATGTCAAAGGCAGCAACCCCTATCTGTCGGCGACCTGGGATCCGGCGCTCGGGCTGTTCACCGAGGGCACCCCGTCGATCGGTTATCCGGTGCGCGGCATCGGATACATGCAGGTGGGCAGGGTAGTGGAGACGCGTACAAGGGCCGTGCGCGAAGGCGCGCTGGTCGCGATGGCCTATGGGCACCGCACCGGCTACGTGGCCGATCCGATGACCGACCGGTTCGTGGAGCTGCCCGGCGACCTCGACCCGATGCTCGGCGTCTTCGTCGCCCACATGGGGCCGATCTGCGCGAACGGGCTGCTGCACGCAGCGACCGACCTGCACGGCCCCAACGTCAGGGAGCTCGGTGACGGCGTACGCGGGCGGCGGGTGGCCGTCGTCGGCGCGGGCGTGGTCGGGCTGCTGACGGCGTCCTTCGCCCTCGCGTACGGCGCGGCGGAGGTCGTGGTCGTGGACGAGACCCCGGCCAGGCTGGACATCGCCGAGGCGCTCGGTGCCGAGGTCCTGACCTTCGAGGAGGATCCGGCCGTCGAACTGAAGCGACGCTGGCGGCACGCGCCCAACGACCGCGGCGCCGACGTGGTCTTCCAGTGTCGCGGCAGGCCCCGCGCCCTCGCCGTGGCGCTGAGGCTGATCAGACCGCAGGGCACGGTGATCGACCTGGCCTTCTACACCGACGGCGCCGACGAGGTGCGGCTGGGCGAGGAGTTCCACCACAACGGCCTCTCGCTGCGCTGCGCCCAGATCGGCCGGGTGCCGCGCGGGCTGGCCCACGCCTGGGATCGGGAGCGGCTGTCGTACGAGACGATCGCGCTGCTCAGGCAGCGGGGCGACGGGCTACGCGAGCACGTGATCACCGATGTCGTCGGCTTCGCCGAGGCCCCCCAGTTCCTGGCCGATCTCGCCGCGCGCAGGAGGCACTCCGTCCAGGCCGTGCTCCGCGGCCACGTCGAGGATGAGCGCGGCTGACCAGCTGAAGTCGTGGCAGCCGTGGCCTTGCAGGCTGAACGGGTCGAAGTACTCGCGGAAGCCGGACTCCGTGACCGCCCTGATCATGCCGTCGGCGAGCGGGGCCGCCAGGTCGGGGCGGCGGTGCCGCAGGCCCTGCCAGACCAGCCAGGTCAGGTTGATCCAGCTCGGCCCGCGCCAGTAGCGCGCCGGGTCGAACTCCGGCGCGGCGGGCGCGAAGCTGGGCAGCACGCCGTCCTTCAGCCCGAACCGGTCGAGCGCCGTGCCGATCAACGCGTTGACGATGTCGCGCGGCAGGTCGGGCAGCATGAGCGGCACCAGCCCGGCGGCGCTGTTGGAGCGGATCGGGCAGCCGGTGAGCACGTCGCGGGGGTGGAAGAGGCCGTCGTCGTAGAGATGCTCGACCATGGCCGCGGTGACCGCGGCGGCCTCGCGCTGGTGCGGCTCAGGGTCGCCGCCACACACCTTCGCGATCTTCGCCAGCGTCAGCTCCGCCACGCCGTACGCGGCGTTGAACAGCGGGTCCTCGACGCAGAACGCGCCGGGCCTGCGGTAGCCGGTGTCGCGGTAGGCGCGGGCGAGCGCGGTGTAGCGCTCGTAGTCGAGATCGGTGGGCCGCTCGTCGGCGCTGACGTGGGTGAGGTCCCTGCGCGTGACGCCGGCGGACCCGGTCTCGACGGCGGCCAGCGGGACGTCCCAGGCCGGGCTGTTGTCCATGCCCGACTCCCACGGATGGACGATCGAGATCAGCCCCTCGGGCGAGCGCCGCGCGGTGCGCAGGTACTGCTGCTGCGCCACCAGCCGGGGATAGATCCGGCGCAGGAAGGCCGGGTTCGGCTCGGCCAGATGCACCTGCCAGGCGGCCAGGGCGTGCACGGGCGGCTGCACGATGCCGGAGGTCTTCCAGCCGGACGGGGCCCGTGCCTCCCAGAACTCGGGGCCGGGGAAGTAGTCGCCCTCGGGCACCTTGGGGTTGAACGCGATGTGCGGCACCCTGCCGTCGCGCCACTGGGCGCCGAACAGGGCGAGCAACTCCGACCTGGCCCGGCGCGGGGACCAGCGGGCGTTGCCGATCGCGATGAAGGCGGAGTCCCAGCTCCACTGGTGGGGATAGAGGCGGCGGGAGGGCACCGTGTAGCTGCCGTCCCAGTTGGCGACCAGCACGCGCACGGCGTCGCGGAGGATCATAGGAACTTCCTGATGAAGGCCGCCGTCTGCGGAAGGACGATCTCGGCCTCGCCGCGCAGGCGGCATTCGAGCGCGAGATAACCCTCGTAGCCGAGGGCGTCGAGCGTGGCCAGTTGCGCGCCCCAGTCGAGGTGGCCGGTGCCGGGCTCGTTCCTGTTCGACTCGCTGATCTGCATGTGCGCGAGGTACGGCGCCGCCTCTATCAGCGAGCGGCAGGGATCGTCCTCTTCGATGTTCATGTGATAGGTGTCACCGACGACCCTGATGGAGTCCATCGAGCAGTACGACACGGCCTCGGCGAGGGTGTTGACCATGTGGTTCTCGTAGCGGTTGAGCGGCTCCAGCATGATCAGCACGCCGTTGCGCTGCGCGTGTTCGCCGAGCATCCCCAGCGCCTCGGTGAGCACCTCACGGTCCTCGGCGGCGCTGCGCGGCGGCTCGAACGGCGGCAGCCTGCGCGAGAACTGGCCCCAGGAGGCGGGCGTCATCACCCCGACGCCGCCGAGCTCGGCGATGACCGTGAGCTGCGACCTGAGCTGCTGGATCGCGTCCATGCGCTTGGCGGGGTCGAAGTCACCGATGAAGTGCGGCATGTCCACGCACACCGTCGGCATGACCACGCCGTCGGCGAGTGCCCGCTTGAGCTCGGTGAGCCGGTTGGCGAAGTGGAAGTCCCCCTTCCCGCGCAGCTCGATCGCGTCGAACCCGGCGTCGGTCGCGAACGCGAACTTCTCCTGCAGGGAACGGCCGGGCAGAAGCTGCTCCTGTACGGCGAGCTTCACAGTGACCCCTCTTTCGGTGCATCCTCGATCGGTGCATCTTCGAACTCGAAGACGAGCTGGAGCACCTCGGACGGGTGCTTGTCGATCAGGTCGAAGGCCCTGGACGCGCCGCCGACGGGCATGACGTGGCTGACCAGGCTGAGCACGTCGATCTCACCCGCGTGGACGAGCTCCATGAACGTGCGCTGCAGCCGCTCGACGTCCCAGCGCTGGGACAGCCAGGAGGCGACACCGCCGATCTGGGAGGAGACGAGCTGCACCTGGTTGTGGTGGAACTCCTCACCCAGCCGGAGCCCGATGCCGTCGCCCTGGTAGAAGCCGCCGGCCACGACCCTGCCGCCCCTGCGGACGGTCCTGATCGCCTCGTGCAGGCCCAGGTGGCTGCCGCTCAGCTCGATGGCGGTGTCGGCGCCCTCGATCCGCTTGCGGATGAACTCGGCCACGGAGCCGGACGAGATGTCGAACGTCTCGGCCGCGCCGTACTGCCTGGAGAGCTCGAGGCGGGCCGGAATGGCGTCGGCGGCCACGACCCGGGCACCGCTCAGCACGGCGAGGCGGGTGGCCAGCAGGCCGATGACGCCCTGTCCGAAGATCGCGATCTGGTCGCCCAGGTGCACGTCGGCGGCGTGCACGGCGTTGAGCGCGATCGCGCCCACCCGGGCGAAAACACCGCCCAGCGGGTCGGCGCCGGGCGGTAGCACGTGGCCGACCAATTTCTCGGCGGGCACCACCGCCTCGGCCCGGTGGCCCCAGATGCCCCAGACGAGGTGGCCGACGGGTGGGTCGGCGACATCGGGCGCCGCCTCCACCACCTCGCCGACCTCCTGGTAGCCCCAGCCGGTCAGCGGGTAGGCGTGCGTCTGTCCCTCAAGGAACAGCCGCTGCTCCGCGTCCCACTTCCGGGTGAGATAGGGATTGGTGCCGCGATAGGCGGTGAGTTCGGTGCCGGCGGAGACGCCCGAGTAGATCGTGCGGACCCGCACGCAACCCGGCCCGAGCTCGGCGGGCGACTCCAGACCGACGCGGACACGGCCTGGCTCTTCAAAGGTGATGACGCGCATTCCCCACACTTACGCTTTATGATCAGACAAAAGTTTAAGATTTAGTAGTCGTTTGCACACCATAGTCGTGCTCAGAACACTCTTAAGTCTACGACTTCCGCCAGAGCCGACTACCGAAATTTGGGTTTTTACCAAGTGTCTTCCGGTAAGCGATCTTACCGACACAACCCGCCCGGGGGTCGCATTCCTTGATCGGCGCGCCACAAAAGACCGTGAACGAACACGACCGGGGTACAGACGGGTCTCGGTATCGCACCGCTAGTTGTGTCGTGTCGGTTCAGGGTAAGTGCGGCGTATCTGGCGTATCCCCGTTCGGAGGAGCGTGCCATGCCGAAGAAGGTAACCGCCGTCCTCTCCGTCGCGTTGCTGGCCGCGGCCTCGCTGGCCGCGTGTGGCGACGACGCCGGGAAGGCCGCCAACGAGATCACGGTCTGGACCGAGGAGAACCTTGAGGACCGCATGACCGTGCAGAACCAGATCATCGCCGACTTCACCCGGAAGACCGGCATCAAGGTCAAGCTGGTCGGCGTGGCCGAGGACCAGTTCAGCCAGGTCGTGACCTCCGCCGCGGCCGCGGGGAACCTGCCCGACGTCATCGGGGCCCTGCCCCTGGCGTCCATCAGGGAGCTGGAGGCCAACGACCTGCTCGACACGGAGACACCGGGCCAGGTCGTCGACAAGCTGGGCAAGGGCGGCTTCTCGGCGCGGGCCCTGGAACTCGACACGTCGGGCGGGAAGCTGCTGGCCGTACCGAGTGACGCGTGGGCGCAACTGATCCTCTACCGCAAGGACCTGTTCCAGAAGGCCGGGCTGGAGCGGCCCGACACCTACGAGGCGCTGGAGAGGGCCGCGGCGAAACTCAACACCGGGCCCAACGCAGGCGGGGTCGCGGGCATCACGCTGGCCATCGCGCCGAAGGACTCGTTCACGGCGCAGAGCTTCGAGCACGTGGCGCTCGCCAACGGCTGCCAGCTGGTCGACAATTCCGGAAATGTCACCCTTGACTCGCCGCAGTGCGTGAACGCCTTCGCGTACTACGCGAAGCTGGCGAAGGACTACTCGGTCAAGGGCAAGCAGGACGTCGACTCCACCAGGGCCACCTACTTCGCCGGCAAGGCGGCGATGACCATCTGGTCGTCGTTCATCCTGGACGAGCTGGCGGGGCTCCGTAACGACGCGCTGCCCAGTTGCGCCGAGTGCCGGCAGGATCCCGAGTGGCTGGCCAGGAACACCGGGGTGGTCACGGCGCTGAAGGGCCCCGACGGCACGCCCGCCCAGTACGGGGAGATCGTCTCCTGGGCCATCACCCGCGACGCCGCCAAGGATCCCGCCGCGCAGTTCGTCTCGTACATGATGAACGAGGGCTACGAGCGGTGGATCGGGATGGCACCGGAGGGCAAGTTCCCGACCCGGAAGGGGTTCGCCGACAAGTGGAACAAGCTGCCCGCCGGAGTCGACACCAAGAAGCCGCTCGCGGACGTCTACCCGGCCGAGGTGCTCGACGCGCTGCGCAAGAGTCCTGACACGTTCGCCCGCTGGGGCATCCCCCAGGGGCAGGGCAAGCTGGTCGGGGCCACGATGGGCGAGCTGCCCGTGCCCAAGGCGCTGAGTCAGATCGTGGACGGCTCGCTCACCCCGCAGGCCGCGGCGGCGCAGGCCAAGAAGGACGTCGAGACCATCAAGCGCGGGATCCGGCAGTGACGGACCGGCGTGGCGGGACACTTCGGGAGCAGGAGGGCAGGGCGGGACTGGCGCTGATCTCCCCGACGCTGGTCATCACCCTCGTGGTGGTGGTGCTGCCGCTGTTCTGGGCGATCATGCTGGCGTTCCAGGACGCCCGGCTGATCAACATCCGCCGGGTGGGCGTTTTCGGGCACTACACGCTGGAGAACTTCGGCTACGTCGTGTCCGAGCCGGGGTTCTGGACGGCTCTGGTCAACACGCTCGTCTACACCGTGGCGGGCACCGGGCTGTCGATCGTGATCGGGCTGGTGGCCGCGCTGGCGCTGCGCGACCGCTTCAAGGGCCGCACGCTGGTCAGGGCGTCCATCCTGGTGCCGTACGTGGCGCCGGTGGTGGCGGTGGCCTTCCTGTGGGAGACGATGCTGAACCCCCAGTACGGCATCGTGAACTCCTGGCTGAGCGAGCCCATCGCCTTCCTCACCCAGGCCAAGGGCACCTTCCTCGGCCTCCAGGTGCCGGTGGCGCTGCTCACCGTGATCGCGTTCGAGGCGTGGCGGTACTTCCCGTTCGCCTTCCTGTTCATCCTGGCCCGGCTGCAGGCGCTGCCGGCGGAGCTGGACGAGGCGGCCGTGGTCGACGGTGCCACGCCGACGCAGCGCTTCCGGTACGTGATCCTGCCGCAGCTCTGGAGGATCATCGCGCTGCTGTCGGTGCTGCGGTTCGTGTTCACCTTCACCAAGTTCGACGACGTCTACCTGCTCACCGGCGGCGGGGCCGGCACGGAGGTGGTGAGCGTGCGCGTCTACAACTTCCTGACCGCGCGCGACGACATCGGCGCGTCGGCCGCCCAGGCGATCGTGCTGGCGGTCGTCCTGGTCGTGTTCCTGGTCCTGTATCTGAGGTTCTTCGCAGGGGGTGAGCGTGAGCAGGGATAGGTTCGAGCGCGCGCTGTTCCGGGTGCTGAAGCCGCTGGTGATCCTCTTTCTGTTCGTGATCACCGCCTTCCCGTTCTTCTACATGGTGACGCTGTCGTTCCGCGACATCCAGGAGCTGATCCTCGACCCAGGTTCGATCTGGCCGCGCAGCTTCACCATCGACACCTACACGAACGTGCTGACCAAGCAGGGCTTCCTGAGCTTCATGCGCAACAGCGCGATCGTGGCCGTCTCGTCGGTGGCGGTCACGCTGCTGATCTCGATCCCGGGCGCGTACGCGGTGGCCAGGCTGCGGTTCTTCGGGCGGCGGCAGGTGCATTTCGTGTTCCTGGCCGTGTACCTGTTTCCGGCGATCGTGCTGGCCATCCCGCTGTTCGTGCTCTTCACGATGCTCGGACTTCGGGGGTCTTTGCTGGGATTGATCCTGGTTTATATCGCACAGACGGTGCCCGTCACGGTATACATGCTCCGCAATTACTTCGAGACCGTGCCGCAGAGCGTGGAGGAGGCGGCTGCGATCGACGGCTGCACCCGCCTGTCGACCATCTGGCGAGTGGTGCTGCCGCTGTCCAAGCCCGCGCTCATGGCCACCGGCCTCTACGCGTTCATGATCGCCTGGAACGAGTTCCTGTTCGCCCTGCTCTTCCTCGTCGAGAAACGGGAGAGCTGGACGGTCTCGCTGGGACTCTCCCAGCTCGCGGGCAGTATCGAGATCCCGACGACGGTTCTCATGGCAGGATCGGTGGTTCTGACACTGCCCATCGTGATCGTGTTCTTCGCCGGTGAGCGGCTCCTGACCGAGGGACTCACGGCCGGAGCGGAGAAGGGATAACCATGCTGACGGCAGGGCAGATCCTCCAGCTGATCCGCAATGGAACCTGCCGTACCCGCAAAGAGCTCATCGCGTACACCGGCCTGTCCCGATCGACGATCACCGAACGGGTGGACCGGCTGATCGAGGCCGGATACATCCACGAGTCCGGTGTCGGCGCCTCCGGGGGCGGGCGGCCGCCCTCGGTGCTGGACATCGACCCGACCAACCGCCTGGTGCTGGTGGCCGACCTGGGCGCCAGCCACGCGCGCGTGGCGCTGACCGACCTCGCGGCCCGGCCGATGGCCGAGGAGCACGCCGAGCTGCGCATCGACCGCGGCCCCGAGGACGTACTCTCCTGGATCCGGCAGGCCTTCCAGCGCCTGCTCGACCGCTCGGGACGGACGTCCGCCCAGGTCTGCGGCATCGGCATGGACCTGCCGGGCTCGGTGGACCACAACTCCGGCCGGGTGATCAGGTCCTTCCTGATGCCCGGCTGGGACGACCACCCGATCGGCGCGGCGCTGCGGGAGGCGTTCAACGTGCCGGTCCTGGTCGAGAACGACGCCAACGCGATGGCGTACGGCGAGTGGTGGTCCTTCTGGCGGCGGAGCCGGTCGCTGCTCCTGCTCAAGGTCTCCACGGGCATCGGCACCGGCATCGTCCTCGACGGCCGGATCTACCGAGGCGTCGAGGACGCCGCCGGCAACCTCGGCCACGTCCGGCTGCACGAGAGCGACGACCGTGTCTGCACCTGCGGCTCCCGGGGCTGCGTCGCGTCGCTGGCCAGCGGCCAGGCCCTCGCCGCCAACCTCGGCAGGGAGTCCAGCCGCGAGGTCGTCCGCCTGGTCCAGGCCGGCGATCCGACGGCCATCGCCCTCACCCAGGAGGCGGGCCGCACGGTCGGCGTCGTCCTCGCCACCGCGGTCAGCCTGCTCAACCCCGCCGTCCTGGTGCTGGCGGGCGACATGGCGGAGACCGGGGAGCACTACCTGACGGGCATCAGGGAGAGCGTGTACCGCCGCAGCCTGCCGTACACGACCCGCAACCTGGAGATCGTGAACAGCTCGCTGGGCGACCGCGCGGGGATCGTGGGGACGGCCGTGCTCGTCATCGAGCACGTCCTGTCCCCCGCCGCCGTCGACGCCGCCCTCGCGGGCCCGCCGCGCACGAAAGCGGTGTGATGCCCTAATCCTCGGCGACCCGTAGGACGATCTTGCCCTGAATATGGCCCTGTTCGGCGCGTTCGTGGGCCTTGGCGGCCTCGGCGAGCGGGAAGACGCTGTCGATCCCGGCGCGCACGTGACCGGCCTCGATCAGCCTGGCCAGCTCGGCCAGCTGCCCGCCGTCGGAGTGGACCTGTCCCGACGCGAACGTGATGCCCAGCTCGGCGGCGCGCTCGCGGTGGTATTCGCCGAGAAAGACCGGGCTGATCGTGCCCCCGCGCCTGAGCATCGGGAGGAACCGGTGGCCGTGGGGACCGCCGACCGTGTCGAAGAGGTGGTCCACGTCGCGGACGACCTCCTCGGCCGCGGTGGTGGTGTAGTCGATGAACCGGTCGACGCCCAGCTCGCGCAGGAACGCCTCGTGGCGTCCCGAGGCGACGCCGATGACGTACGCGCCTTTGGTCTTGGCCAGCTGCACGAGGAAGTGCCCGACCCCGCCGGCCGCGCCGTTGACCAGCACGGTCTTGTCCGGTTCGAGCCGCAGGTGGTCGAACAGGATCTGGTACGCGGTGAGCCCCGCCATGGGCACGGCGGCGGCGTGGACGTGGTCGAGCCCGGCGGGCTTGCGGGCCAGGTGGGCCACGGGCGCGGTCACGTACTCCGCGTAGCCCCTGCAGCCGTTGTCGACGTCGGGAAAGCGGACCAGCCCGAACACGGCGTCGCCTTCGGCCAGCCCGGTGACCTCCGGGCCGAGGCCGACGACGACGCCCGAGACGTCCGAACCCGGGATGTACGGCAGGCGCAGCTTCGGTCGCATCGCCTCCGGGATGTTCGCGAAGCCGATGCGCGCGTACCAGTCGGGCGGGTTCAGCCCGGCCGCGTGCACGCGGATCAGCACCTCGCCGGGCCCGGGTTCGGGAGGCGGGACCTCCTCGTACGTCAGCACCTCCGGGCCGCCGAACTCATGCAGCCGAACAGCCTTCATCATCATTCGTCCCCTCTGCCGGTGGATCGCGGGCACGATCCGGAGCACTGCTCCGCAGCATATGCGGAGCGGTGCTCCGGTTGTCAACCCAGAGCCCGGAGAAGGCGGTCACGCGCATGGACGAGAGAGGGGCCGTACCAGGTCAGATCACGCCCGCTCACCAGCACGCACCTGTGGCCGGGAAACGACTCCGGCCCGTCACCGGCACTGAACGCGTAGGGCTCGTCGGGCAGGACCACCAGGTCGGCGCCCCGCTCCACCAGCTCGGCCAGTGCGATCTTGGGATACCGCTCGGCGTGACCGGCGTAGAGGTTGCGCACACCGAGCCGGCCGAGCACGTCGCCGGTGAACGTGTCGCGCCCCACCACCATCCACGGCCGCCGCCAGATCGGGATGATCGCGGTCCGGCGCACCGCCACCGGCTCGGCCCATACCGACTCCGCCCGATCGAGCCATTCGGGCCGCGCGGTCCGGCAGGCGTCCCGGAACATCCGGTCAAGCGATCGGAACGCCTCGTCCACGGTCTCGATCCTGGTGACCCACACCGCGATGCCCGTGTCCCGCAGCGCGTCGATGTCCGGCTGCCGGTTCTCCTCGGCGTTGGCGAGGACCACGTCAGGGGCGAGCCGCCGGATGGCGTCGAGGTCGGGGTTCTTGGTCCCCCGCACCCTGGCCACGTCCAGGTCCGCCGGATGCGAGCACCAGTCGGTCGCGCCGACCAACGCCTCGGGGACGGTCGCGGCCACGGACTCGGTGAGCGACGGCACCAGCGACACGATCCGCCGCACGTTCGAGGGCACATGGACGGGCGCACCGGTGTCGTCGAGGCTCACACTGGCACTTTAGACCGCCACCCGTGTGACAAAAGGGACTAAAGGCAAGTAACGCCCAGCGTGCGGGAATATCGCCCCAAGTATGGTCACAAATCCGTAGAATCCGAGAAAAGATCGTTAACTATCGATCGGGGGATCGCTGGTTGGAGCGAGAATCGCTGGGCTTCGACCCGAACACGCCCAACGTCGCCCGGCTGTACGACTACTTTCTCGGCGGGAAAGACCATTTCCCCGCTGATCGGCGGGCCGCTGAGCGGATTCTGCGGGTGGCTCCAGAAGTGCGGGCCGCCGCCCGCGCCAACCGGGCCTTCCTCGGTCGTGCCGTACGCTTCCTCGCCGGCCGCGGCGTCACCCAGTTCCTCGACATCGGCACGGGCCTGCCGACGCGGGACAGCGTGCACGAGGTGGCCGGCGCGGTCGCACCCGAGTCGAAGGTGGTCTACGTCGACCGCGACCCGGTCGTGCTGGTCCATGCCCGGGCGCTGCTGGCGGGGAGCGGCCAGACCACTGTGGTGGAGGGCGATCTCCGCGATCCCCACGACATCATGAAAAATCCGGATGTGGTGGGGGCGCTGGACTTCGATCAGCCGGTGGGCGTCCTGCTCGTCGCGATCATGCACTTCATCGGCGAGGCCGACGATCCCCTGCGCATCATGACCGCCATCCGCGAATCCCTGGCCCCGGGCAGCTATCTCGTCATGTCCCACGGCACCAGCGACGCCCGCTCAGCCGCCGTCAGCAAGGCCACCGAGGTCTACCGCCGGGCCGGCGCTCCCCTGACCCTGCGTACCCGCCACCGGATCGAGGAGCTGCTGGCGGGGTGGGAGCTGGTCGAGCCGGGCCTGACCTGGCTGCCGCGGTGGCGCCCGGACCAGGCCGACCTGATCGACTTCGCGGAGCACCCCGAGTCCTCGCTCGTCCTCTGCGGGGTGGGCAGGAAGAGCTGAGACCCGGGGTGGTCCGGACTACGGCTTACTTGAGCGCGCCCAGCGCGCTCTCGTAATCGGGCTCCTGGGTGATCTCGGGCACCAGCTCGGCGTAGATGACCCGGTTGTCGCCGTCGAGCACGATCACCGCGCGCGCGGCCAGGCCGGCCAGCGGTCCGGTCTCCTGCGCCACGCCGTAGTCGCGCAGGAACTCGCGCCCCCGCATGAGCGACAGCATGGTCACGTTGTCGAGGCCCTCGCTGCCGCAGAACCGCTTCTGCGCGAAGGGCAGGTCGGCCGAGACGCACAGCACCGCGACGCCGGGGTGGTCGGCGGCCACCTGGTTGAACCGGCGCACCGAGGCGGCGCAGACGCCTGTGTCGACGCTCGGGAAGATGTTGAGCACCTTGGTCGCGGAGCCGAAACCGGCCAGCGTGGTGTCGCTCAGGTCCCCGCCCACCAGCTGGAACGCGGGCGCCTGGTCGCCGGGCTTCAGAAACGTGCCGCCCACGGTGATCGGGTTGCCCTTGAACGTGACGTCGGACATGAATACCTCCAGTTAGCGATAGTGCCCCGACCTGCAATCCTATCGACGCTCATGGGACCGCACAGAACCTCAACAGATCCTCAACACCCGCGGACCTACCTTCCTCTCATCGAGCACATCGAGCACATCGAGAGGAACACGACAATGAACATCACCCTCCGCAAGTCGTTCGCCGCTCTGGCCATCGCCGGAGCCGCGTCCGCCGGCCTGGTGGCCGCCGCCCCCGCCCAGGCCAGCACGCTGGGCAAGGTCCCGTCCTGCGTGAGTCTCTGGCAGAAGAAGGGCACCGTCTACAAGACCGGCTACGCCTACAACGGGTGCGGCCGCTGGATGAACATGAAGATCGTCTGGGCGCACGGCTCCGATGGCGCCTGCCAGTCCGTGGCCCCGAAGGGGACCATCTGGAGCAAGGTGCCCAGGGGCGTCCGCACGTTCGACGGCGCGAAGTACTGCTGACTTCAGACGTTGCGGCGGTACTGTCCTCCGGCCTCGAACAGCGCCTCCGTGATCTGGCCGAGCGAGCAGACGCGGGCCGCCTCCATCAACACCTCGAACGCGTTGCCATCCGACATGGCGACGTCCCGCAACCGGGCCAGCGCCGCGGGGGCCTCGGCCCGGTTGCGGTCGTGGAAGCCGTGCAGGCGGTCGAGCTGGGACCGCTTCTCGTCCTCGGTCCCCCTGGCGAGCTCCACCTTCTTCTGGTGGGGCTCGTCGCCGCGCGGGTTGCGGAAGGTGTTGACGCCGATGATGGGCAGCGAGCCGTCGTGCTTGCGCGACTCGTACAGCATCGACTCGTCCTGGATCCTGCCTCGCTGGTAGCCGGTCTCCATGGCGCCCAGCACGCCGCCCCGCTCCGACAGCCGCTCGAACTCCCGCAGCACCGCCTCCTCCACCAGGTCGGTGAGCTCGTCGATGATGAACGAGCCCTGGAGCGGGTTCTCGTTGCGGGCCAGGCCCCACTCGCGGTTGATGATGAGCTGGATCGCCATCGCCCTGCGCACCGAGTCGGCCGACGGCGTGGTCACGGCCTCGTCGAAGGCGTTGGTGTGCAGGCTGTTGCAGTTGTCGTAGATGGCGATCAGCGCCTGCAGCGTGGTGCGGATGTCGTTGAAGTCCATCTCCTGGGCGTGCAGGGACCGGCCCGAGGTCTGGACGTGGTACTTGAGCTTCTGCGACCGCTCCGCCGCGCCGTACTTCTCCCGCATCGCGACCGCCCAGACGCGGCGGGCCACCCGCCCGAGCACGCTGTACTCGGGGTCCATGCCGTTGGAGAAGAAGAACGACAGGTTCGGCGCGAAGTCGTCGATCCGCATCCCCCTCGCCAGGTACGCCTCGACGTAGGTGAAGCCGTTGGCCAGGGTGAAGGCGAGCTGGCTGATCGGATTGGCCCCGGCTTCGGCGATGTGGTAGCCGGAGATCGACACCGAGTAGAAGTTGCGGACGCCGTTGCGGATGAACCACTCCTGGATGTCGGCCATCATCCGCAGCGAGAACTCCGTGGAGAAGATGCAGGTGTTCTGGCCTTGGTCCTCCTTGAGGATGTCGGCCTGGACGGTCCCCCTGACCGTGGCGAGGGTCCGCGCGCGCAACTCGCGCTCCTCCTCCTCGTACGGCCGGCGCCCGTGCTCGGCCTCGAACCGTTCGAGGGTCTGGTCGATCGCGGCGTTGAGGAAGAAGGCGAGGATCGTCGGGGCCGGGCCGTTGATCGTCATCGACACCGAGGTGCTGGGGCTGGTCAGCTCGAACCCGTCGTAGAGCACCTTCATGTCGTCGAGCGTCGCGATGGACACGCCGGATGTGCCCACCTTTCCGTAGATGTCGGGCCGCAGGTCGGGGTCGTGCCCGTACAGCGTCACCGAGTCGAACGCGGTGGACAGCCGCGTCGAGGACTGGCCTCCGGACAGCAGCTTGAAGCGCCTGTTGGTGCGGAACGGGTCGCCCTCTCCGGCGAACATCCTGGTGGGGTCCTCGTCGTCCCGCTTGAACGCGAACACCCCGGCGGTGAACGGGAACCGGCCCGGCAGGTTCTCGCTGCGCAGGAACCTGAGCAGCTCGCCGTGGTCGGTGTAGCGGGGCAGGGCCACGCGGGGGATGCGGTTGCCCGAGAGGGTCTCGCGCCAGAGGGGGGTGTGGATCTCCCGATCGCGTACCTTCACGACCAGCTCGTCGGCGGTGTACTGCTCCTTGAGGGCGGGCCAGCCGTCCAGGAGCGTGCGGCTCTCGTCGCTCAGCTCCCCCTCGGCCGCGGCCGCGAGCTCGGCCAGCCTGCCGTCAGTCCGGCTCCCGCCCGCTCCGGCCGCCCCGCCCTCGCCCGTTGCGGCCGCCGCGTCCTCGCCTGTTGTGGCCGCCGCGCCTTCCGTCAGCAGGGCCTGGACGGCCGTGAGCTGCTGGCGGCGGCGGGCCACCTCCGCCTGGGCGAGCGTCTCCGCGTGGTAGTCGCGGACGGTCTCGGCGATCTCGGCGAGGTAGCGGACACGCGCCGGGGGGACGATCGCGGCAGCGACCTGGGACGTACGGCCGCGCACCGGCGCCAGCAAGCCCGGCTCGGTCCGCATGCCCTTGTCCACCAGGAGTTCCTTGAGGTGGTGGTAGAGCGCGGTGACTCCGGCGTCGTTGTAGCGGGCGGCGATCGTACCGAACACCGGCATGTCGTCGGGCGCGACCCCGAACGCCTCACGGTTACGGACCAGCTGACGGCGGACGTCGCGCAGGGCGTCTTCCGCACCGCGCCGCTCGTACTTGTTGATCACGACGGCCTCGGCGAAGTCGAGCATGTCGATCTTCTCCAGCTGGGACGCCGCGCCGAACTCCGGGGTCATGACGTAGATAGGCACGTCCACGTGCGGCACGATCCCGGCGTCGCCCTGCCCGATGCCCGGGGTCTCGACGATGACCAGGTCGTAGCCGGCGGCCCGGCAGGCGGTGATCACGTCGTCGAGGCAGACGGGGACCTCGTTGGCGGCGCCCCTGGTGGCCAGCGAGCGGAAGTAGGTCTGCGGGCCGAGGCTGTTCATCCGGATGCGGTCGCCGAGCAGCGCTCCCCCGCCGCGCCTGCGGGTCGGGTCGATCGCGATGATGGCGATGCGCAGCTTGTCGTCGTTGTCCACGCGGAGGCGGTGGACGAGCTCGTCGGTGAGCGACGACTTCCCGGACCCGCCGGTGCCGGTGATGCCGAGCACAGGAGCGCGAGTGTCGCCGGCGGCGCGCAGGCCGTCCAGAAGTGCGGCAGGGGCGCGGCCTGACTCGATCAGGGTGATCGCCCTGGCCAGGGCCGTCTGGTCGCCGGAGCCGACGGCCTCGACCGAGGGGACGCCGTCCAGCTCGACGTCGCACTCCTCGATCAGTTTGTTGATCATGCCGGGCAGGCCGTACCGCTGGCCGTCCTCCGGCGAGAAGATGCGAGTGACGCCACGGGAGTGCAGCAGGTCGATCTCGTCCTGGACGATGACGCCGCCGCCACCGCCGTACACCTTCACGTGCCCGGCGCCGCGCTCGCGCAGCAGGTCCACCAGGTAGCTGAAGAACTCCACGTGGCCGCCCTGGTAGGAGCTGATCGCCACGCCCTGGACGTCCTCCTGGACGGCGGCGGTGACGATCTCGTCCACGGAACGGTTGTGCCCGAGATGGATGACCTCCGCCCCCTGCGACTGGAGGATCCGCCGCATGATGTTGATCGCCGCGTCGTGGCCGTCGAACAGCGCCGCGGCGGTCACGAAACGGACAGGGTTCACCGGTACGTGCACGCCAGATCACTCCTTTGTGGGGGCTCTCCCAACAAGATACTAGGACGTCCTACTAATTCCCAACGTTTCCAGGCGGGGTAGTAATCCGGGCATGCGAGCACTGACGTGGCAGCCGGGTGAACAGGGATCTCTCGCGGTGGAGGAGGTTGACGATCCAGCGCCGAAGCGGGACGAACTCCTGGTGCGGGGGCTGGCCCTGGGTGTCTGCGGGACCGACAGGGAGCTGGCCGCGGCCGACTTCGGCTGGCCGTCGGACCGGCGCATGATCCTCGGCCACGAGTCGCTCGGGCGAGTGATCGAGGCGCCCGCCGGCTCCGGCTTCTCCCCCGGCGACCTCGTGGTCGGCGTGGTACGCCGCCCTGATCCCGAGCCGTGCCCGGCGTGCGCCGGGGACGAGTTCGACATGTGCCGCAACGGCCGTTACACCGAGCGCGGCATCAAGGAGCTCGACGGGTACGGCAGCGAGCGCTGGACCGTCGAGACCGGCTACGCGGTGGCGCTGGATCCGGCGCTGGAGCCGGTCGGCGTGCTGATCGAGCCGGCTTCGGTGGTCGCCAAGGCTTGGGAGCACATCGAGCGCATCGGCTCGCGCGCCAGGTTCGAGCCACGCTCGGTACTCGTCACGGGCGCCGGGCCGATCGGCCTGCTCGCGGCTCTGCTCGGCAGGCAGCGCGGGCTGGAGGTGCACGTGCTCGACCAGGTCGAAGGCGGGCTCAAGCCGGAGCTGGTGACCGCGCTCGGCGGCACCTACCACAGCGGCTCGGCGCTCAACGCGGTCGGCGACCTCCGGCCCGACGTCATCATCGAGGCCACGGGCACCGGGCAGCTGATCATCGACGCGATGACCCGTACCGCCGCCGCCGGCATCGTCTGCCTCACCGGCGTCTCCCCGTCCGGCGCGACGCTGCCGGTGGACGTGGAAGGGATCAACCGCGACCTCGTGCTCACCAACAGCGTGGTCTTCGGCTCGGTCAACGGCAATCAGCGCCACTTCCGGCTCGCCGCCGACGCGCTGGCCGCGGCGGAGCTCAGGTGGCTGGAGCGGCTGATCACCCGGCGGCTGCCGCTGGAGCGGGCGTCAGAGGCGTTCCAGCCGGGCACCGGCGACGTCAAGGTCGTCATCGACCTGTGACGGCCACCCCCGGGTCAGCCACCCCGTGGCGGCCGGACCGCGTGCGCTCCCGTGGTCCCGTCAGGAACGCGGTTCGTACGGCTTGCGGCGGGTGGTGGAGTGGTGGGGGGTCTGCGCGGGCACGAGAGCCCTGGCCGGAGTGGGCGGGCCACCCACCCGGACCGGCTCGGGAGGCGCCTCGGCGTAGCTGGCGGATCTCGTGTCCTTCGCACCGGCCCGCCCCGCCGACTTGGCGGCGGCGGAACGCGACGCCGCCTTCGCCGACCCGGCCTTGGCCGAGCCCCGCTTGGCGGAGGCGGACTTGGCAGAGGCGGACTGCGCCGACTCTTCGGTGGCCGGGCCCAGCCTTTCGGTGGCCCGGCGCGGCTTGGCGTTGCCGGATTGGGGCTTCGCGTTTCCGGGTTGCTGCCTGGTGTTGCCGGGTTGGAGCTTCGCGGGCGAGGGCTCGGACTTGCCGGAGGCATTCCATGGCCAGGTGAAGCGGCGGTGGGTGCCGCGGCGGCGGCCCGCGAGGCGTAAGGAGACCACGACGGTGGTCAGCACCATCACGGTGAGCAGGGCCAGCGGGGAGCCCAGGACGTCCAACGGCGACTCCCGCGGCGCCGGCTGCGGCTGGCGGGCCAGCGGGTGCTCGGTGGAGCGGATGTCGTTCAGTGTGGCGTTGGCCTGCACCACGCGCGGCAGGCCGTATCCGACGACGTCCTTGTGCATGTCGCGAGACTTGCGCTTGAGCCAGACGCGGTCGACGTTGGCCTCGATCGTGTGGATCTTCTTGCCGTCGACCCGTTCGACGATGCCGACGTGGTCGATGCCCTTGTAGCTCTTGCCGCCTCCCCAGTCGTAGAAGACCAGGGCTCCGGGTTCGGGCTGCTGGGACCAGGCGCCCTGCTTGATGAACCAGGCCGCGTGCGAGGGGGTCCAGGCGAACTGGCCGACGTAGTCACCGACCCCGGCCTTGTCGGCCGCCCAGGCGATGAACATGTCGCACCATGGCGCGTCCCGGTATTGCGGGTCCTTGACGCGATCCGCGTACCACTGTCCGAACTTGGTGAGCTGGCCGCCCTTCTCGCGGTAGCCGACTTCCCCACGCACCTCTTTCAGCAGACTTGCCGCGATCGAGTCCAGGATCCACTCCTCCAGAAAAACCGGCAGATCACGATGGACTGTAGTAGCGACATCGCGCTCGCGCGCCGAACACTAGGAAAGTGTCAACCTATGAGGCGAAATTTCGGTTATGTGACTGGTGAGGCTGGTGGGACTGGCTACTACGCAGGACCGTACTCAGGCCCCCGCACCCACCCGGAAGATCTGCTCGTCGCCCGCGCCCGGCGCCACCACGTCGGCGACGATCACGGTCACGTTGTCCGGCGAGCCGCCCTCGTTGGCCAGGTCGATCAGCCTCTGGACGGCCGCCGCCGGGTCTGTCACCGTGGTCAGCACCTCGTGCAGGACCTCGGGCCCGAGCACGGTGGTGAGCCCGTCAGAACAGAGGAGATAGCGATCATCCGGCTCGGCCTCGCGCAGCGCCATGTCCGGCTCCGCCCGACCCTCGCTGCCCAGCACGCGCAGCACCATCGAGCGGCGCGGGTGCACCGCGGCCTGATCCTCTGTTATCCGTCCTTCGTCCACCATGGACTGCACAAGTGTGTGATCCTTGGTCATCTGGTAGAGAGCACCATCGCGCAGCAGGTATCCGCGGGAGTCACCGAGATGAGCAAGGGCGAACCGGTAACCGTCCCACAGCAAGGCGGTCACCGTGGTCCCCATCCCCCTGCGCGCGGGGTCGATGTCCGCCAGCTCCACCAGCCTGCGGGCCGCCTCGTGCACGGCGCCCTCCAGGGCGGCCTCCAGATCCGAGCCCGTTTCGGGAAGCGTGGCATCCAGCTCGCGCATGACGGCGATCGCAGCCGAACTCGCCAGCTCGCCGGCCGCGTGTCCGCCCATCCCGTCGGCCACCACGAGCAAGCGGCCACTCGCATAGCCGGAGTCCTCGTTCTGCTCCCTGCGGCGGCCCACGTCTGATCCGGCGGCATAGCGGATGTTGTGCTTCATACCCAGCAGTAAATCATTGGTTGAAAGACTTCACAAGCAGATGCACTGAAGACTCTTGTGAACTACTGTGGGCTCCATGACCCACGACCCGACCGTGAACGCCGGGGACATAGCCCGGCTCGCCGGTGTCGGGCGGGCCGCGGTGAGCAACTGGCGCCGCCGCCACGACGACTTCCCTCTGCCCATCGGCGGCACCGCCAATCAGCCGTTGTTCTCGCTGCGCCAAGTCGAATCATGGTTGCGGCGCTATGGGAAGTCCTACCAGGTCTCACTGGGAGATCGTGTGTGGCAACGCCTGAAAGCCGCCGGCGATTTGCGGCTGGGCGAGTTGGTGGCGCAGGCCGGCCTCCTGCTGACCACCGGCGAGAGCAAGCTGGAGCCCGAGCTGGCCGGATTGCTGTCCGAGCTGGCCGAGCAGCACGATCCGCTCACCGCCTACGAATTCCTCTGCGAGCGCTACCTGGAGGCACACTCCCGGCAGCTCTCCGTCACGCGTGACGACGTGGCCGAGCTGATGGTCGGGCTCGTCCACACCGACGGCGCGACGATCCTCGACCCCGCCTGCGGCGTCGGCACCCTCCTGCTCAACTCCGGGGCCGCCAAGGTGCTCGGCCAGGATCTCAGCGAGACCTCGGCGCTCATCACCGCCGCGCGGCTGCGCCTGCGCGGCGCCGAGGCGGAGGTGGTGCCCGGCGACTCGATGCGCCACGACGGCTTCGCCGGGGTGAAGGCCGACGCGGTCGTCTGCGACCCGCCGTTCAACGAGCGGGCCTGGGGCTACGAGGAGCTGACCGGCGACCCCCGCTGGGAGTACGGCCTGCCGCCGCGCGGCGAGCCCGAGCTGGCCTGGGTCCAGCACTGCCTCACCCACGTCAGGCCGGGCGGCATGGTGGCCATGCTGATGCCTCCGGCCGCGGCCAGCCGCAAGGCGGGCCGGCGGATCCGGGCCAACCTGCTGCGCGCCGGCGCCCTGCGTGCCGTGGTCGCGCTGGTGGGCTCCGACCTGTGGCTGCTGCGCCGCCCGGCCGCGGGCGAGCGCCCGCCGTCCGACGTGCTGATCGTCGACGCCACGGCCGACCACTCCGTCGTCGGACCGGCGTGGCGGGCCTATCTCGACGACCGCTCCGACCAGACCGTACGCATCATCGACCTGCTGGCCGACGAGGTCGACATGACTCCGGCCCGGCACCAGCGGCGCGACGACCTCGGGCGGGCGTTCACCGAGGCACGCGACCGGTTTCTGGCCGCGGCGGCCACCCCGCCCGACCTCAAGGTGCTCGACGAGCCGCTCGACCAGCCCGTCACCACGGTCGGCGACCTGATCAAGGAGGGCCTGCTGACCACGCTGCAGGCGCCGCCCAAGATGGCGACCGGCGGCGGCGACGTGTCGATGCTCACCGCCGACGACGTGACCAGCGGCGCCGCGGCCTCCGGCCGGGCTCCGGCGCAACAGGGGCTCGTCCTGGTCCAGCCGGGCGACGTGGTGGCCTCCTACTCCAGCGTGCGGGTGATGGCCGAGGGCGGCTGCGTGCTCGGCCCGCATCTGACGCTCTACCGGGTCGACGCGCGCCGGCTCGACCCCGACTTCCTGGCCGGCCACCTGCGGGCCGCCGGCGGGCGCGCGACCACCGGCTCCAGCCGCTTCGACGTGCGCCGCACCCGCCTGCCCCGCCTCCCGCTCAAGGACCAGAAGTCCTACGGCGAAGCCTTCAGACAGCTCGCGGTGCTCGAAGACGCATTGCGCGAGACCTCGGCGCTCGGCCAGGCGCTCATCCGGCTCGGCCTCGACGGCCTGAGTGACGGCCACCTGCACCCGCAGTCTTGACGGTGTAGTTTTTTCCCGAAATGTGGCGGCGGGGAGGGGCAAATGGTCATCGGTGATCGATATGTGCTCGATCACCTCCCGCTCGGCCAGGGCGGCATGGGGGCCGTCTACGCGGGCCACGACCGCCACCTCGACCGCCGGGTGGCGGTGAAGCTGCTCCACCTGCCGAGCGGCCCCGATGAGGAGCTGGAGCGCCGCTTCATCCGCGAAGCGCGCATCCTGGCCAGGCTGGAGCATCCGGGCGCCCCGGTGCTCTACGACTTCGGCACTCACGAGCAGCGCCTCTACCAGGTGATGCAGTTCATCGAGGGCGTCACGGTGGCCGACGTGGTCAGCGAACACGGCCCGCTGCCCGTGCCGTGGGCCGCCGCGATCGCCGCCCAGGCGTGCGCGGTCCTGTCGGCTGCCCACGCCCTGTCGATCTGCCATCGCGACCTCAAGCCGACCAACCTGATGCTCTGCCCCGACGGCAGCGTGAAGGTGCTCGACTTCGGCCTGGCCCTGCTGCGTGACGCCGATGTCACGACGTTCACCCGGATCGGCCAGATCCTCGGCACGCCCGCGTACATGGCCCCCGAGCAGATCCAGCACGGGATCGCCGAGCCGCGCAGCGATCTCTACGCGCTGGGCTGCGTGCTGCACGAGATGCTGACGGGCCGTCAGCTGTTCACCGGGCCGACCGACTACGTGGTCTTCGAGAAGCAGGTCAAGGAGCGTCCGCCCGCGATCCCGGGCCTGCCGGAGGCGCTGGGCGCGCTCCTGGCCGGGCTGCTGGAGAAGAAGCCGGGCGACCGACCCGCCGACGCCGACACGCTGTACGAGCGGCTGGAGCCGTTCGCGGTCGGCCTGCCGATGCTGCCCGGCTTCCTGACCAGGTCGCCGAGCCCGGGCCGGATGTACGCCCGGATGGTCGGCCGCGTTCTCAGCGGTTAGCCCGAGGCTCACCGCTCGCGGGTGAGGTGGCTCATGACCGCGTTCACCGCTCGCGGGTGAGTCGGCTCCTGACCGCATTCACCGCTCGCGGGTGAGGCGGCTCTTGGCCGCCAGCCCGGCCACGGCGAGCCACGGCCCGAGCATCAGGGCCGTACACGCCAGCGCGTACCAGAACCGCCAGGCGGCGGGCCCGGCCGCCACCTCGGCGGCCGTCCACCGCAGCAGGCTCACCAGCACGGGCAGGGCGAAGAAGGCCAGCCAGGCGGCCACCACGAACAGCCCCGCCAGCCAGAGCCACCGGAACCAGCGCCCGGCCCGCAGGTCACGCGGGTCGGCGGCGACCAGTTCCGCCGCCTCGCCCTCACGGAGCCGGCCGAAGGCCCGGCGGAGCAGGAGCGTCTTGACCCGCCACAGGTCCTTGCAGCGCAGCCAGGTGATCAGCACCGCGTACAGGTCGGTGCGCAGGAAGACCATGCACTGCCAGGCCATCTGGAAGACCAGGATGTACGCCACGGCACCCAGCAGGGTGTTGTCCGCGACCAACCGCCAGCCGAGCACCACGGCCAGCAGCACGGAGTCGATGGCCAGCCCGGCCAGCAATGGTCCGTAACGTCGTTTCCTGGGCACCGACCAGAGCAGCGACAGATCGGTCTCGAAGACCAGGAAGGCCATCCTCCTGTCGATGCCGAACCGCGCCGGGAGGTCCAGCGCGCGGGCCGCCAGCCAGTGCCAGCCCTCGTGCACCGCGGCCAGCACCAGCGTGATCGGGTAGACCAGCAACGCGCCGAGCCCGATGTCGGACACGGCGAAGGCGTCAATGGAGGGATCGGGTCTGAGCGCGGGCACGAGCACCAGCGCGGCCAGGCTGAACAGGGCGGCGGCGCCGTACCCGAACCAGGCGACGCGGCCGAACAGCGGTCTGGCCAGCTCCGGGCGCAGGCCGCCCAGCCAGCGGCGGCCCTGGATGGGCGCGGTGGCGACGGGCGTCCGCTCGCCGCCGGAGCCGTTCTCGTCGTCGTCCTCGTCGAGGAAGCCCAGCTCGCGCAGGGTCTCCACGAACGCGGGCACGTCCACGGGCTCGCCCGCGTACTCCTCGGCCCGCCTGGCCGTCTCCTCGACGGTCGCGCCGTTCATGAGCGCGGCGATCACCACGCCGCCGACGGCGGGGATCGAGATGAACGTGCCCGCCTCCGGGTCTCCGACCAGCACCTCCTCGCCCTCGTCCACCAGACTGAGGCGGCGCAGCCGTACCGTCTGGGTGGTCATCGCGCGCACACCCGGCAATGGGGGTCTGCGGTGAAGGGCTGGCGTTCCGGGGTCAGGCCGTTGCGCAGGTCTACCTTGATGAACGCGCCGGCGGCCTGCGGCTGCTCGAAGCCCGTCAGGTAGCGCAGGGCCTCGTAGGCGAGCAGCGAGCCGATCTGCATGGCGATCGGGGCGATCAGCGTGTTCTGCTGGATCAGCTTGGCCCTGTTGCGCTCCACGAAGCCGCCCGCGCTCGGCTCGTCGGGTGCCGGCCGGTCGCTCCAGTCGCACTGGGCGCACGCGCTGCGGCCCGGGTCGACCGAGTAGTAAGTGACCTGCGAACGGGTCATCCCGCCCATCACCAGCGGCACTCCGGCGCGTACCGCGGCCTCGTTCACCCACAGGTGGGCCTCGGGGTGGCCGTCGAGGCCGCCCGCCACCAGGTCCACGCCGTCGAGCAGGTCCTTCAGGTCCTCGGGGCCGGAGATCCAGCGGTCCACGGCCCGCACCTCGATGCTCGGGTCGTAGGCGCGCACCCACTCGGCCGCGCACTCCACCTTGGACCTGCCGATGTCGGCGTGGTGGTAGAGGAACTGCCTGGCGAAGTTGCGGAGCTCCACGTCGTCTCTGTCGACCAGCGTCAGCTTGCCCACACCGAGCCCGGCCAGGCACTGCACCAGGGAGGAGCCACCACCGCCGACGCCGAGCACGAGCACGTGCGAGCGCCTGAGCTTGGTGACGAAGTCCGCCCTCGGCTTGTCGAGCCCGGCGAACCCGCCGAAGAAGGCGAGGTTGGAGAAGTGCCTGGCGTCCAGGTCGGGGTCGCCGAGCGTGCGGTCGCTCTCGCACTCGACCAGACCGAGCGAGTCGAGCGCCTCGATCGCGGCGCGCACGTCGGCCTCGCCGAGATCCACTCCCGTGTCCGCGAGCCGGCCGCGGAGCTCGGCCACCGTGCAGGGGCCCCGGTCGAGCGCCGCGAAGAGCGCCGCCACCTGGCCTTCCTCATCGCCGAGCGTGATCACCTCGCGCGGGTCGACGAGGACGAGCACGTCCTCGCCGAGCGGCTCCCACGCGCATTCCTTCAGTGCAACCCGCACCGCGTCTCCTCCGTGTTCGGGGGGTGGGTGAGGGCGGCGGCGCGCCCCCACCCGGGAAGAGCCGTCAGACAGTGCCGTTGATGGTGGCCTTGATGGGCTCGACCTTGCGGACCTCGATCTTCATGGAATCCTCCTCTCGGGGTTCTAGTGATCAATCTCCTTGACGCCACCACAAAATCGCCACATTTCCGCCACATGCCGGAGTTTCTTGTGAACGCGCTCTCTCGGTAGCTCGGATCGTTATCTAACACTCGTTGACAGGCCCATGTTATCGCCACAAATCTGTTGAGAGAGCGCTCTCTCAGTCTCCCCGAAACCCATGGAGGGCTCCATGACCCCCCGCTTCCGGCAGCTCGCCGTACCCCTGCTCACCGCCTCCCTCCTAGCCCTGGCCTCGGCGTGCGGCGGCGGCGCGAACAACACCGCCGGCACGGCGGCCGCACCCGGAGAGAAGGTCAAGCTGACCGTCGGCCTCTTCGGCGACTTCGGCTTCAAGCCGCTCTACGAGGAGTACAAGAAGACCCACCCGAACATCGAGATCGTCGAGAACGTCACCCAGTTCAACGATCACCACAACAACCTGGTCAAGCGGCTGGCCACGAACGCCGGGGCGGGTGACGTCGAGGCCGTCGAGGTGGGCTACATCAGCACGTTCACCGCCCAGCCCGGCAAGTTCGTCGACCTCAAGCAGTACGGGCTCGACAAGCGGCAGGGCGACTACCTCGACTGGAAGTGGCAGCAGGGCCTGAGCAAGGACGGGCAGCAGGTGCTGGGCCTCGGCACCGACGTGGGCGGCCTGGCCATGTGCTACCGCAAGGACCTGTTCAAGAAGGCCGGGCTGCCGACCGACCGTACCGAGGTGGGCGGGCTCTGGCCGACCTGGGAGCAGTACATCGAGACCGGTAAGAAGTTCGCGGCGTCCGGCGTGTCGGGCACCAAGTTCGTGGACGCCCCCGGTGAGATCTTCCGCGCCATGGTGAACCAGGCGCCGATCGGGCTCTATGACGCCCAGGACCAGATCATCGTGGCCACGAACCCCGACGTGAAGAAGGCGTGGGACCTGTCCAACCAGCTCACTCAGAACGGGCTCACCGCCAAGCTCGCGGCCTTCTCGCCGCCGTGGAACACCGGCTTCGCCAAGGGATCGTTCGCCACGATCATCTGCCCGGCGTGGATGACCGGGTTCATCCAGGAACAGGCCAAGGACGCGTCCGGCAAGTGGGACATCGCTCCCGTACCCGGTGGTTCGGGCAACAGCGGCGGCTCACATCTGATGATCCCCAAGCAGAGCAAGCACCCCAAGGAGGCGGCCGAGCTGATCGACTTCCTCACCTCCAAGGACAACCAGGCCAAGGTGTTCAAGGAGGAGGGCACGTTCCCGTCGATCCCAGCGCTGTACGACGACCCGTCGATCCAGAACTTCACCAAGCCGTTCTTCGGTGACGCGCCGATCGGCAAGATCTACTCCGAGGCCGCCAAGTCGCTCAAGCCGCAGCATCTCGGCCCGAAGGAGGCCGACGTCCGCACGGTGATCGGGGACGGGCTCGGCCGGGTCGAGCAGGGCAAGCAGACTCCCGACCAGGCGTGGGCCCAGGTACTCGAGGACGTCAAGAAGATCAAATGAGCTCCCTTCCGCTCACCGTCGCCAGGCGGCGCGGGCGAAGCGTGCGGCACACCCTCGACGTGAGGGTGTCGCCGTACGCCTACGTCGCCCCCTTCTTCCTGCTGTTCTGCGCTTTCGGGCTGTTCCCCCTCGCCTACACGGCCTGGGTGAGCCTGCACGACTGGACGCTGCTGTCCGAGGAGCACACGTTCGTCGGGCTGAAGAACTTCGGCACGCTGCTCGGCGACGGCTACTTCTGGAACGCGACGTTCAACACGCTGTCCATCGGGGTGCTGTCGACCGTGCCGCAACTGCTGCTGGCCATCTGGCTGGCGCACCTGCTGAACCGGCGGCTGCGGATGCAGACGCTGTTCAGGATCTCGTTGCTGCTGCCCAACGTCACCAGCGTGGTGGCCGTCGTGGTGATCTTCAGCCAGCTGTTCGGCCGGGACTTCGGGATGATCAACTGGGTGCTGTCCTGGTTCGGCGTCGGCAGCGTCGACTGGGCGGCGGGCACGGCGACCTCGCACGTCGCACTGTCCACGATGATCATGTGGCGCTGGACCGGCTACAACGCGCTGATCTTCCTCGCCGCGATGCAGGCCGTACCGCGTGACCTGTACGAGGCCGCCACCCTCGACGGGGCGTCCAGCTTCACCCAGCTCCGCCGGATCACCATCCCGATGATCCGGCCCACGATCATCTTCGTCGTCATCGTCTCCACGATCGGCGCGATGCAGATCATCGCCGAGCCGCTTCTGTTCGGGGCGAGCAGCGGCGCCGGGGGCGGCGCCGTCAGCGGCGGGCCCGACCGGCAGTTCCAGACGCTGGCGCTGTTCGTGTACGAGCAGGGGTTCACCAAGTTCGACTTCGGTTACGCCTCGGCGGCCTCCTGGCTGATGTTCCTGGCCGTGGTGGCCGTGGCGGGCGTGAACTACCTGCTGACCCGGCGAGTGAAGGGCGGGCTGGTATGAGGCTGCGTTACCTGACGCTGACCGGGGTGGCCTTCTTCTCCGCGTTCCCGCTCTACTACAGCGTGGTCGTGGCCTCCCGGCACAACTCGGCGCTGGCCGAGGTGCCGCCGCCGCTGCTGCCCGGCGGGAACTTCTTCGCCAACGTGGCCCGGGTCTTCGACACCGTGCCCTTCGGGCTCGCGCTGGCGAACTCGGTCATCGTGGCGGGGTCGATCTCTCTCGCGGTGATGTTCTTCTCGACGCTGGCCGGGTTCGCCTTCGCCAAGCTGCGCTTCAGGGGCAAGAACATCATGCTGCTGGTCACGGTCGCGACCATGATGGTGCCGACGCAGCTCGGCATCATCCCGCTCTACCTGCTCATGGTGAAACTCGAATGGACCGGGACGAACTACGCGCTGATCGTGCCGGCCCTGGTCAACGCCTTCGGCGTGTTCTTCATGACGCAGTACCTGTCCAGGGCCCTGCCGACCGAACTCCTGGAGGCGGGCCGGGTGGACGGGTGCACGACGTGGGGGCTGTTCTGGCACGTCGTGCTGCCCGTCGCGCGGCCCGCGGCGGCGGTGCTCGGCATGCTGACGTTCATGTCGGCCTGGAACGACTACTTCTGGCCGCTGGTCGTCCTGAACCCGGACAACCCGACGGTGCAGGTCGCCCTGTCGACACTGGCCAGCGGATACGTCAACGACTACGTCCTGGGGCTGGCCGGCACGGCGGTGGGAACCCTGCCGCTGGTGCTGGTCTTCGCCCTGTTCGGCAAGCAGATCATCGGCGGAATCATGCAAGGAGCTGTTAAGGGATGATTTTCCCGGAGAACTTCGTCTGGGGGGCCGCCACCGCCTCCTACCAGATCGAGGGGGCGGTCAAGGAGGACGGGCGCGGCCAGTCCATCTGGGACACCTTCTCCCACAGCCCCGGGAACGTGGCGGACGGCGACACCGGGGATGTGGCCTGTGACCATTACCATCGGTATCGCGATGACGTCTCACTGATGAGGGAGCTGGGGCTGGCGGCCTACCGGTTCTCGATCGCGTGGCCGCGGATCCAGCCGGACGGTCGCGGGAAGATCAATCCTCAGGGGCTCGGGTTCTACTCCCGGCTGGTGGATTCGCTGCTGGCCGCCGACATTTCGCCTTATGTCACGCTTTATCACTGGGATTTGCCGCAGGCGCTTGAGGATGAGGGCGGCTGGACAAACCGGGATACGGCGTATTATTTCGCCGAATATGCGCAGGCCGTACACGAGAAGCTGGGTGACCGCGTCGCCCACTGGACCACGCTGAACGAGCCGTGGGTCGCCGCCTACCTCGGCTACGGCAACGGCGTGCACGCGCCCGGCCGCAGGCGGGCCGCGGACGCCATGCGCTCGGCGCACCACCTGCTCCTGGGCCACGGCCTGGCGGCCAGGCGGCTGCGCTCGCTGGGCGCCGAGAACATCATGCTCGTCGTCAACTCGGCCCCCGTCCTCACCCCCGCCCAGGTCAACGACCCGCAGGCGACCCCCGACGCGGCCGACGCGGTCGCCGTGCACCGCATCCACACGTTGCTGACCAGGCAGTTCCTCGACCCCGTCCGCCACGGCAGCTACCCGGCCGAGGTGTTGGAGGCGGCCGCGCGCAACGGCGGCACCGGCCACATCCTCGACGGCGACCTGGAGATCATCAACGCCCCGATCGACCAGATCGGGATCAACTACTACAACCCCTGCGTCGTGGAGGCGGGCCCCGGCACCCCTGCCGACCCCGCGTGGCCGGGCTCGGAGGACGTGCGCTTCCGTACCGCCGACGCGCCCACCACCGCGATGGGCTGGCCCATCGTGCCGGACGGCCTGTCCCGGTTGCTGGTACGGCTCTCGGGGGACTATCCGGGAGTCAGCCTGATGGTCACCGAGAACGGCGCGGCCTTCGACGACGTCGTGGCGGACGGCCGGGTGCACGACACCGACCGGGTCGCCTACCTGGAGGGACACCTGCGCGAGGTGCACCGGGCGATCGCGGCGGGGGCCGATCTGCGGGGTTATCTGGTGTGGTCGCTGCTGGACAACTTCGAGTGGGCGGAGGGGTATCGGCGCAGGTTCGGGATCGTGCACGTGGATTACGAGACGCTCGCTCGGCTGCCCAAGGACAGTGCGCTGTGGTATCGGGACGTGATCGGCAGGAACGGCCTGTAGATTCCTTCCGTGCTCTCCCACATGGCGCAAGACCATGCGACCGCCCGCCCTGAAGCGGCGCGGCCATGAGGCGGCCGACGCTGGAGGCGGTCGCCGCCCGCGCGGGGGTCTCGCGCGCCACCGCGTCCCGGGTCGTCAACGGACAGCCGACGGTGGCGCCGGACATCCGTGACGCCGTGCTACGCGCCATCGACGAGCTGGGCTACCTGCCCAACCCGGCGGCGCGCAGCCTGGTCACCCAGCGCACCGACTCGATCGCCCTGGTCGTCTCCGAACCGCCGACCAGGGTGTTCTCCGAG
The DNA here is from genome assembly GCF_043197155.1 of Nonomuraea sp. NPDC049269. Taxonomy (NCBI): domain Bacteria; kingdom Bacillati; phylum Actinomycetota; class Actinomycetes; order Streptosporangiales; family Streptosporangiaceae; genus Nonomuraea; species Nonomuraea sp. NPDC049269. Next base: position 368,365 of record NZ_JBICSO010000003.1, read on the forward strand.
GACCCGATGTTCGCCACGGCCATCCGCTCGGCGAGCGTCGAGCTGGAGGCGGCCGACAAGCAGGTCGTCCTCATGCTGGCCTCCTCCGCCAAGAGCCACGCGCGCGTGGAGCGCTACATCGCGGGCGGCCACGTGGACGGCGTCATGCTCATCTCCATGCACGGCGCCGACCCGCTCCCCACCGCACTGTCCCGCCTGCGTGTCCCGGTCGTCTCGTACGGCAGACCCGCCGTACCCATCGACATCCCGTACGTCGACAACGACAACGTCGGCGGCGCCGAGTCAGCGGTCCGTCACCTGGTCGAGTCGGGCAGACGCCGCATCGCCACGATCGCCGGCCCCCAGGACATGATCGGCGGCCAGGACCGCCTCACGGGCTACCGCAACATCCTGCGCGACTCCGACCGCCGCTCCATCGTCGCGATAGGCGACTTCACCCGCGAGTCCGGCGCGGTGGCCATGCGCCAACTCCTGGGCGACGACCCCGGGCTGGACGCCGTCTTCGTGGCGAACGACCTGATGGCAGTGGGCGCGTTGCAGTCACTCCGCCTGGCCGGACGGCGGGTGCCGGACGACGTGGCGGTGGTGGGCTTCGACGACATAGAAGCCGCCAAGTACACCGAACCACCGCTGACCACCGTGCGACACCCGGTCGCCGAGCAGGCGGCGGCCATGGTGCAACTGCTGCTGGGCCTCTTCACGGGCGGCTCCGCGGAGCCCATCATCCTGCCCACCGAGCTGGTCATCCGCGAATCCGCTTGAAAGCAAGGACCTCCCCTCTATCGGGCGCTTCGCGCCTTGGGGGGTCGGGCTGTGTTGCCCGGGGCTGACGCCCCCATTTACCAGCATGGTCCTCGCTCTTCGCTCGGGCTGTCTTCCTTGGGGCTCCGCCATCCGGCGGGGGCCTGCCGGCCCCCGTGCCCCCGGCCTGAACCATTTCCATAGGGAATCTTGATCACCCATGGGCTTCATGGCTCCGATCAGGACATGAGCCGGATTCTAAGTCCTCTGTCGTGGGTTTCTAACGCAGAACGGCTTAGAATGATGATGAACACCTCATCGATCTAGGAGACTCGGGCATGCTGGCAGGGTTCCGAGCAGCGAACGTGCTGTCGTTTCGCGGAGAGTTCGAGCTGTCACTACTGGCTCCAGATGGGGGCGACCGCGTAGCACGCACCGTCCACAGCCTCCGAATCTCCCCGGTAGCCGCCATCTTCGGCGCCAATGCCTCCGGTAAGACGAATGTGCTCGATGCCATGCGGTGGATGCGCCACGCCGTTCTCGATTCGGTGGCTGACTGGGCGCGTCTCAAAGGCGTGCCACGGCGACCGTTCGTCCTGGATCGCGAGGCGATGAACGAAGCCTCATTGTTCGAGGTCGACGTGCTCATCGGAGGGGACAGATACGTCTACGGATTCGAGGCGTCCGACGAGCGAGTCGAAACGGAATGGTTGCACGTCTTCCCGCAAGGCAGCCGCCGTCGGCAGGTCTGGTTCGACCGGGACGCCGACCGGGACGGGGATGAATACCGGTTTCCCAGTGACCGGCTGAAGGGCGCCAAGAAGCCAGTGGTCGAGTACACGCGGCCCAACGCGCTGTTTCTCACGGCTGCCGGATCGCTTCAGATGAAGCAACTGATGCCGCTGCACGACTGGTTCAAGGACAATCTGTGGCTGGTCGGCCCGGGTGACGATCCACATGAGCGCGACGTCTACACCCGCTCAAAGCTCCTGAACCCCGAATTCCGCGACCGTGTCACAGGGCTGATAACCGTCGCGGACCTGGGAGTGACCGGAGTCGAGGTCGAAGACCGGGGCGAGGAAATGCCCGAGGTCTCCCTCGTCCATCACGGCAAGGACGGTCCGGTGCCGTTCGACTTCCTCCACCAGGAGTCCTTCGGCACGCTCGCCTGGTTCGCCCTCTTGGGACCGCTGCTCAAAGCACTCGACGATGGAGCGGTGCTGCTGGTTGACGAGCTCGATTCCAGCTTGCATCCGGTGCTGGTCGCCGAGGTCGTCCGGCTGTTCGAGGATCCTGTCGCCAACCCTCTGGGCGCGCAACTCGTGTTCACCGGGCACGATGCCACGTTGCTGAGCAGGGCCCACGTTGAGCGTCCGCTGAACCGGGAGCAGGTGTGGATCACGGAGAAGCGAAAGACCGGCGAGTCTGAGCTCTACCCGCTCACCTCGGTGGGCGTGCGTGCGGACGAGAGTCTGGAGCGCGGATACTTGCGCGGCAGATATGGCGGGGTGCCACGTATCGGCCTTGGTGGCATGGCCGTAGAAGTCGAGCAGTGGGCCGCCGAGGCGGACACGTGAGCAGAGTCAGGAAGAAGGGCCCACCGACAGGTGCCGCACGAGTGCCGCGCACGGTGACCGAAGGCCGAAAGCGCGAAGTGATCTATGCCGTGGTGGAAGGGGAAAGCACCGAGCGGGATTATCTCGGCTATCTGGAGGAGCGGTTCTGCGGTGATCCACGGACCTTCGAGATCCATGTCCTCTGGAAACGCAAGGGGTTGAAGCCCCATGAAGTAGTGGATTGGGCGCTCGAAAAGCTCGGCGAGTTGGATGATCCTGGGCGCGAGCAGGTGTGGGCGTTCTTCGACCGGGACGACCACAGCCACGTCGAGCGGTCCCACGCGCGAGCCGAGGCGATGGGGGTGAAGGTCGCGTTCTCTCACCCGTGCTTCGAACTCTGGTTGCTGCTTCACTTCGGGTCAGGGGCGGCGGGAGCGCATACGTCCAAGAACGTACAGAACCAGTTGAGAGCTACTCACCGCGCCTTTCGTGACTTCGAAAAGCACCTCAGTGCCACCTGTCGGCAGGCACTGGATGGGAAGGAGAAAGACGCCGTCAGCCGGGCGAAAAATCTGATCACCAACTGTCCGAGCTTGGCCTGCACGGCCAAGAAGGGACATGCGGACGACTGCAAGGTGCTTGACCGTGTTCCTTCGACGGATGTCTGGAGGCTGCTGGTCGAGCTCGGCATCGTGGCCTGCTGAACCGGTAGATGTCAAACCGTGCTGCGCCGCGAGCGCCGCCTGAAGCCGTGCGGGCTGGTGACCAACCCGCACGACAGCAATCGACTGGCGATCCCGGACGCCGCCTTCGGTGAGGGGACGAGCGCGGATGGTGTGCTTGATGCGCGTGCGTGCCAGGCAGAGCCTGACACGCACGCGCCTGTCAGCCCAGCTTTTTCAGCCTGACAACCTGCTTGAGGAAGACGACGCCGTCGATCAGGTCGAGCTGGGCCGGGTCCAGCGGGAAATAGGCGAAATCGTGGGAGATGCGCGGGGCGGGTTTCGTGATGGCCTTGGCCAGGCGGCGGGCGTCGACGAGTGAGTGGTCCCACGGGAGCGTGGACAGGATGCCCTCGATGGTGTCCGGGGGTGGGGTGTTGTCGCCGGCCGTGCCGAGGGCCGAGGCCAGGAAGGCGTACTGGTCGCCCAGATGCGTCCCGGCGATCGCTCCCGCGCTCCACCACTCCAGCGTCTGGTCGCCGAACGACATGAGGCTCTTGTTCCGCTGCAGGTGAAGGTTGCTGGCGAAAACCAGGGCCGGACCGCGCTCGGCGACGGCACGCAGGTTGGCGGCCATCATCGCGTCCCGCAGGGCCGACAGCCGGGCCCACCGTTCTGGGGACGCGTCGGCCATCCAGTGGTGATAGCGGAGCAGGCCGACGGCGGTGCGCCCGTACAGTTGCGCCCGCTCCCTGTCCTCCGCGCTCAGCCGTGGCGCCTGCGTGTCGAGCAGGGCCACCAGGTCGTCGGCGATCACTCGCAGCCGCTGCGCTTCGGCGGACTGGCCGATCGACACGGACGGATCCATGGCCGTGGCCTCGTTCGACCACCGCTCGTCGGGGCCCAGCAGCGTGTCGAGGGTCTCCATCGTGCACGGGAGCGGGCCGTCGAGGAGAGCGTAGAGGGCGGTCAGCGCCTGACGCGGGCTCGCCGCCCAATACTCCAGGGGGCCGTCGAAGCCGAAGAACCGGAGCTTTTCGTTGTGCTCCTTGTTGTACTCCCGCATCCAGCGTACGAGCTCGCGGTTGGCCGGTGACGTGCCGAAGTTGTGGCTGAAGCCGCGTTCCATGATGTCATCGAGCGTGCCCGTGCCCGTCGCGATGTAGTCGTCGACCAGGAGGCCCATGAGGCAGTCGCTCTCGATGGCGAACGACCGGTATCCCTCGTGCTCGACCAGATGCCGGAAGAGCTCGTTGCGCAACTCGCCCAGCTCGCCCACGAAGTGCCGGGCTTCGCCCAGGCCGAGCAGGAGGGGCTTGGCGGGAAGCGACCGGAGGAATGCCGAGATGCCCGCGCCATCGAACGGCCAGGCCGTGTCCTTGATGTCCATGCCTTCAACGGTATCGTTGAACATTCGGTGTAAACTTTTCACGGGAATCCCGACTCCTACCGCGATGGACCTTCAATCGGCGAGGTATTCATGAGGTCACCGCGCTACCGGATCACGCGGTACCTCAGGTGCGTGACCAGGCCGGTGCCTGACACGTCGCCGACGGGTTCGAGGGTGGTGTCACCTACGCCGTCGAACAGCCGCTCGCCCCTGCCCAGGATCACCGGTGCGACGTGCAGGCGCAGCTCGTCGATCAGCCCCGCCGCCAGGTACTGGTTCACCGTCTGCGCGCCGCCCGCGATGGCGACGTCACGGCCGCCGGCGGCCTCGTGCGCCTGGGCCAGGGCTGCCTCGATCCCCTCGGTGACGAAGGTGAAGGTCGTGCCGCCCTTCATCGGCAGCGGCTCGCGCGGGTGGTGGGTGAGGACGAAGACCGGCGCGTGGTACGGCGGCTCGTCGCCCCACCAGCCGTTCCAGTCCAGGTCCCAGGCGTCCCGGCCGGGGCCGAACATGTTGCGCCCCATGATGAAGGCCCCGGCCGCGGTGATGTCCTCGATGATCGCCGCATGCGCCTCGGGCTCGTCGAACATCCAGCGGTGCAGGCGCTCCTCCGCGCCCTCGCCGATCGGGTTCTCCAGGCTCTGGTTCGGTCCCGCCACGAAGCCGTCGACGGACGTCGCGATGTCACAGGTGACCTTGCTCATCTCACTGCCTCCCACGTTCCGGCGCTCGTCTCGCGCCGCTCACGGAAGAGTCGGAGCCGTCTTCTCCTTCTGTACATCGGTGAGTGTGAGATGCGGGTCACATTTGCCGGGATCAGGTCACACTCCGGGGTGCGGTGCCGCTCTCAGATAGTGACCCTGGAAGGAGGGGCACGCGATGAGCGAGCAGGCGACGAGCGTTTTCACCGGTTATCGGGAGCTGCTGTTCTCGATCGTCTACAACATGCTGGGCAGCGTCGCCGACACCGAGGACGTCCTGCAGGAGACCTGGCTGGCCTGGGCGCCCAGGAGCGCGGCGGGTGAGGAGATCGCCAACCCGCGCGCGTACCTGGTGCGGATCGCGGTCAACCGGGCGCTGGCCCGGCAGGAGAGCATCAGCCGCCGCCGCGAGGACTACGTCGGTCCCTGGCTGCCCGAGCCGCTCATCACCGAGCCGCCCGACGCCGTGGATCCCGCGGTGCGCACCGAATCGCTGTCGATGGCGCTGCTGGTGGTGCTGGAGACGCTCACGCCGCTGGAGCGGGCGGTGTTCGTACTGAACGAGGTCTTCGGGTACGCCCACACCGAGATCGCCGGCATCCTGGACCGCAGTCCGTCGGCGATCCGGCAGCTCGCTCATCGCGCCCGCGAGCACGTGCACGCCCGGCGTCCGCGTTACCAGGCCGATCCGCGGGTTCGGCAGGAGGTGACCGAGCGGTTCATCGCGGCCGTCGCCGGTGGGGACATCGACGCGCTCATGCGGGTGCTGGCGCCGGACGTGATCATGTGGGCCGATGGCGGGGGCAAGGCGCGGGCGGCCGGTCTGCGGCCGGTCCACGGACGGGACAAGATCGCCCGTGTCATCGTCGGCAACGCGACCCGGCGTCCCGTCTCCGATCTCAACATCCGGTTCCGGACCGTCAACGGCGATCCGTCGGCGCTGCTGCTGTCCGGTGACACGCCGTTCGCGGTCATCGTTCTCGATCTCGTTCCCGACGGTGATCAGGTATGCGGCATCTATGCCGTGACCAACCCCGACAAACTCTCTCACTTGGAAAGAGGCATCGCATGATTCTGGTATCCGGAGCAACCGGCAACATCGGCCGGCCGCTCATCGCCGAGCTGGCCGCCAAGGGTGTGAAGGTACGCGCGCTGACTCGTACCCCCGACAACGCCCGTTTCCCCGAGGGGGTCGAGGCGTGTGACAGCGGCCGTCCCGACTTCGACGGCGTGTCCGCCCTTGTGCTGAACAGCACAGGCGGCTCTGTCGCCCTGCTGGAGGCGGCCAGGGCGGCGGGGGTGCGGCGGGTCGTCACCGTCTCGGCCCTGGTCGTCGCCGAGGAGGCGGACCCGGAGGAGGGCGGCAACGCCGCGGTCCACCGGGCGCTGGAGGAGGCGGTGGAGGCAGCCGTCCCGGAATGGACGCATCTGCGCCCCGGTGCCTTCGCCGCGAACTCCTTGCGCTGGGTCCCCCAGCTCCGGGCCGGAGACGTGGTTCGCGGACCGTACGCCCAGGCCCGCACGTCGCCGATCCACGAGGCGGACATCGCCGCCGTCGGCGTGCGGGCGCTGCTCGGGGACGAACTGCTCGGGCAGGCGCCCGCGCTGACCGGGCCGCAAGGGCTGACCTTCGCCGAGCAGGTGGAGATCATCGGCTCGGTGCTGGGCCGGTCGCTGCGGTACGAGGAGATCAGCGCGGACCTGGCGAAGCAGGCGATGATGGCGCAGAACCCGGGGGTGCGCGGCGAGCAGTTCGACTCCATGCTGCGCTACTTCGCGGACAGCGTCGGGAAGCCCGCCCCGATCACCGGCGAGGTGGAACGGATCCTCGGCCGCCCCCCGCGCACCTACGCCGAGTGGGTCACCGACCACGCCGACGCCTTCCGGAACTGACCCGTCCAGGACCTGGTTACGAGCCCGTCTCCGTGGACCAGAGCGGGCGGCGGCCGTCGTAGATGACGACGTTGCCGTCGTCCTGCATCTCGAGCCGGGCTCCCGGGTTCTTGCCGGTCTTGGAGTTCCACAGCGGCGTCGTACCCAGGTAGACGACCAGGTTGCCGTCCTTCTGCATCTGGGTGACGGCGCCGGGGTGGCCGCCGGTCTTGGAACTCCACAGGGCCCGGCGGGCGCGGTAGAGCACCAGGTTGCCGTCCTCCTGCTGGACCAGCTGGTAGTCGCCGTTGCGGGAGCGGACGTACTGGTTGGGCTTGAGCGCGTAGCCGGGGGCGAGCACGCTGATCGTGGCATGGCGGTTCCACACCGGCGACTTGCCGTCGTAGATCACCAGGTTGCCGTCGTCCTGCACCGCGAGGCGGGCGCCTGGGCTGTCGCCAGTGTTGGAGGCCCACAGAGGCGTACTCCCCCGGTAGACGACCAGGTTGCCGTCGCTCTGCATGGCGGCGAACGCGCCGGGGCTGTCGCCGGTCTGGCTGCTCCACAACGGCGTGCTCCCCCGGTACAGCACCAGGTTGCCGTCCTCCTGCTGGTGCAGGGCATAGGCGCCGTTGGTCGAGCGTACGGAGTCGCCGGCCTTCAGCGTCTGACCCGGGTTCAGCCACACGGTACGGTCTGCGCTCACCACCACCGTCGAGTGCTTCACCTCCGCCCAGGCCGCCGACGAGACAGAGGCCGTGGCCAGCGCGCTCGCCAGCGCCACCGCACCGACATATTCCAACGTCCTTCTCATTTTGCTCCCCCATAGGCATGGATGATCAAGCGAGAAGGACGCTATCCAGACGTGGTGCGCGATAGGCCCACTTCGAAATGCCTGGAAAGGTCACAGTGCTCCGATCACCACGGCGACCAGGATCAGGGTTGCGAGGGCGAGGCATAACGCCGGGCGCGTCGTCATTCGTCAACCATAGGTTGACGATAGAAGCCACGTCAACCTGGCGTTGACGCGTCAATAGCCGCTGGTGAGCCGTACGCCGGGGCCGGTCGTACGTGGGGTGCCGACGTCATCGACCAGGTTGCCGGTCGAGACGATGGACATCCGGTCGCCCTTGCCCCTCCTGAACAGCAGGCCGGTCTCCTGCCTGGTGCCGTGGCCGAGGATGGTGTTGCCCGTCACGGTGGCGTGGCCGGCGCCGTAGTTCACCGCGTCCAGGGCGAGGTAGACGAAGCGGATGTCCGGCTGCTGGCCGGGCTTCTTGGACTGGGTCAGCGTGTCGGCGCCGAACTTGTGGATCCGGTTGTTGGAGATCGTGGTGCCGGCCTCGCCCTGAAGGTCGCAGCGGATGCCGTAATAGGTCTGCTTCGCGGTGGCCTTCGTACCGAAGTCCTCGATGTAGTTGTTCCGGATGGAGGTGCCGAAGCAGCGGTGGGCGTCGATCGCGTTCTTCGGCGTCGCGTACAGGTGCAGGTCGCTGAACGTCCATCCGGCCGCGTTGTCCGTTTCGATGGCGCTCGCACCGCTGAAGCCGATCCAGGAGCGCTGGAACGTCCAGTCGCTCACGGCGTTGCCGGGATCGACCACCTTGAGCCCGGAACCACCCGACCGCTCGATGTAGACGTCGCTGATCACGCTGTTGACCATGGTGTTGCGGAGCGTGGTGCCGTTCTTGGACGGGTTGCTGATGCGGATGCCGTCGGCGGGCGCGCCGAGGATGTCCACGTCATAGACGCGGGTGTCCCACGAACGCAGCATCAGGCCCACGGTGCCGGTGTTGTGGTCGCGGTTGCCGTCGAGGGTCAGCCGCTCGATGCGTACGGGGTCTGAGCTGTACGGCTGGTTGGTGACCCAGGACTCGGAGGCCAGCATGGCGGGCAGGTTCGCGCCGTCGGCCTGCTTGATCACCGTCCCGGCCTTGGCATCGCCCCGGTACGTCCGGCGGCCGCGCAGGGTGATGGTCTTGTTGATCAGGCACGGGCCTTTGAAGACGACCTCACCGCCCTCCTTGGAGGAGTCGATGGCGGCCTGGATGATCCTGGCGTCGCCGACGGCGTTGGCGCAGGTGGCGTCCACCCGGGTGGCCGTGGCGGGGAGCACTGGCATGATCACTGCCGCGCTGCCGGAGGCGGCCAGTGTCAGGGCGATGGCGCCCCCGATCTGGCGTGGGCATGGTTGAGGCACGTGCCGAGCCTCTTGGAAGGATGCCGACCTGTCCGGTGGACTCCCCGTCCCTGCCCGAAACTTGGTGTCAACCCGAAGCGTTCCAGGCGGGAACGGCCGCTCCTGGCGTCAGAGTGGTGCGAGGTGGATGGTCGCCGACGTCTCGGTGATCGAGGACACCTTCACGGACAGGGAGTTGACCGACCCGGTGCCGCCCACGCCGAGCGTCGTGGCCGAGGAGGCACCGAGTCCCGTCCCCTGCACCCTCACCGCGCTGGAATCGACTCGGGTGATCGACAGCCAGGTGAAGCCGAACTGGCGGGAGACGCGGAATTTAACCGGAGTAGTGATGGTGATCTTGCAGGTCCCGTCGAAGCATGCCTTGAAGTCCGGCGCCTTCGAGGCCGAAGCCGAAGCCGGAACCGCGGCGACGGACACGGCGGCGAAGGCGACTGCCAGGCAGGTTGTGGCCATCCGATGCATTTTGTCCCTTTCTTGTTCTCTCTCCGTACGACCAGACCCTGCGACGAAGTCTAGGAGTGTCGTTCGAGAGGGCTCCCGAACGACACTTCAAGAGAAGGGACAGTGCTGGCTAAACGCGGAAGACGCGTAGCTGGAGCGCGAGCGTGGCGTAGTAGCCGACCAGCGTGGTCAGCTCGAACACCACGCTCTCCCCCAGCTCCGCGTACTCCGGGTCGTCGAGGTCGGCCCGCGTCACCAGCGCCCTGGTGACGCGGAGCACCGCGTCCTCCCCCGGATCGGCCAGCTCCAGCGGAGCCCCGGTACGCAGGGCCGCGAGCTCGTCCTCGGTCAGCCCGAGGCCGCGCCCGATCTCCTCGTGCACCCGCAGCTCGAAGGCGCTGTCCCAGTGACCGGCCACGACCAGGATCGCGATCTCCCTGGCCCGGGCGCTCAGCCCGGAGCGGTATCGGATCGCCGCCCCGAGCTCCTGCAGCGCGTCGCCCACCGGCGGGCTGAGCAGCATGGCGTTGAACGGGCCCACCAGCCCGCCCTCGTCGTCGAGCATCGAGGTGCCGCGCGGGCCCGCGGTGATCTTCTCGTAGAGGGCCAGGGCGTCGGCGTCGAGATCGGCCGGTGGCGTGGATGGCAGGCGCTTCATTGCAGCGATGTTAGCCAGACGGTCGTGTCGGACGGCAGGGCGCCGTCCTCCAGGGGGCCGCTGGCCAGGAGTACCCGGCCCGCCGGCAGCCGTACGGGAGCGGCGCCGAGGTTGGACACGCAGGTCAGGCCGGACTCCCGGGTGAAGGCCAGGACGTCGGGACCCATCGCCAGCCACGTGAGCGTGCCGTCGCCGAGCAGGTCGCGGCGATGGGCGAGCGCGGTGCGGTAGAGGTTGAGCATCGAGCCGAGGTCGGCCGCCTGGGCCTCGGCCGTGACCTTGCGCCAGCTCTCGGGCTGCGGCAACCAGGTGCGGGTCCCGCCGAAGCCGAACGGCGGCTCGTCGCCCGCCCACGGGAGCGGCACGCGGCAGCCGTCCCTGCCCCGGTTGGTGCCACCGGAGCGGCGGTACATGGGGTCCTGGCGCTGGTCGTCGGGCAGGTCCTCGACCTCCGGCAGGCCGAGCTCCTCGCCCTGGTAGACGTAGACGCTGCCGGGCAGCGCCATCGCCAGCAGGGCCGCCGCCCTGGCCCGGCGGTGGCCGAGCTCCGGGTCGGAGGGCACGCCGTGCAGACGCCCGCCGTGCGCGAACGTCGTGTCCGTCCTGCCGTACCTGGTCACCGGGCGGGTGACGTCGTGGTTGGACAGGACCCAGGTCGGCGGGGCGCCTACCGGCGCGTGCGTGGTCAGCGTGAGGTCGATGACCCGGCGCAGCTCGGCGGGCTCCCAAGGGCAGGACAGGAAGTCGAAGTTGAAGGCGGTGTGCAGCTCGTCGGGGCGCAGGTAGCGGGTGAAGCGTTCCTGGTCGGGCAGCCACACCTCGCCGATCAGCACCCGATCGCCGTACTCGTCGGCGATCTCGCGCCAGCGCCGGTAGACCCCGTGCACCTCGTCGAGATCCTCGTACGAGGTCTCCGACTTGAACAGCAGCGCCGCCGAGTCGATCCGGAACCCGTCGACGCCCCGCTCGAACCAGAAGCGCAGCACGTCCTCGAACTCGCGATGGACCTCCGGGTTGTCCCAGTTGAAGTCCGGCTGTTCGGGGGCGAACAGGTGCAGATACCACTGCCCGTCGGCGACCTGCGTCCAGGCTGGCCCGCCGAAGATCGACTGCCAGTCGTTCGGCTCGTCGCGGAACCAGAACCGGTCCCTGGCCCCCCGGTCGGTCAGCGCCTGCTGGAACCAGGCGTTCTCCGTGGAGCTGTGGTTGGGCACCACGTCGATGATGACCTTGATGTCGAGCTCGTGCGCCTCCTCGATGAACCGCTCCGCCTCGGCCAGCGTGCCGAACACCGGCTCGATGCCCCGGTAGTCGGCCACGTCGTAGCCGCCGTCGGCCATCGGCGACGGGTACCACGGGTTCAGCCAGATGGCGTCGATGCCGAGATCCTTCAGGTACGGCAGGCGCGAGCGCAGCCCGGCGAGATCGCCGATGCCGTCACCGTTGCCGTCGGCGAAGCTGCGCAGGTAGACCTGATAGATCGCGGCCCCCCGCCACCACGTTTGCGACATGCGCTATCCCTTAATGCTCCCGGCGGTGAGGCCCGCCATGATGTGCCGTTGGAAGATGAAGAAAACGATGATCATCGGGATGCTGGAGATGACCAGACCACCCATGATCTGGTTCTGGGACACCGCGCCGGCGGTCTGCGACAGGCCCACGCTGACCGTCATGTTCTCGCTGTCGGTCATGACCAGCAGCGGGAGCAGGAAGTCCTTGAAGGCCGTGACGATGGTGAAGATGGAGACGACGCCGAGGATCGGCCTGGAGACCGGCAGGATCACCGACCACAGCACCCGCAGCGGTCCGGCGCCGTCGATCTGGGCCGCCTCGACCAGTTCCCGTGGGATGGAGTCGAAGAAGCGCTTGAGCAGGAAGATGTTGAAGCCGTTCGCAGCCGCGGGGAACCACAGCCCCCAGGCGTTGTTCAGCAGGTGCAGGTCGACGATCGTGACGTACAGCGGGATGATCACCACCATCGGCGGGATCATCAGCGTGGCCAGCATCGCGCCGAGCACCACGTTCCCGAACATCGGCCGGAGCTTCGACAGCGCGTACGCCGCCGCGACGTCCACGGCCATGGAGAACACCCAGGCGCCCAGCGCGTAGAACGCGGTGTTCTTCAGCAGCACGCCGATGTCGAACAGGTCCCACGCCTCGATGAAGGCGTCGAACGTGGGATGGGCCGGGAAGAGGGTCGGCGGCATCTGGGCGATCTCCTCGCCCGTCTTCATGGCGCCGGTGATCATCCAGTAGAGCGGGAAGACGAAGACCAGGGTGGAGCCGGTGACGACCGCGATCAGCACGGTCCAGTAGATGCGCCGTCCCCACCTGCTGTTGAGCTGGTGCGGCGAGACGATGGTACGGAACTGCACCTCGATCCGCTTGGGCGCCCGCTTCTCCCGTCTTCGCCCGGTAGCTGCACGAGCACCGACGGAGATCATGCTTTGTCCTCCCGGGTCAACCGCAGTTGGACGGCGGCGAAGGCGAGCAGCACGATCATGAGCATCATGCCGAGCGCGCCGCCCGCGCCGTAGTCCTGGAGCGTGAACGCGAACTGGTACATCTGGAAGGCGACGGTCATCGTGGCGTCCTCCGGGCCGCCGCCGGTGAGCATGTACGGCTCGATGAACACCTGCATGGTGGCCACGACCTGCAGCATCAGCATGAGCAGCAGGATCAGCCGGGTCTGCGGGATGGTGACGTGCCTGATCCGCTTGAAGATGCCGGCCCCGTCGAGCTCGGCCGCCTCGTACAGCTCGGGCGGGATGTTCTGCAGCGCGGCCAGGTAGATCAGCGTCGCGCTGCCCATGTTCATCCAGGTGGCCACGATGACCAGGGAGATCAGCGCGGTCGACGAGGAGTCCAGCCAGGCCAGCGCGGGCAGGTGGAAGAGGTCGAGCAACTGGTTGAACAGCCCGGGCCCGGGATCGAAGAACCACCTGAACAGCAGCACCGCGACGATCGGCGGCAGCATGACCGGCAGGTAGACCACGAACCGCAGGTAGGCCCGGGCGTGGCGCAACTCGTTGAGCACCAGTGCCATGACGAACGGCACGGCGTAGCCGCAGAGCAGGGCGAGCGCCGTGAACTCCACGGTGTTCAGCCACGCCTTGCCGAACGACGGGTTCTGGACGACGGTCAGGAAGTTGTCCAGCCCCACCCAGGTGGGCGGGTTGACCAGGGTCGTCTTCTGGAAGCTGAGGACGAACTCCCTGATCATCGGATACCACGCGAACACCGCGAAGCACGCAAGCGCCGCGCACAGGAACCCGTAGGCCGTCAGATTGCGCCTGAGGACACGCATGCAGGTCAGCCCTTGGTCGCCAGCATCGAGTTGGCCTTGGTCTCGGCGTCGGAGAGCAGGCTGTCGATGTTGGCGTCCTGGCGGCTCAGCACACCCGACATGGCCACGTCGAGGATGGCGTAGAGCTCCTGGGCGTGCACCGGCTCGGCCTTCGGCGGGACCGTGGCCGCGGCGTCCACGTACGGCTGGTAGTTCGCGACCGGCAGCGTGGCGTTCGCCGTGCGGTCCTGCTGGATCGCCTTGCCGGTGGCCGAGTCGCCGAAGACGTCGTTGTCGGGCACGCCGACGGGGTTGCCGAGCGTCTTGCCGCGGGCGAAGTCGAAGCGGCCCTTGCCGGCGGTGTCGAAGCGGAAGTCGATCCACTCCAGTGCCGCCTTGGCCTCGGCGGGCGTGGCCTTCGGGTTGACCATGAACGCCTCGCCGCCGCTCAGCGACGCCTTGGCCTCGGGGAAGCCGGTGATGCCGTAGTCGGCGACGCTGCCCTTGAACTTGTTGACGACGTCGGTGACGACGTCGGGAGCGCCGAGCATCATGCCGACCTTGCCGCTGCCCATCGCCATCATCAGCGACTCCCAGCCGACCAGGAGCTTGTTGCCCATGCTGTTGTCGACCCAGCGCATGTCGTGCAGGTTCTGCAGCACGGCCTTGCCCTCGGGCGAGTTGAACGCGGCCTTCTTGCCGTCGTCGGTCACCATGCTGCCGCCGCGGCCGTAGATGGCCTGGGTGAAGTGCCAGCCGCCGGTGTTGCCGCCGGAGTACTCGCCGTAGCCGACATAGCCGGCGCCGAGTCCGGCGATCTTCTTGGCCGCCTCGCGGACCTCGGCCCACGTCTTGGGCGGGGTGTTGGGGTCGAGCCCGGCCTTGGTGAACAGCGCGCGGTTGTAGACCAGGCCCACGCCGTAGTGCACGTTGGGCACGCCGTACACCTTGCCGTCCTTGGTGACCAGCTCCCTGACGTCGGAGCGCAGGTCGTTCCAGTTCTTGATCTCGCTGGTGTACGGGGTGATGTCGAGCGCCTGGCCCTGGCCGATCACGTCGTTGTAGTTGGTCACGGGCACCACGAAGACGGTCTCCATCTGGCCACCCGCCAGCTTGGGGCCGAACGTCTTGGGGTCGTAGCACGGCTGCTGGTCCGTGCTCTTCACCGTCACGCCGGGGTGCGCCTTCATGAACGTGGCCACGTCGTCGTCCCAAGCCTGCCGCTCCTTGGGCGCGGACTTCGCCGGCTGGCAGGCCACCGTGATCGACACCGGGGCGGCTCCGCCCGCCGTGGACTTGGCGGGCTCGCCCGAACCACAGGCCGTGGCGGACAGGCCGAGAACAGTGACGACTAACAGTCCTGTGGATCTCTGCATGGGCTGACCCTTCTAAATGCGAGGTGCCCACACCATAGGTTCGCCGACCGATGTCCGCAATATTACGACGGCGGATTGCAAGATAACGACTACGTCACAGTGGGTCGCGTTCAGCGACCCACTGCAGGCTGCGGAGTTTGCGCCTACGTCTTCCTCGCCGTAGAAGCGCGTACGACCAGTTCCGGCTCGAACAGCAGCTCGTCGGCGGGGACCACGGCCTTGTCGATCTGGGCGACCAGCAGGTCCACGGCCGCCCGGCCCATCGCGTCTATCGGCTGGCGGACCGTGGTCAGCGGCGGCTCGGTGCAGTTCATCAGCGCCGAGTCGTCGAAGCCGATGACCGACACGTCGGCCGGCACGGACAGCCCCGCGCGCCGGGCCGCCCTGACCGTGCCGAGCGCGAGCAGGTCGCTGGCGCAGATGACGCCGCTCACCCCCCGCTTGACCAGCCGCGCGGCGGCCGCGTGCCCGCCTTCCAGCGAGAACATCGTGTGCTCGACCAGCCCGGGGTCGCCACCACCGGCCAGGAACGACTCCAGCTTGCGCCGCGACGGCATGTGGTCCTTGGGGCCGAGCACCATGCCCACCTGCTCGTGACCGAGCGCCCGCAGGTGGGCCAGGGCCATCTCGGCGGCCACGATGTCGTCGCACGACACCTGCGGGAAGTCGAGGTGGGCGACGGCCGCGTTGACCAGGACCGTGGGCAGCTTGCGCTCGTGCAGCAGCGCGTAGTGGGCGTGCGAGGCGTCGGCCTGCGCGTAGTGGCCCCCGGCGAAGACCACGCCGCTGACCTGCTGCTGGAGCAGCAGATCGACGTAGTCGGCCTCGGAGACGCCGCCGACCGTCCTGGTGCAGAGCACCGAGGTGAAGCCCTGCTGGGCGAGCGCGCCACCGACCACCTCGGCGAACGCGGGGAAGATCGGGTTCTGCAGCTCGGGCAGCACCAGGCCGACCAGCCGGGCCCGGTCGCCGCGGAGCTGGGTGGGGCGCTCGTAGCCGAGGACGTCGAGCGCGGTGAGCACGGCCTCGCGGGTCGCCTCCGACACCCCGGGCTTGCCGTTGAGCACGCGGCTCACGGTCGCCTCGCTCACTCCGACCTTCTTGGCCACCTCTGCGAGTCGTCGTGTCATGCGCAAACTATAAGGCCGACAGCGCAAATACTTGCAACCGCTTACAGGGATCCGACGTCGCCCCCTTGCGGGTGGTTCTCGCGGATATTCAGCGCACTTGACCCGTCTGACCAGCCAGGGAGACGCTCGTGAGCCGTCACTTGTCAGTCAATTGTTTGCGAAATCTCGTCGAAATATTGCTGACATCTGCTCGGCATCTTATGGTTCGCCCAACGTCTTCCTCGAAGGGCCACCCCCCATGAGAGCTGTCCTAGCCGCCCTTGCGTTAGTCATCGGATTCCTGGCCACCCCCGCGTGGGCGGCCGACACCAATCTCGCCGCGGGCAAGACCGCCACCGCCAGCAGCTACACCGACGTCTACCCCGCGCCCAACGTCACCGACGGCAACCAGGCGACCTACTGGGAGTCGGCCAACAACGCCTTCCCGCAGTGGGTACAGGTGGACCTCGGCTCGACCGCCACCGTGAACCAGCTCACGCTCAAGCTCCCCAGCGGCTGGCCCAGCCGTACGCAGACGCTGACCGTACTGGGCAGCGCGAACGGGACGAGCTTCAGCACGATCAAGGACGCCGCCACCTACACCTTCAACCCCACGGCGACGATCGCCGTCAGCGCGTCCGGCACGCGCTATGTCCGGCTCCAGATCACCGCGAACAGCGCCTGGCCGGCCGGCCAGCTCTCCGAGTTCGAGGTGTACGGCCAGGCGGACCCCGGAAATCCAGGTGACGGGACGAACCTGGCGACCGGCAAACCGATCACCGAGTCATCGCACACCCACACCTACGTGGCGGCGAACGCCAACGACGGCAACGTCCGGACGTACTGGGAAGGCGCCGCCTACCCCGGCACGCTGACCGTGCAGCTCGGCGCGAACGCCGACCTGACCTCCATCGTGCTCAAGCTCAACCCCGACCCCGCCTGGGCCACGCGTACGCAGACCATCCAGGTGCTCGGCCGCGAGCAGAGCGCCACCGGCCTGTCCAACCTGGTGACGCAGGCCGTCTACACCTTCAACCCGGCCACCGGGAACTCGGTGACGATCCCGGTGACGGCCAGGGTCGCGGACGTGCAGCTCAAGTTCACCGCCAACTCGGGGGCGCCCGGGGGGCAGGTCGCCGAGTTCCAGATCTTCGGCACCCCGTCGGCCAATCCCGACCTCACGGTCAGCGGGCTGACCGCGTCGCCGGCGGCTCCGATCGAGACCGACGCGGTCACGCTGTCGGCCACCGTGAAGAACTCCGGCACCGCGCCCTCCGCCGCGACCTCCGTCAACTTCTACCTGGGCACCGTCAAGGCGGGCAGCGCCAACGTGGGCGCGCTGGCCGCCGGGGCCTCGGCCACCGTGTCGAGCGGCATAGGCACGCGTGACGCGGGCACCTACCAGGTGAGCGCCAAGGTCGACGAGGACGACAAGGTCACCGAGCTGAACGAGGGCAACAACACGGCCACCGCGTCGCTGACCGTGAAGCCCGTCGACACCGCCGACCTGATCGCCGCGCCCGTGGCCTGGACGCCGGGCAATCCCGCCCAGGGCGACACCGTGACGTTCTCGGTGGGGATCAAGAACCAGGGCACCATCGCCTCCAGCGGCGGCTCCCACGGCATCACCCTGACCATCGCCGACGAGTCCGGCACGGTCGTCAAGACGCTGACCGGCGCCACCAGCGGCGCGATCGCCCCCGGCGCCACCGCCGGACCGGCCGGGCTCGGCACCTGGACCGCCGCCAACGGCAGGTACACGGTCAAGGTGGTGCTGGCCGACGACGCCAACGAACTGCCGGTCAAGCGGGCCAACAACACCAGCACGCACCAGTTGTTCGTGGGGCGCGGCGCGCACATGCCGTACGACACCTATGAGGCGGAGGACGCGGCCATCGGCGGCGGCGCCACCCGGATCGGCCCGAACCGGACCGTCGGCGACCTCGCCGGCGAGGCGTCCGGACGCCGGGCGGTGACGCTGGGCACGAACGGCTCGTACGTCGAGTTCACCACCAGGGCGTCCACCAACACGCTGGTCACCAGGTTCTCCATGCCGGACGCGGCGGGCGGCGGCGGGAACAGCTCGACGCTGAACGTCTACGTCGACGGCACCTTCCTCAAGGCGATCGACCTGACCTCCCGCTACGCCTGGCTCTACGGCGCCGAGGCGGGCCCCGGCAACTCCCCCGGCTCCGGGACCCCGAGGCACATCTACGACGAGGCCAACCTGCTGCTCGGCACCACGGTCCAGGCGGGCCACAAGATCAAGCTGCAGAAGGACGCGGCCAACGGCTCGACGTACACGATCGACTTCGTGGACCTGGAGCAGGTGGCGCAGATCCCCAACCCGGACCCGGCGCACTATGCCGTACCAGCCGGTTTCACCCATCAGGACGTGCAGAACGCGCTCGACAAGGCGCGCCAGGACAGCACGCTCGTCGGCGTCTACCTGCCCGCGGGCGACTACCAGACCGCCAGTAAGTTCCAGGTGTACGGCAAGGCGGTCAAGGTCATCGGGGCAGGGCCATGGTTCACCAGGTTCATCTCACCGTCGGGCCAGGAGAACACCGACACCGGCTTCCGCGCGGACGCCACGGCCAACGGCTCGACGTTCGCGAACTTCGCCTCCTTCGGCAACTACACCTCGCGTAACGACGGCCCCGGCAAGGTGTTCGACCTGGCCGGCGTGGCGAACATGGTGATCGACAACCTCTGGGTAGAGCACCAGATGTGCCTGCTCTGGGGCTCCAACACCGACAACATGACGATCAAGAACTCGCGCATCCGCGACACGTTCGCGGACGGCATCAACATGACCAACGGCAGCACCGGCAACCTGGTCACGAACATCGAGGCCCGCTCGACCGGCGACGACAGCTTCGCCCTGTTCTCCGCCATCGACATCAACAACGGCGAGCAGCGGGACAACGTCTTCGAGAACCTGACGTCGCTGCTCACCTGGCGGGCCGCGGGCGTCGCGGTCTACGGCGGGTACGCCAACACCTTCCGGAACATCTACGTCGCCGACACGCTGGTCTACTCGGGCGTCACGATCAGCTCGCTGGACTTCGGCATCCCGATGCTCGGCTTCGGGGCCAGTCCGCCCACGAGCTTCGAGAACATCTCGCTGGTCAGGACCGGCGGTCACTTCTGGGGCCAGCAGACCTTCCCGGCGATGTGGTTGTTCTCCGCTTCCAAGGTGTTCCAGGGGATCAGGGTCAGCAACCTGGACATCGTCGATCCGACCTACCACGGCATCATGTTCCAGACGAACTACGTGGGCCAGCAGCCGCAGAACCCGATCAAGGACACGATCTTCACGAACGTGTCGATCAGCGGCGCCCAGAAGAGCGGTGACGCCCTCGACGCCAAGTCCGGCTTCGGCCTCTGGGCCAACGAGCTGCCGGAGGACAATCAGGGCCCGGCCGTCGGCTCCGTCACGTTCAACAACCTGAGGTTCAGCAACAACGCCCAGAACATCAAGAACACGACGTCGACCTTTACGATCACGGTAAATCCCTAGATATCCGCCCTGGTGGGCAGGCCCTGCCAGTCGCTCGCGCTGGTCACCGCGGCGGCGCTCAACAGCGTCCCGCGGTGCAGGCGCTCCGGCGGGGTCAGCCCGTCCAGGGCGGCGCTGATGTAACCGGCCACGAACGCGTCGCCCGACCCTGCGGTGTCGACGATCGGCACCTGCAGGGCGGGCGCGTCGTACCGCATGCGGTCCGCCCGCACGCTCGCACCCTTGACGCCGCGGTTCACCACGACCTCGCGCTCGGGCGTGAGCGCGGGCTTGACCAGGTCGAGCTCGTCCTGGCTGAGAAAGAGCAGGTGGGAGGCGCAGGCCAGCTCGCCCAGCACCTCCTCGGCCTCGCGCACCGACGGCCAGAGCTCGGGTACGTACTCGACGGCGAAGGAGATGACCAGCTCGGCGGTCTTGGCCGCGCTCACCGCCGTGCGGACCGCCTCCAGGGCGTTCCGGCCGAGCCCCGCCGTCAGGCCGGTGACGTGCAGCATCTTCGAGGACCCGATCCGGTCGATGGGCACGTTGCCCGGCGTCAGGCTCGTACCGGCCGATCCGCTGCGGTAGTGCGTGAGGCGCTGCTCGCGGCCCACGCGGGACTCCCTGAGCAGCAGCCCGGTGTGCGCGCCCTCGATGACCCGGACGTCGGCCGCGTCGACGCCCTCGCCCTTCAGCACGGTGAGGACCCTGGCGCCCAGCTCGTCGTTGCCGACCTTGCCCAGGTAGGCAGCCCGGTGTCCGAGCCGGGACAGGGCGATGGCGAGGTTGAACTCCGGGCCGGTGACGTCCAACCGGGCTTCGGTCTCATGACGTACCCGGCCACTGGACACGACCCCCAGCGCCTCGCCGAGCGTGTAGACGTCGGTCATGCCGCAGACTGTAGCCGGTCATGGGATCACAAATCGGATTTTTCGGTAACGGTCCTGGTCAGGCCCGTGATCAAATATTTTCTGTAACTTTAACGAACATTGTCCCCATCTTGTGCATCAAAGTAGTAGAGGAGGTTGGCGATCCCGAGCCGGCCTCAGCGAAAACGGGGAATGAGAGGAATCAGCACCCTCATGAAGAACATCGCTGTAGGAATCGTCTCAGCCCTTGTGGGCGGGACGCTCCTGATTTCAGGCGCCGGTGCCGCGTCGGCCACGACGAAGGCTCCGACCGTCGACATCAGGGACATCTCACCGAACCCGGTCGTGGTCAAGGCCGGTAGCGAGACGGAGGCCTTCTTCAAGGTCGACGCCAGCTCGGACGTCGAGAAGGTCCAGCTCAGTGTGGAGCCGGTCGACCCGCGCTACCGCACCCTGCGGGCCAAGGACGTCAACAAGGTCGAGAGCTGGCGCTTCTCCGTCCCGTTCAACGAGAACGACCAGGACGGCAAGTGGAAGGCCACCGCCCAGGCCTACGACAAGGACGGCAAGGTCGTCGACACCGACACCGCGTTCTTCGCCGTAGAGATCCAGAAGGGCAAGGCGCAGACGCGCATCTCGCGCTTCAGCGCCGACCCGTCGAAGGTCCGCAAGGGCAGGATCATCGAGTTCTCCGGTCGTCTCCAGGTCAACGACGACGACCGCTGGAAGGGCGTCCGCGGCGAGCGGGTCAGCATCTTCTACAAGGCCAACGGCTCCAGCGGCTGGAAGTGGGTCGCCTCCGACCGTACCGGCTGGAACGGCCGGTTCGAGGCCGACACCCGTGCGTACAAGAGCGGCCTGTTCAAGGCCGTGTACGCGGGTGACGACGAGCTCGAGGCCGCGACGAGCGGCAACGACTACGTGCGGGTCGTCCCGCGCTGGTACCGCTAGTCACAACCGCTAGTCACATCTGAGGCAGCGGCCCGGTCCCCGTACGGGGGGCCGGGCCGCTGTTTTGTCCTGAGCCCGACAGCCCTTCGCCGCGCCGTCCGCGCAAGACGCGAGCCGAGGGGTAGCGTCGAAGTATGGCTGAGGACCTGCTAAAAGAGTTCGATCCGTTCGACGTCTTCGATGCCGAGGCGGCCCGGCTTGACCGTTTCTTCGCCGGGCTGGACGACGCCGGATGGGCGCGGCCGTCGCGCTGCGAGGGGTGGTCGGTCCGCGACGTCCTGGGCCATCTGGCGGGCGAGGAGCTCTACAACCACGCCTGTCTCGACGGCAACGTGCAGGACCTGCTGGCCCGCCTCGCCAGGGAAGGAGTCGAGGGCTTCCACGACTTCAACGAGTGGTGTGTACGCCAGCGCCGGAACATGCCCGTGGAGCAGGTGCTCCAGGAGTGGCGGACCGAGAACGCCGACACCCGGCGCCGCATGCGGGAGCTCGGGCGGGACGCGTCGCTCGACACCATGGCCGGCCCGTACCCGGTGGGGATGCAGGCCTTCCACTACGACTCCGAGTACGCCACGCACGCCGACGACGTCGGCGCCCCGGTGCCGAAGGAGGAGGCCGACGCCCGGACGCTCTGGCGGGTGGCGGTGGGCCGGTTCGCCCTGTCGGAGCAGGGGGCCCAGGTCCAGGTGGAGCAGACGGCCGAGCAGATCCGGGTGAACACGGCCGGGTTGACCACGACGCTGTCGTTCCCGGTGTTCGTCGAGGCGACGGTGGGGCGTCTGACGCCCGACGACGATGTCGACCCGCGGGTCGCCTCGGCTCTGAGGTGCCTGGCCTGAGCTCAGGCGGCTCGGTCAGCTCAGGCGGCTCGGTCAGCTCAGGCGGTGATGACCGCCAGCAGGAGCAACAGCACGACGACCACGCCGAGCAGGACGATCAGCCAGATGTGCGCCGTGGCCCACGACTGCATCCGCTCGCGGTAGTATCCCGCGTCGGATCCTGTCTCGATCTTGTTGATTGCGGCTACACGCCGCGCCAGGTCGGGGTCCTCCAGCTCAAGTGCCTGCTCGATTTCCCCGAGGATGCGGCGTTCCCTTCCAGATAGACTCATTGTGACCACCATCACTCCGCGCCGGTGAAAGCCATGTACCCGGAAGTAACCGGCACATACCGCTTCCACCGGGCGGAAGTGGCGATCAGACCTTGCCGTAGCGCTGCTTGAAGCGCTCCACGCGACCGGCGGTGTCGAGGACCCGCCCGCGGCCGGTGTAGAAGGGGTGACTCGCCGAGGAGACGTCGACGTCGACGACCGGGTAGGTGTGGCCGTCCGCCCACTCGACGGTCCTGTCACTCGTCAGGGTCGAGCGGGTGAGGAAGGCGAACCCGACGCTCGGGTCGCGGAAGACGACGGGCTGGTACGAGGGGTGCAGGTTCTTTCTCATGCCCCCTGCAACCGTACGACAATGGTTTTCATTCCCTGGATTCGGGGTCGAGTCCGAGTGCCGCCCGGCCGCCGTCCACGGGGACGGTCGCGCCCGTGACGAAGGCGGCGCCGTCCGAGAGGAGATAGACCACCGCGGCGGCCACCTCGTCCGCTCCCGCGACCCTGCCGAGAGGGTGCAACCTGGCCATCTCCGCCTCGATTCCCGCCGCCACCTCGGCCGGCTGGGCGGCCAGGAACTCGGCGTACCGCTCCGTCGCCACCGAGCCAGGGGCGACCGCGTTGACCCGGATGCCGCGCCTGCCGTATTCGACGGCCAATGCCCTGGTCAGGCCCTCGATGGCGGCCTTCGCGGTGGAGTACGGCAGGCTGCCGGGCACCGCCCTGCGCGCCTGGTGAGAGGTGATGTTGACGATGGCGCCGGGCGTACCGGCCTTGAAGAAACGCCGTACGGCGGTGGCGCAGCCGACGACGGCGAGATCCAGGTTGGCGGCGATCAGGGCGCGGATCTCGGCGGTCGTGGCGGTGTGCACGGACGCGTCCCTGAAGACGGCGGCGTTGTTCACCCAGCCGGACAGCCCGCCCTCGGCCTGCGCGAGGTCGGCGGCGTGCTCGGTGACGCTCTCGTCCGCCGCGTCGCCGACGACCGGGACGACCCGGGGGCCCGCCCAGTCCAGCGCCGCGGCGTCGCGTTCGACGGCGACGACGGTGCCCCCGTCCTTGAGGAGCCGCTCCACCACGGCCCGGCCGATACCCCTGCCTCCACCGGTGACGACGTAGGTGGGAGTCATGTCACAGTGTCCATAGTGGGATGAAGGGGAACGAAACCATTCGTGATCGCCTCGCCTGCTCGCCTGATCGGTGCACTGGCGATCACGCAGACCGCCGGATACGGCATCCTTTACTACGCTTTCTCCGTCTTCATCACCCCGATGGCCCGCGATATGCACGCGGGGGTCGCCGAACTCACCGGTGCGATAACGCTGGCCGTACTCGTCTCGGCGGTCGTGGCGCCGCCCATCGGCCGCTGGCTCGACCGGCATGGCGGGCGCGGCCTGATGACGGTGGGCTCGGCGCTCGGCGCGGCGGCCGTGCTCGCCTGGTCGCAGGTGCACACTTTGGTCCAGCTCTACCTGGTGTGCGCGGTGCTCGGCGTCGCCTCCGCGATGGTGCTGTACGAGGCCGCGTTCGCGGTCATCGTCGCCCGGTTCGACGCGGCGCGGCGGGCGCGGGCCCTGCTCGCCGTGACCGTCGTCGCCGGCTTCGCCTCCAGCATCTTCCTGCCCCTGACGGGCTTCCTCGTCGATCGGTACGGGTGGCGGCAGGCGCTGGTCATCCTGGCCGCCGGATACGCCGTGACGGCCGTTCCCCTGCACTTCCTGGCCGTGCGGAGCCGTCCCTTCTCCGCGGAAACGGACCGGAGTGTCGTCGGGGCGGCGTTGCGGGAACGGCCGTTCTGGCTGCTGGCGGCGGCGTTCCTGACGCAGACGGGCGCCGTGGCGGTCATGGGCGTGCTGCTCGTGACGTACCTGATCACGCTCGGCCACTCCCCCATCTTCGCGGCGACCGTGGCGGGGCTGCTCGGCGTGCTGTCGGTGACCGGCCGGCTGGTGACCACCGGCCTGCAGGGGCGGTGGCCGGTGGCGCTGATCACCGCGGCCGTGTTCGCGCTGCAGGGCGCGGCCGCGCTGCTGCTGCCGGTGGCCGGGCGGAGCGTGGCGGGCGCGATCTGCGCCGTGGTGCTGTTCGGGCTGGGGTTCGGGGTGAGCACCATCGCCCGTCCCGCGCTGCTCGCGGACCGGTACGGCACCGCCGCCTACGCGACGCTGAGCGGGGCACTGGCCCTGCCGATCACCGTGGCCAAGGCCGTCGCGCCCCTGCTCGCGGCCGGTGTGGCGCAGCTGGCCGGATACCCCTCGGTGATGATCGCGGTGGCGGCGGCCTGCGGGCTCGGCGCCCTGTCCCTGGTGGCCTACGATCGCCGTGGGCGAACAGAGCGAGCGACCTCCGGCGAACACGTAAGGTAGCCGCATGGATACCCCCACCGAGGCTCTCCACCGCGTGTTCGGCTACGACTCGTTCCGGGCCGGGCAGCAGGAGATCATCGATCACGTCGTCGAGGGCGGCGACGCGCTGGTGCTCATGCCGACCGGCGGCGGCAAGTCTCTGTGCTACCAGATCCCCGCGCTGGTCCGTCCGGGCGTCGGGGTGGTCGTCTCGCCGCTGATCGCGCTGATGCAGGACCAGGTCGACGCGCTGACCGCGCTCGGCGTGCGCGCGGGGTTCCTCAACTCCACCCAGGACTTCGACGAACGACAACGGGTCGAGGCCGCCTTCCTGGCGGGCGAGCTCGACCTGCTCTACCTCGCGCCGGAGCGGCTGCGGGTCGAGACAACGCTGCGGCTGCTGGCCAAGGGCGAGATCTCGCTGTTCGCCATCGACGAGGCGCACTGCGTGTCGCAGTGGGGGCACGACTTCCGCCCCGACTACCTGGCGCTGTCCGAGCTGCACGAGCGCTGGCCGGAGGTGCCGCGCATCGCGCTGACCGCGACCGCCACCCCGGCCACCCATGCCGAGATCGCCTCCCGGCTGCGGCTGGAGAAGGCCCGGCACTTCGTGGCCAGCTTCGACCGGCCCAACATCCACTACCGCATCACCACCAAGAACGAGCCGAAGCGCCAGCTCCTCGACTTCCTGCGCGCGGAGCACCCGGGCGAGGCGGGCATCGTCTACTGCCTGTCGCGCTCCTCGGTCGAGAAGATCGCGGCCTTCCTCGTCGACAACGGCATCGCCGCCGTGCCCTACCACGCGGGCCTCGACAACCGCACCCGCGCCGCGCACCAGGCGCGCTTCCTGCGCGAGGACGGGCTGATCGTGGTGGCGACGATCGCGTTCGGCATGGGCATCGACAAACCCGACGTACGCTTCGTCGCCCACCTCGACCTGCCGAAGTCCGTCGAGGGCTACTACCAGGAGACCGGCCGAGCCGGGCGCGACGGGCTGCCCGCGACCGCCTGGATGGCCTACGGCCTGCACGACGTGGTCCAGCACCGGCGCCTGGCCATGGAGGGCGACGACGCCCACCGCCGCCGCCAGGTGCTCCACCTCGACGCGATGCTGGCGCTGTGCGAGACGGTCGAGTGCCGCCGGGTGATGCTGCTCGACTACTTCGGGCAGCAGGACTCCAAGCCGTGCGGCAACTGCGACACCTGCCAGGCGCCGCCCGAGTCGTGGGACGGCACGGTCCCGGCCCAGAAGGTCCTGTCCACGGTGCTGCGGCTGCGCCGCGAGCGGGGGCAGAAGTTCGGCGTCGGGCAGATCGCCGACATCCTGCTCGGCAAGAAGACGGCCAAGGTGCTGCAGCACGGCCACGACTCGCTGAGCGTGTTCGGGGTGGGCGCCGACCTCGGCAACACCGAATGGCACGGGGTGGTGCGCCAGTTGCTGGCCCAGGGGCTGCTGGCCGTCGAGTCCGACTACGGCGCGCTGGTCCTCACCGACGCCAGCGCCGACGTGCTGCGGGGGCAGCGCGAGGTACGCCTGCGCCGCGACGCCCCGCGGGTCGCCCGGGCGAAGACCGCCGCCAAGGACCGTCCCGTGGTGGAGCTGCCGACGGCGGCCGAGCCCGTCTTCGAACGGCTGCGGGCGTGGCGGGCGGCTACGGCCAAGGAGCAGGGGGTCCCCGCTTACGTGATCTTCCACGATGCGACGCTGCGGGAGATCGCGACGCTGTCGCCGTCCACGCTGGCCGAGCTCGGGACGGTCAGCGGGGTGGGCGAGAACAAACTGGCCAAGTACGGCGACCAGGTCCTGGAGACGCTCGCGTCCTGAGGTGGGGTGTTAGTGGGGGCGACGGCCGCACGAAGATCGGCCGTCGCCACCACGTTGCTCGCCCTGGGCTCGGCGTTGGGGTTCACCACCGCGCCGACAGGGCCGCACATGCACGCATCGTCTGGTACGGCCCGGGGTACGGGGCCGCCCTCGCACTCATGCGCCGCTATCCGTACCCGCATCTCGGGCGGATCACCCGTCGCCAGCGCCCCGATTAACAACCAGATCTATGACTTTGAGCGCTATAGGGTGCTCGCGGCGGGGGCGGCCGTCTCCTCGTCGCGGGGGAAGAAGGGGAGGTCGATGTAGACGCGGTCGGCGGCGGCGAGGATCTTCGCGGCGTCGTCGACCGGCGGGTGGATCTGCTGGTTGATCCGCTTCTTGATGGCCGCGCCGTCGGCGCCCGAGGCCATCACCCTGCGGTCCCAGCCTCGGGTGAAGAGCCCACCGGCGCCGCCCAGGTCCAGGCAGGTGACGTACGGGCCGGGGGTGAAGTCGCGCAGCGGCAGGTCAAGCAGGTCGGCCGCCGCGTTGTAGCCGGCGACCTTGCCGAGCGGGGTGGCGTGCTGGCAGGCCTGCATGACCGTGTGCTCGGCGTCGAAGGCCGCCGCAGCCGTGTCCCCAGCGACGAACGCCTCGGGAAGGGCGCGCAGCCGCTGGTCCACCGGCACCCGGCCGAGGTGGTCGAGCTCGTCGGAGAGCTGCCGGGTGAGGTCGCTGGCCCTGATCCCCACGGACCAGACCACCGCGTCCGCTTCGGCCCTGGTGCCGTCGGAGAGGACGGCGTATCCGTCGCCGACCTCTGTCACCGTTGTCCCGAGGCGGCGTTCGACGCCCAGCTCGTCCAGCGCCGCCTCGATCTCCTCGCGCGGGCCCGGGCCGAGTTGCCGTCCGACCATCTCCGACCGGTCCACCAGCAGCACCCGGCCCCGGGCGGCCAGGGCTGTCGCGGCCTCCAGGCCGGTGAACCCGGCGCCGACGACCACGGCGGAGTAGCCCTCCCGGTCGCGCAGAAGATCGGTGAGCCGCCGGGCCCCGTCCAGGGTGTCGATGTCGAAGAGCCGTTCAGCGCCGGGCAGGCCCTGGGGCCGGACGAGCTTGCTGCCCGCCGCCAGCACCAGGCGGTCATAGCCGACCTCCTCGCCGTCGGCCACCACCACGCGGCGGTCGGTGTCGATCGTGCTCACCCAGGCCCGCAGGTGCTCGACGCCGATCGGCTCAAGGATCCTGCTGAGCTCCACCTTGGCCAGGTCCGGCTCCGGCTCGTACAGGCGTGGCCGCAGTACCAGGTACTCGTTGGGCGCGATGAGGGTGATGCGCAGGTCCGCCTCTCCGCGTGCCAGCGCCGCTCCCGCCGCGCTCCACACACCCGCGAAACCGCCTCCGATGATCACAACGTGTGCCATCGTGTCGTCCTCTCAGCCTCGCCCCCGGGGGATCGGGGGGTTCGGCAGGGAGTCAAGATGGCCGGCTCAGATGTGACCGATGTGGGTGAGCTTTTCGGGATTGGCCAGTCTCCTGAACGCCGTGATCCGCCCGTCGGCGATCTCCATGGTGTCGAGCCAGACCAGCTCGCCGCCGCGGTAGGTCGCCAGGGCCGGGTGCCCGTTCACCTCGATGATCTGGAACGCGTCGGGGCGCCTGATCTCGATCTGCCTGACCGCCAGCAGGGCGATCGTCTCGGCGCCCTGGACCGGCCTGCGCGCGGCGGTCACCTTGCCGCCGCCGTCGGCGACGTAGACGGCCTCGGGGTGCAGCAACTCGACGAGCGCGGCGATGTTCCCCGCGTCGGCCGCCGCTTTGAATGCCTTGAGCACGCGTTCGGCCTCGGCCCTGGACGCCCGGGGCCGCTCCTCGACCTCGGCGACCCGGGCCCGCGCGCGGGAGGCGAGCTTGCGGCTGGCGGCGGGGGTGCCGCCGAGCACCTCGGCGATCCGGCCGAACGAGAAGTCGAAGACGTCGTGCAGCACCAGCGCGACGCGTTCGGCGGGGGTGAGCCGCTCCATGACCACCAGCATCGCGGTGCTCACCGACTCGCCCATGAGCACCGGGGTGGCGGCGTCGGGCCCGGTCAGCAGCGGTTCGGGCAGCCAGGGGCCGACATAGGACTCGCGCCGGACGCGCGCCGACTTCAGCACGTTGTAGGACGTCCGGGCGGCCAGAGTCACCAGCCAGGCCCGCAGATTCCGCACCTCGGACAGGTCGGCGGCGGCGGCGCGCAACCAGACCTCCTGCGTCACGTCCTCAGCCTCGGCGACGGTGCCCAGAATCCGGTAGGCCGCCCCGAAGACCGCGGGGCGATGCGACTCCCAGTCGGCCTCCGCCAACCTGCCGGCCAGCTCCACCCTCGGTCTCCTCCCCTCTCGGGTCAGTGATCGACCTCCGATTCCAGGCAACCGGTCTCTGACCGCACCGACCGAGGAGCCTTGAGAATCGCCCTTCGGTGTAGACGCCCTCGGGGTGGTAGCCACGCCTCGACGCCTACGAACTGCTCCGACCGGCACCAGGGCAGCAGAGGAGTCTCCCGGCTCAGCCCGAACCACTGGATCGCAGGACGGCAGCGGTGGACATACTGGGCTGCTTGTCGCGCACCAGATCACCTATCTGTGGGCTGTTTCCCCACGGAAGGGTGGATAGCGATGATCAGCCGGTGGGGTCGTCCGTCGTCGGCCTGCTCGTCGTGATACTTGCTGACCAGCGAAGCCACCATTCCGGACAGCTCTTCGGCGAAGGCCGCCCGGTCGGCGGCCGAAGCGAAGCGGACCTCGCCGTCGATCGCGAACGTGGCGACCCGCTTCCTGGCCTTCGCGGCGGCGGTGATGAGGGCGCCCACGTCACGCACCAGGCGAGCGGCCACGGCCAGCAGCCAGCGGGCCGAGAGCTGGTCGGGGGCTCGGGACGGGTCGGGTTCGACCGCCGACAGGGCTGTCGGCGAGATGACGTAGGAGGCGGCCGATGCCTGCATGACGCGTTCGGTGCAGTTGCCCTTGCGCCGCTCTTCGACGAGCTCCACGAGGCCGTGGCGTTCCAGGGCTCTGAGGTGGTAGTTGACCTTCTGCCTGGCCAGACCGACCTTGGCGGCCAGCATCGTGGCCGAGCCCGGCTCGGCGAGCTCGGCCAGCAGCCGGGCGCGTACCGGATCCAGCGACACCTCGGCGGCGGCCGGGTCCTCAATCACCGCGACTTCGTACATGGCTCCACGCTGACACCGACAATTAATGCTGTCAAGCTATCTGCTGTTGTCAGTCCAGTGTGGGTCGCGGCCCAGGTAGGCGAGCAACCGGTCCTGCGCGAGGGCTTGGGGGGCGGCGTCCAACGGTAAGGCGAACCGGGCCGGGCGGTCGGCGTCGGTGGCGAAGAGGCGGGCCAGTGGCAGGAGCTCTGTCGCCATGGGCGCCGGGATGGGGCTGGGGTGACCGCAGGATCGGGCCACGTCCCAGGCGTGCACGGTCACCTCGACGGCACCGACGCCGCACACGGTCGCGGCCGTCAACGGGCAGCCGCCGATGGAGACGATGGCTGCCCGGGCGTTCGCCCAGGCGTGGAGCAGGCTGGTGGCGCGGTCCCGCAACGCGACCACAGGATCGACCTCGCCGCCGACCACCACCGGACCTACCGCGGCCGGACCTCCCAACGCCGGACCTCCCGAGGCCGGACCTCCCGAAGCCGGGCCGCCTGGCACCGGCGGGCCATGGGTGGTGGCGTTGGTGGTGTTGGGCTTGTTGTGGCTGTCGCTGATCGGCGGGACGAGGGCGACGTGGCCGAAGGCTGCGGCTTCCGCCAGTGCCGTGAACGAGTCGTTCGCGTGTGCCAGCAATGCCCGCAGGTCCCAGCCGTCGCATGGGGTGGGACGGTCCAGGTCGCCGGGCGTGACCAGGCTCAGGCAGCCCAGCGCGTAGTCGATGGCCTGCCCCAGCAGAGCGACCCCGCCCATCCAGGGATCAGCGGTGGTGTCGGCGTTGGTCGTGGGTGGGGACTTTCGCATTTTGCCTCCCTCTCTCGCTGTGCAGACAAGGCGGCGGGTGGAAAGTCACCGGTACCGCGACCCGGACCCGCCGCGGGCTCGTGGGCGGGAGCGGGGGATGCCCAGGCGGCGGGCGCGTCGTGGCGGACGCGACAGATGCGGACGCCTCGGAAGCAGCGGCGGAGCCGGGGCGGTGCTGCCGTACGGTGTGGGCGCGTTTCGCGGTTCGATGGCATGACGCATGAAGGTGTCTGTCCTTTCGATGGGACTACTGCCGCGCCGTGGCGGCCTGATTTCGGGCAGGGTCGAGTGCCCCCGGAACCTGCGTCAGGCGGTGGGTGCGCCGTTGCGGGGGAGGTACAAGGCCGGGCGTGGCGGAGAGGCGGTCGGCTGAGGCCGCTCCTCTCCGGACTGGCCGGGGTAGGAGGTCGGTCGCCGGACGTGGCGGAATGGCGGGCGGCTAAGGCCGCTCCTCGCCGGAGGGGCCGGGCGGGAGGTCGGTCAGGGTAGGCGGGTGCGGGTCCATCGGACGCAGAGCCAGGTCAACAAGGCGGAGAGGGCGAGGAAGATCGCCGTCTCGATCCCTTGCAAGGCCCAGAAGCGGCCGGCGGGCTGGTAGGTCACGAGTTGCCGGTAGCCGAGGGCGGTGAGCTTCGCGAAGCACTCCTGGCCGGCCACAGGATGGGCGTCGGACATCTGCCGCGGCGGGGCCATGCAGGTGGCCGCCCAGGGCGGCGCCGTGACTACCTGCCCGGCGGCGTCGACGGTCTCGGTGGCCAGGACCCAGGCGCCCCGCGGTCCGGCCACGGCCAGGTCCGCCAGCCCGCCGGAGCCGGTCACGCCCAGCTTCGCGACGTTCGCCGCAGTGATCGGGACGGTGTCCCGCACCGCGGGGATCACGTACGGGCGCACCGCGAAAAGCACGGCGACCTGGACGGCGACGAACACGGCGAGGGTGACGGCCATGGCGAGCACGGTGCGGCGCAGCAGAATCCCGGCGGCGACACCAAGGACGAAGGCGAAGACGGCATAGCCGACGGGCACGATCCCGCGTGCGCCGAACACCAGCGGCGAAACGCGCGGAGCGAAGGACTCGTCCCCGATCACGCCGAAGGCGGTGGAAGGCTGGCTGCCGGCGTCGATGGAACCGGCCCACCAGGTGACCGCGAGCCTGAGCAGCCCGGTCGCGATCGCGGCGGCCAGGCCGGTGATGACGAGTTTGGTGGCCAGCCAGCGGGTGCGGGTGACGGTCTGGTTCCACACCAGGCGGTAGGTGCCGGTCTCCAGTTCCCGGGTGACCAGCGGGGCGCCCCAGAAGATGCCGATGATGGCGGGCAGCCCGTACACCAGCATGATGCCGAGGTCGTACACCTGGTCCTCGGCCGAGGTGAGCCGCGCGACGCCGGAGCCGGCCAGTGGCGGGCCGATGATCACGAGGAGGATGGCGAGAGCGGCGAGGAGTCCGTACACCGCCATGGCCTGTGCGCGGAACTGCCGCCAGGTCAGCCAGATCATCGAAGTACCTCCAGGGCGCGGCGGCGGCCGGAGCCGACGCCGGCGGTCCGGCCCATGTAGGCCAGGACGAGGTCTTCCAAACCGATCGTGCTGACGGTCCAGGCGGGGTCGAGGATCGGCGCCTCGGTGTGGATGATGAGCGTGGTCTGCCGGTCGGTGTGGCTGGCGTAGATGACGTGCTGGTCCGCGGGGAGGGTGGCGAGGTCGCGGCGGGGTCCGACCAGCCGGTGGTGGGTGGCCAGGAGTTCGTCGATCTCGCCGGTGATCGCGACCTGGGAGGCGACCAGCACGATGAGGTGGTCACAGACGCGTTCCAGGTCGGCGACCAGGTGGGAGGAGAGCACGACGCTGAGTCCGTGTTCGGCGACGGCCTCCATGAGGTCCTGCAGGACCTCCCGCCGGGCGAGCGGGTCGAGGGCGGCCACCGGCTCGTCGAGGATCAGTAACTCGGGCCGTTTGGCGAGGCCCAGGGTCAGGGCGAGCTGGGCGCGCTGACCGCCCGACAGCTTCCCGGCCCGCTGGTTCGGGTCCAGGCCGAGCCGCTCGATCCGCCGGCGTGCGAGGGCGTCGTCCCAGCCCGGGTTGAGCTGGGCTCCGAGGCGCAGGTGGTCGGAGACGGTCAGCCCGGCATAGGTGGGGGTGTCCTGGGCGACGAAGCCGACCTTCGCCAGTTGCGCCGGACCGCTGCCGGGGCGGCCGCCGCACACCTCGATGGTGCCCGCCGTCGGCGTCAGCATCCCGGCGGCGAGGTTCAGCAGCGTCGACTTCCCGGCGCCGTTGGGGCCGACCAGGCCGGTCACGTGCCCGGCCGGGATCTCCAGAGTGCAGTCGGTCAGCGCCCAGCGTCGTCGGTACTTCTTGCCCAGTGCTCGGGCCCGCAGGACCGCGGTCATGAGGTCTCCTCCAGAGCCCCCATATCGATGCCCTCGCTGCGCTCGGTCACGCTATGTCCTCCTGAGCGGCGGTCCGAAAGGTGGTCATGAACAGGGCCTCGATGCTCTCGTCGTCAAGCCCGGCCAGACGGGCCTTGGCCAGCCAGCGCCGCAGGTCCTGCCGCAGCGGGCCGTGCGCGGCCAGCGAGGCGTCGGCCAGCGTCCGGGTCACGAACGTGCCGACACCCGGGCGGGCGGCTACGAGCCCGTCGTGTTCGAGTTCGCGGTATGCCTTGAGCACGGTGTTGGGGTTGATCGCCAACCGCGCCACCACGTCCTTGACCGTCGGAAGCTGGTCACCCTCTCGCAGCAGACCCAGCCTCAGCGCCTGCCGTACCTGCTGGACCACCTGCAAGTACGGCGAGACGCCGGACCGGCCGTCCAGATGGAACTCGATCACGCCTTCCTCCATTTAGCTATTCATATAGCACTTTAGACCTTGGAGAAGGCGGCTCGTCAAACTCCGCGTGGCTCGGCCTTGGAGCTCTACGCTGGGCGGCGAGCGAGAGGATTCCGCATGAGCGTGCTCGGCAGGCTGTTCGACAGGTTCCTCGGGTTGCCGGAGGCGGTGGCCGGTGAGGTCGCGGTCGCGCGTGATCTGCGGGTCAC
The DNA here is from genome assembly GCF_043197155.1 of Nonomuraea sp. NPDC049269. Taxonomy (NCBI): domain Bacteria; kingdom Bacillati; phylum Actinomycetota; class Actinomycetes; order Streptosporangiales; family Streptosporangiaceae; genus Nonomuraea; species Nonomuraea sp. NPDC049269. The sequence goes on from NZ_JBICSO010000003.1 coordinate 401,971, forward strand.
GATGCCCGACGGCGTGGTGCTGCTCGCCGATCGCTATCGGCCGCTTGGCGCCGGGCCACTGCCCGTGGTGTTGATGCGCACGCCGTACGGCAAGCACCGGATCGACTCGACGGCGTTCGCGGGCGCGCTGGCCAGGCGCGGGATGCAGGTCGTCGTCCAGAACACCCGGGGCGTCTTCGGCTCCGGCGGCCGCTTCCACCCCTTTCATCAGGAGAAGGACGACGGCCTGGCCACGGCGGCGTGGCTGCGGGCGCGGCCGTGGTGTGACGGACGGCTGGCCATGGCGGGGAGCAGCTATCTCGGGTACACGCAGTGGGCGGTCGGGCCCTACCTCGATCCGCCGCTGGAGGCGATGGGGCTGGGGGTCACGGCCAGCGAGTTCGTCAGCACGTTCTATCCGGGCGGCGTTCTGGGCCTGCACAACCTGCTGACCTGGTCGTCGCTGATCGGCACCCAGGAGGAGGCGCTGCTGGGCGGGCTGCTGCCCGACCCCCGCAAGGAGCGACGCGTACGGCGGGCCATGGCGCACGTCCCCATCGGCACGTCCGACGTGGCGGCGATCGGCAGGCCGGAACCGTTCCTGCGCGAGGTGGCGACCCACGCGGAGCCGGGCGACGACTTCTGGGCGGCCACCGACCACAGCGCGGCCGCGGCCGAGATGACCACGCCGACCAGCATGGTGACCGGCTGGTGGGACCTGTTCCTGCCCGCGCAGCTACGTGACTTCGCCGCGCTGCGGGCGGCGGGGCGGCGCAGCCGGATCACGATCGGCCCGTGGGGGCACGACCTGGGCGCGATACGCGCCATGATGATCGACCAGGTGTCGTGGCTGTCCGCGCACCTGCTCGGCGACACCGCCCAACTGCATCAGGCACCGGTACGCCTCTACCTGCAGAAGGCCAACCGCTGGATGGACTTCGACCGGTGGCCGCCCGCGGAGTCCATTCCGACGCCGCTGTACCTGCGCGACGGCCGGGGGCTCGGCTGGGAGGCGCCGGGCAAGAACGATTCGGGCACGTTCGTCTACGATCCCGCGCGCCCCACCCGATCGCCGGGCGGCCCGATGCTGTCGGCCAAGGAGCTCGGCCAGCGCGACAACCGGGAGGTGGAGCGCCGTTCCGACGTGCTCGTCCACACCGCCCCGCCGCTCACCCGGGATCTCGACCTGGTCGGACCGGTCTCGGCCGTCGTGCACGTCCGGACTGACACGGGGCATGCCGACCTGTTCGTACGGCTCTGCGACGTCGACCCCTCAGGCGTCTCCCGGAACGTCACCGACGGCATCGTTCGCCTGCCCCCAGGCTCGCAGGGCGTGACCCGGGCCGAGGTCGAGCTGCACCCGACCGGGTACCGCTTCCGCAGGGGGCACCGGCTGCGGGTCCAGATGGCGGGGGGCGCGTTCCCGAGGTTCGCGCGTAACCACGGGACCGGCGAGCCGGCGGCCGGGGCCGTGCGGACGCGGCGCACCTCGTTCGAAATCTTCCATGGCCCGGAATATCCGTCGGCATTGATCCTTCCGCTCCTAGGAAATAGATAAAAGGAACAAATGCCACTTATCGTGAACATGGTCAATTAGCGGCGGCGGGAGGGACGTCGTAGCCTCGGAAGATGGATCCGGATCGCGGTCGTCACGAATGGGGCGATCGAGGTAGAAAACGCACAGTAATCGCAGGCTGCCTGGTGGTCTGCGGCATCGGCGCGATTATCTGGCTGATTGCTCTGGGCGTGATCTGGTATTTCTTTTTACGATCATAATGCCCTTCGGGAACCAGGGCGCCGACGGTATTTCACGGGCGCGCGTCCGTGACGACTCAGAAATGCTGCAGCCCGGTCACCCGGAGCAGGTCGAGTGCCGTGGCCTCGGGGGATCCCGGCTCGGCCGAGTAGACGAGCATGGTCTGGCTGCTGTCCGGGAGCAGGAGGGTGTCGCAGTCGAGCGTGATCGTTCCCAGGCTGGGATGGCCGATGCTCTTGGACGCGGTACGCCATGGGGAGGATCGGCCCTCCCGCCAGAGCTCGTCGAATCGCGGGCTGCCACGGCGGAGTTCCCTGATCAGTTGGGCCAGGTCGGGGTCGTTGGGGTAGCGGGCATGGGCGGCACGTAGGGTGCCGACCGAGGCGCGGGCAGCCGCGTCGTCCTCGTCCGGGCCCGCGGCGACCTGGCAGCGGCTGCTACCGAGAAAGCGCTGCCAGATGAGGTTGCGTTGCCGCCGCGGCCATGCGGACATGTCGCCTTGAAGTGCCGCCGCGAGGGGATTCCAGGCCAGCACGTCGCCCTTGGCCGACAGCACCAGCACGGGCAGATCCGCCATGCGGTCCAGCAGCCGGAACACGCTCGGGCGTACGACCATCGCGATGCGTCCGGCCTGAGGCGGCTCGTGGTCGGCGAGCCGGAATATCAGGTCACGGTCATCGTCGTCGAGCCGCAGGGCCTGGGCCAACGCGGCGATGACCTGGCTCGAGGGCCGTGGCCCGCGCCCCTGCTCGAGCCGGACCACGTAATCGACGCTCAGACCCGCGAGCATGGCCACTTCCTCCCGGCGCAGACCCGGCACCTGGCGGCGCATCCCCATCGGCAGCCCGACGTCCTGCGGTCGTACCCGGGCCCGGGCTGTACGGAGTACTTCGGCGAGTTCAGGGCGGTTCACTCCTCGATGATGCCGCAGCGAGGGCGTCGGCCGGGTGGTACCGCAGGTCCCATGCCTCAGCGGTCCTGGCGAGCCAAGACGCGGGCACTGATGATCGACTCCATGACAGACGTGAAGACGGTGGCACTGGTCACCGGAGCGAACAAAGGGCTGGGCCGGGAGACCGTACGCCGCCTGGCCGAAAGACAATGGCTGGTCCTCCTGGCCGCTCGGGACCGGGAACGGGGCAGGCACGCCGCGGACACGCTGACGGGTGAGGGGCTCGACGTCGAGTTCGTCGAGCTCGACGTGACCTCGGACGAATCCGTGGCGGCGGCCGTGAAGGCCGTCGCCGAGCGCGTGGATCACCTGGATGTGCTGGTCAACAACGCCGGCGTCGGTGGTCCGTTGCTGGATCCGGCCGACATGGACGCCGACACGCTACGGGAGCTGTTCGAGGTCAACGTGTTCGGACAGGTGCGGGTTACCCACGCGTTCCTGCCGTTGCTTCGGAGGTCGGAACAGCCCCGCATCGTCATGGTGTCCAGCGCTCTCGCCTCACTGACACACGCCGGCGACCCCGCCCGCCCCGAGTCCGGCTTCCTGAGCCTCGACTATGCCTCATCGAAGGCGGCGCTCAACATGATCGTGTCCCAATACGCCCGAGCGCTGCCCGGGTTCAAGGTCAACTCTGCGGATCCGGGCAACCCCGCCACCGACATGAACCATCACACGGGTATCCATACCGTCGCCGAGGGGGCCACTGCGATCATCAAGTTGGCCACCTTGGACGCTGACGGGCCGACCGGAGGCTTCTTCGACGCCAACGGTCCCGTCCCCTGGTAGGAGCGAAGATGACCACGATTCTGACCATCGGGCTGCATCCGAGCTCGATCGACTACACCAAGCATCCGGGCCTCGATGAGGTGACACTCACCACACGGATCGAGCAGGGCAATGCGGCCCTGCGAGCGGCGGGCTTCGACGCGGTGTCGTGCCTGATCGGTACCGACCCGGACGAAGCAGAGAAGACCATCCGTGAACGGTTGTCCAAGGGCCCCGTCGGCCTGGCCATGATCGGAGGTGGTCTGCGCATGGCACCCGAGCACACCCTCCTGTTCGAACGGCTGATCAACGTACTGGTGACGACGACACCCGGAATCCGGTTCTGCTTCAACACCACACCTGAGACGACGGTCGACGCCATTCGCCGTTGGATATAACCCTCCGTCCAGGCCTGGGAACCTCTCGCCGCTCGGCGGCGTACGTCACGTGAGAGCAGGGGAGGTTCGATGAGGCGAATGGCAATCGGAGCGGTGCTCATAGTGGCTGTCGGCTGCACCACCAGCGGCCAAGTGGCGCAGCCGAGATCGGCGGCCACAGCGCCCGCCGCCACCGGCGAGGCGGGGTCGCGGACACCGGCCGGGACAGGCAAATCAGCCGGGTCGCAGGCGCCGGCTCTGTCGGAAACGCCGGCCGTGTCGCAGACGATGGCGGTGGAGACGCCGACGCCCGCCACCACCAAGGTGGCGTGTCATGGGACGTCGATGATCACCCAGGGCGGCGGGTTTCCCGAGGTGCGGGGGGTCTCGCGGGATGCCGAGGTGTGGGGGTTGCTGTTCGCTCCGGTTCCGTTCAAGCGGGGCAAGGAGGTCAAGATCGTGTGGCGGATGACCGGTGCTGGGTCGCTGAAGGTCACGGCCGCACTGCCTGACGGCACGCGGGCCAAGCCCACGTTCGGGCCCGAGCAGCATGGCGGCTCGACGTGGCACCGGCCGGGTGAGGAGTGGGGCACGGGGTTCGTGTTCCCCAAGGCCGGGTGCTACCGGGTGGACCTGACGCGGACCCGCGGATCCGGCCACCTGTGGCTTCCGATCAACTAGCACCGGCTGAAGCTGGTGGTTTGCTCTCGCGGTCCCGTCTGGCTGAGGGGAGGCCGGTAGCGTGTGGCTGGTTGATGGCAGCCCAGCCCGTAACGCCGCGTGTGGCGATGTTGCGGGCTGCGATGTGGTCGGCGTGCCCAGCGAGGCCACACCGGGTGCAGACGAACCGGCCCCGTGCCGGCCGGTTCGCCCTGCTGACGTTCCCGCAGTCCGGACAGGCCTGCGAGGTGTACGCGGGGTCGACCAGCACGAAGGCGACCCCGGCGCGGGCGGCCTTGTAGCGGGTGAACGTGATCTGCTGGGCGAACGCCCAACTGTGCAGGGTGCGCCGCTGGAGCCGGTGAGCCCTAACCCGGCCGCGGATACCCCGAAGATCCTCCAGGGCGATCCCACGGCCGGTGCGTTCGGCTTCACGCACCACGAACTTCGAGATCTGGTGGTTGAGGTCGGTCATCATCCGGTGTTCACGCCCGGACAGGCGGCGCAGCACCCGCCGCGCCGCCGACGTGCCCTTCTTCTGCAGCCGTCGGCGTTGCCGGTGCCGCCGCTCCCGCAGCGTACGCACGTGGCCGTTGCCGCCGATCGGCCCGGACAGCGCCGGGCCGGGCAGCACCACCCGGTCGGAGGTGACCGCCAGGTTCGCCACCCCTTGGTCCACCCCCACGAAGCCGTGGACGGGCTCGCGCACCGCCGGCTTGGGCCGGGTGAGGGCGACCTGCAGCAGCCACACCCCGCGCCGACAGACCAGATCGGCCTCCCCCACCGGCAGCGTGTCGATGGCTTTGAGGTCGTCTGGTCGGCCGGTGTAGGGGATGGTGACGCGGCCGGTGGGGGTCCACAGCGACACGGTGCGGGCGTCACGGTTGAAGCTCATCAGCCGGGCGTCGTAGGGGACGGCGCCATGCGGGCGGAAGATGTGGGCACGTTTCTTGGTGGCGCGCCGGTTGGCATACGCGCCGGCGACCCGGGCGATCGCCCGCACAGCCGCCTGCGCGCCCAGCCCGGCCACCTGCGCCCGCACCTCGTAGTAGGCCAGCCGGTGCAGCTCCAGCACGGTGAAGACGCGGTGCTGCCAGGCCAGGCGGGACACGACGGTGGCCGCCTGATTACACAAAAGCACCGCTGCCGCCAGCGCGTCGGCCTGGGCCGGTGTCGGCGTGAGCCGCAGTTGCACGACCGTGGGCAGGCCGTGCCGTTTGGTGGCGGAGCGGCGGATCGCCATCACGCACCTCCTGTCACAGCATCCTCACCCACCGCACACATTACCGAACGTGGCCGAGTCTTTCCATACTGTTTTCGAAAGGAGAGGTGGTGCTTCCTCCCGGCCCTGAAGGACCGGGTCTCCGCGCCACCATTCAGATGAGCCCGTCGCCGGTGAAATAAGTCAGTGGCCGAGGACGCGGTCGATGAAGGTGGTGACGTCTGTCAGGACTTCGTCCCGGTTCGTCTCGTTGAACACCTCGTGCCGGGCATCCGGATAGATCCGTTCGGTCAGATCGTCGCCGCGGATCGTCTCGATGCCGGTACGGCTGGAGGTCAGCGGAACGAGCTGGTCGTCGGCGCCGTGGATCCAGAGCGTGGGCAGGCTGCCGAGTGTTCCGCCCTTCGCGATCGAGGCGATCGTCGTGGCGAACGCCTCCAGCGTGGGTCGCTTGAACGGTCCGTGCCAGACCAGCGGATCCTCGGCGTAGGCGACGCCGACGGCCGGGTCACGCGAGAGGGTGGCCGGGTCGATGGGGATGTCGGGGAGCTCTTCGAGGGACAGCAGGACGGGGATCACCTCCCATTCGCCGATCACCGGGCCCGACAGGACGAGCGCGGCCAGCCCGTCGCCGTAGCGCTGGGCGTAGCGGGCCGCGATCATGCCGCCCATCGAGTGGCCGATCAGCACCACCGGTACGCGCGGATGGTCGGCCCTGGCCTGTTCCTCCACGGTATGCACGTCGGACACCACGTCCTCGAAGTCGACGACGAGTGCCCGGTCGCCCGCCGACTTGCCGTGGCCGACGTGGTCGAGTCCGTAGACCGCGGCGCCGTGCCGTACCAGGGTGTCGGCCACGTACTCATAACGGCCGATGTGCTCGCCGTACCCGTGGACCAGGACGGCGATGTAGCGCGGCTCATCGTGCGGCCATTCCCGCACCACGATCGTGGCGCGCGTGCCGGTGAACGTGCGTTCCCTCGAACTGGCCATGTCACTCCGTGCGTCGGAATGCGGCGAGCGTACGCCCCGCCCGGCCCAGCGGTCCAGCATCCGGACAAGGGATGAAAAATTACTGCCATGCGTGACAAGTGTGGCGAAAACTGTTTTAATCCCACGCTAGGTGCCACCGGGGCGGCACAGGCCCCGTGTGACCGTTTTTCCTCGAAATCACGGCTTCGTGGGGAAAGGCAGGCCCGTGGGAGCTCCAAGTGGCGAAGTCATCGTCACGGGCGGTCTCGGATTCATCGGCTCACATCTGGTGGACGCGTATCTTGCCGCGGGCCACCGAGTAATGATCATCGACTCCAACGCGGGCGCGGTCATCGACGGCGAGGACTACGACGCCGACCCCCGCTGCACGGTCGTCCGGCAGCGGGTGGAGGACTACCTGGCGGCAGGCGGCGACTTCACCGGTGCCGACCGCGTCATCCACGCCGCCTCGTACGTCGGCCCCGCGAGCATCCTGTCCAGAGCCGGCCGGCTCGGGCACGACATCATCGGCAGCACCGCGCCGGTCATCGACGCCTGCATCGGCGCCGGTGCGCCGCTGTGCCTGTTCAGCTCGGCCGAGGTGTACGGCCGCAGCGGCGTGCTCGACGAGAAGGACGACATCCTCGTACCGACGCAGTACAACACCCGCATCGAGTACGCGATCGCCAAGACGCTGGCCGAGGCGATGGTCTCCAACAGCCGTCAGCACGGGCTGCGCGGGGTCGTCATCCGCCCGTTCAACGTGGCGGGGGCGCGGCAGTCGCGGGCGGGCGGGTTCGTCATGCCGACGTTCGTCCAGCAGGCGCTGGCCGAGAAGCCGATCACCGTGTTCGCGGGCGGCGAGCAGGTCAGGGCGTTCATCGCGGCGAGCGACCTGACCAGGTTTCTCATCGGCTACATGGACGCGGCGCTGGACAGCGACGACATCATCATCAACGTCGGCAACCCGGCGAACGCGATCACCATCATGGAGCTGGCCCACCGGGTGAAGGACCTGCTCGGCAGCCCGTCGCCCATCGTCAGCGTCGACGGCAGGAGCGTCCACGGGCCGCACTACGCCGAGGCCGAGTCGTTCCACAAGATCCCGGCGCTGCGGGCGGCGACGGGGCTCGGCTGGCAGCCGCGGATCGCGCTCGACGAGCTGATCCTGAGCACCGCCGAGTACTACCGCGCCCGCGAGGATCGGAGGGCAGTGAATGCGCCGCTTTGACCGTGTGCTGGTGATCTCTCCCCACGCCGACGACGAGGTACTCGGCTGCGGCGGCCTGATCGCCGCCCAGGTCGAGGCGGGGGCCGAGGTCCACGTCCTGTATCTGGCGGTCGACGGGATGCGGCACTACGGCCTCGACGGTGCCACCAGCTATCGGCAGCGGCTGGACGAGATCGAGGCCGTCCGGTCCACGCTGGGCTTCACGTACGACATCGCGTACGGCGACCTGGACCTGACCGAGCGGCTGGACACGCTGCCGCGCCGGGAGCTGGTCGACCTGTTCGAGCGGGCGCTGAACGAGCGGCGGCCCGACCTGCTGCTGCTGCCGAGCTTCGCCGACTACGACCAGGATCACCTGGCGGTGTTCGGCGCCGGGTTCGCGGCGGCCCGGCCCATCGCCCAGCAGTTCGGCAAGTGGCTGGTGCCGACCGTGCTGCTGTACGAGATGTCGAAGATTCAGTGGGCAGCCGAGCCGATGCCACGTTCCACGGCGTTCTGCGACATCAGCTCCCATATGGCACGCAAGCTGGAGGCGCTGCGCGGCTACCAGAGCCAGCACCGGCCCTCGCCGCACATCAGGAGCGAGGAGTCGGTGACGGCACTGGCGACGCTGCGCGGGGCGGAGATCGGAGTCACTCACGCCGAAGCGTTCGGCGTACTTAGGGAGGTCCTGTGAAGAAGTTCGCCTTCTGCACCGGCATGGAATTCGCGGCCCCGGCCGTGGACGTGCTGGCTGCTCAGGGCACTCCCCCGGCGCTGCTCATCGGCTATCCGCCCGAGTTACAGCACCGCTCGGGCTACGCGCCGCTGCGGGAGGCGGCGGAGAAGTACGACATCCCGCTGCTGGAGACCGCCGACATCAACGACGGCCGGGCGCACGAGCTGGTCACCAGCCTGGGCATCGACCTGTTCGTGGTGGCCGGCTGGTCGCAGCTGGTCCGCGAACCGCTGCTGTCGGCGTGCCCGCTCGGCTCCGTCGGGCTGCACCCCACCCGGCTGCCCGAGGGCCGGGGACGGGCGCCGCTGCCCTGGACGATCATCAAGGGCATCCGGTCGAGCGCGGTCAGCGTGTTCTTCCTGAACGAAGGCGCCGACGAGGGCGAGCTGATCGCCCAGCGCGAGTTCGCGGTGAGCCGTCGCGACGACGTCACCGAGGTCTACCGCAAGGTGACCGAGATCAACATCGAACTGCTCGCCAAGTACGTCCCACTGCTGCTCGCCGGCCAGGTGGTGGCCCGCCCGCAGCCGCCGGGCGGCTCCGTGTGGGAACGGCGGCGGCCGGAGGACGGCCTGATCGACTGGACCAAGTCCGCGAGCGAGGTCTACGACTGGGTACGCGCGCTGGCCGCGCCGTACCCGGGAGCCTTCACCTTCGTCGGCGGACGCAAGCTGTTCGTGCACAGCGCCGACCTCATCGAGTGGGGCGACCACCGGGAGCCGCCGGGCACCCTGCTGGCGCCGGTCTGGTCGACCGGCAGCGCCGGAGTCCTGGTGGCGTGCGGCTCCGGGCTGCTCGTCGTCCGCGAGGCGCAGTGGGAGGGGACCGGACGGCGTGACACGCTGGCCCTCCTGGAGGCGGGCGAACTCGCGGCCGGCACATGCCTGGGGACGTAACGCTCACCGGGGCGGTGATGGCGCATCCCAAGCGCAGGGAGGCGGCCATCAGGCTGGCGGGCGGTGTCCTGGACGTGGTCACCGACCCGGATCCGAGCGGGCGGCCGTCGGCGTTCCGGACGTCACTGCTGGCCTGGTCGAGCATCCCCGAAGGCGCCACGCACCACGTACTGCTGCACGACGACATGGTGCTGTCCGGCACGTTCTTCGAGCGGGCGACGATGGCCGCCCAGGCCATGCCGGACGCGGCGCTGGCGCTGTTCGCGTTCTGGAACTCGCGCAACGGCGCCGCCGTACGGCTGGGCGCGCTCGCCGGGGCACGCTGGGTGCGCGGGGCCGGGGAGTACACGCCCGTCGCGGCGCTGCTGCTCCCCCGCCGGGTCGCCGAGGGGTACGTGGAGTGGGCCCGCGATCGGGGCGACACGTGGCCGGACGACGTGCTGATGGGCCGCTATCTCCGGCAGGCCGGCGTGCCGGTGTACGTCGCGGTGCCCAGCCTGGCCGAGCACGAGGACCTGGCGAGCCTGGTGGAGAACGACTTCCAGGGCCTGCGGCGCTCGCCCTGCTTCTTCGCCGACGATCCGCTCTCCCGTGAGGATCGGCTGCTCGGGTCCTTGGCCGCGATCCCGTTCTTCAAGCGAGGGGTGGCGCAGTGCGCGGTGCCCGGCGCTTCGGGGTGGCGGGACATCCGGTGCGAGGACTACCTGGACGGGCGCGGCTTCGACGTCGATGCTCTGCGCGCGCGGTACGAGGGCCCTTGGTGGCAGCTCTGGCTGACGGCCTTCACGATGGGCGTGGTGGGGGAAGGCTCCGGGGATCCTCGGGTGGTGGATCGGGCGCTGGAGACCATGGGGCCCGGGGGGCTCTGTCATGAGCTCGGGTCGCGCGAGCTGGCCCGGCTGTCGGACGAACTGCTCGGCGTTTCGCGGGCCGGGCTCGCGGCGGGGCGCGCGGCGTCTCCGCAGGCTGTGGAACGGCCGACGGTGGCCGTGACCGGGGCTGACACGTGGCTGCGCGAGCAGGTCACGTGGGCGCTCGCCGACCGGGGGTACCTGGGTGCCGATGATCCCGACGCGGTGGTGCACGTCTGCGCGCTGGACGGCGATCCTGATGAGGAGGTACGGCTGGCGCGCGCGGCCTTCTCGGGCTTCGGCGGGCGGAAGGTCTTGGTCGGCTCGCGCGGGATGGAGGTCGAGGACGCGGTGGTGTTGCGTCTCGGCGAGCCGTACGGGCCGGGGATGCCGCAGGGCGGGATCGTGGCGGACTCAGTGCTGCGGTCGTCGCTGAACCGGCCGCTGCGGGCCGGTGACGGGGTCCTGCGACTGGTGCATGTACGGGATGTCGCCGCTGCCGTCATCGCCGCTCTGGCCCGTGGGGCCGGGGTGTTCGACATCGCCGGCCCGGAGCCGGTGAGCGGGTGGGAGTTGGCGAAGGCGGTGGCCAAGGCGGTCCGGCCCGTGCCGATCGAGGGCGCCTCGGGTGTGGCGGCGGCGGGAGCGGTGGTGAGCGTCGAGCGGGCCTTCGGTGAGCTGGGGTGGCGGCCGGAGGTGGAGCTCGACTACGGACTGCACACGTGTGCGCAGTGGCTGGCCTACGAGAGCGACCGCCAGTAGAGCCGTCCGTCGGGGGCCGCGATGACGAGCCGTCCTGAGGCGGCGGCCAGCGCTGAAAGGACCGGGGCTGGGCCGAGGTCGGTCCAGTCGGTGTTGTGGCGGTCGACCGGTCTCGTCAGCACGCGGTCGGCCGCGATGGCGTACAGGCGGCCGTTCATCGCCGTCAGGCTCGTGGCTCTTCCCCCGGTGCCCATTCGGGTCCAGGTGGCGTCCGTGAGGCGGCGGATGGGGAGGTGCCAGAGTTCGTCGTCCGAGGTGACGGCGAACAGGGCCTCGTCGGCGGCGGCCAGGCCCGTGGCGTGCTCCGGGGCTCGGCTGACGTCCGCCCACGGGGCGGAGGTGAGGACGGGGTCGCGGTAGCGGATGGCGCCGTCGGGGGCCAGGCCGTACAGGCCCGCCGGTGGGCCGCCGTGGGCCTCGCGGGGGGCGGCGAGCGCCAGGGCGTCGGTGGTGTCGATCGGGCGCCAGGGCAGGTTCTGGCCGGACAGGTCACGCGCGCTCAGCACCCCGCCGGCCCCGGCCGCGAACAGCCGGTTCTCACACACGACGAGCGCGACCGGCTGCGACTGGACTTCCACAGGAGGGGCCATGGGAGGCCCGGCCGTCGCGGGCCGGGATTCCGGGGCTGGGAGCAGCGGGGTGGCCGAGGCCGGGTGCGCGGGGCCGACTGGGCCGATGTCCTCCCACAGGGGTGGGCCCGGGGGGCGGGAGAGGTGGTTCAGGACGTTGCGGGTGATGTGGGACAGGATCGGGTCGGTGGCCAGGGTGTTGCCCCAGTTGATGGTGCCCGCGTTGAAGATCGTCCCGGCGCCCAGCCGGTGCACCCCCATGGTGGCCGCGCCACCCCTGCCGTACCTGCGCCAGTGCGACAGGTCCGCCGTGGCGAGGACGACGAACGACGGCGGGGTGCCGTCGCGGCCCGTGGCCCGGGGGACGCCGTCCAGCCACTCCAGGTCGGCGGCGTCCGTCTCGTAGCCGAGCGCGCCCCTGCCGAACGTGTCGCCGTCTCGCAGGCCGGTGCCCGCGTAGACCCAGTGGTCGGTGAAGCGCGCCGTGTAGGACTCCTGGGACATCACGCGCGAGTCGACCCAGCAGCCGGCGCCGTTGCGGAAGGTCAGGCCGGTGAGGGTGTTCTCGGGGCGGTTGACGGGGTCGCTGGGCCACTCGACCGTGGTGCGGCCGGGGTCGGTGCGCGAGAGGGGGTCGGCGACGGCGTCGCGGTAGCAGACCATCGTCCGGAGGTCGTCCTCGAAGCGGACCTGCCACCAGCAGGTGTTTCCGGAGAATATGGCGATATTTCCACCGGCCCGCGCGAACGCCTCCACCGCGTCCCGCATCTCCCACGACCAGTACTCGTCGTGCCCGTTGATCACCAGCAGCCGGTAACGGCTCAGCAGGTCGAGACCGTCGTGCAGGTCCAGCCCCGAGCAGTAGTCGACGGCGTACCCCGACGGCCCGAGCCAGCGCAGCAGCCCGAGCTCCCACTCCTCGACCTGCGGCCCGGCGCCCGGCCGGTCGAAGCTGACCTTGACCGCGCGATCGGGCTGCTCGGACTGGTAGAGCCCCTCACCGGGCACGCCGGGCCGGTTGTACGCCTCCCAGGTGGGAAAGGGAATCGCCACCATCACCGGCGAAGCAGGAACCCGACCACGTACGACGAAATATGCGGACGAATCGTCTAGGACGGCGCGATAGAGCGAGCTGGGCCAGTCCGTGCCCACCTTGAGCGTCCAGGTGTCGCCCTCGGCCGTGTCCCGGAACACGACCCGCCCCGTCGGCACGTCCTCGACCAGGATCGCGCCCCCGCCCGCGCGCAGGTGGAACCGGAGCGTCTCCCCCTGCGCGCACGACGTGGCCGCCGCGTACAGGCTCACGCGAACGCCGCCTCGACCAGCATCGACTCCATGTCGAACAGGAAGCGCTCGATCCCCGGCGGCGCGAGCAGCCCGGTGTCGGCGTACAGCGACACCTCCATCCGCCCCGGCTCGCCGCCGACGTGCAGCCGGAAGTCGCAGATGTTGCGGTCCATGGTGTCCGTCCAGACCAGTTCGGTCCGGCCCATTGAGGAGCGTACGGCCCGTTCGTCCAGACCTGTCACCCCGTCGCGCTGCACCAGCCGCTGGTCATTGAAGCAGCCGAACGACCTGATCCCCGGCCCCACGGCCGACACCGCCTCCTCCATCGCGTACGGATCGAACTGGGCCTGCCGGTACGCCCGCACGGCCACCTGCCAGCCCTGCCGGACCAGCTCCCCGAAGTCCGGCGTACCGAGGTCGAGCAGCACGAGCCCCTCCTGCGAGATCGTCGAGACCACGTCGCGGCGCTCGGCCGCGAACCGGTTGTTGACGATCACCCGCATGCCGCAGAACCGCTGGCCCGTGAGCCGCCCGGCGAGCTTGACCGCGGCCGTGAGCAGCACCGTCGAGGAACTCACCCGCTCGCGCGCGGCCACGGCCTGCGCCGCCGCGGCGATGGCCGCGGAGGTCATCGTGGCCTCCCAGAACCTCGGGCGCCGCGGGACGTCCGACAAAGCCACGGGATCCATGCGCCGGTATTCGGACAGCCAGAAGGCCAGGGCATCGTCGGACGTACGCTTGCCCTCGGCCGAGCGCTGCCACTCGGCGAGCTCGCGCGGCGTGGCGCTCTCCACCGGTGGCAGCGAGTCGCGCAGCAGGAGCAGCCGGAAGTCCTTCACCAGGAGCTCGGCCGCGTGCCCGTCGGCGGCCAGGTGACAGACCACCAGCACGACATGCCGGACATAGTCGCCAGTCACGAGGAACGCCACCCGCAGCGGCCACTCCTCCCAGTAGTCGAACGGCTCGGCCGACAGCCGGTCGCACACCACCTGAGCGGATTCGTCCGTCACCTCGACGTACGGCCGGGCGATGGGTGAGATCCGCTGCCGGGGGCAGTCGCGGGGGCCGCTGAGCCGGGTGCGCAGCGCCTCGTGCCTGGCGACGAGCTCGTCCAGGGCCTTGATGGCGCGCTCGACGGTGACGGGCCGCTTCGGCGCGGCGAAGATCCGGCCGATGTTGAGATAGTGCTCCTGTGGCCGCGCCGCCACGACGGCCCGCCAGATGTCCTGCTGCCCCCAGGTGAGCGGCGACTCAAGCATGGAGCCGTAAGTAGTCCACCAGCTCGTCCAGGCTGTCGGCCGAGGCCAGGTCCAGCTCGACGCCGAACTCCGCCTCCACCGCGTCGATCAGCCTGAGATAGCCGAGTGAGGTGACGCCGAGATCGGCCAGCCTGGCCTCTCCGGCCAGCACCTCTTCGGCCTCGACCGCGCCGTCGGTGGCCTTGGCGACCATGTCGGCGAGCCGTCCGCGTAGTTCCCCGTCCGTCTGCACCTGGCAAAGCCCTCCCGTTTTCAGGGAAATCCGGGGCGAGTGTGTCACGCGGGGCCAGACGGCGGCAAGCGTCTGCCGGTAAGGGGTTGACGCATTTGTGCATTTTTTCTAGCGTCTTGCGGCAGCCCGATAATAATTTTGGGGGGTGGTTCAGTCGGCTCAGACTGTTCCTGCTCTGCTGAGCTCACGAGCCGCCACCGACCCCGACCACGAGGCCCTCATCGTCGCCGGAACGGGCGGCCTGACACTCGGCGAGTGGGACGAGCGCTCCAACGCCGTCGCCCACGACCTGCTCGACCAGGGCGTACGGCGAGGTGACCGGGTAGCGCTGGTGTTCGGCGGCCGTGACTGGCTCGACTACGCGGTGAACTGGATGGCGGTGCTGAAGGCGGGCGCCGTCGCGGTGCCGCTGTCGGACCGCCTGGCCGCCCCGGAGCTCGCCCACCTGATCGGGCACTGCGGCGCGACCACGACCATCCGAAGCGGCGAAGAACTCAGCGGCCCGTCCGCACCCGTCCCCGTCGAGGTCGATCCGCTCGATCTCGCCCAGATCCTCTACACCTCCGGCACCACCGGGCAGCCCAAGGGCGTGGCGGCGAGCCACGCGAACCTCACTTCCCCGCCCGTCCACCCCAAACGCCGCCCGTTCGCTCACTCCCGGCATCTCGTGCACGCCTTCCCCATCGGCACGAACGCCGGCCAGGTCATGCTGCTCCACGCGCTGACCGCCGCGCCCACCGTGGTCACGCCGCCGCTGTTCACGCCGGCCCGCTTCGCGGCGCTCGTGGAGTCGTACGCGGCCGGGACCGTGTTCGTGGTGCCCGCGATGGCCATCGAACTGCTCGGCGCCCGGGTCCAGGACCGCCACGACCTGTCGAGCGTGCTGCTGCTCGGCTCGGCCGCCGCCGCGCTGCCGCCGAAGGTCGCGGCCGAGCTGACCGAGGCGTTCCCGAACGCGACGGTCGCGAACTACTACACCTCGACCGAGGCGGCCCCCGCCCAGACCATCATGATCTACGACCCCGACCGGCCGGGCGCGCTCGGGCACGCGGCCGGCAGCCTGAAGATCGCGGACGCCGACGGCGACCCGGCCGCGCCGGGCGAGACCGGTGAGGTATGGCTGCGCGCCGCCGCGCACTCCCGCGCCTACTACGGCGAGCAGCGGCACGACACCTTCCAGGACGGCTGGGTACGCATGGGCGACCTCGGCTACCTCGACGACGACGGCTACCTGTACCTCGTCGACCGGGAGAGCGACGTGATCAAGTCGGGCGCCTTCAAGGTCTCGACGATCCAGGTCGAGGCCGCGCTGCACGAGCATCCGGCCGTGTCCGAGGCGTCGGTGTTCGGGGTGCCGCACCCGGTCATGGGCATGGCGGTCGCGGCGGCGGTCGTGTCCCGCGAGCCGGTGACGCTGGCCGGCGTACGGGCCTTCCTGGCCGAGCGGCTCGCCCAGCACGAACTGCCCACCCGGCTGCTGTGCGTGGACGCGCTGCCCAGGAACGCCGCCGGAAAAGTGATCAAGCGAGAACTGCGCGGTATGGCAGAGGAGTGAGCATGGTCCTGGCATCGCAGGCACAGCACGGGATGTGGATCACCGAGGTGATGCACGGCACCGGCACGGCCTACCACATGCCGTTCGCCATGTGGTTCGACGGGCCGCTGGACCGGGAGGCGATGCTGGCGGCGTGCCGGGCGGTGCTCGCGCGGCACCCGGTGCTGAGCCGCGCCTTCGAGGAGCGCGACGGCTCGCTGCACCTGGTGCCCGCCGAGGCCGGGCCGCCGGTCGCGTTCGTCCTGGAGCCGGACCCGGCGGCGCTGATCGAGCGGGAGATCGCGCGGCCCTTCTCGCTGTCCGCCGGGCCGCTGGCCCGGTTCACGCTGGCGGAGGTCTCGGCGTCGCGGCACCTGCTGCTGTTCGTGGGGCATCACCTCGTCTTCGACGGCATGTCGAAGGACCTGCTCGTACGGGATCTCGCCGCCGCCTACTCCGGGGCGTCCGCTCCGCCGCTGCCCATGCCGTACGGGGCGGCGGAGAAGCCGTCGCCGGAGGCGGAGGCGTACTGGCGGGCCCGCTGGCACGAGGTGCCACAGGTGGTGATCAACGGGGTGGCCAGGACGCCACGGCTGGCCGAGCGAGGCGAGACCGTGCTGCTCGACCTGACCCACGACATGCCGGATTTATCCGGTGTGACGAGATTCGAGGTCTTCCTCGCCGCGGTGCACGCGCTGCTTCACCGGTACGGCAACGCCGACCCGTCCGTGGCGGTGGCCATGTCGACCAGGACCGCTGAGACCCGGGACCACATCGGCCTGTTCGCCACCGAGCTGCCCGTGTTCTCGTCCAGGTCCGGGGGCTCCTTCCGCGAACTGGCCCTGGGCCTCAGGAGCGAGTTACGCGAGCTGAACGCCTTCCGCGAGGTGCCCCTGGCCAGGGCGGTGGGCGGGATCAAGCCCCGGGTGGCGCTGGCCCCGGTGTCCATCAGCTTCCGGCGACGCGCGCCCGAACAGGTCTTTCCCGGGCTGGAGCTGTCGGTGGAGTGGAAGATGTCCAACCACATGGTCAGGAACGTCCTCCACCTCCAGGCGGTGGACGGCGACGACGGGCTGCGGCTGACGCTGCACTACAGCCCGGAGGTCATCGCCCGGCAGGACGTCGAGCTGGCCGGGGAGCACCTCAGGAAGGTACTGCGGGCGGTCGCCGAGGACCCGGACGTACGGGTCGCCGACCTGCCGCTCCCGGTCGCCGCCCAGGTCACCACCGCGGCCGCTCCCCTGGCCGTGCCGGATGCCGTCCCGGTGGCCGGCGAGGCCGAGGCGGAGCTGGTCGAGCAGGTGCGGCTGATCTGGATGGAGGTCCTGCGGATGGACCACATCGCGCCGGACGAGGACCTCTACGACCTCGGCGGGCATTCGCTGACCATCACCCAGATCAGTGCGCGGATCAGGAAACGGCTCGGGGTGGAGGTGCCGTTCGACGTGTTCCTCGACGATCCGACGATCACCGGGGTGGCGGCGGCCATCGGCGGGCTGCGGTCATGATCTCTCTGGGCCAGGAGCGGCTCTGGTTCCTGCAGCGGCTCGATCCGCTGGACGCGGCCTATCGGGTGGCGGTGGTGCGGCGGTTGCGGGGGGCGCTCGACGTCGAGGCGCTGACGGGGGCGTTCGGGGATGTGGTGGGGCGGCATGAGTCGTTGCGCACGAGATTCCCCGACCAGGACGGCCTGCCGGTCGCGGTGATCGACCCACCGGGGGCGGTGCCGGTGGAGCTCGTGACCTTTGAGCGACCGGTGCTCGACGAGGTCATGCGGCTGCTCGAAGAGCGGGCCAACACGCCGTTCGACCTCGCCGCCGCGCCGCCCCTGCGGATCACGCTGGTCCGGTTGGCGGACGACGATCACGTACTGTGCGTGGTGCTGCACCACATCATCGGCGACGGCTGGTCCCTGAACGTGTTGATGGACGACCTGGCCGCCTTCTACCTCGCCCGCACGGAGGGCGTACCGCTCTCGCTGCCCGAGTTGCCCGTCCGCTACGCCGACTACGCCGACGAGCAGCGGGTCTCCGACGCCGACGTCGAGTACTGGACGGGCAGGCTCGCCGGGGCGCGGCCGCTGGAACTGCCCACGGACCGGCCGCGTCCCGCCCAGCGGAGCAGCGCGGGTGACGAGGTGGGGTTCGACCTGTCGCCCGAGATCGCCGGGGCGTTGTCCCGGCTGGCCAGGGCCGAGCGCTCGACGGTGTTCATGGTGCTGCTGGCCGCGTACCAGGTGCTGCTGGCCAGGCATGCCGGGCAGGACGACATCGTGGTCGGCTCGCCCACCGCCGGTCGCGACCGGCCGGAGCTGGAGCCGATGGTCGGGCTGTTCGCCTCCACGCTGGTGCTGCGGGGGGATCTGTCCGGGGATCCGCCGTTCGCCGAGCTGCTGCGCCGTACCCGCCGTACCGTGCTGGAGGCGATGGCACATCGCGAGGTGCCGATCGAGCGGGTGCTGTCCGCGCTCGACATCGAGCGCGATCTGTCGCGGACGCCGCTGTTCCAGGCGATGCTGGCGCTGCACAACTCCGCAGTGGGGTACGCGGAGGCGGAGTCGTTCGCCGGGATGGAGAGCCTGCCGTTCGCCCACGGGGCGCCGCCGGCCATGGTGGACCTGCGGATGGATCTCTGGCCGTCGGGCGGGGGGTGGCACGGTGCGCTCTTCTACAGCACCGAGCTGTTCGACCGGGAGACGGTGACGCGGCTCGTGGCCCGCTTCCAGACGTTGCTCGCCTCGATCCTCGCCGCCCCCGGGGCTCGGCTGTCGGAGCTGGAGCTGCTGCCCGCCGCCGAACGCGAGCTGCTCGACCGGACCTGGAACAGCACCGCCCTCGAAGTGCCTGCCGGGACCGTCGTGGACCTGGTCATGCGGCAGGCCGGGCTGCGGCCGGACGCGGTCGCCGTCTCGTGCGGCGAGAACCACCTCACGTACGCGGCCCTCGCCGCGCAGGCGGTGCGGGTCGCGGGTGAGCTGCGGGCACGGGGGGCTGGGCCCGGATCCGTGGTGGCCGTCCGCCGGCGGCGGTCGGTGGAGCTGCCCGGGATCCTGCTCGGCGTGATGCTGGCGGGTGCCGCCTATCTGCCGATCGACCTGGCGCTTCCGGCTGACCGGGTGGCGTACGTGCTGGCGGATTCGGGAGCCCGGTTCACACTGGACGACCCCTCTGTTGTCGCCCCTGAGTCCGTCGGCCCTGGGCCCGACTGCGGGTCGGCCGCCTACGTGCTCTACACCTCCGGCTCGACCGGTCGCCCGAAGGGGGTGGCCGTGCCGCACTCGGCGCTGGTCAACCTGCTGGCCGGGATGGAGCGGCTGCTCGGCGCCCGGCCGGCGGACGTCTGGCTGGGCAGTACCTCGCTCTCCTTCGACATCGCGGGGCTGGAGCTGTACCTGCCGCTGGTGACCGGTGGGCGGCTGGTGCTGGCCGATGACGAGACCGTGCGTGACGGTGCCGCGCTGGCCGGACTGATCTCCACAGCGGGCGTCACGCACGTGCAGGCCACCCCGTCGGGCTGGAACATGCTGCTCTCCGCCGGGCTCGACGCCTCCGGGCTGGTGGCGCTGGCGGGTGGCGAGGCACTGCCGCTCGCGCTGGCCAGGCGGCTGCGGCGGCGGGTGGCGCGGCTGTTCAACATGTACGGGCCGACGGAGACCACGATCTGGTCCACCGCCTGGGAGGTCCCCGCCGAGCCCGGCCGGGTGAGCATCGGGCGGCCGATCGCCAACACCCACGTCCACGTGCTCGACGGCTCCGGCGCGCCGGTGCCGATCGGGGTGCCCGGTGAGCTGGCGATCGGCGGGGCCGGGCTCGCGCTCGGCTACCTGGGCAGGCCGGACCTGACCGCCGAGCGCTTCGCGAACGGCCTCTACCGGACCGGCGACCGGGTCAGATGGCTGCGCGACGGCACCCTGGAGTTCCTCGGCCGGGGCGACGGCCAGGTGAAGCTGCGCGGGCACCGGATCGAGCTGGGCGAGATCGAGACCGTGCTGGAGTCGCATCCAGACGTCCGGCAGGCGGCTGTCGTCGTCCACAGAGAGGAACTGGTCGCCTATGTGGTGACCAACCGAACCGCTGGGCCGATGGACCGCGCGGCCGACTCGTCCGACCTGCTTGAGCACGCGGCCGGGTGGTTGCCCGCCTACATGGTGCCCGGGGTCGTGGTGACGCTTGACGCGTTGCCGATGACGGCCAACGGCAAGGTCGACCGGCTGGCGCTGCCCGAGCCGGCGGGGCCCGTGGCGGGACGGGGTGGCAAGCCGCGTACCGTCCGGGAGCGGCAGGTGGCCAGGATCTTCGGCGACGTCCTCCGGATCGGTGACCTCGGCGCGGACGACGACTTCTTCGCCTTGGGCGGGCACTCGCTGCTGGCCACGCAGGTGATCGCCCGGCTGGAGGCGGCGGGGACGACGGTGCCGTTGCGGACGCTGTTCGGGCAGCCGACGGTGGCCGGGTTCGCGGCGACGCTGGAGGACCTGCCCGACGAACCGGGCCGCCCGCTCGCACCGCGACCGCCCGGCTCGCTGCCTCCGCTTTCGGCCGCTCAGGAACGGCTGTGGTTCCTCCACCGGCTGGATCCCGGCGATGCCTCGTACAACATGTACATCGTGCGCAGGCTCCGCGGCCCCCTCGACCCGGAGGCGCTGGGACGGGCGCTGACCGCGCTGCTCGCCAGGCACGAGTCGCTGCGCACGCGCTTTCCCGAGGTGGACGGGCGGCCGGTCGCCGTCGTCGAGCGCGCCGCGCCCGCCGCCGTCGAGCGGCTCGACGCGCGGGACGAGGCGGAGGCCCGCGCGCTGGTGGCCGCCCGCACCAATGCCCCACTTGATCTTGGTACGGCGCCGCCACTGCGGATCACGCTGATCCGTCTGGGCGGGGACGACCATGTGCTGTGCGTGGTGCTCCACCACATCATCGCCGACGGCTGGTCGATCACCGTCCTCCTGAACGACCTCGCCGCGTTGTACGCCGGGTCAGAGGGCTTGGCGCCGCTGGTCGTACAGCATGGGGATGTCGCGCGTTGGCAGCGGGAGCAGGACGGGAGCGCGGCGCTGGAGTACTGGCGGGAACGGCTGGCCGATCCGCCCACGCTGGCGCTGCACACCGACCGGCCGCACACGCCGGGGCCCGCGCGGGGTGACTTCCATCTGCTGGACATCCCCGACGAGCTGGCCAGGGCGCTGGACGCGACGGCGCGGAGGCAGCGCAGCACGTTGTTCATGGTGCTGCTGACGGCGTATCAGGTGCTGCTGGCGCGGCACACCGGACAGACGGACATCCTGGTCGGCTCGCCCACCGCCGGGCGGGGCCGGGTGGAGCTGGAGCCGATCGTCGGGTATCTCAGCACCACGCTGGTGCTGCGCGGCGACCTGTCCGGGGACCCGACGCTGGAGGAGCTGCTGGCCAGGACGCGGCGGACCGTGCTGGACGCGATGGCGCATCAGGACGTGCCGTTCGAGCGGCTGCTGGCGGACCTGGATATCGAGCGGGACATCAGTAGGAAGCCGATGTTCCAGACGATGCTCACGTTGAACAGCCAGACGGCCGGCGGGGAGCAGGATCGGCTCGCCGACGATCTGGAAATGTCGTACTTTGACGACGGTTATCGGCAGGCCAAGTTCGACCTGGTGGTGGAGGCTTGGCGGGCGCCGGGGCGGCTGCGGATGGCGTTCGGGTACGACGCGGGGCTGTTCGACGCGGGGACGGTGGCGGGGCTGGCGGAACGGTTCGCGGTGCTGTTGCGCGGGATCGCCGACCCGGACAACCGGCACGCCCGCCTGTCGGCCCTGCCGATGCTCACCACCGCCGACGCCGCACTGATCGCTTCGGCGAGCGGCGACGAGAACACCGAGTCGAGCACCCCGGATGTCGACGCGTCGGCCATCGGTGTGCCGGAGATGATCGCGGAGGCCGTCGCCGCCCATCCCGAGGAGACGGCCGTCGTCTGCGGGTCCGAGAGCGTGACCTACGGCGAGCTGGCCGAGCGGGTGTCCCGGCTGGCCGCCGAGCTGGCCGGGCGCGGCGCGGGCCCCGGCGACATCGTCGGCCTCCACCTCGGCCGGTCGATCGACGCGGTGGTGGCGATGCTGGCGATCTGGCGCACCGGAGCCGCGTACCTGCCGCTCGACCCCGCCTACCCCGCCGCCCGCCTCCAGCACATGATCACCACGAGCGGCGCCCGCCTGATCCTCTCGGACGACCTGACCACCACGGACAGCCCGCGCACCGGAGACCCCGGCCTCGCCTATGTCATCTACACCTCCGGCTCCACCGGCGCCCCCAAGGGGGTGGCGGTCGAGCACGCCGGCCTGGCCGCCCGGGTCCGGTGGATGCGCCACGAGTACGGCCTGCGGCCCGGCGACCGGGTCGTCCAGCTCGCCTCCCTCAGCTTCGACACCCACGCCGAGGAGCTCTACCCCGCCCTGACCACCGGCGCCACGGTCGTGCTGGTGCCCGACGGCGGCGCCACCCTGCCCGACCTGCTCGCCGGACGTCCCGACATCACCGTGCTCGACCTCCCGACGGCCTACTTCCACCACCTCGTGGACCTGATCGACGAGATCGCCTGGCCGCCGGCCCTCCGTCTGGTCGTCATCGGCGGCGAACAGGTCCACGCCACCTCCCTGACCCGCTGGCGGCGACGTTTCGGGGATCGGGTACGCCTGGTCAACACGTACGGCCCCACAGAGACCACGATCGTCGCCACCGCCGCCGACCTGACGGGCGAACCGGACCCGCACCCGCCCATCGGCCGCCCCATCCACGCCACCACGGTCCGCGTCCTCGACCCCCACGGCGCGCCCACGCCGCCCGGCGCCCCCGGCGAGCTGTACATCGGCGGCCCCGGCGTCGCCCGTGGTTACCTCGGCCTGCCGGAGCTGACGGCCCAGCGCTTCGTCCGGCTCCCGGACGGCGACCGGTACTCCCGCACCAGCGACCAAGCGCGGCTCCCTGACGGCGGCCGCTACTTCCGTACCGGCGACCGGGTGCGGCTGCGCCCCGACGGGCTGCTGGAGTTCCTCGGGCGCCTCGACGAGCAGGTCAAGGTGCGGGGCTTCCGCATCGAGCCGGGCGAGGTCGAGCACTGCCTGCGCACGCATCCGGATGTGCGGCAGGCCGCGGTGGTCGCCAGGGACGGCGAGCTGGTCGCCTATGTCGTGGGCGAGGCGGCCGAGCTGGCCGAACACGTGGCCGGGCGGCTCCCGCCGTACCTGGTCCCCGCTCATTGGGTGGTGCTCGACGCGCTGCCGCTGACCGCGAACGGCAAGCTCGACCGTGGCGCGCTGCCGGAGCCTGGCCGCGCCACCGGGACGGACGCCACGCCGCCGCGTTCGGACGCGGAGGAGCTGGTCGCCGACGTCTGGGCCGAGGTGCTCGGCGCGGACAAGGTCGGCGCGTTCGACGACTTCTTCGCGCTCGGCGGGCACTCGCTGCTCGCCATCAGGGTGGCGGCCCGGCTGCGGGCGATCGCGGGGGTGGATCTGCCGATCCGTACGCTGTTCGCCCGCCGTACCGTCGCCGAACTGGCGCGCGCCGTCGAGGAGGCGCTGGTGGCGGAGGTGGCCGGGCTGTCCGACGAACAGGTGTTGAGCATGCTGGACCCGGAGGGCACGCCGTGACCGAGCTGACCGAGGCCCAGCGGGCGCTGCTGACCCAGCGGTTGCGGCGGCGCAGGAGCGTGCCGACGATTCCGGCGCTGCCGGACGGTCAGGCGCCGCCGCTGTCCTATGCGCAGGAGCGGCTGTGGTTCATGGAGCAGTACGCGCCGGGGAACCCCGCGCACACGATCCCGTTCGTCCGGCGGCTGCGCGGCCCGCTCTTCGCCTCTTTGTTGGGCGACGCGCTGAACCGGATCGCCGCACGGCACCAGCCGTTGCGGACCCGGTTCCCGGTCGGCGACGACGGGCAGCCCACGGTGACGGTCTCGGCCGACAGCACGGTCCCGCTCACCATCTCCTCCGCCGACGACGACGCCGAGGCGCGGGTTCTGGTCGACGGCTTCCTCGCCGAGCCGTTCGACCTGGTGACCGGCCCGGTGATCAGGGCTCTGCTGGTACGGCTGGCAGCCGATGACCACGTGCTCGCCATCGCCGTCCACCACATCGCGGCCGACGGCCGGTCCGCGAACGTCCTGCTCCGCGAGATCCTGACCTGCTACGACCGGGATCCCCTGCCCGAACTGCCCGTCACCTACGGCGACTTCGCCGCCTGGCAGCGCGCGCGACCCGGCGGCGCGGACGACGTCGCCTACTGGCGGGAAAGGCTGGCCGGCCTGCCGCCGCTTGAGCTGCCGACGGACTTCCCCCGGCCGCCGGAGCTGACCTACCTCGGTGCGGCCCACCCTTTCGCGATCGACTCCGACCTGGTCGCGCGACTGGACCGGCTCGGGCGGGAGCACGGCGCCACCCCGTACATGGTGCTGCTGGCGGCCTTCGCGGCGCTGCTCGGCCGGTACGCCGGGCAGGAGGACGTGGCGGTCGGTTCGCCCGTGGCCGGGCGGTCGCTGCCGGAGCTGGACGGGCTGGTCGGGTGCTTCATCAACATGCTCGCGATGCGGGTGGATCTGTCGGGCGATCCGTCGTTCCTGGAGTTGCTCCGCCGGGTGCGAGACCTGGGCATGGACGCCTACGAGCATCAGGAGCTCCCGTTCGAGCGGCTGGTGTCGGAGCTGAACGTGCCGCGGGAGGTGTCGCGGTCGCCGCTGTTCCAGGTCCTGTTCGCGATGCAGAACTACGGAGGTGGCGACGAGGCTTCCGGTGAGCTGACCGTCGAGGGATTCTCGCCGGGGGTGTGGGCCACCCGGTTCGATCTGGAGCTGTACACCGGAGGCGATGGTTCCTTCCTGTTCGTGTACAACGTCGCGTTGTTCACCGCTGAGCGGATCACGCGCATGGCCGGGCATCTCAGCACCCTGCTTGAGGGGATCGCGGCTGATCCGTCCGCCCCCTTCTCCACGATCGAACTGCTCACCGGTCCCGAACGCGAGGAACGGGAGCGGTGGAACGACACCGGGCTCGATCTCGGCGAACCCGGCCTGTTGCACCGTCCGTTCGAAGAGCGGGTGCCGTACGCGCCCGATGCCGTCGCGGTGGCCCACCCCGGCGGCGCGATCACGTACGCGGAGCTGGAGCGGCGGGCCGCGCTGCTGGCCGCCGAGCTGACGTCGGCGGGCGTGGGGCGCGGCGAGCTGGTCGCGGTCGTGATGGAGCGGGGGTGGGAGCAGGTCGTCGCGGTGCTGGCCGTCAACAAGGCCGGAGCGGCCTACCTGCCGATCGACGCGGACCTACCGGAGCAGCGGCGCTTCGAGCTGATCGCCCGCGGTGAGTGCCGGGTCGCGGTGACCCAGCCGTGGCTGGACCTGACCTGGCCCGCCGACGTGACCCGCGTCCCGGTGACTCCGTCGGACGCTCCCATGGCCGCCACCTCTGAGTGCCCGGCGGCACCCCACGACCTCGCGTACGTGATCTTCACCTCGGGCTCGACCGGCACCCCCAAGGGCGTGATGATCGAGCACCAAGCCGCCCTGAACACCATCCGCGACCTCAACCACCGCTTCCACGTCGGCCCGGACGACCGCATCCTCGCCCTGTCGGCCCTCAGCTTCGACCTCTCCGTGTACGACGTCTACGGCGCCCTGGCCACCGGCGCCACCCTCGTCATGGGCGAGCCGTCGGCCGACAAGGACCCCGCCGCCTGGGCCCGCCTGGTCACCGAGCACCGCGTCACCGTCTGGAACTCCGTCCCCGCCCTCATGGAGCTCCTGGTCGACCACGCCGAGCACGAGGGCACCGACCTCAGCTCGCTGCGCCTGGTGCTGATGTCCGGCGACTGGATCCCGCTGACCCTCCCCGACCGGATCCGCGCCCTGGCCCCCGAGGCCGAGATCATCAGCCTGGGCGGCGCCACCGAAGGCTCGATCTGGTCCATCTTCCACCCGATCGGCGAGATCGAGCCGGGCTGGTCGTCGATCCCGTACGGCCGTCCGCTGGCCAACCAGTCATTCCACATCCTGGACCGCGGCCTGTGCGACGTGCCCATCGGCGTGCCCGGCGACCTGTACATCGGCGGCGTGGGCGTGGCCACCGGCTACTGGCGCGACCCGGAACGAACGGCCGCCGCCTTCATCGTCCACCCCCGCTCCGGCGAGCGCCTCTACCGGACGGGGGATCTGGGCCGCTACAGCCCGGACGGCACGATCGAGTTCCTCGGCCGCGCCGACGCGCAGGTGAAGATCCGCGGTTACCGCATCGAACTGGGCGAGATCGAAACCCACCTCTCCCGCCACCCGGACGTGTCCGAGTGCGTGGTCACCACCTATGGCTCGGGCACCCAGGCCCAGCTGGTGGCGTACGTGGTGGGCCAGGTGGATCCGGTACGCCTGCGCGGCCATCTCGCCGAGACGCTGCCGGCGTACATGATCCCCACTCGTTTCGTCCCCCTCCCCCACCTGCCCCTGACCGCCAACGGCAAGGTGGACCGGCGCCGCCTTCCCGCCCCGACGTCACCTGCGGAGGGCGGGGGTGCGCACACCCCGCCGACCACGGAGGCGGAGCGCCTGGTCGCGGCGGTCTGGGCCGAAGTGCTCGACTCCGGCGCGGCCCTCGGGGTCGATGATGATTTCTTCGACGTCGGCGGCCACTCCCTGCTGGGGATCAAGGTGGTGGCCAGACTGCGCCGAGTGCTCCCGCCCGGTGCGGCGCCCATCGCCGTGGTGGACCTGTTCAAGCACCCGACCATCCGCGAACTGGCCGCGCTCGTCGACGGCACCACCACCGCGTCGCGCGGGCTGCTGCACGAACTGACGCCGCGCCGGACCTCTCCCCCTGAGCTCACGTACGTCTGCGTCCCGTACGGCGGCGGTGCGGCGGTGGTCTATCAGCCGCTCGCCGACGCCCTGCCCGGCGCGTACGCCCTGTGGTCGCTGGCCATCCCCGGGCATGACGTCGGGCTGGACGAGGAGCGGCTGCCGCTGGACGAGGTGGCAGCCCGGTGCGTGAGCGAGATCCAGGAGAAGGTACGCGGGCCCGTGGCGCTGTACGGGCACTGCGGCGTGGGGTCCGCCCTGATCGTCGAGATCGCGCGGCGGCTGGAGGCGGAGGGGCGCGAGCTCGAAGCGGTGTACATCGGGGCGATCTTCCCCTTCGCCCGCCCGGGTAACGGGCCGATGGCGCTGCTGTCCAAGCTGGCCAGGCGCGAGTTCCTGCGCAGCGACCGGAGCTATGTCAACTGGCTGACGTCCATGGGCCTGGACATGGGCGACCTGGAGCCGGGGCAGGCCCGGCACATCATCAGGAACATGCGGCGCGACAGCGAGGCCGCGGAGGAGTATTTCACCGGGCTGTTCGAGGGCTCGGTGGAGCGGCTGCGGGCGCCGATCATCAGCGTGGCGGGCGAGCACGATCCGGCGACCGAGTTCTTCGAGGAGCGGTATCGCGAGTGGCACTTCCTCGCGCCCACGGCCGCCGTGGTGGAGCTGGACGAGGCCGGACACTTTTTCCTGAAATATCGGGCTGCTGAGCTCGCCGAGATCGTCACCCGTACCCACGTCGCCCTTGAGGATCCTCCTAGCGGTGAAAGCTGGCGGGTGCGGGAGGTGTCGCGGGACCGGGAACGGGCTGTCGCGACCGGGCCGCAGCCGAGTATGAAGCGGTTCATGGCCGTCGCCAGTGGTCAGTTGGTGTCCATCCTGGGGTCGGCGCTGACCGGGTTCGCCATTCCCCTCTGGATCTATCTGGCCACGGGCTCGCTGGCGCAGTTCGCCCTGCTGTCCGTGGTCGGGCTGGTCCCGGGGATGGTGGTGGCGCCGCTGGCGGGTGCGATCGTCGACCGGGGGAACCGGCGGGCCGTCATGCTCGGCGGTGACGCCGCCGCCGTCGGCACCCAACTCGTCTTCGGGGCGCTGCTCTGGACCGGGAACCTGCGGACCTGGCAGATCTACCCCCTCCTCGCGCTGCTGTCCGTGGCGCTCACGTTCCAGCGGCTGGCGTACACCTCGGCCGTGCCGCAGCTCGTCCCCAAGCGGTATCTCGGGCACGCCAACGGCATCGTGCAGATGGCCGGTGGCATGACGCAGTTGCTCGTGCCCCTCGCGGCCGTCGGGCTGATGGCGGTGATCGGGCTGGAGGGGATACTGGCGCTCGACGTGGCCAGCTACGTGTTCGCGATCGGGGTGACGTCGCTCGTGCGCTTCCCCGCCGCGATGGCCTGGCGCCGCAAGGAGCCGGTCCTGACGGAGATGGCGGCCGGGTTCCGCTACTCCTGGGGGAACCTGGGGTTCCGGCAGATGCTCCTCTACTTCGCGGTGCTGAACGTCTTCCTGTCGCCCCTGTTCCTGCTGATCTCGCCGCTGGTGCTCTCCTTCGGCACGCTGGACGACGTGGGCCGGATCTCCTTCGTGTCCGGGCTGGGGGTCTTCCTCGGCGGTCTGACCATGACGGCCTGGGGCGGACCGGGCCGGGGGCGGATGCGGGCGGTGCTGTGGTGCACGCTGGCGCTGGCGGGGTTCTGCCTGGTGACGGGGCTCCGGGCGGATCTGGTGACGATCGGGATCGGGGCGTTCGGGATGTCGCTCTGGGTGACGCTGCTGAACGGCATCTACGCCACGATCGTGCAGGTCAAGGTGCCGCAGCGGTTCCACGGGCGGGTGTTCGCGCTGAACACGCTGATCGCCTGGTCCACACTGCCGCTCGGCTTCGGCCTCGTGGCGCCGTACGGCGCGGCGGTCTTCGACCCACTGCTCGCCCCCGACGGCCCGCTCGCCCCGACCGTCGGAGCCCTCATCGGGACCGGCGCCGGACGTGGGGTGGGGCTGATGTACGTGCTGTTCGCCGTGGCGATGGCGGTGCTCGCCGCGGTGGCGCTGCGCTCGCGGCTGCCGGGACTGCTCGACGGGAGCGCCGACGCGACTCCGGACGACCTGGTCGGGCTACAGGCTCTCGGGCGAAGTCTCTAGGGTCAAGGGCTCAACCGAACAGGTCCACCAGCACCGCTTGTGCTCTTCACCGGGGAAAAACCGTTGTCCCATGAGGGATCCTCCCCACTCGATGTGCGAACAGATCCAGAAACCATGGCTTACAGGCTATCTTGATTATGGTTAATATCACCGGAGTGCTATATATCTGGAGGCGCGATGGAGTTGAACTCGCTCAGGCAGTTCCTGGTGGTGGCGCGGCTGGAACACCTCAGCGGCGCGGCCGAGGAGCTTCGCGTCGCCCAGCCGTCGCTGAGCCGTACCATCGCCCGGCTGGAGAGCGAGCTGCGCACACCGCTGTTCGACCGGAGCGGCCGGCTGCGGCTGAATGACGCGGGCAAGCTCTTCCGCGATTACGTCGAACGCTCCCTGGGTGAGCTGGATGCGGGGCGGCGAGCCGTCGCCGAGGCCGTCAGCGAGGGTGTGGGCACCGTACGACTTGCGTCTGAGACCTTCCTCACGCTCACCGGGCCGCTGGCGGCCTTCAAACGAGCTCACCCGACCATCGAGGTCGAACTCCGCTGGATGGCGGCCGAGGACATGGGCCGTCACCTGCGGGCCCAGGACGTTGACCTGTGCGTCGCCTCCCAGCCGATCCCCGCTGAGGGCCTGGAGGCGGTCCAACTGCTCGATGAGGCAGTCGGTGTAGCCATGCCGCTCGACCATCCGCTGGCGAGCCGTACGTCGGTGAGCATCGACGAGCTCACCGGCCAGCCCTTCGTCAGCGCCCGCAAAGGGCACTGGCAACGCCGGCTCCTGGACCGGCTTTTCGCCGCACGAGACCATACCCCGAAGATCGTCTGCGAGGTCGACGAGCCCAGTGCCATCGCGGCCCTGATCAGCGCGGGGCTTGGCATCGGTCTCGTCCCCGCCTTCGCCCGGACCGGCTCCACGCGGGTCCCCGCCGCCTGGGTCCCTGTCGGCAGCCCTGACTGCCGACGCGCGGTCACCCTGTACTGGGGCGCCGGCAGCCACCTGTCCACCGCCGCCCGCCTGATGCGCACCACGATCGCCAACTGGAACTGGATCACCGGCGAACCACAGGAGAAGCGCTGATGACGCGCTTCATGATCGTCACATTGTCGGGTGTCCTCCTCACCGGCGTTGCTGAGGTTGGAGATTCCGGTGGGGACTCGGCGCGTTCGGCAGAAGGTTCGGCAAGGGCGTGTCGGGGTCGGCGAGTTGTTGCGGGTCGGCGGGGTGCCCGGTGGCGATGAGGGTGCGCAGGTGATCGGCGGCGCCCCACTGGTCGATGGTCAGGGCGGCCACGGGGATGCGGCGGTCGAGCCAGAACGCGGTGAATCCGTAAGTGGCGTGCCCGCCGCGGGTGATGATGCGGTCCCAGGTGGTGGGGAGTCCGACGTATTCGAGGGTGGAGCCGTACTGGGTGGAGAAGAGGTAGGGGACGTGGTCGATGGTGGTGGGTTCGCCGAGCAGGGTGGCCGCGGCGGCGGTGCCGTGGATCGCGGCGTTGTCCCAGTGTTCGATCCGTACCGGGTTCAGGTAGCGCGGGTGCTGGTGGCGGGCGACGTCGCCGGCGGCCACGGCGGCCGGGTGCGAGGTGCGCAGGTGCTCATCGGTGATGATGCCACCGTCGACGTGCAGTCCCGCTGCCTGGGCGAGTTCGGTGTTGGGGGCGGCGCCGACGCCGACGATGACGAGGTCGGCGGGGATCGTCCGTCCGGTGATGGTCTGGACGGCTTCGACCGAGCGCGTGCCGAGGATGGCCTCGACGCCGTCGCCGAGGAGCAGGTTCACACCGTGGTCGCGGTGGCGGCGGGCGATGAGGCCACCGATCTGGTCGCCCAGCACGTAGTAGAGCGGGGTGGGCAGGGGGTCGATGACGGTGGTGTGGTTGCCGAAAGTACGACTGGCGGCCGCGAGTTCGGAGCCGAGCCAGCCGGCGCCGATGACGACGACATGGCCGGCCGCACGCAGGGCCGCGGCCAGGTGTTCGCTGTCGTCGCGGTTGCGCAGGTAGCAGACGCCGTCGAGATCGGCGCCCGGCACCTGGAGGCGGCGCGGGCGGGCGCCGGTGGCGATCAGCACCCGAGCGAAGGGGAACTCGGTGCCGTCGGCCAGCCATACCCGCCGGGCGTCCAGGTCGAGGGCGGTGGCGGGCGCGCCGAGTGCCAGCGTGACGTCCTGGTCGGCGTAGAACTGCGGCTTCAGGACGTCGAGGTCGCCGGGCCCGGTGATGCCCAGGAGGTAGCCCTTGGACAGGGCAGGGCGCTGGTACGCCAGATGGGGTTCGTCGCCGATGAGGGTGATCGGACCGTCGTAGCCGTGGTCGAGGCGCAGGGCCTGGGCGGCCTTCGCGCCGGCCAGGCTCGCTCCGATGATGACGATGCCGGCATCGGCGCTCATGGCAATCCTCCTAGCTCGACGAGGCCCTGGACCAGAGCGGCGGTGTCCCGATCCCGCTCGGTCGAACCGCGGAATCGGGACACCACCCGATCGGTGGATGGGGGCCTTGCGGGCTGCCCGTCCGGTCGAGTCACTTCTGGAGAACGGCCTGGATCTCGAGGCTGATCGACACCTTGTCGCCGACTACGACGCCACCGGCCTCCATCGGGGTACTGATGTCAATGCCGAAGTCGCGCCGGTTGATCTCCGCGGTCGCGGAGAAGCCGGCCCGCTGTGCACCCCACTGGTCCGGGCCGAACCCGTTCACCTCGACGGCCAGCGGTAGCTGCCGTGTGACGCCGTGCAACGTCAGCTCACCGTCGATGGCCCAACCGTCGCGGGTCTGGCGGATGCCGGTCGAGCGGTAGCTCATCGTCGGGTACTTGTCGATCTCGAGGTAGTCGGCGGTACGAAGGTGGTTGTCACGTATGTCGTTGCCGGTGTCGATGGACGCGAGGTCGATCGTCGCGGTCACCGACGAGCCCAGCAGGTCCTCGCTCGTGACGATCGTGACGTCGTAGGTGGTGAACCGGCCACGGGTCTTGCTGATCATGAGATGACGGACAGTGAAGGCGATCTCGGAGTGCACCGGGTCGGCTTTCCAGGTGCCGGCCAGATAGCCCGGGATCTCGACGGTCGCGGGGACGGGGGTCATGGCTTCCTCCATGGATGGGGTGCCGCGGCGACGCGGCGCAGGCGGGGGTGGCGTGGCGGGATCAGGGCTCGAGGTCGACAACGCCTTTGCCGCTGGAGATGTCGAGCGGCACCGAGACCTGGTCGTGCACGATCAACCATGTGCCGTCGATCTTCTGGAGGCAGTACGTGACCCTGACCCACATACCGCTCGTCGCCGTCCCGTCCTTCAGCGTGCCGCTGAGACGAGCGAACGCGTGCCCGAACGCCACATCATCGCCCACGGTGAGCGTCAGGTCGCGAACCTTATATGT
The DNA here is from genome assembly GCF_043197155.1 of Nonomuraea sp. NPDC049269. Classification (NCBI taxonomy): domain Bacteria; kingdom Bacillati; phylum Actinomycetota; class Actinomycetes; order Streptosporangiales; family Streptosporangiaceae; genus Nonomuraea; species Nonomuraea sp. NPDC049269. The sequence continues at coordinate 434,315 of NZ_JBICSO010000003.1, forward strand.
CACACTCTCGAAGAACGTGAACACGGGCGCCCAGTTCTTGAGCTTCGCCTCGATCCCCACATGCTGGAGCGGCGGCTCGACGTCGAAGGACACGATGTCCGTTGCGTAAAGCCGCTTCAGACCCTCGAGATCCTTGCCTTGGAGCCCTTCGACGATCTTGTCGACCAGCTGGCGGATCTTGGCTTCATCTACCTCGCGTTGCGTAGGCATCGCTACCCCAACCCTTCCCTTTGCAGTGGAATCTTGGCTTCTCACAGCTCCGACGCTATGGCTCAGGAGTTATCTTGTCTAAGATTAATATTGCTATGGCGTTATGCTCTCGGCGGCATGGAGCTGTGTCGAACGCCCTTTTGAGCTCAATGCGGGGCGGCGAGCTGCCCGACTCCAATCCCGCCAAAGCCGCCGTACGTGAGCGCATGACGCGCTTCTGGGGCCAGCTCTACCTCATCAACTACGCCGTCGGCATCGCCACCGGCATCGTCATGGAGTTCCAGTTCGGGCTCAGCTGGAGCGGGCTGAGCAAGTTCGCCGGCAACGTGTTCGGCGCCCCGCTGGCACTGGAAACCCTCATCGCCTTCTTCGCCGAATCCACCTTCCTCGGCATGTGGATCTTCGGATGGGGGCGGCTGCTCCGCGGCGTGCACGTCACGCTGATCTGGCTGGTTGCTCTGACCGCCTACGCCTCCGGCTACTGGATCCTCGTCGCCAACGGCTTCATGCGGCTCTAGGTGCGATGGCACCGTTCTTCCTGGGCAACGAGGTGTGGCTGGTGGCCTTCACCGGCGTCCTGTTCGGCGCCTTCCCGCACCTGGAGGGCAGCCTGCTGTCCGGGCTGTACCCGCTGGTGGTGGCGATCTTGGTCGGGCTGGTGGTAGGCAACACCGCGGTCCAGCTGCGCCGCCGCACCCGCCGCGGCCGCCGGTGGTGGCAGGCGCTCATCGTGGCGGGCGGCGCGTTGCCGGCCGTGTGCTGGGGACTGGTGGTGGGGTTGTTGCTGCATGGGGTGCCGCGCCTCTCCGACGGCAGCTTCCACATCGGGGCCGGTGAGGTGCCGCCGCCGTCTTGGCGCTGGTGTTGACGCTGCTGGGCGTGGGCGCTTCGATGACCAACCCGCTCACCTCGGCGCTCCTGACCGGGCTGCTGGTGACGGCGCTGGTGACCGCCTGGTGGTCGCTGTCGCGGGGGCGCCGCATTCGCGCCTTCGCCGCCACCTGCTGTGCAACGGTCGCGCTGGTGCTGCTGGTGGGGGCAGGACAGTATCCGTACGTGCTGGCCACCAAAGCCGGCGGCGGAATCAAACATGCCCTGCTACGACCCATCGTGGCGGCCGGGTTGAGACCCCGGCTGCTTCTCTGACAGCACCTGGACGGCCGCGCCGCCACGGTTATGTCGTCGGCTCCGCCCAACCGGTAGTACCGCAGATGTGTCGATCTTTGGAGGTTCCGTGGTCGACCTGCATCAGCCGCGCACGGCCGACCTCATCCCCGGCACTGCCAGGACCGAACGCACCGTGACGTTCACAGCGTACGACGCAGCATGCCCCACTCCTTCAACGCCGCCGCCAGAGTGTTCTGCCGGGAGGCGGCCGACCCCTCGCCCACCACCAACGACGCAGTGGCCTGCCCGTACTTCAGTGGCCCGGCCATGCGATGCTCAGGGTCGAGCGCGATGCTCGCGGCGGCGGCACTGCGGTCACGGCTACCGAGCCTGCTCGGCCAGAGCGCCGACGCGACCCCGGACGACCTGGTCGGGCTACAGGTCCTCGGGCGAGGTCTCTAGGGTCTCCTTCAGCGCCTGGAGGAACAGGACGACGTCCCTGCCGTTGACCAGCCGGTGATCGTAGGCCAGGCCGATCGCCGCCACCGTCCGCTCACCTTCCGGCTGCGGTGAGGTGAGGGCGATGGCGCAGGCCTGACCGGGGAAGACGATCGGGATGGCCATGATGATGTCGGCGTCGTGGTGAAGGGTGACGACGATGTTCCCGCCCGTGAGGTGCGCCTCGGTGAAACCGCCGTGCTGGGCGAGCCCGCGGAATTCGGCCAGGCGTTCGGCGATGTCCGGTACGGTCAGGCGGTCGCGGATCACCGGCACGTAGAGGCCGGTTCCCATGTCGATCGTCAAGCCTATGCGTGGTTGGTCGGGGATGCGGGCGGTTCTGTCGTCGATGAGCTCGGCGAAGAACATCGGGAAGTCGGCGTGCAGCCGGGCGACGGCGGCGATGAGCAGGTCGGGGAGGCCGACCAGCTTGCGGAGGCGTCTGGTCAGGGCTCGGGCGGTCGTCAGGGCGGGGGTTACGTCGACCTTTATCGCGGTGTAGCCGGCGGGGATGGACTGGTGCGACAGGGTCACAGTCCTGCCGACCGCGCGCTGGTGGTTGGACAGCGGGCGGGTCTGTCCGCCGTCGTGATGTGCGCCGCCCTTCTCGGAGGGCTCGCTGCCGCCGGTGGCCGCCGCGAGCCGTTCCACGTCGGTCCGGCGTACCACCTTGACGTCCAGCCCGGCCACCAGCGCGGGATCGAGGCCGAGTTCGTCCAGCAGCGCACGCGCCGGCGCCGTGATGATCGGCCCGCCATCGGCGACGGCGACCGGCTCCGACGGCGGCGGAGTGCCCGCCGAATCGAGAGAGGTCGGCACCCGCTCCGGCCGACCGGCCGGAGCCGGGCCGATCCGGGCGATCAGCTGGCCGGGGGCGCATGACGCGCCGGCCCGTACCAGGTGGGTGAGCACCCCGTCCTGCTCGCTGACCAGCTCCTCCACCGCTTTGGACGTCTCCAGCGTCGCCAGCGGGTCGTCGCGCCCCACCTGCGCGCCGTCCGCCGCCAGCCACTCCAGCAGTGTGTACTCCGAGTCGTTGTTGTTCAGTTTCGGGACCCGGATCTCACCCATCGAGCGCCTCCAGTACGGCCCTGCTGATCGTGCTGTCCTGCAGCACCACGGCACGCTCCAGGTGCGCGGCCGTGGGGATCACGCTGTCGGCCGAGCTGATCAGGCGGATCGGCCGCCGGAGCGAGCCCCACAGCCGGGTGTGCAGGTCGGCGACGAGGTGGCTGCCCCAGGTGCCGCCCGCGCTGCCGTCCTCCGCCACGCAGACCAGCCCCACCTGGCCGAGCAGCGGCAGCAGCGCGGCAGGGTCGAAGGGGTACAGGCGCGACGGGACGAGCACGGCCCCGGCGAGGTCGTGGGAGAGCAGCAGCGTGCGCATGGCGGCGATGGCCCGGTGCGCCACGCCGCCGGGGGCGATCACCGCGTAGTCGAGGTCGCCGTCGAACCGCACCACGGCCACGTCCTCGACGAGGTCCCAGGTGAACAGCTCGTCCACGTCGTACATCCGGCGGGTGTAGAGGACCTTGTCCTCGAAGAGCAGGCACGGCTCCGCCAGCGCGAGCATGCGGTCGAGGACGGCACGGTTGTCGTGGAACGGCGACATCTCGAACAGCGAGAGGCCGGGCACGCCGATGAAGTGCTTCTGGAGGTTCTGGCTGTGGGTGGGGCCGTAGCCGCGGTTGCCGCCCGAGGGGCAGCGGATGATCAGTGGCATCGGGACGCGCCGGCCGTACATGGAGACGGATTTGCTGGCGAAGTTCACGAGCTGGTCGAAGGCGAGGGCGGCGAAGTCGCCGAACATGATCTCGACGATGGCCTTCTCCCCCGCCAGCGCGAGGCCGGAGGCGGCGCCGACGATCGTGCCCTCGCTGAGCGGCGTGGTCAGGACCCGGTCGGGAAAGCGGGTGGACAGGCCGCGGGTGATCTTGAAGGCGCCGCCGTAGGGGTCGAGGAGGTCCTCGCCGAGCACGTACACGCTGGGGTCGTCGCCGAGCAGGCCATGCAGGGCCTGGTTGAGGTCTTCGCCGACCCTTGCCGTCACGCGGTGGTCCAGGTGGCCAGGGGCCGGGCGGCCACCTCTTCGGCGAGCTCGTCCATGCGGGAGCGGGCCGCCGCTTCGAGGCGGGCCGACTGGTCGGGGTGTTCGGCCTGGTAGGAGGCGTACCAGTCGGTGCGTAAGACGTCCGGTGGGCGGGTGTCGTCGCCCTTGCTGTGCGGGCCGAGGCGGTGCGTGGCGAATTCCACCACCAACGGCGCACCGCCCCTGACGGTCTCCACCAAAGGCGCGAGTTGTCGTCTTATTTCGGAGACGTCCAAGCTCGACACCCGCGTGTGCCCGATCCCGAAGGCGGCCGCCCGCCCCGCGATGGTGCCCGCCATCTGGAGCTCCGTCGGCGTGGACTGGGCGATGCCGTTGTGCTCCACAACGACGAGCAGCGGCAGGCGCCAGAGCTGTGCCAGGTTCAACGCCTCGTACACCGCCCCCTCGCCCCACGTGCCGTCACCGATGTACACGCAGGCGAGCCCGCCGGGCTCGTGCCGCTTCAGGTGCAGAGCGACCCCGGTGGCCACCGGCAGGCTCTGCCCCTGCACCCCGGTCGACAGGTAGCGGTCGCGGCGCAGGTGCTGGCTGCCCCCCACCCCGTCGCACACGGCGCCCTTCCGGCCCATGATCTCGGCGAGCAGCCCTTCGGGGTCCTCGAACCTGGCCAGGTAGTGACCGTGACCGCGATGGTTGCTGAACACCCAGTCACCGTCCCGCAGCAGCGGCCGCAGGGACACGGGGACGTACTCCTGCCCGAGGCAGGTGTGGGTGGTGCCGCTGAGCTCGCCCCGCTCGAAGAGCGCGAGCAGCTTCCGTTCGAAGGACCGGATCAGCAACAGCAGCGCCAAGTCCTCGTCAGCCAGCCTGTTCATAGGCCCCTTGAGTCCCGGGAGAACCTCCAGAAAGGCTATACAACACCGACATATCACGTCTACTTCATCGGGAGGCCAGCCACCGCCAGCGCGGCAGCTCCAGCACCACGGTGACCACGGCCAGCACGGACACCAGCACGGCGACGAGCACCTGCCAGGCGACCCACGCCGCCACCACGGCGGCCACGACCTGTAGGAGCACCAGCGCGATCGTCACCCACCCCGGCACCGCGACGATCACGTTCCGCTTGTCGCCCGGGGTCGAGAACAGCGTCGGCAACCCGATCAGCACCACCACCGACAGCACGGCCAACAGCACGGAATGGGCGGCCAGAGCCCACGGAGTCGCGACCCAGGCGACCAGCTCAGTGGCGAACCGGAAGGCGGACGAGACGCGGTCGTCCGGGCGGGGCGTGGAAGACATGCCCGTAACGTACCGTTCCCTGTCAGGGGTTGTGGAAGGCGACTTCGGGGTTGGCCGAGGTCGGGCCGTCGAGCAGCGGTTCCTTCTTGTGCTTCAGGTGCTGGTCGAAGAAGGCGCCGACATAGGCGCGGGTGATCTGCAGGGAGCGCTGTGGGGAGAGGCCGCCGGGGGTGGACATGCCCGCCGCCTTCTCCAGGATGGACAGGTCGGTGAAGCTGCTGTGGCCGGTGCCAGCGACGGTGAGCCAGCGCTTCCAGCCGCTGATGTTCGGCCAGCTGCCGTCCCAGGTGTCGTCCTTGCCGGGGACATGGTCGGCCTGACTGCCCATCAGGAGGAAGGGGCGCTTACCGAGATTGCCGGCGGGGATGGCGGGATGGAAGGTGCCGTCCAGGTTCACACCGGCCTGTACCCGCTTGTCGACCCCCATGGTCGCGGCGGCGGCATCGCCGCCGAGGGAGTGTCCGGCCATGCCGATCTGCTTGGTGGCGATCATGCGGGCCTGCTTCCAGGCCGGGTGCCGGTCGGTCAGCTGGTCGATGACGAAGGAGATGTCCTTGGTCCGGCTCTTGGTGATGGTCGCCTGCCCGCCTTCCGGCGGTTTGGGCTGGTCGCAGAGGGGCGCGCAGGTGCGGACACTGCCGTCGGGGAAGGCCGTGCCGGACGACTCGTAGGCGTGGTCGACCAGCGCGACGACGTACCCGCGACTGCCCAGGTCCTCGGCCAGGGAGGTGAGGCTGGCCCGGTGCAGGCCGAGGCCGGGTGAGAGCACCACCAGCGGATATCGGCCCTTCTTCGGATCGGCGCCGGTGTGGGCGTAGGTGCGGGTGGCGGCGATGGCCTCGGCCGCGAGGGTGGCGCCCGGAGCCTTGCGCTCCAGCAGCGACCGGGCCTCCTCGACGGTCATGTACGGGGCGCTCGCACCGGTCGCGGATCGGGCCGGGTAATACATCGACACCATCAGCTGCCGGGGGCCGTCCTTGGGCACCCAGGGGTCCGTGCGGCTCTTGTCCACCAGGTGCAGAATGTCGCGGCCGACCGGGTACGGGCCGGTGGGGCGAGGCAGTTCCAGCTTGACGGCGGCGGTCGTCGTGGGGCTCGACGTGCTGGCGGCGCTTGTGGTCGCGCAGGACGTCACCAGGAGCGGCAGGGCGAGCGCCAGGAACGGCAGGCGGGCACGGAGGTAGTGCTGCTTCACAGGGTTTCCTCTTTCAGGCGTTACACGTCGCGCCGGCGCACGACGATGAGGGTCACGGCCGCCGCGACGAGCGGCCAGAGCGCGAAGGCGATCCACGACCCGGTGATCGTGGGCAGGGCGGCTTCGTCGCGGGGATGGATGAGGGACAGGCAAGTCCGCCAGGCGTAGAAGGGGAACATGGCGTACAGGTCGTTGGCCCACTGGTGCACGGTCGGCTTGAAGAGGGTGGGCAAGATGACCAGCACGCCGCACACGGCGACGACGGTGGCGGCGGTGTGCCGCAGCAGCGCGCCGATGCCCATGCCGACCAGCGCCGACACGGGCGCGAGCAGGGCGTTCGCCACCAGGACGCGCACGACGCCCGGATCGCCGATCGAGCCCCCGGTGCCGAGGCCCGACAGGACGACCTGGCTCGCGCCGTACGTGGTGAGCGCGACGACCGCGCCGACGGCGAGCATGACCCCCGCCACGACGGCCACCTTGGCCGCCATGACGCGACCACGGGCCGGGACGGCGGTGAAGGTGGTGCGGATCAGGCCGCCGGCGTACTCTCCGGCGACCGTCAGCGCGCCCACGCTCCCCGCGCCGATCATGACCACGATCGCGCTGAACCCGCTGAAGGCCTCCGTCATCGGGTTGAACATGGCCTTCTCCCGCGCCCCGTAGGCCGGCCACTCGGCGTAGGTGTCGAGGCTCGACTGGACGGCGAGCGCGACCAGCACCAGCACACCGACCACGATCACCCAGCGGATGGACCGCAGTGACCACAGCTTGATCCACTCCGCGCCGAGCAGGCTCATCGGCGGCCGCCCACGACGTGGTCGGCGTGGCCGGCGGTCGACTCCATGAACGCCTCTTCCAGCGAGGCGGTGCGCGGGGCGAGCTCGTGCAGCATGATCCGGCGCTCGAAGGCGAGCTCACCGATACGGCCGGCGCTCACCCCCGTCACCATGAGCGCCCCGTCACCGTCGCGCCGTACGGAAGCGCCGTCGAACGTGAGCACGGCGGCGAGTTCGTCCGGATCGGGCGTGCGTACGGTGACGCGGGCGCCGGCGCCCCGGGCCGCGAACTCGGTGAGGCTCTCGTCAGCGATCAGCTCGCCGCGGCCGATCACGATGAGGTGGTCGGCGGTGTTCTCCATCTCGCTCATCAGGTGGCTGGAGACCAGGACGGTACGTCCCTGCTCGGCCAGGCGCCGGAACAGACCTCGCACCCAGCGCACCCCCTCGGGGTCCAGACCGTTGACCGGCTCGTCGAACAGCAGCACCGGCGGATCACCCAGCAGCGCGGTGGCGATGCCGAGCCGCTGGCGCATGCCCAGGGAGAACCCGCCCACCCGCCGGCGGGCCACACCTTCGAGCCCCACCTCCCGCAGGACCTCCGCCACCCGGCGGCGCGGCAGGCCGTTGCTCCGGGCCAGCGCCCACAGGTGCGCCAGGGCGCTGCGCCCGGGATGCGCGTCACCCGCGTCCAGCAGCGCGCCGACGTGCCGCAGCCCGTGACGCTGCCGCGCGAACGGACGCCCGTCGATGGTCGCGCTTCCGCTGGTGGGCCGGTTCAGGCCGAGAATCATGCGCATCGTGGTGCTCTTGCCGGCGCCGTTCGGGCCGAGGAACCCGGTGACGTGGCCGGGCCGTACGGTGAACGTCAGGCCGTTCACGGCCGTCACGCCGCCGTAGCGTTTGGTCAGCTGGTTGACTTCGATCACCCGCTCAACGCTGCCGGAGGCCGTGGCGCACGACATCTGTCCGCAGGCCAGAATCCGCGCCAGGAGACTGGCCTGCGGGCATACGCCTCCAGGCCGATGCTGGTCAGCCTCCAGGCTGATGCTGGTCAGATGGGGTCGCGGCTACGATCGGGGGCGTGCTCGCCGATCCGCCCCGTCCTCCGCTCCTGGAGCGCCTACCGTCGCTCACGCGGGAGCTGCTCACGTGGTGTGTGGTGGCCGCCTTCGCGTTGCTGCAGTTCGCCGCGCTGCTGAGCGGCAGCGACGACGCGGACCCGCGGGTGCCGCCGCTCGCGGGCGCCGCGGTCGCGATGGCGCTGCCCCTGGCATGGGCAAGGCGCCGGCCGCTGCCGGTGCTTGCCGTCGTGCTGGCGGAGCTGGCCGCCGCCACAGCACCGGGGATGTCGGCCGAGCAGCTCTGGCCGCTCATCCTGGCCGCGGACGTTCTGGTCTGCGTCATCGCGGCTACCCGCTCTGTCCGCGCCGGGCTCAGCGCGGCTCTTGTCACGCTCGCCGTACTGGAAGGGGTGTTGCAGGCCGCCCTGTGGCCGCACGCCCTCGTCCCCGGGTTCCTGGCGCTGACGGCGCTGCTGGCCGGCAGCGTCCTGCTCGCCTGGCTGGCCGGGACCGCGATCCGGCAGCGGCGCGAGTACGGCGAGGCCGTGCGGGTCCACGCGGTCACGGCTGAGCGGCTGCGCATCGCCCGCGACGTGCACGACATGGTCGCCCACAGCATCGGCAGCATCGCCATCCAGGCCGGAGCGGGCCGCAGGGTCATCGACACCCGCCCCGAGCAGGCCCGCGACGCGCTGGACGCCATCGAGATCACCAGCCGGGAAACCCTGAAGGGACTACGGCAGATGCTCGGCGTCCTGCGCCGGCCTGACCCGCCGCCCACCGGGCTGGCCGACCTCGACCGGGTCACGTCGACGGCCATCGCAGCGGGCGTCCAGGTCGACGTCCGCTGGCAGGGCGAACGCTGCCCGTTGCCCGCCGCCGTCGACCAGTCCGCGTTCCGCATCGTCCAGGAGGCGGTGACCAATGTGGTACGGCACGCGGATGCCGCCCGTTGCCGGGTGTCGATCGGCTATGCGGGTGAGGAGCTGAGCGTCGAGATCGTCGACGACGGTCGCGGAGACAGCGCGAGCGAGGGCAGCGGCTATGGCATCGCCGGGATGCGCGAGCGGGTGGCGCTGCTGAACGGGCATTTCACCGCCGGGTCGCGACCCGAGGGCGGGTTCAGGGTCGCCGCGAGGCTGCCGATCTCATGACGATCCGTGTGCTGCTGGCAGACGACCAGCCGCTGGTGCGCGCCGGGCTGCGCATGGTCATCGACGGGACCTCGGACGTGGAGGTCGTCGAAGAGGCCGGGACCGGGTCGCAGGCTGTACAACTGGCGAGACAGCTCCGCCCGGACGTTGTGCTGATGGACATCCGGATGCCGGAAATGGACGGCATCACGGCCACCAAGATGATCACAGCTGAGCTGCTGCCCACGCGCGTTCTGGTCCTGACCACGTTCGACGACGACGAGAACGTCTATGGCGCGCTGCGCGCGGGCGCCTCCGGGTTCCTCGTCAAGGACATGGCGCTGGACGACATCCTGACCGCCATCCGCGTGGTCGCCGCCGGAGATGCCCTGCTCGCGCCCAGTGTCACCCGCCGCCTCATCGAGGAGTTCACCACCCGCACCCCGGCTGCCCGGCACCGCGAACTCAACGGCGTCACCGGACGCGAACACGAGATCCTCACCCTCGTCGGCCGCGGCCTGTCCAACGCCGAAATCGCGGCCCACCTGCACATCAGCCCGGGCACCGCCAAGGCACACGTGGCCAGCCTGCTCACCAAGCTCGGCGCCCGCGACCGCGTGCAACTGGTCATCGTGGCCTACGACGCGGGCCTGGTCTCTCCGAATTGGCCTGCCCAGAGGTCCGAAAACCGCTGACTTTCCGGGTGGCGACGGTGTTGTAGAGAGTATGAGCATCTACACGACGATCGACAGCCCACTGGGCGAGATCCTGCTCGTAGGCGACGGCACCGCGCTGACCCGCGTGGCGTTCGGCGGTGCCGTGCGGCCCGAGTGGCGGCGCGACCCTGGCGCGTTCGCCGAGGCCGAGCGCCAGTTCCGCGAGTACTTCGCGGGCGAGCGGACCGCCTTCGACCTGAATCTCGCGACCACCGGCACGGTCTTCCAGGAGGGGGTCTGGGCCGCCGTGGCCGCCGTACCGTACGGGACCACCACGACGTACGGCGAGCTCGCCGCGAGCGTCGGCGCGCCACGCGACCGCATCCGCGCGGTCGGCGCGGCGCTCGGCGCGAACCCGCTGCTCGTCGTCCGCCCCTGCCACCGCGTCGTCGGCGCGAACGGCTCGCTGACCGGGTACGCGGGCGGCGTCGAGCGCAAGCACGCGCTGCTCACGCTCGAAGGCGCGCTGCAGCCACAGCTCATCTGACTGATGGAGGAGATCATGCAGGCCGACTGGACGGCCCTGGCCGAGGAGGTCAACGCGTACGGCTGCGCGCTGACGCCGCCGGTCCTCTCACCGGCCGACTGCAAGGAGATCGCCGCCCTGTACGGCGAGGCCGGCCGGTTCCGTTCCACGATCGACATGGAGCGTTATCGGTTCGGCCGCGGGCAGTACCGCTACTTCCGCGAGCCCTTCCCACCGCTGGTGGCGGAGCTGCGGGCGGCGTTCTACCCGCACCTGCTGCCGATCGCCCGCGACTGGGCCGCCCGGCTGGGCCAACCGGCGCCCTGGCCGGACAGCTTCGACGAGTGGCTGGACATGTGCCACGAAGCCGGGCAGACCAAGCCGACGCCCATCCTGCTGCGGTACCAGGAGGGCGACTGGAACGCCCTGCACCGCGACCTGTACGGGGATCTGGTGTTCCCGCTGCAGGTGGTCATCGGGCTCGACCAGCCGGGCGAGGACTACACCGGGGGCGAGTTCCTGCTGGTGGAGCAGCGTCCACGAGCCCAGTCGCGCGGGACGGTGACCCTGCTGCCGCAGGGCCGGGGACTGATCTTCACCACCCGGGACCGGCCCGTGAAGTCGTCGCGGGGGTGGTCGGCGTCGCCGGTGCGGCACGGCGTGAGCACGGTCCGCTCGGGGCTGCGGCACACTCTGGGCCTCGTCTTCCACGACGCCGCGTGATGTACACGCTGATCGGCGCCGACGGGTGGCCGTACACCAGCGCGGTGCCCGGGACGCTGGGCGGGCACCGGCGGGCGCGGCTGTACGGGCGGCTGGACTGCCCGTCGGCGCTGCGGGCGATCTCGCGCGGGGGGTACGTGGAGGAGCGGGTGTTCTTCGCGGACGAGGTGACGGCCATCGCGGCGGGGTACCGGCCGTGCGCGGTGTGTTTGCCACAGGCGTACCAGCTCTGGAAGAGCGAACAGGCGGTGGCTGGGCATACGGCGGCCGAGCTGGCCGGACTGCTCGGCCTGCTGGCCGCGGCCCGGCCGCGCGTGGAGACCGTAGTGATCGGTCACGGCCGCGACGCCGGCCCCTCCGCTGAGGCGTTCGCGAACGCCTGGGAGAGCGGCGCGCGGAAAGACGCGCAGGATGGCGGCCGGTGGGAAGGCGCGCGGGAAGGCGGCCTGGTAGTAGGCAACCTGCGGGAAAGCGGTCTGGTGGAAGGCGGCGTTTGGGACGGTGACATGTGGCAAGGCACCGTGCTGGCGATCGTCGATTGGCCGGAGGAGGCGGCGTCGTGGCTCCGCCAGGCCAGGCGGTTCGCGGCAGGTCCGCCGGACGCCTGGGTGGTGGCGGGGGCGCCGCTGGGCTGGGCGCGGATGAGCGAACGACTCCACCAGAGCACCGACTGGGACCCCGGACGTACGTTCGGCTTCGCCTCCACCGCGCAAGCCGTCGCCCTGGCCGCCCCTGGAACACTGGAGGGCATGCGCGGAGCGGACACCGACGGCACCACCTGGCGAATCACCCGCAACCTGATCCACCGGGACCCGACATGATCCCGCTCCCGATGCGAGAGATCGCCCCAGGCGCCGTCCACGCCCCCGGCTGGCTGACGCTCGACGAGCAACAGCACCTGGTACGCGCGTGCCGCGAGTGGGCGGCGGGCCCGGTCCCGATCCGGCACACCGTGCTGCCCAGAGGCGGCGTCATGTCGGTGCAGACCGTATGCGTCGGCTGGCACTGGCAGCCGTACAAGTACACACGCGTCGCGAACGACGTGAACGGCCTCCAGGTCGCCGACTTCCCCGCCTGGATGGTCGCCCTGGGCCGCCGCGCCCTGACAGCGGCGTACGGCGAGCCCGCCGACGACTACACCCCCGACACAGCGCTGATCAACTTCTACGACGGCCGGGCCAAAATGGGCATGCACCAGGACAAGGACGAACGTTCTGCCGCCCCGGTGGTGTCGCTGAGCATCGGCGACGACTGCCTGTTCCGTTTCGGCAACACGGAGACACGCGGCAAGCCGTACACCGACGTGCGACTCGGCAGCGGCGACCTGTTCGTCTTCGGCGGCCCTTCACGCTTCGCCTACCACGGCGTCCCCAAGGTCTATCCAGGAACCGCGGACCCCGCCACCGGTCTGACCTCGGGCCGCCTCAACATCACCATGCGAGTGACCGGCCTCTGACGTACGTGGACCCTTCACACCTGTCTCCCTCACGAGTCGTCTCGCAAGGGAGGTGCGCGCGATCTACCTCGGTATTCAGAACGGTAGGGAAATGCCGAGAAGACGGCTGATGGGGAACGCGGACGCCGGCTGTGCAGGTCACCCGTGAGGTCGGTCGGGCCCGAGCCCCTTGCTGATTCGGGTGCGCAAGGAGTGCAGGGCTTGCCGGAGTTCGGCCGGTTCGATGTCTGTGATGTCGGCGGCGAAGGTGAGGAGTAGTCCTGCCAGTCCTGGCCATGACCATGCGCCGAGTGTGAGTCGGCACGTGGTCGCGGTGTCGTACCCGACTGTTGATCCGCCGGGGGCGAACCGGGCGACGGTGGAGGCGGGCAGGGCGACGATGGCTGAGCCGCGGCATGGCCATTCGGCAGCAGCGTCTCCGCGGTCGTGTGCGGTCATGACGAAGGCGACGGGATCGCCGTGCGGGATGTCACGTCGGTCGAAGGGGGTGTGCGTGGGCATGTGTGGTTTGATGCGGTCCACGCGCATCGCGCGCCATCGGTCCGCATCCGGGGCGAAGGCGACCAAGTACCAGCGTGCGGCCCAGACCACGAGGTGGTGCGGTTCCAGCGTGAGCGTGGCGGGTTCGCCGTCACCGGTGTAGTCCACGCGAACGAGGTGCTGCCGGTTGATCGCGCTGCCAACGGCGCGGACGATCTCGGCGTCGATCGGTGGCGCGGGGAACTCCCAGTAGTTGCGGGCCGAAGAGACGGTGAACGCTTCGGCGTGCAGGCGGCTGCGCGCGGGCATCGCCTGGTGCAGCGTGGCGAGAGCGCGGGCCGCGTTCTCGCGGATGCCGGAGAGGATCGTCGGCACGGTCTGGAGCGCGACGGCCGTGGCGACGGCTTGGTCTTCATCGAAGACGACCGGCGGCAAACGGGACGCGCGACCGAGCCGATATCCCCCACCTGCTCCGCGGACGGCCTCGATCTCGTACCCGAGGTCCCGGAGCGTATCGATGTCGCGACGCACGGTTCTCACCGACGCTCCGAGCCGGGCGGCGAGTTCCTCGGCGGTCAGGGTCGCACCGATCCCGAAGATCGACAGCAGCTTGAGCGTCCGCGCGGAGGTAGCAGCCATGATTGTCCGACTCTCCCACCGATAGCGGTCACTCGATGGCAACTATCCCGGCGATGGTGGCCGACATGACCGATTCACCGAGCCCCCGAGAGGGCATCCGCACAGCTGAGGCCTCCCCGACACTCATCGCCAGCGCCGACGCGACCACGGCGCTGTTGGTGGTGCTCTTCGCTTCCTTCATGGACCTTCTCGACGCGACGATCGTCACCGTCGCGGCCCCGGCGATAGCCCAGGACCTGGGTGCCGGCGACGCTCAGATCCAGTGGACGATCACCGCCTACACCCTCGCCCTGGGCGCGGGCCTGATCACCGGCGGACGGCTCGGCGACCAGTACGGCCGCAAACGGCTGTTCATGATCGGGCTGGCCGGGTTCATGGTCACCTCGGCACTGTGCGCGCTGGCCGTCGATCCGGGGATGCTCATCGGCATGCGGGCCGGGCAGGGACTGACCGCCGGCATCATGGTCCCGCAGGTGTTCGGGATCATCCGGGCATCATTCGCTCCGGGCGAGCGCGCCAAGGCGTTTGGCGCCTACGGAGCGGTCCAGGGCCTCGCCTCGGTCGCCGGCCCGCTGCTGGGCGGGCTGCTCGTCGACGCCAACCTGTTCGACCTGGGCTGGCGCACGATCTTCTGGATCAACGTGCCCGTCGCGATCCTGGCGCTCATCAGCGGCGCGAAGGTTCTGCCGGAGTCCCGCTCCGCCTCGACCGCGCGACTGGACATCCCAGGCGCGCTCCTCGCGGCCACGGGCCTTCTTCTCCTGCTGCTGCCGATCATCCAGACCGAGACATGGGGATGGACCTGGGCCGGCTACGCCCTCCTCGTAGCCGGAATCATGGTGCTCGCGATCTTCCTCGCCTACGAGCGCCGCCTCACCGGACGCGGAAACGAACCTGTCTTCGACCCGGCTCTGCTGAGAATCCGCGCTTTCGCGGTCGGCCTGAGCGCTTCGGTGCTCTTCTTCGGCGGCATCGGATCGTACTTCCTCACCTTCTCGGTCTACCTCCAGAACGGAACCGGCCGAACCGCGTGGGAGACCGGCCTGGTGATCCTCCCGTACGCGCTCGGCTCGATCATCACCTCCGGCCTCGGCGTCGCTCTCGCCGCCAAAGCGGGCAGAACGCTCCTGATCACGGGCTCGCTCACCATCGCGGCATCTCAGGTCGTCCTGTGGTACATCGTCAAGGACGGCAACGATCCCGGATACTGGCTCCTCGCCCTCGCACTCTTCATCGGTGGCCTCGGGCTCGGTCTCGCCGCACCCATTCTCGTCAACGTCGTCCTCGCAGGCGTCCCCGGACGCAACGCAGGCGCCGCAGGCGGAGTGCTCTCCACCGTCAACCAGATCGGCGGCGCCGTCGGCATCGCCGTTCTCGGCACGATCTTCTTCACCGCCGTCACCGGTTCAGCCACCGGAGCACCGGTGCTGCCCGACTACAGTCACGCGCTCAGCATCGTCCTGATCGTCTCCGCCGCGCTCTACCTGATCACGGCACTCGTGATGCTCGCACTCCCAAAAGCCGCAGTCGAGCACTCCGAGTAGAGAACCCATGCCGGGGCTCCGGTCTCAGCGCTGGAGCCATCCCCGGCTTGAGGAGGTCTGCCGAAAGTCGACGACTGGAGCGGAGGTCGCCATCGCGGGAATGCTGCCGGAGGTGTACGGCATGCACGAAAACCAGGAAGCTCTGAAGGCCAGCATATTTGGCTCGGCTCTCCAGAACACTCGCTCGCCGTCCCCATGGAACTTCGGTGAGTGGCCAAAGTCGGTCGACCACTGAATGGCCGGCGGAAGTGATCGCTAATTCAGAGGCGTCCCGGCTGGTCGCAGCTTAAAGTAGGTGTCGCGCGTTAGAGAGGGGATCGATGCCGAGCAATCCCGGGCGTACCACGCTGGCCACCGTCGCCGCCTCGGCCGGCGTGTCCGTGGCCACAGTGTCCAAGGTGCTCAACGGCCGCTCCGACGTCGCACCGGCCACTCGTTCGCTGGTGCAGTCCCTCCTGCTGGAACAGGGCTACGTGCCGCTCTCGTCACGCCGGGACCAACCACAGCTGACGGCCACGGTCGAGCTGGGCGTGGACGATCTGTGTGCCTACTCCACCGAAGTCATCAAGGGCGCGGTCGAGGCCGGAGCCGAGTTGGGCGTCGCGGTCATCGTCACCTATACGAAAGACATGGCCGGCGTGGGCGTCTCCTGGGCTCGCGACCTGGTCGCCGCCGGGCGTCGGGCGATGATCACCCTTATGAGCGCGCCGACTTCGGCCCAGCTCGTCGCGCTGTCTCAAGCCCATCTCCCGGTGGTTGTCATCGACCCGCTGAACCTGCCGGACACCGGTGTGACCAGCGTCGGCGCCACCAACTTCGCCGGCGGTCTGTCCGCCACCCAGCATTTACTGGACCTCGGCCATCGCCGCATCGCCTATCTCGGCGGCCCCGCGACTTCGACCACCAACCAAGCACGCATGCATGGCTACCGCGCCGCCATGGAGGCCGCGGGCGTGCCCGTACCCCCCGAATATGTCCGCACTCCGGGCTTCTGCTATCCCTCCGGCATAGAAGAAGGAGCCGTCCTGCTCGACCTGCACCCCGCCCCGACAGCCATCTTCGCCGCCGGCGACGAGAGCGCCATGGGCGCCATTCAGGCCGCCAGGGCCCGCGGTCTGCGCATCCCCGAAGACCTCAGCGTCGTCGGCTTCGACGACACCGAGATCGCCACCATGACCTCGCCGCAGCTGACCACCGTACGCCAGCCGCTGCGCGAGATGGGCGCAGTCGCCCTGCGCACAGCGCTGCGCCTGGCCGCGGGCGAGAAAATCGAATTCAACCACATCGAACTCGCCACCAAACTTGTCGTACGCGGTTCGACCCTCGCCGCCTGACTCTGGAAACGCCCGCGTGGATACCTCATTCCCTGGATGCGGAATGTTCGACTCACCGGCTAGCCAGCGGGCAGAACGACCCTTTTGGCCACGATGGCGCGCGACACCTCAGGTCGTTGTGACGCCGTCTGAGGGTCCACCGGGCTTCGTTCGGGACGAAGAGGTCGTGGGTTCATGTCCCCCCACCAGCGGGTTTTCCGCCGACGTCCTATCTGCCTGCTCATGGCGACCAGCGCCGTCATCGAGCGGACCCGCCGGCGCTCGACGCTCTAGCCCCATGGTTGGTACTTCTTGCGCGGGCTCGCAGGGCGGGTGTACAAAGTTCTCGAGAATGATCGGGAACTGCCGCCGCCCAGGCACTGCCAACCGGGATGTCTCAGCGATGAACTCGTTCGTCCGCCACGTGAATACGGCCAGTGGGACGCCGCGCGCGTTTCGATGCAACGCGCGAGACTTCCCATCGCTCCTCCCCGCGACACAGCCACCCTCCTTCCGCCGTCTATGAATTCTGCGGGCTAAAGAAGGCGCCACAACGTCGCCACGATCTCTCCGTGATGCAGGAAGGCTCGACGTAGCCGTGTTCGGCATTCTCGGCCCTGTGCAAGCTCTCCGCGCAGGCCGTCCCGTCCACCTTTCACCAAAACAGCGGTCCATACTCAGCGTGTTTCTGCTCTACCCCAATGTGACCGTCTCCATCGAGCACTTGATCGAGTGTGTGTGGGACGACCCGCCCTCGTCCGCGGTGTCGAATCTCCAAAGCTACGTCACCCAACTCCGGCGATCCGTCATCCCTGACCTCATCACCCGAGACCAGGGCTATCTCCTGCGCCTCGAACCGGACCAGCTCGACCTGCTCAGCTTCGAGAACACGGTACGTGAGGCGCGCCGCCACGCGGACGCCGGCGACCTCGCTGTCGCCAACGACGAGTACCGCTCCGCTCTGTCGCTGTGGCGGGGCCGCCCGGCCGAGGACGCGGCGCTCAGTTCCTCGATGACGTCCCGAACCGGTGCTCTGGAGGAGCTGGCGCACACCGTACGAGCCGAATGGAGCGAGATTCGCCTGGAGCTGGGGCTGCACGCGGAAATGATCGGGGAGCTACGAGCACTTGCCGACAGCCATCCCCTTCACGAGCGCGTCTGGCGTCAGCTCATTCTGGCGCTCCATCGATCGGGAAGGCGGGGTGAGGCGCTGGAGGCGTACCGCCGAGTCCATGCGGTGCTCGCGAGCGAGCTGGGCGTGGAACCAGGATCCGACCTCCAGCACCTGCACCTGGCGATTCTCCGGAACGACGCATCGCTGGCCTCGCCAGAGCGCAAAGCCGTGCGACGTCTCGTTCCCCGGCAGCTTCCGCCGGCGGTGGGCCGGCTCGTCGGAAGGCATGCCGAGCTCGACCGGCTGGAGGAGTTCTCCGCTGGAGGCCGGCACGCGATTCTGGTGGTCGGAGCCGCGGGAGTGGGCAAGACCACGCTCGCCCTCCACTGGGCACATCGCCTGGCCGATCGGTTTCCCGATGGCCAGTTGTTCCTCGACATGCGGGGGTTCGACCAGACGCCACCGATGACCACAGCCGAGGCTCTACCGCGCCTGCTGCAAGCGCTTGGCCAACCCGCCGAGGACATCCCCGTGGAAGTGGATGCTCAGATCGGTTTGTACCGATCGATCCTTGCGAGACGGCGAGTTCTCGTGGTGCTGGACAATGTCGCCGCGCCGGAGCAGCTGCGTCCCCTTATGCCGGGAGAGCCCGGGTGCCTGCTGCTGGCAACCAGCCGAGACCGGCTGAGTGGGCTTGTCGCGTTGGAGTCGGCCAGACGGATCACGCTGGAGGTGCTCGATCCAGCCGAAGCCGTCGATCTGCTGGCCGACCTCGTGGGGCCGGACAGAATACGTAGAGAACCACATGCTGCCGCTCGTCTGGCCGAACTCTGCGCGCGGCTGCCTCTAGCCCTGCGTGTCGCGAGTGCCCGGCTCGCGGATCGTCCCCACCAAACGCTCGCCCAGTACGTCAAAGAGCTAAGCGATCATGGTCTGCTCAGCCAGCTCGAGGTCGCCGGTGACCAGCGAACAGCGGTACGCGGGGCGGTCGACCGATCGGTTGAGACGCTTTCTCCGGCGGGGCGGAGACTGTTTCGGCTGATCGGACTGGTGCCGAACTCGGGAATCACCGTCGCGGGAGCGGCGGCCCTGTCGGGCAATCCCCTATCTGAAATAGCAAAGCTCCTGGACGACCTGGCGCGGGTTCATTTGGTCAGCGCCGGGCCGAACAGCTACTCCTGTCATGACCTGCTGGTCACGTATGCCGCCGCGCGGAGTGAGACAGAGGACCTGCCCGGCGAACGGGAGGCGGCGATCCGCCGGTACATGGATTTCTACCTGCAGACGATCACCAACGCGGCCGAACACGTAGTCGACGTACGGCTGGTGGAACCAGTACCGGCTGCGGGACCAGCGACAGACGTGACGCCACTGTCCTTCGGCAGTGCGGCCGATGCGCAGAGCTGGCTCGATCGGGAGTGGGACACCATTGCCGTCCTGATCGCCCGAGCGGCGGAGCACGGCCCTCGCTCTCTGGTGTGGCGGCTGGCCGATGCCCTGCGGGACATCCTGACATGGAGACGGCCCATCGCCGAGTGCCTGCGCATCGCCGAACTCGGGCTCGACGCCGCTCGAACGGATCAGGACGGCGTGGGACAGGGCGCGATGCTGCTGTCCATCGGCTATGCCCGGTGGCGGATCGCCGACCTGGACGCCGCCCTCGATGCCTACGATCAGGCCATGCCCTTTCTGCGCCGGGCCGGTTTCCGCGCGGGTGAATCGGCGGTCCTACGGGCCAGCGGTGTGGTGTTAGCACAGAGCGGGGCATCTGAGCAGGCCATCGACCGATTCGAGCAGGCCCTGGTCATCGACCGGGATCTCGGCAATCGGGTGGCCGAAACATCCAGTCTCGGCAACCTGGCGGCGCTGTATCTCGATCTCGGACGCCTCCGCGACGCGGAAGAGCGGCAACGGCAGGTGCTCGCGGCCGCCGGCGAAAATGGCCAGCGCCAGCTCGAAGCCGTCATGCTCACCAACCTCGGAGTGATCCAGCGAGAGCTGGGACTGCTCGACAGCGCCCTGGCCACGCTCAACAAGTCGAGGTCTGTCGGACGCGAGATCGGATCCGCTTATGCGGAGACCAATGCGCTCGAATGCCTCGGAAAGGTGCATCTGGAGGCTGGCCGCTATGACTCCGCACGCCAGGTCCTGTCCGACACGATCTCCCTGGCCAGGAGCACCGAGAACCCTGAGGTTGAGGGGCGCGCACTGACCTGCTTGGCCCTGGCGAACCTCCGGCTTGGTCATCTCGGAGAAGTCGACGGCCACCTCACGGCGGCGTCGATCATCGCGGAACGGGTCAGTCACCTGCAGAATCACGTCGAGCTGTGGCTTGCACGATCAGAGCTGGCGCGTGTCCATGGCCGGCACGCGGAGGCTCTTGAACACGCCGACCGCGCCCGCCACCTGGCCGGCAAAGGATTCACCCTGGCGCTGGGGAAGGCGCACAGCGCCACAGCCGCCGCACATCTTGGGCTAGGCAACATAAATCCCTGCAGAGATCACTGTGAAGAAGCCCTGCGAATCTGCCGACAAACGGGTCAGCGACTCTCCCAGGCCCGAACGATGATCATTCTAGGCCATATTCATCGGAGAACGGGAAATGAGATCGAGGCTCAGTCACTATGGCGGCACGCACTCGCCATAGTGACTGAGGCCGGTGCGCCAGAACAGCAAGACATCTCAGCACTGCTGCGACAAGTAACGCGATGACCGAAAGAACCTTCGTTGGAACTGATTTCACCTCTCCCTCGAAAACGAGTTCACCGGACGTGGAGGCTCATCGGGGAGAACCAACCGGAGAAGGATGGTGTCGTCCCGGCGGGATCGGCGCACCATAACCCGTACAGTCGGTACTCAGCTGGAACATGGCCGCAGTCCTGGAACCCGTGTTGATCGCCGACTTGGCCCGTTGACCCCAGCCCTGACGAGGTCGTCGCACGTCGGCTCGGTATGTCGGTAGGGGCCTGCCGTCGGCACGTCGCGGCGCTGCTGCGCAATCTCGACTCGGTCAGCAGATTCCAGGCGGGAGTACATGCCGCGTCGGTGGGTCTGCTCTCGCGGGAGGTCTGAGCTCGGGGCCCGATGAGGCGACCGGCCGGCAAATTGCCGTGACGTCCGACTCGTCGTCATCATCTCCACCGAGCATCGGACGGGCCGACCGCTCCACGCCGCATGGCGGAACTGCCTGCGAGGCGGTTCAGCAACGCCGTCATGGAGCCTGTCGTGTCATCGGCCGGAGAATTTCGGCGGGCGGCGTTCCCGTAACGCGCGCGCAGACCCTCATGCGGGTCGTCCGTCGTCTGGGCGAGCGCCCCGGGCGGTGGTGGCGCGGATCGTCATAGACGACATCACATTATGTCTTCCCAATCTCCCGAAGACATTTGCCCAGTGATCCAGAGCCACCGAATTCCGCCACCCAGCACTCGCCCTGTGAGATCGATAGCCGAAGCTGGATATTTCCCCTGCCACAAGATGTTCGAGCCGGGCTCAAAGGGCGCCTGTCGGCGCAAGTACCGCTGGAACACTGGCAAGATGGGGAGACGTCGCGGCCCCGGTGAATGTGGAGCGGTCCCGTTTGGGCCTCCTTCTCTGGGAATAGCAATCTTTCGGGTATGTGGTTGACGCGCCCCTGCAAGGCGATACAGTACCCGAAACCTCATAACACATATTGGAGCGCCGGCATGGCCAAGCAGATCGTTGAGTCTTTCATTGACGACATCGACGGAAGCGAAGCGGAGAAGACCACCACCTTCGCCATCGATGGCACCAGCTACGAGATCGACCTGTCGGGCAAGAACAGGGAAGATCTGGAAAAGGCGCTCGCACCCTACATCACCGTCGCTCGCCCCGTCCGGGCCGAGCGCTCCGGGCGTGGCGGCCACGGGGCCGACTCCACCTCCCGGGCCATGAACCGTGAGAAGTCCTCCGAGATCCGCAACTGGGCCAAGGCTCACGGCTTGCCGGTGAGCGAGCGAGGCCGCATCGCCGCGACCATCGTGGAGAAGTACAAGGCGGCTCAATAGCCGATGCCGGTCAGAGCCCTCTCCACGATGGAGGGGGCTTTCAAGCGTGGCTTCCTGCCCTTGCACCTTCAGATGATTAAGCGAGAGAGATGGGATCGTTGGCGGCGGAGCTGGCCGACTTCAAGGTTGCGCACCTGTATCAGGAAAGGCGCGTCGTCAGGGTTTGCGGCGTGGACGACCTGCGGGAAGAGGCTCTGGAGGCCGTGGCGGACAGCACCGCGCCAGTGACCTACCAATCCCTCCATGGCGACCTTATTACGGCGACGGGCGAGATTTTCCGGCTGCTCGACACCCTTCTTGAAAAGCGACTGCCGGAGGAGTTCGCGCCGCTGGCGGAGCGCGAGCATTGGGAAGACGACGACGAAGACGCCGGGCCCCTGCCGGCCGGGCCCGGACCCTACGGTTCGGGTGTGCGGGCCCTGGGGTCCACCGGCGAGCGGATAACCCTGATCCCCGACGGGAATCTTGCCTTGCCCCAAGCCAGGTTCGGGGACGAAGACGATCAGCCAGACGACGATGCCCCGCATCGTCGAGAGCCTTGGCAGGAGGTGACCGGTGCCCCCGACCTCCTGCGGGCCTGGCTGATCGGCCGGATGCGCTGGACGATGAACGACGGCGACTACAGCGAATCCCCGCGGACCGAGCAGGAGCGAATCCAGCTTGCCGAGACACAAGCCGGCCGAACAGAGCTGGCAGACCGCTTTCTCACCGCGTTCCCGCCGGAGCGGAGTCGCTATTTTGCCGGTGCGCATGCCGGTTGGGACCGTTGGTCTGAGGACTACCTGTCCCGCGACGAAGTGATCGCATTCGCCTCCGAAGACCACGTGGCGGTTCTCTGGATCGCCCTGTATCGCTTTTACGGGTGAACCGCGTCGACTCGGATAGCCGGAGCGTCGTGGAAAGGATCACCCAACGGAGGTGTCGAAGCCTGACGGGCCGAGTTTCCTCTCCAAGATCCTGATGATCTTGCCGGATTCGTCGTTCGGGCCCGGGACGTAGTACGGCTTCCCGTCGCGGCCGAAAGTGATCGCCGACGACTCGCCCTCCCACTTGCCCAGGACGTGGGAGGCCGAGTCGAAGGTCACGAACGGCTCCAGGTCCATCGTGCGGGCATAGTCGATCGCGCCGAACACGAGATGCTGAGCCAGCTCGATCGGCGCCTCCTGCCAGCCCACGTAGTCGCTGAAGAAGTATTCGCGGAACCGGCTGAGCTGCCGGTCGTCGATGACATCCGGCCCGATCAGGTCCTTGACGCCGGTGCAGTAGACGTCGGCCAGGTAGCCGCAGACCGTCATCCGGTCCCAGGTGTGGCGCCGGGCCACCAGCACGGACACCCTGCCGTCCAGTCCTTCGGCCGACGGCTTCTCGTCGACCCAGCCGCGGGCGGGGTCGACGGTGAGGCCGGTGCTCCAGCCGACGTTGATCCAGCAGCCGGCCACCTCGGGCTCCCCCGCCGCCGCGCTGCCCTCGGCCGCCACCGCGCGTACGAGCGGGGCCACCACCGACGGCGACACGCCCAGCGTGCGGGCGATCTCCTTCGGAGACCTGCCTTCGGCTCGCAGCTCGCGTACCCGGTTCTTCAGTTCTGCGCTGTCCACGGAGGAAGCCTAGCGACTCCCGACGCCCCGGACGGCCGCACGCCGCCGAGGCGGAGATGGCAGGCTGATCCCAAGAGCCCATATGGGGTCGAGAACGGGAGAAAACCATGCTGCCCTGGTACGACGAGCTCGCCGGCCGCCTCGACCACAACGTCATCGACAGCGAACTGCTGCGCGGCAACCCCCTCGGGGATCCGCACGAGCGCCCCCTGTACGTGTACGTCCCTCCGGGGTACGACGACCACCCCGACCGGCGCTACCCGTCCATCTACGTGCTGCAGGGCTACACCGGTCATGTCGCCATGTGGTTCAACCGGACCCCGTTCCGCCGGACGTACCCGGAGCTGGCGGACGGCGTGTTCGCGGCCGGTGACGTGCCGCCCGCGATCATCGTGTACGTCGACGCGTGGACCTCGCTGGCCGGCAGCCAGTACCTCGACTCGCCCGCGACCGGCCGCTACCACTCCTACCTGTGCGACGAGGTCGTACCGTGGGTGGACGCCCGTTACCGCACGCTGGCCGGCCGCGACCACCGCGCGGTCACCGGCAAGTCCAGCGGGGGCGGCGGGGCGATGGTCACCGCCATGCTGCGGCCGGACGTGTTCGGCGGGCTGGCCACTCATGCCGGCGACTCGCTGTTCGACGTCAGCGTCCGTGCCATGCTGCCGCCGATCGTGCGGCGGTTGCGTGACATGTACGGCGGTTCGTACGACAAGTTCCTGGCCGACTTCCGCAGCAGGATCGCCGGGACCAGGGAAGACGACCTCGACCTGCTGGAGATCTACGCCTACGCGGCGGCGTACTCGGCCGACGAGGACGGCACGGTACGCCTGCCGTTCGACGACACAGGCGCCGTCATACCCGAGGTGTGGGAGCGCTGGCTGGCGCGCGACCCGGTGGTGATGGCGGCGCGGCCCGAGTACGCCGCGGCGTTGCGGTCGATGCGGGCGATCTGGGTCGACGCGGGCACCAAGGACGAGTACTACCTGGACTTCGGCGCCACGGCCTTCCGGCGGGCGCTGGAGGCGGCGGGGGTGCCGGACGAGCGGATCTATTTCGAGCTGTTCGACGCCGGGCATGGCGCCATCGAATACCGCTACCCGCTCGCCCTGGCCTGGCTGAGCCGCCGCCTCTCGCCTTAACCTCGAGCCGGTCGTCGACAACAGCGGTATCACCCCCAGGTGACGACGTTAAGTGCCATTGTTATTACACACAGTGGCATTTAGTGGACAGGGGGATATTTCAATGCCCTTCGATGACTTCGACAGAAGCCGCCAGCGCGGGTTGGATGATCATCTCCGGCGGCTCCAGCGGTCAAGCGACGACTCGGAAAGGAGACGCAAGAGTTGGGACAGGCAGAACACCTGGGAAGGCATGGGCGCGGTTGAGATCTTCCTCTCCGTCGTGGGCGTCATCATCCTCTTGATCATTATGGCGAGCCATCGGTAAGCGCTGCGGAAGCCGTCAGGCCAGGTCGGCCGCGTCGTCGAGCTTCAGTCTGCCGCCCCGCTCGTACGCGGCCCCGAACTCCGTCTCACCCAGCGCCTCCATGGCCGCCCCGGTGACCCGCGCGATCTCGGCCAGCTCCGACGGAGCGGCGGGCGTCTGGTTGTGCTCGCGGACTCCCGCCGCCAGCCCCAGCAGCCGGGCCGCCCGCTCGTGGTCGCCCCCGGCGGCCGCTGCGGAGGCCAAGCCCTCCACGGCCCACGTCGCCGAGCGCGGGTCGCCGATGCGCTGCGCGGCCGTCAGGGCCTCCAGGTGCAGGTTCCTGGCGGTCGCGGCGTCGCCGCGCAGCTCGATCAGGTAGCCGAGCTCGGCGAGCGTGTCCGGCAGGTGCAGGGCCGGCTCGACGCCGGGGCCCCGGGAGATCCCTTCGAGCAGGTGGTTCAGGTGCTCCTCCGCCAGGTCGAGGTGGCCGCCACGGCGCTCGGCGTAGGCGAGCCCCATCTCGGACATGATCGAGATCTCCCGATGGCCCTGCCCGGAGGCGATGTGCAGGGCCCGCCCGCACAGCTCCACGGCCCGCTCGAACTCCCCCGCGTGGAGCGCCATCCAGCCCAGCCAGGCGGTGCGCCCAGCCACCTCCGGCCAGAGCCCGAGGTCCTCCGCCATCCGCAGCCCGTCGGCGAACAGCCGCCTGGCCCGCTCCACGTCGCCCCCCATCTCGGCCAGCCCGCCGAGCCACTCCGTGGCCTGGAGCACTCCCCACCGGTCGCCGAGCTGCCGGAACAGCCGCGCGCTCTCCTCGCCGTCGCGTTCCAGTGCCACGAAGTCCCGTTGCGTGAAGGCGTCCCGCGCCCGCCGGCTCAGCGCCGCCGCGATCCCCCACTGGTCGCCCATGGCCCTGAACCTGGCCAGCGCGCCCGACACCAGCTCCTGCCCGGTCAGCATGTCGGGCACCGCCCACCCGAGGAACCACTCGGCCCTGGCCCGCCCACCCGGGTCCTCGATCCGATCGAGAGCGGATCGCCAGTCGACGTCCTCCCCCAGCTTGAGAGCGAACCCCGCCCGCCACGCCCCCGCCCTTGCCCAAGCGGCCACCGCACCGCCTTCAACAGCCGCGCTGTCCGCGATGGCCAGCGCCGACTCCAGCGACCGTCGCCCTTCGGCCAGCCGGCCGCGCAGCACCCAGTACCAGGCCAGCGCGTTCACCAGCGCCAGCGCACCGGCCGCGTCGCCGGCCCCGGCCGCCGTGTCGAGCGCCGCCCGCATGTTCGCGGCCTCCGCGTCCAGCCGCAGCAGCCACTCCCGCTGGGAGTGCCCATACAGGAACGGCTCAGCCTGTACGGCCAGCGCCGTGTAGTAGGCCGAGTGCGCCTGCCGTACCCGATCCAGCTCGCCCGCCTCCGACAACCGCTGCAGGCAATACTCCGCCACCGACTCCAGCAGCCGGTACCGCATGCCCCCCGTACCGTCGGCCACGACCACCAGGGAGCGGTCGACCAGCCGCGCGAGCAGGTCGAGCACGTCGAGCCCGTCCTCCGCGCAGGTCTCCTCGGCGGCCTCCAGCGTGCAGCCGTCGGCGTGGACGGCCAGGCGGCGCAGGACGGCGCGTTCGGGCTCGGTCAGCAGTTGCCAGCTCCAGTCGATCACCGCCATCAGCGTCTGCTGGCGCGGCGGCGCGCCGCGCTGCCCGGAGGCGAGCAGCCGGAACCGGTCGTCCAGCCGGGCCACCACCCCTTGTACGCCGAGCGCGCGCACCCGGGTCGCCGCCAGCTCCAGGGCCAGCGGGATCCCGTCGAGCCGCCGGCAGAGCTGCGCGACCGCCCCGGCGTTGCCCGCGTCGAGGGCGAAGCCGGGGGCCGAGGCGGCGGCCCGCGTCACGAACAGCCGGACCGCGTCGGCCCGCGCCACCTCGCCGGGGTCGGTGCCGGCGGGCACGTCCAGCGGCGGCACGCTCCACAGCACCTCGCCGGCCACCGCCAGCGGTTCCCTGCTGGTGGCCAACACCCGCAGCCCGGGTGCGGCCCGCAGCAGCCGGCCGGCCAGCTCGGCGACCTGCTCGATCACGTGCTCGCAGTTGTCGAGGACGAGCAGGAGCTGCCGGGAGCGCAGCGCACCGGCCAGCCGGTCGGCGAGCGGCTTCCCGTCGGAGTCCTCGCGGATGTCGAGCGCCGCCGCGACGGTCTCCGCCACCACCCGCCCATCGACACCGGCCGACCGCACTCGCTCGTCGACGCCGGCCGACCGCGCTCGCCCAGCGAGATCCGGCGCCCGGTCGTCGACGCCGGCCGGCCGTGCGCGATCGCCCACCCGTTCGTCGGCGTCCGGCGAGCGGGTTGCCCGGTCGAGGGGGGCGAGTTCGACCAGCCAGGCGCCGTCGGCGTACGCGTCGGTGAGCCGGGTGGCGGTCTCCAGGGCCAGCCGCGTCTTGCCGACGCCGCCGCTGCCGGTCAGGGTGACGAGCCTGCTGTGCTCCAGGAGCGTACGGACCTCGGCCAGCGCGCCGTCGCGCCCGATCAGGTCGCTGAGTGAGGCGGGCAGGTTCGTGGCGGGCCGGGCGGCGGGGCCGCTCAGAGCCGGATCCTGTCCGAGGATCGCCTGGTGCAGGGCGGCCAGCTCGGGCGCCGGATCGAGGCCGAGCTCGTCGGCCAGCCGCTCGCGCAGGTCGGCGTAGCTCGCGAGCGCCTCGCTCTGCCGTCCCGCCCGGTACAGCGCTCGCATGTGCACGGCCCGCAGCCGCTCTCGGAGCGGGTGCCGGTCCACCAGGTCGCCGAGCTCGCCCACGAGCAGGCCGTGCTCGCCCAGCTCCAGGCGCGCCTCGGCGTGCTGTTCGAGGGCGGAGAGCCGCTGCTCCTCCAGCCGGAGGATCGCGGACCTGGTGTACTCCTCGTCGGCGAAGTCGGCGAACGCCGGGCCGCGCCACAGCGCGAGCGCGTCGGACAGGAGCTCCGCCCTGGTCCGCGGGCTCTCGGCCGTCTCGGCCCGGGCCAGCAGCTCGGCGAACCGCGCGGCGTCGACCGTACCGTCAGCGGCTCGCAGCAGGTAGCCGGGCGCGCGCGAGACCACCAGGTTCTTGCCGCCCGGCTCGGCGTCCTCCAGCGCGCGCCGC
This sequence comes from Nonomuraea sp. NPDC049269, assembly GCF_043197155.1. NCBI lineage: Bacteria > Bacillati > Actinomycetota > Actinomycetes > Streptosporangiales > Streptosporangiaceae > Nonomuraea > Nonomuraea sp. NPDC049269. The sequence goes on from NZ_JBICSO010000003.1 coordinate 462,276, forward strand.
AACTGTGAGACCCGCACCTGGAGCGCGCCCGCGGAGTTGACCGGCGGCTCACCGGCCCACAGGTCGTCCACGAGTCTGTCGGACGACACCGGCCGTCCCTCGTCCACCAGCAGGTCGGCGAGCAGCGCGCGGACCTTCAACCCGGGGATCGTGACGGGCTCCCCCTGGTCGGTCCATACGGCCAGCGGCCCGAGCACCCCAAAGCGCATAAAGGCCACCTTAAGCGCGCGAGAAAGGTGCTTCCAAGATCCGAGTCGGCGCCCGGGCTTCAATACCGCGACCACACCGGCGGCACACCCGGCAGTGCCAGAGTCGGACAGGGAGAAGATCGCTCTCTGTCTCGGGAGAAACCATGGTCCAAACACTCCAGCGGCTCGCCGGACGACTCGCCGACACCACGGTGAACGCCCTGCTGCCGAAGGCGACCGCCAACGCGGCAGCCTGTGTCAACTGCCCGTCGGTCGCGAACCGGTGCAACTACTTCTGCTGTGGTACCACCGCCTCGCGCATCCACCTGTACAGCTGCTGCATGAACAGCAGTCTTCACTGCACCTGCCAAGTAGAGATCTACGACTACTGCTGATCCGCTCACTTCCAGACGGACCGGGCCGGCGGCGCGATGCTCGTCCATCGGCCCGGTCACGTCAGTGACCCGCGGACCAGGAGGGATCATGCACTGTCTCGCACTGCTGTCCCGCTGCTTGATCGCCGGCGTCCTGGTGCTGGCCGTGGTATCGAAGCTGCGCGGGCCGACGGACGTCGAGTCCGCCGTCAGCGAGCTGCTGAAGGTCGCACGGCAACCGGTCGGCCGCCGGCTGGTCCGGCTCCTCATTGCCGCCGAACTGGGTGTGGCGGCCCTCGTGATCGCGCCGGGTACGGCACCGGCCGGACTTGCCGCAGCCACCGTCCTCATGTGGGGCTTCGCCGCTTTCGTGGCGGTGATCGTACGTCAGCGCCGACGGATCCCGTGCCCTTGTTTCGGACCGTCGCGGACCCCGCTGGGACCGGTGCACGTCGTGCGTAACGTCGCGCTGGGGGCGGTCGCGGCCGCGGGCGCGGCGGCCCTGGCGTACGCGCCCGCGACCGCGCTCCAGCCCGGAGAGGTCGTGGTGACGCTGATCGCGGCCGCGCTCGGAGTGTGTCTGGCCGCATTCTCCGACGACGTACACGCACTGTTCTCCGATCCGACCCGGACCTGATGAGAAAGGGGTTCTCGTGACCCTTCCTGAGGCCGTTCTGGCCGTGATTCTGGTGGCCAATCTGTTCCTGACCTTCGGCGTCGTCCGTCGGCTTCGCGACCACACCACGCGATTCGCAGCGTTGGAGAACCCGTTGGAGGGCGGCCTCGGCGTCGGCGAAACCGTGGCGGACTTTCACGCCGTCGCGGCGGAGGGTTCCGCCGTCTCCGCCGCCGACCTGCACGACTCGGTCACCGTCGTGTCCTTCGTGGCCACCGGTTGCCACAGCTGCGAGGAGCAACTGCCAACGATCCGCTCCAAGGCCGACGACGCGGTGGCGGGCGGCGCGCGGTCGATGATCGTCGTGGTGAACGTACGGGCCGAGCGCGAGGAGGCCGACCAGCTCATCGCTGCCGTGGAAGGTCCCGGCACCGTGGTCGAGGAACCGCTCGGCGGGTCGATGCAGACGGCGTTCGGCGTCAAGCGGTACCCGAGCTTCTTCCTCGTCGGACCGGACAGGACGGTCATGGCCACGCCCGGGGCCGCGGACGCGCTGCCGACCGTGGAACTGCGGAGAACCGCAGAGCTCCGTTCATGATCGACGACGGAGCCCCCAGACGGTTCGCCACCGCGGCGGGCCTCGCCTGGCGGGCCGCCCCAGTGACGACGATCGTGGTGCTCGGCGCGACGCTCGCGCTCGGTGCGAGCCCGGTGGGGGCGGCGCTCTGCGGCAAGCTGCTGATCGACCAACTGAGCTCTGGCGTCACGGGCCCTCCGACCACCCTGATCCTCCTCGCCGTGGGACTGGGTGGCGCGTTGCTGGTGAGCTATGTCGGCAACGCCGCCGTCAGCTACCTCGAGGACCAGCACGCGCGACGGCTTGAGATGATCGTGCAGGACCGGCTGTTCGGCAAGCTCAACAGCCTGCACGGGCTGGAACTGTTCGAGCGGCCCAATTTCCATGACCGGATTCAGCTGGCGCTGCGCGCCGGTCAGGGCGCTCCGCACCAGTTGGTCTGCTCGGCCCGCTCTCTGCTGCAGGGCACGATCCAGCTGATCGGGTTCGTAGGCGTCCTGCTGGCAGTCAGCAGGACCGCGGCGCTGCTCCTGGCCGCGGCCGCGATTCCGCGGCTGGCGGCCGAGCGGCGGCTGGCGAAGGACCGCGTCGGTCTGCTGGCGGCTCTGAGCCCGGTGCAGCGGCGCCAATACTTCTACAGCCGCTTGCAGTACGAGCCGCGGGCGGCCAAGGAGTTGCGCGTGTTCGGGCTGGGCGGGTTCTTCCAGGAGCGCATGCGGGCCGAGCTCGCGGCCATCCACGTTTCCCAGCGCGGGCTCGACCTGCGGATCCTGCGTGTACAGGTGATTCTGGACGCCGCGACGGTGGCGGCCATGGCGCTCGCGGTCTGGATCGTCGTCGCGGATGTGTCCGCCGCACGCGCAACGCCGGGCGACATCGCGATCATCCTCACCGCCCTGCCGGTAACGGCCAGCGCCGCCACGGCAGTGGTACACCAGTTGTCCGTCGGGTCGGAGGCCCTGCTGTCCATCGGCCATTACCTCGACATCATGGCCACGGACAACCACCGGCCGACCGCTGGTGGGGTCGCCGCACCCGAGCTCCGAAAGGAGATCGTCTTCGACGACGTGTGGTTCCGCTACGGCGACGATCTACCCTGGGTGCTCAACGGCGTGAGCTTCCGCATCCCCCTGCACCAGTCGGTGGCTCTCGTCGGCGTGAACGGGGCGGGGAAGAGCACCATCGTCAAGCTCCTGGCCGGGCTGTACCAGCCGACGAAGGGCCGCATCCTGTGGGACGGCGTCGAGGTGAGCCGGCTCGACCCGGCGTCGCTGCGCCGGCGGATCGGCATGGTGTTCCAGGACTACATGACGTACGACCTGAGCGCGCTGGAGAACATCGGCGTAGGCGACCTGGAGACGCGCTTCGATCTGGCACGGATCAGGGATGCGGCCCGGCTGGCAGGAGTCGACGGCGCCGTCGAGCGGCTCCCTCGCGGATACGACACCATGCTCAGCCTCGTGCACTTCAGCATGGGGGAAGAGGACGACAGCCCGGGAGTTCAACTGTCCGGCGGCCAGTGGCAGCGGATGGCGCTGGCACGGATGCTGCTCAGGAGCGACCGCGACCTTCTGATCCTCGACGAGCCGAGCTCGGGGCTGGATCCCGAGGCCGAGCATCAGGTCCATCAGGTGGTGCACGAACACGGCGCCGGCGTGACCCGCTTGCTGGTGTCGCATCGGCTCAGCGCCGTACGCATGGCAGATCACATTGTCGTGGTGGAGGACGGCAGAGTCTCGCAGACGGGCTCGCACGCTGACCTGCTTCGCACCGGCGGCCGCTACGCCGAGCTCTTCCGTATGCAGGCGGCCGGCTATCGAGACGAGGACGGGAGACCGGGAGCCTTCCCGACCATCGAGCCGACGACCGAGACGATCGGGACGGGGCCGAACTCCCTGGAGTCCAGGTCGGCACCCGCATCACCAAGCAGGTAAATGTGGCCGGCAGGCACGATTCTCCCATCCGGTTGGAGGTCACCGGCGACAGCGGAGACACGTTTGACGAGAAGCGCGGGGTTGGCGGCAGTGGTGGGCGGCATCCCGGGGAGGACCAGGCCGTCGGGCGCCCGGCACACCACGACGGCGTCCCGCTGGATTCGCCGGCGGCGCCACCGGGCGACGATCACTCGGTCCCCGTCGCGCAGCGTCGGCTCCATGCTGCCGCCGCGGACGGTGACGACCACGAGCGCCGCCCGTGCCACGACGATCGCGACTCCGGCCGAGATCACGACGCCGAACAAGACAGCCCACATCACAGCACCACCTCCGGCCGCATGGGCTTTGCCTCGGTCAGTTCGCAGTCATTGTCGAGAATACGAAGAAGGAGCCGCTGCAGCCACGGACTCGGTTCCACGCCGAGCTCCGCCACCAAATACGATCGCAGTTTGTAGAACACCTCGAGCGCCTCCGCCTGCCGATGGCTCCGATAAAGCGAGAGCATGAGCTGCGCGTGGAATTCCTCATTGAACGGATATTCGCTCACCATGACGCTGAGCTCGGGCGTGATCGCCCGATGCCGGCCCATTTCCAAATCTATGTCGAACCGCGCCGCCAACGCGCTGAGCCGCAACTCCTCGAGCCTGGTGCGCGAAACGACGATCTGCGGGGTCGCCGGTACGTTCGTCAACGCCTGCCCGCGCCACAGCGCCAGTGCCTCACCCAGCAACCGCCCCGCCGACGGCAGGTCACCGGCGGCCGAGGCCTTCCTTCCTGCGCAGATCAGTTGTTCGAACTGCGAGAGGTCGACATCACCCGCCTGCAGGCGGTACCCGTGGTCCACGGTCTCGATGTGCCGGTGGTGAGAGCGATCGAGCAGGCCACGCAGGCGCCAGACGTACCCGTGGACGGTCTTGCGCGCGCTCGGCGGCGGCCGATCGCCCCAGAACTCCTCCATCATTCGCGTCACGCTCACCGGCCGACCGGCATTGATCAGAAGGACGGCGAGCACTAGTCGCTGCATGGAAGCGGTTATTCTTATCGGCTCTTTCTGATCGACGATTTCCAGCGGGCCGAGCACCATGAAACGCACTGAAGCCTCCTTTGTTCCCGAGGTGGTCTTGCCGACGCGAGCAACGGTGGCATCGTGGCGATCCTTTCTGGCAGATCTCTGGCAAACAGCCGCCGCATGAGACGTGAGATCAGAAGCGGCAGGCCCGCGGCCGGGTCGCCCGCGGTCACCCGCTCCATGTTGACCGGCGGCCCCAGCACCCCAAAGCGCAAGGGAGCCACCTTAAGCGCACGAGAAGTGGATCTGAAGGCCGCTCCAGCACGGTGGACGCAACGGAAAGGGGACCATCATGAACACCCTCGCTGGACGCCGGGAATGGATCGGGCTGGGCGTCCTGGCCTCGGTCGCGCTGCTTCTCTCGCTCGACGTGAGCGTCCTGTATTTGGCGCTGCCGCACCTGAGCGCCGACCTGGGCGCGACCGCGCCGCAGCAGCTGTGGATCCTGGACATCTACTCGTTCATGCTGGCCGGGTTCCTGGTCACCATGGGAACGCTGGGCGACAGGATCGGCCGCCGCAGGCTCCTGCTGATCGGCGCCGCCTGCTTCGGCGTCGCGTCGGTCCTGGCCGCCTTCTCGGTCAGCGCCGAGATGCTCATCGCCACCCGTGCCCTGCTGGGCATCGCGGGGGCCACGCTGATGCCGTCGTCGATGGCGTTGCTGCGCAACATGTTCCGGGAGCCGAAGCAGATGGGGACCGCGATCGGGATCTGGTTCAGCTGCTTCATGGTCGGCATGGCTCTCGGCCCCCTGGTGGGCGGCCTGCTGCTGGAGCACTTCCGATGGGGGTCGGCGTTCCTGCTCGGCGCGCCGTTCATGGTGCTGGTGCTGGCCACCGGGCGGACGCTGCTGCCGGAGTATCGCGACCCGTCCGCCGGGCGGCTCGACCTGTCCAGCGTCGCGCTGTCGCTGTCCGCCATCCTGCCGGTCATCTACGGGCTCAAGGACGTCGCCAGGAACGGTGTCAACCCCACTGCCCTCGCCGCCGTCGTGTTCGGTGTGGCCGCGGGCGTGGTGTTCGTCCGCCGCCAGCGCCGCCTGGTCAGCCCGCTGCTCGACCTGCGTCTGTTCGGCAACCGCGCGTTCGCCGCCACGCTGGCGATCCTGTCGCTCGGTGGCGTGGTGATGTCGGGCACCACGCTGATGTCCACGACGTACCTGCAGACGGTCGCCGGGCTGTCGCCCCTGGCCGCCGGGCTCTGGCTGGTGCCGCAGAACCTCGTGATGATCGCCGCGCTGACCCTCGCCCCGGCCGTCGCCAACCGGTTCGGGACGGCGTACGTGATGGCGGCCGGGCTCGTGGTCAGCGCGGCGGGGCAGTTCCTGCACACCCAGGTGCCCAGCGTCGGCGGAACCTGGCTGGTCGTGGCCGGGCTGATCCTGGCCTCCGGCGGGATCGCGCTGCCGATGGGCGCGGGCAACAGCGTGATCATGGCCGCCACCCCGGTGGAGAGGGCCGGTTCGGCGGCGGCGCTCTCCGAGACCTCGGGCGAGTTCGGGGTGGCCGTGGGCGTGGCCGTGCTGGGCAGCCTCGGGACCGCCGTCTACCGCGGCCAGTTGCCGGACACGCTGCCGGTGGAGGGTGCCCGCGAGAGCATCACCGCCGCCGTGACCGTCGCGAAGGATCTGCCCGGCGTACTGGAGATCGCCAGGGCCGCCTTCACCACCGGGCTGAACACGGTCGCCGCGGTCGGCGCGGTCGTCTTCCTCGTCCTCGCCGCCGTCACGATCGCGGTGCTCCGCCGGCACGACAGCCCCGCGCGGGAGGCATCGGCACTAGTGACGGGGCCTCACGACTGAGCGCAGGTCGCGGGGCAGAACTTGACCTCGGGGTAGCGCGAAGACGGCTTGTCCAGAAGGGGCTGCCGCTGCGACTTCAGGTGCTGGTCGAGGAAGGCCGCCACGTAGGTGCGGGTGAGCTCGGCGCCGCGCGCCGCGCCCAGGACGTCGGGGAGGGGTTTGATGCCGAGGATGCCGGACAGCAGCGGGCCGTCGGTGAAGGACTGGTGTTCCGCGCCTGTCAGCACGAGCCAGCGCTTCCACCCGGTCAGCAGCTTCCAGTCGCGGTCCCACGAATTGTCGGAGCCTCCGGAGACGTGCGGCGCCGAACCCAGGAACATGAACGGCCGGGTGAACCCGCTCTTGGGGATCCGGGCGTAAGTGGTGCCGTCCATGTCGATTCCGGCGCGCACTCGGGAGTCCTTCACCATGGCCGCCATGGCGGCGGCCCCGCCGATCGACTGGCCCACCATCGCGATTCTGGAGCGGTCGATCAGCTGAGAACCATCCCATTTCTTCGGCAACTGGTCGAGCACGAAGGAGACGTCGGCCGCCCGGCCCTGGGCCACCCCCGTGCCGAAACCCGGGTCCGTGTCACTGTCGCACGCGAGGCACTCCGCGACCCGACCGCCGGGGAAGGTCGTGGCGTAGCTCTCGTAGGTGTGGTCGATGCCGGCCACGACGTACCCTCGGCTGGCCAGGTCCTCGGCCAGGGAGGTGAGGGTGCTCATCGGCTTGGTGAAGCCGGGGGAGAGCACCACCAGCGGCAGCGTCTTTCCTGCGGGTTTGGCGTCTTTGATGGCGTTCGTCCGTGTCTTGCTCAGCGTGTCGGACGGCACGCCCGCGATCCTCAAGCCCTTCAGGGTGAGCTCTGATTCCTTGGGCGTCATGTACGGCGCCCGCTGCCCGTCGTGCTGCTCGGTCGGATACCAGAGGGTGACCTTGAGCTCCCTGGCATCCACGTCGAGGTTCCAGGGATCGGGGCGGGAGGTGTCCTTCAGGTACAGGGCGGTGGTGCCGACCGGGTGGGCGCCGGTCGGGGCGGGCAGGGTGACGGGGCCGGTCGGGATGGGCGACGGGTTGGCGGCGGCCCGGGGCGGCGCGGGTGCGGAGCAGGCGGACGCGGCGAGGACGGCCAGTCCCGCGGCGACGGCCAGGAGCAGTCTCATGGAGAGGTCCGTTCACTTGTGCAACAAGGTCAGGGCCTTGGCCAGGGCGGGGTCGCGCCCGGCGGCCGCGTCCTTCGGGGTCAGGGGTACGTAGTGGTCGGGCGGCACACCGATCCGGTCGATCACCTCGCGGTTGGGCCCCAGGTGATGCCTGGCCGGGAAGCCCAGCGCGGTGTTGTTACGCAGCAGGTACGACTGCGCCGGCCCGGAGATCACGCCGGCGGTTCTGGTGCCGACCAGCTGGCCCAGGCGCAGGTCCTTGACCGCGGAGCTGAAGTGCTCGCAGGCCGAGGCGCAGCTGCGGTCGGTGAGCACCATCAGGGGCAGGCCGAGCAGCTCGACGGTGTCGTCGGTCCACGAAGTCTCGCATTTGCCGTCCACGGTGCACTGGTAGGCGGTGACCTTGCCGTGGCCGAACGCGCTCAGCAGCCGGATCGCCTCCGTGGGGCTGCCGCCGCCGTTGCCGCGCAGGTCCAGCACGACGCCGGTGAGCGTCCGGCCGGTGCGCAGCCTGGAGATCGCCTTGAACACCCTGGTCGCGGAGTCGGGAGCGAACCCACGCAACCGCACATAGGCGATGCCGTCATCCAGCAGCTTCGACTGCACCACTTGCAGGGCGGCCAGATCCCGCTGAAAGAGGCCGGGCTTGAGCGTCACGCTCCAGCGGCGGCCGGTGCTCTGCCGCAGAAGCCGCAGCCGGACCGGACGCGCTTCCGGATATTGCGGGTAGAGGGCGGCGATCGCGGGGGTGGCCTTCGCGTCGATGAAGGGCGCCGATCCGTTGATCGATTCGATGATGTCGCCCGCGCGCAGTCCGGCGGCCTGCGCCGCGCCGCCCTGCACGGCGGTGACGAACAGTGGGGGGACCGCGACGCCGGGGTTGCCGTTCACCTGCGGGCCGTTGATGTTCGCCTGCAGACCCAGGCCGTAGCCGTCACCGTCGTAGTAGTCGGGCGGCCGCTTGGCGTCGTGCGACCAGCGGGCGTGGTTGTCGCCGAGGCCGGCCACCATCGCCTCAAGGGTGACGACGGCCAGCTTGTCACGCAGGTCCGGCACCTGATCGGTGACCTTCCGATAGACCCCCTCGAAGGCGGCCCAGTCGGCTTTGCGGTCGCCGGTCAGCGCGGGCATGCCGGCCTCGGGTACATCGCGCCCGTCGCGGTTGACCTCCTGGGTCAGGGCGACGAATCCGGCGGTCAGCAGTGAGCGGGCGTCCAGGGTGGCGCCGCTGTAGTAGTTGCCGAGGATGCAGAAGTACGCCTGCTCGATCACGTCGATCGTGGTGGGAGTCTCCGCCCCGGGCGCTCGCTGTGGCCGCGCGCAGACCGTACTGCCCGCCGTGCTCGCCTCGCCGCGCGGTGGCGCCGGTGCCGTGCAGGCCGCCGCCAAGAGGAGGGCGAGCCCGGCGGCCACGGTCCTGATGACGGTCATGACAGGCGCTTCCGGATCCACCAGAAGCACAACCAGGTGAGGCCGAGGGTGAGCAGGGCGTAGATCCCGGTCTCGATCCACTGGAAGGGCCAGAAGCGGTTAAGGGGCTGGTACGTCGCCTGCTGCCGGTAGCCGAGCCGGTTGATCTCCGCCGGGCACGCGCCCATGCCCTGCTGTCCCGCCGGTGAGCAGGGTCCCGACGTCGTCGAGATCTGGACGAGCCCGACTCCGGGTTCGGGGCCGGCGACCGGACGTCCGGACGGATCGAGGATACCGCTGGACAGGACCCAGGCGCCCGCGTCGCCGGGAACAGAATTATTCAGGCGAACCTCCACATATCCGCCTCGCTCCCGGTTTATACCGAGGCCGTCCACGTTCACCTCGCTGAGCTCGAAGGTCGAGGTGACCGGGGCCATCAGATGGGGCCGGACCAGCATCGGCATGGCGAGCTGGATCGCGACGAAGACTGCCAGGGTGATGGCCATGGCGGGCACCGTGCGGCGCACCATCATGCCCACGGTCACGCCCAGGACGAAGGCGAAGGCCGCGTACCCCAGCGGGGCGATGCCGCGCGCGCCGAACACCAGGGGAGCCATCAAGGCCAGGTCGCCCGGGGCCGACTTGTCCAGGGGACCGGACCACCAGGTCACCACGAGGCCGCACAGTCCGGCGGCGGCCGCGGCGACCAGGCCGGTGAGCCCGAGCTTGACCGCCAGCCAGCGGCCGCGGGTGATGCCCTGGTTCCACACCAGCAGGTGCGTGCCCGCCTCCAGCTCACGGGTGATCAACGGTGCTCCCCAGAAGAGCCCGGCGAGGGCGGGCAGGAGCAGCACGACCAGGGACAGGGCCATGAAGGGCGTGTCGTACTCGCCGAAGAAGCGGTCGTAGAAGCGGCCGCAGGAGTCGTCCTGGACACAGCCGGCGATCCCGGTGGAATAGTCGGCCGCCAGTTTCGGGCCGGTCAGGGCCAGGACGACGGCGAGGATGACGAGCAGGCCGGCCATCATCACGGCCGCACCACGGAACTGGCGCCAGGTCAGCCAGATCATCACCGCACCTCCAGGGCGATTCGCCGGTCGTCGGCGGTGTGCTTCTCCATGTAGGCCAGGACGAGGTCTTCCAGGCTGAGCTGGCTGACCGTCCAGGCGGGGTCGTGAATCGGGGCGTCGGTACGGATCACGAGCGTGCTCTGCCGGTCGGTGTGGCGCGCGGAGACAACCTGCTGGTCATCGGGGAGCCGGTCGGGATCGCGGCGCGGGCCGGTGAGCCGGTGATGGGTGGCCAGGAGCTTGTCGACCTCTCCCGCCACCTCGACGCGCGAGTCGACGAGCACGACCAGGAAGTCGCAGACCCGTTCCAGGTCGGCGACCAGGTGAGAGGAGAGGACCACACTGAACTCGTGCTCGACGACCGCCTCCATCAGGCTCTGCAGGAACTCGCGGCGGGCCAGCGGGTCGAGCGAGGCGACGGGCTCGTCCAGGATCAGCAGTTCGGGCCGTTTGGCCAGGCCCAGGGTGAGGGCGAGCTGGGCGCGCTGGCCGCCGGACAGCTTTCCCGCCCGCTGGTTGGGATCGAGACCGAGCAGTCTGATCCGCTCCCGTGCCAGCACGGCGTCCCAACGGAGATTGAGCCGGGCCCCCAATTGCAGATGGTCGGCGACGCTCAGCCCGGCGTAGACGGGGGTGTCCTGGGCGACGAATCCGACCTTGGCCAACTGCGCGGGACCGCCGGCGGGCCGGCCGCCCAGCACGGTGATGCCGCCCGTCGTGGGCTCCAGCTGGCCGCTGGCCAGCTTCAGCAGCGTGGTCTTGCCGGCTCCGTTGGGACCCACCAGCCCGACGACGTGCCCGGCGGGGATGTCGATGGTGCAGTCGCGCAGCGCCCAGCGCCTGCCGTATCTCTTGCCCAGGCCCTGGGCTTCCAGGACGGTCTTCACGCTATGTCCTCCTGAGCGGTGGTCCGAAAGGTGGTCATGAAGAGGGCCTCGATGCTCTCGTCGTCGAGACCGGCTCGGCGGGCCTTGGCCAGCCAGCGCCGTAGTTCGAGCCGCAGCGGACCGTGCGCGGCCAGGGAGGTGTCGGTGAGCGTCGCCGTCACGAACGTCCCCACCCCTGGCCTGGCTGCGGCCAGGCCCTCGTGTTCGAGCTCCCGGTAGGCCTTCAGGACGGTGTTGGGGTTGATCGCCAGTTGCGCCACGGCCTCCTTGACGGTCGGCAGCTGATCGCCTTCGCGCAGCAGGCCGAGCCGTAGCGCGTGCCGTACCTGCTGGACGAGCTGCAGGTACGGCGAGACTCCTGACTTCGTATCCAGATGGAACTCGATCACCGGCTACTCCATTTATCTAGTTCTCTAGTACTTTAGACACCTGTATGTATGGAGTCGGTAAAGAGCCGGGGCGCGTTACAGGTCGAGGGGCGGGGCCTTTCTGGCGGAGCCGCGATAGAGGTCGGCGTCGTAGCGCTTCTCGCCCTCGTCGAGCTTGGCGTAGGCGGCCGCCACCAGGTCGACGCCGAGCACGTCCGCGAGCCGCACCAGGTATTGCGTCACGTCGGCGAGCTCCGAACGCACCCTGGCCAGGGTCTCGGGGTCGAGGTCGGCGGATTCGGCGGGGGTGAGCCACTGGAACTCGGCCAGCAACTCCCCCGCCTCTCCGGCCAGCGCCATGGCGAGGTTCTTCGGCGTGTGGAACTGCTCCCAGTCGCGCGCCCGCGCGAACTCCCGCAGCCGTTCGGCAAGTGGTCCCAACTCGTTCGTCACGCCTGACGACCTTATCGGGGCGGCCCCATCGGGGCGGGTCAGAGATCGGCGTCGTGGACGAGGATGGCGGCCTGGACGCGGTTGGTCAGGCCGAGCTTGGCCAGCACCCGGCTGACGTGCGCCTTGACCGTCGCCTCCGAGAGGCGGAGGTCGCGGCCGATCTCGGCGTTCGACAGGCCGCGGGCCAGGGCTCTGATCACGTCCTCCTCCCGGCCGGTGAGCGAGGCGAGCCGCCTGCGGGCCGACTCCGAGCGCGAGGGCGCCTTGTCGACGAACGCGTCGATCAGCCGCCTGGTGACCGACGGGGAGAGCATGGCCTGGCCGGCGGCCACCGTACGGACGGCGGCGGTCAGGTCTCTGGGCGGGGTGTCCTTGAGCAGGAAGCCGACCGCGCCGAGCCGCAACGCCTCGTGGACGTACTCGTCCAGGTCGAACGTGGTCAGCATGACCAGCTTGGGCGGGTCCGGGGTGGCCAGCACGCGGGCGGCGGCGGTCAGGCCGTCGGTGCCGGGCATGCGCACGTCCATGAGCACCACGTGCGGCCTCAGCCGGGCCGCCGCTCCGACGGCCTCCTCGCCGTCCCTGGCCTCGCCCACCACCACGATGTCGTCGGCCGTCTCCAGGATCATCCGCAGCCCGGACCTGACCAGGGCCTCGTCGTCCACGACCAGCACCCGGATCATGCCGTGGCCCGTACGGGGATGGCGGCCGTGACGCCGTAACCGCCCTCCTGCCGGGGGCCCGCCTGGAGCGACCCGCCGAGGAGCTCGACCCGCTCACGCAGCCCCGCCAACCCCCAGCCCGCTCCGGGCAGGGCCTGCTCCGCGCCCGGCGCATCGGCGGTTCCGCGGTTCAGCACCTCGACCTGGAGAGTGCCGTTCAGGAAGCGGACATGGACGTCGGTGTGCGCGTCGCGGGCGTGTTTGTGCACGTTGGTGAGCGCCTCCTGCACCACGCGGTAGGCGGTACGTTCGACCGTCAGGCCCAGCGCGCGCGGTTCGCCGTGGTCGTGCCTGCGCACCGAGATGCCCAGCTCGCGCGACTGGTCGAGGAGCCGGTCGAGGTCGGCCAGCGTGGGCTGCGGGCTCAGCTCGGCGGGCTGCTGGTTCGAGCGCAGGACGCCGAGCAGCTCACGCAGGTTGGCCAGCGCCTCCCGGCCGATGCCGCCGATCATGGACGCCGTACGGGCCGTCGGCTCGTCGGCGGTCCGTACCTCCAGCGCCCCGGCGTGCAGCACCATCAGCGAGACCCGGTGCGCGACGACGTCGTGCATCTCCCTGGCGATGCGCGCCCGCTCCTGGGCCCTGGCCTGCTCGGCCCGCATCACCTGCTCGCGTTCGAGCCGGTCGGCCCGCTCTCTGGCGGCGGCCAGCACGTCGCGCTTCGCCCGGGTCCAGAGCCCGTACATGAACGGCAGCCCTACCAGGGCCATGGCCATCAGCGCCACGTTGGCGCCGGTCGCGGTGACCATCTCCCGGCGCCCGCCGATCAGGTCGCCGACGATGACGGCCGAGGCGAACGCCACGGCGGTCCCGCCCAGGTAGATCGTGACGCCACGGGTGCCGCGCAGCGTCGTACCCGCGTAATAGGAGGCGACCATCAGCGGCGGCCACATCACCAGCCACACGTAGAAGACGGCACCGAGCAGGGCGAGCGGCCACCATGCCCGCCGCGCGAACCACGCCGCCACGCCCGCCGCGGCCGCCGTCACGACGAACACCGGGGACGTCATCCCGCCCGTCTGGTCGAACGGCACCGCGGACGACACGAACACGCCCACCCCGAGCACCACGGGCAAGCCGCCCTCGATCCGTCTGCTCACCTGCATGTTCTTCAGCGTAGGGCCCGGCGCCGGGCCGCCACCCGAGCCGATCGTCGATCCGGACCGCTACGAAAGGAGGGGGTGCGGGTCGACTTCCAGGTCAAGCCGGGCCGGTGGGTCCGGGCCCAGGCTGGCCCACATGAAACGACACCTCTTCGTCGCCCTCGGCGTGGCCGGCGCCCTGCTGGCGACGCCGTCCGTACAGGCGCGGGCCGCGACCGGCACCGCGTTGCCCGCGCCCACCGGGAAGTATCCCGTAGGGCTGGCCTCCCTGCATCTGGTCGACGCCGATCGTCCCGATCCGTGGGTGCCGCAGGACGGGTCGCGGCAGCTCATGGTCTCCCTGTGGTATCCGGCCGCCAAGGCGGGCACACAGGCGGCCCCCTACGTGACGCCGCAGGAGTCGGCGCTGATCGTCAAGGACTATCCGAACGTCCCGGCCGACGCGCTGGCCAGGACCCGGACGTACGCCACGCTGGACGCGAAGCCGCTCACCCGCCGCCAGGGCCTGCCGCTCGTGCTCGTGTCGCCCGGCTTCTCCTTCCCCCGCGCGACGATGACCTCGCTGGCGGAGGACCTGGCCAGCAAGGGGTACCTGGTCGCGGCCGTCGAGCACACCTACGAGTCGGCGGCCACCACGTTCCCCGACGGGCGGACCACCACCTGCGCGGCATGCGTGGGAGAGAACAACGAGGAGAAGGGGATCGCGGTCGCCAAGAGCCGGGTGAAGGATCTGTCGTTCGTGCTCGACCGGCTCACCGCGAAGTCCGGGTGGGGACGGCTGGTCGACAGGTCGCGGATCGGCATCGTCGGCTTCTCGGCGGGCGGCAACGCGGCCCCGCAGCTCATGGCGGCGGACAAGCGGGTGCGGGCCGGGGTGAACCTCGACGGGAGCTACAACCCGAAGCAGCCGACGACGGCGATACGCGGGCCGCTCCTCATGATGGGCACCGAGCAGAACCACACGCCGACCGGTGACCAGTCGTGGGCCGGCTGGTGGCCGAAGGTGCAGGGCTGGAAGCGCTGGCTGTCGGTCGCGGGCACGGATCACGGCTCGTTCACCGACTACGCGGTGATCAGGCCGCAGGTGGGGCTGCCCGCCCCGGCGCTCGACGGTGAGCGCTCGGTGTCGATCACCCGGGCGTACGTCGGCGCCTTCCTCGACCGGCACCTGCGCCAGGAGCGGGAGCCGCTGCTGGACAAGCCGTCGAAGGACTTGCCCGAAGTGAAGTTCTGGCCCTAGATCGGTTCGGCGGTATCGTGCCTGAGGTGAACGGGGTCGAGTTGTTCCTGCTCGGGCGGACGCTGATGAAGATCGGCGAGGAGGCCATGCCCACCGAGGGCATCGGCGAGCATTCCACCAGCATCCGGACGGTCCTCATCGTGGTGAGCGACATCCGGCAGCATCCCGACACCTCCGTGGGCGAGGTCGCGGCCCGTACCGGTCTGCCGCAGAGCGCCGTCTCCGCCGCCGTCGCCCGGCTGAAGACCGTGGGCGCCCTGGAGACCATGACCGATCCCCGGGACCGGCGGCGCTCTCTGATCAGGGAGTCGCCGCAGGTTTCGGACCGGGTCTCGGAGGTACGTGCCGCGCCTGTGGACGACGCCGTGGCCGCGGCCCTCGACACCGACGACCGGCAGGACATCGCCGAGACCGTCGCCCTGCTCGAGGAGCTCGCCCGGCGCCTCATCCCCAGGACGCTCAACCGCTAGCCGGAACAGGGAGTTGATCGACATCGAACGCACCGTGATCGACGGCAAGCTCGCCGAGGCGCCGGAAGTGACGCTGGCCGTCTCGGCGAGATACGGGCACTTCACCGCGATGCAGGTCAGGCAGGGCCGGGTACGCGGCCTCGACCGCCACCTCGACCGGCTCGACCGGGCCACCGAGGAGTTGTTCGGCCGTCCGCTCGACCGCGCGCTCGTCGTCGACTCCATCAGATCGGCCCTGGGCCTGGACAGCGGGCTCGGGGCCGGGCCTGACGCGTCCGTGCGGGTGTACGTGTGCGAGGTGGCCCAGTTGCACGTGCTGGTGACCGCCACGGCTCCCGTCGAGATCGCCACCACTCCGCAGAGCCTCAGATCGGTCCGCTACCAGCGTTTCCTGCCGCACATCAAGCACACGGGCGGCTTCCCGCAGGGCTACCTCGGGCGGCGGGTGGAGGCCGAGGGCTTCGACGAGGCGCTGCTCACCACGGACGACGGGGTGATCTCCGAGGGTTCGATCACCAATCTGGGGTGTTACGACGGCAACCGGGTGATCTGGCCGGACGCGCCCATGCTGCACGGCATCACGATGCAGCTCATGGAGGCGGGGCTGACGCGGGCGGGCGTGCCGTACGAGAGCCGGGTGCTGCGGGTGGAGGACCTGCGGGACTTCCCTGCGGTGTTCCTGACGAACTCGCGCGGCGTCGTGCCCGTGGGGCGGGTCGACGACGTGACGCTGAAGGTGGACGAGAGGGCGGTGGGCCGCCTGATCGGCTACTTCGAGGGAATGCCCTGGGAGGAGATACATCATTCTTGATGCATCAAATTTGATGCGTTATGGTGGTGGTCATGAACTCAGGCATGTTGCGGGTGGACGGCGCGAACCTCTACTTCGAAGTGCGGGGCACCGGTCCTGTCCTGCTGATCTCCCAGAGCGGCGAGGGTGACGCCGGACGCAGCGTGGACCTCGTGGACCAGCTCGTCGCCGACCACACGGTGATCACGTACGACCGGCGCGGGCTCTCGCGCAGCATCCCGGACGACCCGGCCGGGGGCGCGACCGTCGAGCAGCACGTCGACGACGTCCGCCGCCTACTCGATCACTTGACCGGCGAGCCGGTGACGATGCTGGGCCTGAGCTTCGGCGCCACCATCGGGCTCCACCTGGTCGCGAGCGGCCGGTTGAGCAGGCTGATCGCGCATGAGCCCGTCGCTCCGTGGTTGCTGCCCGCCGACGAGTGCCTCGGCCACCAGCGGGAGCTCGCCGACGGTCAGGAGATCTACCGGCGCGACGGCCTGCCCGCCCTGCTCAAGGAGATCGGCAGGGCGCTCGGCATCGACCTCGCCGCCCGGGACGTCGAGCCGGACCTGACCCCGCAGCCGATGACCGAGCAGCGGGCCGCCAACTTCCACTATTTCGTGGAGCACGACTGGACGGCGGCCATCGCCGACCGGCTGGACCCGGCCACGTTGAAGGGCGCCCCGATCGTGCCCGTCGCCGGTCGCACCACCCCGCACACGGTCTTCGACTACCGGTGCGCGGAGGAGCTGGCGCGGCTGCTCGGCACCGACCTCGTGCACTTTCCGGGCGGGCACAACGGCAACACCTCGCACCCCAGGGCGTACGCGGCCCGGCTCCGCGAGGTCCTCGCTCAGTGAATCCCCGGCTACTTCCCGCCGGGTAGATCCGGTGGGTCGGGAACGCGCAGGGGCGGGGCCGAGGGGGCGAAGGGGACCGCGAGCCTGAGGCCCACGCTGGGCGCGAAGCCCAGTAGCGAGCTCTGCGCCATCGGCGGCAGGTTCCTGAACCACTGGGGTGACGGCACGCCCCGCTGCCCCGCCGCCGGGTTGAACGCCCGCCCCACGGCCCCGTTGAAGCCGCCCGCGATGCCGGAGAACAGCGCCACGTCACTGAACGTCTGCCCCCAGGACTTGCCCTCGATCCTGGCGTTCCAGAAGGCGGGCACGCCGCCCGCGATCGCGCCCATCGTCACGTTGTTGAGCAACGGCCGCCTGGCGGCCAGGCCGGTGAAGTAGTTCGTGGCGCCGAGGGGGCCGGTGAGGCCGGCGATCGTCGAGGCGTTGGCGGTCTGGGCGAGCGAGAGGATGGAGATGTCCAGCGGGTTCTGGCCGAAGACGCCTCTGGCCACGCCGCCGGCCAGCAGGTTGCCGCCGAAGGACCAGCCGTAGATCTGCCCATACTTCCCGAGTGTCTTCAGCGCGACCGCCTTGAAGCCGCCGCCGCTGTACATGCTGAGACCGCGTACCAGCCCCGACTTCCCGACGGCCTCAAGCGTGCGCATGATCGCGGTGGCGGCGTTGCGCAGCGAGAAGAACCTGCTCAAGATGCCCGTCGCCACGGTGGCGCCGCGGGCCGCGATCCCGGCGGAGGCCGCCCACGCGGCGTAGCCGCTGAGGGCCGCGGCGGCGACCGAGACGGCCGCGCCCGCGGCCATCGAGATCACCAGGGACTCGATGAGGTCGTTGAGCGCCTTCCGGGTCTTGCGGGTCGCCTCGACCGACTGTTTCAGCACCTCGGCCGCGGTGCCGAGATGGTCGATGGCCGCCGTCCTGAACCGCTGGTCCAGGTGATGGGCCCATTTGTCGTGGAAGGTGGCGGCGTCGTCGCCCACCCAGCCGTCGAGCGACTTGGGGATGGGGCCGAGTTTCGGGTCGATCTCCTTGAGCGCCGTCTGGAATCCCAGGCAGGCGTCGGCCATGAGCAGCAGGCGTTGTTCCTGCTCCTCTCCGCCCAGGGAGGCGATCGCGTTCCGCAGGGTCCGGACGAGGTCGGTGATCGGGTCGAACGGTCCTGCCATTCAGCCACTTCCCAGTCGGGTGGCGCTCTCGCGCAGGCCGACGGCGGTCTCCCCCAGCTTGGCGGTGAGGTCGTCGGCGAAGCCGCACAGTTCGTCGTAGAACGCCTGGTAGGACGCGGCCAGCTCTTCCGAGCCCCGCTCGATCAGGCCGAAGCAGTCAGGGGTCGGCGCCGCCGAGGTGCGGAACGTGTCGACCGCCGGTCGCAGGAGAGCCGCGGCCTCGTCGCACGCCTGGCCGCCGGCGATCAGCACGGCGGGCTCGATCCTGATCCCCTTGCCCATCGGGAAACGTCCCTTCTTTTTAACCTGCTGGCCACCTTGCCGCAACAAACCACCCGAATCAACGAATCCTTTTACACTTCGACTTTTCCCGAAATATCGCCGTGTTGGGTGAACTGTCGGCGATTATCCCTGGCATGGATGCTGCGGAATTCCGCCCCGAAGACCTCGAACGGGTCACCGCTCAGGCGGAGGAGATGCTGCTCCGCGTCGAAGAGAGCCGTAAGGAGATCGACGCGGTCGTCGGCCGGGGCACCGGTGCGGACGGGCAGGTCCAGGTGGCGGCCGGCGCCACCGGACGGCTCACCGAGCTGGTCATAGCCCCCCGCGCGATGCGCCTGGACAGCCATCGGCTCGCCGGGGAGCTGCTGCGGGCCGTCCAGCAGGCGCAGGACGAGGCCGACCGGATGGTCAGGGAGGTCATGGCCGGCACGCTCGGCGAGTCGATGCCGTCGCAGGACGCGCTCGACGACCGGTTCAGCCAGGTCCTGGAGTCCTTCGAGTCGTCGATGGACGAGCAGTTCCAGGCCATCGACGAACTGCGCCGGGGCACGACCTGAGCGACACTTCGAGGTTGTTTGAAGAATGCCCCCGGCGGACCCGGCCGTTCTAGGGTGTCCGCTGGTATGCATGTGCACGAATGTCGCGGGATGTGAATTTGGTGGCCATTCGGTGGCAAAAGGCAGCACGACGGCGGGTGGCGGGCCTCGTCGCGCTCGCGCTCGTCGCCGTGCTCACGGGCATCGGATTCTTCCTGGGTACGGGGGTGTCCAGCGCCCGGCCCAAGCTCGCCGACATCGGCGCCTGGCTCGCGAGCGCGCTCAACGGTGAGGTCGTCCACGCCAACGGCCTGTCCGGCCAGGTCGACGGCCGGGTGGACCTGGCCGCCGCGAAGGGCGACAAGCTCAAGGTGGTCCAGGACGGCAACAGCGTGCTCGTCGTCGACGAGTCGACCGGCCAGGTCAGCCGCATCGACCCGACCCAGCTCGACGTCGCCCAGAGCAAGAGCCTGGGCGCCGGGGGCATGCAGCTCGTGATGGGCGCGGGCAAGGCGTACGCGATCGACCCGCGCGCGGGCACCGTCCAGCAGGTGAACCCGCTGACCGTGGACACGATCGGCGCCGCGATCACGCTCAAGGCCCCGCTCGGCCAGGCCGGCATCGACAAGAACGGAACCCTCTGGGTGCCCGTCCCGGAAGAAGGCACGCTCGCCCAGATCAACGGCGCGCAGCAGGGCAAGGCCGTGACCGTGGGCGAACCCGGCGACCCGCTCACGCTGACCATGGCCGACGGGGTGCCGCTGGTCACCAACTCCGCTGCCGCCTCGGCGATGGTCATCGGCTCGACAGGCACCCGGCTCACGGTGAGCCTGCCCAGCACGGTGACCGAGGCCGGACGCGGCGGCATGCTGATGCCCGCCGTCGCCGAGGCCACGATCGTCCCGATGCTCGCGCCCAAGCAAGGCGCGCTGGTGCTCGTGGACACCGCGAGCGGCGCGCTCAGCACCGTCTCGGTGAAGGGCGGCAAGCTCGGGCCGCCGCAGGCCCTCGGCCGCCGCGTCTACATCGCCGACGAGAGCACCGGACGGCTCATCGTGTACGACACGGTGGCCAAGAGGTTCGACCCCGAGAAGGTGGTCACGGGTAAGGCGGGGCCGCTGGAGGTGTTCGTCAAGGACGGGCTGCTCTGGGTCAACGACCAGTTCAGCGAGACGGCGCTGGTCATCGAACAGGACGGCAGGGCGCACCGGGTCGGCAAGTACGACGAGGCCCTCGGTCAGAAGGACACCCCAACTCCGCTGCCCGTACCCACCGGCATGCCTACGGTGGTGCCGCCGACGGCGACCGTTCCGACCAGGCAGAGCAATCAGCCCACGTCGAAGCCCACGGTGACGGTCACCCGTACGCCGAAGCCCACCGAGACCAAGCGCTCGCAGACCCCCAGCCCGCCTCCCACCACCACGCCCACCCCGACCCCGACCCCGACGCCGACTCCCACCCCGACCCCAACACCGACGCAGACCCCCGGCCCGCCGGGCACGGTCACGGCGAACTCGGGGCCCGGCTGGATGGAGATCGTCTTCACCCCGTCGAGCCAGGGCAAGGCCACGGGCTACACGCTCAAGGGGGCCCCGTCCGGCGCGAACGTGACCCCGGACCGGGTCAGGTCCGACGGCCCCTTCCAGTTCCGGGTGACCGGGGGCCGGTGCGACCAGGAGTACACCTTCCGGGTCGCGGCCCAGTACGACGGCGGCGAGTCCGTCTCCGAACCCACCATCCCGGTACGGCCCTGCGTCGCACCCGGCAGACCGGCGAGCTTCGAGGCCAAGGGCAAGAACCACGGCGCCGACCTCACCTGGTCGGCCCCCGACAACGCCAAGGAGGGCGGCGTCAGCTACGTACTCGAAGGCCCCGGCCAGCACCCCGGCACGCTCGACGGGACCAGCGCCGAGGTGACCGGGCTGAAGAACGGCCAGGACTACACCTGGACACTGCGCGCCAAGAACGACGCGGGCGAAGGCCAGGAGCGCGCCGAGGCCAAGGCCGGGCTGCAGCCGCCGTCCGCGCAGTTCCGCAACGCGCACAACGACAACCGGGACACCCTGATCCGGTCCGGGCCCTCCGCGGGGGCGGAGTCCGGCCGGATCCCTAAGGGCGAATACATCACCATGACCGTGATCTGCCAGACCAAGGGCGCGGGCTACACCGACACCGACACGGGCATGAGCAGCGACGTCTGGAACAAGGTGGAGTCCAGCCGAGGCAGCGGCTGGCTCAATGACGTGCTGATGGACACCCCGAAGGGGGGATTCCCCGCCGCCCCCCTCTGGGAGTGCGAATGATCACCAGAGCGGGCTGGGGCACCCTGGCCGCCTCCGTGCTGCTGTACGCCGTGGCGGCACCGCTCGGCTACCAGCAGGCGGGCGCGCTGTCGGCCGGCGGGATCGCCGCCGTCGGCGCCGGCCTGCTGTGGACGCTGCGTCGGCCCCGGCTGGAGGTACGCCGCGAGGTCACGCCCGTCAAGGTCGCCAGGGGCGACGCCGCCATCGCCATGCTGCGCGTCACGAACCGGGGCCGCTGGCGGCGCAACGGCCTCGAGGCCCACGACACCTGCCGGGACACCGCGATCGTGGTCGACGTACCGCCGCTGGCCAGGAACTCGACCGGCACCGTGTCGTACCGGCTGCCCACCCGCAGACGCGGCGAGACGTCCGTGGGCCCGCTGCGGCTCGACCGGGCCGACCCGTTCGGCCTGGCCCGGCGCACGACCTCGTACGGCCAGGCCGACCTGCTGCTGGTCAGGCCGCGTACGGTGCCGCTGGAGCCGCTGAACTCCGGCCGGCAGCGCCACCTCGACGGCTCCGCCTCCCGGTCGCCGAGCGGCACGATCACCTTCAACGGGGTCCGCGACTATGTGATCGGCGACGACCTGCGGCACATCCACTGGCGCTCCACGGCGCGCACCGGAACCCTCATGGTCAAGGAACTGGAGGACGTCAGCCTGCCGTACACGACCACGATCCTCGACACGCGCGCCGGGGCGTACGGGGGTGACGACGAGTTCGAGCTGGCGGTGGACGCGGCCGCCTCGGTCGCCTGGTCGGCGACCCGCCGCCGCTTCCCCGTACGCCTGCTGACCGGCGCCGGCGAGCTCCTGTCCGCCAAGGGCGGCGCCGAGGAGGCCGAGACCGTGCTCGACCGGCTGGCCCTCGTCGAGCGCGCCGCCGACGCGGACGCGCCGGCGGACGCGGTGCGCCGCGCGGGCTCCGGCGGGGCGCTGGTCCTGGTCACCGGCGCGCGAACGGCGCTGACGGGGGTCGCGTCGGTGCGCCGCCGCTTCGACCAGGTGGTCTGCGTGTGGGTCGGCGCCCCGTCCGCCGACGACGGGCCTTTGGTGGTGCCCGGCGTGACGGTCATCGAAATCGGCGACCTGACCGAACTGGCGGCGGCATGGCCGCGCTGACCACCCCACCGGGCATGCCACCCACTTATTCCGGCACGCACCCCACCCCGCCAAGCGCACAACCGGCCCCGCCGGGCATGCCGCCCACACAACCCGCGCCGTACGTGCAGTCGGCGTCGGGCCGGCGGCGGCCCGAGTCGTCAGGCGTGCGATCCGCATTGGGGCTGCGGTCCCGTTCACCGAAGGTCCGGACTGCGGCGGGCGAGCCCGCGCCGCTGCCGCAGGTGCCTGAGTGGCGGCGGGTGGTGTCGGTCGTCGTCGTGGTCCTGCTGGCGGGTACGGCCGGGCTGGGGTTCGACGGGGTGTTCGCCCTGGGCGCGTTGATCCCCGTGGTGGCCGTGGCGGCGGCGGTGCCGGGCGTGGTGGCGTACGCGCTGGTCAGGGTCCTGCCGTTGTGGGCGTCCCTGGCCGTGAACCTGCTGGCCTGGCTGACGGCGGTGTCGGCGACCCTGTTCAGGGCGCAGGCCATGGCCGGGTTCCTGCCGAGCCCGGCCAGTGCGCGGGCCGCGCTGCTCGGTGTGCGCGACTCGTGGAAGGCGCTGCTCACGACCATCCTGCCGGCCGAGGGGGACGGCAGGACGATCGTGCTGGCGCACTTCCTGGTGTGGGCGGCGGCGGTGGCCGGGGCCGAGTTGGCCCTGCGGACCAGGGCGGTGGTGCTGCCGGTCGCACCGGCCGTACCGGTGCTGGCCGCCGCCGTCGTCCTGGGCGTGGCCGGTCCCGGCTCGCGACTGCCGTCGGCGGCGATCGTCGTCGGGCTGGCGCTGGTGCTGGCACTGGTCCGGGCGGCCCGGTCCGTCAGGACGATCGCGGCGGGGGTGCCGCTGCTGGCCTGCCTCGTGCTGGTCGCCGTCGCGGCCGGGTCCGTGCTGCCGTTCGCCGCCAAGCCGTACGACGTGCGGCAGTTGGTGGCCCAGCCACCGCCGCGCCCGCTCGGAGGGGTGAGCCCGCTCGACCAGGTGTCCGCCTGGCTCCAGAACCCCTACCGCCAGCTCTTCACCGTCAGATCCACAGCCGAGGCGAACTGGCGGCTGGCCGTACTGGACCGCTTCGACGGCGTCACGTGGACCTCCAGCGCCGGCTACCTACCGACCGGCGGCCGGGTTCCCGGCGACGGCAACACGGGCGCCCGCGACGTCGTCGAGCAGCAGTTCACGCTGCAGAAGCTGGCCGGGCCCTGGTTGCCTGCGGCGGACCGTCCACAGCAGGTGAGCTTCACCGGCCCGGCAGCCGACCGCACAAACGACACCGCACCCACAGAAGGCACCGCACCCACAACCGACCCCGTGAGCAGCACCGAGCCGACGACCAACTCCGCGACCGGCACCGAGCCGACAGCCGCCCCCACGACCGGCCTGATGGCCGACCCCGCGACCGGAATGCTGGCGCGCACAGCAACCGCCACCGCCCGCGAGGGCGCCACGTATCGGGTGACATCGGGCATTCGCCGCTACTCCGCCGCGGAGTTGCGCGAGGCGGTCCCCGCCGCCGACCAGGCCGCCCTGGCGCTGCCCAACGGCCCCGACGGCCGTACGGCACCGCAGCGGGCCCGCCTCGCCACCATCGCGCGCAAGGCCACGGCCGGTGCCACGAGCCCCATGCAGCAGGCCGTACGACTGGCCGCCTACCTGCGCAAGCACGCCGGCTACGACGTCAACTCCCCGCCGGGGCACAGCTATCGCAGCATCGAGTTCTTCCTCACCGAGGCGAAGACAGGCACGACTGAGCAGTTCGCCGCGTCGTACGCGCTGCTCGCCCGCTCGCTCGGCCTGCCCAGCCGGGTGGTCGTCGGTTTCGGGCCGGGCAAGTCGCAGGGCGGCGGCGTACGGCAGGTGCTGGCGGGCGACGTGCTCGCCTGGGCGGAGGTGGAGTTCAAGGGGATCGGCTGGGTGCCGTTCTACCCGACCCCGGCGCGCAGCCACGCGGGCGAGAGCGGCGACGTCGCCGAGGGCGTGTCCAAGCAGCGGCAGGAGGTCGAACAGGAGATCAGCAGCGAGAACACGAAGCCCGGCCCGACACCGACGCCCCACAAACCCACACAAAAGCCGTCCCCTCTCAGGGACAGGAACGAGACGGGGGTTGCCTGGCTGCCGATCGCGGGCGCGGTGCTTGGGGGCCTGCTGGGCGGCTACCTGCTGGCGGTGACCGTGCTGCCGCCCCTGCGCCGCCGACGCCGCCGGGCGGGCGATCCGCGGGCACGGGTGGCGGGCGCGTGGCGGCAGACGGTGGTACGGCTGCGCGCCGCCGGGGTTCCGGCTTCGTCGGGCGTCCTGACGGCTCAGGAGGTGGCCACGCTGGGGGTGACGGCATTGGGCGCCCATGCGTACGAGCCGCTGACGGGACTGGCCGACCTGGCGAACCTCACCCGATTCGGCGACGTCCCCGTGGATCAGGCGGCGGCGGACACGGCGTGGCGGCACTACGCGGACGTCGACGTGCTGGTCAGAAAGAAGGTCGCGGTACCGCGCCGACTGGCCCATCGTCTGGCACCCGGCTCGCTGCTCCGCTGAGCGGCGTCGTAGAGCACCCAGGAGGGCAATTGGCCGGGGGGCGCGCCCCGGCCAATTGCTGCTGCCGAGAATGCCGATTTCCTCAGGGATCAAGGCGGCTGCGGCGAGTCTGTCGAGAGAAGAGATCCGTCAGGAGCACTGCAGGGTCATGTCGTCCAATCGGACGAACTGCTTGACCCCGTTGTCCTTTCCGAAGATCGCCTGGACGTAGACCTTGTCGATCCGGGTCAGGTTGATCCCGCTGGTCCTGATGGGCTGATAGCCCGAACCCGGGAGGAAAGGCGCCGTGCTGGTCAGCTTGTGCCAGCCGTTGGGGTCCCAGATCTCAAGGGCGACCTGAGCACCTCCGCCCACTGGCTGTGCGTAGATTTCCGCCCTGCAGTTCGACCGGTCCGGCCATGTACCGATCGGCACTGCGATGCGTTCGGCTGCCCACCCCTGGCCGGTGTACAGCCAGCCATCGTTGGCACCGGACCTCGCAAAGCCTTGGGCGATGTCGAAGTCGGCCCTGCCGTCCCCGCTCGTCAGCGGTTCCCAGCGCACCGAGGGATCGACCTCGAAGCCGTCGACGAACCGTGTGGTGGACGCTTGCGCGGTCACGGCGGGCAGACCGGCGAACATCAGCCCGACGATCGCCGACGCTGTGAGAAGTTGCTTTGTGCCGTTCATTGAGGTTCTCCTTTGGTTGTGAGGGAAATGGGCTCTCCCTCGGTTTCGACCGGGCATCCCTGGGAGTGGTGGGGTTCGTGGGTGCCTTCGTGGTCTGCTCCGACTGTGGCCCTGGGCGGCGGGTCCGCGGTATTGCTGATGTCAGGGATTGACAGCGCGGGTCCCGGTGTGCATGGCTCAGCCCATGAGGGCTGCGGTCAGTTCCTCGCGCTGGGGCCGGGGCCTGGAGCACCACCATCACCTCGCCGGTGCCGTCCTGGTCGGCGACTTGAGCCTGTGTGGCGACCCACCGTCCGCAGAAGGCCGACGGCACGCAGGTCAGCGCGCGACCGTTATGAGCGCCGGCAGCCCAGGCGGCCAGCGCGGGTTCCTGTACGAGCGCGTGCGCGGCCCAGTGGGGCGGCCGGCCGGACCTCGAACAGAGCTCCGTCAGCCATGCCCGCGCCTGCTCGGAGATGCCGCGCAGGCGTTCGCCGACAGGACGGCCGACGTGGCGACCGCCGCCGGCAACAGGACACCGCTCACGACTGCCGGCGAGAGCACCGTGACGGTCCGGGCTCGGTTGCCGCCGCCCGCCGATCCGGGGGTTCGGGCCGTTCATCGGCGTGCGCTGCGATCAATGTGGGAGACTGCGGGGTATGAAGCCCGATTTGCGCCTCGACGTTCCGGCGGACTTCGACGACTCCGATGCCGACGCGCAAGTCCATCCGATGGCCAGGTTGCTGTTCCCCGCGCGGACCGCCGCGGAGGCGTTCGGCAAGGCCCAGGAGTGGGTGGGGGCTCACAACGTATTCCTGGTGGACGTCTCGTGGGATCACCAGACCGGTGAAGCGGAACCGTTCGTCCTGAGCATCTACTTCGTCTTCGAGGACGAATCCGAGCCGGCGTGAGCCACGGCCCGGCGCGGGCGGTGCCGGATCTGGCCGGTGCGGGCGGCCCGCCGTAGCCAGAAGGTCGTGGGCCCCAGGCAGACCAGCAGCGCGAGCAGGCTGGCCTCGGGGCCGAACGTACCGCCGGTCAGCGCGGCCGGGCCGGACAGCGTGGCGTTGACGTTGACGAGATGCGTCGCGCCGAACAGCGGGGCGGACACGACCAGGGCGATCACGGTGCCGGTATGTTCCTCCACGATGCGGATCATCGCGACCAGCAGGGAGGCTAGAGAACGGAGCGGGCCATGCCATCCCACCGGAAGGGACATTTGGAATAGCTCTCACAGCAGGGTTTTACGGGTGATCCGCAGGTGCTCGATCGCTTCGTGCAGTTCGCCGAGGTGCACGGCCATGGCGTCAATCTCCGCCTGGGTCTGCTCGATCTGGCCGGTCAGGGCCAGCGACCGCGTTTGACGCTCTTGCCGACGTCGTCGCAGGTGGCGGGCCGGCGGTTGGGGATGCCGGGTGGACGTCCTGGGCCGGGCCGAGAGGGTTTGGGTGCGCTGGCCGGCTGGGCGAGCGCGGGACACAGGTTCCGAAACCCGCGCCGGACCCGGGCGGATAGTTGGGCATGCAGTCGCACCACTCGACCTGACTGGATGGCGACGCCGGGGCGGGGGTGGCATGCTGAAACCGGTGAGCATGATCAAAATAGCGGTCGCGTTCTTGGCGGTCGCGGCGCTGTGCTTCACCCTGGCCTACGGGTACGCGGCGGTGGATCTGACAATGTGCAAGATACGCGTGGCGCAACAGCGTCCTGTGCTGGAGCGGGACGTGACCCCGTTGCTGACCCGGTTGTTCCCCGCGGACTCGGTCACAGCCATCGATCATGAGGATAACTGCCAGTTCGAACCGGACCCTGACCTGACTCCCTCACCGAGCGCCAGCGTGGTCGTAACAGTGGCGGGTGTCCAGCACGTGCGGGATGCGCTGGCGGTGATGCACCGGGAAGGCTGGCGATTTGGTGAGCCCTTCGAGGAACTCGATCCGTTCGGCCAGATTCCGGAGCTGACGAAGAAGTTCTCGCACGGCACCGTCGATGCGGTCGTTGAGGTGATGTCGGACGGCGCCCCTGTGTCCGGCGGTTCCAGGGTGCCCACCTGGGAATTCGAGTTCAGCTATTTATGAGCCTCGAAAGCTCGGTGTGCAGTTGGGTCCCTTTCTTGGCGCCACGCGCCGCGCACCAGCCGCCGCAGCGAGCGCGGTCTGATCAACGCAGGCCGGGACTGGCAACACGATCGGGAGGACAACTCCAGGACGCGGGCCGGTAGAAAGGCGCATTGGGCAATTCCGGGGCATGCGGCATCGTTCAGCAGACTCACCCTTACGGCCTTGTAGTGATCAGTGGCGACTCGACACCGCACATGATCACTCAAGGCCGTCTTGCCGTCCGCGAAACGACCAACCTGCCACTCAGGGCAACGATTTTGACGATAAAGAACAAGCTGATCTTGCCTTTTACCTCTGGCCTGATGCATTGCCGCTCTGACCGCCCCCCGTGCACTCTGGTTCCCCTGGCCGGGGGCGGGGCTGTCATAGTCGTCAGATGGATCATCGTTCCCGCGCCTGGGCTCAGCGGCGGTTACGGTCGCTGGGTTGGCTGGAGTTGCTCAACGTCCCGCTGCAGGCGGTGGTCTGGTTTGGCGTGGTGGGGTTTCCGGTGACAGCGGGAAACAGCGTGGGCTTCGCGTTGTTCGCGCTTCTCTTGCTGGAGGGGGCCGGGTATTGGTCAGCCAAGCTCCGCCAGATCGCTACGCGAAACAGGTCTCTCCCAGGAGCCGGAGTCTTCGTGGTCGCCCGCAGGGGTAACGTTGCCGTGCTGGTGGCTGGATTGCTGTTCATCGTCTGGGTGGTGGTGGTCGACCCGGGGGCTGGAAGCTGGCCAGGCCTGGGGTTCGGGCTGTTTGCCGTGCTGGAGCATGTGAATTACTTCCACGTCCAGCTCATGTACGACACCGCTGAGGATCTCCGCCACCTGCGCTCACGCGGCTTGCGCCGTGCCCACCTGGCCCGCGATCTCGCAGTCCGGAAGCGTCGTTTATCGCGCCCCTGATGATGAACTGTGACTCCCGAGACTGACGCTCCTGCGCCGTCGGCCGGTTTTGTTGAGGTCAGTGGGGGTTTGATCGTTCGCGGGACATGGAGTCCCTGGTCGATCGCCGTCCGGCTGGGGGAAGACGGGCGCTGCGGGAATCGTCCGCCATAGTGGGATCGTTGTGACCTATGTGCTCGCCTTGGCGACGGGCACCGTTCCCAGTGATCCTCTGTTGGGCTGCCGTCGTCACTACAATGCGACGATGCCTCGCTAACATCCCTTGATCAACCGCTGTGCCTGGAGTACGCATGACCGACCGTCTCACCACCGCGATGATCAGCCAGGCGGCCGCACGGTTGCGGCCGGTGGTGCGTCGCACCGCGCTGGAGCCGAACCAACGGCTGTCCGACCTGCTCGGCGGTCAGGTGCTGCTCAAGCGCGAGGACGCGCAGGTCTGTCGCTCCTACAAGGTGCGCGGAGCGTTCAACCTGATCGCCTCGCTCACGGAGGAGCAGCGGCGGCGCGGTGTGGTCTGCGCGAGCGCGGGCAACCACGGGCAGGGAGTCGCGTTCGCCTGCGCGCGTCTCGGGATCAGCGGGCGCGTGTACGTCCCGTCCACCACGCCACGGCAGAAGCGCGAGCGCATCGCGGCGCTCGGCGGCGACCGGGTGGAAGTCGTGGTCGTCGGCGGCACCTACGACGAGGCGAGCACCGCCGCGCACGCCGACAGCGAGCACACCGGCGCGATCTACGTACATCCGTTCGACGACGTCAGGACGATGGCCGGGCAGGGCACGGTCGGCCTGGAGATCATGGCGCAGTCCGATGAGGCGCCGCACACGGTGGTCGTACCGGTCGGTGGAGGCGGGCTGATCAGCGGAATCGCCGTCTGGCTCCGCGAGCACTCACCCAGCACCCGCATCGTCGGCGCCGAACCCGCCGGAGCGGCCAGCATGCGCGCCGCCCTCGACCACGGCGGGCCCCTCGCCCTGCCCGAGTTGGACAGCTTCGTGGACGGCGCCGCCGTCGGGAGAGTGGGAAACGCCACGTTCCCCCTGGTCAAGGACTTGGTCGATGAGGTCGTCGCGGTCGACGAGGGTGCGGTGTGCACCGAGATGCTGGATCTCTACCAGACCGATGGCATCATCGCCGAGCCCGCCGGGGCTCTCGCGGGAGCGGCAGCCCGTGAGCTGGTGCCGTACTCCTCCTCCGCAGGGCCGCTGGTGTGCGTGGTGTCGGGCGGCAACAACGACGTCAGCCGGTACGGCGAGGTGCTGGAGCGCTCTCTCGTGCACATCGGGCTGCGGCACTACTTCCTGGTGACCTTCCCGCAGCGCCCCGGCGCCCTGCGGCACTTCCTGGACGAGGTATTGGGTGAGGGCGAGGACATCATCGCCTTCGAGTACGTCAAGAAGAACAACCGCGACACCGGCCCGGCGCTCGTCGGCATCGAACTCGAACGGGCCAGTGATCTCGACAGCCTCCTGTTCCGCATGAAGGCCAGCCCGCTCACGGTGGAGCGCGTCCCACCTGGCTCGCCGCTGTTCACCTTCCTTCTCTGACCTCCCGCCACGCGTGTTGGCGGTCAGGCGGGTGGTCAGCAGTTCGAGGCCGACCGTGAAGGCTGCTCGACAGTCAGTAGCTCCGCCCCGCCAGCAGTGCCGTCCACAGTTCCTCAGCATCCCGGCATCTCAATCTCGTGCTCTCGTCGACTCTGTGGGCCTCGACGCGCCGGAAGAAGTACTGGCCGCCTGGCGCGATCCACGCCTCCTGATCAGGATCTCCACCACGACGAGATTGACGATCCACCCGAGAGCCTGCCCGATGGGGATCATGGACTGAGCGTTGGCACTGATCGAACCCGCGTTCACCGTGTCGCTGAACGGCACCTGAGCCAGCAGCAACAGCGGCACCAGGACTCGGGAGGTGACGGCGAGGAAGGTGAGCGCGTAATTGCGCATCATCCAGTTCCGATGCCGTACGAAGTCACGGCGACGGGCAGCCTGGAAGGCCAGCCAGCCGGTAAGGAGCCACAGGGCGGCTGGGATCACCAGGCCGATCTGAGTGATGAGACGGCCCGAGAGCAGCGCCACCGGTATGGCGGTCAACCCGGAGGGCATCACCCCCGCAAGGAGATAACAGCGGCCGATCGTCCGGTGAACCCGTCTGCGTGCCCGGATCGCCGGAACGAACTGGAGAGGGCCGAGAACGAGCGCGACCAGCGCCGTGAGGACGTGCGCGACGAGCAGGTAGTAGTGCGCCCCTCCGCCCACGTCGAGCCGGCTGTCCTCGACGTCGAACCCGAGATAAGGGCCGACGAGCACGGCGCCGAACACAGCCGCAACGACCAGCATCAGCCAGATTCGGCGAGCTGTGGCCGGAGCAGCGCCAGCCGGCCTGCTTCGGTTGTGGGTCACGACTTGCTCCAGGTCGTCAGTTGATCCCGGAAGGGTGGTGATGCGGGGAGGCCGACCCTTTCCGGTTGGTGATCCGACAGCGATCATCATGCGGTGGCGGCCGACCGGCTCACATCCGTCCTGGGGCGGCGTCCCGGCTACTCCCATGGGCGTAGTTCTCCTTCGCTTCCGACCTTTTCTGTTTTCTGCCACTCGTTACGCTGCCGAGGCATGATCAACGTTGCATCCGAGTGGACCAAGGGCTGGGCGATCTCACGGGGGGCTGGAAAGCCGGTGGCCGAGCCGTGGGGCTGGCGCATCGAGGTCGAGGGGATCGGGCGATACGTCGTCACCGACCTCCAGTGGCTGGAGAAGCTGCTGCCCACCGTCACCGAACAGGGCGCCTGGCTCAAGCTCTTCGTCTCCCCCGAGGAAGCTGCGCCGTACCTCACCCAAGGTTGGGAACGCACAGACCCCGGCTTCATGATGACCGTGGACCTGGACCGCAGCGAACCCCGCTGCCCGGCCGGATACGAGATCGAGGTGGCCACCTCCGGAGCGGCCACCTTCGTCCGGATCCTGACCGCCGGTGGCGAGCAGGCCGCGCGCGGCCAGATGGGTTGCACGGGTGAGACCGTGGTCGTCGACAAGGTGCTGACCGAGGAGCCGCACCAGCGGCGGGGGCTGGGCACGGTGGTGATGCGCACCCTGCAGAATCTGGCCATCGACCAGGGGGTCAGCGTCGGCGTCCTGGGCGGGACCAGCCAGGGGCGGGCGCTCTATGAGCGGCTCGGCTGGCGCGTGGCCTCACCCCTGACTTCCTTCCAGTACGGCGGAGCCCAGCCCTAAGCGATCGCGCCAATTCACCGGAAGTCGCAACCGCCGCGACCTCCTGAGAGCAAAGTGCCGGGGTCTTGTTGGCTGAAAGGTCGTCCATGATGACGTGGATCGGCGCGCCGCCGGGGCACTCCACACGGCTCCGGCCTGGGCGTACACCGGTGGGTAATCGAGCAGACGACCGCACTGCTGCTCGGGTTCCGCCGCCTGCGCATCCGCTGGGAGATCTGGGACGACATCCACGAGGCGTTCATGACCCTCGCCGCCGCGATCATCTGCTGGCGACGCCTCATCCGCTGACGCTCACTGCGGCACGGGCGCGGTAGGACCAGGCCCCATGGTCGCACCAGGCTCAGCGCCAGGCTTCCGGCCAGCATCGCCATGGCGCAGAGGACGAAGAGATAGGGACTGCCGCCTTGCGCGTACCAGCTCCGGAACATGCCTTCGTCAGCCCAGAGGGGAACTCCCAGAGCCCACACCACGTGCAGCGGTATGAACCCGATTGTCGCCGAAAGCGCAGACGCGTAGGCCGCCCGGATGGCCCAACGCGGGGCAGGTACTTCAGTTCGCTCACTCACCATGTCCCCAGCGTCTCCGAGCCACCTCGGCCAGGGATCCCCCGCACGGATGATCAACGGGACGGTCGCCTATCAGCGTCGTCGCCCGCTAATGGAAGCTTGCCGGGCTCCCGCCATCGCATGGGTGGCGCCGCGAATGTGTGGGAACGATGGCGTCATGGAGTTGTTCACCGCCGTGCCGTCGGCCGAGTGGCGGGATACCAAGGCGACGCTGCACCGGTTCTGCCAGGTAGTGGGCAAGATCCGGCTCGCTTCGGCGTTCCGGCGCAACCACTGGTGGAACGCGCCGTTCCATGTCACCGGGCGAGGGATCACCACCCGTCCGATGGGGCAGGCCGACGGCAACCAGATCTTCACGATCGACTTCGACTTCGTCGGCCACCAGCTGCTCATCACCACGGTGGACGGCCGGGCGGTGTCGTTCGCGCTCCCTGGCCAGTCGGTGGCTTCCTTCTACCAGCACACCATGCGGGCGCTGGCGGCCCTGGACGTGCGGGTGGACATCCCCGTGCCGCGGCCGTTCGATCTGCCTGACTCCGACCGGCCGTTCGCCGACGACACCGAGCACGCGCACTACGATCCGGCCGAGGTCACCCGCTACTGGCAGGTCCTCAGTCAGGTGAACCTCCTGCTGGAGGAGTTCGCCGCGGGCTTCTCGGGCAAGATCAGCCCGGTGCACCACTTCTGGCACACCTTCGACATCGCCTGCAGCCGCTTCTCCGACCGCGTGATCGACCAGCCGGCCGGGGCTGATCCGGTGACGCGGGAAGCGTACTCGCGGGAGGTGATCAGCTCCGGCTTCTGGTTCGGCGACGACGCCTTCTCGGACCCGGCCTTCTACTCCTACACCGCTCCCGAGCCCGAAGGGCTGGACAACGAACCCCTGGAGCCGGCGACCGCGCGGTGGATCGAGCAGCGAGGCGGCCATCTGGCCGTACTGCGCCACGCCGACGCCCGGTCCGAGGCTGATCCGCGTGCCGCCGTGCTCGCCTTCTACGACAGCGCCTACCAGGCCGGAGCCCGGCGCGCCGGCTGGGACGTCGCCCGGCTCGCCTGTCCCGGCGGGGTCACCGATCCGGAGCTGCGCGCTGGAACGTGATGGACCGCGTACTGGGCGGGCAGCGGGTGTGAAGTCCCGTCCGACGCCGGGAGAGGTCAGGCGTGGGAGGCGGACTCGCTGCCCTGCTGCTCGCTGAAGTCGATCTCGGGCGGCGGGACGCGGAACAGCCGGGTCAGGTAGGCGAGGTAGACGACGCCGACGGCGAGCCAGACCAAGCCGAGCGTGATGGCGTGCCCGTCCAGCTGGGTGAGCAGCCACAGGTCGATGACGGCCCCGATCGCGGGGGCCACCACGTACGCCACCGGCCCGAGCCTGCGGCCCTCACGGCGCTCGCGCAGGTAGAGGGCGATGACGGCCAGGTTCACGAAGGTGAAGGCGGTGAAGGCGCCGAAGTTGATGAACGAGGTCGAGGTGGCCACGTCCATGCGCACGGCGATCAGCCCGACCAGGCCGGTGAGCAGGATGGAGAAGACCGGGGTGCGGAAGCGCGGGTGGAGGTAGCCGAAGATGCGATGGGGGAGCACCGAGTCGCGGCCCATGGCGTACAGCAGGCGGGTGGTGCTCGCCTGGGCTGCCAGGCCGGAGGTGAACTGCGCGACCACCAGACCCGCCAGGAAGACCGCGCCGAAGAAGCTGCCCCCGATGGTCTCGGCGATCTCCGCGGCCGCCGAGGAGGAGTCGGCGAACGCGCCGCCGGGGTGGACGAGCTGGGTCACGTAGGAGACCAGCACGAAGATGCCGCCGCCGATCAGCGCGACGAGCAGGATCGCCCGTGGGATGGTCCGCCGCGGCTCGATCGTCTCCTCGGTCAGCGTGGTGACGGCGTCGAAGCCGAGGAAGGAGTAGGCGGCGATGGCGGCGCCCGCGGCGACCGTCGACAGCGTGGCGCCGGTGCCGGTGAAGGGCGTCAGGTCGAACAGCGAGCCGACGCCGGCGCCGCCGACCAGGTGGCCGACGGACAGCAGCACGAAGAACGCCAGCACCAGGACCTGGAAGAGCATGAGCACCGAGTTGGCCCGGTCGGCCACCTTGATCCCCGCCAGGTTGAGCCCGCTGGTCAGCACGACGAACGCGACGATCCACAGCCATGAGGGCACGCCGGGGAACTGCGCCGACAGGTAGGAGCCGCCGATGAGCCAGATGACCATCGGCAGGAAGAAGTAGTCGAGCAGGACCGCCCAGCCGACCAGGAAACCCACCCGCGAGTCGACCGTGCGCCGCACGTAGGTGTAGGCCGAGCCCGCGACGGGGAAGGCGGCGGCCATCTTGCCGTAGCTGAACGCCGTGAACAGCATGGCGACCAGCGCGATCAGGTAGGCGGACGGCGAGGCGCCCCTCGTGGTCTCGGCGACCACGCCGAAGATGCCCAGGACGATCAGCGGCGTCAGGTACGCCAGCCCGAACAGGACGACGGAGCGCAGGCCCAGCGTGCGCTTCAGAGTGGGTTCCATGTCGATCACTCCATATCAGGGGGTGGGAAGCTGCCGTCCGGAGTCCATCGGGCAGGGTCGAGGCGCCCCTGGTAGAGGGGGAGCTCCAGTGAGACGTCGCTGTCGGTGAACTGCGACCACATGCGGTTGAGCCCGGCGGTGCCGTACCGCCTGACCCTGCTGACCTCGCTGAGGTCGAGCACGTCGGTGAGGACGGTGTCTGCCTCGCCGGCCTCCGTCCTGACCCGCCCTTCGGGGTCGACCACGAGACTGCGTCCCGTGCCGGTGGGCGCGGCGACGTTGACGGAGGCCACGAAGACCTGGTTGACGATCGCGTTCGCCCTGGCGAGCACCAACTCCTGGGCTCGGTCGGAGGTGGTGGTCAGCACGGGGTTGACGATCACCTCGGCGCCCAGCCATGCCAGGTGTCTGGCCACCTCGGGGAACCACGCGTCGTAGCAGATGGACAGGCCGATCCTGCCGTGCTCGGGCAGGTCGACCACGACGAATCGGTCGCCCGGCCGGTACGGCTCGCGCGGCCGCCACGGAAAGATCTTGCGGTAGGAGGCGGCCAGCTTTCCCTCAGGAGAGAGGACCAGCGCGGTGTTGTAGAGCGCGCCGTCCTCGCCGCGCTCGCAGACGCTGCCGGGCACCAGCCAGACACCCAGGTCTCCGGCGAGCGCGGCGAGTTCCGCGACTCGCGGTCCGTCCAGCGGTTCGGCGGCGTCGGCCAGTTCGGCGTCCCGCTCGGCGGGGCGTACCCGGCTGCCGACCAGGTGCAGCTCCGGGTAGACCACGAGACGGGTGCCGGGGAAGGTGGCCAGCAGGTCCTCCACCTGCTCGGCGAACTGGGACACCGGCGCCCCGGCGGGCACCGGAGTGGCCTGCGCGAGCGCGAGGGGTAGTGGCTGTCGCATGGTTCAACCTGCCTTCTGACCAGCACTTTCATGCTGTGCCGACAAAATAGCTCATATTGAGCTTTTAAAGCAACGTACGGTAGTGCCATGGAGGCCCTGACCGCGCTCAACTCCCAGGCCCTGGAGGGGCTTCGCCGGCTCACCGCGCTCGACACCGTCCGTGCGCGCATCGCGCTGGCCGTCGACCTGCGCCTGCTCAAACCGGGCGAGCGCCTGCCGCCGACGGCCGAGGTCGCGCGTGCTCTGGACGTCGGGGAGATCACCGTGCGCCGCGCGCTCATCGCGCTGTGCGAGGAGGGTGTCCTGGTACGGCGCCGCGGCAGGACCGGCGGCACCATGGTCGCCGACGCACCCACCGTCGGACAGGTGGCCGAGATCGAGGCCTACCGGGCGGCCACCGCCGAGGTCCACCGCCTCATCGACCACCGGGTGATGCTGGAGTGCGGCATCGCCCACCTGGCCGCCACCGCTGTCACGGCCGAACGGCTCGCCGAGCTGAAGACGCTGGTCGAGACAATGGATCAGGCCACCAGCTGGGCCGATTTCCACGCCAACGACGAACGCTTCCACCTGGCGCTGGCCTCATCCACCGGCGTGGACTCCGCGGCCGACCACTACGCTCCCGTCCTGCACCAGCTCTACCGCTACTACCTGCCCTACCCGCTCGACTACCTGCGCGAGTCGAACCGGGAGCACGCCGCCCTGGTGGCAGCCCTCGAACGGCAGGACCCTGTCGAGGCCGTCAGGATCGCTCACGCGCATGTCGACGTCCTGCATCGGACGATGTTCGTCGGCCTGCTGGCGACATCGGACGGGTAATTGAACGGCTCTAATCGCCAGGCTCCGGGGACGTTTTTCTGTCACCCTGATTCAACTTTTTCGCCCGTACGGAGTCGGCTGGAGCTCACTACTATTCGGCCATGATCTTCGACCTTTCGATACTCCTGAGAATCGGCCTGGCCATGGCCATTCCCGCGGTGTTCGCCTGCGCATCTGTGACAGTCGCGGCGCTGTCTGCCCCACAGAACCGCCACGTGCGCATACGCCGGCGATATGTGATCGGGGGATTGTTCCTGTCGTTCATCGGCGTCTGCATGATGGCATTCGGCGCGTGGTCGGCGCGTGAAGATTCGCGCTACGACGGCCTCATCTTGATTGGGCTGGTGCTGGTGACCCTCATAGGCGGAGGTCTGCTCCTTCTCGGTTTCGGCCCGTTCGCCTCGCGACTGCTGGAATCCTCGGTCGGTACGCGGAACAGCTACCGCTGCCCGTTCGCCTGGCGGCCCGCGACCTGGCCGGACGTCGCGCGGCTACGGCTCCCGCGATCACGATGACCGCGATGGCGACGAGCTTCGGCATCGCGCTGGCGATCATCGCGGTCGGCATGACGGCGCAGGACAGGGCCGACTACTCCTCCAGCGCCCGGCCCGGCACCCTCGTGGTGAGGTTTTTCTCGGGAGAGCAGGCCGGTGCCGTACGTGCGGCGATTCAGCAGGAGTTACCCGGAGTGCCCATCGCCCAGAGGGAGGGTCCGCGTGAATACCGACACTTCAGCGCGTCCGCCGAGAGCGTCGGCCTGCTGGAAGAGTCCGTCTACCCGCACGAAGTCATCGGCGACGAGGCACTACTGCGGTATATCACCGGCGACCAGTCGACGCCGTACGACGAGGGCAGGGCCGTGGTGGTCACGACCGCCGACGTGAAGGTCGACTCGGTCACGATCCGCTACGACGTGACCGGGAACAACGGCCCGCTGGCGAGCAAGAGCATTCCGGCGATCGGCGCCAGAACCATCGACCCCAATATGCAGACGATCTTCGTCCCGGCGAAGGTAGTCCGGGACCTCGGCTATCAACTGGAGCCGGACGAGCTGATCGTCGATCCCTCCCTCCATCGAATCTCGGCGAGTGAACAGGAACGGCTCGACAGCCGGCTGGGCGACGGCGCGCAGACCTATGTCGAGCGGGGGTTCCAGGCTTCGACCAGTTGGCAGGTCGTCGCCGTGGCGACGCTTCTCATCGCCCTGTACGGTGCATTGACCGCCGGAGACGGCAAGGCCACGAGTTCGCGATCGGGTCGGGTGCTGAGGCGGGCCGGTGATGGAACGGCCGCGACTTTCCGGTGGTTCGGCGCCTGCCGTGCGGGGCTGAGCGCGGCCTGCGGAACGGTGTTGGGCGCGGTCGCCGGGTGCCCCATCGGGATGCTGCTGATCTGGCCTTTGACGGCGTCGAACTCATGGGAGTCACCACCACGGGTTCCCTTCGAAACTCCGTGGCTGACGATCGCGGCCGTGGTCGTCGGGCTGCCCGTCCTCGCCGCCGCCCTCGGCGGACTCCTCACGCGTGCGCGAGTCGGCGGCGAGGCGACCGTCACTCCGTGATCAGCTGCAGTTCCCGGCCCGTCGAGTTCGCGTTCGCGGCGGCCCTGACCAGCTCTACGACATAGCTGAAGCCGATCGTTCAGGTGGGTGGGGTGGCCAGTGGGAGGACGATGGGCGGTTGGACCTGTTCGTCCTGGCCGCCTGGGTCGGTTTCCACCGCGCCGCGGATGCACAGGGACGGTGACCAGGCGACGGACGACGGCTGGCCGAGTCTGACCACCGTGCCGACCTTGAAGCAGTAGCCCGTGGCCGCCTCCAGGCCGCCGACGGTGAACGTGTTGCTGCCGCTCCGCATCGACATCAGGCGTTCGCCGGGAGACTGCTGGATGACCATGGGGAAGTCGCTCTTGCGCTGCTGCTTCCACGACAGCACCACGGACGAGCCGTTGTCGGTCACCAGCGTGAGGTCCTTGGGGCGCTGCGCACTCATCGCGGCCGCGTCCAGGGTCTTGGTGGGGCGGGCGATGGAGGGCCGGGCGGTGGGTGGCGGGGTCGGGGCGGTCGAGTCGGGTGGGTTGGCGGTCGTCGTGGGGGCGGTGCCTCCGGTCGTGGCGGGGGCGGCGCCTCCGGTGGTGGCGGACTGGGGCTCCAGGGTGATGCGCGGTGGGGTCTGTGGGCGGTCGTTCATAGCGGCGGCGACGCTGGCCGCGCCGATCAGTACGGCCAGGCCGGAGGTGCCGGCGATGAACAGGGGGACCTTCCTGCTCCTGCGCCGTGGCTCCGCCGGTGCCTGCGGCTCCGCCGTACCCTGCCGGGACTGGTAGGAGGACGGGTAGAGCGGCCGGGGCGGGGCCGGAAGCGACGCCGAGCGGTCGGGGTCGACGGTCCACACGAGAGCACGCGGCACCGACGCCTCAGCGGCCACCGGCATCGACGACCCAGCCTGCGAAGCGCCCGGTAGAGGTCCCGGTCCGGCCGGCAGGGCGCTCGCCCCGCTTTGAGCGGCGCCCGGCAAGGACCCGGGCCCGGTATGTGACAGGCCGGCCACGAGCGGCGGTCCGACATACGAAGGGCCCGATCCGGTCAGCGAAGGCGGCGGGCCAGGCACGGCCCGCGGGGGTGGCAAGCCCGGTCCGTCCTGCGATGGCGGCACGTCCGGCGCGAGCAGCGGTCCAACATACGAAAGGCCCGATCCGGGCTGCGAGGGTGGCAGACCCGGTTCGGGGTGCGGTGGTGGCAGGAGGGACTGCGGGGCGGCCGGTAGGGCCGTCTGGGCGAATCGGTCGGCGAGGTCGGCGGCCGTGGGGCGGGTGTCGGGGGTTTTGGACATCGCCTGGTGGACGGCGGTCACGAGGTCGGGTGGCAGGTTGCGGTGCGCCAGGGGCGGCGGTTCCTCGCTCAGGACGCCGAAGACGAACCGGGCCGAGGTGTCCGGACCGTCCAGGGCGAACGCGGGCCGCCCGGCCAGCAGTTCGTACAGCATCGACCCGAACGAGTACACGTCCGACGCGGGACTGGCCGAGCGGCCTTCGAGCAGTTCGGGCGGGGTGTGGACGGAGACGGACGTACCGTCGGGGAGTTCGGCCAGCGACATCAGCCCGCTCATGCCGTACCCGGTCAGGGCGGGCTCGCCGTGCTCGGGCAGGACCACGTTCTCCGGCCGTATGTCGCCGTGGACGCCGCCCGCCGCATGGGTGGCGGCGAGCGCGCTCGCCACGGCGCGGGCGATGCGCAGTGCCTCGGCGGGGGGCGCGGGCAGGCTCCGGCCGGGCCGTTCGGCCAGTGTGCAGCCTCCGGGCAGGTGGGTCACCAGGTACGGGCGGCCGTCGGCGGTGGTGCCCAGGTCGAGTACGGGGATCACGTTCGGGTGGACGGCGAGCGCCTCGGGGAAGCGGAAGCCGCGCAGCAGGGGCTTGAGCCTGCGCTTGTCCACCCGGCGGCAGGCCAGCGTCCGCAGCAGCACCGAGGCGCCGTCGCGGTCGGCCGTCGCGAGGTACGCGCTCCACGGCCCGTCTTGCCCGGCCCGCTCCTGGAGCCGGTAGCCGCGGACCTTCTCCGTCACCGTCATGCGATCACTGCGGGACCGCCCAGGTCATCGGTCTCGAACGCCTCGTCCTCGATCATCGGGAACCGGGTCCGCTCGCGATCCTGCTCCTGGCCGTTGGCGCCGCCCATGCCCGGCGGATACATGCCCATCCCCATGCCGCCGGTCCCGGCCCGCACGCCCGCGCCGCCGCCCGTCAGCCCGCCCGCGCCCTGTGCCGCCGTCGTGGCGGTGCCGATCCCTGACGGGCTCAGCGGGCCGGTCGTGGGTACGCCGGTGTTCACCCGGTTGGCCAGGTCGGGCGTCATGGTGTCCGGAAAGCCGGCCAGGTTCGCCTTGGTGTCGGGCAGGGCCGGGGTCTTGAGGTCGCCGGGGTTCTTGAGGTCCGGGGTCTGGGGTGTCTGGAGGTCGGGGGTCTTGAGGTCGGGGGTCTTGAGGTCGGGGGTCTTGAGGTCGCCCGGATTCTTCAGGTCCGGATTCTGGGCGCCGCTGGGATCGGAAAGGCTCGGGTTCTGGGCGCCGTTGGGGTCAGGAAGGTTCGGGTCGGTCAGCCCTGGTTGGTCACCGACGCCGGACAGGCTGGGATCGTTCATGCCGGGCAGGCTGGAGTACGGGCTGCCGAGGCCCGAGTACGGGTCGGAGACGCCGCCGAGCCGGCCGTTGCCGCCCAGGCCGTCGAGGCCGGGCAGGTGCGCGGGAGTGACACCCGCACCGGGTGGCGGAGCCGCGCGCTGCTCCAGCTCGGGGGCGATCCGGTCGTAGACCACGCCCATGAACCTGTTGAGCTGCCGCAGATGGTGGCGGGCAAGGGCGTGCGCGTTGCCGTCGGTGCCGAACACGCTGTCACGGAGATCGTCGTCCCAGCCCGCGCTCCCGACCTGGGGAACGTTGTCGCGGAAGAAGGGCAGCACATCACGCCCGTACCAGATGAGGGGCTTGGCGATGGTCTGCGCGCTGTAGTTCACCGCGGCCAGGTCCTTCTGGAGCTCGCCGATCTTCTTGAAGACGCCCTCCAGAGGTTCCCCGCCCAGGGATGCGGCGATGCGCCCCGCCTCTGTCTGCAGGTTCTTCATCGCTTCCTCGCAGCTCGCGGCCAGGGTGTCGTAGTTGTGGCCGGCGTCCTCGATCTTCCGCGGGTTGGTGTTGTTGCGGATGAGGTCGACGATGCCCTGGCTGTTCTCGCTGTCACCCTTGGTCGTGGCGATGTCGTCAGGCAAGGGACGGGTGCCGTCCCTGAGCTGGTAAAGGGTGTAGCTGCCGGTCATGTCGCCGTCCTGCGCAGGCCGTCGGCCACGGCCCGGTCGGCGTCCATGGCCGCCTTCACGGTCTGGTCGAGCGTTTCCAGGATGGCCTCGTAAACCGAGCAGAGCTGGGTGACGGCGCCGCTGAGGCTGTGCTGCGCCTTGTCGGTGGTCAGCTTCAGGTCGGTGGCGGCCTGCCAGGTGCCCAGGTCGCGCTCGGTCAGTGTGGAGCGGGTGACGAGCACCTCCAGGCTCGGTGTGCCGCCCAGTCCCCTGAGCCGGTCCAGGTCGGCGCGGAGCTTCTCGACGGGCGAGTCAGGACGCGGTTTGCCGGTCTCCGGGTCCACGAAGTCGCCGATCTTGATGAACATCTCCTTCTTCGCGGTGCCCGGGTCGACGCGGTATCGGGTCAGCAACTCATCGCGCGTCGTCTCGGAGACCCGTGGCCGGGCGGTCGGCGGGTATGTTCCGGTCCCGTAATCCTGCAGGTAGTCGGTGTACTCTTCCTCGGTGTTGATGGGGTCCAGCTGTGTCTCGTAGACCCTCCCGTCCTCGCCCGACTCGACGCCAATGCGCTGGTCTCTCGGGAGGCCGAGGCCATCCCTGGTGTCATCCCGCTCGCTGCCGTCGTCAGGTGTCGGCATGAATCTCTCCCCGGATATCGGTCCGCGCCCATCCCTTCTGTATCCCGCGCCGACCGTACCGGGGCTTCACTTCAAAGAATTTGAAACGGAATCCGGCTTACCGCCCAAGGCAGGCAAAATCCCATTACATGGCCATTTCCTGGGCCGGTACCACCGCCTTCGCCCTGGTGCTCGCCGTCACGCCCGCCGGCGCCGCGACGGCCGGCACCGCCGCCCCGCCGTGTAATCCCGAGGCCGGGGTCCAGGACGTCAGCGGCAAGCCCTGGCCACAGGATCGGCTGCGCTTCCAGCGGGTGTGGCGGCTGACCCGGGGCGAGGGCGTCACCGTCGCGGTCGTCGACAGCGGCGTGGACACGCGGCACCCGCAGCTCGCCGGAGTGGTCACCGTCTCCGAGGACCTGACCGGCACGGACCAGCGGGACTGCGTGGGCCACGGTACGGCCGTGGCGGGCATCATCGCCGGCCGCGACCTCACCTCGCGTGGCGTACCGTTCCTCGGCGTCGCACCGGGCGCGCGGATCCTGTCGATCAAGCAGACCGCGACGAACGACGGCGCGGTATCGCTGCTGGCCCGAGGCATCAGACGGGCCGCCGAGCTGGGCGCGAAGGTCATCAACGTATCCGTGGAGGCGCACGACCAGCCGGAGCTCAAGTCGGCCGTCGCCTACGCGCAGAGCAGGGACGCGGTGATCGTCGCGGCGGCGGGCAACGTGAAGCGGGAGGACGGCGAGGTGACGCCCTCCTACCCGGCGAACTACCCCGGCGTCATCGCGGTCGGCGCGGCCTCCCCCGACGGCACGAAATCGGCGTTCTCCAACGGCACCACCAGGGTCTCCGTCACCGCGCCCGGATCGGCGATCACCAGCACATGGACGGGCGGCGGCTACCGGACCGATCTCGACGGCACCAGCTTCGCCGCCCCGTACGTCTCGGGGGTGGTGGCCCTGGTCAGAGCCAGGCATCCGGAGCTCGATCTCTGGCAGGTCAAGCGCCGCGTGGAGGCGACGGCCGAGGGCGGCGGCGCCAGCGGAACCGGCGCGGGCATGGTCAACCCGCTGCTCGCGGTGACCGCCGTACTGCCCGGCACCGAGGAGAAGGCGGGCGGCGCCGCGCCGGTCGTCGTGGCCAAGGCCGCCGTCCCCGACCCGCGCACGCGCGGGCTGGCCGTCGGCATCGCGGGAGGCACGGTGGCGGTGACCGGGCTGGTGGTGTTCGCGGCGATCATGCTGCCCCGGGCGAGGCGCCGGGGCTGGCGTGCCGGGTGATCCAACATTTCGAGGAATGTTGAAGTCACAGCCGTTCATCCGGTGCGCCCGCTTATGGTGCTCGCGTTGCCCCATATTCGATTCCGGGAGGTGAACCGTGGCGCAGCCGACCACCTATCAGCAGGGCAGTCAGCACGACGCGGCCGCGCGCGCGCTGATCGCGCACGAGCACATCACGCAGATCCACAACAGGCTGCTCCAGATCCCCGACCAGCTCGGCAGCGCGTGGAAGGGCGAGTCGGCGACCGTCTACGCGCAGGTGCTCAACGAGTGGAACCCGCAGTTCAAGAAGGTCATCGACGCCCTCCACCTGATCGCCGAGAACCTCAAGGGCTCCGGGATCGAGTACGACGAGGCCAGCACGTCCGCGCAGGCCGTCACCCAGAACCTCATGGCCGCGCTCAACGGCGGCAAGCTCTGACCTTAGGAGGGTCTCCATGACAGGTGGCGGCGACATCATCCTCGCCAATTTCGACGAGATGGAGGAGATCGCGGCCGAGCTCGGCCGCGCGTACGCCAACCTCGTCGGCGAGCTGACCGACCTGGAGAACGACCTGAAGATCCTGGAGACCTGGGACGGCTCCGCGAAGGGCGTCTACCTGGAGGCCAAGCGCGAATGGAACGACGCCGTCGTGTCCATGGGTGACACCATGCAGCGCTTCGGGCCCGCTCTGCACGACGCGACCGAGATCAT
The DNA here is from genome assembly GCF_043197155.1 of Nonomuraea sp. NPDC049269. Classification (NCBI taxonomy): domain Bacteria; kingdom Bacillati; phylum Actinomycetota; class Actinomycetes; order Streptosporangiales; family Streptosporangiaceae; genus Nonomuraea; species Nonomuraea sp. NPDC049269. The sequence continues at coordinate 506,330 of NZ_JBICSO010000003.1, forward strand.
GCGCGACGCCGAGCAGGCCAACGTCCGGCGCTGGGGCACCTGAGCGGAACGATGGCGGAGAACGGAACACCCCCAGAGCTGCTCATCGACCCGGCGGCGGCCGGTGACCAGGCGATGTGCCGGCCGGACGCGCTGCTCGACATCGCGGGGGCCATGTCGAGAGACCTGCTGCCCCGGCTCGAATCGGCCGGGCACACGGTGCCCGACCTGTCGTTCAACGCCGTGGGCGACTGGGATGTGGCACGGGGGTACGCCGAGACCATGCAACGGGCGCGCATGGCCACGGTGGACACGATGGAGTTCGTCACCGAACTGGTCAGAAGGGTCGTCGACGATCTGGTCGCCACCGCCAACACCGCCAGGGACGGCGACCAGCGGGCGGGCGAGGCTGCTCGCCGTACCAGATCTTCCGGATAGAGGGGCGCGTGGGAGAACCGAAGCCGATCAAGGAGGGCGCGCTGCCGGCGGGCGCGCCCGAGAGCTACGGCGGGCGCGACTCGATCCGGCGGCTGGTCATGAGCACCAGGCCGGAGGAGTTCGGCGGCGTCGCCGACGCCTACCAGTCCACGGGCACGCTGCTGGACCAGACGATCAAGGAATTGACCACCTATGCCTCACGTCTCGTCGCCGATGGAAACTGGGGCGGCGAGTCGGCGCGGGCCATGCTCGGACGGATGGCGCGGGTGCAGTCGTATCTCGGCACGCTGCGGAGCCAGATCGGCGACATCCCGCCATCCGTTCAGCAGGCCGGTCGCGAACTGGCCACGGCGAAGGAGAAGTTCGAGCAGGCCACTCAGGAGCAGTACTACACGGTGGACACCGGGTCGTACATCTCCAGGGAACTGGGGAACGATCCAGACGCCGACGCCCAGCGCTTCCTCGCGGAGCTGAACGGCCGATTGGCGGACGCGCACGGGACGCTTCCCGCGCGGCTGCCGTGGGACCCCGACCTGGCCGCCGGCGCGCCGTATACGCCGGCGCCGGTCGTGCGGGACAGCACGCCGGTGGGTGACGGGATCGAGTTCCCCGATCAGGAGTCCACGCGCCCGGTCGCCCGGCTGGCCAGTGTGGACCGGGCGGCGTCACCGATCTCGGTGACGCCGCCCGCTAACGCGTCCACCCCGGCGGTACCTCTCGCCTCGTCGGTCCCCGGCACCGCCGCTCTCCCGACCTTGGGGACGACGCCGGGCCAGGTCCCCGGGCTGATCACGTCCACCGCCGGGACGCCGTCCGTGGCCCAGCCCACCGGCTACCCGCCGACGACCGGCCCCACGCCGACCGGGCTCCAGCCGGTCACGGCCGAGCCGAGACGGTCCCCCACCGGCACCGGCACCCGCCAGTCCGTCCGCACGCCGTCCGACCCGATGCGGTCCGACCGAACACCATCCGACCACATGTCGTCCGACTCCACGCGCTCCGTCCTGGACGAGGGTCCACCGGGCACCAAGCCCACCTCCGACCAGGCCCGTACCCCGCTCGGCAGCGTGCCTCACGAGACGGGTCCGTCCGTACGGCCCGGTGTCGTGCCGGTCGTCGACGGGACCTGGCCTGCGACCAGGACGGCATCGTCCGGCGGCCCCACAGGGGCGGCCGCCGGCACCGGTGGCATGCCGTTCATGCCGATGGGCGGCGGCCCGACCGGATACGAGGGTGCGTCCGCCGCGCACCGGACGGTCGCGCCGCCCCCCGACGACTCGGGCCTGTTCCGTCCCGCGTACGACCCCGGCCAGCCGGTGGTGGACTGACCATGACCTCCGAGAACGACCTCAAGCGCATGCAGCTGGACGCCGACTCCGTCCGCGAGGTGGGCCGCAACCTCGGCAAGAAGCCCATGGAGCACCTCAACGACCTGACCCGCGTGGTCGCCGGACTCAACGTGCACGCCCGCCACTACGGCCTGTTCGGCTTCTTCGGCTCCTCGCTGGAGGACGCGCTCGACCAGGTGAAGCTGGCCGCGCACCAGTACGTGTCGGCGACCAGGCACGAGCTGGCCGAGATGGAGTCGAAGGCGTTCGACACGGCCAACACCGCCGTTCAGGGCGACGGTGCGGCCTCCGGCGTCATGGCCGGCTGAGAGCGAGGACACATGCCGACACAACCGGAATCCGTGATCGCGGGCGCGGGCATGGCCCAGCTGGGTGCGGCGCTCCTGGGCGGCGGCCGCGCGAAGTACGCCGGACTGATCATCGCGCTCACCGTCGCCGACACCCCGGAGCTGCGGCGGGCCGCGCAGCAGTGGGAGGAACTGTCGGCGGGGCTACGCGAGCATCCCCAGCAGGTTCAGGAGTCCGTCAAGGACGTTCGCTGGACGGAGACGAGCGCCGAGCTGTTCCACCAGACGGTCGACACGCACGCCAACGAGGTGGCCGACAAGGCCGGTCTGCCGCAGTCCACGGCCGACTCCATGCGGACGTCCGCCGATGTTCTCGACTTCGCCGGCGACCTGATGCTCGACGTGGGCGCCGCCATCCTCCTGGCAGGGACGATCTACCAGCTCGGGCGGGTCAATCCCTACTTCCGGCCGGCGGCGGAGGTGGCGGCGACGATGTTCGGCCGCCGGGCCGATCAGCAGGCTGGGCAGGGCGCCATCAAGCTGCAGACGTTCCTCAGGGGTACGGAGGGCGTGGTCGGCAAGATCGCCGGCCGGTTCGCCAAGGTGTCGCCCGCCAAGAAGCTGCTCTTCGGCGGGGCGACCGCCATCGGTGGCGGGATGGTCGCCAACTCGGCCGTGGCCGGTGACCTCAGCGGATCGGCCCTCCCGCAGGGCAACCAGCAGACGAAGGAGGCATGATGCGGGCTTTCGACGAAGCATCCATCGACCGCATGATCGCCGGCACCCAGCGCCCTCTGGACGGGTTCGAGGAGCTCTACCAGCAGGTCCTGGCCGTGCAGGGGTTCGCCCAGGACGCGGAGAAGCTGGTGACGGTCGAGTGCTCCGCGCAGGGCGTCACCGGGCTGGACATCAACCCGCGCGCGCTCCGCTGGGGCTCGGACAAGCTCGCCACCACGATCCTGGACCTGATCGCCACGTCGCTGGCCGACCTGCAGGAGAAGTCGAACGCGATCATGGCCGAGAAGTGGGGCGAGGCCCCGCTCGACCTCACCAAGCAGGACAACCCGGCCGAGCTGCGCCTGCGGAACGCGCAGGAGACGTACGACAGGGCCATGGAGAACGCGATGGCCGAGCTCGCCCGCATCCAGCGCCGCCTCGACGACGCCTAGCCCGCTTCCGGCGGGGCCAGGTAGGCCGTCTGGATGAGCCGCGCGCCCGAGCGCCGGTCCACATAGACCCCCCGCCCGGGCGGCAACTGCTGCGGCCGCACGTTGCCGAACAGCGCCCCCTCGTCCCGCGGCCCCGACAGCAGCACGGCCGGGGTGTTCATCTCCTTCAGCCGCCGTACGACCGGGTCGAGCAGGCCGCGCCCCGCGCCGCCCATCGCCCGCCCCAGGATCAGGTGCAGGCCGATGTCGCGGGCCTGCGGCAGCAGGTCCCCGAGTACGGCCAGCGGATTGGCGGACGTGGCCACCAGGTCGTAGTCGTCCACGATCACGTACAGGTCCTGGCCGGTCCACCAGCTCCTGGTACGCAACTGCTCGGAGGTGAGGTCGGGCGGCGGCAGCCGGGTCTGCATGACCTCGTAGATGCCCTTGAGCACGGTGGCCGCGGCGGTGCTGGAGGCGGCGTAGCCGATGCGGTGCTCGTTGTCGGCCGTGTCGAGCAGCGAGCGCCGGTAGTCGATGATGACGATCCGCGCCTCCAGCGGCGTGAACCTGTCGACGATGCCCTCGGCGACGACGCGCAGCAGGTTCGTCTTGCCGCTCTCGGTGTCGCCGAAGACGACGAAGTGCGCGTCGGCGTCGAAGTCGAGGGACACGGGCGCCAGGGCGGCCTCGTCGATGCCGATCGGGATGCGCGGCCCGCTCTGGTCCGGTCCGGGCAGCGTGTGCACGGGGAACAGGTCCGGCAGCAGCCGCACGGGCGGCGCCGGCGGCTGCCGCCAGGCGCTCGCCGCGTCCGCCACCAGCGCGGCGACCCCTTCGGTCAGGTCGTCCACCGTGGCCTTGCCGTCCACGCGGGGCAGCGCGGCCAGGAAGTGCAGCGCCTCGCGGGTGAGGCCGCGGCCGGGGGCGCCCTCGGGGACGTTGGCGGCGGCCTTCCTGTCGATCTCCGACTCGAAGGAGTCGCCCAGCCTGAGCTCCAGCCGGGTGGAGAACATGTCGCGCACGTTGGACCGGAACTCCGACCACTTGTTGGCCGTCCCGACGACGTGGATGCCGAAGCCGAGCCCCCGGGAGACCAGCTCGCTCAGCGGCGCCTCCAGCGACTCGAACTCCTGGCGCATCGTGGCCCAGCCGTCCACGACGACGAAGACGTCACCCCAGCCGTCGCCCTCGTACGCGCCGGAGGCCACCAGACGGCGGTAGGTGGCGACCGAGTCGATGCCCCGCTCCACGAACAGCCGCTCCCTGCGCGCCAGCAGGGCCGTCACCTCCGCCACCGTCCGCCGCACCCGGTTGGCGTCCAGCCTGGTCGCCACGCCGCCGACGTGCGGCAGCCCGGCCAGCGCCGACAGCGTGCCGCCGCCGAAGTCCAGGCAGTAGAACTGCACCTCCTTGGGCGTGTGGGTGACCGCGAGCGAGGCGATCAGCGTGCGCAGCAGCGTGCTCTTGCCCGTCTGCGGCGACCCGATGATCGCGGCGTTGCCCGCCGCGCCCGACAGATCCAGCCAGTACGGATCGCGCCGCTGGTCGAAGGGGCTGTCCACGATGCCCACGACGGCGTGCAGCCGGCCGGGGCGGTCCTGGTCGGTGCCGGCGGCGGTGAGCCCGTGCGACGGGGTCGCCAGGACGGGCGGCAGCAGCCCGTCGAGCGAGGCCGGCTCCTTGAGCGGGGGCAGCCAGATCCGGTGCGCGGCGGGTCCCTGCCCGTTCAGGCGGTCCACCACGATGTTGAGCAGGCTGTCCTGCTGCTCCCGATCCTCGGCGACGGGCTCGGGCTCGACCTCGGGCGGCGGCGGCAGCGGCACCCGCTCGGTGCCGTACCAGACGATCTTGCCCTGGTGGCCGGGGCGCGCGGCGACCGCCCGGTTCTCCCGCTGCGCCGCCTGGTAGGGGCCGGACACATAGGCCGCCTTGAACCTGGTCATCCCGGTCGTCTCGAACATCAGGTAGGCGTTGCCGGGTTCGGGCGGCAGCGAGTAGGCGTCGGCGACGCCCAGCACCGCCCGGCTCTCGGCCGCCGAGAACGTCCGCAGCCCGATTCGGTACGAAAGGTGCGTGTCCAGCCCGCGCAGCCGTCCCGACTCCAGCCGCTGGGACGCGAGCAGCAGGTGCACGCCGAGCGATCGGCCGAGCCGCCCGATCATCACGAACAGCTCGATGAACTCCGGCTTGGCCGACAGCAGCTCGCTGAACTCGTCCAGCACGATGAACAGCGTCGGCATCGGCGCCAGCGCGGCGCCCTGCTCGCGGGCCTGCTCGTAGTCGCGCAGCGAGCCGTAGTTGCCGGCCGAGCGCAGCAGTTCCTGGCGGCGGACCATCTCGCCGTGCAGGGCGTCGTGCATGCGGTCGACCAGCGGCAGCTCGTCCTCCAGGTTGGTGATGACCGCCGACACGTGCGGGAGCGTGTCGAGCCCCAGGAACGTCGCGCCGCCCTTGAAGTCGACCAGGACGAAGTTCAGCACCTCGGAGGAGTGGGTGATCGCCAGCGCGAGGACGAGCGTGCGCAGCAGCTCGCTCTTGCCGGAGCCGGTGGCGCCGACCACGAGCCCGTGCGGGCCCATGCCACCCTGCGCCGCCTCCTTGATGTCGAGCTCCACCGGCCGGCCGTCGGCGCCCAGGCCGAGCGGCACCCGCAGCCGGTTCCTGACCGGCCGCGGCTGCCAGGTCACGGCGGCCGAGATCCGGCGGGCGTCACCGATGCGGAGCAGGTCGGTGAGCGTGGTGTTGGTGGACAGCGCGTCGCGCTCCTCCTCCGCCCCGCCCGCGACACCTGCCCGCAGCGGCGCGAGCTGCCTGGCCAGCGCGGCGAACGCGGGCAGGCCGAGTACGTCGGGCCGGCCGAGCGCGGTCCTGACCTGCTTGCCCATGTCGTCCTCGGCGACCCGGACCACCTCGTCGGCGGTGACGTCGAGGTACAGCGAGAGCTGCGCGGGCGCCTGTCCCGCCGACCCGCTGAGGTCGACCACGGTCACGCCCTCGATGGCGTCGGTCCCGAGCTGGCTGCCCGGCGGAACCCGGCCGCCGTCCAGGATCACCACGTGGTACGGCAGCGCGTCCTGCGAGAGCCCCCGGCTGAACCTGGGCCGGTCCTTCAGCTCGAACCCGAGCAGGTCGTCGAGCTCCGCGAGGTCCCTGGTGACCAGCCGGACCGGGCCCGCCCCGTCCTCCTCCTGGGGGTGGAAGGCGTGCGGCAGCCACTTGACCCACTCCCACTCAGCCGCCCGCTCGGCCCCGGTGCACACGGAGACCCGCAGGTCCTCGGGCGAGTGCAGGGCCACCGCCTGGGCCAGCGCGGCGCGGACCAGGCCGCGGGCGGCCTCGGGGTCGCCCGCGAGCGTGATCCGGGCGAAGGAGTGCAGCGCCAGCGCGACCGGCAGGCCGGGAACCGTGGCGTGGGTACGCACGAAACGGCGCAGCGCGCCGGCGGACATCGGGTCGAGATCCTCGATCGGCCGGCTCTCCGGCGGGATCAGCGGCAGCGCGAGGCGCTGCGCGGAGGTGGCGATCCGCACCTGGCCGAAGTCGTCGTCACGGGGCCGCCGCTCCCACAGCCGCGAGGTCATGACCAGCGACCACAGCGTGACGGGGTCGGGATGGTTCCAGGTCATCGCCTTGCGCTGCTGTTCGGCGGCACGGCGGACGCGCCGGCGCACCTGCTCCAGGTAGCGGTAGTAGTCGCGGCGCTGGCCGTTGATCCGGCTCTTGCGCTCTCCGGTGGTCCTGAGCATCTGTCCCATCGTCATGCCCACCATCGAGACGGCGAACAGGCCGCTGGACACCATCATGATCGGGTTGCCCGTGCCGCCGCCGGTGAACATGAGCGCCATGGCGCCCGCCCCGGCGATCATCGGCAGGTAGGTCAGCACCTGGGTCAGACCGCCGCCCGTGACCGTCTCGGGAATCTCGGGTGGCGCTTCCAGCAGGACCTCACCGCTCGGCTGCTCCGGCGGCCTGCGCCGCTCGGGCCGACGCACCACCCATGTATTGCCGCTCACCGCACCTCACCGAACAAGCCACCAAACAACCCTCATAAAAGCCCGTCAGACCCCGTATTCAGCGACATTTCAAATTTTCTCGACATATTTACGGCGGCGCGTCGGGAGCCGAGTCCATAAACTCCTCCAAGTGAGCGCCACCGGAACCGACCTGTGCCGGGTCACGATCGTCACCCCTCGGGGATCCCTCGATCTCGGCCTGCCCTCGGACATGCCGCTGGCGAGCATGCTGCCGACGCTGCTGCGCATCGCGGGCGAGGGCCTCGCGGAAGCCGGTCTGGCCCACGGCGGCTGGGTGCTCCAGCGCGTGGGCGGGCAGCCGTTCGACCTGAACGTCACGCTGTCGGACCTGGCCGTGCACGACGGGGAGCTGCTGCACCTGCGGCCACGGGGGCACGAGCTGCCCGAGACCGTCTTCGACGACGTGGCCGACGCCGTCGCGACCGGCGTGCTCGAACGCACCAGCCGCTGGCAGCCCGCCGTCACCAGGTCCTACGGCCTGCGGACCACCTCGGTGGCACTGGGCGCGGGCGCCGCCGCCCTGCTGCTGACCGGACCGCCGTGGACGCCCGCCGCCATCGTCGCGGCGGGCATCGCGCTGGTGCTGCTGCTGGCCGCGGTGGCGTTGTCACGGGCCCTGGGCGACGCGGGCGCGGGGGCGGCGGTCGGGTACGCGGCGCTGCCGTACGGATTCGTCGCCGGGCTGCTCGGACCCGATTCGCCGACCGGGCTGGCCGGGCTGGGCGCCCCGCACCTGCTGGCGGCGTTCGGGGTCACGCTGATGCTGGCCACGGCGACCGGGTTCGCGGTCGCCCAGGGGCGGGCGACGTTCCTCGGCGTGGCCTTCGCCGCGTTCTGCGGTCTGATCGGCTCGGTGGCGGTCATGGTCTTCGCCGTGCCGGCGGCCGGTCCGGCCGCGCTGCTGGCGACGCTGGCCGTGGGCATGACGACGGTGGTGCCGTCGGTCTCGTTCCGGCTGGCCGGGATGCCGCTGCCCGCCCTGCCGACGACCGCCGACGAGCTGCGCCGCGAGGGCGGCGACCTGGACGGCCGGATGGTGATCGACCGGACGGTGGTCGCGGACGGCTTCTGCACGGGCCTGCTCGGCGGGGTGTCGCTCATCGCGCTCGGCGCCCAGGTGCTCCTGGCGGTGGAGGGCACCTGGACGGCGATCGCGATGAGCCTGTCGCTCTCGGCCGCGCTGCTGCTGCGCGCCCGCGTCTTCGAAGGCCGCGGCCAGCGCATGTGGCTGCTGACCTCGGCCCTGCTCGGCGCCGGCCTCCTCGCCCTGGCCGTGGGGCTGGGGGCGGCCCGCGAGCTGGTGCTGTTCGGCCTGGTGCCCGCGTTGGTGGTGTTCGCGCTGCTGGCGGCCGGGGTGTCGCTCTGGCTCGCGTCGGCGCGGCCCTCCCCGTTCTGGGGGCGGCTGGCCGACATCCTCGACATCGTGCTGATGATCGCCCTGCTGCCGCTGGCGCTGGCCGTACTGGATGTGTACGAGACGATCCGCGGGCTGGTCGGCTAGGGCGTGAGCCGGTCCTTGGCCACCTCGTCCAGGGTCCGGCCGCCGTCCGGGGTCTTCACCCGCCAGTCGAAGTACTGGGCGCCGTCAGGCAGCGGGCTGCCCGGTGGCGGCGGCCGGAACGTGGCGGCCCGAGCGGGATCCGAGGTGTCGATCCCGGCCCGCGCGAAGTCCACCCGCGAGGTGGCGGTCGTCCGCATGAAGCCGAGCTGCCAGATGGCCGGTCCGCCCATCGCGGCGGCGACGCCGCCCACGCCCGCCTTGAGGAAGACCGACAGCCGCTCGGTGGAGCGGGCCAGGGCCGCGCTGGACTGCGCGCCGGCCGCCCGCATCGCGAGGCGGGCCGCCACGGAGGACTGCGGGGCCAGCGCCATGACCTGCAGCGCGGTCAGCCTCAGATAAGTCTCCTGCGCGATCTTCGCCGCGGTGATCCAGTACGCGGCGATGGCGTCGCCGATGCTGTCGACGTGCCCCGCCACCCACTGCACGTTGTAGCGGTAGGTCTCCAGATCGGCCTTGAACCGCTCGGCCGCCGAGACGAACGCCTCCTGGTCCCTGGCGATCCAGTCCTTGCCCGAGTCGGCGATCACCCGGCTGATCGCGCCGCTGGCCGGCTTGTCGAGCTTGCCGCCCGCGCCCGCCTGCAGGTTGGCCGCCGCCTCCCAGATGCCGGGCACGTTCGCGACCGCGGGCAGGGTGGCGAGCAGCCCGATGAGGACGGAGGGTTCCAGCTTCGCGGCCTGCCTGAGGCTCCGTTGCACCGCTGCGGGGTTGGGCGGGATCTTGTACGCCCCGGAGCCCGCCTTGCCCGCGCCCGCGATCTTCCGGATCCCGCCCTTCACGGTTTGACCCGCTGGACCGCGGCGTCCTCGGCGGCGATCCAGTTCCGCTGCGCGTACTTCAGCGCCCCGTCCTCCCAGCCGGTCAGCACGCTCCTGGCCGCGTCGGCGTCCCGCTGGAGCGTGTCGAGCAGCGAGGAGTAGAGCGCGCCGATCGTCCACTCGCCGAGCAGGCCCCAGCCGGGGAAGGCGATGGACTCGTTCTCGTCGAGGATCTGGCGCACCGCGTCGAAGATCGGGATGAGGTCGTCTCTGAGCACCTGCCGGACCTCTCCGATCGCGGCGGGCGTGATGTAACGCGTATCCGGCTTCACGCCGGTAACTATGCGACACCACCCGACTCTCCCGGCGAAACCGGGCACGCATTTAACGATCACGCCATCCGCCGGTAACCGGGGGTTGGCGCTCAGGACCACCATTACAGAACTGTTGAAGTATCACGCTCTGGTCGTTTTTATCTGGATAAATTGGGCCGGGCGAATTCCGGGGAGGTGAGGCGTGCACAGCCAGCGCGACCTCTACCAGGCATACCGGCTCACGGTCCAGCGCATCGGCCTGGCCCTGATGCGCGCCCAGCCGAACCAGCCCGAGTGGCCGCTACGACGGCAGAACATCGGCTTCATGGCCGGCGCGATGGTCGCCGTGCTGCTGGGCGTCGGGTTCGCGGTCCTGGGCCTGATCCGTCCCAGCGGGACGAAAGCGCTGCAGGACCCGGGCACGCTGATCATCGAACGCGAGACCGGCGCCCGCTACGTCTACAGCCAGCCGCAACGCCGGCTGATCCCGGTCGCCAACTACGCCTCGGCCCGGCTCGTCCTCGACTCGCCGCAGATCACCGAGCGGGTGGTCGCCAGGGAGGCGCTGAGCTCGTACGAGCGCGGCACGCCCGTCGGCATCCCGGGGGCGCCCGACTCGCTGCCGTCCGCCCAGCGGCTCGCGGGCGGCCCCTGGTCGGTCTGCGTCCAGGAGCGCGAGAGCGACACGGGGCGCGTGCCGTACGTGACGCTGATCGCCGGACGGCAGGCAGGCGACCGGCCGCTCGCCGAGGACAGCGCGATGCTCGTGGACGTCGGCGGGCAGACCTGGGCGATCTGGCACGGCGCCCGGATGCGTGTGCCCGCCGGGATCGCGCGCGGCCTGAGCGGCACCGACCCGGCGGCGGTCCCCGTGGCCTGGCTCAACGCGCTGCCGGAAGGGCCGGACCTGGCCGCGCCCGCGATCGAGGGGCGGGGCCGCCCGGTCACCGGGCCCGGTGGCGAGAAGGCCGCCGTGGGCCAGGTCTTCCGGGCCACGGCCGTCGCGGGCGGCGAGCCGCGCTGGTACGTGCAGGCGGCCGACGGCCTGGCCCCCATCACCCGCACGCAGGCGACGCTGCTGCTGAGCGACCCGGCGGCGTACGACAGCGGCACGACCGCCGAGATCAGGATCGACGCGGCGACGGCCAACGCGGCCCCGCGCTCCCGCACCAAGATCCCGGCCGACGGCCTGCCCGCGTCGATGCCGAAGATGACCGCCTACGACCCGGCGAGCCCGCTCTGCGCGGTCTACGCCGACGCGGACAAGGGCTCGGCCCGCGCCCGGCTGATGTCCGGCGGCACACTGCCCGCGCCCCACGGCGACGCCACGGATCTCGTACGGCTGCCGCCGGGCCGGGCGATCGTGGCCGGTGTCCTGCCCGGCGACGGCCAGCTCGACGCGGTGCAGTCGTACTACCTGGTGACGGACGAGGGGCGCCGCTACGCCGTGCCGAACGCGGACGTGCTGGGCAAGCTGGGTTACGACGCCAAGCGCGCCACCCCGGTGCCCGCCAACGTGCTGCAGCTCATCCCCGAGGGGCCGGTGCTGGACCCGGCGCGCGCCGCCAAGCCGGTGACCGGCGACGCACCGGCTCAGTAGCCCCGGTAGGCTCCGCCGGTCTTCGTGCCGACGACGCCGGGCACGTTGGAGACCGAGCCGTAGCGCTCGATGGCGTAGCGGACCCCGGCGATGATGTTGTCGACGGGGTCGTAGATGTTCCCGTGGCCCGGTAGCTTCCACCGGTCGAACGTGGGGTCGATCGTCTGCATGAGCCCCTTGGACGGCGTGCCCTTGGCGGCGTTGGAGTCCCAGTTGTTGATCGCGTTCGGGTTGCCGCCCGACTCGTGCCGGATGATGGTCCAGATGTCGTTCGCGTTCATCTTCTCGACCGGGTAGCCCTGCGCCTTGAGGACGTTGACGGCCTGTGAGATCCAGTCGGCCACCTGGCCCTGCGGGGCCGGTCCGCCGCCTGCCGGGGGCGGTCCGCTCGGCCCGTACCCCCCGAAACCGGGCAGGCTCTCTCCCTGAGCGAGGGAGGTGCGGTTTTCGGCTTGTTGCCGTGACGGGGTCCAGTCCAGGGACTTACCGGAGCCGGGGGCGAAGGGTTCCGTGTCCGGCTCCGGCCAGTTCCCGGTGGATCTGCCCAGGCCGCCCAGCAGGCCCTGGATGCCGGCGGCGGCCGTGCCCAGGGCGTTGTTCGCGTTCGTCCGCTGCTCCTCCAGCTGCTTGCGGGCGTCACCGGCCAGCGACCGCACGCCGCTCAGGATCTGGTCCTGTGTGGCCTGCGGGTTTCCGGCCTGGAAGTCGCGTACGGCGGCGGCGTAGTTCTGGCAGATCCCGTTCGCCTGGGACTCGGCCGTCCGCAGGGCCTCGGCGGCGGTGGCGAGATGCGTGGCGCACTGCGACAGCACGCCTTGCAGGGTGTCGCCGATCTGGCCGGCCCGGTCCATGTACGTGACGAACGCGTCGGCGCTCGCGCCCTGCCAGGCGGCGTCCAGGTCGCCGACGGCCGCCCTGACCGCGGCGGTCTGCCCTCTGCTGGTGTCGGCCGCCGTCCGCCACACCTCGGCGACGCGGCCGGCCGCGCCCGGGTCGCCCACCAGCGTCGCGGCCAGCGTGGCCAGCTCGGCGCCGCCGGGGGCGCCCCGCGCGTCCTCGATGCCGCTCATGGCCGCACCGCGCTCATCGCCGCACCACGACCTCATCGATGCCGCCCACCGAGGCACCGCAACCCCATCGACGCCCGCTCACCGGCACACCGCGGCCCCGTCGATGCCCACTCACCGGTGCACCGCGGCCCCGTCGGCGCCGGTGAACGTCCGTTCCACGGCATCCAGGGCTCGCTCCACGGCCAGGAGATGGTCGCCGAGCGTTCGCGAGGTGGTCCCGGCGGCGTCCTTGAGCGCGCTCACCGCGGCGGCCAGCGCTCCGGAGTTCGCGAGCCCGCCGAAGGCGGCCTGGTCGATCGCCGCGCCGGACACCGACCCGGCGACCTCGGCGAAGGCACCGGACGCGTCCTTCGCCGCCGTCCCGCACCCGTCGAGCGCTTCACGGTGATATTTCATGACCACAACAACCCTCCCTCTCAGCGCCGGAACAGCGACAGCAGTTCCTCGGCCCGGTCGGTGCGGGCGATCCAGACCTCGCGGCCACGGCGCTCCCTGCTGATCAGCCGCGCGGCGTGCAGCCGGTCGCAGTGATAGGTGATCCCGCTGGGCGCGATCTTGACGTTGGAGGACAGCATGCTCATCGTCATGGGCTGGTCCAGCTGGCAGAGCAACTCGGCGCGCACCGGGCCGACCAGGGCGGAGAGCTCGTCCACGTCGGGCGCGACCGGGCGGCGCCACAGCGACTCGGCGCCGGGCACGGGGTAGGCGATCCACACCGCGTCGGGGTGATCCAGGCTGACGATCACGGCGTCCTTGCCCGCCAGCATCGGCACCAGGATGATCCGCCGGTTGCCCAGCTCGTACGTGCTGGCTTCGATGTCGGCGATCAGCAGGCCGCGCTCGCCGTACTGGATGCGGTCGTTCAGTGAGCCCAGCAGCAGCTCGGGGCCGCCGCGTACGGAGGCGATGCCGACGCGCTCGATCTCCCGGTCGAGCAGTGGCCGCGCCCGCTGCCAGAGCGGCTCGGTGGTGTGCCAGACGTCGTTGAGCGCGGTGGCGTACCCGCGCAGCCAGCGGCCGGGCCGTTCGGCGGCGGCCCTCCAGTGCGTTGGCAGCGCGCCGTCGCCGAACGCCTGCTCCAGGTCCTTGATCAATGACTCGGGCGGAATGTCGCTCAGCGCGCTCACCTGGGCCGACACGGACATGTCGTCCATTGGAGTGATCGGCGCGACGCTGTCGGGCACGACGGAGTAGCCGGGCGCGGCGAGCGGAAGTACCGCCTCGCGTCCCAGCGGGCTCACCCTCGCCTGGACCGCGCGCCGCCACAGCTCGGGCAGGCCGCGCCGGCGGCCCGCCAGCGCGTCGGCGATCACGGCGAGAGCGGTCAGGTTCGGAGAGATCGACACGGACAGTTGAGGAGCGGAGGTCACTCGTAGCTCGCTCCACACGTTCGTTCTGGTTACCGGAGCCCCCACGGGTCGTACTGTATGCAGACGTGACATATCTGGATGGATGCTTCAAATAAGCTGGAAAGATCTGTCTACGCAGGTCGTGCTGACGCATGAGGTGGAGACCGGACCTGCGCCTTCCGGCCTCCACCGGCTATGTGGTCACCTCACGCTCAGGTGATACGGACGCTCTTGGTCCTCGGCCGCATGCTGCGCTCCGTTCAGATGTTCGTCTGTGTGCTGCGAATCGAACGTATGCCTCAAGGCTCACATCTGACTTACAAGTCACTTACAGCCCAGACAAGGGCACGCCCAGATGTCCGGTTCTGTCGCGAACATCCCTTGACATCCGCTGATGCGACAAGTTAGTTTCCTCGAAACCTAGGATTAACGTTCACGTGAACGTTCATCCTGGCGGCGAAGATCGTCTATGGAAGGGCGTCCTGGACGTGGAGACGATTCATGATCCGGCCGGGGACCTGCGTCGCGCATTGATCGCGGCGGACCCTAAACTTTCGAAGTTCAACCCCCTCCCCCGCATACTCGCCTTCGACGAGTTCACCACCGGAACGCACGGCTGGTGCGAACTCATCGGCAATCACGACGGCTACGGGAATCTCGACAAGGTCGACGTCCACATGCGCGACTTCCGGCCGCCGCAGCTCAGCTCGTGCGATTTCTTCGACATCGGCACCCACGGCGCGATGAGCGGCAACTACGCGCTGAAGGTGGCGACCAGGCCGGTGGCCGGTCACACCGCCGTCGCGATCCGCCGGCTGACCATGGCCCAGCGCGGAGTCATTCAGTTCGAGACGTACTTCACCTACAAGACGGAGGCGGCGACCGCGGAGTCGTCGCTCGGTGACACCTTCGGCGAGGTGGTCTGGGACGGCAACCTGCACCCGTCGGAGGCTCAGTTCGGCGCGTTCACGGTGGCCACGGACCTGTGCGACGGCGACGGCATCCGCTACCACTGCGTCGCCCGCTACCAGAACACCGACCTGGACAACCGGCTCACCCGGCGCTGGGTCTACCCGGTGGTGCCCGAGCCGACGCCCAGGGACAACCTGCACAACCAGGAGAACCTGTCCCCCACCGAGGACTTCACCGCACCGGACCCCGCCGACTGGCACGCCTTCGACGAGGAGCCGCAGTACCTCTGCTACAACGAGGTCCCGACCAAGGTGAATTGGCATTATCTGCGCTGGCAGTTCGACACGCGCACCCGAACGAATATCGAGCTCCAGGTCAATGACCGGGTCATGGACATGCGCCAGATCCCCGTTCCGCAGTATCCGGACAAATACGAGGGACTGGAGAACCTGCTCAACTTCTATGTGAGCGTGCGCACCCATTCTCCGGTCCGCAATTTTCTCTTCCTCGATTCCGCACTGATTTCCGTGGATTGGTGACGTCGGCATGAAGCATGCTCTTACCGCGGTCCTGGAGCGGAACACCACTTTCACCGCCGGCTTCGCCACCGAACCGTACGAGGCCGGCTGGGCGACGGAGGCACGCTGGTTCGTCCGGACCCTGGCGCTGGAGGGCGAGCTGCGCCTGGTGACCCAGGTCTCCCCCGACGGGCTGCACTGGTGCGACGACGACGAGACCCCCGCGCAGGTGGTCACCGAGGCCGGCCTGGTGAGCTGGCGGGTGCGGGAGTTCGGCCACTGGCTGCGGCTACGGGCCCACCTCGACGGGGGCGATCCCCGAACGAAGATCCTGATCTACCTGGCTCTGAAGAGCTGACGGGAGCAACCGACATGGCAGCAATGGACGGGGTGGACAGGCGCCGGTTCCTGACCCTCCTCGGAGCCGGGGTCGCCGGCGTCTCCCTTCCCGGGCTGGTCGCGGGCTGTGCTCCCGGCGGCGCCGGAGCCGGATCGGGGTCCGCGAAGGACCGCCCGCTCAGCGCCGCGTTCAACCAGCCGATCAACGACCTGGACCCGCACGGCGCGAGCGCGGTGGACGAGGCGTCACTGCTGGCCAACCGGCAGATCTACGACACCCTCGTCACCCGGACCGGGGATGAGCTGGCCCCGAAGCTGGCCAGGTCGTGGACGCAGCCCGACGACAAGACCTGGGAGTTCGCCCTCCGCGACGACGTCACCTTCCACGACGGCAGCAAGCTGACCTCGGCCGACGTGAAGGCGTCGCTGGAGCGGCTGGCCAAGTCCGACGGCCCGCAGAAGCCGCTGTGGACCGCGATCGACACCGTCGAAGCACCCGACCCGCACACCATCAGGATCACCACCACCGAGCCCCTCGGCACCCTGCCGACGAACCTGACGCTCGCCTTCATCCTGCCCGCCGCCCAGCTCGGCCGGGCCGACTTCTTCCGCAAGCCGATCGGCAGCGGCCCCTTCGCCGTCGAGTCGTTCACTCCGTCCTCCCAGCTCCTGCTCAAGCCGGTCAAGAACTACTGGGGCGGCGCCGCCACACTGCCCGGCCTGCGCCTGCCGTACATCCCGGAGACCTCGACCCGGATGACCTCGCTGCAGAACGGCGAGGTGGACGTCACCTGGATCATCCCGCCGGACGAGCTGAAGCGGCTGGCCGGTGTGGACGGCGTGCGCATCGAGAGCAAGCCGGGCGTGAACTACTTCCTCGCCTGGTTCAACTGCGGCCGCAAGCCGTTCTCGGACGCGCGGGTCCGCCGCGCGCTCTACCAGGCGCTCGACATCAAGGGCATTGTGGCGAGCCTGTACGGGGACGCGGCAACGGTCATGGACGCCCCGATCCCGGCCGCGGTCTTCGGCCACGCGAGCCAGCAGCCGTACGCGTACGACCCGGAGCTCGCCAAGCGGGAGCTGGCCGAGGCCGGCTACTCCGGGGGCATCCGCACCTCGATGATGTGGTTCAAGGACACCGGCCCGCTGGCCACCGAGCTGGCGCAGTCGCTCATCTCGGCCTGGGCCAAGGTGGGCGTCATCGTGGAGCAGCAGCAGATCGAGAAGGCGGCCTGGATCAAGCGGCTGACCGCCCTCGACTGGGACATCGAGCTCCAGGTGAACACGGTGACCACCGGCGACGCCGACTACACCCTGGGCCGCCTCTACACCAGCACGGCCAACCGCATGGGTTACGCGAACAAGGAGCTCGACGGCCTCCTCGCCCAGGCCCGCTCGACCGCCGACCAGGAGAAGCGCGAGTCGCTCTACGCCCAGGCGTGCGAGATCATCTGGCGGGACGCGGTCGGCGTCTTCCCGGCGGCACTGTCCAGCACGTACGGACTGCGTTCCACGGTCAAGGGCTTCAGCCCGGCGGCCAACAGCCAGCCCGAGTTCCGCACGGTGTCGACCGCGCAGTGATGCCCGTGCGCCTCCATCGAGTCTGGGGACACCATGCCTGAGGGACACCGGACGACCCTGAAGGACATCGCCGAGAGCCTCGGCGTGTCGGTCAACACCGTCTCGCGCGCGCTCGCCGACAAGGACAGCGTCGGCGTGGAGACCAGGAACCGCGTCAAGGCCGAGGCGGAGCGGCTCGGCTACGTGCCCAACGTCACGGCTCGCTCGCTGGTGCTGGGCTCCGCGAGCACCTTGGGCATGGTGATCACCAATCCGTCCAACCCGTTCTACGCGCAGCTCATCAGCGGCATGGAGCAGCACTGCCGCAAGCACGGCTATTCGCTGCTGCTCATGGCGACGGAGGAGAGCCTGGACAACGAGCGGCGCGCGGCCGAGGAGCTGCTGCGCCGCGGCGTCGACGGGGTGCTCGTGGTGACGGTGCAGGAAGGCGCCGAGCACTGGCGCCGGTTCCGGGCCGCCGGGGTCCCGCTCGTGCTGATCAGCCGGGACGTTCCCGAGCTGAACACCGATCTGGTGGGCGTCGACCACGTCCTGGGCGGCTACCAGGCGGCCAGTCACGCCATCGCGCGGGGCGTCAGGAAGATCTGCTTCCTGGAGGAGGACCTGGGCGTCTCGTCGGTGACCGACCGGGTGGCCGGCTACCGGCGGGCCATGGCCGAGAGCGGGCTGCCCGTGGAGCCGGACACCGTGATCAAGGTGCCGACCAGGCGGCTGGAGCAGAGCGCCATGCCGTGGGATCCGGGCGAGGCGTACCGGCTGGCCAAGGACGTGCTCCGCACGGCGCACCGCCCGATGGCCTTCGTGGCGGGCAACGACTATTTCGCGCTCGGCGTCTACCGGGTGGCCGACGAGGCCGGTCTCCGGATTCCGGAGGACGTGCTGGTGGTCGGCTACGGCGGCCATCCGTTCGCGCCGTACGTGATCCCCTCCCTCACCACGGTGGAGCTGCCCGCGGCGGAGGTCGCCGTGTCCGCCGTGGACCACATGCTCCGGCGGCTGACGCGGCCGCCGGCGGAGGGGCCACCGGAGAAGATCCTCTTCCCGCCCCGGCTGGTGGAGCGGGCGTCGAGCGGGGGCGGCAGATGACCGGCTTCGTCGGGCGCCGGCTGGCCCAGGCGCTGCTCCAGATCTGGGGCGCCATCACCATCGTCTTCGTCGCTCTCCGGGTGCTGCCCGGCGATCCCGCCGAGCTGATCCTGGGCAGCCAGGCGACGCCGGAGCAGCTCGCCGGGCTCCGTGCCCAGTTAGGGCTCGACGACCCGCTGCCGGTCCAGTACCTGCACCACCTCCAGGGTCTCCTGCGCCTCGACTTCGGCCAATCGTGGCGGCAGGGCATGAGCGCTCTCGACGCCTGCCTGGAACGGCTGGGACCGACCCTGGTCCTGTCCGCCTGGGCCATGGTGTTCACCGTGGTGCTGGGCTTCCTCGCCGGCTCCTACGCGGCCCGGCACGCGAACTCGGCGGCCGACCGCCTGATCTCGGTGTCGTCGCTGGTCGGCCAGGCGCTGCCGCCCTTCTGGATCGGCATCATGCTCTCGCTGATCTTCGCTCGGGGGCTGCAGATCCTGCCCAGCACGGCCGACGGCACGATGGCGAGCCTCCTCCTGCCCGCCTTCACACTCGCGCTCCCGTTCGTCGGCTGGCTGGGCCGCCTGGTGCGGACGGGCGTGCTGGAGGAGATGAACCAGGACTACGTCCGTACAGCCCGCGCCAAGGGAATGAGCGACAGCGTCGTGTTCTACATCCACGTCCTGCGCAACACCCTGGTCCCGGTGGTGACCATGCTGGGCCTGCTCATGGGCAACTTCATCGCCAACGGCGTCATCGTCGAAGTGGTCTTCGCCTGGCCCGGGATCGGCAGGCTGCTCGTGGACTCCATCACCTTCCGCGACTACGCCGTCGTCGAGGCCGTCCTGACCGTGATCACGGTCTGCTACATCACGCTCAACCTGCTGGTCGACGTGCTCTACGGCTACCTCGACCCCAGGATCCAGTTGGAGAACGCATGATGCCGCTGAAGCTCCGGCGGCTGGCCGGACTGCCGCCGCGCGCTCACTTCGCCCTCGGGATGGTGCTGCTGTTCGTGGTGGCGGGAGTGCTGGGGCCGCTGCTGGTGCCCTTCGACGCCGCCACCACCAGCCCGCCCGACCGGCTGCTGCCGCCCGGGACCCGGCTGTCCGACGGCGCCGTCGCCTGGCTCGGCACCAACCAGGTCGGCCAGGACATTCTGGCCGCGGTGCTGGCGGGGATGCGTACCTCGCTGACCGTGGCCCTGGTCACCGTGGTCGTCGCCGGCTCGGTCGGCCTGCTGATGGGGCTGCTGGCGGGCTACTTCGGCGGCTGGGCCGACGGGGTCATCTCCCGGCTCGGCGACATCCAGCTCGCCTTCCCCAGCCTGCTGCTCGCCATCATGCTGGCCGGTGTGCTGGGCCCGAGCATGACGAACGTGATCATCGCCCTCGCGGTGACCCGCTGGGTGATCTTCGCCAGGGTGGTGCGGGGCTCGGCGCTCGCGGTCCGCGACCGGGAGTTCGTGGACTCGGCCCGGGTGATGGGCGCCTCGCACGGGCGGATCCTGATCCACTACATCCTGCCGTCGTGCCTGCCGCCGCTGCTGGTGGCGGCTACCGTGCAGATTGGCCTGACCATGGTCGCCGAGGCCTCACTGAGCTTCCTCGGCCTCGGCGTTCCACCCTCCCAGGCCTCCTGGGGATCGACGATCGCCCAGGGCCGCGACTACCTGGCCTCGGCGTGGTGGATCGCGGCGGCGCCCGGCGCCGCACTGGCGCTGGTGGTGGTCAGCATCGGCATCCTCGGTGACCTGCTCCGCGACGCCTCCGACCCGATGACGGAGCTGTGACGATGACGCGAGACGTGACCCCGCTGCTGGACGTCGCCGACCTGGCCGTGGAGTTCGACACGCCGAAGGGGCCGCTCCGGGCCGTCCGGGGAGTGTCCTTCCAGGTCGGCGAGGGCGAGACGCTGGCGATCGTCGGCGAGTCCGGCAGCGGCAAGAGCGTGACGGCGCAGGCCCTGCTGGGGCTGGTGCCACCCCGGGCCCGCGTCACCGGAGGCCACGTCACGATCGAGGGCCGCGACATCACCGGGCTCTCCGACCGGGAGTGGCAGAAGCTGCGCGGCGAACGCATCGCGATGATCTTCCAGGATCCGCTGAGCGCGCTGAACCCGTCGCTGACCGTGGGCTACCAGATCGCCGAGATGTTCCGCAGGCACCGGGGGCTCGGCCGGGCGGAGTCCCGGCGCCGGGCCACGGAGCTCATGGTCCAGGTGGGCATCCCGGACGCCGCGCGGCGCCTGGACGACCATCCGCACCGGTTCTCCGGCGGCATGCGCCAGCGGGTCATGATCGCGATCGCGCTGGCCCTCGACCCCCGCCTGCTCATCGCGGACGAACCCACCACCGCCCTCGACGTCACCGTCCAGGCGCAGATCCTGCGGCTGCTGCGGCAGCGCCAGCGGGCCGACCGGCTGGGCATGATCCTCATCAGCCACGATCTCGGGGTGGTCGCGCGGGCGGCCGACCGGGTGGCGGTGATGTACGCGGGCCGGATCGCCGAGGTGGGCACCGTGGCCGAGGTGTACGAACATCCCGCGCACCCGTACACGCTGGGCCTGATGCGCGCGGTGCCCGCGGTGCGCGACGGCGGCGGCCCGCTGGTGGCGATCGACGGCCAGCCGCCCGATCCGACCGCGCCGCCCGCCGGCTGCTCCTTCCACCCCCGCTGCCTGTTCGCCCGTGACAGGTGCCGGGAAGCCGAGCCCGAACCGCGCGAGGTCGCCCCGGGCCGGGCCAGCGCCTGCCACTTCGCCGAGGAGGTGATCGCGGGTGTCCACACCGGCGCTCGCTGAGTCCCGCACCCGGGACGACGACGGCCCGCCCCTGCTGGAGCTGGTCGATCTGGTCACCACCTACCGCCTGCGCGGCGGGCTCGGCCGTGCCGGCGCCGAGGTGCGCGCCGTGGCCGGCGTGAGCCTCGACGTACGGGCCGGGGAGACCGTGGGCCTGGTCGGCGAGTCCGGCTGCGGCAAGTCCACGATCGCCAGGACCATCGTCGGCCTGGTACGCCCGTCCAGCGGCCAGGTCCTGTTCGAGGGCCGCGACCTGGCCACCCTGCCGGCCAAGGAGCTGCGCAGGCTCCGCCAGGACATCCAGTTGGTCTTCCAGGACCCGTACGCCTCGCTCAACCCGCGGATGACCGTCGCCGCCCTGATCAAGGAGGCGTGGCGGATCCATCCGGGGATCGTGCCGCAGGATCGGTGGGACGAGGAGGTGCGGAGCCTGCTGGACCGCGTCGGCCTGCGTCCTGAGCACGCCGGCAGGTATCCGCACCAGTTCTCCGGAGGGCAGCGGCAGCGCATCAGCATCGCCCGTGCGCTGGCCGTCCGCCCCCGGCTGATCGTCTGCGACGAGGCCGTGTCCGCGCTGGACGTGTCGGTCCGCGCGCAGATCCTGAACCTGCTCGAAGAGCTGCGGCGTGACCTGGGGGTCGCGTATCTGTTCATCTCCCACGATCTGGGGGTCGTCCACCACATCTGCCACCGGGTCGCGGTGATGTACCTGGGCAAGATCGTCGAGATGGGTGCGAAGGAGAGCGTCTATCTGCGGCCGTCGCACCCGTACACGCGGGCTCTGCTGTCGGCGGCGCCGAGCCTGGACGACTGGCGGGACGGCGGGCGGCAGGAGATCGTCCTGAGCGGAGATGTTCCCTCGCCGTTGAACCCGCCGTCAGGCTGTCGTTTCCGGACCCGCTGCCGGCTGGCCCAGGATCGATGCCGGGACGAGGAGCCGGTGCTGCTCGACCGCGGCACCGACCACCCCGTGGCCTGCCATTTCCCCGAGACCGACCCGTTCTGACGAATCCCACCGGCGGACGGCTCGGCTCCGTCCGCCTCGTGAAGGAGCGATCGATGCCGAACCGATTCCTGTCCGCTCTGATGGGGGCCGCCGTCCTCACGGCCACACTGGCGGGGGGCGGCCCGGCCAGCGCGGTCGTGGCCGAAGGCAGCCCGGCCTCGGCCAGCCCCACCACCTGCGCGGACGCGCCGGACGCGCCGGTCACCAAGGGCGCGGTCTTCAACGACCCCGTGGGAGGCGACCCGACCGCCATCGTCCGGCGCCTCTGCGGCCTGATCCACCAGACCCCGGCCGGCGCCCGGATCCAGGTCGCCCACTTCGTCATGTCCGGCCAGGCGGGCACCGACTTCGCTGGCGAGCTGATCAAGGCCCACCAGCGCGGGGTCGAGGTGCGGGTCGTCCTGGACGGCGACTCGCGCGGCGCGACCGTGGCGTCCCAGCTGGCGGCCGCGCTCGGCACGGACATCTCCGCCGGCTCCTGGCTGCACGTCTGCACCGGCCCGCCGTCGGGCGGCACGGCGGCCTGCATCGGCAGCAAGGGCCAGCACAACAAGTTCTACCTGTTCTCGCGGACCGGCGGCGCCTCCGACGTGGTGGTGCAGTCGTCGGCCAACCTCACCGACCTGAACTCCTCGACGTACTGGAACAACGCGGTCGTCCTCCCCGGCGACAAGCAGTTGTACCGGGCGTATGACAGCTACTTCCAGGATCTGGCGGCCGAGCGGAAGAACCCGGACTACTACCGCATCACCAGGACCCCCTCCGGACAGGTCTGGTTCTTCCCCCGCGCCGGCACGGACGCCACCACCGACACCGTCGCCGAGAACCTCGCCAGGGTCCGCTGCACCCCCGGTACGAAGATCCGCGTCGGCATGTCGGAATGGGACACCTACCGCATCGCCATCCCCCAGAGGCTGCGCGCGCTGGCCGCCCAGGGCTGCTCGGTCAAGATCGTCTACGGCATCATGGACGACGAGGTCAAGCAGCTGCTGCTGGCCGAGCCCCGGATCGAGCTGCGTACCCTGGGCACCGGTGACGCGCTGCCCGGCCGGATCCACTCCAAATACCTGCTCGTCGAGGACGCCCACGCCCACGTGGTGCTGACGGGCAGCCACAACTACATCGAGACCTCGCTCCGCCGCAACGACGAGACCCTGCTGCGCCTCACCGACCCGGGCCTGTACCGCCAGTACGTCGCCAACTTCGAGCGGCTGCGCGCGGTCGCACCCCTGGCCTCCGCAACCTGACCCCCGCCCACGCGACCCCGCGCCATCCCCCGCCATCCCGCCCCACGCGACCCCGCAGGCGATCACCCGCCCACCCCCGCAGGCGATCACCGGCCCGGTCAGGCCGCCCGTTCCATGCGGGCGGTCAGGTCCGGAAGGGCGGGGAGGCCGGGAGGGAGAGGGCCAGGCGCGAGGTCCGGGCGGGAGGTCCGGGAGGGCCGGGCTATGCCGGGTCGTTGCCCTTGTTCAGGCGGTGCGCGGGGACGGGGATGGCCGGGAACGGGTTATCCGGGAGCAGGATCACGCGGCGTGCCTGGTCGCCCTGCAGGGCCGCGTCCAGGTGCAGGAGCGCCGCGCCGATGCCCGCCGCGCCGACCATGTAGCCCGTGTCCGCCGACACCTCGCCGGGGCGCAGCCGCCGATACGCCTGGTACCACCGCAGTCCTCGCCCGTCGTGGTCGACCGCGCGCCCGATCAGGTGCTCGGCCAGCACACCGGCGAAGTCCAGGTACGACTTGCGCCCCGTCGCCGCCCACAGCCCGACGAACAGCTCCACCAGCCCGGCCGTGCCACAGCACTGGCAGGAGACGTTCCAGAACCCGGGGGTGCGCCGGTGCGGGACGCCGCTCTCCACGATGCCGTGCGCCAGCCGCTCGCACCAGGCCAGGTCGTCGGCCTCGCCCGTGACCCGGTACAGCTCGTAGAACAGCCGCGCCACCCCGGCCGAGCCCGAGCAGAAGCCCAGGTAGTGCAGCCCCCGGCCCTGCGGCACGTGGTGCGGCACGGCGGCGCACCGCCCGGCCACGACGCTGACCATCCGGACGAAGCCGGCCCCTCGGCGGGCCGCGTCGAGGAAGAGCGGGTCGCCGGTGATGCCGTACAGGCGGGCGAGCAGGAACGCCGTGCCCGCCGTGCCGGACAGGAAGCCCGGCGTGACGGCGTCGACCGGCAGATCGGCCCGGCCACCGGCCACGTCGCCAGACACTCCCAGCAGGTCTGCGGCGTCACCGGCCCAGGTCTCCCCGTCCTCCAGGCTCCCCCCGCCGGACCAGGTCTGCCCGGCCGGCGGACACCCGTCGTCGAGCGGGCCGAACCGGTGGCCGGGAACGGCCAGGCGGGCGATGCGGGCGCCCGCCTCGACAGCGAGGTCCAGGTAGGCGGGTACGCCGAGCATCGAGGACGCGTGCAGCAGGCCGAGCACCACGCCGCCGTCGCCGCTCTGCGCGGGGTCCCGCGACCAACCGGGGCCACCGTCGAGGGGGCGGGCGGAGCGGACGATCCGGTCGGCGGCGGCCACGGCGGCCTCCTCGAACCGGCCGTCCCCGAGCACCCAGCCGGCCTCGGCGAGCGCGACCACGGTGCCGGACAGGCCGTGATAGAGCGACAGGCTGGTCTGCTTCCCCCACGTCTCGGCGAGATAGCCGGCGCCCGCGCGGGCGTCCTCCAGGTACGCCTCGTGGCCCGTCGCGGCGGCGAGCTCCAGGAAGAACAGCACGATGCCCGCCGCCCCCGCGTAGAGCGAGGCCGGTTCGGGAGCGAGGGCCGACCTGCCTCGGGGGTCGGGGTTGGCCCGCCAGTGCCGGCCGCGCTCGTCGTCGACGGCCGCGGACCGAATCCAGCGGCCGGCCATGATGGCGGCGATCAGCGGTGTCTCAGCACGCTCGCTCGATGAGCGCGTCCGATCCAAGCTCATGCGATTCATTATCCCACACATTTGGTAGGAAATTAAGGGTTGTGAGCTCAGTTGTGGACGGCGGCCGCCTCCGGGGCCATGACGGCGATGGCGGTCAAGATCAGGCCGTTGCCGGTCATCCACCGGCCGTTGAAGCCGCCCAGCCGCCGCCCCTGCCAGCGGGGCCCGAGAACCAGCAGGTGCGCGCTGAATGTGCGCCGTACCGGGTCCACCGAGATCCTCGCGTCCTGGAAGTCGAGCCACCGCTCCGCCAGCGGGAACCACGCTTTGTACACCGTCTCCTTGGCGCTGAACAGCAGCCGGTCCCAGCACACCGCCGGATGCTCGGCGGCGAGGCGGCGGAGCATCTCGCGCTCCTGCGGCAGCGAGACGGCCTCCACGACGCCTTCGGCGAGCGGCTCGTTGGGCTCGCCGTCGATGCCGATCGTCCCCACGGCCTGGGCGAGCGCGGCGGCCCGGTAGCCGGCGCAGTGGGTGATGCTTCCGATGACGCCCAGCGGCCACAGCGGCTCGCCGCGCAGCCCCGACAGCACGGGCACCGGCGCCATGCCCAGGCGCTCCATCGCCTTGCGGGCGCACAGCCGCGCCGTCGTGAACTCCCTGCGCCGCTTCTCGACGGCCCGCTTGATCAGCAGTTCCTCCTCCGGGAAGAGCATCGTCCCGGGCGGATCTTCGAAGGTGTCGTACGCCTCGACCGTCGCGGGGAGGATCTGCTCGATCATCTTCACTCCGGAGCTGGAAGTATGGTCCTGACCGGGCCGCCGGTGCGTTTGCGCGGGCCCCACTCGCGCGGGTAGCCCAGAGAGACCTCTTCGAAGCGCACACCGTCGTGGTACGTCGTGCGAGGGATGTGCAGGTGTCCGTAGACGACCACGGCCGCGTCATAGAGCCGGTGCCAGTCGGCGGTCGCCTCGGTCCCGCACCACAGGGCGAACTCCGGGTGCCGCAGGATCAGAGTCGGCTCGCGGACGAGCGGATAGTGGTTGACGAGGACGGTCGGCAGGCGCGGATCGCGCGCGTCGAGGCGGCGCCGGGTCTCCGCGAGCCGCGCCCGGCACCAGGCGTCGCGCGTCGGGTAAGGGTCCGGGTGCAGCAGGTACTCGTCCGTGCAGACGACGCCCGCCTCGTGTGCCCGCTCCAGCGCCAGCCGCTTGCCCTGACCGTTCGCGCCGAAGGTGTAGTCGTACAGCAGGAACAGCGGCGCGACGGTCACCGGACCGCCGGGCCCGCTCCAGATCGGGTAAGGGTCCTCCGGCGTCAGCACGCCGAGGCTCCGGCACATCTCCACCAGGCCGAGGTAGCGGTACTCCCCCCGCAACTGGACCGGATCCTCACGCGGCGTCCACAGCTCGTGGTTCCCCGGCGCCCAGACGACCGTGGAGAACCGGCTCTTGAGCAGCTTCAGCGCCCATTCGATGTCGGCGAACCGCTCAGCGACGTCTCCCGCGATCAGCAGCCAGTCGTCGTCCGAAGACGGCAACAGCTTCTCGACGACGGCTCTGTTGTCGGGGAAGGCCACATGGAGGTCGCTGACCGCCAGTAATCGCCCACCGCCCCACCCTCCATGGACCACCAGCACAGCCTATACAGCGTCGCCTCACGGGCAAGAAGGTGAAGAGCATCACCTTTTGTCCAACGTCGCGCTTGCATTAGGTAGGCTCCACCTGCCCTAATTTAGGTAAGCCTTTCCTACAGCGCGGGAGCACCGGTGTTCGCCAGCTATCTCATAGGACTGCGGGAGGGACTGGAGGCGACACTCGTCGTCTCGGTCCTGATCGCCTTCCTGGTCAAAAGTGACCGCAAGGACAAGCTGCCACAGGTGTGGACCGGCGTCGTGGCCGCTCTCGCCCTGTCCATCGGCTTCGGCGCGCTGCTGACGTTCACGGCCGCCCACCTGGACCACACGGGACAGGAGCTCTTCGACGCGATCACCTCGCTGCTGGCCGTGGTGTTCGTCACCTGGATGATCTTCTGGATGCGCCGCACGGCCCGCGCGCTCTCCAAAGAGCTGCGGGGCAAGCTCACGGACGCGCTCCAGATGGGCTCGCTCGCCGTGGTCGTGATGGCCTTCCTGGCCGTGGCCCGCGAGGGGCTGGAGACGGCGCTGCTGTTCTTCGCCTCCGTCCAGGGCGCCACCACCACCGCGACGCCGCTCATCGGCATCAGCCTGGGGCTGCTCACCTCGGTGGTGATCGGCTGGGGCATCTACCGCAGTGCCCTGAAGATCAACCTCACCAAGTTCTTCACCTGGACGGGCCTGCTGCTGATCCTCGTTGCCGCCGGCATCTTCAAGTACGGCGTGCACGACCTGCAGGAGGCCAACATCCTGCCGGGCCTGAGCACCTACGCCTTCGACATCAGCGCGATCCTGCCCGCCGACTCCTGGTGGGGCGCGCTGCTCGCCGGAATGCTCAACATCACGCCGCAGCCGTCCGTGCTGGAGGCCCTGGCCTGGGTCCTCTACCTCGTGCCCACCCTCTTCCTCTTCCTGCGCCCCCAGCGCACCCCCGCACCGGCAACCACCACCACCAGCTCGGCCTGAACAGGAGCATCATGCTTAACTCCACCACCCGCGGCCTCGCCCTGGTGTTCGGTGCGCTCTCCCTGGCCGCGTGCAGTTCGGGAACACCGGCCACGCCCGGCTCCGCCGCACCGGCCAAACCGGGGAAGATCAGCGTTGCCGCCTCTGACACCGAGTGCAAGGTCGCCGCCTCCGAGGTGCCCGCGGGCACCAGTACGTTCACGATCACCAACGGCGGCACCAAGGTCACCGAGTTCTACGTCTACGCGCCGGGCGACCGCGTCATGGCCGAGGTGGAGAACATCGTGCCTGGCCTGACCCGCGAAGTCATCGCCGAGCTGCCCGCCGGGGCGTACGAGACGGCCTGCAAGCCCGGCATGGTGGGCAAGGGCCTGCGTAACGCGCTCAAGGTGACGGGCGAGCACAAGGCGCTCAGCTCCGACGCCAAGCTGGCCGAGGCCACCGCCAGCTACAAGCGCTACATCAAGACGCAGAGCGACACGCTGCTGGTCAAGACGCAGGAGTTCGTCGACGCGGTCAAGGCGGGCGACAGCGCCAAGGCCAAGGAGCTCTTCCCGATCTCGCGTACGTACTGGGAGCGGATCGAGCCGGTCGCGGAGATCTTCGGCGACCTCGACCCGGCGATCGACGCCCGCGAGGCCGACCTGGCGGCCGGTGAGAAGTGGACCGGCTTCCACAAGATCGAGAAGGATCTCTGGATCACCAAGGACATCAGCAAGGACGGCCCGGTGGCCGACAAGCTGATCGCCGACGTCAAGACCATCGTGGCGAAGTCGAACGCCGCCGAGCTGACCCCGCTCAACCTGGCCAACGGCGCCAAGGAGCTGCTCGACGAGGTGGCCACCGGCAAGATCACCGGCGAGGAGGACACCTGGTCGCACACCGACCTGTGGGACTTCGACGCCAACCTCCAGGGCTCCAAGGCCGCCGTACAGGCGCTCCGTCCCGTGCTGGAGGAGCGCGCGCCCGACCTGGTCAAGACGCTGGACGAGAAGTTCGCCGCGGCCGAGGCCGCGCTGGGCAAGCACCAGAAGGGCGACGGCTGGCAGCTGCACAACGAGCTGTCCAAGGCCGAGCTGAAGGCGCTGTCGGACGCGATCAACGCGCTGGCCGAGCCGATCAGCAAGATCGCCCCGGCCATCACGAAGTAGGGCCCCGGCCATCAGGAAGCAGGAAGGCAAGACCATGAGCGATCGCATGAGCCGCAGGAAGCTGTTCGGCCTGGGCGCGGCGGGGGCGGCGGCCGTCGGCGCCGGGGCCGTGGTCACGCGCGCGCTGGTCGAGGAGCCGACGGTCGCGCACGCGGCCTCGATCTCCGATCCCGTCTCCTTCTACGGCGAACACCAGGCGGGCATCGTCACCCCCGCCCAGGACCGGCTGCACTTCGTCTCCTTCGACGTGACCACCGACAAGCGGGCCGAGCTGGTCGAACTGATGCAGGAGTGGACGGCCGCCGCCGCCAGGCTGGTGCAGGGCAAGGAGGCGGGCACGTTCGGCACACTGGGCGGAGTCCCCGAGGCCGCGCCCGACGACACGGGCGAGGCGCTCGGCCTGCCCGCCTCCGGGCTGACGCTGACGATCGGCTTCGGGCCGTCGCTCTTCGACGACCGCTTCGGGCTGGCGAGCAAGCGCCCAGCGGCTCTCGCCGATCTACCTAAATTCCCTGGCGAACAG
The DNA here is from genome assembly GCF_043197155.1 of Nonomuraea sp. NPDC049269. Taxonomy (NCBI): domain Bacteria; kingdom Bacillati; phylum Actinomycetota; class Actinomycetes; order Streptosporangiales; family Streptosporangiaceae; genus Nonomuraea; species Nonomuraea sp. NPDC049269. Next base: position 535,581 of record NZ_JBICSO010000003.1, read on the forward strand.
CTCATTCCGGAAATATCCGGTGGCGACATCTGCGTGCAGGCGTGCGCGCACGATCCCCAGGTGGCCGTGCACGCCATCCGCAACCTGGCCAGGATCGGCTTCGGCAAGGTGTCGGTCCGCTGGTCCCAGCTCGGCTTCGGCCGTACGTCCTCCACCTCGCGCGCCCAGGCGACGCCGCGCAACCTGATGGGCTTCAAGGACGGCACCAACAACCTCAAGCTGGAGGACGTCGAGCTGCTGCGCCAGCAGCTGTGGGTGGGCGCCCAGGACGGCCCCGCCTGGATGACCGGCGGCAGCTACATGGTCACCAGGAAGATCCGCATGATGGTCGAGACCTGGGACAGGACGTCGCTGGGCGAGCAGGAGGCGATCTTCGGCCGCGACAAGGGCGTGGGCGCCCCGATGGGCAAGAAGGCGGAGTTCGACACGCCGGACTTCGCGGCCAAGGGCGCGGACGGCCAGCCGCTGATCAAGGACGACGCCCACGTCAGGCTGGCTCACCCCACCACCAACGGCGGCGCGCACCTGCTGCGCAGGGGCTACAACTTCGTGGACGGCTCCGACGGGCTCGGCCGCCTCGACGCCGGGCTGTTCTTCATCGCCTACCAGCGGGATCCGCGCAAGCAGTTCGTGCCGGTGCAGATGCGCCTGGCCAAGACCGACAGCCTCAACGAGTACATCAAGCACATCTCGAGCGGGCTGTGGGCGTGCCCGCCGGGGATGCGTGACGCGGGCGATTACTGGGGGCGCGCGCTCTTCGCGTGATGTACAGCCGGTTGCAAGCCTGATTTGTTCACATGGAGCATGCGCAGTGACACGTCAGGGAGACCCTAGCGATGATCGTCTTCGGCAGCGTTTTCGCCGTTCTCGTCCTACTGGGCGCCCTCCTCTTCATCTCGATCTACAACGGATTAGTACACAAGCGCAACGCCGTCGAGAACGCCTGGGCCCAGGTCGACGTGCAGCTCAAGCGCCGCCACGATCTGGTGCCCAACCTCGTGGAGGTCGTCCGCGGCTACGCCGGCCACGAGCGGCAGACGCTCACCGCCGTCACGGCCGCCCGCGCGCAGGCCCTCGACGCGCACACCCCCGCTGAGATGGCCGGCGCCGAGAACGCGCTGACCGGCGCGCTGAAGACCCTGTTCGCGGTCACCGAGTCCTACCCCGACCTCAAGGCCAGCCAGAACTTCGCCGAACTCCAGGAGGAGCTGGCCACCACCGAGAACCGGATCGCCTACTCCCGCCAGTACTACAACGACGCCGTCCTCACCTACAGCAACGCGATCCAGACCGTCCCGGCCAACCTCGTCGCGGGCATGAGCGGGTTCACCGCCCGCGAGTACTTCCAGGCACCCGGCGAGGAGCGCGGGCCCGTACAGGTGCGGTTCTGATGACCGTCTGGTTCGCCGTCGCGGCCGCCGCCGCGACGTTGTGGGCGCTGCTCCTGCTGGTGCTGGCGATCGCGACCCGCACCCCGGACATCACCCCCGGCCGGCCGGGCGCCCCGCTCACGGACGAGCCGCCCGCCGTGGTCGACCTCATCACCGGTGACTGGCGCCTGTGCGATGAGGCCGCCTCCGCCACGCTGCTCGACCTCGCCGCGCGGGGTGTTGTGCAGATCGAGGAGGTCGGCCCGGAGTTGTCCCTGGTACGCCTACGCCACGCGGAGGGGCTGAACCCGTACGAACAGCTCGTCTACCACCATGTGCAGTCGCTCGCACGCGACGGCGTCGTGGCCACCGGCGCGCTGGCCGAAGGTTCGCGCAACCTGGGCCGCTGGTGGAAGAGCTTCCGCAAGAAGGTCATCGCCGACGCCCGGCAGCGGGGACTGTCGCAGGCTCGCTGGAGCCGCGCGCACGCGACGCTGCTGTTCGCGTCCGCGCTGGTGCCCGCCGCGCTGGTCGCCGTCGCGGTCACCGTGGCCGACCCCGAACACGACGGCGGCATCGGCGCGGGCATCGTCGCCTACGGCGCGCTGGTCTACCTGGCCGGCCGGCTCAACGGCGAGCGCGGCACCGACCTGGGCGTCCAGGCGGCGGGGCACTGGCTGGGCGTACGAGAGACCCTGTCGAACGCCCGCTACGCCGACAAGCCCGCGGCGAGCGTGACCATCTGGGGCCGCCCCCTGGCGTACGCGGCCGCTCTCGGGCTCGCGCCACGCGCGGTCCGCAGCCTGCCGGTGAGCGTGCCCGCCGACGACCGCCGGGCCTGGTCCGACTACGGCGGCATGTGGCACGCGGTGGACGTGCGCTACCCGTCGCGGCTCATCTGGGGCAGGCCGCCGCTGCACACCGTGGGCCGTGGCCTGGCGGCCGGGTTCTTCGCGGGATTCTGGACGTGGATCGTGCTGGTCGTCCTGTCGGCGTTCGACCTGTGGCCGCGCGCCCTGACCCAACCGGGCGGCCTCGCCGTGGGCCTCGTGATCGCCGCCGTGCCCGCCGTCCGCGCCCTGCTCGACCTGACCGGCCAGACCTGGATCGAGGGCCAGATCGTACGGCTGCGCAGCCGCCGATCGGGCGGCGACGACAACAACGCGAAGTACGTCTACTGGTGCGCCATCGACGAGGGCCGCAGCCACGAACTCAAGGCGTACGGCATGGCCGAAGAGAAGTGGACCCGCCTGTCGGAAGGCGACCTGGTCCGCGCCAGAACCGGACGGCGGGTCGGCTGGATCGCCGAGATCGAGGTGCTCCGGAACACGACCCACCGGGGCCATTACGCCGACACCCGGGACCACCTGATCGACGCCCCACACAATCTCGGCGAGGTCCGGCCCGAGTGGGGCGGATAAGAAACTCATGTCACGCCATCAGCGACTTTTCGCTCCCAACACCCCCTAGATCTGGGGATCCGTCCACGGCGATGAACGAGTGATTCTGGAGGGGCAGCTCAGGAAAGAGAAACGAGAGGCCACCATGAAAACTCGCTCGATTCGCAAGACGGCCGCCCTGCTTCTGGGGGCGTCACTTATCGCCATTCCGATGAACGCGGCACCCGCGTCGGCCGCCGGCGACGAGGACTTCAAGGCATTCAGCATGTGGTTCGACGTCGGCAACCTCTCCAACACCAACAAGTGCATTCCCGTGTGGGTGACCGCACGGTACCGGGATGCGTCCGGTAGCGATACCTGGACCAAGCTGATCAGGACGAACACCAACGGCTGCGACTCCGACCCAGAGCATCTGCAGAAATTCGGTGATTTTCAAAGCACCTACAGCACGGTCCACCTGCTGGCCGGTCCGAAGCCGGCCCATCACTTCCGCTGGAAGGACCTCACGAGCTTGACGCTGACGGTGACCACTCCGAACACGCCGCCGGGGCGCCAGAAGAACGTGCGGATAATCAAGGAGGTCATTTCGGCGCAGGACCTCGACAACAATTGGCACGAGCTGTTCAACGAGAAATACGAGTACACGTTCTCCGACGGTCATAACGACTTCGAAATGTTCGTCAAGCACCCTGCGTGAGCCTCGGGGGCCGGGGGATTATCCACGCGGAATCCCCCGATACCCGGTCAGGTGCGGTGGCGGGCGCGGGATGCGGCGGCGTGGGCGCGGTTGGCGCACCGGGTCGAGCAGAACTGCCGCCGCCCCGGCCGGCTCCGGTCGATGAAGGCGTCGCGGCACGGCGCGGCGGCGCACAGGCGCAGGCGTACCCAGTCCCCCGCGGCGGCGACGTCGAGCAGCTCGCGCACCGCACGCACCGCCAGCCGGTCCGCCGTCCCCGCGCCGTCCGGTGCGACGAGCCGTAGCACCGGCGCCCCGTCGACATCCTCGACCTCCACGCGCGCCGACAGCCTCTCCGTGAACCGGGCCAGCGCCCCCGTCCGCTCCGGCGTCTCGCAGGCCAGCACGGCCCGCAACCGCCCGCGCATCTCCCGCACAGCGGCCAACTCTGACTCCAAGAAATCCGCCTGCCCCCCAGGCTCCTCGCCAGCCAACTCCCCCGGCTCCTTGCCCGCCCGCCCCCCAGGCTCCTCGTCAACGCGCCGGCCGGGCGTCCGACCAAGTGGTTCGCCGAACTCCTCGCAGAACCGCCGCAGCGCCGCAGGGTCCGGCAGTCGTTCCGGCTCGTCCAGATACTCGTCCCACGTGTTGGCCAGGTCCAACGCCACCAACCCCGTATCGACGTACTGGCGCATCCCCGACTCCTCCTGCTAGCGTCACGAGTATGACCACTATAACTCCTGACGCAAGATTCGCCATCCTCGACGCCCCGTCCAACCTCGGCCTCCGCCCGCCTGCCCCCGACGTGGTCCCCGGCTGCTACAAGGCCCCGTGGGCGCTCCGCGACGCCGGGCTGCGGGAGCGGATCGGCGCGAGTGACGCGGGCGCGGTGGTTCCGCCGCGCTATGTGTCCACCTGGCAGCCGGGCGACGGCGTCCGCAACGGCCCGGCGATCGCCGCCTACGCCAGGAAGCTGGCCGACCGCGTCGCCGCCATCCGCGCGTCGGGGACGTTCCCGATCGTCCTCGGCGGTGACTGCTCGATCCTGCTCGGCCCAGCCCTCGCACTGCGCGAAGCAGGTCGGTACGGCCTGGCGTACCTGGACGCCCATACCGACTTCCGCCACCTCGGCAACTCCCCGCACGTGGGCTCAGCGGGCGGAGAAGCCCTCGCCCTGGTGACCGGTCGTGGCGACGACTACCTGGTGGACATCGGCGGCCTGCGCCCGTACGTCGCCGACGAGGACGTGATCGTGCTCGGCGTACGCGACGACGAGGACCTGAGGGACGTCAAGGAGTCCGGCCTCGCCCACGTGCCCGCCCCCGGCATCGGCCCCGGCACCCTCGACGTCGCCAGGGAGATCCTGGTCCGCGACGACCTCGACGGCTTCTGGATCCACATCGACGCCGACGTACTCGACCCCGCGGTGCTGCCCGCCGTCGACTCCCCCACGCCCGGCGGGCTCGACGCGGACGGCCTGGCCGGGCTGCTGCGCGGCCTGCTCCGTCTCCCGGGAGCCGCCGGTCTGGAGATCACGATTTTCGACCCCGACCTCGACGAGGACGGCACGCAGGCCGCCCTGCTCGTGGACGTCCTCGCGTCGGCGCTCCGATGATGACTCGCCGCACGCCCTTGACGATGCCTGATCCACCCCAGAGGATTATGTACAGATTGTGGACTAAAAGCACCATGGGAGCTGAGAATGACCAAGCCGCTCAGTGTGCAGCTCTACTCCGTAAGGGACCAACTGGCCGCGGACCGTGACGACGTGCTACGCCGGATAGCCGGGATCGGTTACGGAGCCGTCGAGCCCTTCGACCCCACCGGCGACCCCAAGGGCTTCCGGCGGGTGGCCGACGACCTCGGGCTGGCCGTGTCGAGCACGCACGCCTACGCCCTGCTCAGCCAGGAGCCGGCCGAGGTCTTCGACGCCATCGCCACCGTCGGCACCGACCTGGTGATCATCCCGGGCGGCATCGCGCACGAGGAGTTCACCACGCGCGACGGCCTGTCCAGGACCGCCGACCTGCTGAACGGCCTGGCCGAGCAGGCGTCCGCGTACGGCATGCGGATCGGCTACCACAACCACTGGTGGGAGATCGAGCCGCGGATCGACGGCCGCCACGCTTTGGAGGCGCTCGCCGACCTGCTGGCTCCGGAGGTGTTCCTGGAGATCGACACCTATTGGGCGGCCGTGGGCGGCGCGGACGTACCTGCCTTACTCCGTGGACTCTCCTCCAGGATCCTGGCGCTGCACGTCAAGGACGGCCCGGTCGTCAAGGACGAGCCGCACGTGGCCGTGGGCCAGGGCGTCATGCCGGTGCCGGAGATCCTCGCGGCCAGCCCGGACGCCTGGCGGATCGTGGAGCTCGACAGCTGCGCGGGCGACATCTTCGACGCTCTCGCGGGCAGCCACGCCTACCTCACGCAGCTGAGCGGTTCGTGAACGCCGGCCCCGTAGGCGTCGCCGTCGTCGGCGCCGGTGTGATCAGCAGCCATTATCTCCGCCACCTGTCCACCTTCCCGGACGTCCGGGTGCTCGGCGTGGCCGACCTCGACACGGCCAGGGCCGAGACCGCCGCGCGCGAGTACGGGGTGCCGGTCTCCGGCACCGTCGACACCGTACTGGCGCTGCCGGAGGTGGAGATCGTCGTCAACCTGACGATTCCGTCCGCGCACGGCGCCGTGGCGCTCGCGGCGCTGCGCGCGGGCAAGCACGTGTACGGCGAGAAGCCGCTGGCCCTGGACATGGACGAGGCGGCCAAGGTCACGGCGGAGGCCGCGAACCTGAACCTGCTCGTCGGCAACGCCCCCGACACCTTCCTCGGCGCGGGGCTCCAGTCGGCGGCCAGGGCGCTCGCCGCCGGCCTCATCGGCACCCCGGTCGCCGTCACGGCCGCCCTGCAGAGCCTGGGTCCCGAGTCGTGGCACCCCAATCCCGAGTTCCTGTACCAGCGCGGCGCCGGCCCGCTGTTCGATCTGGGCCCCTACTACCTGACCGCCCTCGTCGCCCTGCTCGGTCCGGCGGCCCGGGTCGCGGCCAGTACGCGGCGGGCTCGTGACCACCGGGTGATCGGCTCGGGGCCGAAGGCGGGCACGGCGTTTCCTGTGGAGGTGCCCACGCACGTCAACGCACTGATCGACTTCGCGGGCAGCGCCAGCGCGACCACCACGTTCAGCTTCGACTCGCCCGTCGACCGGAGGATGATCGAGGTCATCGGCACCGAGGGGGCGCTGTCGCTGCCCGACCCCAACACCTTCGACGGACCGCTGCTGGCCCGCGGCCTGCATGACGCCGAGTGGCGCGAACTGCCTGTCACGGGCACGACCGCCGGGCGCGGGCTGGGCGTCCTGGACATGGCCAGATCACTGCGCACCGGAACCCCGCACCGGGCCTCGGGCGCGCTCGCCCTGCACGTCCTGGAGATCATGACCGCCATCGGCGACGCCGGAGAAGACGGGGAGTCCCGCCGCCTCCACACCACCTCGCCAACCCCACCACCACTCCCCGACGACTGGGACCCGCACGCCGCCACACTGGACTGACACCGCCGCCAGGTGGCATCGGCCGCCTCCGGCGCCGCGACGATGGCGCCGCCGAACTGTCGGCGGCGCCACCGCCTTGGTGAAGCAACCGCGCCGGACCGCGGCCTTGCGAAGGTGGCGGTCGCGGAAGGGGCCGGGGCACAGCCGATGGACGCGGTTGCCGGACCGGGCCGGCCAGCCCGATGGACCCCACAGACGGTGCTGGATCGCGGACAACGGACGTCACGGACGGCGTCAGGCGGGGATGACGTAGGGGTTGGTGGTGGAGTGGCCGGCGCCGTTCACGGCCGTGATGTACAGCCACGGTCGCCGGGGATCCACGTCGGTCGGGGCGGTGAAGGGGATCCAGGCGGCAGTGGATTCGTCTGGTCCTTGAGTCACGGTCACCGTCTTGACCCCGGCCCCGGTCCGGGCGTACTGGACCTTGACCGTGCCGCCCGCGAGGTCTCTGCCCTTGACCGCGATCCCGGCAGCGTTCCTGGTCGCGCCGAGGATGAGCGGCTCGTTCCAGGAGGCGTGGAGGTCGTCGCTGAGCGATGGGGTCATCCAGTTGAGCTGGCACGTCAGGAACGGGTCCCAGCCATAGGAGATCACCTTGGTCACGGCCGTCCCGGCCGCCATGATCTGGGCGTCGAGGCGTTTCTTGGTCGTACGGCCACGCAGCGGCATCGGGTCGGCCCGGCCGCACTCGCCGGGCACCGGGGTGGGCTCGAATGCCTCCACGTTCACCCACAGCTCCACCCCCGGCGGCCGTGACCGCGCCGCCGCCTGGAGGTAGTCGTAGGTCGAGCCGTAGTACGCCTGCCGGTTGGTGACGTCGCCCACCACCGGCACCAGCCGGGGATCGACCTTGGCGTCCGCTTCGTCGAGGCCGTAGACGGGCGTCTTGCCCGTCCCGCGCCCATCCTGCACGGCGACGGCCATGGGCGCGCCGTGCGCGGTGGCCGCGATGGCGAGCAACCCCGCCTCCACGCGCTGCGGCGGGAAGCCCTTGTCCCTGCGCGCGTCGAAATAGGGGCTGACCAGGATCTTCTTCCCCGGCAGCGTGGCGGCCACCACAGCATGCTGGGCCTGGTACAGGTCGATGGTCGGATCGACGCTGGGCCGCGACTTCACCGCCAGCTCGAACGACTGGTACACCCCGGCGAACGCCGCCGACGCCCCGTACCTGCCCCGATAGTCCGTCAGCACCCGCTCGGTGAGCGCGGTGACGGCGCCGAGGTGCGCCAGGTCCGGCAGCCACGGCCGCTTGACGTCCTGCGACGCGGCGGGCAGTCCGGGGAACACCTTCATCCCGTACGCGGCCGCCTCCGCCATCAGGTTGCCCAGCCCGTCGCCGTCGGTCGCGATCAGCACGAGGTCGTACGGGCCGCTGGAGCAGGACTTGCCCAGCAGCAGCCGGTAGTAGACGCGCCCGCCGCTCTCGATCCGCCGGTCCAGCGCCGGGCACCTCAGCAGGCCGGCGCCGAACAGCTCGTTCGCCGCGTAGCCGTACACCCGGCGGATGCGCGGGACCGCCTCGCGGGCGGCCTGGTAGCACGTCTTCCGGTTCTCGACGCAGCCGGTGAAGTCGGGGTCGGGCACCCCGTCCTTGAGCAGCCGCCCCGCCCGGTCGACCCGGCTCGGCACCAGGCGCGGGCCGAACGTGATGAGCGTGTCGCCCCCGACCCCGTGGATCGCCTCCACGGTCCGCCGCGTGACGCACGGGTCGGAGCGCGGCACCAACCAGTAACCGGTGATCGCGTACGGCGTGGTGACCCGCATGTCCCGCGCCGGGCACACCGCGTCATCGGGGGTCGTAGTGGGCGTAGTGGCCTCGACCGCCACGCCGGAAACAGCCTCGACCCGCCCGAGGGGAACGACGGCGGCCGCCATCACCGCCACGGCCGCGACCAAGCGCAGGATCCACCCGGATACCAAAGGACCTCCTCGCGCGAGTGCCCCTCGCGGCCAGAACGGTCGTACCCGTCAGATCACTCAATGCACCTTATCGAGCCGAGCACACCGCGCACCTGGGACGGCGTCAAAAGCCCGCCGTCCCAGGTGCCACGCTCAGGCCACCGGATCGTCAGCCGGATCCCGGTACGGAGCGGTGAACGTGTGCATCCCCGCCCCCACCTCAACCGGCTCCCCGGCTGGCAGCGAGACCTCGGCCGTCGTCCCCGGCGGTACGGAGACGGTGACCGTGAGCTTGCCGCCCGACCGGGACCAGGCCACCGCCGCCGGACCGTACGGCGTCTCGTGCTCGGCGGAGGCGTGGGTGAGGCCGGCGCCGGGCCGCGGTGCGACGCGGATGCGGCGGTAGCCGGGCGCGGCGGGGGCGAGGCCGGCCAGCGTGCCGTGCAGGAAGTCGGCGACCGCGCCCAGCGCGTAGTGGTTGAACGAGGTCATCTCGCCGGGGTTGACCGAGCCGTCGGGCAGGAGGCTGTCCCAGCGTTCCCAGATCGTGGTGGCGCCCATGGTCACCGGGTACAGCCACGAGGGGCATTCGCGCTGCGTCAGCAGCCGGTAGGCCGTGTCGTGCTCCCCGACCGACGCCAGGGCGGCGCAGACCAGTGGCGTGCCGACGAAACCGGTGCCGATGCGGTAGTCGTCCTGGTCGACCAGCTCCGCCAGCCGCTTGCCCTGCCGGGCCCGCTGCTCCGGCGTCTCCGCCAGGCCGAGGTGCAGGGCCAGCGCGTAGGCGGTCTGGGTGTCGCTGACCAGGCGGCCCGACGGCGAGACGTACTCGCGGCGGAAGGCCGCCCGCACCTCGGCCGCCAGCGCACCGTACTTCTCCGCGTCGCCGCTCCGGCCCAGCAGCTCCGCGGTGTCGGCCAGGAGCTGCGCGGTCCACGCGTGGTAGGCGGTGGCGATGAGGTACGCGTCGGTCCTGGCCTTGCCGGGCTGGTCCGGCGGCGCGGCGGGGTCGAGCCAGTCGCCGAACTGGAAGCCCTCGTCCCACAGGTGGTCGTCGCCGGCGATGCCCGCGATGTGGTCGACCCACCCCTTCATGCTGTCGTACTGCGCCTCCAGCACCCCGAGGTCCCCGAAACGCTCGTAGAGCACCCAGGGCACGATCACCGCCGCGTCTCCCCACGCCGCCGCCGGCTTGGGGGGTATGGCGAGGCCGACCCACGGAATGTAGTAGGGCACCATGCCCGACTCGTCCTGGTCCGCGGCCAGGTCGGCCAGCCAGGAGCCGAGGGTGCCCGCGCAGTCGTACAGGAAGCTCGCGGTGGGGGCGAAGACCTGGATGTCGCCGGTCCAGCCGAGACGCTCGTCGCGCTGGGGGCAGTCGGTCGGCAGGTCGACGAAGTTGCCGCGCATGCTCCACACGACGTTGTCGTGCAGGCGCTGGAGCTGGGGGTCCGAGCAGGTGAACCAGCCGGTGCGGCGCATGTCGGTGTGGCAGACGACGGCCTGGACGCTGTCGGGGGCGAGCTCGCCCGGCCAGTCGATCAGCTCGGCGTAGCGGAAGCCGTGCATGGTGAAGCGCGGCTCCCACTCCTCCGCCGCGCCGCCCGCGAGGGTGTACTCGTCCTGGGCGGCCGCGTTGCGCAGCGGGCGCCGCGACAGGACGCCGTTCTCCAGGACCTCGGCGTGGCGCAGTGTGATGGTGTGGCCGGCGGGGCCCTCGACGCGGATGCGCAGGCGGCCGGAGATGTTCTGGCCGAAGTCGAGGATCGTCTCGCCGCCGGGGCCCTGGATGACCTCGACGGGACGCAGCGTCTCCACCCGGCGGACCGGCGGCCCGGTGGGGGCGACGAGCAGGCCGGGGTCATGGTCCACGAGGTCGGCGGGCAGCCAGGCGCTGTCGTCGAAGCCGGCCGAGGACCAGCCGGCGGGCATCAGGCGGGCGTCGTACTTCTCGCCGTCGTACAGGCTCGCCGCGAGGATCGGGCCGCGGGCGCAGCGCCAGGAGCCGTCGGTGGTCACCACGTCGGTCGAGCCGTCGGCGTAGACCACTTCGAGCTGGGCGATGAGCGCGGTACGCGTACCGTACGTCTCGACCCGGCCGTCCCTGAAGCCGAGGCGGCCGCGGTACCACCCGTCGGCGAGCATCGCGCCGATGGCGTTGTCGCCCTCCGACAGCAGCGCGGTGACGTCGTGCGTACGGTAACGCAGCCGGTGGTCGTAGCTCGACCAGCCCGGCGCGAGCACGTCGTCGCCTACGACGCGCCCGTTGATCTCCACCTCGTACAGGCCGTGGCCGGTCACGTACAGGCGCGCCCGCTCGACCGGCCCGCGGAGGGCGAAGTCGCGCCTGAGCATGGTCGCGGGCCCGTCTGGCGCGTCGAGCAGCTCGGCGGGCGGCGCCGCCGCGCCCGCCTGCCACTGCTCCGCGTCCAGCAGCCCAGCCTCGACCGAGTTCCACTCGCTCCACTCGCTCGTCTTGCCGTCCTGACCGCGGACCCGCACACGTACGTCCCGGCGCTCGCGCGAGCTCAGATCGTCACCGGGCCACGGGACCAGCACGGATTCCGAGCGCCCGGTCGCCGAGACGACCTTGCCCTCCGCATCGCGGATCTCGACCTCATAGCCGTGCTGCAGCCAGCCCGGACGGTCGTTGCGGACCGTCCAGGACAGCCGTGGCCTGGGTTCTCCGATGCCGATCGGCTCTCGGTGGTGCTCGAAACGCAGGTCGATGGTCATGCGGCTCCTCTGAGCGGTCAGCCCTTGACAGCGCCGGCGGTCATCCCGGCGACGATCTTGCGGTTGAAGAAGATGAAGGCGAGCAGCGGCGGGATCGTGATGAGCACGATGTCCATGAACAGCAGGTTCCACTGCGTGCTGTACTGGCTCTGGAAGTTGTACAGGGTGAGCTGGACGGTGGCGTTCTCGTCACCGGGCAGGAAGTAGAGCGGGTTGACGAAGTCGTTGAAGACGGCGACCGACGTCGTCAGGATGACCGTGATCGTCACCGGCCGGAGCAGCGGGAAGATCACCTTGAAGAACAGCTTGAACCCGGTGCAGCCGTCGATCATCGCCGCCTCGTCCAGCTCGCGCGGCACCGCCGACACAAAAGCACGATAAAGCAGCACTGAGTAGGACATGTGGAAGGCGACCTCGACCAGGATGAGCCCCGGCAACGTCTTGAACAGGCCGAGAGTCTGGAGCACCCAGATGGTCGGGACGATCGCGGGCGGGATGATCAGCCCGGACAGCACCAGGAAGTTGACCACCGACCGCATCCGGCCGGCCCTTCGCTGGAGCACGAACCCGGCCATCGAGCAGAAGACCACGAGCAGCGTCACGGCGGCGACCGTGAGCACGGTGCTGTTGACGAAGGCCCTCAGCAGGACGTAGTCGCGGGCCTCGATCACCTCGACGAAGTTCTGGACCACGGGCCAGCTCGTCGGCCAGCCGAAGTCCAGCTCTCCCGACTGGACCTCGTCCTTGACCGCCGTGAGCACCATGAACGAGAACGGCACGACGAAGATGACGACGGCCAGGACGACCGCGACGAGTTCGAGTCCGGACCTCCGCAGTGCCCTCATGCGGCGACCTCCCTGGCGCTCAAGAAGCGGGTGAGCGGCACGACCAGCGCGGTGACCACGACGAACAGGATCACGTTCCCGGCGGTCGAGAGGCCGAAGAACCCCGCCTGATACTGCTTGTAGATGATCGAGGCGATGACGTCGCTGGTGAAGCCGGGCCCGCCGCGGGTCATCGTCCAGATGAGGTCGAAGGAGCGCAGCCCGCCGATGAACGACAGGATGATCACCGAGTTGGTGGCGGGCCAGCTCAGCGGCAACGTCACATACCTGAACCGGTGCCAGGCGCTGCCGCCGTCGACCGCGACCGCCTGGTAGTAGTCGCGCGGGATCGACATCATGCCCGCGATGTAGATGACGGTGGCCAGGCCGACGCCCTTCCAGACGTCCACGAGCGCCACCGACAGCAGCGCGGTGTTCGCGTCGCCGAGCCAGTCCGGGCCCGAGATGCCCACCAGGGCCAGCGCCTTGTTCACCAGCCCGGTGTCGGGCTTGAGCAGCACACTGAACGTGATGCCGACCGCGACCGTGCTCACCAGCACCGGGAAGAACACCACGGAACGCAGGAAGCCGCGCATCTTCAGCCGCGAGGTGAGCACCACGCCGAGCGCCATCCCCAGGACGACCTTCAGCCCGCTGGTGGTCACCGCGTAGATCAGCGTGTTCTGGAAGCCGATCCGCAGGTTCTGCTCGGCGAAGAAGTCGGTGAAGTTCTCCAGCCCCACGAAGGTGCTGTCGAACAGTGTCCACCTGGTCATCGAGAAGTAGAAGGCCATGATCGTCGGGACCAGGAAGACGACCGTGTAGACGATCCCCGCGGGCACGTAGAACAGGTAGGGGTACGGGTTGCCACGCCCGTCCTTGCCCTTCCGCGCGGGGGCACGCCGCCCGGCCGCCGCTGTGGGCGGCTCGGACGACGTGACCGTGTCGGGCCTCGAGGAGGTCACCACCCTGCGAGCCCCAGTTGCTTGGCCTGCTTCTCCACGTCCTTGTCGTACTGGGCCGCCCCCTCCGCCGCGGTGGTCAGGCCGGAGCCGACCGCGACCGTGATGTTCTCCAGGGACGGGCCCTTGACCGGGGAGACGAACTCCAGCGCGGGCGCCGCTTCCTTCTTGTCGAGGTAGCCCTGCAGGTCCTTGGCCACCTGGACCGCGTCGGCCGGGAGCGTGGCCCCCTTGATCCGGTACGGACCGGACGGCGGCGTCCCCTTGCCGAGGGCCGCCGTACCCGCCGGGGAGGCGATGAAGGCCAGGAACTTCTTGGCGGCGTCGAGCTTCTTGGTCGTCTTGGGGATGTAGGCGGCCGAGGGCTCCCAGACGGTGGCACCGTTCTTCGCGGCGTCGTCACCCGGGAGGGCGAAGTAGCCGATGTCGGTGGCCACCTGCGGGAACTTCCCGATGAAACCGGGCACCACCCCCGTGAGCAGCGGGAAGTGCGCGCCCTGGCCTTCGGCCAGCAGCTTGATCCCCGCGTCCAGGTTGGCCGAGCCGAAGCCCTTGTTGAGGTACCCCTTGGCGTGCACCTCTTCCAGACGCTTGAAGCCGGTGAGCGCGGCCGGGGTGGTGGCGTACTTCGCCTTGTTGGCCGTGTAGTCCTGCGCGAAGGTCGGCGAGGCGGCCTGGACGTTGAAGAAGTCGGCCAGCACGAACAGCTGTGAGGTCCACGAGTCCTTGAACGTGGAGATCACCGGTGTCAGCCCGGCGGCCTTGATCTTGTCGTTGTTGGCCGTGAACTCGGCCCAGCTCTTCGGGACCTGGAGCCCGAGCTTCTCGTAGACCTTCCTGTTGTAGAGGATGCCGCCTCCGGTGGCGGTGCCCGCGGGCACGCCGTACACCTTTCCGGCCTGGGTGACCACGGGCAGGTACGTCTCCTCGACGTCCTTGATGACCGGGTCGCCCGTGAGGTCGACGAGGGTCTGACCGGGATTCAGCGCCTGGAGGAGGGAGCCGGAGTTGTACCAGAAGACGTCGCTCATCTCGCCAGTCGACAGCTTGGTCTTGATGATGTTGTCGCCTTCGGTGCCCGCCGGGCGGGACTCCGTCTCTATCTTGATCTTCGGATTGGCCGCCTCGAAGGCCTGGACGACGGCTTTGGCCGCGTTGACCGTCGACTCGTTGTTGTCGTAGAGGAAGGAGATCGTGACGCTGCCGTCGGAGGCGGTCGTCCCGCCGGACGAGCCGCATGCCGCCAATGAGAGGAGAGGGAGGGCGGCGAAGAAGGCCACCCCGAGCCTGTGACGCGTGGTCTTCATAACACCCCTTGGGGCTCGAAGCTTAAATCGTTTCAATGGCCTCGTTAGGGCGTTAACATAGGCTTTACATTCCGGGGGCGTCAAGCCTTTCCTGCGGTAACGAAACGGAAACGTATCAGTAGACCTGCCGCGTGTCCGCCCCTCGGCGCCCCCGAACTACCGACCTGAAGCGAAACGATTCAAAGCCTTCAGTGCCGATGATCCGGCCCCTATCCTGGACATCCGACCCCTCGGTGCCTAAGGAGCCCTCCATGCACGTCGTCGTCACAGGTGCCCATGGAAAGGTCGGACGTGCGGCCACCCGGGCCCTGCTCGAAGCCGGTCACGAGGTGACCGCCGTCGACCTCACCCGCCCGATCTGGGAGCGCCCGGAGCCCGGCGCCCCCCACTACCAGCAGGCCGACCTGACCGACGCCGGGGCGGCGTACGCGGTGGCCCGCGGCGCCGACGCGATCGTCCACACCGCCGCCATCCCCGTGCCCACCACCAACCCCCCGCACGTGGTCTTCCAGAACAACCTGATGGCCACCTTCAACATGCTGGAGGCGGCGATCAGGTTCGGCGCGACCCGGTTCGTGAACATCTCCAGCGAGACCGTGCCCGGCTTCTTCTTCCCCGAGCGCCCGTTCCTGCCCGACTACGCGCCCGTGGACGAGGAGCACCCGATCCGGCCGCAGGACCCGTACGCCACCGCCAAGCACTTCGGCGAGCAGCTCATGGACGCCGCCGTGCGCCGGTCGGACATCCGATGCATCTCCCTGCGCCCGAGCTGGGTGCAGCACGAGGGCAATTACGAGCGCAATCTCGGCCCGCAGATCCGCGACGGGCAGCCGGGTGCCGGGCTGTGGAGCTACATCGACGCCTACGACCTGGCCGACGCCATCGTGCTGGCCACCGAGTCCGACCTGCCGGGACACGAGGTGTTCTACATCGCCTCGCCCGACAACGTGGGTGGCCACGACTTCGCGGCGCTCCTGCGGGAGCACTTCGGCGACGCGATCCCGCTGCGGCCGCTCGCCCGTCCCGACGCCTCCGGCATCTCCTGCGCCAAGGCGGTGCGCATGCTCGGCTGGACGCCCAAGCGCTCGTGGCGCGACTACCTCGACGAGGAGGGCCACGCACTCAAGAAGTGACCTTGGTGATGCGTACGGCGTCAGCGATGACGTAGCCCGTCGTGGTGGTCCAGCGGCTCACCCCGACCACGTTGTAGGTGCCCGCGTTGAGGGTGTACGTGCCGAGGGTCCGCCACTGGCCGCCGCCCGTGCGCTGGTCCACGGCCACGCTCTGGTTCCCGCCCGAGGCCGCCACGATGTACGGCGTGGCGCTGTTGTAGCCGGCGTTGGCGGCGTACCAGACCTCCACCCGGTAGCTCCCGGCGCTGGGGATGGCCGCCTTGTACCAGGCCGGGTCGCTGGCCGCGACGGGGTCGGCGAAGCGGTAGTCGGCGCCGTAGAGTTGCGCGGAGAACGACGAGGTGCCCCAGGAGGAGCTCGCGGCGAATCCGGCGTCGGAATTGTCGATTACCACGCTGAACGCACCCGAGCCCGTCACCACCGAGCCCGCGCTCGGCGCGCTCTCCTGGTGGGTCCGGTTCAGCGCGGTCACGTAGTAGGTGTACGTGCCGGTGGCCGTCGCCGTGGCGTCGGTGAAGGCGGTCTGCCTGGTCGTGCCGAGCAGGTTGCGGGCATCGGCGTACGAGCACGGATCGGCGGCCGGTTGGGAGCCGCTGACCCGGTAGATCGCGTAGGCCGTGGACCCGCTCGCCTGCCACGAGAGCGCGACGCCGCCTGAGCCCCTGGTCGCCGCCGTGATCGTGGGAGCCGCCGGTGCGGCGGCGGTGCCGCGGGCGGGCAGCAGGGCGGGCTTGGCGTAGTGAGCGGCGACCAGCGTGGCGATGGCGCCGATCCGGTTGGCCTTGACGTCCTTGGCGCTGAAGTAGACGTCTCCGACCACCTCCGGGTGTTTCCTGTTGTCGGTCAGGTGGTCGCTGAGCTCGGCGGCATCCTGCCAGGCCGCGTCCTGGCCGCTGGCACCCGCCCGGTAGGCGGCCTGGCCGACGACCAGTTGGACGCCGGTGCCCCGCACCACGCCCGACCACCAGGTGGTCAGCACCGCGTAGTCCGCCGCGCTGTAGCCGATGTTCCAGTAGATCTGCGGCGCGAGGTAGTCGACCCAGCCCTGCTTGACCCAGAGCCTGCTGTCGGCGTAGATCGCGTCGTAGGACTGCAGGCCCGACGTGCTCGATCCGAGCGGGTCGGTGCTCGCGTTGCGCCAGATGCCGAACGGGCTGATGCCGAAGGCCACCCAGGACTTGGTGGTGTGGATGCGCTGGTCCAACTCGCGCACCAGCAGGTTGACGTTCTCGCGCCGCCAGTCGGCGATGCTGCTGAACCCGCTGCCGTACTGGGCGAAGGTCGCGGCGTCCGGGATGGTCTGGCCGCTGACCGGATAGGGGTAGAAGTAGTCGTCGAGGTGCACGCCGTCGAGGTCGTAGCGGGTGACGGCGTCCATGATGGCGTCCTCGATGAAGTCGCGGACCTCCGGGATGCCGGGGTTGTAGACGAGCTTGCCGCCGTAGGCGAACCGCCAGCTCGGATGCTGGCGGGCCGGATGGGTCGCGACCAGCTTGCTCGGGTCGTCGTCGTTGGCGATCCGGTATGGGTTGAACCAGGCGTGGAACTCCAGGTTGCGGGCGTGGGCCTCGGCGACCATGAAGGCCATCGGGTCGTAGCCCGGGTCCTTGCCCTGGGTGCCGGTCAGCCACTGCGACCACGGCTCGTACGAAGAGGGCCAGAACGCGTCCGCCGTCGGCCTGACCTGCACGAACACCGCGTTCATCCGCTTGGACACAGCCAGGTCCAGCCACGCGCGGAACTCCGCCTGCTGGGTCGCCACGCTCAGCCCCGCGCTGCTCGGCCAGTCGATGTTGGCGACCGACGAGACCCACATCCCCCGTAACTGCCGCTTGGGCGTCGCGGGATCCGTCGTGCACGCCGCGGCCGAAACCGCGGGTGTCGTGGTGGGCACTACGAGAGCGGTGAGCACAAGGGTGAGCGTGGCCAGGATGGTGCGCAGGGGGTGCATGGTCACGAAAAGAAGTTTCAGCTTCTATCGATCAGAGCGCAATAGTCTTCAGCCGATCGGGGGGCCCAACTTTCACGGCCCACTTGTGCGGGCGGAAAGTTTCTTCTAACTCATCAGTAATGTCAATTATCGACATCTGTCAGGAACGCGCTTACTGTGCAGCCGTCGACTCGAATCGAGGGAGCTCCCATGTCACTCTCCCCCAAGCGATTAACCGCTCTCGTCTCCTCGGTCCTCGCCGCTCTCCTGGTCTTCGCCGGCCAGCCCGCCATCGCGGCCAAGGACACACCGCTCTCCGATGCCTTCGCCCGCGCCGCCGCGGCCCAGGATGTTCCCCGTGACCTGCTCGTCGCCCTCGCCTACGCCGAGACCCACCTCGACGGCCACAACGGCGAGCCCAGCGCCAGCGGCGGATACGGCGTGATGCACCTGGTCAGCAACCCCACCACGAAGGCGCTGGAGAAGGCGGCCGGGCTCACCGGGCTCTCGGTCAAGAAGCTGCGCGCCGACACTGAGGCCAACATCCTCGGCGGCGCCGCGCTGCTGCGCGCCGACGCCGACGAGCTCGGCCTCGACCAGGCCGCCAGGAAGGACCCCGGCCGCTGGTACGAGGCCGTGGCCAAGTACGGCAACACCGCCTCACCCCAGCTCGCCCGCCTCTACGCCGACGCGGTCTACGAACTGCTCGGTCTCGGCATCCAGACCAAGGACGTCCGCGTGGCGCCGCAAGAGGTGACCGCCGACCGAGGCCAGTACGCCGGCACGCGCTCGCTCAGCGCCGAGGCGGCCAGCCCCGACTATCCGGACGCCACCTGGACGGCCGCCAGCTCCAGCAACTACACCGCCTCCAGCCGCCCGTCGGCCTACGCCATCGACCGCGTCGTCATCCACGTGACCCAGGGCTCCTACGCCGGGACCATCTCCTGGTTCCAGAACTCGGCCGCCCAGGTCTCGGCCCACTACGTGGTCAAGTCGTCGAACGGCGCCATCACCCAGATGGTCCGCGACAAGGACATCGCCTGGCACGCCGGCAACTGGTCGTACAACACCAGGTCCATCGGCATCGAGCACGAGGGCTACGTCAGTGAGGCCTCCTGGTTCACCGACGCGATGTACCGCTCCTCGGCCGCGCTGACCAGCTACATCTGCGACAAGTACGGCATCCCGAAGGACCGCAGCCACATCATCGGCCACTCCGAGGTGCCCGGCGCCGACCACACCGACCCGGGGCAGTACTGGAACTGGACCACGTACATGAGCTACGTGACCGGTGGCGGCGGCACCCCGTCGTGGACCACCACGGTCGACAACACCACCTCCGGCCAGTTCACCGCCAGCGCCAACTGGGGCACCTCCACCTACTCCACCCAGCGTTACGGCGCGGACTACCGGTTCGCCAACCCCGTGGCCGCCAGTGACCCGGCCTGGTACCAGGCGACCATCCCCAGCGCGGGCACCTACCGCGTGGAGGTCTGGTATCCGGACGACGCCGGCTACAACAGCTCCGCGCCGTACATCGTCGCCGCCTCCGGCGGCAACCAGACGGTGTACGTGGACCAACGCTCCGGCGGCGGCAGCTGGCACAGCCTGGGCACCTTCTCCCTCAACGCGGGCACCGCCAACGTCGTGGGAGTCAGCCGGTGGACCTCCGGCACCGGCTACGTCATCGCGGACGCCGTCCGCATCAGCAAGGTCTGAGATCCATCTGGTACGGCCCGTGCCCGGTCGTACGGGCCGTACTTGTTCGTCGCGCCCAAATAAACGTCGATAAATATATGCGTATTCGCTAATAAGCAGCCGGATGGAAACTTCCCTCTTTGCACGCTCAACCAAAGCATGTTAGATGGAGGGCGGCGCGGTAGTTGATCCAGACTCCGGCAAGGAGGCTCGTGCACATGGCGCTGGTTCTCGACGGCGTCCGCGTACGGCAGCGCGGGGAAACCTGGCTGCACGACATCCACCTCGAATTATCCAGCGGAATGACCACCCTCGTCGGCCCGATGGCGGCGGGGAAGACGACGCTGATGCGTGTCGTCGGGGGGCTACTTCCGCCCGACTCGGGGCGGGTCGTGGTGAACGGAAAAGACGTAACGGCTATTTCCGTGCGCAAACGCTCGGTCGCCTTCGTCTATCAGCAATTCATCAATTATCCCTCGCTCTCGGTCTACGAGAACATCGCCTCACCGCTGCGCCTGGCACGCTCCTTTCCCAAGAAAGATATGGATCGCCGGGTGCGCGAGGTCGCCGAAATCATGGGCATCGGCGACCTGCTCGACCGCCGGCCCGCCGAGCTGTCGGGCGGCCAGCAGCAACGCACCGCGATCGCCCGCGCGCTGGCCCGGCCGGTCGACGTGCTGCTGCTCGACGAGCCGCTCGCCAACCTCGACTTCAAGCTCCGCGAGCAGTTGCGCGGCGATCTGAAGGACATGTTCCGCGACTCGCCGAGCGTGGTCCTCTATTCGACGGCCGACCCGGCCGAGGCCCTGACCTTCGCCTCGCCGACGGTGGTCCTGGGCGAGGGCCGGGTGCTGGACGTGGGCGACGTGGCGGACATGTACGCCCAGCCGCCGACGCTGGCCGTCGCCGCGACGCTCAGCGATCCGCCCCTGAACCTGCTGCCCGGCGTCGTGCGCGAGGGCCGGATCGAGTGCCTGGGCAGCTCGTTCCCCTCCCCCGGCGCGCACGCCTCGGGACGGAACGTCGTCCTCGCGGTCCGCCCCCACCAGGTGACCATCGAACGGAGCGGATCCGACGTGCTGGAGTTCCCGGCGGAGATCAGGCTCGCGGAGGTGACGGGCAGCGAGACCTTCCTGCACCTGCTGCTGGCCGACGGGCGGCACCTCGTCGCCCAGCTCGCGGGCACCCAGCTCTTCACCCCCGGCGAGCGGACCGTGGCCTACGTGGACCCGGCGCACATCTTCGTCTTCGACGACGCCGGCGGGCGCCTGCTCGCCACCTCGGCCGCGGAGGTCGACCTGCATGGCTGACATCCGGCTCGAAGGCGTGGGGCACAGCTACGACGGCGGCCGGACCTGGGCGCTGAAGCCGATGACGTGGACGTGGCGGAGCTCCAGGGCGTACGCGCTGCTCGGCCCGAGCGGATGCGGCAAGACGACGCTGCTGAACATCATCTCGGGGCTGCTCTCACCGACCGTGGGGCGCATCTGGTTCGACGACCGCGAGGTGACCGCCGTGCCGACGGCGGGCCGCAACATCGCGCAGGTCTTCCAGTTCCCGGTGCTGTACGAGGAGATGTCGGTCTACGACAACCTGGCCTTCCCCCTGCGCAACCGAAAATATCCCAAGGCGGAGATCGACCAGCGGGTACGCCGGGTCTCGCAGCTCCTCGGGCTGGACGACCACCTCCGGCGCCGGTCACGGCGGCTGGACCCGGGCCGGCAGCAGATCGTCAGCCTGGGCCGCGGGCTGGTCCGCTCCGAGGTGGCCGCCGTGCTGCTCGACGAGCCGCTCACCGTCGTGGACCCGGCGCTGAAGTGGACGCTGCGCAGCAAGCTCAAGGAGATCCACCGCGACACCGGGCACACGCTCATCTACGTCACCCACGACCAGACCGAGGCGCTGACCTTCGCCGACGAGGTGGTGGTGCTCAACGAGGGGGCGATCGTGCAGGCGGGCGAGCCGGCCGAGCTGTTCCTGTCGCCCGCGCACGAGTTCGTCGGCCACTTCATCGGCTCGCCCGGCATGAACGTCGTGCCCGCCGAGATCGCCGACGGGGTGGTCAGAGTGGCGGAGACGGACGTCGGGCGAGCTGTCGGCGAGCTGGAGCCGGGGCCCGTGCACATCGGGGTGCGGCCGGAGTTCGCCCGGCTCGGCGCCGGGGAGACCTCGCCCGGACTGCCCGTACGCGTGACGGCGGTCGACCGGATGGGCGCCTACAACCTGGTGCACGTCCAGGCCGGTGACCACCCGATGATCGCCAAGACGGAGGCGGATGCCCGGTTCGCACCGGACGCCGTGGAGTTCCTGCACTTCGCACCCGACCGGGCGTTCCTGTTCAGGGACGCGGTCCGGTGCGGGTCCATCGCACCGCTGGACGGAGAGGGCGCACCGTGACCGAGCAGAGCGTCACAGTCGCGGGCAGCCCGGTGGGCGGCGAGATCGTCACCGCCGCCGCCCCGCAGGACGGCACGCCCGACACGCGGGTGAGCGTCAAGCCGAAGAACAACCGCGCCTGGTTCCTCGTGCTGCCGGTCGTCGTGTCGGTGGCGTTCACCGCGGTGATCCCGCTGATGACCGTCGTCAACTTCTCCGTCCAGGACATCTTCAGTCCCGACGACCGGATCTTCGTGGGGCTGGAGTGGTTCAGATCCGTCGCCCGCGACCCCGAGATCCGCGCCGCGTTCGTACGGACCCTGCTCTTCTCGGCCCAGGTGCTGCTGCTGGAGATCCCGCTCGGGGTGGCGCTCGCGGTGGCGATGCCGCGGCGCGGGATCTGGGTGTCGGCGGCCCTGGTCATCGTCGCGCTGCCGCTGCTCATCCCGTGGAACGTAGTGGGCACCATCTGGCAGATCTTCGCCCGCGCCGACATCGGGCTGGGTGGCTGGACGATCAACAACGTCCTGGGCGTCGACTTCAACTACACCCTGGACTCCACCGACGCCTGGATCACGGTCCTGATCATGGACGTGTGGCACTGGACCCCGCTGGTGGCGCTGCTGGCCTACGCGGGGCTGCGGTCGATCCCCGACCCCTACTTCCAGGCCGCGCAGATCGACGGCGCCTCCGCCTGGGCGACCTTCCGCCACATCCAGCTGCCCCGGCTGCGCGGGGTGCTGACGATCGCGATCCTGCTCCGGTTCATGGACAGCTTCATGATCTACACCGAGCCGTTCGTGGTGACCGGGGGCGGGCCGGGCAACGCCACCTCGTTCCTGAGCATCCTGCTGTCGAAGATCGCCGTCGGCCAGTTCGACCTGGGGCCGGCCGGCGCCTTCTCGCTGCTGTACTTCCTCGTCGTACAGATCGTCTCGTACGTCTTCTTCACCGTACTGACCAGGGCAGGGAGGTGACCGCGATGGCCGAGGGGCAGGTCGCCGTGGCACGGCGGGTTAGGCGGCAGTTGCCGTGGGCGCGGGCGGTGTTCTGGCTGTACGCCGCCACCCTGATGCTGCCGCTGCTGTGGATGTTCGGCATGTCCATCCGCCCGAACGAGGACATCCTCGGCAGTTTCTCGCTCATTCCGCAGCGGACCACGCTCGACAACTACCGGACGTTCTTCACGGACCCGGTCTGGTATTCGAGCTACCTGAACTCCATCATCTACACGTCCATGAACGCGGTGATGTCGCTCATCGTGGCGCTGCCGGCCGCCTATGCCTTCTCCCGGTTCCGGTTCGCCGGGGACAAGCACCTGTTCTTCTGGCTGCTGACGAATCGCATGGCGCCGCCGGCCGTCTTCCTGCTGCCCTTTTTCCAGATTTATCAGAGCGTGGGGTTGTTCGATACCCATCTCGGCGTGGCCATCGCGCACATGCTGTTCAACGTCCCGCTCGCCGTCTGGATCCTCGAAGGGTTCATGTCCGGAATACCGCGCGAGATAGATGAGACGGCGGCGATCGACGGCTATTCCCTGCCGCGATTCTTCCTGCGCATCTTCCTGCCGATGATCCGCTCCGCCGTGGGCGTGACCCTCTTCTTCTGCTTCATGTTCAGCTGGGTCGAGCTGCTCATCGCCAGGACCATCACCTCGGTCGACGCCAAGCCCATCGCCGCCACGATGACCCGGACGGTGAGCGCGGCCGGAGTGGACTGGGGGCTCCTGGCCACGGCGGGCGTGCTGACCATCATTCCCGGCGCCATCGTCATCTGGTTCGTGCGCAACTACGTGGCTAAGGGCTTCGCCCTCGGAAGGGTCTGACGATGCAGTGGATGGTGTGGACCCTCCCCACGGCCCTGGTCTTCATCGGCCTGGCGCTGCTGCTGTGCGGCATGGCGATCTGGGGCCACTTCTCGCCACCGGTCGCCCGGCGCGGCTTCCTGCGCATCGAGACCGACCGTGGTGACCGCTTGTACATCGGCCTGATCAGCGCGGCCGTCGTACTCGCCGGCTGGATCGCCGTCACCGACCTGTCCATGTGGCTGGCGCTGGCGTGCGCGCTCCTGGTGACGATCGTGATCGGGATTTGGGGCTGACCGAAGGAGGCATTCAGGCGATGAGACGTCTAAGGGGCAGAACCACGGCGGCTGGCCTGGCCGTGCTCGTCCTGCTGGCGAACGGCTGCTCGGGCGGTGAGAAGAAACCCCAGAGCAACTTCACCGAGGCCGAGGGGAAGGCGGCGGCGCAGAAGTGGGTGTCCAGCGAGTTCACGCCGAGCACCCTGTCCAAGGACCAGCAGCTCGCGGAGATGGACTGGTTCACCAAGGCCGCCGCTCCATACCGCGGCATGGAGATCAACGTCGTCTCCGAGACGATCACCACCCACGAGTACGAGTCGCAGAAACTCGCCAAGGCGTTCACCGACATCACCGGGATCAAGGTCAAGCACGACCTGATCCAGGAAGGTGACGTGATCGAGAAGCTGCAGACCCAGATCCAGGGCAACCAGAACATCTACGACGCCTACGTCAACGACTCCGACCTCATCGGCACCCACTCCCGCGGCAACTATGTCTTCCCGTTGTCCGACTACATGGCGGGCGAGGGCAAGGCGATCACCTCGCCCACCCTCGACCTGAACGACTTCATCGGCACCAGCTTCACCACCGGGCCGGACAAGAAGCTGTACCAGCTGCCCGACCAGCAGTTCGCCAACCTCTACTGGTTCCGCTACGACTGGTTCACCAACCCGGCGATCAAGAAGCAGTTCAAGGACGCCTACGGCTACGACCTGGGTGTGCCGGTCAACTGGGCGGCATATGAGGACATCGCCGACTTCTTCACCAACAAGGTGAACGGCAACGGGACCGTCGACGGCAAGAAGGTCTACGGCCACATGGACTACGGCCGCAAGGACCCCTCGCTCGGCTGGCGCTTCACCGACGCGTGGCTGTCCATGGCCGGCAACGGCGACCCGGGCATCCCCAACGGCCTGCCGGTGGACGAGTGGGGCATCAGGGTGGAGAACTGCCGCCCGGTCGGCTCCTCGATGACCCGCGGCGGCGACACCAACGGGCCCGCCTCGGTGTACGCGCTGACCAAGTACGTCGACTGGTTGAAGAAGTACGCGCCGAAGGAAGCGGCCGGCATGAACTTCAGCGAGGCGGGACCGGTGCCGGCGCAGGGCAACATCGCCCAGCAGGTCTTCTGGTACACCACGTTCACCGCCGACATGACCAAGCCGGGACTCCCGGTCGTCAACGCCGACGGGACGCCGAAGTGGCGCATCGCGCCCAGCCCGCACGGCATCTACTGGAAGGAAGGCAACAAGCTGGGCTACCAGGACGCCGGCTCCTGGACCCTGCTGAAGAACACCCCCAAGGAGCGCAGGGCGGCGGCCTGGCTGTACGCCCAGTTCGTCACCTCCAAGACGGTCTCGCTGAAGAAGTCGATCACCGGTCTGACCTTCATCCGCGACTCCGACATCAAGAGCGACTACTTCGCCAAGAACGCGGCCAAGTACGGCGGCCTGATCGAGTTCTACAACTCGCCCGCCCGCAAGCAGTGGACGCCGACCGGCACCAACGTGCCCGACTACCCGAAGCTGGCCCAGCTCTGGTGGCAGAACGTCGCCACCGCCGTCACCGGTGAGACCACCGCCCAGCAGTCGATGGACAACCTGGCCAAGCAGCAGGACGACATCCTGTCCCGGCTGGAGCGCCGCGGCGGCAACTGCGCGCCCAAGCTGAACCCTGAGCAGCCCGCCCAGTACTGGCTGGACCAGCCCGGCGCCCCGGTGCCGAAGCTGGCCGACGAGCGCGGCAAGCCGGCGACGCTGGACTACGACAAGCTCATCGCCACGTGGAAGACCGGAGGCTGATCAGTCGCGGCGGGACCGACGGGTAATCTGTCGGTCCCCCTCCTTAGTGTGCCTACACGGCCAGCAAGCGCGAATGATTGGATCAGTGCCGTGGAGGCCTCTGTCGAGCAGCTCGTGTACGTCCGTGAGGACGAATACACGGTTGCTCGGATGAGCGCCGAGTCCACACCCTCCTTCGTAGCCGTGGGCCGCGCGCTGGCCGGCGTCCAGCCGGGAGAGACGCTGGAGCTCACCGGCGAGTGGGGCGAGCACCCCCGCCACGGCAGGCGCTTCACGGTGACGGCGTGCGAGCGGGTCGTGCCGTCCACCACCCGGGCCATCCAGCTCTACCTGGGCTCCGGCCTGATCCGCGGCATCGGCCCGCGACTCGCCCAGGCCATCGTCGGTCACTTCGGCGAGGCGACGCTGACCGTCATCGACACCGAGCCCCAGCGGCTCACGGAAGTCGTCAACATCGGCCCGGCGCGGCAGGGCCAGATCCTGGAGGCGTGGCGGGAGCAGAAGGAGATCGCCGCGCTGATGGTGGTCCTCCAGGGCTTCGGGGTCAGCCCGCTGCTCGCCGCCAAGATCTTCCAGGTCTTCGGCCGCGACTCGGCGGAGCTCGTCGCCTCCGACCCGTACCAGCTCATCGGCCGGGTGCGGGGCATCGCGTTCGGCACGGCCGACAAGATCGCTCTCCAGTCGGGAGTCCCGGAGCACAGCCCGCAGCGGATCAAGGCGGCGCTGCTCGACCGGCTGGAGAGCGCCGCCGCCCGGGGCGGCCACTGCTACCTGTCGATGACCGCGCTGCTCACGCAGACCGCCGAGCTCGTCGAGCAGGATCAGGACGTGGTGCGGCCGATGATCGACGCCCTCACGGCCGAGCGGCGGGTGGTCGTCGAGGCGGCCCCCGACCAGATCGTGGTCTACGGCAAGGAGCTGCACAGCCGCGAGCTCAAGCTGGCCGAGCACGTGGACCGGTTGTGGCGGGCCCGCTCGACGCTGCCCCTGCGGCCCTTCCAGGAGGACCCCGCGCTGCACGACGACCAGAAAGCGGCCGTGACCATGGCGCTGACCAGCACCGTATCGGTCCTCACCGGCGGTCCTGGCTGCGGCAAGAGCCACACGGTGCGGGTGATCGCGGCCACCGCGCGGGCGATGGGCGGCCAGGTGACGCTCGCCGCGCCCACCGGGAAGGCGGCCAAGCGCCTGTCGGAGCTCACCGGCCTGCCCGCCATGACCATCCACCGGATGCTGGCCCAGCAGCCCGACCCCGACAAGCTGTTCGACCAGACGCCCGCGCAGGCCGACCTGATCGTGGTCGACGAGGCGTCCATGCTGGACCTGCACCTGGCCACCCGGCTCACCTCGGCCATCCCGTCGGGCAGCCACCTGCTGCTCGTCGGCGACAGCGACCAGCTGCCGAGCATCGGCCCCGGCAGCGTGCTGGCCGACCTGCTGCGCGTCGAGGAGATCCCGCGCGTACGGCTCACCCACGTCTTCCGCCAGGCCGACGGCAGCGGCATCATCCAGAACGCCCACCGCATCAAGGCCGGGCGGCTGCCCGCGATCCCGGGCGGCGGCGGCTTCTGGTTCGAGGAGCTCGACGACCCCGAGGCCGTCGCCGAACGGGTCGTCCACCTGGCGACGGTGGCGATCCCGCGCAAGCAGGGCGTCGAGCCGGGCCAGGTGCAGGTGTTGTGCCCGATGCGCAAGGGCGTGGCGGGCACCGCCGAGCTCGGCCGCCGGCTCCAGGAGCGGCTCAACCCGGCCAGGGAGGGACGGGCCGAGCACTGGTCGGGCGCCTCGGCCTTCCGGGTCGGCGACCGGGTCATGCCGATCCGCAACAACTACGACAAGGGCGTCTTCAACGGCGAGACGGGCACGATCACCGACATCATCCAGGAGCAGCGGCTCGTGGAGATCGTCATCGACGACGGCGACACGGTGACCTACGGCTTCGACGAGCTCGACGACCTGACCCACGCCTACGCGATCAGCGTGCACCGCTCGCAGGGCAGCGAATATCCGTTCGTGGTCGCGCCGCTCGTCGCCGAGTCCGGCGGCATCATGCTGCGCCGCAAGCTTCTCTACACCCTGGTCACGCGGGCCCGGTCGTGGGTGGTGCTGGTCGGCGAGCGCAAGGCGCTGGAGCTGGCGGTCGCCCGGCTCGGCGACCGCCGCAACACCGGCCTCACCCGGCGGCTGGCCCATCTGCTGGCCTGACATTTTGCTGGCCCGACATTCCCCGAAGGAGCACCATGGCCATCGACTTCACCCTCGCCCCCGAGCACGAGAAGATCCGCGACCGGGTCCGGGCCTTCATCCAGGGCACGGTCGTCCCGGCCGTCGAGGAGGTGCCGGAGAGCGACCGCGAGGCCTACCTGCGGACCATCTTCCGGCTGCGCGAGAAGGCCAAGGCCGAAGGGCTGTGGCTGCCGCACATGCCCAAGGAGTGGGGCGGCATGGGCCTCGGCCACGTCGAGCTGGCCATGGTGCAGTCGGAGGCGGCCAAGACCCGGCTCGGGCCGTGGGTGCTCAACTGCATGGCACCCGACGAGGGCAACATGCACACGCTGCTGCACTGGGCGAGCGACGAGCAGAAGGAGAGATACCTGCGTCCCCTGCTTGAGGGGAGCAAGATGTCGTGCTTCGCGATGACCGAGCCGGAGGTCGCCGGCTCCGACCCGACGCTGATCCGTACGCGGGCGGTGAAGGACGGCGACGAATGGGTGATCAACGGCCACAAGTGGTTCATCTCCAACGCCCGCCGGGCCGGCTTCGCCATCCTCATCGCCAGGACCGAACTCGACCTGCCCGAAGGGGCGCGGGGCGCCAACACCGCCTTCCTCGTCGACCTGCCCTCGCCGGGCTGGAACGACATCCGCGAGGTCGAGACCATGCACGGCTCGACGGGCCACAGCGAGATCGTCATCACCGACCTGCGCGTGCCCGACGGCCAGGTGCTCGGCGGGCGGGGCAACGGCCACCGGCTCGGCCAGTACCGTTTGGGCCCGGCCCGGCTGGCGCACTGCATGCGCTGGATCTCGCAGGCGGAGACGGCGCTCGACATGATGGTCGACCGCGCGCTCAACAGGTACAGCCACGGCTCTCTGCTCGCCGACAAGCAGGGGGTGCAGTGGCTGATCGCCGACTCGGCCATGGAGCTGTACCAGTGCAAGCTGATGGTGCTGCACGCCGCGTACAAGATCGACAAGGGCGAGGACTTCCGTACGGAGGTGTCGATGGCCAAGCACTTCGTGGCCAACAGTCTCAACCGCATCATCGACCGGGCGATCCAGGTGCACGGCGCGCTCGGCTACTCCACCGACACGCCGCTGGCGAACATGTTCCAGCACGCCCGCTGGGCCAGGTTCGCCGACGGGGCCGACGAGATCCACCAGATGCGCATCGCGGAGCGCACCATCGCCGCCTACCGCGACACCGGCTCGACCGGTGCGGCCACCGGCGGTCTTCCCCTGTGACCCGCCGTCAGGGCTGAGGGTTCTTGGGGCGATAAGGGTCGCCCGCCTTTCACCGGGCGGCCGACCCGACCTCCCATCTCCTGGGCGCACGACCGACGAGCTGCCCGAGCCGGTAGCACCATCCCACGGTGTCTCAGCCCGCACGTCCCAAGGCCGGTAGATCAATGCGAGCGACTGGCATGGGAAGCAGCCCGCGCGCGGGAACGCGTTCGCGTCGTCGCGTGGACCCCCGGCGGCAGGCGAGCAGACCGCCCCCGCCGAGCGGCACTTCCCGGTCTCCGTGGTCGGCGCATACGGGCTGTTCGCTGTCGCGACCGTACTCCTGGTCCTGCTCTCCGCCCTGGGCGTCGGCGGCAGCTGACATTCCCCAGAGTTCCACGCCCTCCCCCAGCCGACGCCATCGGCCTCGCGGGTGGTCTCCTCGGGCCAGCGGGAGGTGTCGCGCCGCTGCCCAGGTCACACCCGCAGGCCTCCGGCGCGCACCGCGCGCGCCGAAGGCCGTGGCCGTGCTGCCGGTCAGCTCGGGTTGAGATCGTTCTTCCAGATTTCCCGCTCGTCGCGGCGCGGGTCGTGCACGATGACGTTGTCCGGCTTGTTGTCGCGGTAGAAGGTCATCACCGGGCGTTCGGTGGTGTTGTAAGGGGCCCACTGGTCGAGGTCGCCGGTCTTGACGAACTCGACCCAGCGTCCGTGCAGGGCGTCCGCCAGTCCCTGGGGCGGGTTCGGACCGGTGAACTCCGCGCTGTCGGGATTGTTGAGCGTGTCCCACACGAAGGGGAGCGGAAGGCTGTGGCAGGCGCCGAGCTTGACGCGGAGGGTGTTGGGCGTGGCGGGTGACCGCCAGCCGAACTCGAAGACGTGGGTGGTGGCAGGCGCGTCGCTGCGAGCCTCGGCGATGCGGTAGGTGGGGATGCGGAACATGCGGTCGGTCAGCGTCGCGCAGGCGATGCCGGAGGGGGCGTTGCGGACGTACGGCTCGACGCTGGTATCGGCGTAGCGGTCGTAGAAGCCGACCGGGGCACCGTAGACCTCGGTCCTGGTCCTGAACGGCGCCGCTCCGGGCCAGCCCACCATGGCGGTGGGAACGACGAAGGTCCTGAACTCCTCGACCGTGGTGCCGATCAGCAGCGGCACGTCAGCGCCACGACCGTCGGCGATGGCGTCGAGTGACGCAGACGACGCCGTCGCGGGCGAAGGTGGCGCCGTCGTAGGTCGTCACCGCGGAGGAGCCGGTGGTGAACGCGCCGCCGTGGATCCACACCAGCACCGGCATCGCGGCGTCGGAGCCGGCGGCGCTGGTCCACACGTTCAGGTTGAGGTAACCGTCCCCCGGGATGACCGGGTTGTGGAACAGCTCGCCGAGCTTGCCCTTGAGCGGCGGTTGCGGCGGGGTCGGTCCGAAGTCGTGAGCGGGCAACGGCGCACTCCACGTATCGGGCGGCACGGGCGCGCCGAACCTGTTCGGCCCGACGGGAGCGGCGGCATAGGGGATCCCGCGGAAGGACGCGATCCCGTTTTCGATCAGCCCCGCTACCGGGCCATAGGCGGTCGGGACCTCAACGGTGGTGGGTGACATGACGCTCCTCGGCCGGGACAAGGCGGTGCACACTCGCACAGGGTCGGCCGTCCCCCGGAGCACCGTCCAGACCGCCAGCTGCGGCCAGTCACCACATCATTACCCAGAGTGACGTCTGTTCGTCGCAGAGTGTCACCAATGACGATCTATGGCTGTGGGGTCTCTCCACGGAGGCGGGCAGGCTCCCGTCATGTTCGGCGAGTACTCCACCCACGAACTCCGCATCAGCCCGAGGCGTACGACCCGAAGCTGGACGCCGACTTCGCCCCGCTTCGCGAGCAAGACGCGGCCCGCGGTTGGCTTCGGCCAGGCCGCCGGCAACCTCCCACCAGAACCCCAAGACCCCCAGGCCAGCAGCCTACCCAGCCATATCCGCCCGACTTTTCCGAGTTCTACGGGGACCGCGGGGCGTGCTGCGCGGCGCGGGTGACGGAGACGTCGCCGCTGCGCGCGGCGCTCTGTAGCCACCCCCATCGGCCTGGGCTATTTGTCCAACCGCACGTCTGGACAATGTTTGGACGGCTGTCCGGCGGATGTCCGTTGCCGCCGTTCGAGGCGCCCGGCATAGTCGGAGCTGTTCTCGCCCCCCGCCTATCGGGAAATCTCCCTCCTTCCAGAGATCTTTCTCGCGGAGAGATAAGGGCGCGAGAAATTGAGTTCGTACCCCGGGCCTCTCACAAAGGAGTCGACCGATATGAAGATCCACGTAGCAGCGGCTGCGGTGTCCGTAGCGACGATTGGGACGCTCTTGCTGACCACGGGCCCAGCGAGTGCCCACACGTACGACGGAAAGGACCCCTACAGAAGCGGGTGCGCCAACAGCAAGGTCTACACCGGGAAGAAGGCCTCGCTGAGCAACGAGATCGATGACACCCTGGGCACGATCCGGCTGTATTACTCCCGTCGCTGCGGCACCAACTGGGGCGAGGTGACGGTGCCCAAGAACGCGACCGGCCATATCACCGTCTTCACCAGCCGCAAGAGCATCTCCTTCACCTACCGCGCCGGGAACGGCGGGCACCACTGGGGCGACATGGTCTACGCGCCAAGCGGCGTCTGTGCCCAAGCCACGGGCAGCGTGACGATCGGGATCGGCCGCGTCAACAAGGGCAGCGGCACCACGGCGAAGGCCTGCGGCTGATTTGTGATCGCCGCGCTACTGCGTCAGGCATAGCTGAGCGAGCAGGTGGGCGACCGCCCAGTCCTGCATGGGATGCCGACGGTCTTGAAGACCGTGCGTCCGGTTCGGGGGGCCAGGCCGTCCGTCAGGGCGGTGCCAAGCTCGATCAGGTGATCCTCGGTGATCACACCGTGTGCGAGAGCGTGGATCACCTCTCCGGCCTCCTCGAGGACCGCTTCCCGCTCGTCGATCACGACGGTCGCGTCGGCGTACTCGTGTGAGTGCTCCACCGAGTACGCGGATACGTGCACAGCTCAGGCATCGCGCTCGGCGGGCAGGAAGATCGTCTGCTGGTTCTTGCGGGCGGTTCGGGCGGCCGGGATGCGGGCGGCGGTCGTGGCGGGCAGCTTGATGGCCGCCTCGTCCCAGGGCCAGAACTGGGCGGCGTCGAGCTCGTCGGTCTGCAACCGGATCCGGCAAGGATCGGCGATGATCCCGCCGTCGAAGATGAAGTTCATCATCGGCCGCCGCCGATCCCCCATCGGGGCCACCCAATCGACCACGAGCAGAGCGCCGGCGGGGACCTGCAGACCGAGTTCCTCGCCGACCTCGCGCGCGGCGCACATCTGAGGAGGCTCACCGTCGTCCACCATCCCGCCGGGCACCGCCCAGTAGGGGCGGTAGTTGGGTTTGACCAGCAGGACGCGATCGGCGTCATCGGTGAGCAGCATGCACGCGGAGAGGTGAACGGTGGGCAGGCTGGCATACCACTGCTCGGGCGGCAGATAGGTCTGACTCACCTCATCCACGCTACCCCGGCACGGGCTGCCCGCCCGCGATTTGGCCGATCTGTCCAGAGGGCAGCTGGTCCGGCAGTTGATCGAGGAACGCGCTCACCTCGGCGACGGGCCGATACGGGATCAGCACGTCGGCCAGCAGGCATCGGCGCTGGGATCGGGGCGCGGCGTGAGGTGGTCAGAGCCGCCAGGCTGCGCGGGCCCGGCAGGTAAGTGATTGTCTGCGCCTATCTCGGCCCAAATGACCTTCCCACCGCACTGGGAGGGGTAGGTGCCCCAGCGGCGCGCCAGGGCGCCTACGGCGCTCATGTGGGGGTCCGGTGGGGTAGTGCCTGGTGGGGTGGGGTCGGTGTCCCACACGTCGATGATCAGGGCATCGGCGCGGCGGTGGACCCGGATACTCACGGCGGTGATGGTGGCGGGGTTGATATCGGAGTATCGGGGGTTGGGGTCGGGGTGGCCAGTGTTCTCGACAGCGCGGGCGAGCAGGTGGCCAGCGGTCTGTTCGGCGGGGTGATCGAGGTAGGGCAGGCCCCACACTCGGGCGCCGATGCGGGCGACTTGCGCGCCGATGGTGATCGCGGTGTGCAGCGCCAACAGGGTGACCTCGGAGGCGCGCACGGTGGGCGGCACGGGCGCGAACCGGTCGCTCATGAGGCCCCCCGACCCTCGATGGGGAAGAGAACCGGTTCGGCGTCGCGGAGGTAGTGCGCGAGCGTCGGTTGGACAGTGCAGGCCCGCCGCGCCCTCCGGGGCCACCATCGCCGCAGGAATCCGGGGCGGCACAGTCGGCACCTCCCGCGCGGGTCGACGCGGTGCCAGGCGTTGATCCCCAGCAAGGCACCGGTCAGCCGTAGGAGCCACCGTTCGGCGGTGGCTTGGTCCACAACGATCGCGGGAACCCCCGCCGCGATCACCTGACCGATCAACTCTTTCAGCCGTCGGTCAATGACCTCATGGACAGGTGCTGGGGTCATGGCATGGCCTCGATGGTGTGGGACATCACCAAGACATCAGCACCGGTCTCTATCTCGATCAGGGCGCGCATGGCCTGATAGATGCCGTCGAACTCCGACAGATGCTCCGGACCGGGGATCACCACGATGCTGATGTCGGGGCGGCACAGCGCCTGGAGAAGCTCACCAAACGCCGACTGCCGGAACGGGTGCGGGTGCTCGGTGTAGATGCCGACCAGGTCCAGCCCGGACCGCGCCGCGAACCCGCGCAGGCGTGCGGTGACCTGCTCGCTGGCGGCGGTGTCGGTGTCGGGCCGAAGCCGCACGTACCCCACCGCCCGGCATCGTGCTGTGGGTGGGAGGGCCGATGCGGTCAGCGGTCCCGGATGCGTGACCGGAGCGACCCCGACGACGGGGCGGCCCGTGGTCGCCAGGTAGTCCCCGCCGATCACCGGCTCTGGTGCTGCGTGTTGTGTGGTCACGGTGTGCCTTTCGTGCTGGTCGGCTGGGAGGTGCTCCCACAGTGACCAACCGCCCGCGCATGCAGCCATGACCAATAACGCATATGGATATGCGCCCCAGCGAATACCTGGATGCGCAACGTGAGCGCATGGTTACATTCGGGGTGAAGGATCTCCGATGTGGCGGTGAGTCCAGATGACTGACACGCAGGCGCGGCGCTGCCGCTGCGGGACACGACTAGCGCGCGACAACACCAGCGGCCGGTGCGCGGCATGCACCACGGGCGCGCGTGCGGCGACTGGTACGCCCGCCGGGCCGCCGAGGGTGCCGCCGGAGTTCTGGACCCATCCCGGCATGCGCTCAGCGCTCGACCAGTGGCACATGGGCAAGGTCATCGCGGCCTATCGCGCCCACCCGCACCACGGCCGCCCCCTACGACAGGAAACGGTGGCAGCGTGGGTGGGCATCACCCAACCCCAGCTGTCCAGGATTGAGAACGGCCCGCCGATAACCAACTTGGGCAGACTCACACAGTGGGCGCGACTGCTGCACATCCCGGCTGACCGGCTGTGGTTTCAGGTACCGCAGCAGCGCGCGGCGCGCCCACCAGCGCACGCCTCAGCCCCGGCCGCGGAACCGCCCCCGGTCCCTGTTCCGGTGTCGGCGCGGGCCACCGTCTTGGGGCCGGGTGAGGATGCGGCAGCGGCGGCGGTGGCGGCGTGGCGGGCGGTGGACGCCCAAATTGGCGGCGCTCACCTGTACGCGACCGTCACCACCTACCTACGCGACCACCTCAGTCCCCGCATGTTCGGCGGTGAGGGCCCGCAGGTGTTCACCGCGGCCGCGGCACTCACAGAAATGGCCGGGTGGATGGCGCATGACGCCGGAGACGACGACCGCGCCGGGCGGCATTTCGCGCGGGCGCGAGACCTGTCCGGCGTGGGCGACGACCCCCATTTGAGGGTTCACGTGCTCGCGAGCCTGGCCCACCTCGCGCACCATCGCGCCCACCCCGATGACGCTATCGGCTACGCCGCTCAGGGACAGCGCGAGTTGACGGCGGGACCGGCTCACCCCGAACTGGCGGCGCGGCTGTGGGCGTTGCAGGCTCGCGGGCACGCCGCCGCAGGACGATCACGGGAAACGCGCGCACTGTTGGGCCGCGCTGAGACCGCCCTGCAGGGCAGCCACAGCGCAGCCCCGTCGCCCTGGGTGTCACCGTTTGATGCTGCGTCCCTCGCCGGAGACGCGGCCCGGTGCATGCGGCAGCTCGGCGACCTACTCGCAGCCCAGCGCCACGCCCAGCGAGTTCTAGAGCTGCGGCCAGCCGGCCGCACCCGCTCCCGCGCGTTCGGGCACCTCACCCTGGCCGGTGTGCTCATCGAACGCGGCGCGTTGGACCAGGCGTGTGCGGTCGCGACCGATGTTCTTCATACCACCGGGTCGCTAGGCTCGTATCCGGTGATTCAGCAACTACGCGATCTGCGCGACCAGCTCCAGCCGCACCGCGCCACCGCATGCGCGCGGGGCTTCCTCGACCACCTGGCCGAGGCGCTGCGGCAGCGTGAATGGCTCTACCAGCTCACCACCGACACCACACAGCCAAGGACCAGCCCAACCCCATGACCGAGCCCGACACCCGGCCGCTCTACGAACGCGATCCCGCCGCCTACCGCGCGCATCTGACCGAGGGCAACGCCCGCCAGGCCCGCAAGCGCGTGGGGGTAGACGCCCTCATTTGTGATGATCACGGCCGTGTGCTGCTCGTCGACCCCACCTACAAACCCAATTGGGATCTCCCCGGTGGCATGGCCGAAGCCAACGAACCACCGCTTGATGCCCTCCGCCGAGAACTGACCGAAGAACTCGGCCTCCACCTCCCGGAGGACATGGCGTTGGTGTGTGTGGACTGGGTGCCACCACACGGCCCATGGGACGACTCGGTGATGTTCATTTTCAACGCCGGAATCCTCACCCCCGACCAAACCGCCGCGCTACGCCTTGCAGATACCGAGTTGGGCGCGTTCGAGTTCTGCACCCACAACCAAGCAGAGAAACGGCTCCGGCCGTACGTGTGGGCACGCCTACAGGCCGCGATCACCGCCGCTGACGCTGGCACCGTCGCATACCTGCACAACGGCCACCCCGTCAGGTAGTGCTGTGACCGCATAGGTTCGCCGGGTCGGCGATCGTAGCGGTTGGATGTTCAGTGTTCAGTGTTCTGTCCCGGCTGCATCAACCCTGAGAAGCTCACGGGCCTCGCTCTGTGACTCTGTCGATATGCAGCGGGGCTCACGCGTGCAACCGGCCCGTGGCCGCATCTTTCCGCCTGAACTGCTCGCATGGCTGAACAAGAGAAGAGCGAAGCCGGCGGGACAAGCAGAGTCCCCAGGCCCAGCCACAGCGCCGGGATGTGCTGGCCGTACAGCGGGGCCGATTCCCACATGCGAGCGTCAGCGACCGGGTGTTGCGAGATCTGACTTGGCAAGCCCGTCTGTCGGCGGTTTACGCGCGTTGCCGGACAGAGTCGGTTTCGCCGGTAGTAAACGTCCAGGTGTAGGGCGTCATGACGTTGCCCGAGCCGTCCTTAGCGCCACTCACCTCGATTCGGTAGGCCTTCGAGGTGGCGAGTGGCGAGGTGGGGGTGAACGTCCATGTGGTGGTGTCGCCCGCGGTCGTTCCCTGCACGGTCGCGTTCGACGGGTCCTTGACGGAGATCTGAACGCCGGATACCGCTTCGCTGAACCCGACCGTGACGGCAGTGTCCACCGGCACGTTGGTTTCGTCCGCGGCGGGGTCGGTGCCATCCACCGTGGGCGGGTCGGTGTCCGGGGCGCCTGTGGTGAACGACCAGCTGTGCGGGGCGGGCATCACGTTGCCGGCCGCGTCTTTGGCGCCGGAGACCTCCACGGTGTAGCGGGTGTTGGCGGTCAGCGGCTTTTCCGGCAGGAATTGCGCGATGTCCTCATTCTCTTGCCTGGACACTCCGGCGATCGGCTCCCCGCCGGACCCCTTCAGCGCCATCTGAGCCTGGGTGACCTGCTCGCTGAACACAACCCAGATCTCGGTGTTGGTTGGCACGCCCGTCGCGTCCTTGTTCGGCCCTGCGGCGACCACGGTCGGTGGGTCGGCGTCTTCGGCGGGTGGATCGCCCGGCTCTGGAGTGGTCTCGGGCAGGTCGGTGGTGTCCACCACGGACTGGGTGTTGACCGCCGAGGTCTGTTCCAGCAGTTGTTCCGCCGTGATGTCCTCCGCCGGGAGCATTCCTGGGTAGCCGCGGGAACGTTCGGGGTCGTTCATGAACGCTTCCAACTCTTCGGGAGTCTGCGGCTCAGGTTCGCCTTCGTAGAAGAAGCGCATCTCTTCGGACACAAGAGGTCATCTTAATCGGCCGTCCGACAGCAGCATTAGGTTGCCGAGAACCTAGGAGTCTGTACGTGGGACACGGAACACTGTTGGCCCTTTGGCCCAAGCGTCTTGTGCTGAGATGGGGCCGGCAGGAGAAAGCCCTGCCGGCCCCATCTCAGGAAAACATCAGCTTTTGTCTATGGTTTTGGAATCTTCCCGCACAACTTGAATGACGAAGGTATTGAGATCTTTGTGGAGAAGGCGATGGAGAACCGGTCTCCATGGAGGATTCTCCGACCGCTGTAGAAGCGATTTTCCCTGTCCCCAGCTATTCGGTTATCCGGCGTCGGGATAACGCAGAGGGAGAACGGAATGTCCGGCACGAGGGGCTTGAATTCCCATCGTTCCCAGGTACTTGCGAAGGAGTATTCGTCGCATTGTTTGGCGTTGCCCTTCGAATAGCCTGCGCCGAAGATTTGAATGCATTTCGGATAAGTCAGGGTGCGACGCCTCTCGTCGGCTAGCTTGCCGTCGAGACGGTGTAGGAAGCTGAGTTTTTCCGGCGGTATTGTTATATTGGGGTCGCAGCGCTGGACCTGCCCATCGCGAAGAAGAACACCGAGAACATCCGCGCCAAGCTCAAACGTCTGGTCAACCGGGGCATTCTCGTCGAAACCGAGCCAGGACTGTTCGCCCAGCCACGCCCCCAGCCCAGCTGATAACGCCCTGACCAGCCCGCCTTCCCAAGACAAGGGACGAAAGGGGCATCAACTCGCGCAATGCCCACTGATGCTGAGCGGTTGCCTGTTGGAGCTGGGTGGGCTCGCTCCGGTTAAGGGGCCGCTTGCGTTTGGGAGGCGCCCGAGCGATTAGCGAGGACCACGCTTGTGAAGGTGGGGGTGTGGGGGGCGCTGCCCCCCACTGGACGCAGCCCGAAGCCCATTGCGCGACAGCGCCCCAAAAGCGAAGGCCCATGCTTGTTCAGCCCGTCAGCGGCCCGAACTCCTTGCGGGTGTCGATCACGTCCCCGAACAGCTCCCACCGCTCGCCCTTGAACTTCATGAGCTGCATCGACTCGATCGGGAAGCCGTCACCGGCGGCGGTGTTCATCGTCACCCCGGGCAGCAGCATGCCGACCTGCACGTCGCTCAAGCTGCGCATGGCGTCGCGCAGTCCTTCGCGCGTCGGGCACTTCGCGGCTGACATCGTCTTGTTGAAGGCGTCGGCCACCGCCCAGCCGTAGGTGAAGAACGGCACGTTCGGGTCGGCGCCCGGCGCGTACTGCTGCATCTTCGCCTTGTAGAGCTTCATCTCCGCGTCGTCGTTCCACGTCGGGTCCCTGGGGTCCTTGTAGTAGGAGGCGGACACGACGCCCTGCACGTTCTCCAACCCGACGGGCTTGAGCACGGTGATCGAGGCGGAGACGTTGTTGAGGATGTGCAGGGGGTTCCAGACGGTGTTCTTGGCGTCGGCGGCCAGCGCCTGGGAGGCGAACTTGGGCGTCGACACGTTGAGGAACACGTCCGCCTTGGACCCGGCCAGGTTGCGCATCTGGGGGTCCACACTCGGGTCGGTGACCTCGTAGCTCTGCTCGCCGACAACGGTGATCCCGCTGCCCTCGATGGCCCGCTTGAACCCGCCGAGCAGGTCCTTGCCGAAGTCGTCGTTCTGGTAGAGCACCGCGACCTTGGCATTGGGCTTCTCCGTCTTGAGGTATTTGGCGTAGATGCGGGCCTCGGAGATGTAGTTGGGCTGCCAGCCGATGGTCCACGGGTGCTGCGTGTCGGTGCCCCACTTCGAGGCGCCGGTCGCGACGAAGATCTGCGGCACCTTGTGCTGGTTGGTGTAGTCCCAGGTCGCCGTCGTCGAGGGGGTGCCCAGCGTCTGGAACAGCGCGAACACCTGCTCCTGCTCGACGAGCCGGCGGGCCTCCTCGACCGCCTTGGGCGGCTGGTAGCCGTCGTCGCGGACCACGAACTCGACCTTGCGCCCGCCGATGCCGTTCTTCTCGGCGTTGACGTAGTCGAAGTACGCCTTGATGCCCTTGGGGATGTCGCCGTAGGCGGAGGCGGGTCCCGACAGCGGGTAGATGCCGCCGAGCTTGAGGCTCTTGTCGGTGATGCCGGTCGCCTGCTGGCCCTGGCACGGTCCTGACGCCGTCGGGGCCGCCTCGTTCCCGCCCCGCCCCCCGCAGGCCGCCACGGCGACCAGGAGCATCGCCGTACAGCCGATAACAGATACGCGCATGCCTGTTACTCCTTCCGGAGGGTCTTCTTGATCGAGTACGCCGCGCGGCCCGCCAGCCCGGCCAGGCCGGTCGGGGCGACGTACATGACCGCGATGATGAGCAGGCCGAACACGACGCCGGGCGCGGCGTCGTTGACGCTCTGGGAGATGCTCGGCACGAACATCACGAACAGCCCGCCCAGCAGCGGCCCCCAGAACGAGCCGAGGCCGCCCACGACGAGGCCCGCCAGCAGCGTGATCGAGAGCGTGACGCCGAACGAGTCCGGCGAGACGTATCCGATCACCCACGTGTAGACACAGCCCGCGATCCCGGCGAGCATCGCGCTCCAGGCGAAGGAGAGCGTCTTGTAGTACGACAGCCGCACGCCCATGACCTCGGCCGCCGCCTGGTTGTCCCGGATGGCGTGCAACGCCCGGCCGACCCGCGAGTGCAGCAGGCCGCGGGTCACCAGGAACGCCGCGACGGCCACGGCCAGCGTGAGGAAGTACAGCCACTGGTCCTCGGCCAGCCCCGTCCAGGCGGGCGGCTCCGGCTTGGCGAGTGTCAGCCCCATGGAGCCGCCGGTGACCGACTCGAACCGTTTGAGCAGCGGCCCCAGGAAGATCGCGATGGCCATCGTCACGAGGGCCAGGTAGAGGCCGCGCAGCCGGACGGCGGGCACGCCGAACCCCAGCCCCAGCGTGAACGCCACCGCGGCGGCGACCGGCAGCGTGGCCGGGTAGGGCGCATCCCAGCTGTGCAGCATGATGGCCGCGCTGTAGGCGCCCACGGCGAAGAAGGCGCCGTGCCCGAGGGAGATCTGGCCCGCGTGCCCGACGAGCAGGTTCAGGCCGAGCAGCGCCACCGCGTAGATCAGCACCATGGTGAACTGGAAGACCCGGAACGGCACCAGTTGGAAGGGCGCGTAGCAGGCCAGCGCGAGCAGCACCACCACGACGATCCAGCGCCAGTTCGCGGGAATCCGCCACCGCCCGCCGGAGACCCGAGCCTCTGTCGCCTCGCTCATACCCGCTCCACCACCGCTCGCCCGAACAGCCCCTGAGGCCGCAGCAGCAGGACGCCGAGGATGATGACCAGCGGCACCCCGATCTTGAGGTCCGATCCGATGAAGCCGACGTACGCCCCGGCGAGCGTCTCGGCCACGCCGACGATCAGTCCGCCCACGACCGCGCCCACCGGGCTGTCGAACCCGCCGAGCGTCGCCGCCGCGAACGCGTAGATGAGCACCCCGCCCATCAGGTTGGGGTCCAGGAAGAGCAGCGGCGCCACCAGGACGCCGGATACCGCGCCCACCGTGGCGGCCAGCCCCCAGCCGAGCGCGAGCGTCCAGCCCACCCGGATGCCGACGAGCCGGGCGGAGCCCGGGTTCGACGCCACCGCGCGCATGCCCAGCCCGATCTTGGTGTGCTGGAAGAGCACGTACAGCAGGCCCATGACCACGCCGACCACCCCGAGGATGCCCAGCGTCGAGTACCCCACGCTGACGCCCCCGGCCGTGACCGCGCCCTCGGGGAACGGGTTGGGGAAGTCCTTGATGAGGAACGACCAGATCCACCCGGCGGCGGCGTTCACGAAGATGAACAGCCCGACGGTGACGATCACCACGGTCAGCTCGGGAGCGCCCTCGACCGGCCGGATGATCACCCGCTCGATGAGCATGCCGCCCGCGAACGACACCACCAGCGTGATGACCAGCGCCAGCCAGAACGGCAGGCCCGCGGCGGTGAACTGCCAGGCGAGGTAGGTGGAGAACATCGCCAGCTCGCCCTGGGCGAAGTTGACGATGCCAGTGAACTGGTAGATCAGCACCAGGGCCAGAGCCAGGCTGGCGTAGATGGCGCCCGCGCCGAGCCCCTCGACGACCTGCTGCAGGAAGCCGGCCATGGCTAGACCCGGTACCCGAGGTAGGACTGGGCGACCTGCTCGTCCGCCCTGATCCGCTCGGCCGTGCCCGACAGCACGATCCGGCCGGTCTCCAGGACATGCGCCTGTTGGGCGATGCCGAGGGCGAGATGGGCGTTCTGCTCGACGACGACCACGGTGGTCCGCTCCTGTTCGTTTATCGCCCGCACGATGCGGAACAGCTCCCGGGTGATCAACGGGGCCAGGCCCAGGGACGGCTCGTCCAGCAGGAGCAGCCGGGGCCGCAGCATGAGCGCCCGGCCGATGGCCAGCATCTGCTGCTCCCCGCCGCTGAGGCTGCCCGCCGCCTGCCGCAGCCTGGACTTCAGCGCCGGGAAATAGGTGTAGATGCGGTCGAGGTCGGCGTCCACGCCGGTGCCGCGCCGCCGTACGTACGCGCCCAGGCGGAGGTTCTCCTCGACGGTGAGCGGCATGAACGTGCCGCGACCCTCGGGCACGTGGGCGACGCCGCGCCGGGCGATCGCGTCCGGCGAGCGGCCGGCCAGCTCGGTCCCGCCGAGCCGGACGCTGCCGCGCCCGCGCACCATGCCGGACAGCGCTCGCAGCAGGGTCGTCTTGCCGGCACCGTTCGGCCCGAGTATCGCGCAGATCTCCCCCGGGGCGACGGTGAAGCTCAGCCCGTGCAGCACCCGGGCGTCCCCATAT
This sequence comes from Nonomuraea sp. NPDC049269, assembly GCF_043197155.1. Classification (NCBI taxonomy): domain Bacteria; kingdom Bacillati; phylum Actinomycetota; class Actinomycetes; order Streptosporangiales; family Streptosporangiaceae; genus Nonomuraea; species Nonomuraea sp. NPDC049269. Next base: position 577,861 of record NZ_JBICSO010000003.1, read on the forward strand.
CCGGCTACCAGTTCCGTGACCGACAACTCACTCATGTGCCGTCCCCAGGTACGCCTCGATGACCCCGGGATCGCGCTGGACCTCGGCCGGGGCACCCTCGGCGATCTTGCGGCCGAAGTCCAGGCAGACGATCCGGTCGCAGATCCCCATGACGAAGCCCATGTGGTGCTCGACCACGACCATCGTCAGGTCGTACTCGTCGCGGATCGCGCGCAGGACGCCGGAGAACTCCGCCACCTCCGCCGAGCTGAGCCCGTTCACCGGCTCGTCGAGCAGCAGCAGTTCCGGGCGGCCGACCAGCGCCCTGGCCAGCTCCACCCGCTTGAGCGTGCCGAACGGCAGCCCGGCGGCCGGGTGGTCGGCGACCTCGGTCAGCGTCAGCCGGTCGAGCACCGCGTCGGCCTCGGCACGCAGCCTGGCCTCCTCGCGGCGCACGCCGGGCAGGCGCAGTCCCGCGGTGACGAAGCCGGCCCGGCCGCGGTGGTGCGCGCCGACCAGCGTGTTGTCGCGGACCGACAGGCGCGGGAACAGGCCGAGGTTCTGGAAGGTCCGCGCGATGCCCAGGGCCGCGATCGCGTGCGGTGGTACGGCGAGCAGGTCCCGCCCCTCGTACGCGACCCGGCCGGCGTCGGCGTCGTGGCGGCGGGTCAGGCAGTTGAACAGCGTGGTCTTGCCCGCGCCGTTCGGCCCGATGAGCCCCACCATCTCGCCGCGCCGTACGGAGAAGCCCACCTCGTCGAGCGCCGTGATGCCTCCGAAGCGGACCGTGAGCTCGCTGACCTCCAGCATCCGGCCTCCTGCTGACGGCGAGCGGAGAGCAATGTTCTGAAAGCGTAGGAGCCACCTCTCCGAAACCACATTGGGCACGGTCACCCAAGATGTGTCCTGGCTGTTGTCCGCCGGGCACAGGGTGTGTCTCGGACCGGTTACGACCCGTTGACCGCCCGGCGAAGTGCATGGATCATCCCGACATGTCCGGTGGTTTCAGCACGGAAACGCTCACCGGTTCGGAGGCGGTCCGCGTCCAGCGCACGCGTATCCTCTCCGAGCTTCTCGATCACCTAGCCGAACTGGCCGACACAGCCGTTCAGACGATGCGGGCCGAGATCCCCGCCTACGCGGCCCAGGACGAGAACTTCCTCGCCGACGTACGCGACCAAGTGGTCCGCCACTACCGCAGCACGCTGGCCGTGATGCTCGAAGACCGCACGGTCACGCTCGACGACATCGCCTTCGCGCGCCGGGCCGCCATGCGGCGGGCCAGGGCCGGGCTCGCCCTGACCGACTACATCAACGCCTTCCGCGTCGGCCAGCAGGTCTTCTGGGGGTCGGTGCTGGAGCGGGCCGGCCACTCGGCCGCCGGCCACGAGGCCGCGCTCTCGCTGGCGGCCCCGATCATGCGCTTCTGCGACTTCGCCAGCACGCACGCGGCCAACGCGTACATGGAGTTCCAGCACTACGCCGCGGCGGACGCCGTACGCGAGAGCAGAGACCTGCTGGAGACGCTGCTGGCCGGCGGCGCCCCCACGCGGAGCAGGCAGCTCGCCGCGGCCCAGGCGTACGGGCTGGGGCCCGACACCCGCGCGCCGCTGCTCGTGGTGGTCGCGGTCCTGCTCGGGCCGCGCGCGCTCGGCGCCGTGACCGGCGGGAACCCGGTCACCAGGGGCCCCGATCGCGGCGTCGACGCGCGGCACGTGACCTGCGCGGCCATCTCCAGGGCCGGGGCGAACGGCACGCGGACGCTGTCGGTCGTGCGGCAGTCGGAGATCGTCGCCATCCCCGCGCTCGGCCCCGGCGGCGATCCCGGGGAGCTGTGCGACCGGCTGCAGGCCGTGCGCGAGAACCTCATGCACGAGGGGATCGTGCTGGCCATGGGCATCAGCACGGTCGCCGCCGGGACGGCGGGCATCCCGCGGGCCTACGACGAGGCCCGTGCCGTGCTGGAGTTCCTGCCGGAGGACGGCGGGGTGGCGGCGCTCCCGCGGCTCTCCCCGTTCCAGTACCTGGCGATGAGAGCCGACGACACCGCCCGCCACCTGGTGGATCCGCGGATCACCGCGCTCCTGTCGGAGGACCGGGCGCGCGGCGGCGTGCTCACCGCCACGATCCGCGCCTTCGCCGCCGCCGACCTGAACCTGCGCGCCTCCGCCGAGCGGCTGCAGATCCACCCCAACACCGCCCAATACCGCCTGCGCCGCATCCAGGAGCGCACCGGGCGCAGCCTGCGCCGGATCAGCGACCTGCTCGATCTGCTCGTGGCGATCGCCCTGCACGACTCCCTGCCGCCCACCACCAATCCCGAGCGGTAAAGACTGGCCACCGCAACCGATGAGCGACGTGGGAGCGCCGACGTACCGTCGATTTCATGAACCTCGCTGACCGGCTCCACACCGCCGCCGATCGGCTCGGCGGGAGGACGGTTGTCACGCTCGACGACGAGGCGCTCACCTATGGCGCGCTCGATCTGATGAGCGCCCGCGTCGCCACGCTGCTGCGGCGGCGCGGGATCGGCGCGGGCGACCGGGTCGCGGTCATGCTGCCGAACGTCCCCGAGTTCGCCGTCGTCTACTACGGGGTGCTGCGGATCGGGGCGGTGGTCGTCCCGCTCGATCCGCTGCTGCGCAGGCGGGAGATCGCCGCGTACGTCGGCGACTGCGGACCCTGCCTGCTGATCGCCTGGCACGCCTTCGCCGAGACCGCCGAGGCGGGCACCGCGGGCACCCTGACCGACTGCTTCTTCGTCGTCCCCGGCGAGTTCCAGCGGCTGCTGCGTGGCCTGGCGGCCGACCTCGACGTCACCCCGCGCGCGGACGGCGAGACGGCGGTCATCCACTACACCTCCGGCACGACCGGCCGGGCCAAGGGCATCGAGCTGACCCACGGCAACCTCGGCGGCAACGCCGCGGCCGTCGCCCGCATGCACGCGCTCGGGGTGGACGACGTCGTGCTCGGGGCGCTGCCGCTCTACCACGCGTTCGGGCAGACCTGCTCGCTCAACGCCACCGTCCAGGCCGGCGCGCGGCTCACGCTGCTGCGGCGGTTCGAGGCGGGCCGGGCGCTGGAGGTCATCCGGCGGGACGGCGTCACGGTCTTCCAGGGCGTGCCGACCATGTACATCGCGCTGCTCGACCATCCGGGCGCCTCCGACATGTCGCTGCTGCGCATCCTGGTCTCCGGCGGGGCGGCGCTCCCGCTCGACGTGCTGCGGGCCTTCCAGACGCGGTTCGGCTGCTCGATCGTGGAGGGGTACGGGCTCAGCGAGACCTCGCCCGTCGCCTCGTCCAACCGCGGCCGCCACGGCACCCGGCCCGGGTCGATCGGCCGGCCGATCAAGGACGTCGAGATGAAGGTGGTCGACGAGGACGACGGCGACGTGCCGACCGGCCACATCGGCGAGATCGTCATCCGGGGCCCCAACGTGATGAAGGGCTACTGGAACAACCCGGCCGCCACGGCGGAGGCGATCCGCGACGGCTGGTTCCACACCGGCGACCTCGGCCGGGTCGACGACGACGGGTTCTTCTTCCTGGTCGACCGCCGCCGCGACGTGATCATCCGCGGTGGGTACACGGTGTACCCGCGCGAGGTGGAGGAGGTCCTGTACGAGCATCCCGCCGTCCGGCAGGCCGCGGTCATCGGGGTTCCGCACCCGGAGCTCGGGGAGGAGATCGCGGCCGTGGTGACGTTGCGCGCGCCGGTCGAGGCCGAGGAGTTGCAGGCCTTCGTCAAGGAGCGGGTGGCCGCCTACAAGTACCCCCGGCACGTCTCGTTCGCCGACGAGTTGCCCATGAGCCCCACGGGCAAGATCCTCAAACGCGCCATCGGCACGTTGACGCGCCACCGCTAGTAGAACTACGTTCTAGATACCGGCTGGTCGGCTAGGAAGGTGGCTTCATGCGGGTGCGGGACAAAGTCGTCGTCGTCACGGGCGCGGCGAGTGGGATCGGCCGCGCCATGGCGCTCAGGTTCGCCGCGGAGGGGGCGTCCGGAGTGGTCGTCGCCGACCTCGACGAGGCGGGCGCGGCCGAGGTGGCGAAGGAGATCGGCGACCGGGCCGTGGCCGTGCGGACCGACGTGTCGGTGGAGGCCGAAGTGGCCGAGCTGGCCGAGACGCCGTTCGGGCCTGTGGATTTGTTCTGTTCCAACGCGGGCGTCATCGCCGGGCGCGGGCTGGACGCCACCGCCCAGGACTGGAGCAGCCTGTGGGCGGTCAACGTGCAGGCGCACGTGTACGCCGCGCGGGCGGTCGTGCCCCTCATGGTCTCGCGGGGCAGCGGCTACCTGCTCAACACCTGCTCGGCGGCCGGGCTGATCAGCTGCCCCGGCGACGCCCCCTACGCCGTGACCAAGGCGGCGGCCATCGCCTTCGCCGAGTGGGTCTCGATCCACTACGCGCCCAAGGGCGTCAAGGTCAGCGTGCTGTGCCCGCAGGGCGTACGGACGGCCATGCTGGAGCGCGGTGTCGCGGAGGACCACCTGACGGCCCGCGCGGTCGGCGCGTCCGGGGCGATACTCGACCCGGCCGACGTGGCCGGCACGGTGGTCGAGGGGCTGGCGGCGGAGCGGTTCCACATCTTCCCGCACCCCGAGGTGGCCGACTTCGCCCGCCGGAAAGCCGACGATCCCGACCGGTGGCTGGCCGGGATGTCCAGGTTCGTGGAGTCGCTGTCATGAAGGCGGCACGGCAGGCCTGGCGGCGCCTGGAGCCGGTGCACGGCATGATCTACTTCGTCCCCGAGGGCCGGAAGCGGTACGCCGCGCTGGGGCTGAACAGCCGGGCCGGTTACTTCGCCTCGCGCTCGGCGGCGCTCGGCCGCGCCTCCGCCGAGCTGGTCATCGCGACCTTCTACAACTTCCACCCCGCTCTCGTACGGCAGGCGCTGCCCGCCGCATGGGACCAGGCGACGCCCGAGCAGCTCCTGGCCGCGCGGTACGAGGCGGCCGATGAAGCTCTGCGCCGGGCGGGCATCCATGAGCTGCCCTCGCTGGACACGGTTCTCATGCTGGCCCGGCGCGCCGCGGAGGCGGCTTGCGAGCACCCGCAGGGGCGCCCGCTGTTCGCCGCCCACGCCGCGCTGGCCTGGCCGGACGATCCGCTGCTGCAGTTGTGGCACGCGCAGACGTTGCTGCGCGAGTTCCGCGGCGACGGGCACATCAGCACGCTGGTCACCGAGGGCGTCGGCCCGCTGGACGCGCTCGTGCTGCACGCCGGCACCGGGGAGGTCCCGACGCCCTTCCTCAAGCTGAGCCGGGCCTGGCCGGAGCCGGAGTGGGCGGCCGCCGAGGAACGCCTGCGCGAACGCGGCCTCCTCGACGGCGACCTGCTCAGCGCCGAGGGCAAGGCCCTGCGCCAGCACATCGAGGACCGCACCGACACACTGGCGCTGCCCGCGTACTCGGCCCTGGGCGGGGATGGCTGCGAACGCCTGGCCGAACTCGCCCGCCCCTTCGGCCGCGCCATCGTCGACGCGGGCCTCCTCAAACCGGGCTGACCTTCGTCGGCGCGCGCCTCTCCAAGCGCGCGCCGCTTTGGGGGCGGGCCGCTTTGAGGGCGGGCCGCTTTGAGGGCGGGCCGCTTCAAGCCGGGTTTGAAGAGGCCCGCATGGGGGTCAGTCCTTCGTGGTGGGCAGGCCCGTGGACGGGTCGATCGTGGTGGTGAAGACGTCGCCGTTGCCCAGGGGCGCGCCGCCGGTCGGGGTGCCGTAGGTCAGGCCTGAGATGGCCACCTGGCCCGACGGGGTGGCGGTGGCGTACAGGTTGGCTTCGGCGAAGGGGTCGACGCCGTCGTCGCGGGCGGTGCCGAGTTGGGCGGCGGACTGCTGCTTGCCCTTGCCGTCGAGCCGGACCGTCAGGATGTCGGCCGCGCCCGCCACCACGCCCACCCGGCCACGGGTGTAGCCGGCCAGTGAGACCGCGCCACCGGGCAGTGGCACCACCGCGGCGCCCTCGTCGGCGGCCGAGGTGGCGACGGTGGTCTGCCAGCGCTGCTTGCCCGCGCCCGTGTACGCCGCCGCGACCAGGTCGCCGCCGACGCCGCCGGTGGCGACCGCGAGGCCCGCCGTGGTGACGGCCACCGCGTTCAGCCGGTCGTCACCGGCGCCGCCCACCGAGGTGGCCCACTGCCGGGTGCCCTTCAGGTCGTAGCCGGCGAGCCAGCCGTCGAGCCCGCCGAGCGCGGTCGTCCCCGGCAGGGCCGCGGTGGCGCTGCCGGTCACGTAGAGGTTCGTCCCGGAAGAGGCCACGCCGTACGCCTTGTCCTCCCCCACCCCGCCGTACTGGCGGACCCAGGAGACCGCACCGTCAGCGGACAGGCGGGCGACCAGCGCGTCCTTGTCCCCGCTGTTGGCCCCGTCGAGCGCGCCCTTGGTGTATCCGGCCACGTAGGCGCCGCCGTCGGGGGCGGCGGACAGGCCGTAGAGGCGGTCGGCCACGCCGGGCGCGCCGAACTGGGTGAGCCAGCGCACCTCGCCCTTCGCGTCCAGCCGGACCACGAACGCGTCGTCCGTGGCGTTCCCCGCGTGGTGGCCGTCCAGGTCGCCCTTGGTATAACCGGCGGCGAGCACGCCTCCGTCGGGCAGCGCCGCGACGCCGTACAGCCGCTCGTCGGCGGCGGTGCCAAGCTGTCTGGTCCAGCCGTCCGCCCCGCCGTGGACCAGCACCGCGTCCAGGCGTCCCGCGTACGGCTGACCGCCGACGGGTCCGCTCGCCGCGAACCCGGTGGTCAGCGAGCCGTCGGCGTGGGCCGCGACGCCACCGGCCCAGTCCTGGGCGGCCGTGCCGTACAGCGGGGCGGGCAGCCCGGCCGGCGGCGTGACGCTCAGCGCCGGGCCCAGCTCGGCCATCGCCTGCTCGAACGCGGGCGTCCAGACGGTCCAGTCGTGGCCGCCGTCGAGGACGCGGAGCTGCGCCGAGATCGCGGGCGAGCGCCTGGCCGCGTTGTAGAGGGCGGCGGACTCGAAGTCGAGGTCGTGGTGGGCGTCGGCCGGATCGGGGTTGGCGTACTCGTCGTCGCCGACGGCCACGAACAGCCGTACGGGCAGGTCCTGGTCCAGTTTGGGGAGCAGGGCGGGATAGTTCAGCTCCTGGTACACGACGTCGGCGAACTTCGCGCCGTCCTGGCCGTACGCGCCGTAGTCGCGGGCGGAGGAGTCGGACGGCGGCAGCGGCGTGTAGACGGCCGGGCTGAGCACGATGGCGCTGCCGAACAGGTCCTGGTGGGCCAGCGCGAAGCGCAGCGCGCCCGAGCCGCCCATGCTGTAGCCGCCGACCATACGGGCCTGGCGGATCGCCGCCGTACGGTACGTCGCGTCCACGTGGGCGACCAGGTCGCGGGTCAGCGCGGTCTCGACCGGCCGGCCGGGCAGGTCAGAGCCGGTGTAGCGGGAGTCCACGTACCAGCTTCCGCGTTCGCTCCACGGAGCGTCGGGCATGACGGCGATGAGCGGCGGGATCCGGCGGGTTCTGATCATCGCGTCGAGCGTGTCCTTGACGCGGGTCCACGCCTGCATGGTGTCGCCCCGGCCGTGCAGCAGGTACAGCACCGGATAGCGATCGGCGCCCTTGGCGTACCCGTACGGCAGGTAGAGGTTGTAGGCGATGCTCTCCCCAAGCGCCGCCGAGGGCGCGGACGCCGCGGTGATCGTCCCGGTCCGGTCCGCGTGCACGCGGGCCTCTCCCGGTACGGCCAGCAGGACGACGAGGGCGAGGGACACGAGCGCACCGACGCCGCTCCATCGAGGTAAGGGCATCGGCCGGCTCCCCGTAAACGTTTACAAGTAGTGCAGGAGAGTGTCCTGGCACCCCTTGAGCGGTGTCAAGTATCGCGACAAACGATCACAAGTCGCGATTTCTTACATTCGGCACCTCTGGCGGGCTCTAGGCTCTGACCCGACAAGAACTTTCCTCTGCTACGACGATCCGGGGGCGCCTGATGACCGAGGACGCGAACGACGACGTGATGGAACAGCTCAGCCGCATAGACACCTCGGTGGCCCATCCGGCCCGCGTCTACGACTACTGGCTGGGCGGCAAGGACCACTACGCCGCCGACCGCGAGACGGGCGAGCAGATCCTCAAGGTCATGCCGGAGCTGGCCGTCATCGCCCGTGCCGAGCGGGAGTTCCTGGCCCGCGTGGTGCGGCACCTGGTCGTCGAGGCGGGCGTGCGCCAGTTCCTCGACATCGGCACCGGCATCCCGTCGGCCGACAACACCCACGAGGTGGCCCAGGCCGCCGCGCCCGACGCGCGCATCGTGTACGTCGACAACGACCCGATCGTCCTCGCCCACGCCCGCGCGCTGCTGCGCGGCACCCCTGAGGGCTCGACCATGTACATCGACGCCGACCTGCGCGACCCCGCGACGATCCTGCGGCAGGCGGCCGAGTCGCTGGACTTCACCCAGCCGGTCGGGCTCATGCTGCTGGGCGTGCTGGAGTTCGTGACCGACGACGAGCAGGCGTACACGGTCGTCGCCGAGCTGATGGAGGCGCTCCCCTCGGGCAGCCACCTGATCGTCGCCTCCAGCGTGAGCACCCCGGACATGGACCGCGCTGCGGCCATCTGGAACGAGAGCGGCGCCACGCCCATCACGATCCGCACCCCCGAACAGCTCATGGGGTTCTACAAGGGGATGGACCTGGTCGAGCCGGGCATGGTGTCGCTGCCGAAGTGGCGCCCCGAACCGACCACCCAGTACGCCGGCCAGGAGGTGTCGCAGTACGGCGCCGTCGGTCGCAAATCCTGACCTTCTATCCCCTATCCCCACTATGGCTTGACCACAACGCGGCAGTTGGCGCGATCGACAGGGGCACCTGACTATCCTCCCTGGTGAAGCTTTGACCATCCAAGATCGGAGCCAGGGTGAACATGAGTGACACAGCGGGGGTCTCACGTTCGTCCGAGCGGGGCAAGCGGACCCGTGATGTCGGCGAAGTCGGCGAACCAGAGCTCCGGCAACTGCTGGCCGGGCTGACCGCGGTCCGTGACGGCGACTTCGGCACCCGGCTGCCGAACGACGCCGACGGACTGCTCGGAGAGATCGCCTCCGTCTTCAACGGCATGGTCGACCAGCTCTCGCTGTTCACCTCCGAGGTGACCCGGGTATCCCGCGAGGTCGGCACCGAGGGCCGGCTCGGCGGCCAGGCCGAGGTGCCGGCCGTGTCCGGCACCTGGAAGGACCTCACGGAGTCCGTCAACGCCATGGCCGGCAACCTCACCGACCAGGTACGCAGCATCGCCCAGGTCACCACGGCCGTGGCCAGGGGCGACCTGTCACAGAAGATCACCGTCGCCGCCCGCGGCGAGATCCTGGAGCTCAAGAACACCGTCAACACGATGGTCGACCAGCTCTCCTCCTTCGCCGACGAGGTCACCCGGGTCGCCCGCGAAGTCGGCACCGAGGGTGAGCTGGGCGGCCAGGCCGACGTCAAGGGCGTGGCGGGCACCTGGCGGGACCTGACCGACTCGGTGAACTTCATGGCGGGCAACCTCACCGCCCAGGTCCGCAACATCTCGCAGGTGGCCACGGCGGTGGCGCGCGGCGACCTGTCACAGAAGATCACCGTCTCGGCGCGCGGCGAGATCCTGGAGCTCAAGAACACCCTCAACACGATGGTCGACCAGCTCTCCTCCTTCGCCGACGAGGTCACCAGAGTCGCCCGCGAAGTCGGCACCGACGGCCGGCTCGGCGGCCAGGCCGACGTCAAGGGCGTCTCCGGCACCTGGAAGGACCTGACGGAGTCGGTCAACGTCATGGCCGACAACCTCACCGCCCAGGTACGCAGCATCGCCCAGGTCACCACGGCCGTGGCCAGGGGCGACCTGTCGCAGAAGATCACCGTCGCCGCCCGCGGCGAGATCCTGGAGCTCAAGGAGACCATCAACACGATGGTCGACCAGCTCTCCTCCTTCGCCGACGAGGTCACCAGAGTCGCCCGCGAAGTCGGCACCGAAGGCCAGCTCGGCGGCCAGGCCCGGGTGCCGAACGTGGCGGGCACCTGGAAGAACCTCACCGACAACGTCAACTCGATGGCCGACAACCTGACCAACCAGGTACGCAGCATCGCCCAGGTCACCACGGCGGTGGCCAGGGGCGACCTGACCCGCAAGATCGACGTCGACGCCCGCGGCGAGATCCTGGAGCTGAAGACCACCATCAACACGATGGTCGACCAGCTCTCCTCCTTCGCCGCGGAGGTCACCAGGGTCGCCCGCGAGGTCGGCAGCGAAGGCCGGCTGGGCGGCCAGGCCGAGGTCGAAGGCGTCTCCGGCACCTGGAAGCGGCTGACGGAGAACGTCAACGAGCTGGCCGGCAACCTCACCCGCCAGGTCCGCGCCATCGCGGCGGTGACCAGCGCGGTCACCTCGGGCGACCTGACCCGCTCCATCACCGTGGACGCGGAAGGGGAGCTCGCCGACCTGAAGGACAACATCAACTCGATGGTGGAGTCGCTGCGCGAGACCACCAGGGCCAACGAGGAACAGGACTGGCTCAAGTCCAACCTGGCCCGCGTGTCCGGGCTGATGCAGGGCCATCGCGACCTGGCCACGGTCGCCGTCCTGGTGATGGACGAGCTGGCGCCGCTGGTCGCGGCCCAGTACGGCGCGTTCTTCCTGGCCGAGGAGAACGAGCTGCAGCTCATCAGCGCGTACGGATTCGCCGCCGACCCCGAGCGGCCGACCCGGTTCCGCATCGGCGAGTCGCTGGTCGGCCAGGCGGCGCGCACCCACAAGACCATCGCCATGACCGACATCCCGGGCGACTACATCACCGTCTCCTCCGGGCTCGGCCAGACGGCCCCGGTCTCGGTGGTCGTGCTGCCGATCGTGGCCGAGGAGCAGGTGCTCGGCGTCATCGAGCTGGCCTCGGTCTACGCCTTCACCCCGGTGCACCGCGCGTTCCTCGACCAGTTGATGGAGACCATCGGCGTCAACCTCAACACCATCGTCGCCAACGCCCGCACCGACGTGCTGCTCGTGGAGTCGCAGCGGCTCACCGTCGAGCTGCAGACCCGCTCGGCGGAGCTGCAGAGCCAGCAGGAGGAGCTCCAGCGCTCCAACGCGCAGCTGGAGGAGAAGGCGACGCTGCTGGCCACCCAGAACCGCGACATCGAGACCAAGAACCTCGAGATCGAGCAGGCCAGGCAGGAGCTGGAGGACCGTGCCCAGCAGCTCTCGCTGGCCTCCAAGTACAAGAGTGAGTTCCTGGCCAACATGAGCCACGAGCTGCGCACCCCGCTCAACTCCCTGCTCATCCTGGCCCAGCTGCTCGCCCAGAACCACACCCGCAACCTCACGGCCAAGCAGGTCGAGTACGCGGGCATCATCCATTCGGCCGGCTCCGACCTGCTGCAGCTGATCAACGACATCCTCGACCTGTCCAAGGTCGAGGCCGGCAAGATGGACATCAACCCCGAACGGGTGCCGCTGCGCCAGTTGCTCGACTACGTCGAGGCCACCTTCCGGCCGATGACCACGCAGAAGAGCCTGGAGTTCGTGATCACCACCGCTCCGGGTGTGCCGTCCGAGCTGCTCACCGATGACTCGCGGCTCCGCCAGGTGCTGCGCAACCTGCTGTCCAACGCGGTCAAGTTCACCGAGACGGGTAGCGTCGAGCTGCGGATCGAACCGGCCAATCCGGCCGAGCTGCCCGTTCCCGCGCGCCCGCACGGTTCGGCCGTCGCCCTGCGGGTCATCGACACCGGCATCGGCATCCCCGAGCAGCAACTGGAAGCGATCTTCGGCGCGTTCCAGCAGGCCGACGGCACCACCAGCCGCAAGTACGGCGGCACCGGGCTGGGCCTGTCGATCAGCCGCGAGATCGCCTACCTGCTCGGCGGCGCCATCACCGCGCAGAGCATCCCGGGGCAGGGCAGCGTCTTCACCTTCTACCTGCCGGTCGCGCGCCCCGACTTCGAGGACCGGCCGCCCGCCAGGTCCATGCCGTACCCGTCCGCCCCCATGCGGCTCGCGCCGCCCACGCCCGTGGCGCCGCAGCAGCGGCGGCTCCTGGTCATCGAGCAGCGGCAGCGTGGGCTGCTGTCCCTGGTCGCGGAGAGCGTGGTGGCCGACCTGGCCGACACCCGCGACCTGACCAGCCTCAACGGGAGCATCGAGGTGGTCACCGCCGCCGGCGCGGAGGAGGCCGCCGCCACGCTCGCGGCGGAGCCCTGCCACTGCATCGTCCTCGACATGGACATGCCCCACAGGGCCGCGTACGGGCTGCTGGAGGCCATGGACGGCGATCCCGCGCTCCAGCAGGTGCCGGTCCTGGCCTACAACAACTGGCGCACGAACCCGCAGCAGGAGGCGACCCTCCAGGACCGCGCCGGCCACCGGCCGCTGGAGCTGCTGTCCAGCCTCGACGAGCTGCGCGAGCGCATCGCCCTGCACCTGACCGCCGACCAGCCGGGCGACGTACTCCCCCTGGCCCGGCCCGGCGAGCTGGGCGCGCCCGCCGGGCGCGAGGTCGACGACACGCTGGCCGGGCGTACGGTGCTGGTGGTCGACGACGACGCCAGGAACCTGTTCGCGCTCACCAGCATGCTGGAGATCCACGGCATGCATGTGCTGCACGCGGACAACGGCCGCAAGGGCATCGACACGCTGGTCGCCCACCCGGAGACCGACCTCATCCTGATGGACGTGATGATGCCGGAGATGGACGGCTACGCCGCCACGGAGGCGATCCGGGCCATGCCCCAGTACGTCAGCCTGCCCATCATCGCGGTCACGGCCAAGGCCATGCCGGGCGACCAGGAGAAGTCACTCGCGGCGGGCGCGAGCGACTACGTCACCAAGCCGGTCGACTCCGACCATCTCATCGAGGTGATCCAGCGCTGGATGAACTCCTAGCGCGGTCCCCACCCCACCTCGTCCACCCCCGAGGAGTCGCACGTTGCAGCCATCACAGCAGCCCGGCGCCGCCCTGCCAGGAGGCGACGCCACGGCGGCTGGTACCAGTGCGGAGGCGCCGGCCGGTGACGCGAACGTCGGCCGGCTGGCCGCCACGATCGAGCGGATGCGCAGGCAGATCCAGGACGCCCACCTGGCCGCCGAGGGGCGCGCCCTGATCGAGCTGGCCAAGGGCATCCTGGTCGAGCGGCTGCGCTGCGGCCCCGCCCAGGCGGCCCGCCAGCTCGCCACGCTCGCGGAGCAGTCCGGGCTGTCGCAGCTGGAGCTGGCCTCCGACATCATCGACCAGGCGGCGCAGGATCGCATCAGCGAGACGGCCCGCGAGTTCCTGCTCTCGGCGAGCGCGAGCCACGACCGGGCTCTTTCGGTTCGGCTGCGAGCCGCCGAGAGTGGCGTGCTCGGCGCGACGGACACCCAGGCGGTCGCCGAGTCTCTCCTGGAGCACGCGCTGGCGCCGCTCGGCGCGACGTCGGCCGCCGTGTGGGCCGCCGGTCCCGACGCCTCGCTCACCCTCGCCGGGTATGCGGGATTCAGTGCCGAGGAGGCCATGCGGTGGCGTTACGTCCCTCCCGGCGTCGCCACTCCGGCTCGCCAGGCTCTCACGGAACGCCGTATCGTCTGGTTCCCGGCCCTACGCGAGGTCGGCCTGCCCAGTATCGGCCACCGGCAGGCGGTGGAAGGCGGGCGGGTGGCGGTGCCCGCGGGCACGGGCGGGCGCATCCTGGGTGTCCTGGAGATCGGCTGGCCACATGACCTGGAGCCGCAGTCGCCGCAGATCGAGCGGCAGATCGAGGCTCTGGCGGACTTGTGCGCCCACACCCTGGATGCGGCTCCGGCGCCGTCCCTCTCCGGGTTCGGCGACCCGGCCTTCTCCGAACTCGTCGATCTGGCCGAGGCGCTGCCGGATCCCGCCCTGGTGCTGCGTCCGCACCTCGACACCAGCGGCAGGCTGACCGACTTCCGCATCGTGCACACCAACGAGCGGTTCGCCGACCCGGCCGGGCGTCCGCGCCACCGGGTCACCGGGGCTCTGCTGCTGGAGGCGTACCCGCTGGCGGCCGAGGACGGCGGCCTGTTCGCCAAGGTCGAGCACGTACACGCGACAGGCGAGCCGTTCCGCACCGAGCGCATGACCCTCACCACCCTGGTAGACCAGGTGCGGCTGACCACCGAGGCCGACGTCAGCGTCACCCGTCACGGCGACAGCGTGCTGCTCATCTGGCGCGCCCACGACGAGACGGCGCGACTGGCCGGCATCCTGCTCCACGCGCAGCGCCTGGGCCGCATCGGCGGCTTCGAGGAGAACGCGCTCACCGGCCAGGTCACCTGGAACGACCAGCTCTTCTCCCTGTACGGCATCTCTCCCGCCGACCAGCCGATACCCCTGGAGCGGCTGCGCGAACACGCGCATCCCGACGACGCGGTCAGCATCGGCCGGTTCCTGCGCACCGTGCTGCATCATCGGCGGCCCGCCACCATGGCGTTCCGGCTCCATCGGCCCGACGGGATCTCCCGGCACATCCGCGTGGTGGCGGAGCCCGTTTTCGGGAACGACGATCGGCTGCTGGCCGTACGCGGTGCTTATCAGGACATTTCCTCCCAGCACTGGACCGAGGTCGCGCTCGCCGCGACCCGCGACCAGCTCGCGCACAGCGAGCAGCAGACCGCCGAGCGCAACCGCCTGGCCCTGCAGCTGCAGCGGGCCATCATGCCGTCGACGCGCAACACGATGGACGCCTTCGGGCTGCGGATCGCCGTCCACTACCGCCCGGCGGAGAAGGACCACCTGGTCGGCGGCGACTGGTACGACGCCGTCGTGCTGCCGTCCAAACAGGTGCTCCTGTCGGTGGGCGACGTCGCCGGGCACGGCATCGAGGCGGCCACCGGCATGGTCATGCTACGCAACGCCCTGCGCGGCCTGGCCGCCACCGGCGCGGGGCCCGCTCAGCTGCTGACCTGGCTCAACCTCGTCGCCCACCACCTGACCGACAGCGTGACCGCCACCGCGATCTGCGGCCTGTACGACCCGCAGACCCGGGTACTGCGCTGGGCCCGGGCCGGGCACCTGCCGCCCCTTCTGGTCCGGGGGACGAGCGCGTCGGAACTGCCGATGATCGGAGGGCTGCTGCTCGGGGCGATGTCCGAGGCATCGTACGAGGAGGGGCAGTTGCAGCTCGAAGCCAAGGACACCCTGCTGATGTATACGGACGGGCTCATCGAACGCCGGGACCGAGCCCTGCAACACGCCCAGAACCAACTGCTCGTCGTCTCCGCGCAGCCCGCTACGACGCTCGAACAGCGGCTGGACCACCTGCTCACGGACTGCACCTCGGACACCGACGACGACACGTGCCTCATCGGTGTCGAGCTGCGGTGACCCTCAGTCTGACAAGCCCTTGCGCAGGTCGTCGAGCACCTTGCGCAGGATGCGCGAGACGTGCATCTGCGAGATCCCGAACTCGGCGGCGATCTCGGCCTGCGTCATGTTGCCGTAGAAACGCAGCAGCAGGATCTTCTTCTCCCGTACGGGCAGCGCGTCGATGAGCGGCTTGACGGCGTGCTTGTCGACCAGGGAGTCCAGCGATTCGTCGTGCTCGGGGATGACGTCGCCGAGGCTCGCGGAGTCGTCGTCGACACCCGTCGGAGCATCGAGCGACAGCGTGCTGTAGGCCGCCGAGGCGTCCATCGTGAGCAGCACGTCCTCCTGGGAGATCTTCATCTTCTCGGCCAGCTCGGCGACCGTCGGCGCGCGGCCGAGGGTCTGGCTGAGGTCCGAGACGAGCTTGTTGAGCTCGGAGCGGCGCTCCTGGTAGACGCGCGGCACCCGGATGGCCCAGGTACGGTCCCTGAAGTGGCGCTTGACCTCGCCGGTCATGGTGACGACCGCGTAGCCGCGGAAGTCGTGGCCAAGGGAGGCGTCGAACCCGTTGATGGCCTTCATGAGGCCGACATAGGCGGCTTGGCGTAGGTCTTCGACAGGCTCGCCGCGGTAGCGGTAGCGACGGGTGATGTCGTTCGCCAGCCACTCGTGCATCGCCACGAGCCGCTCACGGATCCGTACCTTGTCGAGCTCGGAGGTCTCCGGCTTGACCATCTCGACCAGAAGTTGTTCGGGGGTCATCTCGCTGAGCACGAGCGTCTGGGCCTGCTGGACGGTCATTCCTGCTCCTCATATCTACTGCAGGCGGTCCCGTCCAGAACCCAAAAAAGCCCAGACAGAGACACGCCTCGATAAAACGAGACGAAGCCCTCTGCTGGACTTCACTTCTAACATTACCCGCTTTACGACAATATCACCCGGAGCTAGATCACGAAAGGGTCACGCCTTCCTGGGTGTGGTTCCTCAGTCGCGTACCCAGAAGCTCTCCGGCAGAGCCTCGATCTCGACCACGGCCTGTTCGAGGTTCGTGGCGAACGGCAGCAGTGCCTGGTGCACCGGCTCACCGCCCTCGGCGAGCCGCCGGATGACCTGGGCGTTCACCCGCGCCCGGTCGACGACCTCGGGACCGAACTTCGTACGGTCGCCCTCATAGCCGTAGGCGTCGAGCAGCAGGTGCAGCCGCCGGGACCGATCGTCGAACGCCGTGAACCCCTGCTCCGTGACGACGCGCCGAGCGTGCAGCGGCACCCAGGTCAACGCGCAGTAGGCCAGGTCGCGCTCCCGCGACGACGGCCCGGCGGTGTCCCAGTCGACGAACCCGACCAGATCGTCGCCCTGCCACACCGCGTTGTACGGGGAGGCGTCGTGGTGCCCGATGACGAGCCCCGGCCGCCACGGCCGCCCGATGAACCAGACCGCGCCGGACTCGGGCACGAACGTCGCCGTCGCGTCGTGTAACCGCCGCATCCAGGCCCCGACCTGCTTGAGCGCGCTGTCCGACCACGCCCACGCGGGCCAGGGAGCCTGCTCCCCGATCGTGTCGCCGTGCAGGAAGGTCAGCACCTCGCGCCCCTGCTCGTCGAACCCGAGCACCCGAGGCGCCCCCTCGAACCCGACCGCCTCCAGATGGGCCAGCACGGTGTGCACGGTGCGCGTCCACGGATTGGCGGGCCGGTGGACGGTCTCACCGATGCGTACACCGCCGACATGCCTGCCACCCGGCAGGGGCTGCTCGTCCATGCCGCCGTTTCTACTCCCGGCCCGCGACTCGCGCACCTGGTTTTCGATCGGTTCGGTCAGGGGCGGATCAGGTAGGCGTGCAGCCGGCGGCACTCCGTACGGAACCTGCTGCCGCCACCCTGCCCGGCCACCGCCTCGACCTCGGGAATCGCTCCCCGAGCCGCGGCCTGCTGGGCCACTGTCACGGCGAGTCCGACCATCTTGGCCAGTCCCGCGCGAGGCTTCTCTCCGTCTGCGGCACTGGGCAGGAGGGCGGGCAGCAGGGCCCGCAGCACCTCCCACACCTCACGATGCGCACCGCGGTCGGCGGCGGCCTCGAGTGCGTCCATGATGTGCTGCTGCTTCAGCCACGTCCACCGGATGAGCACTCCGAGGTGAGCCCCCAGCTCGGCGGCCGGCAGGGCGCCGCGGGCCGCCATCGTCACCAGGACCGATGCCGCGCCGTTCGCGTCCCTCTGCGCCAGGAAGTAGGCCAGCACGAGTGCGGTGGCCACACCCGCGGGGCCGTCGGCCGCGGCCAGCATGGCGGGCTGGACAGGGTACGTACTTTCCCCAGCCCACTGGCGATGCAGGCGTGGCACCAGATTGACCGCCACCACCTCCCGGTGCGAGGGCAGGACCGACGGCCACCAGCCCATGCAGTGGCCGTAATCGTTCATGGTCCCGGCCGGTGGTTCGGTGATGAATTCGTCGATCAGGTCCAGGCCGGTCGGCTCGGCCTGCAGCCGCGGGGTCAGCCAAATCTGGCCGGTCCCGGTAGGCCGTCGCTCGTCGAGGTAGTAGGAGTCGAGGTCCTTGTTATAGCTCCACCGAACCCGGACCTCCGGGTCGGGCAGGCCGCCGTCGGCCAGCCGCCGCGCCACGGTCCGGCCCGCCTCGGAGGTCAGCCGCGCCGCCCGGGACGCCGCCTCCGGATGGGCGCCGCGCGGCAGCCGCAACAGCGCCTGCCGCAGATCCACCGGAAGGGGTACGGCCCGCGCAGCCTCACACTCCGCCAACCGGGAGACCAGGACGTCGGGGTCGAGCATCCCGCTGGCGAGAGTGGGCGTGGCCAGCAGCACCGGCGGCAACGTGCCGTCCTTGAGCGCGGCGAGCACCTCCGCGAAACGACGCAGCACGAACATGTCCAACCCCGAGACCTCCCGTGGGTCGGGGAGCCGATCCCCCGGCGCCTTGGCGACCGGCTCCGCCGGTTCTGCGGCCCGGAGGGGGTCGGCCTGTGGCGTCGGCATGCCGGTCTGTTCGAGCAGGTCGAAGAACTGCTCTTGGACCTCCACGGGCAGGTGGGCGAACGAGAAGCCGTCCGCCTGCGCCGCGGATTCATCCTCGGAGCCATCCGCCAAGGCTTCGAGCGCGACCACCTGGAGGGCGCTGAAGGTGACCTCACTCTCGTACGCCGACCCTCCACGCCGCCAGCGCCCCTCGGCCGGGACACCCGGGTCAGCCCCTGGCGTGATCAGCTCCCGGGCGATCGCGGCACGCCATTGGTCGTCCTGCAGCCAGCGCCGCATCTCGAACAACTGCGGATAGCTGCTGCCGAACGGCACTTCGAGCGCCGATCGCAACCCGTCCCGATCACGTGCGGCGAGCCGGACGAATCCGGCCAGCCAGCGCTCGCCGTCCGCCCATTGCCAGGAGGTCCAGCCGAGCGTCTCCATCTCCGCCGGCTTCTCCGGAGCGGCCGGGAACGGCGGTACCGGGACCGGCTCGGGAAGCGGCGGCGGGGTGAAGGCGGGTCCGGTCTCCTCGACGGCGGCCTGCCCGCCGTACACCGCGACCAGCCGGGCACCCAGCGCGGGCGGCAGCGCCGGGATCGCGTCCCTGATGTGCTCGGCGCCGAGCGGGCTGAAGCGGGCGGCGTGCTTGAGGGCGAGCTGGGCGGCTCGGCCCTGGATCTCGTACGCCTCGTGGTGGAAGGCGGTGACCAGGGCGGCGACCAGTTCGTCTGCTCGATCGGGCGCCAGGCGTACGGTCTGGTCGAACCACGTCAGACCTGGACGTACGAGCTTGGCCTCAGCCCGGAACAGCAGCCCTTCCAGCGCCTCGGCCACGTCGGCGGGATCGTGCGCGTCGAGCCGCCGCAGGTGGCGCAGGGACAGCTCGGCGACCGGGCCCGGTGCGGCGGGGAGCAGGCGCAGGTAGTCGCGACGGCGCGCGTCGATCTCGGCCGTGGTGGGTTCGAGGAGTTCGTGGAGACGGGCGAAGAAGCGCAGGTCCTGTGCGGTCCCACCGCGCAGGAAGCGGCGAACGCAGCCGTCGAGCAGCGCTTCCCGCTCGCCCACCGCGCGGATGGCACTGAACCACGGCGAGATCGGCTCGGCCTTCTCGTACTGCAACGCCCGGCCGACTCCTTCGGCCTCGAAGAGCCGGGGCAGCAGCGCGGGAAGCAGCGGATCGGACTCGACCACACTCCCGCCGACCCTACCCAGCGGGTCGCTCCCGGCGACCGCCCAGGCCACGACCAGCGGGTCGTGCTCGGGCGGCGGCGCCCCGGTGTGCCGCAGCATCGCCAGCGCGAGGACCGCGCCGGGATCCCGGGGCCCCGGACCTTGGCGGCGAGCCGTACGGCCAGCTCGGCCTGCCACTCGGCAGGCCGGTGGTCGAGAAGCCGGATGACCCGCGCGGGATCGCCGAACTCGGTGCGGCCGGTGAACGTTCGCCACATCGCGAGGTCCCGGCGGGTCAGCCAGGAGGCCACCGCGCTGACCGCGCTGAGGGTGCCGGCTCCCGCCAGGCGTAACAGATCGGCCCAGTCCTGCCAGGGCTCGCGATCGGGCTCGCGCCAGTGCGTCCAGTAGTCCGGGTCCTCCTGCCGACGCCGGGTCTCCGCCACCCAGCGCTCCTGCTGCTTGGCCTCGGCGTGCCCGCTCAGCACGGGGATGTGGCCGCGCAGCTCGCCCGCGACGAGCTTGCGCTCGGCATCGTCCAGGGTGATCAGCCGCTCGATCAGCTTGTCCGCGTCACCTGCGCTGATGAGGTCGCGGATCTCGTCCCAGCTCGTCATGGCAGGGACCATAGAGATCACCACCGACAGAAACTCCGCCTCGCTCGTTCGCGCGCGGTCGCTTATCACGATCATGGTAAAAAGATCACGTGTCGACCGATGAATTCTTATCCACGGCCAGTCAACCGCTCGGTAACGTTTCGCCGCCTGCCTCGGCGTCCGGGACGCCTGGCCTCTCGCCGTCGCTGGTGAGCCCGTGCCCGCACACCCCCGCGTGCCCGCCGCCCACGTGCCTTCCATCGCGTCTGCGCGCGCAGCCCGTGCAGGCGTCACTGCTTGAGGACCCCGACGGGCCCACGAAAGGGTACGAGACCAACGCGGGGTACGTGCGGAAGTTCGCCGGCACCATGGACGGCTCGGCCACCGGCGTGGACACCGTCAAGCAGTGGACGCCCCGCTTCGAGGGCTGGAATCTGATCCCCATGGCCGGAGTGCCCATTGTCGGGCTGATGTTCGTCAACCGGCTGAACACCATCGCCGACACCTGGCGGGACAGCGCGGGCATCCTCTCCGAAGTGCTGCGCACCGACAGCGGCAAGATCTACAAGGCCGCGGACAACTACGTCGCCGCCGCGCGGGCCAACACCGTCAAGTGAGGAGAAACCCGCCATGGGCGAACCGCCGAAGCTGATCGTGCCGGGCCAGACCACCCCTGCGGCCAACCAGCAGCTCCACATCTCCAACGCCAGCGGCACCGTACAGCGGACCGTCACGGTCACTCCACCGACGCGCACCGACCCCGGCTTCTACAAGCGGCTGATCACGGAGCTGAACCCGCTGCGCCAGAGCAACAGGGCCGCGATGGCCGTTTCCGGGCTCGGCGTCGCCGCGCTCGCGCTGGACGTGGCGGCCACCCTCAACCTGGGCAACCCGTTCCTCTTCTACGATCGGCGCGAGCAGTGGAAGGGCATGGCCGGTCTGCTGGAAGGCAGCCGGTCCGACCTGTGGCGCGCCTTTTTCGATGACATCTCCCCCAACTGGAAGGGCCAGGCGAGGGACACGCTCCAGCAGTACGTCCGGTTCAACGTCAACGGCTTGTACGGCCAGCTCGGCAAGATCTCCGACGAGATGAGCGGCGCCATGCACGGCCAGTACAAAGAGGTACTGGAGTACGACCTGTCGGTGTTCGGGCTCTACGCCACCTCGGCCCCCATACTGCGCAGCGTCGCCGCCATGAGCGCGCACCCGGTCGGGAGGGTCGCCCTGATGACCCAGGTCGGCCTGTTCATGAGCGCGGCGGGGAATCTGGTCAAGCAGTTCGCCGACGTGTACAACTCCTACGAGAGCGCCCTCAACAAGCTGGAACTCAAGCTCAACGATCTGAGGGGCGCCTTCTACCGGTCCGGCAACCCGGCGCTGGGAGCACGCGATCTCCACCTCACTCCAGCGATCGCGGACCCCGCCCAGCTGAACGACTACTGGGTGCCCATGGCGAAGGACGCCTCATGAGGCGCGTCGAGGCGTTCGCCGGAGGTCGGCAGGACGACGTCGACGGGCTGCTGCGCGAGACGGACGGCTGGGCGCGCACCCTGGCCGGGGCGCTGGGCGAGCTGGCGGAGGAACGGCTGGCGGGTGCCGACCCGTCCGAGGTCGTCCGCGCCGAGGTGTCCGGCACCGGTCGCCTGCGCGGGTTGTCCATCGACCCGCGCGGCCTGCGCGACCTGGACCACGTCCAGCTCGCCGAGGCCGTTTGCGCGGCGATCGCCGCGGCCCACCTCGCGATGGGGGAACGACTGACAGAGGTCGTCCAGGATCTGACGGGCCGAGCGCCTGACACCGCGGACACAGAGGGCGCCGTCGACCCGCTCGACGGCCATATCCGCAACGTGCTGCGAGGAGAGTGAGCGATGGAGGACATGGAGGGCATGGCGGAGGCGCAGGCGCGGCTGGAGGCGTTGATCGCCGCCGCCGAGCAGGCGGAGGCGAGGGTGGAGGAGTGGAGCGCCACCGAGTTCACCGGCGAGGCCGATCAGGGAGGGATCGTGGCCGTCACCGACGCGCTCGGCACCATCACCCGGTTGGAGATCTCCCCGCGGAGCAGGAGGCGACTGGACGCGACCGGCTTGGCCGCCGCCCTCCTCACGGCGATCACGACAGCCGAGGAGGACGCGGCGGCCTCCAGGGACGCGCTGCTCGGCGACCTGCACCCCGCTTCGGGCAAGATCGCGTAGCGGTACGGTCACGGGTCCGCGCTGAAGCGGTCCGCCTGGTCATCCGGACCTGCCTGGCGCCACCGGGACTCACCCGGCGCACCACCGGCGCTCACCGGTCGCACATCGTGGCGACGAAGGCGTCGATCAGGTGCTGCCGATTGCCGGGCACGCCGGTGACGTAGACGGTTGCAGCGCGCCCGGCCCGGTCCCGGCCGCTGAACACCGCGGCCCCCGGCATGTCGCCGGCGGCGAAGTAGGTGTATCCGCAGCTCGACTTCATCCGGGCCACGCCGTAGCCGTAGCGAGCGCCCGCGGGCCAGCCTTCCTGCTCGACCTTCACTGACCGGCTCACCATCTTGCCCAGCGGGGCCTTGCGCCAGAATCGGTTGAGGTCCTCGGGAGTGGAGACCAGGCCGCCGCTGGGACCGAACTCGTAGGTGGGCAGCTGGTCGGTCAGATCTACCTCACCGCCCTGCGGACGACGAGGATCCACCCCGTAGGTGTGAGCGTGCGGGCCGCGGATGCCGTTGTCGCCCTTGGCCGGCCAGTACGTGTCCAGCATCCCGTACGGCCTGAGGATCAGGTCCCGGCTAGCCTGGCGGAAGTCCTTGCCGGTCACCTCGGTCACGATCATGCCGAGGACCAGGTAGTTGGTGTTGGCGTAGGCGAAGGAGCCGCGGGGCGTGGGCTTGAGCGTCAGCGCCACCCGCAGCAAGTCCGGGAAGGGCTCCTTCCACTCGATCGCGTTGAGGAACTCGGGCAGGCCGCTGGTCTGCTGCAGCAGCATCCGGACGGTGATCTTCCGACCGTCGATCTCGGCGCCGTCGCCGGTGCCGCGCAGCACTCCGGGCAGGTAACGCTCCACCGTGGCGTCCAGGTCGATCTTCTTCTGATCGACCAGCCGCAGCACGGTGGCGGCAATGATCGGCTTGCTCCCGCTGGCGATCCTGAACCGTCCCTGGGGCCCGATCATCGGCTCCCCGGTGCCCCGCTCCGCGGTGCCGGAGCGCCGGGTCACGGTCGCGCCACCCGGGCTCCGCACCTGGCTCAACGCGCCCGCCATGCCGTCCTCGGTGGTGAGCAGGTCAAGGCGGGACTGCGGCGAGGGCGTCGCGGCAGCGGCGAAGGCGGGCGCGACAGGGGCGAGAACCAGGGAACAGGCGACAGCAGCGGCGAGCAATTTCGTCATGCGTCCAATGTCGCGGGAAGATCACTCAAGATCAGTCACGCCTGCTTGCCTGTTGAGGTGGGGGTCTTCCCTACCATCGAGGTGATCGCCAAGCGGCCGTCCTCACCACGCGGCACGGGGCCCACCCAGCCGAGCAGGCCCCTGATGGAGTCTTAATCGGTTTGCCGCCGGCCAGCCCGATCGGATAGGAAGCATGCATGCTAAGGGGTAGCAAGGTCATGCTCAGAGCCCGGCACGAGGGCGATATTCCGATCCTGCAGGCCGAGCTCGGCGATGACGTGGTCACCTCTTCGCGGGCCAATGGCCAGCCGTGGCGGCCGATCACGCCCGGCTCGAAGGACTCGCAGTTCGTGGTGGACGACAAGGAGCAAGAGCTCGCCAAGTTCTCCGTGGTGGAGTCGGACGGCGGCCTGCTGGTCGGCAGCGCGCTGCTGTGGGGCATCGACAACCACAACCGGTCCGCGCACATCGGGCTGGGGCTGCTGCCGTCCGCCCGCGGCAAGGGCTACGGCACCGACGTGGTCGCGGTGCTGTGCCACTACGGTTTCGTCGTGCGCGGCCTGCAGCGGCTGCAGATCGAGACGCTGTCGGACAACGTCGCGATGTTGCGCTCCGCCGAGCACAACGGCTTCGTCCGCGAGGGCGTGCTGCGCTCCTCGGCCTGGGTCATGGGCGAGTTCCTTGACGAGGTGCTTCTCGGACTCCTCGTCCAGGACTGGAAGCCGGACCCGAAGGGCTAGGCCGCCCGACGGTCAAGGGCGGGCCGGAATCCTTGGCCGGTGCGCGGTCGTCGGTGCCTTGGCCGCAGTGACGGCACTGGCCTCGGCGGCGCAGGTGGTAGGCGAGGGCCGCTGCGGCCAGGGCTCCTCCCCAAACCGGCCAGAGCGTCTCCGGGAGCCAGGCGCCCCACTCCGCCATGGTGAACCGGCCCGAGAGCGCCCAGCGGATGTACGTCATACCGGCCACCGTGACGATGATCGCGACCAGCGTCGCCGGGATGATGGCGAGCAGCGGGGGCACCCGCTTGCCCCTCAGCCCGAGGATCCAGCGGGGGAAGACCTCGCCCCAGCGCTGAACCAGCCCGAGGGTGAGCAGCCCGCCGCCCGCGCCGAAAGTGGCCAGGTAGGCACCGGCCAGCCAGATGCCGGGAGCGTCGCGCGCGCCCTCGTCGAGAAACTCCTTGCTCACCCCGAGCGGCACGCCAAGTGCCCAGCACCACCGGGTCGCGCAGTAGACCAGCGGCACGGTTGCGGCGATGTAGACGGCCCGGCGTCCCCACCGGGCCGCCGCCTCGGGTGTGGTCCAGCCGTCCCGGCCGGTACGTCCGCACGAATGGCAGGCGTCCCGGCGACGTCGCTGGTAGGCGAGCGCGGCGGCGACCAGCAGCAACCCGCCGAACACGCACACGAGCTGGTTGACCACCGGCCATGGCCAGGCGTCGGCCAGGGTGGTGCCGCCCACGTTCAGGCCGAAGAGCGGGGCGACGGCCAGCAGGGGCGAGTAGGCCACGCCCATCATGAGCCGGGAGTCGGGGACCACGATGATCAGTAAGACCGCCATGGGCCAGGCCAGGAACAAGGGTGTGAGCCGGGGCGCGCCTCGGCCGGTGCGGGCGAGCGTCACTCCGACGACTGCGCCGAGCAGGCCGAAGGCGGCGATCCACCAGCCGCCGGGGCGCGGGGTGGCGCCGGCGAGGATGGACAGCGCTCGGTCCAGGTCGGGGTCGGACGCGCCCCAGGGGAAGCCGGGCGCGCCAAGTGCCCAAGCCGCGCCGAGCGAGCCGTAGCACAAAGACCACAGCGCCGCCGCGTAGCCCGCCCACTCCGGCCAGCGCGAGATCAGGGATCGTGCGGTTGTTGTTGGCATACGACCAGCGTGCTGACTGGGTGTGCGGCGGGCCATGCGCCGTTCGGCCGATCTCCGCGCTGTTCAGGCGCCGCGGGTATGCCATTCGGCAGAGGCGGGGCCGTCAGTCGTCGTTCAGCGGCGGTCCCGGCGCATCGTGTGGCGTTGCCGCAAGTAGAGGCCGAGCGACGCCACCACTCCGGTCACCACGATGGCCGCCGTCAGCCAGTAGATCCCCCAGTACCGCCCGTCGAACATCGAAACCCGCACATCCACCTCTTGCGCATTCACCCCGAAAAAGGTGAGCACCAAGGTCACCGGCACCGCCACCGCCGACACGAACCCGATAGCCACCGACCACCGCAACTGCCGGTCCTCGTCCGCCCGCCGCTCCAGGCTCTCGATCGTGGTCAGTTCCGCCCTGATCGCCCGTTCGAGCCGTTCGAGCATGCGGGCCACGTTCTCCGCCTTGCCCACCAGCCCCATCGTCTCGTACAGGGCGTCGTGGTAGCCCGCCACCCGCAACGACGGCACCAGCATCCCGAGGTCCGCCGTCGCCTCGACGCTGTAGCTGAGGTCCAGCTCCAGGTCGCCGAGCTGGCTGGTCAGCGACGCCAGGCTCCGGCGGCGGTCCCGCGTGTCCTGCTGCGCTCGGTCGCGGCCGCGGAACGCCTCCACTGCCTGGTAGGCCACCGACCGGATCTCGCGCAGCCGCGCCGCGCTCGCCACTCCCTGCACGGCCGACAGGAAGATGCCGTCCTCCACGTAGTCCGGCTGGCCGCAGAGCACGCTGACGTACGGGCTCACGGCGGCAGTGGTCTCCGGACGCCTGTTCAGCTCGCTCGGGTAGGTGATCGTGCTGAACTCGTCGCGGTTCGGCAGATCGCCGCGGTAGATCACCCGCTGGACGATCCCGTTGGAGTCGGCTGCCGGGAGCTGGGCGGCGAAGGCGAGCTGGTGGCGTTCGGGGAAGAAGCCGCCGGTCGTGCCCGCCAGCTCCGCGGTCACCGCCTCCAGCGGGCGGCCGTCGATCTTCAGGTCGGCGTAGAAGCAGTCCTCCAGCAGGTCGACCGTGTCGGCCAGCTCGCACTCGAGGTCCAGGCTCAGCACGGCCACGATCTGCGTGGACGGCACCGCGAACAGCCACAACCGGGCACCCGCGAGCGGCCGGTCCCAGTCGGCGAACTCGATCGTCCGCTGGTCGAGCGCCAGCCGGTGCAGCACCCGAGGAGTGGCCGACCCGGTGAAGTAGGTTTCCGGCCGCCCGAGCCGTGGACGGTCGCCTGGCGGCGCCGCCTCCGCGTCGTCCGTCACGTGCCAGGGTGTGGCGAAGATGTTGGTGAGCCGTACACCCTGTGCTGGACGAATGCCGAACAACGTCACGATCTAGAGGGTATCCGTACGGTCACCACAAGTTCCCCGCCTTCCCGCGGTACGGCCGCCGCGGTGCCGCTGTGGACACGGGCGACGGCCCGCACGATGGACAGCCCGAGCCCCGCACCCGACGCCGACCCCGTGCGGTCGTCGTTCAGCCGGCGGAACGGCTCGAACAGGTGGGGCACCTGAGCCGGGGCGATCTCCGGGCCGGTGTTCTCCACCACGACAAAGGATCCGTCCGCCCCCGAACCCGTGCGGACGAACACCGAGCCTCGCGAGTCGTTGTACTTGACCGCGTTGTCGGCGAGGTTCACCACCACCCGCTCCAGCAGCAGGGCATCACCCGTCGCGGGCGCGGCGGCCAGATCCGCGTCAACCCCCGGATAACGGTCGAGAGCGGACCGGGCCAGCTCGGCCAGGTCCACGGGCTCCCGGTCGGTCAGCTCGCTTTCGGTCTGGGCCAGCGTGAGCAGCCCTTCGATGAGGCGCTCCTGGCGGCTGTTGGAGGCGAGCAGGTGGTCACGGACCGGCCGCAGCTCCGCCGGCAGCGTCGCATCGGCGAACGACACCTGCAGCAGCGCCCGGTCGATCGCCAGAGGCGTCTTGAGCTCATGCGAGGCGTTGGCGACGAACCGCCGCTGCCCGTCGAACGCCCGGTCGAGCCGTTCAAGCATGGAGTCGAAGGTGTCGGTGACCTGCTGCAGGGGACCGAGCGCGCGCCGGGCGACGCTCCAGCCGACCGCGAGCCCGCCCAGCCCGACCAGGACGGTGGCCAGGATCGACCAGGACACGATCGAGTCGATCACCCGGTTCTTGTAGCCGTCGACCTCGACCATCACCTGCTGGACGAACACCCGGTCCGGGGGCTCCGGCAGGCCCGAACCGGGGTCGATCGACTGGCTGACGATCCGGGTGACCACGAAGTAGTTGACGCCCACCAGGATGATCGCGGCCAGGAAGAACAGCGTCCCGTACACGACCGTCAGTCGCCACCTGACGGACAGACGCCGCCTGCTCATAGGCGGTATCCGGCGCCGGTGACCGTCGCGATCACCGGTGGGTCGCCCAGCTTCTTGCGCAACGTGCCCAGGGTCACCCGCACGGAGTTCGTGAAGTAGTTGATGTTCTCGTCCCATGCCTTCTCCAGCAGGTCCTCGGCGCTGACCACGGCGCCCTCGGCGCGCAGCAGCACCTCCAGCACGGCGAACTCCTTCGGACGAGCGCGACGTACCAGCCGTCCCTGAACACCTCGTGCCGCGCCGGGTCGAGCGTGATGCCGCAGCGGGACAGACCGATCACGTCGTAGTCGTTGGTCATCGCCGGTTCCAGCGCGGCGTCGCCGTCGTAGACGACGTCCACGGCCATCGCCTCCTTGCGCAGCCCGACCGCCACGACGTCGGCCAGGACCCGCTCGTCTTCCGCGATCAGTGCACGCATGTCTTGATGATCCCCATCATCCGGTGGAAAGCGCCAGCGTGGGTGACATCCTGGCCGCGCGCATCGCCGGGTAGATCCCCGCGACGGTGCCGACCAGCATGGTCGCCGCCGGCCCGCCGCCGAGCGCCCAGGCGGGCACGACCGCGGGCATGTCCTGCCACAGCGCGTACCCGTACGTGACGGCGAGCCCGAGCACCGCGCCACTCACCCCGCCGAACCCGGCCAGCAGCACCGACTCCGCCAGGAACTGGACCCGCACCTGGCCCCGGGTCGCGCCGAGCGAGCGGCGCAGGCCGATCTCGCGGCGCCGTTCCAGCACCGAGATGACCATGGTGTTGGCCACACCGACCGCGCCGACGAGCAGCGCGACCCCGCCCACGCCGAGCAGCAGGTTCGTGAACGCCCCCGCCACGGCGGCCCGCGCGGCGAGCGCGTCCGACGGTCGGCTGACCGCGACCTCTTCCGGGTGCTCCGGGTTGGTGGTACGGGCCAGCAGCGCGTGTACGTCCGAGACGTACTCCTCGTCGGCCCTGGTGTAGATCGCAGTGGGATAGCCGTCGAAGTGCAGGAACCTGCCCGCGGCGCCGTCGCCCCGGCGATCAGCACCGCGATCCCGGCGACCGCCGCCTTCCGACTCACCGCCTTCCGACTCACCGCCTTCCGACTCACCGCCTTCCGACTCACCGCCTTCCGGCTCACCGCCTTCCGACTCACCGCCTTCCGGCTCACCGCCTTCCGACTCACCGCCTTCCGGCTCACCGCTTTACGGCTAACGGTCTTCCGGCTCAGCGCTTGACGGCTCACCGCGCGCCCTGGTCCATCAGTGGCAGGCATGCCTTCTGCGCGGCCTGCGCCGCCGGCGAGTCCCCGTCGATTCCCTGCGGTGGGTCCGGCCTGATGCCGCCTTTCTCGTCCTGGCGCGGGTCGGGCATATTGACGCCCTTCTGACGCATGCAGGCGGTGAACTTGAGCGCCCGATCCATAGCGTTCTTCCGCTCTTCGGCGGACATGGGGGGAAGCACCGGCGCGTATTGCTTGCAGGCCTGCTCCGCCGCCGCGCCTTTCTGCGGGTCGGAGCCGCGGACGCTCATCCCATCGTCGTTCTGGGTCACGGTGAGGCCGTGCTCACGCAGGCAGGAGGCGTATTTCGCCGGGTCGCCCGAGGACGTGGGCGACCCGGTGCCGGGGCTGTTCCGCTGACCGGCGCACGCGGTCAGGACGAGGGGGATCGCGATCAGAATGGCGATCCGGATTCTTTTTCGGGTCACGCCCGCATAGTGCGAGAGAGCCGTTAAAAGTGCGTTAAGCGGATTTGTTTAACCGGTCTTTATCCGGCGGGCGTCCCGAGGAGGTCGTTCATGGTGCCGTACGGGATGCCGTCGGCGGTCGAGTCGTACGTGCCGTGTTCCAGGAGCTCCGTCGTGGCGCGGGCGGCGACGGCGTACGCGGTCTGGGCGATCGCGGAGCCGAGGCTGATGCGGACCGCGCCGGCCGCGGCCAGCTCGGCCACCGTCGGGGCGCCGGCCCACACCATCACCGCGATCGGCAGCGGCCCGGCCGCGGCCAGCTCGGCGATCGCCTCCAGGTCGATCAGGCCGGGCACGAACAGGCTGTCCGCACCGGCCGCCGCGTAGGCGACGGCTCGCTCCTGTACTGCCTCCAGCTTCTTGTCCGGACCGTCAGCGGTCAGGAACACGTCCGTCCGCGCGTTGATCCACACGGGTACGGCCAGCCGGTCGGCGGCGGCGCGGGCCGCGGCCAGCCGGTCGGCCTGTTCGGCGGGCTCGAACAGGCCGGAGCCGCGGCGATCTTCAAGGTTGACCCCGACGGCTCCGGCCTGGACGACGGCCGTGATCGTGGCAGCCACGGCTTCGGGCTCAGGTCCGTATCCGGCTTCGATGTCGGCCGAGACCGGTACGCCGACCGCCGCCGCGATGCGTTCGATGGCCGCCGCGGCTCGGTCCACCCCCAGGTCGGCGGCGTCGGGCACGCCCAGGGACCAGGCGACGCCGGCGCTGGTGGTGGCCACGGCCTTGGCGCCGGCGTGGACGACAGTGACCGCCGAGGCGGCGTCCCAGGCGTTGGCCAGCAGCAGCGGGTCGCCGGACCGGTGCAGACCGGCGAAGATCTCCGCCTGGCGGATCTGTCGTTGCGGGTCGATCGTCATGGCGCCAACCCTACGAGGGAGACGACTGGCTTGGTAGCCGTATTCGGACAGCAGTGCGAAAGGCTCACGACAGGGCCGCTTGCTATCGTCGACAAGCCACGCTCCCCTCACCTCTCAGGAGCACACCCATGGACGCGTTACGCATCGTCTCCCTGATGGCCGCCACCATGACGATGGGGCTGGTGGCCGGCGCCTTCGCCCTCTACGCGCACACCGTCATGCCGGGCCTCGGCAAAACCGACGACCGCACCTTCGTCGGCGCGTTCCAGTCCATGGACCGGGCCATCATCAACCCGTGGTTCATGGGCGGCGGCTTTCTGGGGGCGCTGATATTCAGCATCCTCGCCGCGGTCACCCATGTCGGCCGGCCCGAGCTGCCGTGGATCGCGGTCGCGCTCGTTCTCTACATCGTCACGTTCGTCATCACGATGGCGATCAACGTGCCGCGGAACGACGCGCTCAAGGCGGCCGGGGATCCGGACGGCATCGCCGACCTCGCCGCCGTCCGGGCGGAGTTCGACGAGGCGCGATGGGTGCGCTGGAACCGCGTCCGGGTCCTCGCCTCCACGACCGCCTTCGGCCTGCTGGCCTGGGCGCTCACCGTGCACGGCATGTCGAGCTAGCGCCTTTCCGCCCAGGGTGGCGATACGCGAGAGTAATCTTCCCGCAACAGCCAGTTGCCAGGAGGTTACCGTGTCCCCCTCCTTCCCCGCCCGGCAGCCGTTGAGCGACGACTCCATCGATCAGCTCCTTCAGAGCGTGGCCGACGCCGCCGAGCAGGCCGCGACCGACCACGCGGCGGCAGCGCGGCACTATCGCGACCTTTCCACCGCCGCCGAACAGGACCCCGCGTCCGGCCGGCCGATCGGGGGGCTGAGACTCGATCCGCAGGCCTCGCTCACCGTCCAGCGGGTGCTCCTCGCCGAGAGCCTGGCCGACGAGTATGAGGACGCGGCCCAGAAGTTCATCGCCTGGTGGGTCGACCTCGCGGTCTGCGCGGTGCTGGCCCTGCTCACCGAGGTCCCGCTGACCAGAGGACGCGCGGCGGCCGGCGATCCGAGCTCGTGCATGGAGCCGGACGAGCTCGTCTGCCTGCCCCCGGTGCCCGAGGCCGAACGTCAACTCGCCGAGCTCGCCGTCAGCATGGACCAGTGCTGGACCCCGGAAGGGATCGCGATGGGTGGCAAGGCGTTCGCGGCCGAGCTCGGGCTGACCCTGCGGCGCGACCCGGAGGGAAACCCGCTGCTCGTCGAGGACGGGACTCCGGAGGCGCGGCGGCAGCGCCTGTGGGGCCAGATGTGGCGGTGGCACCGGATGCCGCTCCTGCCGGAGACCGCCGACCTCGTCCAGGCCCTGACCGCGGCCGGCGCCGCCCCGCCCATGGTGGACAACGTCCGCTACGCCTCCAGCGCCGTGGAGGCCGCCATAGCGGCCAAGGAACGCGCGTGGGATCTGTCCGATCAATGGGACAGCGCCCGGTCGGCGGAGGAGACCGCCCTGGTCGACTCCCTGTGGCGGCAGGCGGATGAGCTGCCCCATCTGCTCACCGCCTATGCCCGCGTCCTGACCGCGCACCTGCCCACGCTCCGCGCGCTGAGAAGAGTGTCCTAGGCGAGAGTGCTACGCGTGAAAGACGGTGGCCAGCTCCGGGATGCGGGCCCGGTAGCCGTCGAGCAGCTTGCGTGCCGTGCCGACGGAGTCGACCAGCGGGTGCAGGGCGAACGCCTCGACGGCCAGGCGGGACGAGCCCGACATGGCGGCCTCGATGGCCGTCTGCTCGACCGCCTTCACCTGCTGCACGAGACCGAGGAACCGGCCGGGGAGCGGGCGGGTGGCCAGCGGCCGGATCCCGGAGCCGTCCACCGCGCAGGGGATCTCGACGACCGCCTCCGCGGGCAGGCCGGGCACCGCGCTGCCGTTGCGGACATTGAGGATCATGGTGGACGGCTCACCGCGGGCGATGGCGGCCATGAGCGCGAGCGCGATGCCTTCGTAGCCGCCCGCCTCCAGGTCGGCGGCGTCGCGCTCGCCGGCGTCGGTGATCTCGCGGGTGTCGGCCATGTACGACGCGTCGCGCTCGCTGCGTGCCCTGCCCCACTCGGCGAGGGCGTGCTCGGGCCGCTCGCGTACGGCCGCGTAGAACCGGTCCTGCTGCCCGAGCAGGGACTCACCACGGGTCGGCCCGGAGACGGCGGCGACGGACTCGCGGGTGAAGTAGTAGTAGTACAGATACTCGTTGGGCAGCGCCCCCAGAGTCCGCACCCAGTCGCCGCCGAAGATCCGGGCCTCCTCGACCTGCCGCAGAGCCACGTCGTCGGCGAGCAGGTCGGGCAGCACATCGCGGCCCTGGTGGGAGAGCCCGCGCAGCCAGCCGAGATGGTTCAGTCCCACGTAGTCGGGCGACACGCGCGCCGGGTCGAGGCCGAGTGCGGCGGCGGCGCGGCGGATCAGCCCGATCGGCGAGTCGCAGATGCCGACCACGCGATCGCCGAGCACGCTCCGCATGGCCTCGGTGATCATGCCGGCCGGGTTGGTGAAGTTGATCACCCACGCCTGGGGCGCGACCGCGGCCACCCGCTCGGCCACCTGGACGGCGACCGGGATCGTACGCAGGCCGTAGGCGATACCGCCGGGTCCGGTCGTCTCCTGACCGAGCAGGCCCAGCTCCAGCGCGACCCGCTCATCGGCGGTGCGGCCCGCCAGTCCGCCGACGCGGATCGCCGAGAAGACGAAGGTGGCGTCGCGCAGCGCGGTGTCCAGGTCGGTGGTGGTCAGCACCCTGGGCGGGTCGTCGTGCCCGGCGGCGAGCTGCTGGAGCACGTGCTGGATGGCGGCCAGCCGGTCCGCCGACACGTCGTACAGCACCACCTCCTCCACGCGCGGCTTCGCGGTGTCGCGCAGCAACGCGCCGTAGACCAGCGGGACCCGGAAGCCGCCGCCGCCGAGGACGGTCAGTCTCATCGCCACCCCTTCACACGATTCACACGACCTGCACCTCGGCACCCGCGGCGGCGCAGTTGCGCAGCGTCGCCGCGTCGGCGCCCTCGTTCGTGACGACCACGTCGATGTCCTCGGGACCGCACACCCGCAGCGCGCCGGTGCCGGGGAACTTCTGCCGGTCGGCGAGTAACACCACCTGACCCGCCGCCGCGATCATGGCCCGCTTCAGCGGCACCTCGGCGAGCGTGGTGTCGACGAGCTGGCCGTCCGGCCGGACGCCGCTCACGCCCAGGAACACGCGGTCGGCGCACACCTGGCGCAGCGCCTCCTCGGTCAGCACCCCGACCAGCGAGTGGTACGTCCGGCGGACCATGCCGCCGAGCAGCAGCAGCTCGACCGCCGGGTCGGCGCGGAGCACGTCGAGGACGGCGAGGCTGGAGGTGACCACGGTGATGCGGCGGCCACGGAGGCGGCGGGCCAGGCGCATCGTCGTCGTCCCGATGTCGAGCAGGACCACGTCGCCGTCGCGGACGATCTGCGCGGCGCGGCCGGCCACGGCCTCCTTGTCCTGCTCGTCGACCCCCGCCACCTCGGCGAAGGGCCGGTTGGTGTCGGCGTCGACCTCGGCGAGAGCGCCGCCGCGCACGCGCCTCAGCGTGCCGTCGCGGTCGAGCACCTCAAGGTCGCGGCGGATGGTCGACGGGCTCACGCCGAGCTGGCTGGCCAGATCGCTAACGCTGGTAGCGCCTGAGAGGCGGACCCGGCGCATGATCTCGGCATGCCTGAGGCGCTGAAGCACGGGGGCATCGTATCAGTCATATCCGCGCATGAGTGAGCATCATTGGCCAAAAGCCCGCGTGAAACACTTGAAGTGAGCAAGCCAAACATGCAAGATTGCGCACATCTCGCTCTGTCGAGGAGGACTTTCCGTGTCTAGCCAGGCTTATGACCCTCTAGCCGATCAGCGAACCCCGGAGGGGCCACAGTTCGACGTCTTCTTAGCGGGCACGGTCTTCCTCGACATCGTGTTCACCGGGCTGCCCGCGATGCCCGCCGCCGGCACGGAGATCTGGGCCGACGGCATGGGCTCGTGCCCGGGCGGCATCGCCAACCTGGCCATCGCGACCAGCCGGCTGGGCCTGCGCACCTCGCTGGCCGCCGCGTTCGGGGACGACGACTACGCCGACTTCTGCTGGCGTACGCTCGCGGAGCAGGAATCCGTTGACCTGTCCAGGTCACGGCGCTTCGAGAACTGGCACTCGCCGGTGACGGTCTCCATGGCGGTCGACCGCGACCGCAGCATGGTGACCCACGGCCACTCCGCGCCCATGTCGGCGTCGGACATGATCGGCTCCCCGCCCCGGTCCAAAGCGGTGATCGTGACGCTGTCCGCCGAGGAGCCGCTCGGCATGCCCGGCAAGTGCAACTGGGCCGAGAAGGCGCAGCTCGACGGCGCCCTCATCTTCGCCGACGTGGGCTGGGATCCGTCCGGCGCCTGGTCGCCCGACATGCTGGAGCAGCTCTCGGTCTGCCATGCCTTCATGCCCAACGCGGTCGAGGCCATGGCCTACACCGGCACCGACAGCCCCCGCGACGCGCTGTACGCGATCGCCGACCGGGTTCCGCTCGCCGTGGTCACCGACGGGGCCAACGGCGCCATGGCCATCGACTCCCTGACGGGTGAGGAAGCGTTCGTCCCGGCTCCGCGGGTGACGGCGCTGGACCCGACCGGCGCGGGGGACGTCTTCGGCGCGGGACTCGTGCTCGGCACCCTGTGCGGCTGGCCGCTGAACGACCGGCTGGCGTTCGCCGGGGTCTGCTCGGCGCTGGCCGTCCAGCAGTTCGGCGGCTCGCTGGCGGCACCCGGCTGGGGGGACATCGCCGACTGGTGGCACGAGGTGCGGGCGGCGGCCGGCCACAGCGGCGCCTACGGCGACTCGCTGGCCCGCCGCTACGCCTTCCTCGACAAGCTGGTGCCCACCGACCCGGTGGGCGCGGTACGCCGGGCGGCCGCCACCATCGCCCGGCACGCCGACGTCGGGATGGCTCCGCAGGCACCGGGTAAGCCACCGGCCAAGCCTGAAGGCGCGGCACCCGACGAGCCCGAGGACCCGGACACGCCTCGCGTGCCTGCTCAGAAGGAGTAACACCATGATCGCCTCGACACCTCGCGGACGTGCCGTACTCGCCGCCACCGTCGTGGCCCTCGCCGCGACGGCGTGCGCGCCCGGCTCCTCGGCTCCGCCGACGACGGCCTCGTCGGCGGAGCCCAGCGCGGTGCGCACCGACGCCGCGGCCCTCGGCAACGTGACCCTCACGATCTGGGACCAGGAGGTACGCGGCGGGCAGGCCGCCCAGATGAAGCAGCTCAACGCCGCGTTCGAGGCGAAGTACCCCAACATCAAGCTCAAGCGGGTCTCCCGCTCCTTCGACGACCTCAACACCACCCTGCGCCTGGCGCTGAGCGGCAACGAACCGCCGGACGTGGTGGAGGCCAACAACGGCCGGTCCTCGATGGGCGCGTTCGTGAAGGCCGGCCAGCTGCGCCCGCTGAACGCCTACGCCGAGGCGTACGGCTGGAAGAAGCGCTATCCGGACTCGGTCCTGCGCTACTCCAGCTACAGCGCCGACGGCAAGCTGTTCGGCGAGGGCAACCTGTACGGTCTGCCCCAGGTCGGCGAGGTCGTCGGCATCTACTACAACGCCGCCAAGCTGACCAGCCTGAGCCTCCAGCCGCCGAAGACCTGGGAGGAGTTCCAGGCCGCGCTGGCCAAGGCCAAGGACGCCGGCGAGGTGCCGATGCAGCTCGGCAACCTCGACAAGTGGCCCGCCATCCACGTGTTCGGCACCGTGCAGGGCCGCGACGTCCCCGCCGCGCAGATCAGCACGCTGGCCTTCGGCCGCAAGGGCGCCTCCTGGAACACGCCCGAGAACACCAAGGCCGCCCAGCAGCTCGTCGACTGGGTCGACAAGGGCTACTTCAACAAGGGCTTCAACGGCCAGGGCTATGACCCGGCGTGGCAGGCGTTCAGCAAGGGCACGGGCGTCTTCATGATCGCCGGCACCTGGCTGATGGCCGACATGGAGAAGGTCCTGGGCAAGAACCTGGGCTTCATGCTGCCGCCCGGTGCCACGGCCGACGCGCCGCCCGTCGCGACCGGTGGCACGGGCCTGCCGTTCGCCATCACCGCCAAGAGCCCCAACCCCGACGCGGCGGCCGCGTACATCGACTTCATCACCAACGCCGACGCCATGAAGGTGCTCACCGCCACCGGCAACCTGCCGGTCGCCGACACCGACCAGCAGAGCGTCAAGGCGGGCGCGCAGCAGGACGTCTTCAAGGCGTTCGGCACCGCGACCAAGAACGACGGCCTGGTGCCCTACCTCGACTACGCGACCCCGACCTTCGCCGACACGCTGGGCGCGGCGCTGCAGGACCTGCTGGCCAAGAAGGCGACTCCGCAGGAGTTCCTGGCCACGCTGGAGAAGGACTACAAGACCTTCTCGGAGACGAACGGGTGAGCGTGGCCCGCCCTCCCGGGGAGCCCAGACGGGTCGCCTACCTCTACTTACTGCCGGCGTTCGTCGTCTACGCGGCGTTCCTGCTCTATCCGATCGGCCGCGCCGTCCAGTTGTCGCTGTACGACTGGGACGGGCTGTCCGTCGGCCGGTGGGCGGGGCTGTCCAACTACGCGGCGATCGTCGCGGACGAGGGGCTGCGTGACGCCTTCGTCCACGCCCTGGTCCTGGTCGGGTTCTACGCGCTGGCGCCGCTGGCCATCGGGCTGATGCTGGCCGCGATACTCAACCACGCCAAGGTGCGCGGGCTCGGGTTCTTCCGCACGGTGGTGTTCCTGCCGCAGGTGGTCGCCATGGTCGTGGTGGCCGTCGCCTGGCGCCGCGTGTACGCCCCGGACGGCACGCTCAACGGCCTGCTCGACGCGCTCGGCCTCGACTCGCTGACCAGGGGCTGGCTGGGCGACTACACGTTCGCGCTGCCGGCCGTCGGCGTGGTCGGCACCTGGTTCGAGACCGGGCTGGTGACCGTGTTGCTGCTGGCCGGGATGAGCCGCATCCCGCTGGAGCTGTACGAGGCGGCGCGGCTCGACGGGGCGGGCGCGGTCAAGGAGTTCTTCGCGGTCACGCTGCCGTCGGTGCGCGGGGAGATCGCGGTCGCGCTGACGCTGACCGTCATCGCCGCGCTGCGGACGTTCGACCTGGTGTACATCACCACGCGCGGCGGTCCGGGAAACTCCACGTCGGTGCCGTCGTACGAGGTCTACCACCGGGCCTTCGGGCTCAGCCAGATCGGTTCGGCGGCGGCGATCGGGGTAACCCTGACGGTGATCATCTTCGCGATCTCGTTCGTGATCAACCGCTTCGCGGACAGGGGGGCCTCGTGATCTCGCGTGGGGAGCGGCTGGCCAACTACGTCATCCTGTCGGCGTTCGCCGCGTTCGCGCTCTTCCCCATCCTGTCGATCCTGTTCGCCGCGCTCGGCCCCGACGACAGCGCTGACGCCACCGGGCAGGGGCTCAGCGTGGCGGGGCTGCACGTGGGCAACTTCGCGGCGGCGTGGGAGATCGGGCATTTCGGGACCTACCTGCGTACCAGCCTGGCGGTGTCGGCGTTCGTCGTGGTGGTCAGCGTGGTGCTGTCGATCATGAGCGGGTACGCGTTCGGCACCATGCGCTTCCGCGGCCAGTCGGTGCTGTTCTACCTGTTCATGCTCGGGATCATGATGCCGAGTGAGGCCATCGCGGTGCCGCTCTACTTCGACCTGCGCTCGCTCGGCCTGATCGACACGTTCTGGTCGGTCGCGCTGCCGCAGGTCGCGCTGTCGGTGGCGTTCGGCACGTTCTGGATGCGGGCCTACTTCCGGGCCGGCAGCCGGGCCATCGTCGAGGCCGCCCGCATCGACGGCGCCTCGACCTGGCGCATCCTGTGGCAGGTGCTGGTGCCCCCGGCCCGGCCCGCCGTGGTGACCCTGACCGTCCTGGTCTTCATGTGGACGTGGAACGAGTTCCTCATCCCGCTGATCATGGTGACCAGCGAGTCGCTGCGGACCGCGCCGCTGGGTCTGGCCTTCTTCCAGGGCCAGTACACCTCCGGCTTCACCCTGCTCGCCGCCGGATCGGTCATCGTCGCGACCCCGGTGGTGATCTTCTACCTGTTCCTCCAGCGTCACTTCGTCCGCGGGCTGCTCCAGGGAGCGGTCCGCGAATAACCCCCCGGAGGTTCCCTTGAAGATAGTGGCGCTGGTCGCCGCGGCCGTGCTCGCCCTTTCGCCGGTCACCCCGGCGCTGGCCGAGCAGGCCCCCGCTCCCCCCGTCGACCTCGACGCGCTGTTCGTCGGCGCCCATCCCGACGACGAGGCGTTCAGCCTGTCCACGCTCGGCCAGTGGAACGAGGACCACGACATCCGCACCGGCGTCGTCACCGTCACCCGGGGCGAGGGCGGCGGCAACGCCGTCGGACCGGAGGAAGGCCCGGCGCTCGGCTTGCTGCGGGAGGCCGAGGAGCGTACCGCGGTCGGCAAGGCCGGGGTGCGGGAGGTGTTCAACCTCGACGACGTCGACTTCTACTACACGGTCAGCGCCCCGCTGACCGACCAGATCTGGGGGGACGACACCCTGGAGAAGGTCGTGCGGATCGTCCGCCAGACCCGCCCCGAGGTCCTGCTCACCATGGACCCGGCTCCCTCCCCCGGCAACCACGGGAACCACCAGCAGGCCGCGCGGCTGGCCGTCGAGGCGTTCTACGCGGCGGCCGACCCGAAGGCGTTCCCCGAGCAGATCACCCGCGAGGGGCTGCGGCCCTTCGCGCCCGCCCGCCTGTTCCTCGGCGGCGGCCGCGGCACCTCCCAGGTCGGCCCCGCCTGCGCCGCGACGTTCCGCCCCACGAACCCGGCGCAGAACGTGTACGGCGTGTGGAGCGGACGCGCCTCCCAGAGCCAGGGCAAGACCTGGGCCGCCATCGAGCGCGAGGCCCAGCGCTCGTACGCCTCCCAGGGCTGGGCCGTCTTCCCTGACGTGCCGTCCGACCCCGCCCAGCTGGGCTGCGACTTCTTCACCCAGGTGGACTCGCGGGTGCCCTTCCCCGAGCCGGGCACCGCGGCGGCGGCCGCGCCCACGGCGATCCTCGACGGCGCGCTGACCCGCCCGGCCGGAACCGTCCCGCTCGGCACCCTGCTCGGCCTGCGCCCCAGCACGTTCGACGTCCGCCCGGGCACGGCGTTCACCGTCAAGGTCACCGCGACCGCCCCGTCGCGCGAATCGCTGGGCCGCTCGGCCGTGACGCTGAAGGCCCCCGAGGGCTGGCGGGTCAGCGGCTCCGGCGACCTCGGCAGGATCGCCGCGGGGCGTACGGGATCCGCGACGTTCACGGTGACCCCGCCCGAGGGCACGGGTGACCGGGCTCGCCTCGCGGCCACGCTGACCACCGAACACGGACGCGGCTACACCGACCGGCAGGTCGAGATCAGCCCCGCCGTACGCGGTGGGCAGCAGCTGCTCCCCCAGGTAGCCCAGTACGAGAAGTGGACCGCCGAACTCGGCGCGCCGCAGCTTCGCGGCCTGGTCACGCCGGTGCTCACCCTCCCGTCCGGCGGCTCCCGGCCGGTGGGCATCGTGGTCACCAACGTGAGCGGCGCCACCCAGTCCGGCACCGTACGCCTGGACCTGCCCGCCGGCTTCACCGCCGACCGCGCCGAGGCGCCCTACAGCGGCCTGGCGGCCGGGGCCTCGACGACGGTGCCGTTCACCGTCACCAACGCGGACCCCTCGCTGAAGACCTCGAACCAGGGTGGCGACTACGCCTACACCATCACCACCACGAGCACGGACGGCTCCAGCGTGAGCAAGCCCGCGCTCGAACTGGTCCCGGCGGCGTCCATCCCGCAGGCCGCGGCGGCGCCCGCGATCGACGGCGTGGAGGGCGACGGCGAGTACTCCGGCCCCGCCCTGGACATCTCCCGCCTGTGGGAGGGCACCGCGTGCTCGTCGGCGGCGGACTGCTCCGGCACGGCCAAGGTCACCTGGCGCGACGACACGCTGTTCCTGGTGGTCCACGTGAAGGACGACGTGGTCGGCACCCGGCTGGCCGCCGCCGACTGCAAGCGGCACTGGCGTACCGACTCGGTGGAGGTGACCCTCGACCCGCGCGGCACGTCGGAGAACACCTCCACCACGTTCAAGGCCGCGGTGCTGCCGGTGACGGCCGAGGGGCCGCCCTGCGCCCTGCGTGACGCCGACAACCACCAGGGTCCCGCCACCGGGATGCGGGTGGCGTCGAAGGTCTCCGCCGGCGGGTACGACGTCGAGCTGGCCATCCCGATGGAGACCCTGCCGGGCGCGGTCGATCCCGCGCACCTCGGGCTGAACATCCTGGTGTACGACTCCGACACCCAGGACAAGACCGGCCAGACCCGGATCGGCTGGTCGACGTGGGGTGGCGTACAGGGTGACCCGTACCGGTGGGGCTTCGCGACGCTGCCGGGCTACCAGCCTCCGGCGGGCCGGCCCACCACCCCGCCCGACCCGGTGATCCCCGACACCGGCCTGTCCAGCCTGGACTCGCCGCAGTCGCTGGAGCAGGCGGTCCGCGTCCACCTCCCGCTCGCCGGCGGTCCCGCGGCGAAGGAGTCCGAGAGCGGCCGGGTGACCTCCGCGGCGAGCGGGCAGAACGCCGTGAAGGTGACGTTGCGCGCCAATGCCGCCGGCAAGGCGCATCTGTTCGTCCGCGACGACCAGGGCACGGCGGGCAGCCGCGTCGTCACCGTCTCCGGCCGGGGCACCACGACGGTGACCGTCCCGCTGACCCGCGCTGTCGGCGCCCACCCGACGGTGGTGGCCGGGTGGCAGGCGACTGGGGGCGGCACGCTGGCGTCTCAGACGCGCGTGCGCTGACGCTGATGGAGGTGGCGGCCCATAACCGGCCGTCACCTCCTGGATCGGCCGCCGCGCCGGGCGGGCGTGGCCCGACAACCAGCGACGACGCCTGCGCGACCGCCCGGGGCCACCGGCCGATGGACATCGTCGCGGCGGCGATTCTGCTCGCCGCCGCATGCGCCGTGGACCCCGGTACGAACTCGTGGTCACGTCCTCAGATGTCGTCGGCCTTCCAGCGGGTCAGGTCGTAGGTCTCCGCGAGGGGGCGCCACGCCTCGGCGAATCGGGCCTTCGCCGCCTGCGCGGCCTCGGATCTGTCCAGGCCGCGCCGGTAGTCGCGGTCCTCGGCGATGGTCCCGGTGCAGCCCTTGCCCAGGTGGCGCCGGGCCCAGGAGAGGAAGGCGGCGTCGGCCTCGTGTGAGGCGTCGAGTGCTTCGACGAGTGACTCCTTCAGGGCGGGGCCTCCCGGCAGGGCGGTCACGTCGAGTGCTCGGGCCAGGGTGAGTTGGTCGCGGCGGTTCGTGGTGATGCTCTGGATGGTGTCCCTTCCGTCCGGCTCGCACTTGCTCGCGCGGGCGATCGCCTCGGAGAGGCTGGACCGGGCCGAGTGGCTGTTGGTCAGCAGATCATCGAGCTTCGCGGCCTGCCGGGCGGCCTCGCCGGTGGACGGGTCAGTCTCCGGCGTCATCTCTTCGACCTCGGCAAGGACAGGGGTTTCGTCCTGGCGTACCTGGGCGTCTCCATCGGTGAAGGGCCATGGGCGACCGGCGAGGAACCACCAGGCCAGAGCGAGACCCGACAGGACTAAGCCGACGAAGATCAGCGGCGTCCGGCGGCGCGGCCCGAGGGAGCCCCAGTCGTCATCGCGGGCCGGCGCCTGCGGCTCCACGAGGGCCGCTCCACATCTCGGGCACTGGGCGAGATTGCCGGCGTCGGCCCCACATCGCCCACACAGCTGGCCGGACCCCGCTTCATCCACCAACGCACGCCTCCCGGAATAATCCCGAAAAAATATGACAAATGCTTAATTCGCGTTATTCTCCGCTCGCCAGCATTCCGAAAGAGACTATTTGATAACGAGGCGTTCCAGAGACATTCGCCCACTATAGGCTCACCTCCACGCACGAATAACGGGAGGCGGCCACGATGCTCGACAGCCCCGGAGCGGATTCCCTGCATGCGCGAACCCGGAATATGAATTCTTCTCGCATGAGTAATGTGACGCGCTACCTCTGTGCCGCCGCCTACCTGGACAGCGGTTTCCGCGATAAAGTGCTGGCCGAGCTGCTGTTTGACCAGTTTCGGGCGATCCCTCCCTCGCATGGGGGATTCAACCTCATGCCGGTGATCTACCACTGCCGGCGCTCTCGCATGATGCTCGTGGTCCGCGACGCCCTGATTAGCGGATTTTTCATCATCGGCTGTTTCATGGCGCCTTTGAGCACTTTCGGATGGTTGTGGACCCTCGTCCCCTTCGCCCTTCTCACCGTGGACGGGATCCGGCGCGGGCCGCTGATCGTGCGGGCGCTGATCTGGTTCTGGGCCTGCTATTCGGTCTTCTCG
The DNA here is from genome assembly GCF_043197155.1 of Nonomuraea sp. NPDC049269. Classification (NCBI taxonomy): domain Bacteria; kingdom Bacillati; phylum Actinomycetota; class Actinomycetes; order Streptosporangiales; family Streptosporangiaceae; genus Nonomuraea; species Nonomuraea sp. NPDC049269. The sequence goes on from NZ_JBICSO010000003.1 coordinate 620,457, forward strand.
CTGATCTTTCTGGCGATCCTGACCGCGCTCATTCCCGCGGCGGCGTACCTGTTCGCGTCAGGACTGCCGTTCTCCGGCCTCTACGGAAGCGGGAGCACCGGCTCCGTCCTGCAGCAGTTCCTCGTTCCGGTCGTCACGCTCGGCATCGCGCTCGTGTACCGGATCGCGATCTACCTGACGCTCGTGGGCAGCCTCAAGCCGGGCGCGCCCGAACCGATCATCGGGACCACCCACCCCAGGCTGGCCCGCCGCCTCGACTACATCCGCAGAGCCCAGTGGGGCAACGTCACCATGTACGCGAACGAGGACGCGTTCATGGGCGCCGGCCGGATCCAGCGCAGCTGGTCCATCGCCGTCGAGCTCGACCGCGTACGCGAGAACCACAAGCCGTCGCGGCGGGCGGACCCCGTCGACATCGACCCGGTAGAGCTGCACGCCTTCGTCCGCGGGCGCCTCATCGAGATGCGTGACCGCGTACTCCGGCCCAACGAGGGCATCCAGCGGCTCGACATCGGAGATCACGTGGTGACGCGCGGGATCTTCACGGTGGCCGACGGGCAGCGCGACCGGGCGGCCGGGGCGCACCCGATGATCGACAGGAACGGCCTGCCCCGGTTCCAGGCCACCCCCGAGGAGATCGCGGCGATCGCCCGCCATCCGCAGGGCGGCGTCCGTTACTACCAGCGCGTGACGATCAACAACGCCGGCCAGGAGATCCGCGACCTCGACGGCAACCTGGTCGCGCCCGCCGAGGACCAGGAGGCGCTGACCTCCGCGTTCATCTACCTGGCCGTCGAAGGCCGGATGCTCTACACGCAGTTCGTGGTCACCGTGCTCCCTCCGGCCCGCGACCACTATCACGTGGTCGACAGCCTCCCCACCATGACCAGCGGGCGGGTCACCTGGGAAGCGCTCAAGGTGCTGAAGCTCCAGCTGCTGCGTGACGTGCTGGCCGCTCCCGTGCGGGTCGTCCGTACGGCCGTGGAGTCCGTACGCCAGAGCGCGATGACGCCGAACCCGCGCGACCACATCGTCTATCCGTACGGCGCCCGCGTCAGCGTCCGCGAGCTGGGCGCCAGCGAACGCCTCCAGACCCACATCCAGGTGCTCGACGTCACGAAGTACATCAAGATGATCGAGCAGCGGCTCACCGAGGCGGTCCTCGACTTCCTGGAGGAACGGAAGGTGGAGACCGGCGCCTACCGGATGCAGGCGGCCGGCATCACCGTGTCAGCCGGCAACGGCGGCACGGTGAACGTGCCGATGGCCTTCGGGGAGCACGCGTCGGCGACGGTCAACGGCCTCCGGCCGGGCACATGACGAGCAGGGAGCCTCCCATGGGAACACAACCCGACATCCGCATCACCGGTGGCAACGTCAACGCCCCCATCGCGATGGGCACGCACGCCCGCGCCACCGTGAACACCTTCGGTTCGCCGGCGACGGAGCAGCTCCTGGACCAGTTGGACAGGCTGCTCGGCGAGCACGAGGCGACAGTGGACGAGCCGGCGAAGGCACGCCGGGACGCGGCCGACATCCGGCGGGAGCTGGCGGAGCCCGAGCCGGACAAGTCGCGCATCCTCGATGCGCTGAAACGGCTCTCGCTCAGGGCGGCCGAGGTGTCGGTCATCGTCGAGGTCATCGGCAAGATCCGTGACCTCTGGGCGTAGGCGCTGCTTTGAGTACGGGGCTACTCAGGCCAGTGGCCCTTCGCCCGGCCACCATCAAGGACATCTGACTCAGAACGGGAGGCCCCGATGAGCGCCATTTTCGGAGAGACCCTGAGTTTCGCGCAGGCGGACGGCGACGAGGTGCGGCTCGTCGTCTTCGGGGACGAGCACTACGCCCGCTATGAGACCGTCGACGGCTACACGGCCGTCTACGACACCTCGGCCGGTGTCTATTGCTACGCGAACGTCGAGGACGGGCGGTTCCGGTCCACCGGGGTCCGGGTCGACTCCTACGACGCGCCCGACGGGGTGCCCCGTCACCTGCGCGAGCGGGGCACGGTCATGGCGGCGGCGCGGGACATCGCGATGACGCAGGGACCGGCGGGCGGGCTGCTGGAGGGCCGCCGGCTCAGCGTGGGGACGGTACGCGGGCTCACCATCCTCGTGGACTTCCCCGACCAGGCGACCACGGTCACCAAAGCGCAGGTGGACGCGCTGCTCAACGCGCCCGGCTACCGCGAGAACGGCAACGCGTGCTCGGTCAACGAGTACTTCGCGACCATGTCGAACGGGCTCCTGCAGTACACCAACGACGTCGTCGGCCCGTTCCGGATGAGCCGCGACATCACGGTGTACGCCGACCCGCGCAACCACGACCTGCTCGTCCCCGAAGCGCTCCAGGCGGCCGTGGACTCGGGCATCGACCTCAGCCGCTACGACTCGCTCGGCCAGAGCGTCGTCGACGCGGTGATCATCATGTACGCCGGGAAGACCCAGTACATCCGCGACAGCATCCTGTGGCCGCACAACAGCGTCCACGAGCAGGTCTTCGGCAACATGCGCACCCATTTCTACATGGTGACGAGCATGGGCGAAGGGCCGGAGCAGCTCACCATCGGTACGTTCTGCCACGAATCCGGCCACATGCTCTGCCGCTTCCCCGACCTGTACGACTACGGCCGCCGCGACGGCGACGACTTCACCAGCGCGGGCCTGGGCCGCTACTGCCTGATGAGCTCCGGCAACCATCTGAACGGCGGCAAGACCCCCGCCGCGATCAACGCCTACCTGCGTGAGCTGGCCGGCTGGTGCCCGGACAAGGTCGACCTCAACGCGGGCGGCGTGTTCGAGGCCAGGCACGCGGACTACGGCAAAGTGCTCCGCTACTCCACACCACAACCGGAGGAGTACTTCCTGGTGGAGAACCGGTCCAAGCTCGGCCTGGACCTGCACCTGCCGGCGAGCGGACTGGCCGTGTACCACTGCGACACCCGGGGCTCCAACGAGCTGCAGGACGGGACCCCGCTGCGTCACTTCCAGATCGGGCTGCTCCAGGCCGACGGCCACCTCGACCTGGAGAACAACCTCAACGCGGGCGACAGCCGCGACCTGTACAGCGGGGTCGACGGCACGGCCCTGTCGCACTCCACGGTCCCCGCGAGCCTGCTGTGGAGCGGCGCGGAGTCGGGGCTGACCCTCTCGGCGATCGGCGAGCCCGGCGCGGCCATCCGCTTCAAGGCCGGGCCGGTGGGGATCAACGGCGCGAGTGTCAGCGGGATCTCCAAGCCGAGCCTGCGCATCCCCGACAGCGACCCGCACGGCGTCGCCGACACGATCACGGTCGAGGCCGAAGGCACCGTGCGCTCCCTGAAGGTCCTCATCGACCTCGACCACACCCACCCCGAGGACCTGCGGATCGTCCTGCACTCCCCCACCGGGCGGCGGGTCGTCCTGTCGCACCGGGCGGAACTGGACACCTCGAAGCTGCTGGAGTACAAGACCGAACCACCGTCCGTGGTCACGCCCCTCGTGGGCCAGCCCGCGGGAGGCGGCTGGACCCTGCGGGTCAGCGACCTGGCTCCCTCGCACGCCACGGCCGGCATCCTCAGCGCGTGGCGGCTGGACATCGTCACCGGCACCTGACGCTGTCGCGCATGAGGCCTGGTACGGCTCGCCGTACCAGGCCTTTCACACGCGGTCAGAAGTCGTCGGCGGTGCGGACTCTGTCGCGGACCCAGACGCCGGCCGCCTTGAGGCGGGAGGTACCGGTGAAGGGGCCGTTCGGGCAGGTGCCTTCGGTGAAGACGGCGCCGGAGCGCTCGTCGTCGGAGTAGTTCCAGTTCGTCCAGCTGATCTTCTTCTGCGCCATCAGGTCGAGGTACTGCTGCGACCTGGTGAAGTTGTTCGACCCGTCACCGGAGGAGGTCTGCGTGCCGAACTCGGTGACGAACATCGGGATCTTGTCGGCGGCCCTGGACAGCGTGTTGAGGTACTCGGTGCCGTGGGAGGCCGCGTAGAAGTGGAAGGTGTACATGATGTTGGTCGCGCTGACCGGGTTGTTGACGACCTCGGTCTCGCTCGCGCCGTCGGAGACGCCGAGGGAGGACCAGGCGCGGGTGCCGACCAGGATCGGGGTGTCGGGGTCGTACTGCCTGATGACGGGGATGAGCTGGTTGGCGTAGCTCCTGATCGTGGACCAGGAGACGCCGCTGGGCTCGTTGGCGATCTCGTACAGCAGGTTGTTCTTGCCGTTGTGCCGCTGGGCGATCTCGGTGAAGAACGTCTTGGCCCTGGCCAGGTTGTAGTTGGGGTCGCCGGGGGTGAGCATGTGCCAGTCGACGATCGCGTACATGCCTCTGGCGGTGGCCTGCTCGATCAGGTTGTGCACCCGGTCGGTGAACAGCCGGGGGTTCGTCTCGTAGCCGTCCTCCTGGATGTACATGGAGATGCGGAGCACGTCGGCCTTCCAGTCGTCGGCCAGCGCGTTGAGTGACGCGGTGTTGAGGCACTGGTAGTACCACTGCAGGCCGTGCGTGCTCATGCCGCGGAGCTGGATCTCCTTGCCGTGCTCGTTGCAGAGCCTGACGCCGCAGACGTGCAGTTGGCCGTTGGCCGCGACGGGGGTGCCGGTGCCGGCCGGCTGGGTGGTGGCCGTGACGGTGGCGCTGCGGTCCGACTCGTTGTCCGACGGGTCGCGGGCGGTGACCGTGTAGGTGTGCGTGCTGCTCGCCGCCAGGCCGGTGATCTGGGCGGTGGCTCCCGGCACGGTGGCCACGACGGTGTCGCCCTCGCGTACCCGGTAGTCCTTGATGGTGCCGCTGTTGTCCGTGGCGGCGTCCCAGGCCAGGGTGATGGAGCCGGACGTGGTGCCCGTGGCGCGCGGGTTGCCCGGCACGGTCGGCTTCTCGGTGTCAGGTGGTCCGATGACTGAGGCGCTCAGCCTGTCGAGGTTGGGCCCGCCGTTCGCCGTGGTGGAGGTGGCGCGGACGGTGTTGGCGCCCGCGGTCAGCGCCGCCGGGACCGTTACCTCCTGCCAGGTCGTCCAGGCTCCGGTGCCCGGGAAGTCGCGGTTCACGGTCGTTCCGTTGACCGCGATGGCCATCGGGCGGTTGACGGTGGTGCCGTTGGCGAAGCGGAAGGCCAGCGTGGCGTTGCCCGCCGTGGCCGCGTTCACGGTGAACTCCACGTACGAGCCGACGACGTTGTCGAGGTTGACGAAGCCCGTACCGGTGAATCCGGCGTGGTTCGACTCGACCACGCCCTGCGAGATCGTGGCGTCCTCGGCCTGGTAGTCGTTCGACGGCGCGGCGACGTCGGCCTCGATGTAGTCGAGATTGGGCCCGCCGTTGGCGGTCGTCGCCGTGGCCCGGACCGTGTTGGCGCCCGCGTTGACCGGCGCGGTGATCGTGACGTCCTGCCAGGTGGTCCACGCGCCGGTGCCCGGGAAGTCGCGGTTCACGGTCGTTCCGTTGACCGCGATGGCCATCGGGCGGTTGACGGTGGTGCCGTTGGCGAAGCGCAGCGTGATCGAGGCGGTGCCCGCGCTCGCGGCGTTGATCGTGGTCTCGACGTAGCTGCCGGTCAGATTGTCGTAGTTGACGAATCCGGTGCCGCTGTATCCGGCGTGGTTGGACTCGACCACACCTTGGGAGATCGTGGCGCTCTCGGCCTCGAACCTGGTGGGGGCGGCCTGGGCGGGAACGGCGGGTAAGAGGGCGACGACGATCGCGGCCAGTGCGGCGAGCCGTAGGGATCGGTGCATCGGGGGGTGCTCCTACTCGTTCATTAGGAAAGTTAACTAACGAGTATGTGTCAGCATAGATAGGATGTCTTTCCGCGAGAAGGCCCAAATCTGACCGGCCCGGTCAAGATCGCTAGGACAGCAGGTCGAGGAAGTGGGCGCGGAGTTCTTTCGGGCCCAGGTCGGTCAGGGCGAGGACGCCCTGCTCGCCTAAGAAGGCATCCCCGACCCCGAGCCCGACTCCCACGCCCACCCCTTCGAAGAAGCGGAAGGCGCGCAAGCCGACGCCGCTGGCCCAGCCGACTGTGACCGTACGCGTGCCCGTGCAGACGCAGCCGCTCCCGACCACCCGTCCCGTCAAGAAACGCACCGCCACTCCGACGCCGACGCCCACCACCAAGAAGCCGACGCCCACTCCGACCCCCACACCGTCGGAGAAGGTGAATCCGTACAACCCGGTGGACGCGTGCAACTCCAACTCCAACGGGTCCACCGGGTACAGCCTGCTGAGCTCCGCCACCTACGCCGGCGGCTCGGTTCACCTGCTGCACAGCGACAGCGCTCGCGCGTACTGCGCCGTCCTGCTGAAGGCGAAGTCCGTGGGGGAGAACACCGACGTCTGGCTGGAGCTGCAGACTCTCGCGGGCGGCAAGGTGACCAGAACCAAGCGACTGCCCGGCCGGGCGACCTATCTGTTCCGCAACTTCGTCATGTCCACGGACGCCCGCTGCGTCCGCTTCTCCGGCGGCACGGCCGAGGGCAGCACCTCAGGCGTCTGGGGACAATGCGGTTCCTGATGCCGGGCGTCACATCACCAGGGCGCGGTGCAGATGGCGCGGCTGCCTGGCACGCCCCTCGGCGCCCCGCAGGCGCGGAACTGCAGATTCGGATCGCTTGAGGTGCGGGCGGCGGGCGTGATCACGATGTCCCCGTCCCATCGCGCCTCGAACGGACCGCAGTAGCCCCAGGTACGGCCCCCGTCGCTGGTCACGTCGAGGGTGACCCAGTCGCCCTGTTTGGCGCCGGAGAGCTGCGCCCAGCCGTGCTGGATGCCCTGGATCTTGCCGTACATGAGGTTGAACTGCGGCCGCCCGTTGGGGCCGCCCCAGCGGACCATGCGGGCGGACTTCGGGTCGTTGCCGGTGAAGTGCCACCAGCCGCCGCAGTTGATGGGATCGGCCGCGGCCACCGCCGTACCGGCGGACGCGCTCGGGGTGGACATAAGCGCGCCGGCGAGGACGAATGCCGACACCACCGCCATCCCGAGAATTCTTTTGCGCATCTTTCTCCCCCTTGTATGCGTGAAATTTCTGACCCCTGCGGTCATCACGCTAAACATGGGCGCTGTCGTCATCCTTTCGCCTACCTGTCGCCTTCACGAAGGCGGCTGAATTAAGGATGGCCATGAAGCTGATCTCCGGGCAGGATGTATTTCCATACCCGCGGAAACGGTCCTCCTTTGTTGCAGGGTGGAGAGTGCGAACGGGGTGATCGCGCCATTGGGGATGGCGCGTCATGCCGCCGGGAGATCGCGGAGAGGTCCACGGATGGAAACGGGTACGGGGATCCGGTTCAGTGTGCTGGGACCATTGGAGATGACACGGGGCGGCCGGCCGGTGCGGCTCTCCGCGGCCAAGCAGCGCATCGCGCTGGCGACGTTGCTGGTGAACGCCAACCACCACGTATCACTGGACAAGCTCATCGAGTACATGTGGGGCGACAAGGCGCCCAAGCAGGCGCGCGGGGCGCTGCACACCCACATGACCAGGCTGCGCCGGGTGCTGGACGACGGCGCCGACGGCCGGCCGCTGATCGAGACCGTCGGGGCGGGCTACGTGCTGCGAGCCGACGCCGACAGTCTCGACCTGGAGCGGTTCCGCGAGCTCGCCGTACAGGCGGCGGGGGCGGGGCGCGCGGGCGACCAGTCGGGAGAGTCCGGCCTGCTGCGTGAGGCGCTCGGGTTGTGGCGGGGCCCGGCGCTGGTCGACGTCCTGTCGGAATCGCTGCACCGCGACGAGGTGTCCCGGCTGGAAGAGGAGCGGATGCGGCTGCTGGAGCGCTGGTTCGATCTCGGGCTGCGTACCGGTCGCCACGAGGAGATCATCGCGGACCTCAAGGCCGCCACGGCCGAGCACCCGCTGCGCGAGCGGCTGTGGGAGCAGCTGATGCTGGCCCTGCAGCTGGCCGAGCGCCGGGCCGAAGCGCTCGACGTCTACCGCAACGTCGCCGACCTGCTGCGCGATGAGCTCGGGATCGACCCTGGCCACGAGCTGCGCCGTCTCCACCAGGCCGTGCTGAACGGCGATCCCGCGCGGGCCGTGCCGAGCGGCGAGCCCACGCAGGCCGGGCTGACGCGCGAGCCCACGCAGGCCGTGCCGGGCGGCGAAGCCGCGTCGGCGCCTCGCGCGCCCGAGGTTCCTCCCCCGCCGTCGGTGCCGCGCCAGTTGCCGTCCGACCTCGCCCGGTTCACCGGCCGCCACGCGGACCTGGCCAAGTTGTACGACCTGCTTCCGGAAGAGGGACAGAACCGGCCCATCGTCATCGCGGCGATCGGTGGCACCGGCGGCGTCGGCAAGACCGCGCTGGCCGTGCACTGGGCCCACCGGGTTCAGGACCGGTTCCCCGACGGGCAGCTCCATGTCGACCTGCGCGGGTTCGGGCCCGGCGAGCCCATGGCGCCCGCCACCGCCCTGGAGATGATGCTGCGGTCCCTGCACGTACCCGCCGACCAGATCCCCGCGGAGGTCGAGGCCCGCTCCGCGCTGCTGCGCAGCACGCTGGCCGGGCGGCGCGTGCTGGTGCTGCTGGACAACGCCCGGAACACCGCCCAGGTACGGCCACTGCTCCCCGGCTCGGACTGTTTGGTGCTGGTGACCAGCCGTACCCGCCTGGCCGGGCTGGCCGTACACGATGACGCCCGGCATGTGTTCCTGCGCAGGCTGCGCGAGGCGGAGTCGCACACGCTCCTGGGCAAGATCCTCGGTGCCGGGCGCGTGTCCGCCGAGGCCGAGGCCGCGGCCGAACTGGCCCGGCTCTGCGCTCACCTCCCGCTGGCGCTGGCGATCAGCGCCGAGCACGTCACCCGGCGGCCCGGCGCGCAGCTGGCGAACCTGGTCGCCCAGTTGCGGGACGAGCGGTCCCGGCTCGATCTGCTCGGTGTGGACGAGGATCCGCAGATGAGCCTGCGGGCCGTGTTCTCGTGGTCGTACCAGGCGCTCGACCCGCGGGCGGCGCGGGCGTTCCGGCTGCTCGGCCTGCACCGGGGGCTCGCGTTCGGGGTGGGCGCCGCCGCCGCGCTGATCGGGGTGCCGCCCGCGGAGGCTCAGCGGCTGCTCGAGATCCTGACCGACCGGTGCCTGCTGGAGACCGGCGGCCCCGACCGGTATCGCATGCATGACCTGATGCGGGTCTACGCCACCGAACTGGTCGAGGCCGAGGAGTCCGACGCCGACCGGCTGGCCGCGGTCCAGCGCATGCTCTCCTGGTACCTGCACACCGTCGACCGGGCCGATCAGGTGCTCAACCCCCAGCACCAGCAGCTCCCGCTCCCCCAGCTCGCACCGTCGTGCGAGCCGTACACCTTCTCCGGCCACGAGGACGCGCTGCTCTGGCTCGAGACCGAGCACGCCAATCTCATGGCCGCCGTACGGCAGGCGTTCGCGCTCGGCCAGTACACCCTGGCCTGGCGGCTGCCGGTCGCGCTGTGGAGCTTCTTCAACCTGTGCAAGCACTGGGATTCCTGGATCGCCAGCCACGAGATCGCGCTGGAGGCCGCGCTGCTGCTGGGCGACGGGCACGCCGAGGCCCCGGTCCGTACCAGCCTGGCGCTGGCCTATTGGGACCGGCGGCAGTTCAAGGACGCGCTCCCGCACGCCGAGCTCGCGCTGGCGCTCCAGCGCGAGCTCGGCGACCGCTGGGGCGAGGGCAACGCGCTGAACACCCTCGGCCTGGTGTATGTCGACCTGGGCGCGCCGGAGCAGGCCGTCGCGTGCCACCGCCAGGCGCTGGCCATCTTCACCGACCTCGGCTACTCCTGGGGGCAGGGCATCGCCTCGGCCGGCACCGGCCGGGCCCTGATCGCTCTCCACCAGCCGCGTACGGCCCTCCAGCACCATCTTTCGGCACTCGCCGCCTTCCGCGCGATCGGCAACCTCTGGGGCGAGGGCATCGCGCTGACCGACATGTGCACCACGTACGCCGCGCTGGGCGACCACGAGGAGACGATCCGCTGGTGCTACCGCTCGCTCGACCTCTGCCGTGAGATCGGCGACCGCAACACCGAGGCCCGCACCCTGCACATCCTCGGCCGGGCACTGGCGGCGACCGGCTGCCCGGTGTCGGCGATCGAGACCTGGCAGCAGGCCCTGACCATCTTCGACCACCTGGCCGACAGCCAGGCGGCACGGGTACGCGCCAGCATCGCCGAACTGGAGGCGAACGCGGGCCTCATGCTCGAAGCGGACACCGTCTGTTGACGGCCGCTTCACCCGATGGCGACCACCACCATTCCGGTGTACCCGCCGGACAGCAGCGAGATCAGTGCGGCCGGCGCGGCGTCCAGGCCGGGCACGACGACCCGGGGCACGTCGATGCGCCCCTCGCGCAGCCATCCGCTGAAGTCCTCCAGCCATGGTTCTTGGAGGTCGCGATGGTCGGCCACGTGGAATCCGGACAGTGTCAGCCGTCTGCCGATCAGCTCGACCGGGTCCACCGAGACCGCGGCCGACCTGCCACCGAGCTGGTTGTCCAGGGCCCCGCACAGCGCGTATCGGGCGCCCGGCCTGGCCAGCTCGATCGCCGCGGCGAGCTGCTCGCCACCGACGTTGTCGAAGCAGACGTCGATGCCGTCGGGGAGCGCCTCCCGCAGCAGGCCGGCATAGGCGGTCAGACCTTGGCCGAGGTGCAGGATCGGGTCGGGCAGTGTGCCGGGGTCCAGGCGGCGGAACCGGTCGGCGGCCTCGACGACGTACTCGCGCCAGCCGTAGTGATGCATGACGAGGTCGCCGAAACGCAGCCCGTCCGGTGCCGCCGGCCCGGTCGCCGCTTCCGCAACCGCCAGGCCCTGCGCGAGGCCATCTTCGAGACCGCCGCCGCCGAAGCCCAACAGGCGATCACCAACGCGCTCGACGGCGATCCCGACCCGCGCGCCGCCCTACGTGCCCTGATCATCGAGATGGCCGCGATCATCCAGCGCTATCCCCTGCTGGCCGTCAGCTCCGCCTGGCAACCGCTGCCCGCCGACTCACACCGCCCCTCCCCGCCACCCGCCTCCAGGCGCATGCACCAGACCGTCTTCGCCCTGGTCAAACGCGGGCAGCAGGACGGGGTCCTGCGACGGGACCTGCCACCCGAGCTGCTCCCGCAAGCGATCACCGGCACCCTGCACGTCGTCACCAGGTTCGCCCGCAGCCTGCGGACCGACCCCGCCACCATCGGCCCCCAGGTCGCCGACCTGCTGCTCGACGGGTTCAGCGCGTAGCCGTCCTTCCCTCGCCGGCCCCGGTCAGGTGGCCGGGCGGAAGGAGCTGTCGGTGCGGAACAGGGTTGTGTCCTCCGCCTTGTCCAGGCGGAGGACGTTGTCACGATGACGGATGAACCGTCCCGGGTAGTTGACCGACTCCAGCCGTACCGACCCGTCCGCCGTGCCCTGGCGGGCGTGGAAGGTCGCGTCCCGTTTGAACAGCGCGGTGCCGTCATTGGTGTCGAACCGGACCAGGAAGTCCTTGTGCCGCAGGTAGCGGCCCTCGGAGTCGACGAAGGAGTAGCCCTTGGCGTCGGACAGGCCAGGCACGATCCGCAGCGCGAGCGCGGTCGCCCCGATGCGGCCCGTGGCTTGGATATACGCCTTCGGCTGGTTGACCGACTCGAAGGTCCGCGAGACGCCCGTCGGTAGCAGCCCGCCCCCGCCTCCGGCCGTGGCCGTGGCTCGGGTGAAGGTCAGTGTGCCGAAGCCGAGGTGGTCGTACTTGGCGCCGCCGTAGTCGCCGCCTCCCCCTTCGGGGGCGAGCCGCTTGCTGTACGCCTCCAGGTAGGGCACCGCCAGCCCGCGGCGGACCCCGTAGTGGTTGTAGAGCACCGCCCAGATCGGGTCGTTCGCGCCGCGCCCCGCCGCGGAGACCTCGGTCTGCTCGCGGGGTGCGCAGTTCTGTCCGGTCCCCCACTTGTACGTGGTGAACGGCACGGTCTCGCCGAGGTTGTACTTGGCGACGTACTGGGCGCCCTTCATGAACCGGTTGTCCGCGTAGCCGTACAGGTCGATGCCCTGGTTCCAGGCCATCTCGCAGAGCACGCCCATCAACCCGATGCCGAGACTGGCGTGGCCCTGGTCGCGGCCGCTCTCCTGCCACTGGCCGAGACCGCCGGGGTGCAGGAACGGCACGGCGTTCATGATGGCGCCGTTGCCCTTGCCGTGCTTGAAGTACTCCACGGCCTGGTCAACCTTGGCCTGGTCGTCGCAGAGGACGCCGATGGCCAGGATGGAGGCCATGGCGCACAGGTCCCAGTTGGCCCAGTAGTTGGTGATGCAGGCGTCGTTGTGCCCCTTCAGGAACTGGTTGTTCAGCGGGTAGAAGACCGTGAGCATCATCTTCTTGAAGCGGTCGAGGTCGAATCCGGGGTAACCGCGCATGATCTCGCCGACGTTGGCCAGCTGCCAGCCCTGGATCCCGGCCGCGAGGAAGCGGTCGGCATTGCCCGTCACCGCCTTCAGCGCGGCCGACCAGGCGTTGAGGGTGTCGCGGGCGGCGTCGCCGTGGGCCTTCTCGCCGCTGACCTTCCAGCGCAGCGCGTTCTGGTAGGCGGCGGCCACGTCGATGGCGAGCTGCACATGGTTCGCGCCCGTACCGCCCCTGACGACCGTCTCAAGCGGGCGGGGCTTCCAGGTGCTCTTGGAGCGGCCGTTGGCCACCAGCTTGTCCCAGCCCGCCTTCCACGGCTGGGCTCCGGCGTTCACCTGGGCCCGCATCCGGTCGAAATCCTGCTGCGTGTGCAGCAGGCCGGGGTGCTTGAGCGCCGCGGCCGAGGAGGGAGCGGCGGGCAGCGCGGGCAGTACGGCGGCGCCCGCACCCATGGTCACGGCCGCCTTCAGCAGGCTCCGGCGGGAGGGCTGCGTGGTCATGGAGGTCCTTTCACAGGGGTCACTCTTGTCACAGGAGACTGAGGCGGCCGTCGTCGATAACAGAAATTTCGCCTTTTAGGCCGATACCCGACTGCGCTGGGGGACCTTCGCGGGGTCGGCGGGCCGCGCTCTGGTGAGGTACTGCGGGACGGGGGCGCGGTCGTCGCCGGTGTCGCGGGTCAGGCCGTAGCGGACGATCCCCTTGGCGGGGTCGAGCGCGGTGGAGAGGTCCCTCCAGACCTCGGTCCAGGTCCTGGGCGCCACGCTGAGGTCGACGTCCGTGCCGCTCTCGTTGTTGTGGAGGGTGACCTGGCCGTTCAGGTAGTAGAACTCGTTCTGCCACATCTGCTGCTGACCACGGGGCAGCCGGACGAAGCCGACCTCCGGGGCGCCCATCCAGGTCACACCCGGCGCCTGCTCGTCGTCCATCCGCCGCCCACCGCCGGAGGCGACGTGGAACAGCTTGCCCTTCAGCCCGGTCCAGGTGGCGGGCTGGAAGTCGCCGATCCGGCTGCGGTAGAGGATGCCCCATCGGACTTCGAGGTAGCCCTTGCCGGTGATGGTGATGTAGTCGCCCCGGTGCGTGATCTGCGGGGCGCCGCCGTACCGGGAGTAGCCGTGCTTCCCGCCGATGGCCAGCGTGCCGGCGGCGCGCCGGGGCAGCGGGGCGGGGCGCCGGTTCTTGGGCGGCGCCTGGTCCGCCGTGTCGATGGTGCGCCCGTACGGGCTGATCGGACGGCTCTTCGTCGGGGTCGGTGTCGGGGTCGGGGTCGGCGTCGGCTTCGGCGAGAGGCGGGTCGGGCGCGGGGAGGACGCGGGCGCGGAGGTGGCGATCACCGGTGCGGCCCGGCTGGGCGGCGGCTCGGGCCGCAGGTTCTGGACGACCACCGCGCCACCGGCGATCAGCGCGGTGCTGACGGCGGCGATCGCGACGGGCTTGACGGCCAGCGAGGAACCCGCCGCACCGGCCGCCACCTTGCCCTTGGCGATCAGGCCGCCCTTCAGCGCCGGTACGGCGGCCGTCCGCGCCAGCTCCAGCAACCCCGCCGCGACACCCGCCGGGATGGCCACCAGGCCCAGCCCCGCCAGCAGCCGGTCGGCCGGGATCAGATCCGACAGCTGATCCGTGCAGGTCTGGCACTCCCGTACGTGCCGCGACAGCCGCTTGCGCCAGAGAGGCGACGGCGTACCGTTCCAGCCGCCGGCCACGTACGCCAGCCCGGCGCAGCGGGGCTGGGCCGAGAGCGCGCGCACCACCGCGCGGGCCGACTCCAGCCGCCGCTTGACCCGCTGCACGCGGACGGCGGCGTGTTTCTCGTGCAGGTCCAGTCCGGCTGCCAGCTCCGCCCGGGTGAGCTCGTCCGCGACCTCCAGCCACCACAGCGCCAGCACCTCGCGGTCGTCGTCGTCGAGCCAGCGACCGGCCTCCGCGCTCTCCTTACGCTGCCCGGACAGGCCGAGCCGGGTCACGGTGAGACCCGCGAAGTCGGCACTGGCGTCGGCCATGCCCAGCGCCTCGTCGAGGGCGGCGGGGGTGGCGGCGGTGACCCGCCGCCACTCCCGCACCTGGTTCATGGTGATGGCGACCAGCCAGGATCGGAAGCTCCTGGGATCGCGCAGCCCGGACACCCCGGTCACGACCCTGGCCATCGTCTCCTGGACGACGTCGTCCACGTCCGGGTGGCCGTTCATGGCGCGCCCGGCGATGTTGTACACGAGCTGCAGATGGCCCCTGACCAGCTCGTCGACCGCTCCGTGATCGCCCGCCCCGGCCGCCAGCACCGTTTCGACCTCGTACGTCGACCGCGCGTACATCCATCACCCCGATCCGGAGCCTCCGATGCTCCGACCAGGAGACGGGAACATCACCACTGAGATAACAGAAAACAGTGATTGTTCCAGTTTGTCGCTTATATGGGCATCACGGATGGTGTGTGGGGTTAATCCGTCAGGACGCTCACGCTCGAGTCCCACGCCCGGACACCGGACAGCTTGGCGTACGCGCTGTAGCACACGCCGGTCGGGCCGTTCCAACCGGCGCTGATGATGCCCATCGCGACCACCTTGCCGCCGGCCATGGATCGGTAGATGGCGCCGCCGGAATCGCCCTGGATGGCGCCGGCGCAGTCGTAGGTGCCGTCACCGTTCTGGTCGGAGTTGGTGATCGCCCAATGATTGATGAACATGTCCGCGCCGTTGACGTTGATCCATCCGGCGTAGGAGCCGTCGGTCACGTACTGCCGGCAGGTCTGGCCTGACATGACGCCACTGGTGCATACCTGGGTGCCGTTGGCTGGGGTGCCGTACTCGGCCGCGCCGACCACCAGCGAGGTGCAGGGCTCGGCGTTCTTGGCGCAGTTGTACACACGGGGGAGGTAGCCGCCGCCTCCCTGCAGCAGGCTGAAGTCGCCGTACAGGTCCTGGGTCCCGTCGGTTGGGTTGAGGAGTGTGCCGCGCATCGTGGTGGTGACCATGGCGCCCTGGTAGTAGGTGGTCAAGGGTGCGGATGCCGAGGTGAACGACGACGACCAGGCTCTGGGATAGTCGGTCTCCGACGGGAAGCAGTGCGCGGCCGACAGCATGTGGGCGACCCCCTGTTTGACGACTGCGAAGGCGGTCGAGCAGACGCCGCCGTAGGAGACGTGCCCCGCGGTCCACATGCGGATCCCCGCACCGCCATAGTGCGGTGCCGTGTCCCGCGAACGGGTGTTGGGTCGCGCGACCGCGTCCTGGAGGCGGAAGGTGATCGCGTCGCCGAAGCGCTGTTTGAGTTCGGTCCTGGCAGTGTCGGAGTCTTCTGAGGCGTAGACCACGGCGGTCGCCTTGACCGGGTCGACGCCCACTCCGAACACCTGGTTCTTGTAGGCGCCGGCCGTGATCAACTCGACGATCTGCGCCTTGGTGGCCTCCACGTCGGCCAGGCTGCGCGGGACCTGTTCCACCGACACAGATACGGTCTCGCCCGATACTGATCGCGTTCCACTGCGCAGAGTGTCGGCGCGCTGCTTGAAATCAGCGCCGGACGGCAGCGTGACGGTCACGGCGCCCGGACCCGTGACCCGCACGCCGGTGTAGGAACCCGGCGAGGCTTCCACGAGCTTCGCTAACTCGCCGGCCGCGTTCTGGGTGTCCAGCGAGATCGAGTCGCCGGGGGGCGGGGGGAAGGGATCGAATCCGGGTGCCTGCAGATCAGCCGAAGCCGACTGGAGAGGGGCGAACGGGACTACGAATGCCACCAGCGAAAGGGCGGCAATCATCACTTTGCGAGACCGCACAGGTCCTCCGACTTGAGGAAGATGGTTACGACACAGAGGTTTCGGTCTGTGCCGATATAAGTGACGATCTTCGCATCAGAAGAGGACCGAAGCTAGGGGCAGGACGAAAACGCCGTCAGGTGCCCTCTGGATAGGGGCCCCACACCGGTACGGCCCGCGCCAGGATCGCGTCGATCGTGCGCAGGTCGGCCTCGGAGAGCCCGAGGCCGGCCGCCGGGGTGGTGCCGTCCAGTTGGGCGGGCCGGCGGGCGCCCACGATGGCGACGTGGACGGCGGGATTGGCCAGCGTCCAGGCGACCGACATCTGCGGCAGGCTCATGCCCCGTTCCCGCGCCGCCTCCTCCAGTCGCCGCACCACGGCGAGGTTCTTGCTGAAGGCCTCGCCGGTGAAGTCGGGGCTCTTACCGCGCCAGTCGTCGGCGTCGAAGGTGGTGAACTCGGTCAACCGGCCGGACAGCAGTCCGTGGGCCAGCGGCCCGTACACCAGCACGCCCATGTCATGCGCGGCGGCACAGGGCAGGACGGCGTCCTCGATGTCCCTGCGGAAGAGGTGGTACGGCGGCTGCAGCGTCTCCACGCGCCCGAAGCGTCCCAGCGCCTCTATCTGCTCGGCGTCGTAGTTCGACACTCCGATGTGGCGGATCTTGCCCTCCCCGACCAGTTCCGCCAGCACCCCGGCGGTCTCCTCCGGTGGGGTGTGCTGGTCGGGCCAGTGCACCTGGTAGAGGTCGATGTAGTCGGTTCCGAGGTTGCGCAGGCTCTCCTCGACGCTCTCGCGCAGCCACTGTCCGCCGGCGTCGCGCAGCAGTCGGTCGCCCTCCTGACGGAGCCCGCCTTTGGTGGCGATGACCACGTCCTCGCGGCATGACCGTTCCCGCAGGGCCTTGCCCAGCAGGCGCTCGGCGACGCCGTACCCAGGTGCGGTGTCGAAGAGGTTGATGCCCAGGTCCATGGCGTGATGGATGGCGTGTTCGCTTTCCCGGAGATCGACGGCGCCCCAGTCGCCGCTGAAAGCCCAGGTCCCGAATCCGATCACGGAGACCCGCAGGCCGGTCTGTCCCAGTCGAACCTGTCGCATGCCGCTGCCCTTCCGTTGAGCGGTTGTCCGTCCGTTCGATGCCGTTCGTCTGTCAGGCGCGCCGTGTGGCGGTCATACCGTCAAGCCTCGCTCGCGGACGGCCTCCGGGCATTGCGGGTGGCGCCCGGATGGGCTTCCAGGTGGCTGTAATCGTGGGCTACCGGCTGGCCGCAGGGCCGACCGGTTTCCGGCTGGCGGGAATGCCCGGCGCCTCGTGCGGATGGCAGCCTGGGGCCGTGGGGCCGACATAAGAAATGCTCGATATCGCTTCCACCCGGCATTGACGAAAACCGATACGAATGCTGCGTTGCCCGCGGCCGTAGCATGAGGAAAAACCTGGGGTTGCGAGGTCGTTGTGGTTCGTCTGGAACTACTCGGCGGTTTCCGCGTCACGATCGGGACTCTGGTCATCCCCGACGACATGTGGCGGACCCGCAAGGCCGCTGCTTTGATCAAGTTGTTGTGCCTGGCTCCGCGCCATCGGCTCCGTCGTGAACAGATCACGAACGTGCTGTGGCCGGATCTCCCGCCTCAGGCCGCTGCGGCCAATCTCCGCAAGACCGTGCACTTCATCCGGCAGATGTATTCGGGCAGGTACGAAACCCAGCCTGTGCTGTCACAGGGAGACATGCTGACCCTGCCGGTGGACCACATCTGGGTGGATGTCGTGGAGTTCCGCTCGACCCTGGCCCGGGCCAGGGAAGCTCGCGACCTCCAGGCCTACGCCGATGCGATCGAGCTTTATCGCAACGGTCTGCTGCCGGAGGACGGCGACGAATGGACCGAGGCCCCCAGAGTGGATTTGCGCAACGACTACGTCTCGATACTGGACGAATATGCCGTCATTCTCGAAAGCGCAGGCCTGCTCGAGGAGTCGGCTCGCGTGACCCGGCTGCTCATCGCCGCGGATCCGCTGCTGGAGGATGCCCACGTACGGCTCATGCGCGTGCTGGCTCTGGCGGGTCGGCGGGCGGAGGCGTTGCGCCAGTTCGATGTGCTGCGCGACCTGCTGGACGGGGAACTCGGGATCGAGCCCGGACCCGAAGCCCAGCGTCTCCACGAGGAGGTGCGCGCCAGAAAGGTTCCCGAGCCGCAGCACACCTCGGTGTTGTGGCAGCGCATCGGCGACCTGCGGATGGGCTCCGGCGATGCGACCGGTGCCATTGCGGCGTACGAGGCGGCGCTGGAGCTGTCGACGTCGAGGCCTGAAACCGCTCGCCTGCATCGGCTCACCGCCGCTGCCTACCTGGGCAAACACCGGCCAGACCCGGCCGACCACCATCTCGTGCGCGCGGAATCCGCGACCGTGGACCCGGCCGAGCGGGCCAGGCTGGTCTGCCTGCGAGCCGAGCAGGCGTGGCTGCGCGGCGATCTCGAGACCGCGCTGCTCAAGGCGGCCGAGGCGCGTGAGCTCGCGACGGCGCACGGCACGTTCGACGATGTCGCCAGGGCGGAAGAGGCGATGGCCATCGTGACCCACATGCGGGGCGACTGGCGCCGCGGCCTTGAGATCGAGCTCAGTCGTACCGGCGACGGCCTCGGCGCCGAGACGTTCAGCCGCGCCTTCGACATTCATCAATGCATTGGGCAATTCCATCTGTACTCCGACGAGTTAAGCCGCGACGTCGAGCAGTACGCCAGGCAGACCCTCAGCCGCGCGACGAACGCGGGGATCGTGCGTGCCCAGGCCTTCGCCTGGTGCCTGCTCGGTGAGTCGCTCCTGCTGCGCGCCCGCTGGGACGAAGCGGGCGGCTGCCTGCAGCAGAGCGCCGACCTGCACGCCACCCTGGGGTCAGCCTCCGGCGCGCTCCCCTGGCAGCGCCTTGCCGAGCTGGCGGCCTGTCAGCGCCTCTTCGACGAGGTCGGTCCGGCGCTGAGGCGGGCGTCCGCCATCGCCACGGTGTCGCCCATGGCCCGCCACCAGTGGGGACGCATTCATGCGACAGCCGCGTTCGCCCGGCTGCAACGCGGCGAACCGGACCGCGCGGCACAGTCGATCCGGGCCGCCGCCGCGGCGGCGGCCCGCTATGGCGACTGCCTCACCTGCGGCGCCCTCCTTCACCCGGTCGCCGCCGAGGCGTATGCGGCGCTCGGCGACGCCGAGCGCGCCCGCGCCCATGCCGTCTCCGCTGCCGACACGGCCGACGCGTTCGGCGGATCCGCGTGGCGGGCGATGGCCGAGTCGGCCGCCGGGAGCGCCGCGTCGGCGGAAGGCGACCCGGACTCCGCCCGCATCCGCTTCGCGACCGCCGCCGACCTCTACACCAGGGTCGGCCACGCTTACTGGGCCGAGCGTTCGCGGCAACAGGCTGACGCCGCGACCTCCGCGACCGAGGTGCGTGCCCCGTAGGCCCTGAGCCCCAGGGACGAGCCATTCCGACCGCCACGACTTACGTGGCGCCCGGTCGGTGGCGGACCGGCTGTCCGGGCCTGTCCCTGCTTAACACCGGAACAGGCACAGAGAATCAGACCGGGGCCTGCCGTGCGAGCTGGCCCGCGTTGACCTCCTGAATGGCCTCGTGGACGTACCGCATGGTCTCCGGAGCGGAGAGGGCCTGGGCGAGGAGCGTGTCCGCGTCATCGCGCTTCTTGTCATCGCTGGGGACATCCAGATAGGCCAGCAACATCTCTTGATGGTCGATGTAGGGCAGGACGGGCCACTCGTACGGGGTCAAACTCGTGCCCTGGGCGGCGCTCATCATCTCCTTGCTCTCGACGACCTGGAGCGCCAGGTAGCACTTGAGGCAGCACCGTCTCGCCTGGTCCAGGATCTGCGCCATCCGGCTGAGTGCGGGCACCACGGCGGGCTGTACGTCATCCTGATCGCCGAGCGTCAAGGGGACGAACTCGGCTCGCAGCGTCTCACACTCGGTCTGCAAGTCCTCCAGGGCCTTGACATTCGCCTCCAGCCGACCCTTCACATCAGCGTGATACTTGGCTTTGGCGTCTCCCGCCGTGTCGGCACGCAGATGCGACTTCGCAAGGTCCTGGCACGCGTTGAGCGTTTCCCACACGTCGTTGATGAGCCCAGGGATCGCGGCGCTCACATTTCCGATCTGCGCGGAAGGGCCGTCGAGCAAGTACCCGTTCAGCGTTCCCAGGCATTCGCCGGCGTCATGCAGATGGACCAGCGCCCAAGCCAGCCCGTCGGCGTCGCTCGGCTCGGGTTGCGGGGCCCGCTCGGCGGGACGGCGGTAGCCGACATCGAGGCCGCCGCTTCCAGCGGCCGTCAGCCATGCCTTGGCCATGTCGAGTTTGCTGCGCAGTCTGTCATGTACGGCCCGCTTGATGGCCACCGCGTCGCCTGTCACTTCCGCTCCTTCTGCGATGAATTAATATGGAAATACTTGTTCATCCAGATCTTGAAATGCATTCGACCGACGTTGTCCCAAATAGGGAGCTCTTGCATTAATGTCAACAATTCATCGAACTTGCTCTGATTGTAGGACTCTTTGCTATTTTCCGCGTCTAAACTCGCGAGAATAACGACGAGTTGCGTGAAAGACTCCGAGATACTAGCTGGAGGGCCGGCGGGTTTCTTCCAGTCGGGCGCATTGAGCATCCCACCCACCATCGTCAACATCTCGCCCGGATGCCTGAATTTCTTGTCGAGCCCGTAATCGCATAGCTGTTTGAGAGCCCACAGGAACTGCTTAGGAGGAATCCCCGGTCGGACATGCGCCACATATAATAGCCAGAACCTTAATATTGTTTTCCAGGCCTGGCTGTCGGCGGTCCGCACGGGCAGCCTGTGCTGGAGTTTCGGATTGTTTGGCGCGCGCTCCATGGGCGGTGGCGGAATCCGTTTACCATCCTCCCCTTTCAGATATTCTACAATCATGGCGTTGAGCCTCTTGTCTACCAAGATCAGGTTGGAAAGTTCCCTCAGGCCAAGAAGGGGCAGCACATTATGCAACCAAATGTCCGAGTACAACGATGGACCATCCTCGAACTGCTGCGTGGAGAGTTTTTCCCGCTTATTCTCGACGATTTCCCGTGAACTCTGGTCTTTGCGTTTCGCGTCCTGGGGTTTGTCTATCGAGGTGCCCTCGGATACGACTTCCGGACCATCCACGAGTGCGACTTCCGGCTGCTGCGCGGGCAGGTCACGGGGCGGCAGCGCCAGCTTAGCCCTTTTCTGTGGCTGCCCCGGCACATCGCGTGGGTTTCGTTTCATGTCGATTCCTAATGAGTTCTGGGAGTAAGCCATCCGGCAGACTCCTGGGTGGGTAGTAGCCGCCGGCAGGTGAGCACTGGTGATTCCTGGACGTCGAGTCCTGATGAAAGATCGTGCCCCTGCCGGTCGGCCGGGAGAGTTGATCGCTGATGGGATGTCGTGCCCGCCCGCCTGTGGCGTGAGCACTGCTTCATTAGGTCGCTGATGGTTCTTCCGCAGGCTGCTGACCAGCGGTTTCGCAGACAACAGGAGAGATGTTGCGACTGTTCGTGGGACGATGACTGGGCCGAGGCGCACCACGATGTGGAGCTGATGCTTGTGCATGCGGGCCACCACCGCCGAGCCGGCCGGAGTTCGGCGATGACCCCCAGCGTTACACCTCGGCCAAGGCCCGTAAGAACTACGCGGGTACCTCCCCGATCACCCGGGCTTCGGGCAAGAAGAAGGTCGTCGCCGCCCGGTTCGTGCACAACGACCGGCTGATCGACGCCTTGATCACCCAAGCCGCCACAGCGATCCGCTTCTCGCCCGGTGCCCGCGCCTACTACGAGGAGCAACGCGCCCGCGACGCCGACTACAACGCCGCCCTGCGCCAGATCGCCAACCGGCTGGTCGGCATCCTGCACGGCTGCCTCAAAACCAGCACCCTCTACGACGAAGCAACCGCCTGGTCGCATCAGCCCGAATCGCTTACCGCTTGACACTCAAAGCTCCTGGGATGTCTTTCAGCGCAGTCCGGCGCGGTAGGTGATCACGAGGCCGAGCCCCGTGAGGGTTTCCCGGGCGCCCGACAGCGTCAGGTGGATGCCGCCGTTGACGTTCAGTCCGGGAGTGGGGGTGAGGCGGCCGGCGGGCAGGGTGGGGCCGCCCGTAAGGCGGAGTTCGGCGGCGCCTTCCTCTGTGAGCGTGTACGCCGGGTAGATGCCGGTGATCTGGCCGCCGTACAAATCGGGGAGGGTGACGGGGAGGACGAGGTCGTGGGTGAAGGCGGCCCATTCGTCGGGGAAGTCGGTGGGTACGTCCACGTAGCGGGCGGCGGCGTACGGCTTGAGGAGGCCACGGACGGTGTTGGCGAAGGTGTCGCCGCCGTGTTCGGCCGTGTAGCGGATGGTGATCTGCACGTCGGACAGGTCGGCGGGGTGGTCGGCGGAGCGCAGGCCTGGTAGGTCCAGCCGCCAGGTGGAGACGGCGCCGGTGCCCTCGAAGGGCAGGTAGCGGTCGTCGTCGTAGCGCAGCTCGTGCAGGCCGTTGTTGTCCCAGCCTTCGGCGACGTGGCTCAGGGCGATGCGCTGGCCGGCCCGCCAGTCGGGGCGGACGGTGGCGGGTGGGGCGCCCTTGCCGTCCAGGAGGTACTGGACGGCCTTGGGGTCGGGGGTCAGGACCGTCTTGTGCGACAGCTGGGTGAGGGCGGCGTTCACGGTCAGGGTGCTGCCGTCGGCGGCGGTGAAGGTGAGGGCCATGCCGCGGAGCTGGCGGCGGTAGTCGCCGGGGAAGTCGTGGTCGAAGAACTCCTCGGTGAGCGCGAATTCGCAGGTGCCGCTGTCACGCAGCGACACCACGGCGAGCGGGTCGAGTTCCAGGAGCGAGACCTTGCGGGTGATCTCCAGGCGGCGGGTGTCGCCGCCCATGTGGGCGCGGCCGAGACGGTCCAGGTCGTGCTGGAGGCCGTGTCCGGCGAGCAGGCCGTTTCTGAGACTGTCCCAGTGGACGGGGAGGACGATCTGCTCGGTGGCGCCACGCTCGAACTGCCAGGCGCGTTCGGCGACGCGGGCCGCCTCGTAGGCCAGGCCGTAGGCCTGGAAGTACAGCCCGGACAGGCGGCCGGACATCCACTGGTACAGCTCGGCGCTGCCGAACTTGCTCGTGAGGAACACGGCGACCTCCTGCTTACCGGCGATCTCCTGCCGCAGGATGCCGAGTTCGCGCTCGGCGGCGGCGAGCTGGGCCCGCCCGCCGACGATCTGGCGGGTGATCTGGGCGGCGTCGCCTTCGGCCGTGCCGAGCTGCAACTCCCAGTCTTCGGCCTGGCGCTCGATCTCGGCCCGTACGCCGAGGACCTCGCCGAGGACGGAGAAGCCTTCGCCGAGCGCTTCGGCGACTTCGGCGCTCTGGGAGAGTGCCTCGCCGGTGTTGCTGCCGCCGGCCTTGGTGCCCATGATGAACGGGCCGGCCAGGATGTCGGGGAAGGCGGCGGCGACGGCGGCGCCGACGCGCAGCCCGCTTGAGGTGAAGTGGGCGGCGGCCGCGGTGGACAGCATGGCGAGCTGGCCTTGCTGCCACGGGGAGATGCCTTGGGCGATGAGCCGTGTGTAGTGCGCGATGCGCTGCTGGGCGGCCGCCTCACCGGCCTCGAGCGAGGCGAGGTTCTCGGCGGCCATGGTGACCTGCGCCTCCTTGACGGCGACGGTCATGGTGAGCAGGGTGCTCTCCTGCGTGTTCTGCAGCAGGGTGAGCGCTTCGGCGTCGCGGCGTTCGATGGCGTCCAGGAGGGCGCCGCCGAAGTCGCGGACCCGGTCGGCGAGCTCCTGGGCGCGCCGGAAGGCGTAGGCGAACCGGTAGTGGGGGACGTCGGGCACGACGTCCGGGGTGGTGTCCGCGGCCGTGCCGAGCGCGGCCCGGCGGACCAGCGTCATCGGGTCGATCTCGGGCTCGAACAGGGGCAGCGGGCGGCTGACGCCCATGATGTCGAGCGAGGCCCTGATCTTGGTGAGGCGGTCGGCGACCAGGTCCCAGTAGCCACCGAGGGCGGGGTTCATCGGCACCCAGAAGTACGGGTCGCGGGTGCTGGAGTGGATGGCGGGCAGGTCCTGGCCGGCGTCGTAGGGCTCCATGTGGGACAAGGGCCGCGTGGCGGGCAACTCAACGGCTTCCAGGCCGCGCGGCCGGGTGCCGAGCAGATCCCAGGCCAGGATGTACAACATCCGCGCCTCGTCGACGCTTTCCATCGTGTATTGGCGGAACAGCAGGTCGCCCCAGTCGATGAGGTTGTCGATGTAGGCGGCGACGGCCGAACGCCGGTAGGCGTCGGGGCGCAGCGCGGCGATGGCGTGCGGGTCGAACGGGTCGTCGCGGTGCGCCTGAAGCTGGCCGGGGCGGTCGCCCATCTGGTCGTAGTGGCGGTCCAGTTCGGCGGCGACGGCCATCTCCTCGCTCTGCGGGTAGGCGGTCAGCGCGTGGATCTGGGCGCGCAGTTCCTCTGTGAGTTCCCCCTCGCCGCGGAAGACGGGGACGAGCGCGTCCAGCAGCGAGACGGAGCCTTCGAGCGACGGGTCGTCCTTGGCGCGCAGCGCGTCGGCGAGCGCGCCGGGGTCGGCGCCCAGGAAGGGCAGGAACCGCCAGTAGCGGCTGGTGCCGGCCGGGTCGAAGACGTACTCGAACCAGGTTTTGGCCTCCTCGAAACGCTGGGCGGCGTTGAGCGCCTGGGCGATGAGCAGCGGCGCGTGAAAGAAGATCTCCCAGTAGTAGCCGCCGTTGGCGCTGGCGAAGTCCAGGTGGCTGCGGCCGGGCAGCCGGTCGGGTTCGACGCGGCCGGGTCGCACGCGGATGGTGACCGCGTCGCTGAAACGGGTGTCGAAGGCGGGCAGTTCGTCGGTCTCCTGGGTGGCGGTGTCCAGCAGGGCGGCCACGCCCCCGGCGAGCAGCTTCTGGTTGAGTTTGGACGCGGTGCTGGAGGTCAGCCGCACGATGGTGTGCGGCAGTTCGGCGTAGGTGTACGGCCGGGACAGCCGGGCGTTCTTCGGATATGTCAGGTAACGCGCGCCCTGGAAGAGGTAGACGTCGGTCGTGGTCTCGAACGCGCCGGTGAGGTCGCCGGGCAGGTCGCCCCAGGCGCCGGCGACGGGGCGGAACAGCCATTCTCCGGGGGTGGCGTAGGCGTCGCCGCTGAGGGCGTGACCGCGGAAGACGGCCGTCAACGGGCGGGGCAGCGCCTGCGGATAGCCGGCGTCGACGACGTCGGGCACCTCGCTGCCGGCGAGCGTGTAGCGGACGATCTCAGGGCCGCTGGTCATGAACAGGTGGTCGCCGTCGACCCAGGCGGTGTCGACGCGCTCCCAGCGGGCGCCCTGGTCCTTCCACGGCGGGAGGGGATGATGCCCCTTGTCGCCCTTGCGCGACGGGTCGGGCGGCGGCTGGTAGGCGACAGTGCGCCCCCAGCGTTCGGCGATCGGCAGCATCCGCTCCACCTTGGTGCGGCCGGGGCGGATGACCCCGTACTGCTTGCCAGTGTTGTCGAAGAAGTAGTGGGCGCCGTCGGGGAGTTCGAAGGCGGCGTCGATGCGGTCCCAGGAGGGGAAGACGCCGGAATTGCCCTTGAACGGGATGGATTCGGGGGTGTCTTCGGCGGCGGGCAGGATGGGGTGGCACAGGAAGCTGCCGCCCTTGTGGTCGACGCTGAACCAGGCGCCGTCGGCGAATCCGGCGGGCCGCTCGAACCAGGTGACGGATTCGGGGTCGATGGTCTCGTCGAAGATGGTGGTCACGTCGCCGGCCTGTGGGGGCACGACGACACCCGGGACGGGGACGGCGTAGAGCTCGGGGGTCAGCGCGTGGGAGGCGCCGATGGTGCCCTTGGGGATCTGCGCCGTGTACGACACGGTGATCGCCTGGTGCTCGGTGCCGGGCAGCGGCCCGGTGCGTACGGCGAGGGTGACCTCGCCGATGGCGTCGGCGATGGGCGTTCCGGCGGCCAGTTCCTGGACGGGCACCCATTCACCGTTGAGGTTGCGGAAGGAGTAGTAGATCTTTACCTGGTGCTTGACGGCCGGGGCGCTGACTTCCTGCCGGTCGCCGACCTTGGTGGCGACGATGGTGCCGGTGCCGCTGCGCTCGGGCCGTACGGGCTCGACCGCGGCCCAGAACAGGAACACGCGGTCGAAGGCGCGCACGGGGTGCACGCGTTCGGCGTCGATCTGCACGTCGACCTTCAGCCACGGCCCCCATGTGGCGGACGAGGCGCCGTCGCGGAAGGTGGCGAGGCGGTGGTAGTGGCGGTGCGGATCGGTGCGGGTACGGCCGACGAGCACGAGCTCACGGCCCGCTTCCCCGGGGCCGAAGCCGTCGGCGGAGGCGGCGGAGACGTAGCCGCCGGTGATGGTCAGCCGGGAGACCTCGGTGTACTCGTCCAGGTAGCGGGTGTAGGCGCGCTGGGCGGTGGCGGAGGTGACGCCGCCGCGCAGCAGGTCGCTCTCAAGCTCGGCGAACGCGGGCGTCTTGGTGTCGCGCAGCTCGGGCCGCAGGTAGTTCTCCGGGTACAGGTAGACCTTCCGGTTGGCCTCCCACACCCGGTAGTTGCGCATCCACCTCCACCAGCGGCCCAGCCGTTCGCGGGCCCGCTCCTCGCCGGGCTCCAGGTCGAGCAGGCACCGGTGCACGTACAACTGGACGGCGGCGATGGCCTCGCGGACGCGGGAGGTGACGCCCCTGGCGCCCATGTCGACGTCGATGAGCAGCCGCTCGAACAGGTCGCCTGAGTCGGCCAGGTCGGGGGCGCCGGCCAGAACGGCCGTCAGCAGCGCGTCGCGCTTGAGGGTGACGACGGGGTCGCCGGTGACGGCGGCGATGCCCGACGGCGGCACGCCGTAGCGGCGGGCCAGGGCGAACAGGTCGACGGCGGCCAGGACGAACGCGATGCCGGTCTGCGGCAGGGTGCGCTGGGCCCACATGAGCTCGGCCGGGTCCCAGCCGAAGATCTTCGCCATCGTCGCGTACGGGTCCTCGTCGGACGCCGTCAGGGCGTCGGTGAGCGCACCGCCGGTGGCGCGGTCCAGGCCGGCGTAGCGGGCGATGGCGTGCAGGTCGGCCAGCCGGTAGTCGGCGGTGTCGGCCCACCCGTCGGTGATGGCGCGGACGGGGCCGCCGGGGTGGCGGACGTACTCGGCGCCCTTGGTGAAGTAGGCGGCGCCCTCCAGGGTGAAGGCGCCGTCGACGGCGGCCTCGAACGCGGCGGGCAGGTCGCCCCAGTCGTCGTCGATGGTGCGCGGATAGCCGGTGTCGGCGTACTCCAGGGTGGTCAGGGCGTCGCCGCTGTATCGGGCGAACTGGTCGCCGCGGAAGGCGTACAGGCCGTCGTCCAGGACGAGGGCGGCATCCAGGCCCCCGTCGAAGGCGCTGCGGACGTGACCCCAGTCCGGGGAGGGAGTCTCGGGTGCGTCGGCGCGCAGGTGGCGGCCGCCCTTGAACAGGTGGATGCCGCCGCCCGCGGCGAATCCGGCGTCGACGCCGTCCAGGAACGCCTCCGGCAGCGGGGGAACACCCAGGTCGGCGGCGAGGGAGGTGGCGATGGCGCGTGGGTAGCCGTCGTCGGCGTGGGTGTAGTCGTCGCCGGTGTAGCGGATGTACTGCGCGCCGGACAGCAGGTAGGTGCGCCGGTCCAGGACGAACGCGGCATCGATCGGCCCGTCGAAGGGGCGCTCCCGGCCGGCGGGGCGGTCGTAGGTCGCGGTGAGTTCGCGGGAGGCGACGTGACAGCGCCCGCCCATGAACAGATACAGGTTGCGCCCGTTGGCCACGGCGGCCTCGACCTTGTCCACGGTGGTGAGGTCGTCCTCGAACGACTCCGCCAGGCCGGGGAACTCGGCACGCAGGTTGCCGGCGATCGGCTTGGGATAGCCGGGGTCGCAGTAGGCGTACTCGTCTGTCGCGTAGCGGGCGTAGCGGGCGTAGCGGGTGCCGCTGAACAGGTAGGTGTGCCCGTCGTGGGTGAAGGCGGCGTCGACGCGGGCGAAGGAGTCGCCGCCCAGCGGGGCGGGAGGGCCCAGGACGCCGTCGGCGTGGCGGCGGCACTGCTCATCGAAGAAGAAGTACGTGGCGCCGTCGGCTCCGACGTAGGCACTGGTGAGTTCGCCTTCGAAGCCGCGCCACAGCAGGCTGACGGGGCGGGGCAGCGAGCCGTCGGGCAGCGTGTAGGTGTCGGCGTCCAGCAGCACGAGCGTGTCACCGGCGACGACGACGGCACGCGGCACGCGTTCGGCATTCCAGATGGAGGCGTCGGCGGTGCGCGGGAACCCGGCGTCGGGGCGGTCGTAGCTCCTGCCGGAGTAGACGACGTAGCGCATGCGGCCCTGCTCGTCGGGGTGCTCGAACAGGTAGGTGGTGTCTTTCCACACGTAGGCGATGGCGACGCCGGTCAGCCCGCCCCAGTGGTCGGCGATCCGCTCCGGCTGCCCGCCTCGGGTGAACTTGCCGCCACTGAACAGGTACGTGACCCCGTCGCGGCCGACGAATCCGGCGTCGACGGCGCCCAGCGTGCGGGGCCGCCCCCACGCCTGGGCCACCGGATACTCCCGGTCGACGCTGGTGTCGTAGCAGGCGTCGCCCTTGAACACGTACG
Organism: Nonomuraea sp. NPDC049269; assembly: GCF_043197155.1. Lineage (NCBI taxonomy): Bacteria > Bacillati > Actinomycetota > Actinomycetes > Streptosporangiales > Streptosporangiaceae > Nonomuraea > Nonomuraea sp. NPDC049269. The sequence continues at coordinate 649,125 of NZ_JBICSO010000003.1, forward strand.
TGGTCCCGTCGGTGCCGTGCAGCACGGCGTCGACGCCGAACCGGAACAGTTCGGGCAGGTCGCGCAGCGCCTTGGACCGGGCTGGGCCGGTGGCGTCGCCGAGCGCTTCGACGGCGCCCTGGCGGCGCCATCCCCCGGCCCCCTCGGCGAGGATCGCGCCGTCCTCCAGGTAGGCGCAGGTCACGTCCGGCGCGTCGTGGCGCCGGTACAGGGAGTCCGACACCACGTGGCAGGTGGTGCCCTCGTACAGGTAGACGCTGCCCTTGTCGGCGAAGGCGGCGTCCACGCGGCCGAGCGTGGCGGGCACGTTCGCCAGCCGCGGCTCGTCCTTGAGCGCGGACAGGGCGCGCGGGTATCCGGGGTCGGCGTTCTGCCCGGTGAAGCGGGTGAACTGGTCCCCGGCGAACAGGTAGGTCCGCCCGTCGAGCTGCAGTGCCGCGTCCACCCGCCCGGTGCGGGCCAGGTCGTCGCGCGTCTTGCCCCAGAACGCGGCCACCGGCGCCGGGTAGCGGTCGTCCACCTCGGAGAAGTCGCTGGTGGAGTAGCGCACGTACCGGTCCTGCGAGAACACGTACGTGCGCCCGTCGCGCCCGGCGAAGGCGGCGTCGACCGAGGCGAAGGGGATGCTGTCCCATTCCTCGGCGAGCGTCTTGGGCTTGGACCACCAGCGCCGGCGGGCGTCGAAGATGACGAACCGGTCACCGGAGAACAGGTAGGTACGCCCGTCCCCGGCGGTGAAGACGGCGTCCACGTCGGTGAACCCGTCCGGCAGGTTCCACCAGTCGCCGGGCAGCGGCTTGGGGTGGTCCTCGTCGGGCGTGGTGTAGTCGGCGGTGGAGTAGCGCACGTACTGGCCGCCGCCGAACAGGTAGGTCTCCCCGTCCAGGGTGAAGGAGGCGTCGACCGTGGTCAGTCCGCCCCAGTCGGGCGCGATGGGCCGCGGGTAGCCCAGGTCGGCGCGCGCGTAGTCGGCGCCGGAGTAGCGCAGGTAGCTGTCCCCGCTGAACAGGTACGTCCGCCCGTCCAGGCCGACGAACGCGGCGTCCACGCGGTGGCTGGGGAACGCCTCTCGGCGCGCTCCCCAGCGTTCGGCGGTGCCCAGCGGCAGCGGGACGGCGGTCAGGGCGACGGTGCGGCCGTCCTTGAACAGGTGGACCAAGCCGTCGGCGTCAGCGAACGCGGCGTCCAGGCCGGACTCGAACTCGGCCGGCACGTTCGGGAAGTGCGCCTCGATCTTCTTCGGGAACCCTTCGTCGGCGCGGACGCCCTCGTTCTCCAGGGCGTCGGTGTGGCGGGTGACGTAGGCGCCGGAGAAGACGTACACGCCGGTGGCGTCGGCGTAGGCGGCGTCGGGCACACCGTCGAAGGCGACGGGTGCGCGCCCCCAGTCGCCGGGGCGGGGCCCCGACAGCAGGTAGGTGCGGCCGTCACGGCCGTGGAAACCTGCCTCGACCCTGCTGTCCTCGTCCTCGCCGAACTCGGCGGCAGGCCGGGGGAAGCCCTCGTCGACGGCGGAGAAGTCGGTGCCTGAGTAGCGGACGTACTGCTCGCCGCAGAACAGATAGGTGCGGCCCTCCTCGTCGACGGCCGCCGCGCGGATGACGCCGGTGGCGAACTCGTCGCGGACGCGGCCCCACGGCTGCTCGCGCGGCACCCAGCGGGTGCTGTCCGGCCGGCGGACGTAGGAGCGGGTGCCGCTGACGATCCAGTCGGTGCCGTCCGGGTGGGCGAAGGCGGCGTCGACCGAGGTGAGCGCCGGGTTGAGGGCGCTCAGCGGCGCGCTGTCGACGATCTCGCGACCCTGGTAGCGCCAGTAGTGGTCGCCGGCGAACAGGTAGGCGTACCCGTCGGCGCTGTCCAGGAGCGCGTCCACGCGCGTCACCCCGGACGGCAGCGCGAGCGGCTCAGGGAAGTGACCGGCCAGGTCGCGGTCGTCGAACACGAGGGCGACGGAGGCGGCATCCAGGCCGAGTTTGGCGGCGAACCGGGCGAACGCGCGCACTCGGCGCAGGTCCGGGCCCGGTTCGGCCAGCATTTCGCCCAGGTCCACGCCCATGCCGTCACAGATCGCGCTGATGACCGCGGTCGGCACGCCGAAGACGCCGGTGGCGACGGTGAGCAGCTCGCTCTCGCGTCGGCGGGCGAAGGTGGCCAGCGTCCAGTCGATCTCCTCGGTGCCCGCCTCCAGTTCGACGGCGACGGGGTGCAGCAGGTCGAACACGTCGCCGCTGTAGTCCTCCATGCCTGGCAGGTGGAAGTTCAGGACGTTCGTCGGCCAGGCGAAGAAGTCCAGCCGCTCCCGGGGCACCGTGAGGTTCTCGTCCAGATCGCCGCGGTCCACGAGCAGGTCGAGCAGCGCGTCCCGTTCGACGGGCTTGAGCCCGAGCCGGTCCACCGCCGCCGGGTCCACCCGGTACGGCCGCTGCTCCAGCTCGATGGCGTGGATCCGGCCACGCGTCACCGGATCGGCCGGGTCGCCCTCGTCCAGCGCCCGCTGGGCGGCGGCGCGGTCGGCGATCTCGGCGAACGCCTCCGGCGGGAAGGTGCGCAGCGCCGCCTTGTGCGCGGCGATCTGGTCCTGGACGGCGCCCAGGATGTCGCGCCGATAGGGGGCGAACTCGGGCGCGAGAGTGAAGTCGGCGACATCCAGGGCGGCCAGGGTGTCCTTGCGGACGTAGCAGTTGTCGTCGTCGATGTGGCCGTTGAAGCGGAGGTTGTCCAGCAGGCCGTCCAGCTCGAAGGGCAGGTCGATCGGTAGCGGCTCGGTGTCGTAGCGGGCGGCCGAGGAGCGGATCAGGGCGATCACGGGGCGAGTCACATCGTCCAGCCGGGCGTTGATGTCGCCGAACTCGGCCCGCACGTCGCCGTTGCCGGCCACATAGCCGTTGTGCAGCAGGTTGTCGTACAGCTCGGTTCGCTGCGCCGGGCTCAGGCCGGGCAGGTCGGCCAGGTCGGAGGGGAAGAAGGCGCCGCCGAGCATGTCCACCAGGGTCTGGACCTTGTCCTGGTAGGCGGAGAAGTCGGTGCCCAGTTCCCTGGGCACACGGACCAGGGTGCCGTCGGCGGCCAGATCGCCGCGCAACACCAGGTTCGCGAAGATCTTGTTCGCCAGCCTGTCGCCCAGGCCCAGGCCCATGAAGTCGGCGGCGCTCACCTGGCCCAGGCCGGTCAGCGCGTCGTAGGCGTCGGCTCCGGTGGTCAGGGCGTCGTGAATCGCGCGGGAGGCGCGGCTGCTGAAGCGCTGCGACACGAACAGGTCGGGGGTCATCTCGATGGCGGTGGCGAGCGCGTCGGTGTCCACGACTTCCGCGGGCCCACCCAGGAAGGCGGTCAAGTCGGCCACCGACAGGCCGGTGGCGCGCAGCCAGGCGACCAGCGCCGGCAGCGTTTGCGCCAGCCACAGCCCCGACGCCGGGTCGGGCGCCGCCAGCACCCGCGCCCAGTCGCCGATGGTCCGCGTCGTCGCGTACGGGATGGGGAAGCTCGCGTCCACCAGCGGCAGCAGGTCGAGTAATTCGTCGGCCGACAGCCCGAGCACGTTCATGAAGCGCGCCGCCCGGTGCAGCGCGGAAAGGTCGATCTCCTCCGTGTACGCCTCCCGGAGCCGCTCGGTCAGCCGGGCCAGCGCCGCCTCGCCGATCCCCAGGCCCTCGGCGACGGTACGGCCGTCGAAGGCGCGCGCCAGCAGATCGGCCGACATGGGCGCGGCCAGCGCGCAGGCGACGTCGACCGGGATGTCCATGGTGGCGCTCACGTGCCGGACGGCGGCCAGGACCGCCGGCGCGGCCGCGTCCAGGCGGTTGCCGCAGCAGGTGGACAGCACCAGGTCCAGGTCGGGGAAGGTCATCCCGGTGCGCCGGGCCAGGCGGACGAACCGGTTGACGCGGTCGTACCAGTCGTTGCGCGCGAAGTAGAGGCCGCCGACCAGGCGCCCGCCCCGCACCTGGATCACCCCGTCGTGCTGGTTGACGTACCGACCGGCCAGCAGCTGGTTCAGCTCGATCTCGTTGAGGCCGACGGTACGGGTGAAGCGCTCGACGTCCTCCAGGACCTCCAGGTCCTCGCCGACGGCCAGGTGGTAGAACTGCCGCAGATCCGCCACCTCGGGCCGGGCGACGGTCACGACGTCGATCATCTCGGGCGACAGGCCCAGGTGTTCGGCGGCGACGGTGCTCGCGGTGGCCTGGATCAGCCTGTGCCGCTCGTCGCGGCCGATCGCGCGGTTCTTCAGGTGGCCGCCGAGCGTCTCGTAGGCCAGGTTGAACGGCTTGTCGAACGGGAATCGCATCGTGCGCAGCCGCTCGTAGGCGTCCGGACCGGCCAGGCGTTCCAGGATCTCCACCACAATGTCGAGGTAGGGCGCCTCGGTGAAGGTGTGCTCGCCGTCCAGGGGAATCTCCCAGATGTCGGGCCGCCTGGCGCGCAGGGTGCTCGCCCCGTTCAGTGGCCCTTCCGCGCCGGTCGGCCCTCCGTCGTCCAACAGCCCTTCGTCGTCCAGCAGGCGCAGCAGATCGGCCAGATAGGCGGCCGGTGAGACCACGGTCCGGGCGGCGTCGCCGTCGCGGAAGTCCAGGGCGCCGAACAGGAGCTGATATTGGCGCAGGGAATTCTCAGCGGACATGCGGTCCTCCAGTTTGCGCACGGTCGCGCCGTCATTGGGCACCGGTCAGGGCGGGTCGCGGGCTCGCAGCTCGCCTGCGGTTGAGAAGGACGTTAGGAATCGCGCGTTCCCTGAACGTTCCCCAGCGAATCCGAGCAGCTCAGCCTGCCCCCGGAGCCGTCCGAGTGGCACATCGTGAAATGTGCTGGATTGTCGGCAGGATTCTGGCAACTCGATAGGGTTCTCGGCCGCGTGATCGCTGGTTACACTCCGGTCGGAAACCGAGCCGCCCGACAAGGGCGGCCCTTCAGCTCGTCACCCACCGGGGAGGGTTCAGTGATCTCTCCGGTGTGCCTCGACGCAGGGTGACCTGATGCCTCCTGGGCGGCGTGGTGAGTCCGTGCAGCCCCTCGACGAGGAGGATCTTGTGTTATCCAGTTCTCGCTTATCGCGCGCGCGGCGGTTCGCCTCTGTGGCCATTGGGTTGAGCATGGTGGTGGTCATGAGCCCCGCCGCGGCGCGGGCCACGCCCACACCTTCTCCCTCGAACACGAAGTGGCAGGCAACTCCCGTCACCGGAGCCCAGCTCGTCGAGGGCGCCAAGTCTCCGACGGGCAAGCTGGCCAAGAGCGACCAGGCGCTGCTGCGGGTCACCTCGCCGGCGCCGATCAACATCATGGTCAAGCTGGACTACGACTCGCTCGCCGCCTACCGGGGCGGGCTGCCCGGCCTGCCGGGGACCAGTCCCGCTGTCACCGGCAAGGCTCTTGACACCAGAAGTGCCGAGGCCAAGAAGTACGGCCAGCACATCGAGAGCGTTGAGAAGGAGTTCCTGGGCGCGCTGGCGAGCAAGGTACCCGGGGCCGTCGTGGGCCAGCGGGTCAGGACGGTCTACGGCGGCATCGCGCTCCGGATTCCGGGCAACAAGGTAGCCGAGGTGCTGAAGCTGCCCGGCGCGGTCGCCGTACAGGAGGACAAGCCCCAGCAGCTCCTGACCGACTCCAGTCCTCAGTTCATCGGCGCCGACACCATCTACAGCCAGCTCGGCGGCAGCAACTCCTCGGGCAAGGGCGTGATCGTGGGCGTGCTGGACTCCGGCGCCTGGCCCGAGCACCCCTCTTTCGCCGCGCCGAGCGGCCTGCCCGCCCCCGGCCCGACCAAGGACGGCACAGCCCGGGTCTGTAACTTCGGCGACAACCCGCTGACCCCGGCCAGCGATCCCTTCACCTGCAACAACAAGCTGATCGGCGGCCAGCCGTTCCTGGAGACCTACAACGCGGTCTTCGGCGGCGAGGTCTACCCCGACAGCGCCCGTGACTCCAACGGCCACGGCACCCACACCGCCACCACGTCGGCCGGCGGCCCGGTGGCCGACGCGAACCCGCTGGGGATCAGCCGCGGGCCGATCCACGGCATAGCACCAGCCGCCGAGGTCTCGGTCTACAAGGTGTGCGGCGCGGAGGGCTGCTTCCCGTCCGACGCGGCGCAGGCGGTGGCACGTGCCATCCTGGACGGCGTCCGCGTCATCAACTTCTCGATCTCCGGTGGCAGTGACCCGTACAGCGACCCGGTCGAGCTGGCGTTCCTCGACGCGTACGCGGCGGGTGTGCTGGTCTCGGCGTCGGCGGGCAACTCGGGGCCCGGCGCCAACACCACCGACCACCGCAGCCCGTGGGTGACCACGGTGGCCGCCTCCACGCAGACCAGGACGTTCCAGTCCACGATCACGCTGTCCGGTGGTGGCGCGACGGCGACGATCAAGGGCGCGTCCGTCACTTCGGGGATCGCCGCGCCGCTGCCCGTGGTGCTGGCGTCCGCTCCCCCGTACTCCAACGCGCTGTGCGACACCCCGGCACCGGCCGGAATCTTCACCGGGAAGATCGTCGCCTGTGAGCGCGGCCCGAACCGGGTGTTGAAGAGCTTCAACGTCAGGCAGGGCGGCGCCGCCGGGATGATCCTCTACAACGCCTTCCCGTTCGACGTCTTCACCGACGCCCACTGGATCCCGTCGGTGCACGTCGACAAGCCCGCGACCGACACCCTGCTGAGCTTCCTGACCGCGCATCCGGGCGCGACCGCGTCGTTCACCCAGGGGGTCAAGGCCAGCTGGCAGGGCGACGTGATGACGTACTTCTCCTCGCGCGGTCCCGGCGGCGACTTCCTCAAGCCGGACGTCACCGCGCCCGGACTGCACATCCTGGCGGGCATGACCCCGACCCCCGAGTCACCGCTCGAAGGGCCGCCCGGCAACCTCTACCAGGTCATCCAAGGCACCTCCATGTCGGCGCCGCACGTGACCGGCGCGGCCGCGCTCGTGTTCGCCCTGCACCCGACCTGGACACCGGGACAGGTGAAGTCCGCCCTGGAGACCACGGGCAAGACCGCCGTCACCAAGCCGGATCGCACCACCGCCGCCGACGCGTTCGACATGGGCGGCGGGCGCATCGACCTGACCAAGGCCGGTGACCCCGGACTGACCCTGGACGAGAGCGCGGCCAACTTCGTCGCCTCGGCCGCCGACCCGCTCAACCGCATCGATCTCAACCTGCCCTCGGTGAACGCGCCGACCATGCCCGGCATCATCAACGCCAAGCGCACGGTCACGAACACCACCAACAAGACGCTCACCTTCACCGCCTCGGGCACGACCGTCAGCGGCGCCAACATCACGGTGCTGCCGGCACACTTCACCGTCGCGCCGGGCAAGAGCGCCAAGCTGAACGTGATCATCACCGCGCCGGATCTGCCCGACGGGCAGTACTTCGGCCAGGTGAACCTCAAGCAGGTCGGCGGCTCGCGTGCGCTGCACCTGCCGGTGGCGTTCTTCCGCCAGGAAGGCATCGTGCCGGTCGACCAGACCTGCGCACCGTCCACCATCCCGAGGAACACCGGCGAATCCACGTGTACGGTCACCGTGCAGAACAACAGCCTGGCCAACGCCGAGGTGACCGCGCTCAGCACGCTCGACGCCCGCCTGCGGCTGAACAGCGTGACCGGCGCCACCAAGATCGGCACCCAGATCGCGACGACCAAGGTGACACTGGCCGGCCGGCAACCCGACAAGCCGACGATCGCGCCTGGCGTGGGGCCCGCCGGATATCTTCCGCTGGACGCCTTCGGCATCACACCGACGCCGATCGGTGACGAGCAGGCGCTGAACTTCACGGTGCCCGCCTTCACCTTCGCCGGCAAGACCTACACCAGGATCGGCGTGATCTCCAACGGCTACAGCATCGCCGGCGGCAGCAACGGAGCCGACGACATCGCGTTCCTCCCGCAGACGCTGCCCGACCCCGCGCGGCCGAACGGCGTACTCGCCTCCTACTGGACCGACCTCGACGGCACCGGCGCCCCCGGCGTCTTCGCCGGAATACTGACCGACGGCGTCAGTCGCTGGCTGGTCCTGGAGTGGCGAGTGAACACCTTCGGTACGACCAGCACCAAGGTGTTCCAGCAATGGATCGGGCTCAACGGAGTGGAGGACATCAGCTACGCCTACGATCCGGCCAACCTGCCGGGTGACGCCCCCGCCGGCGCCGGCCTGACCGTGGGCGCGGAGAACGACGAGGGTACGGCGGGCGCCCAGATCAGCGGTCCGCCCACCCAGGACCTGGTCGTCACGAGCACGCCCGGCGCGCCCGGCGGCACCCTGACCTACTCGATGAAGATCAAGGGGGTCAGCGCCGGCGTCGGCAACGTGACGACGGCCACCTCGACCCCGCAGGTCAAGGGGATCACCGTCGAAGTGGACAAGATCACCGTCCAGTGACCCGCGAGTGATCCGACTGAGCCGCGGGCGGCCCGACCGCCCGCGGCTCACCTGTACGGCCGCCCGGTGGATATTGGGTCGCTGATATCGCATGGATTGTTCACACTGGCGGAATGAGTCGGACGGTCAGTGCATGGGTGACCTCGGGTGCGGACTACCTCGGCGTCCTCGGGCCGTTCGCGGTGGACGTGCCGTGGTGGGCGGAGGTCGAGCCGGTCGTCACGTACGTGCGGCAGGTGCTGGAAGTCGACGTACTGGTGCTGCGCCTGCTGCGCGTCGACGGTGGGGAAGGCGCCCGTGACGGTCACGTCACCTACCATGTCGAGGCCCTCCGGCGGCCCGCGGCCGGGCTGCTGACCCGGCGCCCCATCGATGAGGCCGCACTGACCAGGCCGGAAAGGCTGCGTGCGCCGTGGGCTCGCGTGGCGGGGCTGCGGGAGGTGTTCGGCTGGGCGGCGGAGCTGCTGGCCGCCGCGGGTCGTCCGGTGACCGGGCCGATCCGGCAGCGCAAGACCTGGAACCTGGCGGGGCTGTTTCTCCTGCCCACCGACCAGGGACCGGTCTGGCTGAAGACCACGCCGCACTTCGCCGCCGATGAGGGCGCCGTCATCGGCGCGTTCGCGAACCTGGACCCCGGCCTGGTGCCCACGGTCATCGCGGCCGGACCGGGCCGGGTCCTGCTCGAACACCTACCCGGCGAGGACTGCTGGGACGCCTCCGCCCAGGCCATCACCAGCGCGGTGACCCGCATGGTCACCGCACAGGCCGCGCTCGCAGGCCCAGCCGGGCTCGGGCTGCGTGACCTGCGTGGGCCCGTTATCGCGGGCCGGGTCCGCGAGCTCCTCGCCGGCCCGGTCGGCCGCGAGCTGACCGCTGAGGAGTTGGCCAGGGCCCGCCGGCTGGTCGAACGGTGGCCCATGCTGGACGAATGCGGCCTGCCCGACACGATCGTGCACGGCGACTTCCACTCGGGCAACTGGCGCAGCGACGGCGGCCCGCCGGTCGTGGTGGACTTCGCCGACGCGCATCTCGGGAACCCGGTGCTCGACGGGCTCCGGGTCTGCGACTTCCTGCCCGAAGCCAAGCGGCCGGCCGCCGCCCGGGCCTGGATCGACGCCTGGACCTCCCAGGTGCCGGGCTGCGATCCGGCCCGAGCGCTGTCCGTCGCCGAACCGCTGGCCCACCTGGCCTACGCCGTGCGCTACCAGGAGTTCCTGGACGGCATCGAACCGTCGGAGCGGATCTACCACCTCGGCGATCCCGCCGCCGTCATCCGTGCCGCCTTACGCGTCAGACCGGCCTGGCCTCAAGCAGGCTCGCTCCCGCGCCCAGCTCGATGACCTCTGTCAACTCCAGGTCGGCCTGCTGGAACAGCGTCGCGTACTCCTCCCGGCTACGCTCCAGGGCGCCGTTGAAGATGGCCAGCATGCGCAGATCGAGATCCTTGCCCAGGTGCGGCGCGTCGTCGTCGGGCAGCGCCACCTCCAGCACCAGCACCCGCCCACCGGGGTTCATCGCGCGGCGGACATTGCGCAGGATCCGCACGGCATCGCCGTCGTCCCAGTTGTGCAGGACACTGGCCAGCAGGTAGGCGTCCGCACCCGCCGGCACCGAGGCGAAGAAGTCGCCGGCCACGGCCTCGGACCGATCGGCCAGGCCCTCCGCGGCCAGCAGTTCTCTGGCTCCGTCCGCCACGTGGTCGAGATCGTAGAGGATGCCGCGCATGTCCGGATGGGCGTGCAGGACCGTGGCCAGGATGTGGCCTCTGCCTCCGGCGACGTCCACCAAGGTGCCGACGCCCGCGAAGTCGTAGCGCTTGACCAGGCCTTCCGTGAACGGGATGGCCCTGGCGGTCATGTAGGCATCGAAGATCCGCGCGGAATCAGGATTTGTCGCCAAATACTCGTATAGATGGCCGTATTTCGTGACGAATGCTGAGCTGCCGGTGCGCACCGTGTCCGGCAGCCTGCCCATCGCGTACCAGAAGCTGTCCTCGCCGAGCATGCGGATCGAGGACCGGATCGAGCCGGGGACGTCGGAGCGGAGCGCGGCGCCCGCGTCGGTCAGGTCAAATCCGTCGGCGCCGGCTCTGCGGACGACCCCCATGCTGGCCAGCTCACGCAGGACCCGGCGGAGTGCGGGGGCATGCGCCCCGCACCTCTTGGCCAGTTGCTCGGTGTCGAGCGGCCCGTCCGCCAACTGGTCGGCGACGCCCAGCTCCGCCATGGTCAACAGAGCCGAGAAACGCGAAATGCCGGAAACCGCTCCCCAGAGGAGGTCGTCGGAGTTTGGCATGTTTCCCTTCCAAGAATTAGTCACGGCGTTCTGGTGGCCTGCCGGTGCCAGACCAGCAGCCGCCGCTCGGCGAGCACGAAAAGCGAGTTCACGAGGAAGCCGAGCATCCCCAGCAGGGCGATCGTCGCCCACACCTGGGGCGTTTCGAAGCTGCGCTGCGCCACGATCAGCTGGTAGCCGATGCCGTCCGTACTGCCGAACACCTCGGAGATCACCATGAGGATCAGCGCGAGCGACAGGCTCAGCCGCAGGCCCGCGAAGATCTTGGGTGAGGCGGCGGGGATGACGACCTGGCGCAGGCGCTGCGCCCTCGACAGCCCGAAGACGATGGCGGTCTCGGTGTAGGTCCGGTCCACGGCCCTGGCCCCGTCCATCGAGTTGAGCAGCACCGGCCAGATCACCCCGAACACGATCGCGGCGAGCTGCATCTGCAATCCCGCCCGGAACACCACCAGGAACAACGGCAGCAGCAGCGGCGGCGGGATGGCTCGGCCGAACTCGATCAGCGCGTTCACGTAGTCGGCCGCCACCCGCGAGCGCCCCAGGACCACGCCCAGCACCACTCCGATGATCGAGGCCAGGATCCACCCGGCGAACATGCGCCCCAGGCTGGGCAGGATGTTGGCCATCGCCTCGTCGGTGAGGAACAGTCGTGCGGCCGGGCCGGAGAACCACAGGTCGTACATGCGGGTGACGATCGTGGTGGGCGGCGGGAAGTCCGTGTCCTCCAGTCGCCGCGCGACCAGCTCCCAGAAGACGATGACGGCGGGGATCAGCCAGAACCTGGCGAGCGACTTCACGACACCGCCCCCGTCCTTGCCCGGTGCCAGCGGAACAGGCGGCGCTCGGCCGCCTGCAACGCCACGTTGGCCAGCAGGCCGAATCCGCCGGCCCAGAACGTGGCCGCCATGATGAGGTCGGTCCTGTCGCCGCTCCCGGCCTGGATCACGAAGACCCCCAGGCCCGCGGTGCCTCCGGCGAGCAGTTCGGCGCTGATGGCGATGATCAGCGCGATCCCGGCGGCGATCCGGATGCCGGTCGCGACGAAGGGCGCGGCACTGGGCAGGCTCACCCTGCCGAGCACGGCCAGCCCGCCGAATCCGAAGCTGCGCAGCGAGTCCTTGGCCAGCGGGTCGACGTCATGCATGCCGTACAACGTGTTGATCAAGATCGGCCAGACGGACGCGTAGACGATGACGGAGACCTTCAGCAGCTCGTCCACCGGGATCAGCAGGATGGCCAGCGGGATGATCGCGACAGAGGGGATGGGCCGCAGGAACTCGAGCAGCGGCCGGACGGCGCGCTCCACCGGAGTGAGCGCGCCGAGCAGGACTCCCGCCGGGACGGCCACCATCACCGCGACCAGCAGGCCGAGCGCCCAGTTCGTGAGCGTCGTGAGCGCTCCCTGCAGGAATTCTCCGTCGGCCGGGAGGAGCACCGCCTGGTACAGGATGGTCGAGGGCGGCGGGAAGACCACGCCTTTGCTCAGCCCGAACCGGATGACCAGCTCTCCGACGACAAGAAAGCCCGCGGCGCCCACGGCGCCGCGGAGCAGTCGTGCACGTGTCATCCGTTGGACGGTGCCGCGATGATCGACTTCACGTCGAAGGGGCTGCTGAGGTACTTGTAGTCGAGCATGAGGTCGGCCACCTTCTGCAGCCGGGTCGCGCTCAACGCGCTCGGATAGGTGCCCAGCGTGATGACCGAAGCGGTCTTCGCGTCGATCTTCGTGTACTTGGGCAGCATCGCTTCGATCTCCTTTCGGTCACTCGATGCGAGCTCCTGAGCCTTGGCGACCGCCCGCTGGAAGGCGGCCAGCGTCTTCGGGTTCTTCTGCGCCCACCCGTCCGTGGCCATCCAGCCCGCCATCGGCAGGTCCTCGGTCTCGCCCGTCATGGTGTCGGCCAGCTTGCGGAAGCCCAGCGAGCTCTGGAGCGCGGTGATGAACGGCTCGGTGATCCAGCAGGCGTCAGCCTGGCCGCTCTTGAGCGCGTTACCCATCTCGGGGAACGGCTTCTCGGCGAATTTGACGTCGTTCTCGGTGAGACCCGCCACCTTCAGCTGCGTCGTCACGGCCAGCTGGGCGACGTTCCGGAGATTGTTGATCAGGACGGTCTTTCCCTTGAGGTCAGCGACCGTTTTGATCGGTGAATCCTTCGGAACCATGATGTTGAAGGTGTTCGGGCCGGCCTGGTACATATCCGCGACCAGCTTGAGCTTCTCACCCTTGCTGACGGCCATGAAGGTCGAGACGTAATTGGTCTGAGAGATGTCCAGCGCACCGCTCTTGACCTGGGGAATGGCCGCCGCGCCGCCGGTGATGACGACTGGCTGGACCGTCAGACCCTCTTCCTTGAAGAAGCCCTTCTCGTTGGCGATATACAGCGACACGGCGTCGGGAATCGGCAGCGCGCCAACCTTGATTACGGTCTTCTCTAAACCCTTGCTGTTGGCCGAAGAGCCAGCGGAGTCGCTGTTCCCGCTACAGGCGGTCAGGGTGAGAGCGACTGCGGCGCCGAGTACGAGGGCGCGACAGCGCAGTGTGCGGGTCATCGGGGGGTTCTCCTACCAGGGGAAGCACGTCTGGAGATGCGGCATCAGCGACACCGAGCGTGAAGCGTACCGGAGGGTAGATCAAAGCAGAAGCGCCATGTCACGCATATCCGATTTTTTCAATAAAAAGCAATAAATGGGGCGGATGGACGGTGAAATGCCCTTCGAGCGTCGTTGATGATCTTGTGTCCGGTTTGTCATGATTCTAGCGTTCCACGCGCCGGAATTAATCTGTTGAAAAATCAACGAACAAAATGGACCGATTGAAATCTGTGAGGCGTTGGCTAACTCGTGAGGTTCATGCTCAAATTGGGCCCAAACTTGCCTGCGAGCATTCATCAGTGTGACCAAGTCCCTGAAGCAGGCCACGCGAGAGGTTGCCACTAGTGAGGACAACGACGACCAAACATGGTCGTGTCGGGGCCCCCGCTCTGCCGGGTCAGTCCGTGGCTGACGAGAAGTCCGCCGAGCCGGTGCCCGCGCCCGGTAGCGCGATGGCCCTCCGCAATTGGCGGGTGCGAACCCGCCTCATTTCTCTCATCGCCATTCCCACGCTGGTGGCCGTGATGCTGGGCGGGCTCCGCGTCACCACCTCGGTCAGCAGCGCACAGCAGTATCAGCACATCAGCAACGTGAGCACCCTCGTCGCGCAGCTCGGCGAGCTGTCCCGCGAGATGGCGCTCGAACGCGACCTCTCGGCGCAGTTCGTCGCCTCCAACAGGGCGTCGGCCGAGAAGGACCAGCTCGAGGCCCAGCAGGACATCGTGAACGCCAGCGTGACGCGCACGGGCGCGGCGGCCACGGCGGCCGAGGACTCACTGTCCGATCTCGGCCGCAAGAAACTGGCCACCGTACGCACCCGGCTGACCCAGCTCACCTCGCTGCGAGCCACCGTGACCGGCTCGCAACTGCCGCCGCTCCCGACGATGGAGAAGTACTCCGAGGCCATCGCCGAGATGGTGCAGCTCTACGACGAGGTCACGCAGGGCTCGACGGACGAGCAGCTCATCTCCACGACCGCGGCCCTGCAAGCCATGGCCCGCTACGAGGAGGAGACCTCCAAGCTGCGGGGCCTGCTGATGATCGCGCTCGTCAGGGGGTCGTTCGAAGAACCCGAGTACAAGGCGTTCCTCGACGCCCGCTCCAGGCGCGAGAGCGCGCGCACCGCGTTCCGCACCGCGGCCACCGTCGCCCAGCGGCAGTTCTTCGACAACACGGTCGCCAGCGTGAAGGTCGGGCGGGGCGAGTTCTACATGAACAGGGCCGTGTTCCTGACCAACACGGGTCTGTCCCTGCGCCGGCTCGACACCTCGACCTCCGACGACGTCTCCCGCTGGTTCGAGTCCATCAGCGACACCGTCGACAGCGCGCACACCGTGCAGAAGGCGCTGTCGGAGCAGGTCACCACGATCAGCACCGACGTGCAAAGCAATGACCAGTACGTGGCCGTGCTCAACATCGCCCTCGTCATCACCCTGATCATCCTGGTTCTGGCCATCACCGCCGTCATGGCGCGCTCGCTCGTCCGGCCGCTCAGGCGGCTGCGCGGAGACGCGCTCAAGGTCGCCGGCCAGACGCTGCCCGAGCTCGTGCGGCAGCTCCGCACCAGCGAGGTCAGCTCGGACGACATACAGGTGCCACCGATCGCCGTCTCGTCGAAGGACGAGATCGGGGAAGTGGCGCGGGCCTTCGACGAGGTACACCGCGAAGCCGTACGACTGGCGGGCGAGGAGTCCAAGCTCCGTACCAACGTCAACGCGATGTTCGTCAACCTCTCCCGCAGAAGCCAGACGCTGGTCGAGCGGCAGATCACCCTCATCGACGGGCTGGAGCAGGGCGAGCAGGACGAGAGCCGGTTGGCGAACCTGTTCAAGCTGGACCACCTGGCCACCCGCATGCGCCGCAACAGCGAGAACCTCCTGGTCCTCGCCGGTCAGGACCCGCCGCGACGCTGGAGCCAGCCGGTCAAGCTGATCGACGTGACCCGCGCCACGCTGTCGGAGGTCGAGAACTACGAGCGGGTCGTCCTGCAGGTGCCCGACGGCGTGTCCGTCGCCGGCCAGGCCGTCAACGACGTCATCCACCTGCTCGCCGAGCTGGTGGAGAACGCGCTGTCGTTCTCGCCGCGCGAGACCCGCGTGACGGTCTCCGGCAGCCGGATCGACGGCGGCGGTGTCATGCTGTCGATCACCGACTCCGGCATCGGCATGACCGTAGAGGAGCTGGGCCAGGCCAACGACCGCCTGGTCGACGCGCCCATCGTGGACGTCTCGGTGTCGCGTCGCATGGGTCTGTTCGTGGTCGCCAGGCTGGCGCACCGGCACGGCATCCGGGTGCAACTGCGCCCGCACGGCTCCGGCGGCCTGACCGCCATGGTGCTGATGCCAGAAACGCTGGTGGGCGCGCAGGCGCCGGCGCCCGCCTACGCGGGTGTGCCCAGCGGCGCCCGCGAGGAGGCCTACCCCGCGCCGCAGTGGCAGGGCGGCGGCGGCTACCAGATGGGTCCAGGGCACCCGTCGTATTCCTCCATCCCGTCGGGTGGCTCGGCCGATGGCTGGCCCTCAACGCCCCCACGGCCCGACACTGGCCGGCCGGTCGAGCCGCGCTCGGACTACAGCACCTACGACTCCACCGACATCTGGGCGCCGTCGAGGAACCCGAGCATTCCGAGCATTCCGAGCAGCCCGAGCGGCCCGAGCAGTTGGCCCAGCGACAGTGGGCTGCCGAAATGGCCCACCGGCGACCAGCCGCAGAGCTGGAGCCGCGGCGATCGCGCGGGTGGCCCGGCGCGGCAGAGATACGACTTCCCCGAGACCGGATCGGTCGCCACCGGCCCGATCCCGACCGTGAAGCCGGCCACCTCGGGCGACGAGTACCTGCCGATCTTCGCGGCGGTGGAGTCGGCCTGGTTCGAGCACGGGAGCGAGTCCAGTGCCAGCTGGGGATCGTCCAATGCCGACGCCGGCTGGAGCGCGGCCGAGACCGTGGTGCAGCCGGTACGCGACGGCGCGACCTCGGCGGGCCTCCCCAAGCGGGTGCCCAAGGCCAACCTGGTGCCGGGCTCGGCCCAGACGGCCGCCGCGCCCCAGAACGTGGCACCGATGCCGGCACCCTCGCCGGAGCAGGTGCGCAACCGCCTGTCCAGCTTCCAGCAGGGTTTTCGGGCGGCCCGAAATGACATCAGTTCGGGCAAGACATCTGCTGCCGACCCCACGAACAGCGGAGGGGGCACATGACCGACCTGACGTACGTGGCACATGGCCTCGACTGGCTGATCACTGAATTCGTCAGCACCGTCCCAGGCGTCGCCCACGCGGTCGTCGTCTCGTCCGACGGCCTACCGCTCGCGTTCTCGTCGGCCTTCCCCGCCGACCGGGCCGACCAGCTTGCCGCGATCGCCTCGGGGCTGGTCAGCCTGACGCAGGGAGCGGCCCGCATGTTCGAGTCCGGCCCCGTCACCCAGGCGGTGGTGGAGATGCAACGCGGGCTGATGCTGACGATGTCGATCAGCGACGGCTCGTGCCTGGCCGTGCTCGTGGCGCCCGACTGCGACATGGCGCTCGTGGCGTACCACATGACGCTCATGGTGGAGCGTACCGGCCAGGTGCTGACCCCGGCCGTGCACGCCCACCTGCGGGCCGGCCAGAGCAGGTGATACGACGGTCAGCCGGGCTGCCGGGTGAGCACCTGGCGGCTCGGCCGCACCCGCTCGGCCAGGAATTCCTCCCAGGACACGCGCGGCCCGGCCAGGTCGGGCACGAGACCGGCCGGTCCGGCTGAGCGCCCGCCTCGCGGCCGGCGTTCCGCAGGAGTGGTACGACCAGACGCCCCAGCGTGCCCGTGCCACCGGTGACCAGGATGGGAGATGCCCTGTCTGCTCCAAGCTAGTTTCGGACGCCCGGATTTCGAGGGTCCAGTTGGACGACCCGCGCGTGGAAGGAATGTGACATCGCCAGAAATAGTCGGAGCATCGACAGGAGTGCTAGCGGTGCTAGAGTTGATGGCATGTCGATTCAGGAGCGCCGGGAGCGCGAGCGGGCAGAGCGCGAACAGCTGATCATCACAGCCGCCCGCGCGCTGGCCGAGGCCGAAGGCTGGGAGGCGGTGACGACCCGGCGCCTGGCCGAACGCGTCGAATACAGCCAGCCGGTGCTCTACAGCCACTTCAAGGGCAAGGACGCCATCATGGCCGCCGTCGCCGTGGAGGGCTTCGCCGACCTGGCCGCCGACATGCGCGCGGCCCGTACCTCGGCGAGCGACCCTCGGGAGGCTCTCGCCGACGTCAGCGCCGCCTACGCGGACTTCGCCGAACGACGGCCCGCACTGTACGACGCCATGTTCAACCAGACCCTCGACCTGCCCTTCGCCACCCCCCAAGCACCGCCTGCCCTGCACGCGTGCTTCGGCGAACTGAGCCAGGCGCTGTGGCCACACACCGGCGACGACGAACTGGGCACGCTCACCGAGACCCTCTGGGCCGGCCTGCACGGACTGGTGACGCTGATGCGCGGCGGCAGGCTCCCGCCCGAGCTCCACGACCGGCGACTGGCGCTCCTGATCAGCCGCTTCTCACAGCCATCCGGCGACCGCACCTGATCACCCTCATGCCTCGGCGAGCAGCCGTCCCACGCCTGCCTGGCTGAAGACCTCCCGGCCCGCCAGGGCGATCGCGCCGATGATTCCCGCGTCGGCGCCGAGCTGGCTCGGTGTGATGATGAGCTTCCGCGTCGCCAGCGGCAACGCCTGTTCGTACACCGCCGCGCGGACTCCGGACAGGATCTCGTCCTGCAGCTCGCTCAAGGGGCCGCCGAGCACCAGCATGCGCGGATTGAGCGTGTGGATCAGCATCGCCACGACCTCGCCGATGTCGGCGGCCGCCTGGCGGATTCTGTGCAGCGCGCGGGTGTCGCTGTCGGCCACCAGCCGGGCCAGCTCGCGCGAGGCGTACAGCCGGTCGTCGATCGAGGACGGTGCGATGCCGAGGTCGGCGAGGACCGCGCGATGGCTCGCGACGGCCTCCAGGCAGCCGAACTTGCCGCACCTGCAGACGACGTCGCGCCGGGTGGACGCCCGGATGTGCCCGATGTCGCCGGCCGCGCCGTCGGCGCCGCGATGCACCGAGCCGTCCGCCGTCACGATGCCGGCGCCGATGCCCGATCCGACCTTGATGACCAGCAGGGGCGTGTCGGCCATCTCCTGGGTCGCCTCGCCCAGCGCCATCAGGTTCACGTCGTTGTCGACCGTGACGGCGGCGCCGAACTGCCCGCGCAGGTAGTCCCCGACGGGGTAGGCGTCCCAGCCGGGCATGATCGGCGGGCGCACCGCGCAGCCACGCTGGAAGTCGACGGGCGCCGGTAGGCCGGCGACGACGTGACGCACCCGGGCCGGATCATGGCCGTGCTCGGCGAGCATCGAACGCAGCCGCCCGGACACCTCGGCCAGCAGTTCCTCGGGACCGCGATCGACCGGCAGGTTGACGGTGTCGCGGCCGATGATGGTGCCGCCGAGGTCGGCGATCGCGAGCTGGGTCGCGGCGACGTCCACGTCGGCCACGGCGATCGTGCCGGCGCGCGGGCTGATGGTGAGCGCCCGGGGCGGCCGGCCGCGCACCGACTGGCTCGACTCGGTCTCCTCGACGATGCCGACCTCGATCAGGCTGTCCACCTGCTGACTGACGGTCGACCGGGCGAGGCCGGTGAGCCGCGCGATCGCCGCGCGGCTGGTCGCCTCGCCATTGGCGATCATCCCCAGCACCCGGTGCAGCGCGATGGCTACCGGCGCCGGCACGGCATGACCGCCGGTTTTCCCGTCTTTTTGCATGCGATGAAACTAAAGACGTCATCTTGTGCCTGTCAATACGCTCAACCATGCTCGGATATGGCCAAACAGTCTTTTGGAGGTCTGAACGTGGCGCATCCGCGCACTCAAGCCGTCATCATCGGCGCCGGCATGATCGGTTCGGTCCATGCGGCGGCCATCCGCGGCGTCGGCGCGACCGTGCGGGGCGTCGTCGGTTCCACCCCGAGCCGTTCCGACGTACTCGCCAAGGAGTGGGACGTCCCGGTGCGCTATCCGGACCTCGCGGCCGTGCTCGCCGATGACGCGGTGGACGTCGTACACGTCTGCACGCCGAACGCGCTCCACGCCGACCAGGCGGTGGCGGCGTTGCGGGCCGGCAAGCACGTGATCTGCGAGAAGCCGATCGCGACGTCGCTCGCCGACGCTCAGCGGCTCGCCTCGGTGACCGCCGAGACGGGCCGCACGCTCGCCGTCCCGTACGTCTACCGCTATCACCCGCTGGTCCGTGAGATCCGGGCCCGCCGGTTGAACGGCGACTTCGGCGCCTGGCAACTCCTGCACGGCAGCTACCTACAGGACTGGATGCTCGACGCCGGCACCGCGAACTGGCGCGTCGACGCCACGCTGGGCGGGCAATCGCGCGCTTTCGCCGACATCGGCTCCCACTGGTGCGACCTCGTGGAATGGGTGGCCGGCGTCCGGTTCCACGAGGTCACGGCGCGGCGCGGCATCACCAAGCCCGAGCGGCCCGCGGGCAGCGGCGCGACCTTCGGTCCGGCCAGCGGACCGGCATCGGACCAGCTGCGGCCGGTCACGACCGAGGATGTCGCCACCGTCCTGCTGCGGACGGCGGAGGGGGTGCTCGGCTCGTTGACGGTGTCGCAGGTATCGGCCGGACGCAAGAACCGGCTCTGGTTCGAGCTCGACGGCGCGGCCGGCAGCGCCGTGTTCGACCAGGAGAACCCGGAGTCGGTGTGGCTCGGCGACGTGGAGGGCGCCCGGATTGTCATACGAGACCCGAGTCAGGGATCGGCCGAGCAGCGCCGCCTGGCCACCCTTCCCGCCGGACACGCGCAGGGCTACGGCGACTGCTTCCGCGCGTTCGTCGACGACGCCTACTCGGCCATGGCCGGCCTGCCGGTCGTGGGACTGCCGACCGCCGCGGACGGCGTCCGCTCGGCACGGCTGGTCGATGCGGTACTGCGGGCCGACGAGAGCCTCACCTGGACCGTGGTCAAGTGATCACGACGCCAGGATCCATCCAGGAAGGAAAGAGAGAACGTGGCAACTCAGCCGCAGCACCACCGCATCGGCATCCTCGGTAGCGGCAACATCTTCAGCCGGTACGTCACCGGCATGGCCCGGTATCCGGAGCTTGAGATCGTCCGCGTCGGCGACATCGACGTCGACCGCGCCAAGCGGGCCGCCGGCGAGCACGGCATCCCGGGCTGGGGGGACGCCGACGAGCTCTACGCCGACGACTCGATCGACATCGTGGTCAACCTGACCCCGCCGGTGCACCACGCGAGCACGATCATGCGGGCGCTCGACGCCGGCAAGCACGTCTACGTCGAGAAGCCGCTGGCCACGACCGTCGCCGACGCGAAGACGGTGCTGGCGGCGGCCGCGGCCAGCGGGCGGGTGCTCGGCTCCGCTCCGGACACCTTCCTCGGCAGCGCCGCCCAGACCGCGCGCAAGGCGCTCGACGACGGGCTGATCGGCGAACCCATCGGCGCGTCGGCGTTCATCCGGCACAGCAAGGCCGAGACCTGGCATCCGGATCCGCGCTTCCTGTTCCAGGCCGGTGGCGGTCCCGTCCTGGACATGGGGCCGTACTATCTGGCGATCCTGGTGAACCTGCTCGGACCCGTCAGGTCCGTGGCGGGAGCCGCCCGCATCGGCGCGCCGGTGCGTACGGTGACCGCGCCGGATCGGGCCGTGGACTCCATCGACGTCGAGGTGCCCACCCACGCCTCGGCCGTCCTCGTCTTCGACTCCGGGGTCATCGGCACGACCATGATGAGCTTCGACGTCTGGGACAGCGATCTGCCCGCCATCGAGATCTACGGCACCGAGGGGACGCTCACGCTGCCCAATCCCAACCACTTCGACGGCGACGTCCGGGTGCGGCGGCACGGTGAAGCGGACTGGTCCGTGCTGCCGCCCGTGGTCGAGTTGTTCGGCGCGGTCGGCACCAAGGAGCAGGCGCGCCGCGGGCTCGGCGTACGGGATCTGGCCGACGCGATCGAGGGCGGACCGCACCGCGCCAACGCCGCGTTCGCCTTCCACGTGCTCGAAGCGCTGTCCGCGATCGACGGACCCGGGCAGGTCACCCTCTTGGAGAGCACATGCGACCGCCCGGCCGGCCGCTTCGAGAAGTGACCCCGCAGAGGGGATGACTCACCCCGCCGGGCGGCTGTGCGCGAGGGGGTGAGCCTCAGCGCCGGGCAACCCCGCGCGGCGGGCAGCCGCGCGGGGTGAGCCTCAGCGCCGGGCGGTGACGTCGATGACGACCTTGCCGGCCGCGTGACCGGCCTCCACCAGCGCGAGCGCGTCGCCCGCCGCGGACAGCGGGAACACCCGGCGGACGTACGGGTCCAGCTTCCCGGCGGCCACCAGGTCGGCCACGGCCGACAGCGTCGCCGGGTCACCGGTGCGCTTCAGCGGGCGCGCGCCGAAGCGGGCGACGGTCTCCTCGTCGGCCACGCTGCTCACCCGCGTCCGGGCGGTGATGACGCCCGCGACGCCATCGAGCGCGTCACCACCGGCCAGATCGAGAACCGCGTCGGCGCCGCCCGGAAGCAGCTCCTGGAGCCGGCGCGCGACGTCGTCGCGATCGTAGGCGACCGCCGTGGCGCCGAGGGACTCGATGAACGCCCGCTTCGCCTCGCTCCCGGTGCCCACGACGGTGACGCCACGCATGACCGCGAGCTGGGCCGCGACCGTGCCGACTCCCCCGCCGGCACCCAGGATCAGCAGCGTCTGCCCGGGAGCCGGGCCGAGAGTGGCGAGCCCCTCATAGGCGGTCCCCGCCGCGATCGGCAGCGCCGCCGCGTCGATGAACGACAGTCCGTCCGGCATCCGCGCCGCCCGTTCCACCGGCAGCAGCGCCAGCTCGGCGTAGCCGCCACAGCCGCCGACCGTACTGCCGAGGACCTTGTCCCCGACGGCGAGTTCGACGACTCCCGGCCCGGTCCGCACAACGGTCCCTGAGACCTCACGGCCGAGGGTCGCGGGCAGCTTCAGCGGCAGGAAGGCGCGGTGCATGCCGGCCCGGACCTTCCAGTCCACCGGGTTGACGCCGGCCGCGCGCACCTCGACGAGCACTTCGCCCTGTCCCGGCTCGGGTGCGGGAACGTCGAGAAAGCGCTGGAGGTCAGGACCGCCGTAGTCGAGGAACCCGTATGTGAGAGGCATGGTCCCGGACGCTATCCGCCGCAGGTCGATGGGCGTGACGCGCCGTTTCGGTCAGCGAACCGGCAGACGGACGGACGGTCCAGATCTTGCGCGGCAGCGCAGGCAGGCGGGCTGTTCCGGTCAGCGAACCGGTGCGAGGGCCTGCCGGAATCCTGCGTCCTAGGGTGTGAGGCCACCACCTGAAGGACGGTGACGACGGTGCGAATGCCTGACGATCCCGTTGCCGAACCCGTTCGGCGCTCGGTGATCATCTCGGCCGTCTTCGGCTGCGGACGGCGGAACCGAGCCGCTCGCTTTATGTCGGAAACAAAACTAAAAGCGGCGGGTTGCGCCTATCTGAGTCACAAACCATGCTCCTCGCCAGAGGACAAATCGGGCTGACTGTACAATTCCCGACGCCTTGGTACATCCCCCACCCCCAGAATGTCTCGAGGAGTATCGATGTCACTGACGAAGTCCGCCTGGCGACGCCGGCTCGCAGCAGGCGCCACCGGCGCGGCGATGCTCGCGTCCGCCGCGTGCAGTGCCGCCGACCAAGGCGCCATCGGCAGCTCCGCGCCCTCCGGCCCGGCGAGCAAGGGCGGAACCCTCGTGGTCGGGCAGACGACCGAGGCCGAACCGGGCTCGTTCCTCAAGACCTCGTTCGGCAACATCCTGTGGGAGTACGCCGTCCTCGAGACGCTGACCCTCATCGACACCAAGACCGGGCAGCCCAACGGCGTCCTGGCCAAGTCCTGGACGCTGGCGCCGGACGGCAAGAGCCTGGACATCAAGCTCCGCGACGACGTGACCTTCCACAGCGGCCGCAAGCTGACCGTGGCAGACGTCATCTTCGCCATCAAGCAGGTCCAGGACCCGAAGGTGGGGGCGGCGAACCAGTCGATCGCCGCCCAGATCTCCGACATGAAGGCGACGGGCGACTACGAGCTCGCGCTGACCTTCAAGCAGCCGCTGCCGAACGTCTTCGACCTCTTCGAGACCATGCCGATCCCGAACAAGGACGCCTACGCCGACTACGCGGCCGGCACCAAGGTGGACGGCACCGGACGCTTCGAGTGGAAGTCGTGGACCCCGGGCGGCAAGCTCCAGCTCGCCAAGTACGCGAAATACCGCGATGCCCAGAACACCCATCTCGACAACATCGAGATCAACCTCATCAAGGACCCGACCGCGATGGTCGCGGCCATCCGCAGCGGCCGCGTCCAGTACGGTGTCGGCCTGGCCGGGCTGGACGCGAGAAGCCTGAGCCAGCAGCCGGGCTTCGCCCTCGTGTCGTCCGGCGGCGCGGCGATCCCGCTCGGCTTCGACGTGACCAAGCCACCGTTCGACAACAAGGCCGTGCGCCAGGCGATCCATTACGCGATCGACCGCGACCGCATCGTGCAGCAGGTCGAGGGCGGCCAGGCCCAGGCGACCAACCTGCCGTGGCGGACCTCCACGATCGGCTACGACGCCGCGCAGACCAAGCAGTACACCTACCAGCCCGACAAGGCCAAGCAAATGCTCGCCGCCGCGGGCGTGAAGGCGGGCACGTCGTTCGACGTGACCATGCTGAACACCCCCGAGGCCACCGGAGTCTTCCAGATCGTCAAGAACAACCTGGCCGCCGTCGGGCTGAACGCCAAGCCGGTCATCGCCACGGCCGACTATGACGCCAAGGTCTCCAGCAAGAACATGGGGACTCCCGCCTTCCTGATGATGAACAGCAACGGCCTCTCACCGGCGAGCGCCGTCGTGAGCCGCCCGGAGCTCCAGGCGGACGAGAACGTCTCACACTTCAAGAGCCCCGAGTACACGCGGCTCGTCAAGGCGGTCACCAGCGCCAGCACCACGCCCGACCAGCAGAAGGCGCTGCACGACTACAGCGCCTACTTCGCCGATGAGGCGTTCGTGCTCCCGCTGATCACCCGCCCCACCCTCACCGTGCGGTCGAACGCCCTGAACGACCTCGCACCTACGCAGATGGGCTTCCTCGACATCAGCCGGGCGTGGCTGTCCAAGTAATCGACCTTTAGAGCGACTGGCGGTATCGAGACGATGGTCCGGTTCCTGATACGCAAGATCCCATCAGTGGTGTTCGTGCTCTTCGCGAGCTCGATCGTCGCTTTCGCCCTGCCCCGTCTGGCGCCCGGTGACGTCGCCGTCACCCTCGCCGGCACGGATTCGACCGCGGCCACCATCGCCGCGATCCGGCAGGAGCTGGGCCTGAACCGGCCCCTGGTGGTTCAGTACTGGGACTGGATCGTCGGGCTCTTCCAGGGCGATCTCGGAGAGTCCTACCTCCTGCGCCGCAGCGTCGCGAGCCTCATCGGCGACCGGCTCGAAAGCACCCTGGAGCTCGCCGCGCTGGCGACGCTCCTGGTCATCGCGATAGGGACGACCCTGGGCGTCGCGGTCGGCTCGACCCGGCGCCGCTGGGCGCGGGCCGGCCTCGACCTGGTCAACAGCTTCTTCATCGCCATTCCGTCGTTCCTCACCGGCTTGGCGCTGATCCTGGTCTGCGGCGTGCTGAACCGCTGGCTGCCGGTCAGCGGCGAGGTCAGCTTCCTGGCGGATCCGGTGATCGGCTTCCAGTTCCTGATCCTGCCGGCGTTCGCGCTGGCGCTGCCCTCGGCCGCGGTCGTCGCCCGCCTGCTGCAGGCGGAGATGCTCGCCGTCAAGAACGAGGACTACGTCGACCTCGCGCTGAGCAAGGGGGCGTCGGCCACCCGGATCACCCTCCGGCACGTACTGAGGAACAGCGTGGGAACCGCGGTCGTGGCCGTGGGGCTCCAGATCGGCAACCTGCTCGCCGGCGCGGTGATCATCGAGGCGATCTTCAACCGCAACGGGCTCGGCCAGCTCGCCGTGTCCAGCGTGCAGACCCGCGACTTCACCGTGTTGCAGGTGCTGATCCTCGCCATCGTCTTCGTGGCGGTGCTCTGTCAGATCCTCACCGAGGTCGTCCTGGCAGGACTTGACCCGCGCATCAAATTGGGAGAGTAGGTATGGCAGACCCTCAGCTGGTACCCCCCGACGTGGCTCTCCCAGAGGCGCGCCGGCGACTGAACCCGACCCTGGCCCGCTACCTGGCGGCGCTCCGCACGCCGAAGGGGGTGGTCGGGCTGTCGATCCTCCTCCTCATGGGACTCGCCGCCCTGCTCGCGCCCGTGCTGTTCCCCGGTGGCTACGACCAGCAGGGGCCGGAGGCGCTGACCGGGATGTCGGCCAAGCACGTCTTCGGCGTCGACGAGTTCGGCCGCGACATCTTCGTCCGCAGCCTCTACGGCCTGCGTATCGACCTGAGCCTCATCCTCACCGCGGTCCCCCTCAGCATGGCGGCGGGCACGCTGCTCGGCCTGAGCGGCGTGATCTCCGAACGCCTGGGCGCCGCGGTGCAGCGGCTGCTCGACGTGATCATCGGCTTCCCCGGCCTGATCCTGGGGATCTGCCTGGTCGCCATCCTCCAGCCGGGCTGGCCGGCGCTCTTCCTCACGATCCTGATCAGCGGCCTGCCCACCGCCGGACGCCTCGCCCGCGGCGCCTGGCTGACCCAGCAGAGCAGGGAGTACGTCCTCGCCGCCCGGGTGCTCGGCGTCTCACGATGGCAGTTGCTCGTACGCCACGTGCTGCCGAACGCGATGGACGCCATCGTCGTCAACGGCGCCGTCTGGATGGTCGTCGGCGTCTACATCGAGGCCGGACTGAGCATCGTCGGCCTCGGCGTGCAGCCGCCGACGCCCTCGCTCGGCGTGCTGCTGAACAACGGCCTGCGGTTCGTCACCCAGTCACCCACGTACATCGTCGGCCCGGCCCTGCTGCTCCTGCTGGTCTCGGTCGGCTTCAGTCTGCTGTCGGACGCGCTCAACGAGGCGGTGAACCGCCGATGACCTCCACCGAATCGATGGCACCGGTGACGGCCAAGGACGCGCCGCTGCTGCGCGTCGAGGGGCTGCGGACGGAGTTCCGCTCGAAGAAGGGCGGCATCAAGGCCGTCAACGACGTCAGCTTCGACATCTACCCGGGTGACGTGCTGGGCATCGTCGGCGAGTCCGGCTCGGGCAAGTCGGTGACGGCGCGCTCCATCATGCGCATGCTGCGCCCGCCGGGCGAGGTCGTCGCCGGCTCCGTACGGTTCGGCGGGGAAGACCTGC
Source organism: Nonomuraea sp. NPDC049269 (assembly GCF_043197155.1). Lineage (NCBI taxonomy): Bacteria > Bacillati > Actinomycetota > Actinomycetes > Streptosporangiales > Streptosporangiaceae > Nonomuraea > Nonomuraea sp. NPDC049269. The sequence continues at coordinate 675,691 of NZ_JBICSO010000003.1, forward strand.
TCACGCTGCCCGAACGGGAGATGAGACGCCGCCGCGGCAGCAAGGTGGCCCTGGTCTTCCAGGACCCGCAGTCCGCGCTCAACCCCGTCATGAAGGTGGGCGATCAGATCGTCGAGGCCATGACGGTCCATGGCGTCGGCAAGCAGGCCGCGCGCGAGCGCGCGATCGACCTGCTGGAGCAGGTCGGCATCCCCGACGTCCAGACGAAGATCGACCACTACCCGCACCAGTTCTCCGGCGGCATGCGCCAGCGCGTCGTCATCGCGATCGCCCTGGCGAACGACCCCGCGCTGCTGATCGCCGACGAGCCGACCACCGCCCTCGACGTCACCATCCAGGCCCAGATCCTGCGTCTGCTCGCCAGGCTCCGCACCGAGCTGGGCATCGCCATCGCGATCATCACCCATGACATGGGTGTGGTGGCCGAACTCTGCACGGACGTCGTCGTCATGTACGGCGGCCGCACCGTCGAGAAGGGGACCGTCGAGCAGGTCTTCGAGCAGCCGCGGCATCCGTACACCGCGGCGTTGCTGGCGGCCATGCCCCGTATCGACGACGACCGGACCGGCCGGTCGCTGCCCGCGATCCCGGGCGCGCCGCCCGATCCCGCCGCGCCACCCCCCGGCTGTCCCTTCGCCCCCCGGTGCCGGTTCACCGAGGAGGTCTGCGAGCAGGAGCCGCCGGCGTTGCTGCAGATCGGCGGCGCCGGGCAGGCCGCGGCCTGCTTCGTCGCCCAGCGGGGCGCCGGCGGCCTCGATCTTTCCGCTCCGGTGCCGGACGAACAGGCCGCGACCGGCACACCGGCCGCTCCCCCTGCGGCCGAGGCCGTCCTGGAGGTCCGGGACCTGAGAGTCGACGTCGGATCCCGGCGGCGCGGGCTGTTCCACCGTGAGCCCCCCGTGTACGCGGTCGACTCGGTGAGCCTGTCGGTGCACGCGGGCCGCACGCTCGGGCTCGTGGGCGAGAGCGGCTGCGGCAAGTCGACGCTGTCGCGCAGCATCGTGGGCATCAATCAGGTCGCGGGCGGGTCGATCCTCGTCGACGGCGCCGACGTGAGCGCGATGGGCGGGGAGGAGCTGACGCGGGTCCGGTCCTCGGTGCAGTACCTGTTCCAGGATCCGTACGCGTCGCTGAACCCGCGCCGCACCATCCGGCAGTCGCTGGCCGAGGCACTCGCGTTCAGAGGCATCGGCGGGCGGGCCCGCGAGGAGGCGGCGCGATCGCTGATGGCGCAGGTCGGGCTCCGAACCGAGCACCTCGACCGTTACCCGCACGCGTTCTCGGGCGGCCAGCGCCAGCGGGTCGGCATCGCCCGTGCGCTGGCCCGCCAACCGCGCACGCTCATCCTCGACGAGCCGGTCTCCGCGCTGGACATGTCGATCCAGGCGCAGATCATCAACCTGCTGGAGAAGCTGCAGAACGAACTCGGGCTCGGCTACCTGTTCATCGCCCACGACCTGTCGGTCGTGCGTCACCTCAGCGACACCGTCGCGGTGATGTACCTCGGCCGGATCGTGGAGCACGGCGACGCCGCCGAGGTCTACGGCAACCCGCAGCACCCCTACACCGCCGCGCTGCTGTCGTCCTCGCCCGTCCCATCGGTCTCGGCGCGGTCCCGCGAACGCATCATCCTGCCGGGTGACCTGCCCAGCCCCGCCAACCCACCGACCGGTTGCCGTTTCCGCACCAGGTGCCCGATCGGCCCGCTGGCGCATCCGGATCGGACGATCTGTAAAGAGGTCGACCCGCAACTCACCCTCACCGCCACCGGCCAGCGTGCCGCCTGCCACTTCGCCGGCGAACTCACGCTCCAAGCCTGACACCGAATACCGAAAGGAAGCCATATGCCCGGCACACCGAAGATCGCCCTCAACCCCATCCAGTGGATGGCCAGCGCCGACGGATGGCTGGACCCGTCCTTGGCGCCCGAGCCGAAGCAGCGGCTGTCACTGATCAAGCAGGCCGGATTCGACGCCGTCATGGCCGAGGTCCCGGCCGGCTTCACCGTGGAGCAGTACCTGGCGCTGCTGGACGAGACCGGTCTGACGCTCGCGCCCGGCTACTTCGTCTGCCGGTCGGACGGCCGGGACGGCAACCAGGGCGACGTCGTGGCCAGTGCCACCGAGGTCGCGCGCCAGCACGCCCGGCTCGGCATGACCGAGATCGGTCTCGGGCTCGGCATGGCCAAGGACCGGCCGCGTGTGCTGCACCCCGGCCAGGGCTACGACGCGGACGACTCCCGCGTCGAGGCGGTGACGGCGCTGATCGGGCAGATCTCCGACGCCATGCTCGCCGAGGGCGTCCGGCCGTCGCTGCACCCGCATGTGGGCACGTGGATCGAGACCGAGGAGGAGGGCCGGGCGGTGCTCGACGCCCTTCCGTCGTCGCGGCTCGGCTTCCTCCCCGACACCGGGCACCTGGCGTGGGCGGGCGCCGACGTCGGCCGGTTCGTCAAGGACTACGCCGAGCGGATCCCGTTCGTGCACGTGAAGGACTGCCGGCTCAGCGTCGCCGCCGAAGGCCGCGAGAAGGACTGGGGCTACCAGCAGACCGTTCTGGCCGGGCTGTGGGTCGAGCCGGGCCGAGGTGAGCTCGATCTGGCCGGCATCATCGGCAATCTGCCCAGCGGGTTCGACGGGTGGCTGATGGTGGAGGTGGACCGTCCCGACATCGCCGACCCCTACGAGAGCGCGCAGGTGTCGGCCCGCTGGATGCACGGCACGTTCCCGGCGCAGAGCTGACACGCAGAGCTGACGCGCAGAGCTGACGCGCACCGCCGGCGCGGCGCCTTCGGCCGCGCCGGTGGTCGGCCGTCAGTCCCGCCTCTCGCTTCCGAAGGCACGGGAGATGCCCGCCGCGGTCGAAAGCAGTTCGGGCAGCAACAGCCTGGTCTCCAGGCGGGCCACCGGCGCGGTGGCCGACACCGACGCGACGACCGTGCCATCGGGGCCCGCGACGGGCACCGCCACGCTGCCGAATCCCAGCAAGATCTCTTCCCGCTCGACGGCGTAACCGCGTTCCCGGACGAGCACGAGCTGCCGTCGCAGATCTTCGACGGACCCGACCGTCCGTGGGGTCACGCTCGGCAGGCCGGTCAGCGCGAGGCGGCGCAGCCGTTCCTCCAGGTCGGAGCGCGTCGCGAGCAGGACCTTGCCCGTCGCCGTGCACGTCGCGGGCAACCGCCCACCGACCTGGGAGTGCGTATGGACGTTCGCCTCCCCTGCGACCTTCTCCACATACAGCACGTGGCCGCCATCGAGCACCGCCAGATGGATGGCCGCCCTGGTGGCGGCGAACAGGTCGGTGAGGAGAGGCCGCGCCACGCGACGCAGCATCGCCGACACCGGGACCCGCTGCCCCAGCTCGAACACGCGCATGCCGAGCTGGTAGGAATCTCCCCTGCGCTCCAGCAGTCCCCACTGCACCAGCTCCTGCGCGAGCCGGTACGCCGACGCCTTCGGCACCCCTGAGCGCCGGCTGAGCTCGGCGAGCCGGAGGTGGAAGGCCCCCGACTCGAAGGCGCCGAGAAGGAGCTGGGCCTTGCCGAGGACCGAGTTGGGATATGTCCCGTCATCGCTGGAGTCGGCGAACGCCGCCATGGACATCTGGACTCCTTCGCGCCGGTCCGGTCACCGGTCCCCTCCCGTAGCGATCACGGATGGGCCCGGCGAAACTCCGGAGGGGAAAGCCACCTTACCTCCGACACCTCCGACCTGCAGAAGAGGATCTTTTGCGCATCTCGCCGCCACTCCGATTCGGGTACGCCGACTCGCCGTTCGGCCAGCTTCACTACGCCGAGCAGGGCACCGGCCGCCCCTTGCTCCTCCTGCACCAGACGCCCCGATCCTGGGAGGAGTTCCGGGAGTTGATCCCCCTCCTGGCGCCGTGCCGGCGGGTCATCGCCATGGACATGCTCGGTTTCGGAGCCAGCGCGAAAGCCCCGGCGCCCCACACGATCGAGCTGTTCGCGACCGGTGCTCTGGCGCTGCTGGACGCCCTGGGCATCGAGCGCGCCGATCTCCTGGGCCACCACACCGGCGGCGCGGTGGCCGTCGAGGTGGCGGCGTCCGCGCCCGAGCGGATCGGCCGGCTCGTCCTGTCGTCGGCTCCGTGGATCGACGTCCGCTACCGCGAGTCCCATGCGAACGGACCGGGTGTGGACGAGGCCGTGCGCTCGCCCGACGGCGACCATCTGCGCAGGCTGTGGCGGCTCCGGCAGCCTTACTATCCCGCACCGGGCACGGACCTCCTCGACCGGTTCGTCCACGACGCCCTCACCCCCGGCGTCGATCCCGCGGAGGGGCATCGGGCGTGCGCGCGTTACTACATGGAGGACAAGATCGGGCTGGTCAAGACGTCCGTGCTGCTGCTGGGGGCCGCTGAGGACCCGTTCGCGCTGCCGTCCATGACGCCCCTCCGGGAGAACCTCACCGGAGCGGAGAGCGTGACGTCGGTCGTCATCGAAGGCGGCACGATCCCGCTCATGGAGCACAAGGCCCGAGAGGTCGCCGAGGTCGTGACGGCCTTTCTCACTCGCTGAACTCTCACCCGCTGACCGGCCTCAGCTCCGGCCTCCGTCGGCGGCCAGGATGGACTTCGTGATGCGCCTGCTCACCATGGTCAGCAGGCCCACGTACTTGTTGACGTCGGCGCGGAAGGTCGGTGCCGTCACCGACAGCGCCGCGACCATCGTTCCGGTGGCGCCGGTGAGCGGGATGGCCACGCTGAGGTAGCCGGTGCGGGTCTGCTCCTGCTCGATCGCGTACCCGACCTTGCGCGCCTGCTGGATCTCCTGGGCCAGCAGCCTGGGTACGGTGATCGTCCGCGGCGTCACGCGGGCCAGCGGTTCGGCGACGACGTCGCCGAACAGGGCACCCGGACCGAAGGCGAGCAGGGCCTTGCCGGTCGCGGTGCAGTGCAGCGGCATGCGTCCGGCGACGCGCGACGGCCTGGACACCTGGCCGTGACCGGACACCTTCTCCAGGTAGATCACTTCCAGTCCGTCCAGCACCGCCAGATGGATGGTCTCGCCGGTCGCCTGGTAGAGATCCTCCATGAAGGGCCGCGCCGCCTCGCGCAGGATCCGCTGGCGCGGCACGCGCTGCCCGATCTCGAACAGGCGCATGCCCAGCCAGTATTCGGATCCGCGCCGCTCCAGCAGCCCCCACTGCAGCAGTTCCTGAGCCAGCCGGTGGACCGACGCCTTGGCCACGCCGGTGCGGCGGACGATCTCGGACAGGCCGAGGCTCTCGTCGTCCGGGCCGAACGCCTCGAGGATCAGCCGTACCTTGCCCAGCACGCTGTTCGCCGCGCCGTCGGGCTCGGGCGGAAAGGCGATCGTGGGTTCACGGTCGACACGCGACAGCTGCGAGGAGATAAGCGTCATTGACCGATAATCGAGCTTATGTCCGGTTCGATCAACGGGCCTGTTCCGGTGAGCGAGACGGCCCTCAGTGATTGTTTCCCAGGTCGACGACCGCGCGTCCGCGTACTCGGCCGTCGCGCAGCAGTTCGAGCGCCTTGGCGATCTCCGACAGGTCGAACCGCTCGACCTCCAGGGTGAGCTCGCCCGTGGCCAGGCGGTCGATCAGCGCCGGGGCCACCTCGCGGGCCCGCCGCTCCTGCCGGACCATGTTCACCGGAAGCAACGCCACGTCGTCGAGCAGCCAGGACGGCAGATCGACCGTGACGGACGTCCCCAGCACGTAGCCGATCACCACGGCCCGGCCGCCGGGACGGACCCACCGCGAGCGTTCAACCAGCGCGTTCCCGCCGAGCGTGTCGACCAGCAGGGACGCCGGGCGGGCCGCGGCCAGCTCGGCGACCGCCTCGGCGTCGTCGGCCACCATCCCGCGGATCCCCTCGGGCACCTGACCGAGCTGATCGGCCCGGCCGACCACCCCGGTCACCGTGGCTCCGGCCAGCCGGGCCTGCTGAGCCACCATCGCGCCGACCGCGCCGGCGGCACCGGTCACGATGACCTCCTCGCCCGCCTCCAGGCGGGCGATGTCGTGCAGGGCGACGTACGCCGTGGTGGTCGGCAGGAAGAACGACGCCGCGACCTCCGGCGGGAGCGGCGAGGCCAGCGGGGTGACGGCCTTGGGGGTGACGCTGAGGCGTTCGCGCCAGCAACCGTCGCGCAGCAGGCCGAGCCCGCCACCGCGGAGCAGCACCTGCGTGCCCGGCGCCAAGGTGTCGGAGGCGAGGACCACGCCGCTGGCCTCGACACCGCCGACGTAGGGAAGCGGCGGCTTCAGGGCGAAATTCCCGCCGGCGACGGTCAGGTCCAGATGCCCCAGCGCGGCCGCCTGCACCTCGACGAGCACCTCTCCGGGCTTGTGCTCCGGCTCGGGCAGCTCCTCCACGATCGGCGCGGCGCCCCAGTCATGGAACCGGGCCGCGCGCATCAGCCGCGCCCCTTGCCGGAGAAGCCGGCCGCCGAGCTCTTGTCCAGAAAGGCCAGGCTGAGCGGGTTGTAGCGGGCGGCCTGCTCGTGCTGGGGCCAGTGGCCGCATTCCTCGAACAGTTCGAGCTGCGAGCCCGCGATGGCCTCGTGCATGGCGGTCGCCTCCGGCACGTCGCCGAACGGGTTCTTGCGGCCCCAGACGATCAGCGTGGGCTGGGAGATCCTGGCCAGATCGTCCGGCTGAAGGATGTTGCGCAGGCGGGTCTCCATATTCTGCAGGCATAGCAGATTGTCGACGTTGGCCACGAAGTCGGGCTGGTGGTAGATGGCGTGGCGCACCTCCACCAGCTCCTCGGTGGCGTCGGCCGGATCGGCCATCAGCAGCCGCAGCCGCTTGCGGGTGAGCTCCACGTCATCGCTGAGCACGGCCTCGCGGGTGCTCGTCCGGATGCGCTTCATGACCTCGGGATTGGCCACGGTCCCGCCCGCGCAGAGCAGCTGAAGGCTGGCCACCCGGTCGGGGTGGTCGATCGCGACGCGCCCGCCGACCCAGCCGCCCAGCGACTCCCCCACGATGTGGGCCCGCTCGATGCCCACCGCGTCGAAGTAGGCCAGCAGGTGGTCGGCATAACGCGGGATCTCGTACGGGTAGTCGGGCTTGCCGGTGTAGCCGTGGCCCAGCATGTCGATGGCGTGGCACTCGTAACGTGCCGCGTGCGCGGCCATGTTCCGGGTGAACGCTTCCAGGTGGCCGCTGGTCCCGTGCAGGAACACCACGGGCTCGCCCGACCCGGCCCGCAGGCTGCGGGTCCGCACTCCCGCCGCGTCCACGTACGAGACACTCACGTCCAGCGGGCTCAATTCTGTCCAGATACTCATCGTCACGTCACCTTCAGCGGTCGAGAGCGGGCTTGTCTTGGTTGATGCGGTGCACCTGGGTGTTGCTGCGGGCCGCGAGCAGGCGGCCGAGGATCACGAGCAGCGCGATGACGGGCGCGGCGATCAGCAGCTTCCTGGTCCTGGACATGCTCATCTCTCCATTCCGGCGCCGAGCGAGTTCAGGAATCCGGTGACCACGGCGTGGTAGGCCTCCGGCCGTTCCTCCTGGAGGTGGTGCGAGGCGTGGTCCATGACGTGCAGGTTCCCGCGCGGCACCATGCGCGCGAGCATCAGCGGATAGTCGGGCGTGAGGAAGGCGTCCTGCATGCCCCAGATGAAGAGCGCGGGGGCCTGGACCTCGGCCAGTTCGGCGGTGAGGTCCTGCCATTCGCCACGGGGTGAGTCCGACATGGCGGCCAGCTCCCGCTCCCCGGGGTCCAGGCTCTGCTCGTAGCGCAGGTCCAGGGTGGACTCGGGCAGCCGGTCCCCGTCGTACCACTCCAGCCGGGTGATGAGGTCGCGCATCTTCTGCCGGGTGGGGCCCTCGCCGCCGTAGTAGGCGTCCCGGGCGGCGCGACCGCGACGACCGCCTTCGGGCAAGGGTGCGAGCGGGCCGTAGAACACCGGCATGCTGCCGGTGATGACCAGCGAACGCACCCGGTCCGGGTACCGTGCGGCCAGGCACAGCGCGATGGTGCCGCCCCAGGAGTTGCAGATGAAGTCGGCCCGCTCCACACCCAGCGTGTCCATGAGCGCCACGGTCTTGGCCGCGTGGAAGTCCCACATCGGGCCGGTGATCAGGCACTTCTCCGACTTGCCGTACTGCAGGATGTCGACGATCAGGCAGCGCCGGTCGGCGGCGAACAGCGGCGCCACCGGGCCGAAGTCGCTCCATCCGGTGCAGCCGGGGCCGCCGCCGTGCAGGAAGATCGTGTCCGTCCCCGAGCCCTGGTCGAGGTAGTGGTATTTGACGCCGTCGGCGTCGGCGTACGAACCGGTGGGGGGTTCCATGTCGCCTCCTTAGTAGTCGGTCTCGGCGCGGGTCCGCGTGGTGGTGTCGACGGCCACCCGTACGAGCAGCTCGCACAGGCGGCGCATGGCTCTGACGTCGACGGTGTTCATCCCGCGGGCGAAGTCGACGTCGAACTCGGTGGAGACGACCTTCGGCATGCCCACCCGGGCGGTCGGGATCCCCCGCGCCCGCAGGATGTTGGCGTCGGTGGCGCCGCTGTTGCCGTCGATGGGCTCGTGCGGGCGGCCGGACACGCTCTCCCAGGCCCGGACCGTACTGCGCACGACCCAGTCCTCCGGTGGCGTGCGGGTGCCCGGGATGGCCAGCACCAGCTCGACCGTCAGCTCCACGTCCAGCTCCGCCGACAGCCGCCGGAGGTACGCCGCCAGCTCGCGCTTGGCCGCCAACGGGGTCGTGCCGGGCTCGATCCGCAGGTCGAGGCGGATACGGCAGGCCGCGGACGTGACGGACGGCATGCGCTCCCAGCCGCCGGCGACCGAGCCGATGATCCCCTGAGGCGCGGCCGTCGCGGTGCGGTGTCGCTCGGGGTAGTCCGCCAGCCACCGTTCCAGCCGGGTCACCACCTCGGCGGCCGTCACGATCGGGTTCTGGTACGGCAGCCGGTGCCGGCTGCCGGAGTAGGTGTGGATGCCGGGGACGACGATCTCGAACCAGCACAGACCGACTTCTTCGTGCGCGACGAAGTCCCCCGGCTTGGCGATCACGGCGTAGTCGGGGTGCCAGCCGCGTTCCAGCAGGAACGAGCAGCCGACACCGTGCCCGGTGTTCAGCCGGCCGGTGCCGTCGATGGCGTTGGTCGGCATGCCGCCCGCCCCGAACGCGACCAGCAGGTCTCCGGCGAGCCGCGCCCGCACCCCGGCCAGGGCCTCGCCCACGACCAGGACGCATGCCGCGTGGCCCTTGGGGTTGCTCGCGCCGAGGCCGCTGACGTAAGGGCCGTCGCAACGCGCCTCGGCCCGCATGTCGGGGCGCAGACCGGAGCCGATCCACGGCACGTCCAGGTCCGGGTCACCGGTGGTCAGGGTGTCGATCGGGGCGTACAGCATGAGGTCGGCACCCGTACCGTCGCCTCTCAGCCGGCCGACCGCGTTGGCCTGGCCGTCGTCGATGCGCTGCACGTGCGCGTCCAGGCCCGCGGCGGCGAGCCGGTCCGCCAGCCATCGGGCCAGCGGTGCCTCCCCGCCGGTGGGGCTGGCGATGGAGGTGACCCCTACCGCCGCCTCGCGCAGGCGGTCCTCGGTGATCGACGCGAGCGCCTCCGTCACGATCCGCTCGCGCTCGGCTTCCGTCATGTCGATCGTGCTCATGCCGATGGTGTTCCTGCCGATGCTGTTTCCGCCGATGCTGTTCCCGCCGATGGGGCGGGCTCGATGATGGCGACCCCCATGCCGGTCAGCCATTCCGGCATCGGCGCGTACGCCAGCGCCCGCCCGGGGGCGAAGCCCAGCGCCGCGGCCATCATCAGCCAGGTCCGCAGTTCCTGGCCGCCGTTGCCGGCCACGGCCTCGATCTCCTCGGTGGACAGGTTCGCGTAGCGCGACAGCTCGCCCTTCTCCAGCGCGGCGAGGAACTCCTCGTCGAACTCGGGGAAGATGGTCGGCCGCGCGGCGGTGATGATCTGCCGCCGGCGCGCGTCGTACCGCTGCCAGTCACCCCGGCCTTCGCGCCAGGCCTCCACCAGGAACTCCTCGTCCGCCCCCTCGGGGTCCTGCCAGCGGCTCGGCCACGGGAGCCGGTGCGAGAGGCCGCCTGACGCGATGACGGCCACGCGCAGCTCGTGCGGCAGCGCGGCCACCGCGGCGGCGAGGTTGCGCCCCAGCTCGACGCAGCGCCGCATGAGAGGCAGCGGCGTGGCGAACACGTTCACCACCAGCGGGATCACGGGCACGTCGAGGTCACGCAGGAGATACTGGATCGCGTGGCTCTGGCCGTGGTCGATCTGCAGCTTCGCCGAGATCGCCACCTCGGTGCCCGCGGCCACCAGGGATTCGGCGACGGCCTGGGCGGCGGCGGGGTGGGTGCGCTGCGGTCCCGACGGCGTTCCCGACTCTCCCGAGGAGATGACCTCGTCCACCCCGAGGGTGAAGGCGGGGATCAGGTCCAGCCAGAAGCCGCGGAAGTGGTTGGAGCCGATGATGATCGCCACGTCCGGACGGGCCGCGGCCAGGGCGTCGCGGGCCGTGGCGAGCGCGTCGCGGAAGCGTTCGGCGCGGTCTTTGTGCTCGACCTGCTCCCAGTGGGTGTTCATCAGCGTCGAGTGGGACGCCCCCACACCCAGGACGATCCTGCCCATCAGCCGGCCTGCTTCGAGGGGTTCTCGACAGCCAGTCCGGACGCCCGCAGCCGCTCGATGCGCTCCTCGGTGACGTCCTCGGCGAGCTTGCGCCACTGCAGGAGCGAGTCGTCGGGGCGGTAGAGCCGCTCCGGCGGCGCGTCGGTCACCTCTACCATCCATTTGTCCTGGCCGGAGAACTGGCCATGGAACAGCCAGCGGACGGCGCCAAGATACTTGGCGTAGAAGGGCAGCGTCCTGATGCCCTTCTCGAAGTTGGCCATCACGCCGACATAGAGGTGGTTGTCCGCGTCGACCGGCACATAGAACTCGTAGTGGATGAAGGTCGGATAGACGATGCGCAGGACGCCCGGCATGCTGACCGAGGCGAAGCCGGGGAAGTCCTCGGCGGCGATGGCCGGGTTCACCTTCCGGTGGCTGCCCGTGTTCCCGATGTTGGCGATCTGCTTCGGCGGCTTGAGCTTGAACCACGCCTGGTTGTTCCACCGGCCGAGGCCGGGGAAGTCGGCGTCCCAGTGCTGGGCCTCCTGCACCCGGTAGATCCAGCGGCCACGGCGTTCGATCCGGGTCTCGTTCCACACCGGCATGGCCTTGAACAGCCGCCACAGCGCCGTGCGGTGCAGGTACTTGGCGTGCCCCTCGTCATAGCCGTTCTCGCAGGCGAAGCGCCAGTTCCCCTCGCGCGCCTGAATGCGCGCGCCGACCACGGCCGGGTTGTCGCGCAGTTCCTCGGGGAGCTGGTCGTCGATGGGCGGCGCGTCCTCGCCGTCTCCCACGAAGATCCACACCATGCCGAGGCGTTCCTCGACGTCGTAGGTGGGCTGGGTGACCTTTCCGCAGATCGGTGACTGCGGGCCGTCGGTGATCGCCGCCTTGAGATCGCCTGTCTCCAGGTCGAACGTCCAGCCGTGGTACGCGCACGAGATGGTGCCGGGGAACTGCTGGTTGCCGTAGCTCAGCGGCACGCCCCGGTGCGGGCACCGGTCCTTGAGCGCGTACGCCTTGCCGCCGTCGCGGATGACGACGATCCGCTCGCCGAGCAGGGTGATCGCCTTGGGCTTTCCGGTGATGTGCGAGGAGAACGCCACCGGATACCAGTAGCCGCGGAACCCGCTGCCCGCGCCCTGGTAGTGGGGCCAGCTCGACCAGTCCTGGCGGCCCGGCAGCTTGCCCCGCCGTGACGGCCGGCGCCTGGCAGCGCCTCCGGCCGCAGTCGGCGCATCCGCCTCTGCACTCATTCTCGCCTCCGCTTCCCATGGCTGTGCTCGCGGCGCCCCGATGCGGCCGCCGACCACGACACGCAGTTCACCATCGGCCCGGCCGGGCGCCCAGCGGTTCATCCCGCCCAGCGGACCGTGTCCCACTGAACGAGCCGCGTTCCGGTCAGCGGTCCGCGACCTGCGGGATCCCGCTGCCGGGGTGTGTAGCTTCCGTGGCCTGACAGGCGACTACCGGGAGACCTAGGTGGAACCAGCGTGATCGAGACCGACATCGTGATCATCGGAGCGGGGCCGACCGGCCTCTACGGCGCCTACTGCGCGGGCTTCCGCGGCTTGCGGTCCGTGGTCGTGGACGCGCTGCCTCAGGTCGGCGGGCAGATTTCGGCGCTGTACCCGGAGAAGGAAGTACGGGACGTGGCCGGCGTCCCCGGGCTGTCCGGACGTTCGCTGGTGGCCGCGCTCTCGGCCCAGGCGGCGGCCTACAACCCGGTCTACCTGCTGGGCAGGCAGGCCGTCGAGCTGCGCCGCGACGCGGACGAGCGGCCTGTCGTGCTGCTGTCCGACGGCACGGCCGTCCAGGCACAGGCCGTCATCCTCACCTCGGGCATCGGGACGTTCACCCCGCGCCCGCTGCCGGCCGGCGAGGAATGGCTCGGCCGGGGGCTTTCGTACTTCGTGCCGGACCTGTCCGAACACACCGGCCGCGACGTCGTCGTCGTGGGTGGCGGGGACAGCGCGGTCGACTGGTCGCTGGCGCTGGCGCCGCTGGCCAGGTCGGTCACCCTGGTGCATCGCCGGGCCGCGTTCCGCGCGCACGCCGCCGGCGTCGAGGCCGCCCGGAGAGCCGGGGTCGGCATCGTCGTCGACAGCCAGGTGATCTCCCTGTCCGGTGGCGAGCGGGTCGAGAAGGCGCATCTTCGTACACGCGGCGAAGCGGACCGGGCGCTGCCCGCGGAGTCCGTCATCGCGGCCCTCGGCTTCATCAGCGACCTCGGCCCGCTCGCGGACTGGGGCCTGGAGCTGCGCGGCAGGTCCGTCCTGGTGAATCGGCGCATGCGCACCAACCTGCCCAGGGTGTACGCGGCGGGCGACCTCGCCGACCACGAGGGCAAGGTCCGCCTGATGTCGGTGGGGTTCGGCGAGGTGGCCACCGCCGTGAACAACGCCGCCGTCGAACTGGACCCCGAACTGGCCCTCTTCCCCGGGCACTCCACGGACACCGCCTGACCCCGTACTCCAGCAGACAGGAGAAGATCCATGAGCTACGTCATCGGCCCGGCCTGCATCGACGTCAACGATCGCGCGTGCGTGGACGTATGTCCCGTCGACTGCATCTACGTCGGCGATCGCAAGAGCTACATCAACACCGCCGAGTGCATCGACTGCGGGGCCTGCGAACCGGAGTGCCCGGTCGAGGCGATCTTCGTCGATCGCACGGCGCGCGGTGACGAGACGCGCACGCTCTTCCTACAGGACTCCAAGGCCTTCTTCACCGAGGTGCTGCCCGGCCGTGACGAGCCGCTGGGCAACCCGGGAGGCGCCCGCAAGGTCGGCGACCTCGACACCGACACCTCGCTGGTCACCGGCTACAGCGGCTGATAACGGCGGAGGTCCGGCCATCCGCCGGACCTCCGCCGTTATCAGCGTGCCGTTATCAGCGCGCCGTTATCAGCGGCCGGTGAACCGCGGCGCGCGCTTGTCCAGGAACGCCTGGAGCCCTTCGGCGGCATCGTCGGTGTGGATCAGCTCCATGACCGCCTGGCGCTCCATTTCCAGCGCCTCTTCGATCGGCAGGCCGTACCCGGCGTCCACGATCTGCTTGAGCAGGCCGATGGTCCCGGTCGGCTTGGCCGCCAGGCTCTCGGCGTGCTCGGCCACCACGCGGTCGAAGTCCTCATCGTCCGCCACCACGTCGACCAGCCCCAGATCGAGCGCTTCGGCCGCGGACAGGCGGGCGCCCTCGAACATCAGCCGCTTGGCGCGATGCGGGCCGAGCAGGCGCGGCAGTCGCTGGCTGCCGCCCGCTCCCGGGAACAGGCCCAGGTTGATCTCGGGGAAGCCGATCGTCGCCGAGGCCGCCAGGATACGCAGGTCACAGGCGAGGGACAGCTCGGCGCCGCCGCCCAGGGCGTGACCGTTCATCGCGGCGATCACCGGCTTGGGCGCCAGTTCGAGCAGCCGCTGTACGTCGATCCAGCGGCGCATCTTCACGTGGTTGGCCGTCGAAAGGTCACGCATCACGGCGATGTCCGCCCCCGCCACGAAGAAGCGGCCGGTCCCGCGGATGACCAGGCAGCGGACCGTGACGTCCTTGGCCAGCTCGGGGAGCAGCGCCAGGAACTCTTCGATCATCGCGGGGTCGACGGCGTTGGCGGGCGGGCGATTGATGACGATCGTCGCCGTGCCCCCGTCGCGCCGCACGTCTAGCACGTTCATTTGCCCTCCCGTGGTGTCATTTCAGCGGTTTCATTCCGGCGGTTTCATTCCGGCGGCGTCATTTCGGTGGCGTCATTCCAGGACCCCAGCCTCGCGTAGCCGGGAGAGTTCGTCGTCATCCATGCCGAGCAGGCCCTTCAGCACCGCGTCGGTGTGCTGGCCCAGCAGGGGGGCCGGTGCCGTAAGCGCGCCAGGGGTGGCGGACATGCGGACGACGATGCCCTCGTGCCGGACCGGACCCGCGAGCGCGTGCTCCAGCACCGGGTAGAAGTCGCGAGCGGCCAGGTGTTCGTCGGCTTCCACCAGGTCCCGGCCGGTGGCGACGACGGCGGCGGCTATGCCCAGCCCTTGCAGCTCGGCCGCCAGGGACTCGCCGTCGTGTTCCGCGCACCAGGCCGCCAGGGCGGCGTCGATCTCGTCCTCGTGCCCGCGCCGCTCCTCCAGCCCGGCGGACGCCGGCACCGGCAGCCCAGCGGACGCCGGCTCCGACAGTCCGGCGGACGCCGACCTCGGCAGTCCAGCGTGTTCGGCGAGGCGCCGCCATTCCGCGTCCCCGCGTACGACCAGCGCGATCCAGCGATCGTCGCCTCTGGTCGGGTACACACCGTGCGGAACCATCCGCGGGTGCCGGTTGGGCTGGGCCGCCGTACGGGAGTCCGTACGGGAGTCGCCGAGTTCCGCCTCCAGCACGGCCGGCCCCATCGACGCGGCCATCGACTCCAGCTGGGAGAGGTCCACGTGTCCCCCGCGACCGGCCGCGATCATGTCCAGGACGGCCAGGACGGCCGAGTTGGCGGCCACCATGTCGCCCAGCCCGAAAGTCAGCCCCTGCGGCTCCTCGCCGGGATCGGCGGTCTCGCTGGTGAGCCCGGACATGGCGGCGAGCGTGTCGGCGAAGGTCACCGCGTCCCGCCAGGGTCCGCTCTGCCCCACACCGGCCATCGACACCAGGATGACGCCGGGGTTCAGCTCCGCCATCCGGTCGTAGGACAGCCCCCACCTGTCGAGCACGCCGGGGCTGAAATTCTCGATGACCACGTCGCATTCGGCGACGAGCCGCCGCAGCACCTCGCGACCGGGCTCGGTACGCAGGTTGAGCGCGACGCCGCGCTTTTCACGGTTGAAGTTGATGAAGTAGCCGCTGTCGTCGAACCCCGCTTCGGGCCGCAGCCTCATCGATGGGGCGAAGCGCGTGGGATCCTGCCGATGCCGGGATTCGATCTTGATGATGTCCGCGCCGTGCTCGGCCAACGTCTTGGTCGCGTACGGGCCCGCGAGCACCCAGGTCAGGTCCAGGACCCGGATCCCGGCGAGCGAGCGTGCGCCAGACCCGTCACTGGACCCCCCCGCAAGCAAGCGCCCGCCGGACCCCTCCCGGACCCCGGCAAGCGAGCGCCCGCCGGACCTGTCGCTGGACCCCTCCCGGACCCCCGCGAGCGAGCGGCCACCGGACCCCTCCCGGACCCCTCGGGGGCGCGAGGTCTGCCAGGGAGTCTCGGCATCGGCGGGAAGCGGCTCGCTAAGGCGTACCGGGCGTGGGAGGCCCGGGGCGGCGAAGGGGAAGCCCACGTCCGTGACGCCGTCGCGCGGCAACCCTTCGCCCAGGATGCGCGTGAAGAAGGCACGCTCGGTGAGCTGGGGGTTGGCGGGCAGGCGGTCGGCCGTGGCGACCTCCGCCCAGGGCAGCGCCCGGGCGCGTCCTTCCGCGGCGATGAACGCGGCGGAACGTTTCGCGGCGAACCTGGCCACGATCTCGTCCACGTGGGCCCGGCCCCGCCAGCGGAAGACGGGATCAGACCACTTCTCCTCCGTCAGGTCCTCGGCCTCGCCCGACTCCGCCATCCAGGCGAGCAGATCCGTCCACATGCGGTCACTACCGGAGTACCCGCCCGCGACATGACCGTCCGCGGCACGGAAGACGCGGTGCGCCACGTGCTCGTACACCCCGCCATTACGGGACGGGTACCGGCCGGCGTGGATCCAGGAGATGGCGGCCGTCTCCAGCGTGGCGGCCACCGCCTCCTGCACGGAGATGTCGATGAGCTGCCCCAGCCCGGTGCGGTCACGGGCGATGACGCCGAGCAGCGCCGCGATGGCCGCGTGCGCCCCCGCGAGCTGGGTGGCCTGCTCGCGGGGCGGCGGCTTGGGCGGCTGGCCGGGCTGCCCGCCCAGCCAGGCCATGCCACCGGCGGCCGCGGCTACGAGGTCGTCGGCTCGCCACGAGCGCCGGGGGCCGGTCGTGCCGAACGGCGTGACCACGACGTGGACCACCCCCGGCCAGCGCGACACCGCGCCGTCTCCCGCGCCGTCTCGCGTACGGTCTCCCGCGCCGTCTCGCGTACGGTCTCCCGCACTGTCTCCCGCGCCGCCCTGCGTGCCGTCTTTCGTGCGGGATGCCGTGTCGGCTCCTGCGCGTACGCCGAGTAGCTGGTCGAGGGGGCCGCTCTCGATGACCACATCAGCCTGCTCGACGAGCCGGTCGAGCGCACCAGGGCTCTCCGGGACGCCTACGACCCGCTTGCCCGCATGCCAGTGCAGCGTCTCCGCGCGCGACAGTGCCGGGGCGGGCGAGCGTTCGACGCGTACGACATCCGCCCCGAGCCCCACCAGTAGCCGCGCCCCGTGGAAGGCCAGCTCATCGGTGAGGTCGAGAATCCGCAACCTGTCCGGCATGCCGGTCTCCTCCCATGTGCAGAAGGCTCGAACGTAGAGCGCGGGATCGCCGGAACGCGACCCTCCCGGTCTGTCCAGCGGTCCACGTGGTCAGGCTTGGGCGTCCCAGGCGTCCGATGGGACTCCGGCACCGCGCAGCTCCCCCTTGACCACCTTGGTGTTGGTGTTGCGCGGCAGGTCGTCGAGCACGCGCACGTAGCGGGGGACGGCGTGTCGCGGGAGCCGATCCAGGCACCAGGCGTGCACCTGCGGCGCGCGCAGTACGGCTCCGGGCGCCACGGTCACCGCCACCAGCACCTCCTCCTCGGTCAACTCCGAGGGCACGCCCACCGCGGCCACCTCCAGGACACCGGGCATCGCGGCCACCACCTGCTCCACGTCCCAGGTCGCGATGTTCTCGCCGCGCCGCCTGATGACATCCGCGCGGCGACCGGCGAAATACAGGAACCCGTCCTCATCGAGCCACCCGCGATCCCCCGTCCAGAACCACCCGTCGCGCAGAACCTTCCCGGTGGCCTCGTCATCACCGGCATACCCGGTGAAGACGATCGACCGCGCCCTCGGCCGGGCGGTGATCTGCCCGACCTGTCCCGCCGGCAGCGGACGCCCGTCCTCGTCACTGATCACCACCTCGTACTCCGGTACGGGCTGCCCGGCCGCGCCCGACCGCCGAACGTCGGGCGTGCTCGCCGCCACATCACCGAGCTCGGTACACGCGTACGCCTCCAGCAGCAACACACCGAACCGATCCAGAAATCGCCTCGACAGGGCCTCGGGCGCCGGTCCGCCATAGGCGCGGCGTACCTGGTGGCGATCATCGTCGGCGGCCACGGGAGCCCGTTCCAAGATGGCCACCATCGCGCCCATGAAGTTGAACGCGGTGACCCCTTCTCGCCGGCAGGTCTCCCAGAACCGGGAAGCGGAGAAACGCGCGTGCGCCACCAGCGTGGCGCCGCTGATCAACGCGGGGAGCAGACCCGCGTGCCGGACGTTGATGTGGTTCCAGGGAAAGACGTTGAACAGCACGTCGTCCGCACCGTAATCCATCGTGTGGGCTACCCGCCGGGCATGCCGGACCCCGGCGAAATGCGGCAACAGCGCCGCTTTGGCCCGGCCGGTGGTGCCCGACGTCGCCATCACCACGGCCGGATCCGCCGGCCCCGGACGCCACGACGCAAGCCGGCCCGGCGAAGCGAGCAACTCCTCCAGATCGACCGGACGTCGACCTGACGAAGCGACCAAATCCCCCAGATCGACCGGACCTCGGCCCGGCGAAGCGACCAAATCCCCCAAATCGACCGAACGTCGACCCGGCGAAGCGAGCAAGCCCTCCAGATCGACCGAACCTGGCACCCCAGCCTGCTTCCCCTCCCTCACCAGCACCACGTGCTCCATCTCCGCGGCCAACGCGATCAGATCGGGGTTGCCGCCCAAGGCGTCCGTCCCGACGATGAGCACCCGCGCCCCCGTCACCCCGGCGAGTTGCCGGGCTGCCGCCGGCCGTACATCCAAAGCCAGCGGCACCTCCACCGCGCCGAGCCTGGCCAGAGCGAAGACCACCTCGATCAACCGCCGGCCGGGACGCAGACACGTGACCACCCGATCGCCGGGCGCCACCAGACCCGCCAGCCCCCGCGCCACGGCGAGCGCCCCCTCGTGGCACTCCCCGACACGCAGCGACGTCCCGTCCTCGAACCGCACCAGCTCCGCCTCCGGCGCACTGGCCGCGCGGCGTTCCAGCACGTCAAGCATCGTCTCGGGCGAGGCCGTGACATCGTCCGCACCACGATTTCCCATGTTCTCCCCCTGATCGAGACGGTTCGCCCACCGGACTGCGGATGGAGGGCCCGTCCGGCAATCCCGCACCATATGAGGATGTCTTATACCTCATCGCATAGAACGAAGAGGTTCGTCCGCTGATGGGCGACATCATCCATATTCGCGGAGTCTGGCGCGAGGCTGAGATCACGTTCACCGCCTCCGCAGACCTCCCCGGAGCCCGGTGGGTACGCCACGGTGGGCGTCTGGGCCGACCTCATCCACGATGACGGGCGCGCCGTGCGCAGGCCGGTGTTCTATGACGGTGGCCGCATCCGGCGGATCAGATTCAGCAGTTCTCCCGTGACACACGGCACGTGGCATGTGGCGCTGGAACACCCACGCATCGATCAACGACCCGGGGCTGCGCGTCATCGACGGCGTGGGCGAGGGCGAGGTGGCAGGCGAGGGCGTGGGCGAGGTGGCGGGCGCGGTCGCAAGCGCGAGTGCAGGCGAGGTGGCAGGCTCGGTCGCAAACAAGGTCGCGAGCGCGGTGGCGGGCGTGTCGGGTCGTCAGCTTCTACGGCGAGCGTCCTTGGGTGGTTCCGGAGTCAGGCGCGTCTGATCACGATGTCGCCGTCATGGCTGCGGGCGCGTATTTCGACGACCTCGTCGGACCCCTCCGCGTCGTCGTGCGGATCGAGGGAGTTGCGCAAGCTGCCGTTGGCCGTGCTGACGTCGAGCCACGCGGCGGTGCCCCGCGTGATGCCGACCTCGACGTCGCCGGACTGGCTGGCCAGGACGACCGAACCGCGGGTGACCTCGCCGATCCGCACGCTGCCGTCCACAGACTTGGCCTCGATCGCGCCGTGGGCGCGGTCGACGGCCATGTCGCCGCTGTCGCTGATCAACCGGAGGTCGCCGGTGATGTCGCGGATGTGGCTCTCGCCATCGTCGTTCCTGATCGACGCGGTGCCGTCGATCTCGTGGACCGTGATCTCGCCCGACGCGCTGGTGATCTCGGCGTGGCCGGTAACCCGCTCGACGGAGATCTCGCCGCTGTCGCTGGTCAGGTCCACCGGGCCGGCCTGGTCCAGCCGGATGTCGCCGTAGTCGGTACGGAGCCGGCACTCGCCGAGCCTGCCCGAGCAGTCGAAGCCGCCGCCCATCGTCTGGCCGTGCACGTGCGAACCCGACGGCAGTTCGATCGTCACCTGCACCGATGCGCAGCCGCCGACCAGCAGGCCCCGGCTGAGCTGTTTCACGGCCTCGACGATCAGGTTGCCACGATGGGGGCGGGGCGGCTCCGAGCCCTGGCGGCTCGCGCTCGTGACGACCAGGGTGCCATGCTCGTAGCCAACCTGGATCGCGGCCTCCTCGTCGTCATCGTCGTGCCGCACCTGGACCACCGTTTCCGTGCGGTCGCTCGCGATGATCCGCACGTCGCCGCCGGGCAGGTCGATCCTGACCGAGATCGGCTCAGGGGTGTCGAACGTGGGATGAAGTTCCATGACGCCATTCTGACGCTATTTCGACGCCATGACAAGTTCTCGTGCCACCGATGATGTCACATTGGCGTCATCACACAGAGAGAGTGGGGCAGGCGGCCTGTCAGGACTCGGCCAGGCAGAACTCCGCCGCGAGCACGTCGCTGAAGACGCCGAGGCCGCTCCAGTCGCCGTTGACCTGGCTGACGACCATGTGCTTGCCGTCGCGGGTGCCCATGGCGTACGTCCACGACCCGTAGGTGGCGCCGGCGTTGCCCCAGACCGTGACGCCGCACGACAGCTTCTGGGCGAAGACGCCGAGGCCGTATGTGGTGCCGGGGATCCAGTTCTGGGTCGTGACCATGGTGAACATCTCCCGCTGCTGGGCGGCCGGCAGCAGGCGTCCGCCCAGCAGTGCGCCGAAGAACCGGCCGAGATCCCCGGTGGTCGAGACGATGCCGCCGGCCGACCAGGCGAAGGACTGGTTCATCTCGGTCGCGTCGTAGATCTTGGGGTCGGCGTCCTGGGAGAACAGCGTGGAGTAGTGCACGGGGTGCACCCCGCGGATCTTCGCCTCGCCACCCGGCAGGTACGTCCCGGTCAACCCCAGCGGGCGGAGGATCAGCCGGGAAAGCTCTTCGGCGTACGTCCTGCCGGTCGCCTTTTCGACGATCATGGCGGCCAGGAAGTAGTTGGTGTTGGAGTACGCGAACCCCCCGCCCGGCTGGAAGTAGGGCGGGTTGGCCAGGCCGATCCGCACCAGTTCCTCAGGGGTGTACGTGTCGTAGCGGTTCTTGAACCACGCGGCGCCCACGCCCTTGGCGAAGAAGTCCTTGTCGTTGCCGTAGTTGAAGATCCCGCTGGTGTGGTTGAGCAGCCGCCGGACGGTGATCTTGCCGCCGTCGTAGCCGTTGCCCTTGACCAGGCCGGGCAGCCACTTGTCCACCGTGTCGTCCAGGCTCAGCTTGCGTTCGGCCGCCAGTTTCAGGACCAGGGCGGCCGTGAACGCCTTGGTGGCGCTCCCGATCCTGAACCGCTCCTGCGCCTGGCGCTTGCGACCGGTCTTGGTGTCGGCCACGCCCGCCGAGCCGAACCACTTCCCGCGACCGTCACGGACCTCGGCGACGATGCCGGGAGCACCGCTCTTGGCCACGGCATCGTCGAGCGCCCGCTGGACCCCGGCATGGCCGGACGCGGATGCCGCGGGGGCCGCCATGGTGGCCCCCGCCACCGTCACCGCGGTGATGAGCAGCCGTGCCGCGACAGGGAGGGATCTGGTCATGTCGATTCCTTTGCGATAGTACGTGTTCAGCGCATGACAAAAGCTACTTTGCCTTTACGAAACTGTCAACGTAAATGATGAATCTATTTCTATTTATGCAGGTAGAAGCGTCGCTTCTTGCAATGAGTATGAAGTCGAATGCAACATGCACTCACCGGCTATTGCAATGAGATGCTCGCGAACGCAATACTGTCGAAAACACAGCAACAGGAGGCGACCACCGATGCCGGGAGGCAGGCTCACCCATCAGGACCGCCGCCACATCGCCGAGGGGTTGGCCGGCGGACTCACCTACACCGAGATCGCCAGGCGCCTCGAACGACCGACCTCGACCATCACCCGGGAGGTGACCCGCAATGGTGGCGCCGGCGGCTACCGGCCCGACCAGGCACACCAGGCGACAGAAAGCCGTGCCCGCCGGCGCAGGCCGACCCCGGCCCAGGGGCCACGGGTCGCCGGCGAGGCGCACGGGCGGGACCCGGAAGCGGTCCACGAGCTGGAGGAGCAGTTCACCGTATTGATGATCCAGACAGGGCTGCCGCGCATGACCGCCCGGGTGCTCACCTGCCTGTACACCACCGACAGCGGCAGCCTCACCGCCGCCGAACTCGTCCAGCGCCTCCAGGTCAGCCCGGCGTCCATCTCCAAGGCCATCGGCGAGCTCGAACAGCAGGAGCTGATCCGGCGCGAACGCGACCCACGCCGGCGGCGCGACCGGTACATCATCGACGACGACGTCTGGTTCCGATCGTGGCTGGCCAGTGCCCGGCAGAACGCCACGCTCGCGGAGTTCGCCCGCAAAGGAGCCGAGGTCCTCGGCGCCACCACACCCGCCGGCACCCGGCTACAGGACGCGGGCCAGTTCTTCGAGCACGTCGGCCAGGACATGATCCAGGCAGCCGAACGCTGGCGGCAGCTCTTCTCCGGCAGCCGGACGACAGACAGTTAGCACGCCGAAGCCATGCGCCGGCCGCGTGGGGTCAAGCCCTGGCAAGTCGGCGCGCGGAGCGAACTCTCAGGCGGCCGTAGCCGAGCTTCCCGGTGACCTGGACGTGCAGCGCCCCTGGACGCGGCCGACCCGCCGTCTTGCAGATCACGCTGCCCCATTCGGTCTGCGTCCCGTCGACGTTGGCCGTCGCGCCGGGAGGCAGGACGATCGTGGCGGAGCCGTACGCGAGCTGGAGGTCGATCTCGATCTCGGAATGCGCGATGACGGCCCGCGACAGGTCGAGGACCACGCCGCCGTAATCGGACTCGATCCGCAGCAGGCGCGGGACCTGCCAATCGCCCGTCCGTCTGACGCGCCCGTTGGTGGTCTTCAACCGGACCACCTCGTCGGGGGGCTCGGGCAGGTCGGCGACAGCCCGCGCCAGATCGGCCCGAGTCACGGCGCTGAGAGCCGTTTCGAGCCGCTCTTCCATCTCGGCGAAGCCGAGGCGTCCGTCGGCGAACGCCCGCTGGACGCGCGCGATGATCGGGTCGCGATCGACGTCGTGGAGCCGTGCCAGGGGGTGGGCCATTGACTGACCGCTCACTTCTACCGCCGTGTGTCCGGCGGGTGAGCGCGCGACGCGGTGGAGGTGCTCGACGTGCGGCACAGAATCCATGACACAACTATGACGCCATCGTGGCGTCATCGCAAGCCTCAATGGCCTACGATGACGCCACGCGGACCTCGCGCCGCGCAGCTGGACGCTGGACCTGACAGGCATTCGGATCATCGTTCCGCATGTGCCGTCCAATACGCGCGGGGGCTAGTGCGGCAGGCGCAGGCCCGCG
This sequence comes from Nonomuraea sp. NPDC049269, assembly GCF_043197155.1. Lineage (NCBI taxonomy): Bacteria > Bacillati > Actinomycetota > Actinomycetes > Streptosporangiales > Streptosporangiaceae > Nonomuraea > Nonomuraea sp. NPDC049269. The sequence continues at coordinate 698,937 of NZ_JBICSO010000003.1, forward strand.
ATGAGGAGTTCGACCAGCCGGCGCGCGTCGTAGCGGGGATCGTTGTCCGCGCCGATGCAGAGGTTTCCGACACCGCGCATGAGCTCGTAGGCATCGATGTCCGCGCGGATCTGGCCGGCGACGGCCGCGGCGTCGAGCAGTTGGGCGCACACGGGCACGAGCCGGTCGAGGAAGTAGGCGTGCAGCGTGTCGAAGCCGGCGCTGTCGGACTGCAGCACGGCGGCGAGTCCGTGCTTGGTGACCAGGAAGTCGACGAAGAGGTTGATCCATCGCCCCAGTGCGGCGTGCGGGGTCGCGCCGCTCGCCAACAGGGCCGGACCGGCCTCGGCGCAGGCCTCGACCTGGTGCCGGTAGACGGCGATGATGAGATCCGCCCGCGTCGGGAAGTGGCGGTAGATCGTGGCCAGCCCGACCCCCGCCCTGGCCGCGATGTCGCGCACCGGCGCCTCGACGCCCGAGGTCACGAAGACCGCCGCGGCGGCGTCGAGCAGCGTCCTCTCGTTGCGCCGGGCGTCGGCCCGCTTGCGCGGGGCCGCGCCCCCTGCGCTGTCGTTCACCGTGTCGTTCCCTCCGTTGCCGAACTTGCCAAACGGAACAACGTTCCTTATCGTAATCGGAACAAGGTTCCTCTTGCTCATCATGCCAGAGCACCAAGCCACGCGCTTCCTCGTGTCAAAAGGACGAATACCCCATGCCACAAACACCCCGGACTCGCTTCGGGATCATGACCGCCCCATCACAGGTCGACTACCAGGGCATCCTGCGGGTCTGGCGCGAGGCCGACACGATCCCGGAGATCGAGCACGCGTGGCTGTTCGATCACCTCATGCCGATCTTCGGCGACCCGAACGGACCGACCCACGAAGGCTGGACGCTGCTCTCGGCCCTCGCCCCACAGACCCGGCGACTGCGGATCGGCGTGCTCGTGACCAGCAACCGCTTCCGGCCGCCCGCGATGCTGGCCAAGATCGCGGCGACCGTCGACATCGTCTCGGGTGGACGGCTCGACTTCGGTATCGGCGTCGGCTCGCGGCCCAGCCACCCGCTGGCCCGGCGCGAGTACGAAGCACACGGCCTGCCCTTCCACGAAACCGCCCACGCCGTGGGCAGCCTCGCCGAAGCATGCACCGTGATCCGGCGGCTGTGGACCGAGACCGAACCGTTCGACTTCGACGGCACCCACGTCCAGCTCACCGGAGCGTTCGGCAACCCCAAACCCGTCCAGCGCCCCCATCCGCCGATCATCATCGGCGGGCGCTCGGCCGCGACCCTGCGTGTGGTCGCCGAGCACGCCGACCTCTGGAACATCCCCGGCGGCGACATCGACGACGTCGTCCGGCGCAGCGCGCTGCTGGACCGCTACTGCGCCGAGATCGGCCGGGACCCCGCCTCGATCATCCGCTCGATCCACCTGCCGGTCTCCTACGACCATCCCGGCACCACCCGGGACGCGATCGGCGAAGCGATCGACGCCGGCTTCCGGCACATCGTTCTCGGACTGCAGGCGCCCTACCCCGCCGACGTCGCACGGTGGGTCACCGACGAGCTCATCACCACCTCGGCCCAGCGATGACACCGCCCGAGTCAACCGCACACAGTTGGAAGGAAGACGTTGCTATGAGCCAATCAGACCTGGCGCTCACGGACGAGCCCACTGCGATCGTCTCGGTGAAGCCGGTAGTGCTGTCAGCCCCGGGCCGCGATGAGGACCTGCGAGTACGCGTGTCCGCGCCCGCGATTGGCCGCGAATTGCCGATCATTATCTTCTCGCACGGCTTTGGCGAGTCGTTGGATGGTTACGCCCCGTTGGTCGACTTCTGGGCCGCTCACGGCTTCGTGGTCATCCAACCCACCCATCTCGACTCGCGGACGCTGAGCCTTCCCCCTGACGATCCCCGTACCCCACTGATCTGGCGTTTCCGGGTCGAGGACCTGAAGCGCGTCCTCGACCAGCTTGATCTCCTTGAAGCCTCCGTTCCCGGCCTCAGCGGGCGCCTCGATCGAAGCCGCATCGCCGTGGCCGGACACTCGTGGGGCGGCCAGACGGCGAGCATGCTGCTGGGCGCGCGAGTCCTCGATCCCGAGGGCGGAACGGGAGAGGACCTGTCCGACTCGCGGATCACAGCGGGTGTGCTGCTTGCCGCTCCTGGGCGGGGCGGAGCCGACCTGACTCCGTTCGCGGCCGAGCACTTTCCCTTCATGAACCCGAGCTTCGCGAACATGACCACGCCGACCCTGGTGATCGCGGGGGATCGGGACCAGTCCGCCCTGTCCGTTCGGGGGCCGGACTGGTTTACCGACCCGTATCTCTTGAGCCCCAGCGGAAAGTCCCTGCTTACGCTGTTCGGGGCGGAACACTCGCTCGGCGGAATTTCCGGGTACAACGTCACGGAAACGACGGATGAGAACCCCGAACGAGTCGCCCTGATCCAGCAGCTCACATGGGCTTACCTGCGCCATGTTCTCTACCCCGAAGACAAGAGCTGGCAGGCGGCGCGCTCCGCGTTGACGGAAGCGCCTGATCCGCTGGGACGGATCGACTGACGGGCGCATGGACCTGTCACCCGGTCAGTTCCCGCTTGCGGCGCAGCAGGGCGGCCCGCCCGGCATGGGCCCGCACCGCGAGCACAGCGGCCACGGCGATGAAAACGACCCCGACCCCGACCGCTGGAAGCAGACCGGATCCGCGTTGGGCGGCGAGGGTCATGGTGAGGGCGGTCGTGGCGATCGAAGCGGCCAGGGCGAGCCAGGCGGCGATCACCCGGTCCAGGGCGAACAGCGCGGCCCGCCGTGTGATCGCCCAGCTTCCGTACCCGGCCCACGCCAGGCAGAACAGCGTGAACATGGCGAAGGCGAGCTGGGTACGGCCCGGCAACGGACCAGGTTCGGTGGCCCAGAGCAGGACCACGAAGACGGCCCCGGCCAGCCCTGCCACCAGGGCCGCGACGCCGCGGAGGCGCCGCCACGGGGACAGGGCCCCCGACAGCCGCTCGATCATCTGTTCCGCCGACAGGCGCGGCTCGTCGTTCATCGCTGGAATCCCTTCTCGATCAGGTGCTCACGCAGCAGGCGACGGGCCCGGTTGAGCCGGGACTTGACCGTGCCGACCGGGACGGCGCAGATCTCGGCGCAGTCCTCGAGCGAGAGATCCTCCAGGTAGAACAGCACCAGGATCTCCCGTTCGAGGGCCGGCAGCCCGGACAGCCCGGTGACCAGCTCGGCATGGTCCACCAGCGCGGTGATCGAGTCCTCGGCGACCGGCTCCGGCGGGGCCGGTGCCTCGGCCTCGCCGTACTGTTCGCGCAGCCGGTTGGTCACCGCCCGCCTGGCGATCGTGAACAGCCAGGGGGTGAACCGGCCGGGGTCCTTCAGCCGGGGCAGCCCACGGATCACGGCCAGCCAGATCTCCTGGGTCACGTCGTCGGCCCTGTCGGCATCCAGCATGCGCCGCACATACCTCCATACCGGCACATGCCAGGCAGCCACCAGCTCGGTGAACGCCGCACGTTCGCCGAGCTGGCAGCGGACCACCAGTAACTCGTCGGTCATCTCGTTCTCCTGTCGCCCGTCACCAAGCACAGTCGGTGAGCGAGGCCGCCAGGTTCACACCGCCGGCACGCTCACAGGCCGACCTCCGCGTACTGCGCCACGCCGTCGCCGAATGACCAGTCGAGCGGCTCGTTCTCGGTGATCGTGACGAACACGTTCCGCGGCTCGGTGCCCGCGTACTCCTCGGCGAGATCGGCGATCCTGCGGTAGAGAGCCTGCTTCTGCGCCGCGGTGCGTCCGGAGCGCATGGTGATGGCGACGAACACGAGGTCGTCGTCCCGGTGTACGCCGAGGTAGTGGCCGTCGTAGCGGAACAGGCGCTGCGTGCCGTCGTGGCTGGTGAGCACCTGGAACAGGTCGTCTTTCGGGATGCCGATGGCGTCGACCAGGGCATCGTGCACGGCCCGGCCCAGGGCCTCCAACCGCTTCTCGTCTGCACGGAGCGCGTCAATGCGTACAAATGGCATGGTTTTCTTCTTTCAGCTCAGTGGGCATGTCCGGCGAGCAGGCCGAGCGCGCCGTCAACGGCCTGCGCGTACACCTCCGCGTCGCCGGCGGCGCGGGCCAGCACGTATCCGCCCTGCAGCACCGCGACGAGCGCGGTGGCGGTGGCCGACGGGTCGAGCGCGGTGTCGAGCTCGCCGTCCGCCCGTGCTTCGGTGAGAACCCCGGCGAGCCGGGTGCGCAGCCAGGCGAAGGTCTCCTCGACCGGACGGCGCAACGTGGGATCGGCCATCACGTCCCGGTCCTGGGTCAGCCGCCCGACCGGGCAGCCCCGGAGTGCCTCCCGCTCCCGGCGCAGGTAGGTGGTGATCCGCTGGACCGGAGCTCCGGGGCCGGAGAACTCCGCCTCCGCGCGATCGCGCAGCTCCTCGGCGCTGCGGGTGATCGCGGCCAGCGCCAGATCGGGCTTGCCGCGGAAATGGTGGTACATGCTGCCCTGACCCGCCCCGGCCCGCTGCTGGATCGCCTTGGGCGAGGTGCCCACGTATCCGTACTCCCACAGCAGCTCGCGGGTGCTCTCGATCAGCCGTTCCCTGGTATCCACGCCACTGACCGTACATACTAGTAGGTACAGAACGCAACCTCGCCGCGATCAGCTCATCCGGCTCATGCGCCCCTCGAGAACAGCGACGAGAGCCGTACGCCCACTTGGTCGATCCGGTAGTACAGCCGGGGCGGGATGTGCGAGAGCAGCCGGGAATGCCGCTGACCGAGCAGCGTGACCACCTGGGACGGCGGCAGGTCGATGTAGCGCGGGAGGTTCTCGTACCACCGGGAGCTGTAGCGGGCCGATGTCTGGGTGGAGCGGATCGCGGCCTTGCGCTGCCGCTCGTAGCGGGCGAGGGCGGGCTGGAGGGGTGTGCCCCCGTGCAGCGCGCCGACCAGGAAGGCGGCATCCCCCAGCGCGAGGGCGGTGCCCGTGCCGATGGAGTAGTGCGTGGTGTGCGCGGCGTCCCCGAGCAGCACGAGGTTGTCGTGGTACCACTTCCGGTTGGTCAGGGTGCGGAAGTTCAGCCAGTGCGCGCTGCCGTCAGGGTGCGCCCGGCCGATCAGCGGGTGCCCGTCCAGCATGTCGACGAAGAGCTTCTCCAGGAGGGACAGGCCGTCGGCCTCGTTCGCCTCGTGGAGCCCGAGCCCCCTCCAGGTCTCGGGGGCGCACTCGATGACGCAGGTGCTGTGGTGCTCGCCGAATCCGTAGCCGTAACACCAGATCCAGCCGTGCGCGGTCTCCGTGAAGCCGAAGGTGAAGTGGTCGAAGATCTTGGTGGTGCCGAGCCAGGTGTAAACGTTCCGCCCGACCGCGATCTCGGTGCCGAAGTGGTCGGCGTGGCGCTCGCGCAGCGCGCTGTTGACACCGTCGCCGGCGACGACGAGGTCGGCATCGGCCAGCTCGTCCTCGTCGGCGATCTCGTGCTCGAACTCGATGCGCGCGCCGAGGGAGCGGGCCCGCTCGGTGAGGATGCCGAGCAGCTCGTGCCGGCCGATGCCGAAGCCCTCGTCCCCGCTCTCCACCGTCACCGTCGCGCGGTCGCCGACGTGAGCCACCCAGCTGTCCCAGCGGACCGAGCTCTCGCGGATGGCGCGCGCGGATTCGGGGTCGGCAGCGTGCAGGCTGTGGAGTAGTTCGTCCCAGTAGGTCACGCCCCAGCCGTACGTCGATCCGGCCGGATTCCGCTCGTAGACGGTGATGTCATGGGACGGGTCCACCAGCTTCATCAGGATCGAGAAGTACAGGCTGGCGGGTCCGCCGCCGACGCAGGCGACTTTCACACGAGCTCCCGTTGGTGACAGAAGGTAGTCAATACGTAACATAGAGTAGCAGACGTGTGTACGACGGGACAGTCTGCTCCCGCTCCGCCACCGGTCACGAGATACCCAATTATCTGGACCGCCTCAGGGACCTGCGGATTTGACCCTGTCACCGGCGTCAACGTTTACCCTCGGTCCCCGACCACCGACGAACGGACAGCCCATGAGCCCGGACCGCGCCACCCTCCTCAAGCACGACCAGAGCTTCTTCGACGCCTTGGTGGCCAACGACCTCGACCACCTGAAGGAGTTGCTGGCGGACGACTTCATCCTGGTGGGGGTCGAGGACGGGGCGGTCGCCGACAGGGGGATCGTGCTCGACCTGGTGGCGTCGGGGTCGCTCCAGTTTCCGCGGATCGACTCCTTCCCGGACGAGGCGATTGTCCGAGTCGTCGGGAAGGTGGGCATCGTCGTTGGACGTACCGGGATGAACTTCACGAACCCCGACGGCACCACGTTCAGCGCCGGGAGCCGCTACACGCACGTGTACGCCGCCGACGCCCACGGCTCCTGGCGCCTCATCTCCGCTCAGGGCACCGCGATCAAGACCTGACGTCCGTTGGGACGAACAGCGCCTCGAACGCCGACCCGCCGTCGTCGGTGCGGTTGATCCTGGTGAAACGCACGCTCTCCCCCATCAACTCGCCTCGATGAACTGGTGGTCGGAACGGATCCTGCCGTCGCCGTCCAAGGCCAGGACGTCCAGGCCCCCGCCGACGGCCTCGGCGCCGCGGGCCGACACCATCGACCACCGGACCCCGACCACGTTGGGCATCAGGAGGAACGCGTCCCCGCGAGCCTGGAAGACGTACTCGCCCGGCGCGACGAACATCTCGTAGGCACGGGCCACCCGGGCGTCCAAGGCGTCGAAGCCGCGGACTTCCAGGGGCGGCACGGGGAACGCGAGCCGCTCGGCGGCTTCGCGGATCTCCTGGGGCGGGTCGACCAGGACCTGGAACCCGTCGTGCGCCCACAACTCGCGGATGAGCGCGCTTCGAGCCGCCGCATCGGGCTCGTTCCACTGGGCGACATATCGGTCGGCCAGCACTTTCACGTCAAGTTCGTTGCTCATGCGCAGCAGTGTGCTGGCCCGACCTGCGCCTTGGCGATTCCCCGCAGGGAATCGCGCAGCCAAAGGCACAATTAACTTCGTCAAGAATTGAATTCCGCCAGGCTCGCATTTACGCTCCATAGGTCCGATGTCTCTGCACCCCCCGGTGGTGACCATGCCCTCTCGACGATCTCTACTGAAGGCCGGCGGAGTTCTCGCCGCCGCCACACTGGCCCCCGGAACCGCGGGTACCGCGTCGGCGCAGACCGAAGACCGATCAGCCGATCCGTGGCACAAGGTGCCGGACATCCTGCGTAAGATCCGACCTCCTCGCTTCCCTCGCCGAAGGTGGGAGGTCACCGCCTTCGGCGCCGTAGGTGACGGCACGACCGACTGCACGGCCGCGTTCAAGGCGGCGATCGCCGAGTGCCATCGCGCGGGCGGCGGCCGGGTGGTGGTCCCGCCGGGCCGCTTCCTCACCGGCGCCGTCCACCTGCTCAGCAACGTCGAACTGCACGTCTCCGAGGGCGGCGTGATCGCCTTCAGCACCGATCCGAACGCGTACCTGCCGGTCGTCTTCACCCGGTGGGAGGGTACGGAGTGCTACAACTACAGCCCCTTCATCTACGCCCACGGCCAGCGGAACATCGCGGTCACGGGCAAAGGCACGCTCGACGGCCAGGCCAGGCAGGGCCCATGGGAGAGCTGGTACGCCAACAGCGGCCCCCAGGGCGCCGACCAGCGCGCACTGCGCAAGATGGGCGACGACGGCGTACCGGTCGAGCAGCGCGTGTTCGGGGCGGGCCACTACCTGCGCCCCGCCATGGTCCAGTTCGTGAAATGTCAGAACATCCTGGTCAGCGACCTCACGATCCTCGAACCGGCCATGTGGACCGTGAACCCGGTCCTGTCCACGAACGTCACCGTGCGCGGCATCACCGTCGTCAGCACGCTGTACAACACCGACGGCTGCGACCCCGAGGCGTCCTCGTACGTACACATCCACAACTGCCGCTTCAACACCAACGACGACTGCGTGGCGGTCAAGTCGGGACGTGACGCCGACGGCCGCAGGGTGGGCGTGCCCAGCGAGAACATCGTCGTCCAGGACTGCTCCTTCTCCGGCCGCTGGGGCGGCGTCACCGTCGGCAGCGAGATGTCGGGCGGCGTGCGGAATGTCTTCGCGGAGCGGTGCGTGATCAACTCGCCGGACTTCCCCGGCAACTACCCGGTGAAGTATCCCGTCTACATCAAGGCCAGCAAGAAGCGCGGCGCCTATGTCGAAGGCGTCTACGTACGCGACTTCACCGGCCAGAACGTGGACCGCGAGGTGATGTTCGTCAACATGGCCTACCAGAGCAACGAGCAGGGCACGGAGCCGGTGTCCGTACGTGACATCCGCATGGAGCGGACCAGGCTCGACGGCGCCGACGCCGTGCTCAATCTGGTCGGCCTGGAGACCGACCACCTGGCCGGGGTGCGCTTGGAGCGCTGCGTGTTCACGAACGTCACCGGCCCGAACATGATCACGTTCACCGACGACCTGACCCTGCGGAAGGTGTTCGTGAACGGCGTGGAGCAATAAGAAGGCGGCCCCGCTCCCCAGATCGCGGGGCCGCACGGGAAAGTGGCCACTGCTTCAGGCAGCGGCGCGTCCTACTCAGGCTTCGGAGTCTCCCCCGTTCACGCCGCATCGTAGCGGTTCGACTACTGAGAGTTTCTCTTTTTCGGCCTATACGAGGCCGCGGCGGCTGGCCTGGGCGCCGGCCTGGAAGCGGGTCTCGGCGTTCAACTGGTCCAGGAGGTGACGCAGGCGGCGGCGGAGACTGCGCGGGCTGGTGCCGAGCTGGCGGGCGATCGCGTCGTCCTTGAGCCCGGCCGCGAGCAGCGTCAGGAGCCGGCGATCCTCGGGGCCGAGCTCCGTCAGGTCCAGCTCCTCGTCGGCGGGTTCCGAGGCCGGGGACGGCTCCTGCCACAGCTCGGGGCGCACCGGCAACGCCTCCCGCCACAGGCGCTCGAACAGCTCCACCAGCGCAACCACCATGGTCGATCCGCTGATCAGCACGCCGCGCGTCAGCGGCGGGTCCATGTGCAGCGGCATGACCGCGCGCCACCGGTCGACGATCGCCATCTTGAACGGCAGCCGGGGCAGGACCCGCGCCTCCTCGCCCGCCTTGATCAGGCTGCCCACCTCGTCGAGCGCCCCCGCGTGATCGAACGCCTCCGGCACGTAGATGGTCCGGTAGCGGACGCCGCTGCGCAGCAGGCCGGTCTGCAGCGGGTTGTGGTAGTCCAGCACGTACGGGGGCCGGTCGAAGGTCAGCACCTCCTCCTTGGCCTCCTGCTGCAGCCGGACATACCACCGGGCCTGCTCCTCCGGGCCCGCAAGGACCTCGAACTGCCCGCCCTCCTCCGAGTCCTGGCCGACGGTACGGAAGGCCGCCTCCAGTTCGTCGGCCGTGTCGGTGAGCCGGTCCAGCTCGCTCTGCAGGTTGCGTACCAGGGAGCGGATCGAGGTTCCCGGGTTCGTCACCGTCCACCGAGGCGAGCGCCCCCACAGGCGGCTGACGAGGCCCTTCGCGCGGAGCCTGCTCAGCGACGTCTGGATGCGGGCCGCGCTCTCCCCGCTCCTCATGACGAGCTCCTGCACCGTGATGCCGGGGCAGGCCAGCACCCCGCGGTAGACCCGCTCGTCGAACGCGCTGACTCCCACGACCTCCAGCGCCCGGCCGTCCTCAAGCATGCCTATGATCGTGGCCACTTCCGGCAGTTGCCGCAATAGGCCACACCAATCACCTTGTCGCCAAAAGTCACAAACAACTAGAAAGCGGTTGTGCTTCAGAGAACCGCCCTCCTGGGCGTCGCGATAACGGCCCTGTTAGCGGCCGCCACTCCGGCCCAGGCAGCACCCACTCCCGCTCCCTCGGCCCAGTCCTCCACCCCAGTTGAGCAGCCCAAGACCATCACCCTCATCACCGGGGACAAGGTCGCCCTCCGCCCGCTCCCCGACAAGCAGACCCAGTTCGACGTCCAGCCCGGCCCCGGCAGGGAGAAGATCACCTTCGTGCATCGCCGGGCCAAGGACGGGCTCAGCATCGTCCCCGTCGACGCGATGCCCCTGCTGGCCGCCGGACGGCTGGACCCCCGGCTGTTCAACGTCACCCGGCTCGCCGCCCTCGGCTACGACGACGCCGCCAGCTCGGCGCTCCCGCTGATCGTGACGTACCCGGACCAAACTGCCGCCGCCACGCTGCGTGTCGCGGGCGGGCGCCCGCTGCCCGCGATCAACGGGATCGCCCAGAGCGAGCCCCGCGCCGCCGCCGGCACGCTCTGGAAGTCCCTGACCGGGCAGGCCAGAGCGGCCGCCGCGCCCGCGAAGATCTGGCTGGACGGCAAGGCCAAGCTGTCCCTCGACGTCAGCGTCCCGCACATCGGCGCGCCCAAGGCCTGGGAGGCCGGTCAGACCGGCAAGGACGTCACGGTCGCGGTGATCGACACCGGCTACGACCCGGACCATCCCGACCTCAAGGGGCTGGTCGCCAAGACCCAGAACTTCACCTCCGAGCCTGACGTCCGCGACCTCAACGGCCACGGCACCCACGTCGCGTCGACGATCGCCGGATCCGGCGCCGCCTCGGGCGGCCGGTACAAGGGCGTCGCCCCCGGCGCCCGGCTGCTGATCGGCAAGGTCTGCCTGCAGAGCGGGGACTGCCCGGACTCGGGCATCATCGAGGCCATGACCTGGGCGGCGGAGAACGGCGCCCGCGTCGCCAACCTCAGTCTCGGGGAGGCCGACACCCCCGGAGACGACCCGGTGGAACAGGCCGTCAACAGCCTGTCGGAGAAGTACGGCACGCTGTTCGTGATCGCGTCGGGCAACGACGGCCCGCAGACGGTCGGCTCGCCGAGCACCGCGGACCGCGCGCTGTCGGTCGGCGCCTCCTTCCGCGACGACGACACGGTCGCGCAGTTCAGCAGCACGGGCCCGCGCGCGAGTGACGCCGCGGTCAAGCCCGACCTGATCGCGCCCGGCGTGGGCATCGTCGCCGCGCGAGCCGCGGGCACCTCCGCCGGCTCCCCGGTCGACGACTCCTACACGACGCTGAGCGGCACGTCCATGGCGACGCCACACGTGGCCGGCGCGGCCGCGATCGTCGCCGGGCAGCACCCCGACTGGAAGGCCGGCCAGATCAAGGCCGCGCTGATGGCCTCCACCGCGCCGGGCGACGAGCTGGGCGCCTACGTCCAGGGCTCCGGCCGCGTGGACGTCGCCCGCGCCATCACCCAGCAGGTCACGACCGAGCCCGCCGCGCTGAGCATGGGCGACATCGAGCTGCCCAGCCCCGCGCCCAAGGAGCAGACGCTCACCTACCGCAACGACGGCGCCGCCGCCGTCCGGCTGGACCTGAGTGTGATCGCCAAGGACGGCAAGGGCGCGACGGTGACGCCGTTCAAACTCGGCGCCACCACCCTGGAGGTGCCCGCGAACGGCACCGCCCAGGTCAAGGTGACCGCCGTGCCGGGCCCGACCGGCCTGTTCAGCGGCACGGTCATCGCCAAGAACGCCGACGTCTCCGTACGCACCGGCATCGGCATGCGGGTCGAGCCGGAGAAGCGCGGGCTCAAGCTGCGCTTCACCGGCACGGACGGGCAGCCCGCCCAGGCCGCCTTCGCCGGGCTGATCGACCTCGACACCGAGGAGCAGCGCAACTACGACATCTCCGGCGGCGCGCTGGACCTCAAGCTGGAGAAGGGCCACCGTTTCACCGTCGTCAGCCTCATGGCCGACCATGACGGCACCCTGGTGATGGCCTCCGACCCGGAGTTCACCCTCGACGCCGACCGTACCGTCACCGCCGACGCCCGCAAGGCCAAGGCGGTGGACGTACGCACGGAGGAACCGACCGCCCGGCTGGCCGTCGGCATGCTCGGCATGCTCCAGCTCATCGACAGCGGTCAGCCGCTCGGCGTGGACGTGGACCTGGGAGGCATGTGGGGCGCGGATCGCGTCGAGGGCATCAAGGCCATCCCGACGACCCGTACGGCGAGCAAGAAGTTCGCGTTCTACCGCTGGACCCAGTGGGCCAAGCCGAAGGCCGACGGGAGCTACGACGACAGCCCGTACTTCTATCACCTGATGAAGGCCGAGCCGCGCATCCCCGCCGACCCCGGCTACCGCCCGCGCCGCCGTGACCTCGCCGAAGTCAGCTCCACCTATGCCACGCAGAACGACGTCAAGTTCGGCGAGCACTTCGCCCTGCCCGTGCTGTACGGGACGGAGCTGGCCTGGATGCCGTACGGCCAGGTGTCGCGGTTCGCGCTCCCGTTCCACCGGACGGAGTACTACACCCCCGGCGACACCGGCTGGTACCCGTCCTTCATCCAGTACCGGACCCCACCGGACGGCTGGAACGACACCGACCAGTTCTTCTTCGGCAAGACCACCGTCTACCGCGCCGGCCAGAAGACCGACGACCGGTGGAACACCGGCGTCTTCGCGGCGGCGCTCAACCCCGGCGGCGACTACACCTGGCGGGAGGAGAACCTGCTGCAGTTCGCGGCCGCCCTGTTCGAGGACGGCACACCCGATCGCATCTCCTACGGCGAGTACGTCGCCCCGCAGGCCAGGCTCTACCGGGACGGCAAGGAGATCTACGCCGCCGACTATCTGCCCGGCACGATCGAGGTGCCCGCGGAGAAGAAGGAGAGCGAGTACCGGTTCACCATGACGGCCGACCGTGTGCCGGCCCAGACCAAGGTGTCCACCCGGGTCAGCGCCGAGTGGCGGTTCAGGTCGAAGACGCCCGAGCCGGGCCGGCGGCAGGTGCTGCCGCTGCTGGCCGTCAAGATCAATCCGGAGCTGGACGACCGCAACCGGGCCGCGGCGGGTCTCATGCGGATCCCGCTGCGCGTCCAGCGTCAGGACGGCTCGCCCGCGCTGAAGCTGCGGACGCTCACCGTGGAGATCTCCTACGACGACGGCCGTACCTGGCTGCCCATGCTGGTGCACCCATCGGCCCAGGGCTCCTGGTCAGCCGAGACCTGGCACCCGATCAGTGCGCGCGGCAAGTTCGCCTCGCTGCGCGTCAAGGCCACCGACACCGGCGGCAACGGCTTCGCCGAGACCGTCACCAGGGCCTACCAGGTCAAGTGACCACCGGGACGCCCCGCCGCGCCTGGACAGGCGCCGCGGGGCGTTCGTCGGCCCTCACAGGCCGTCAGGGTGGCGCCTGGAACCAGGCCGTGACCTTGTTGTACGCCGCGCCGGAGACGGGGTCGCTCGGCAGGTAGATGCGCAACTGGCCGCGGCCACCCAGATGGCCGAACTCGTCGGAGACCGCGCGCATGTGGCCTTCTGGCGTGACCTGGATCGCCGAATCGGCGGCGATGACGACATGGCCGGTGAGTTTGGCGACGGTCGCGGGATGCTGGCCGGTTCCGATGTGACAGTTGGCCAGCAGGATGACGTCGTCCGGCTTCAGCTTCGAGATGTTCAGAAGGAGAGCCGCCATCTGCTTCGCGTCCAGGTCCTGGCCGCCGATCGAGTTGCCCCTTTTCGAGCCGTGCCCGTCCACGTAGAGGGCGCCGTCGATGCGCTGCACCTTGAGTGCGGTGTCGGCCAAGATCATGTCGTGTGGGTGGTTGAGGTCACGCAGCCAGACACCCGCGTCCGTCTCCTTGACGTGCTCGTCGAGGTGATGGGCCAGCTCGGGGGTGAGCGGGGGCTTCATCCGCGGCACCCGCAGCGGCATCGAGTCGGCGCTTTGGCCCTGCGGCACCTGGATGGCGAACACGTGCCGCTCGCCGTACGACTCCTGCACGGCCAGCACCTTCAGCCTGACCCCGGATCTGAACAGCGCGTGGGCGGGCTTGCCCGACAGGTCCCCCACCTCGGCGTACTCGCTCGCCCTGATCGTCAGCCGGACGCTGTCGGGCAGGTCGGTCAACTTCCCGGGGTCGTCGACGCCGTCCAGGATCCCGTGGAAGACGACCTCGTCGCCGGGCCGGACAGCGCTCGGCAACCAGTCATTGGGGACGCGGGCGGAGACGTGGCCCGACGTGGTCGGCTTGGCGGCGAGTTCGGCGTCCGCCCGGTCGAGGGTCGTCTCGGCCCAGGGAACGAGCGAGGGGTCGTCCGCGCGCCCGACGGCCAGTTCGTTCACCTGGCGCAGGTTGACGCCTTCGAGCAGGTGCGGCAGCGCCGGCACCTGGTTGCCGGGCGGCCGCCACGGCGTCTCCCTGAAGTCGGGGACCAGCGGGGAGGGGTCGTGCAGCGGGCCGAGATCGAGCGGGGCGTGCAGGCCCACGCTGTCGATCACGTCGAGGTGGTCATAGTAGGCGTTCATGAGGCCGTACCTCTCGAACTCCGGCCGCAGCGCCTCGTACCTGGCGCGCAGCGCGTCGCTGTCGGCCTCCGTGAGCAGCGGCTTGTCCACCCCTCCGACGTGCTCCATCCGCGGGTTCTCCGACCGCAGCGTTGACGCGCCGTCCTGGATGAGCGAGGCGTACAGCGCGCGCTTGTCCAGTTCGTGCCGGAGCGACGCCGGAACGGCGCGCTCCTCGTCGCTCCAGTGCCACGGGTTGATGCGGTGCTCGTACACGACGGTGGGCGAGGCCCGGTAGTGGCCCTGCACACCGTCCCTGACGGCGTGCGCCGCATGAGCGGATGCCTCGAACTTGTCCGCCCCGGCGACGAACTCGAACTCGTGGCGCAGCGCCGTGGTTCCGTCGTTGAACGTCACCACCTCCGCGACGGCCCCCGTCAACGACACCATGGTGGTCTCGCGGACGCCGGTGGCGAGGGCGGCGCGGAGCCGTTCGCTACCGTACGTCTGGTAGACGGTGCCGTCGGAGGCCTGGTGCACCGCCGGGCCGTCCAATCCGAGCGCGCGCCGGGCCAGCGCCCCAGCCAACGCGTCACTGGCGTGGTAACCGGTCAGCGCAAGCGCCTGCGATCCGTCGCCGAACGTGACGACGCGCCCCAGGTCGGACTCACGCGAGGCCACGATGTCGTCGAGGTTGTCCACCAGCCGCTGTACGGGATCCACGAGAGGGCGTCCCGCGCCCGGCGGGGTGGTGTCCCTGAGGTCGGCGGCCAGGTCGGCGAGCTGCTCGGCCTGGTCGTTGAGCCACTGCGTGGTGATCTCAGGCAGAGTCTCGTCGAGACGGGCATCGAAGATGGAGTCGACGCCGACCGCGTTCTCCGCGATCATCCGCAGGGAGTCGGTGATCCTCTGGTGCGACTCCGCCATGCCCATGCGGGCGAAGTCGAACTTGAGGTCCCTCACGATGATCCGGACCCTGGCGACGTCCTTCGGCGAGAGCGGGTTGGCCGCCCATCCCTCCGGGTGGGTGCCCATCTCGCGGAAGAACAGCCGGCTCATCAGCTTGGCCAAATGGGGCTTGGGCATGAGGGCCGCCTCGCCGGACAGCGCGTCGAGCAAGAGGGGATCGTCCCTGAACAGGGCGCCGAGCAGGCCGGCCAGGACGCCCTCGCCAGTGACCGCGCTGCGGGGCAGGTTCCACTCCTGGCCGCTCCAGCTCATGTGGTTCGGATCGCCGTACACCCATTCGAGCAACAGCCCCGTGTCTCGAACTGGATGCACCGAGGGCATCTTGAGTCCGAGCTCATCGCCGAGCTGGGCGACCAGCACCTTGGCGTCCCTGGCCTTCTTGGTGGGGAAATCGGCCAGCATGGCGTGCGAGCCGTCGGCGAGCGTGACCCTGGCGCTGTCGACCCCGGCGGGCTCCCGTCCGCCCTTCGTCCCTTGGGCGGCCAACTTGCTGAAGTGGTACTGGGATTGCGGCGGGTTGCCCGCCGCCCGGGTCTGGCCCCAGTTGAGCATGCTGTCGATGCGACTGCGGGGCTCTGAGTGCGGTGCGTCGCCGACAGCGGGCTCGAAGCGCTGCCAGTGGCCGTCCAGCGAGCCGCGATATCCCTGCGCGGAGCCGAACGGCATGCCGTTGTCGGCGGCGAGCACGACCCGGCCCGTACGATCGGCCAGGTCCTGCAGTAACACGGCGTCATGGCGGGCGTGCGGCCCGAACACCCGCAGCACGGCGTCCGGCTGGGCCACCAGCCGCGGGTCCTCGCGCAGCACACCGGCCAGGTCGGCGGTGTCGACGCGGATGTCGCGGCCCGGTACGAGGTCGCGCATGGCGGGCGGCAGGTCGGCGGGCAGCCGGCGGAAGCCGCCGACCAGGAAGCCGTCCGAGGTGGCGCGGATGCCCACGTCCACGTGGCCGGGCAGGGGCGGACGGCGTCGCATGTCGCCCGTGACGCTCATGTCAGCGCTTTCCGGGTTGCGGAACCACAGGCCGGACCAGGTCTCCTCCCGGAGGTGGCGAACGAGGAACTGCTGACGCTGCGCGGCTGCCTCTCCAGGGCGGAGCACCGGGTCGTGAGCCGAGTCGGCCCCGTGACGCAACCCGGCCAGGTCGGTCGCGTCCCGCCTGCCCGTGTGAAAGGGCTCGGGATCAGGGCTTCGCGGGTCGGGGCCTCCGTCAGGTTCGGGGTGCGGTGAGCCGTCGCCGCTTGCCCTGCCGAAGTGCGGGTTCCAGCCGGCCCAGTGCGCGTCCGCGGCGCCGACGGCACCCGAGGTGAAGCCCTTGAGCAGGCGTTCCCAATCGAACGGTTGCCCGTCGAACGCCTGCGTGGTCGCGTCGGTCAGACCGCCCGCCGCGCCGGAGGCGAGCATGAAGCCCAGCAGCGACCGCGGCGGCGCCAGCCACGTCGCGCCGGTCAGGAACACACCGTTCAGCGCGCCGGTGCCCAGCGAGGTCAGCGCCTGACCCCAGTCGATCCTGTCGCGCCGGCTCTGGCCGGCCTGCACGCCCAGGTCCATCGCGAGCATCAGGCCGCCGAACAGCGCGATGTTGAACAGCAGCCGCCTGGCCAGCTGCCTGATGATCACCTTGGTGAAGCGGGCGCGCAGTCCCACGGCCGCCATCCCGGCGCTGGCCGTGGCCGGGTTCAGGATGACCGGCACCAGTGTCCACAGCTGGAAGATCAGGAACCCGATCGACAGCTTGATCAGCCGCTTGGTGTACTGGATCTGCACGCCGAGGTCGTTCAGCGCCACCGCCGTTCGAGCGAGGCGGTTCAGCAGGTCGGCCTCGCTGCCGCTGACCCTGGGCATGGCGTGGCTGACGAAGGTCTGGAGCGCCTCGCCGTCCCAGGTGTCCCGATCGGGAATGGGAAGGCCGATGGCATCCGCGACTCGGTAGGCCGCGGCGGCCAGCACGTCGGCCAGCGTGAACAGCTTGGCCTCATCGCCCTGCGGCCAGTCCATGCCGACGGCCCAGCCGATCCACGGCCGCATCCAGCCGGGTATGTCCCCGTCGAGCAGCACCGCCCGTCAGGTCCTGGGATGCTCTGCTGCCCGGTAGTTGACGGCCGTCGCGCCCATCCCGTCGCCGACGCCTTCCAACTGGTCGATGTAGTCGTTGAAGGCGTTGATGATGCCGTCGCGCATGCTGGGGAAGTCCTTCTCCATCTGGGCGCCGTACTGGTCATGCCCCATCGGCCGCCCCGCCGCCACGAACGCCTCACGCACGTCGTGCAGGATGCCCCGGACGCGCTCGGCCTCCTCGGCGGAGGCCTTCCCGTACCGGAAGATTCCCTGCGGCTCCGCCGTGTACCCGGGGACCGTCATGCCTCCTCGCCCTCAAGAATCACCCCAGCATCGTACAACTCACGCCAAAGCCTCATCTTTGCTTCTTGGCCGCCGCCCGCCTGAGTTCGTCGAGGATCTCGAACTCCTCGGCGGTGAGGTCGGCCGCCACGCTCAGGGTGCCGTCCGAGGTGTGCATAGTGATCGGCTCAGGCCGCTCGTCCTGGTCCGGGAGAACCTCGAAAAGCGGAGGCCGCCGGTCGTCCGCGCTCATGTCTCGAACCTACAGGGCGCAGGCGAAAGCGTCACGAACATGTTCGTGCTAGGTTGCCCGCATGATTTCCAGCGACCCTGCCCGGGCACCCGTCAGCCGCCGGGAGCGTCCGGCGAAACCCGCGCTGACCAGGCAGGGGATCATCGACGCCGCACTGATGATCCTGCGTGACGAGGGTCTGGGCAAGGTGACGATGCGGCGCATCGCCACGGCGCTGGACACCGGGCCGGCCTCGCTGTACGTCTATGTCCGCGACACCGAGGATCTGCACGCGCAGATCCTCGACGCGCTGCTGGCGCCGGTCACGGCGGCCCCGCCCGGAGCCGGTCCGTGGCGGGAGCGGTTGAAGGCTCTGCTGACCAGCTACCGCGACGTCCTGTTCGCTCATCCGGAGATCGCCCGGATGGCCCTGTCCACGCAGCCCAGCGGCCCCAACTACCTGGCCTTGGGCGACGCGATCGCGGGCCTGCTCAACGAGGGCGGCGTGCCGGACCGGGCGGCGGCGTGGGGCCTGGACCTGCTGTTGCTCTATCCCACCGCGATCGCCGTCGAGCAGACCAGTCAGAAGTCGGCCACCCGGAAGGCCGATGACCTGACGGCCCTGGCCGCGCAGGTCGCCACCGTGGACGCGGCGCGCTTTCCCCACCTCGCCCGGCTCGGCGACGACCTCGTGTCCGGCGAGGGCCCCGACCGAGCCGAGTGGGCGCTCGACGTCCTCCTCGACGGCATGCTTGCCGCTAGTTCACGCAGTCCTGGGTCTTGAGGCCGAGGGCGAACTGCTCGACCTTGTTCCGCTGGTTGACGCCGAAGTAGTAGTACGCCTTGGGGTTGCCCGGCACGGTGGCGTACCAGCCGCTCTCCTGCTCCTTGACGCTCGGGTAGGCCTTCTTGACCTGGCTGAGAGTGGAGCCGACGCCGACGCCCTTGGGGGTACGCACCCCGCCCCACCCGAAGATGACGGCGACGCCGCGCTTCTTGGAGATGTAAAGCCCGATCTCGTCCTTGGGGTTGGGGTGGGCCTTGTAGTCCCAGCCAGCGCAGTAGCCGGACATCTTGAGCACAACCTTGCCGGTGGCTTTGGCCTGCTTGGCGGTCATCCCCAGCTTGACGCCGCCGTAACCGTACGGGCCGAAGGTGCCCGGCTTGGCGGCGGTGGCTCCCGCCGGGCTCGCGATCACCAGCGCCGCGCTCGTGGCCGCCAGCGCCGCCGCCATCAGTCGAGTCATCTGCATCCCCGTCGCCCCATTTCTTGTAACAGGAGTTGTTATCCCCCTCTCTGATGCCGACCGCAGGCGAAAAGTTCGCCACCAGAGCCGGCGGGCGCCCCCCACATACCCGCCGGACCCCAGCGGCTGGTGATCAGTTTCTGGCCTGCTCCTTGACCATCCCTTCGTCGGAGTCCGCCTTCACGGGCCGGCAAGGCGCGACTGGGCTACCGGCCTTGGCCAGATAGGGGAGGAACACCCAGCGCATCCCCGGGTAGTTACCCGGTCGGAACTCCAGGACCAGCGTCTCTGATGGCCGCATGTAACGCGGGGAGATCACGAAGGTGTCCTGGTTGATCGACACGGCGACGTCTCGGGAGCGCCAGTTGTCCGGCTTGTCGAACTCCTTGCGCTGCTGTTCGGTCATGTTCTGGGTGTTCGGTGGGTCGTAGGCCAGGTCCGCGCCGACGAAACGGCCACGGGCACATTGCTTGCCCGCCTCGGTGAACGTCACGTCGGCGGGGATTCCCACGGCCTTGAGCTTGGCCTCCAGTCCGTCGGGGTCCCGCAGCTCCTTGACCGTCACCTGAATGGTGCCGTCGGAGTTCTCCGTGACCGCGTACGCCGCGTTCGACGGCCCTGAGACCATCGGCGCGGCCACCACCGCGGCCGCCGCGAGGCCCGCGACCGCCACCCCCGCCAGCAGGGGCCGACGCCACGGTGAACGGCCGCGTCGCAGCGCGGGCGGGGTGGCCACGATCTCCGCGAGGAGGTCATGGACGCCCTGGCTCATGGCAGGCTCGGTGCAGGCCGCGGCCGGATCGATGGCGGACACCATACGGTCGAGCTTGTTCATCGTGCCTCTCCTCTCAGCGCGGTCATCACAGTGACCTCGTCCGTCGTGTCGATCAGCCGGGCCAGTCGTTTACGGGCCCGATACAGCCGGAGCCGGGCGGCGGTGCTGCTGCAGCCCAGTACCGTGGCGATCTGCGGGCCGGTCAGCCCCTCCCAGCAGGCCAGCGCGAGCACCTCGCGGTCGGCCTGGTCCAGGGCGGCGAAGGCGGTGCGTACGGCCTCGGTCCGCGGATCGGCGGGCGCCTCGTCCTGGCTGATGGCCAGTTCACCGCGGAGCCGCGAGGCCAGGGCGCTCCTGCGCGACTCCCCGCGCCGGTGATTGGCCAGGACTCGGCGTGCCGCGCCGTACAGCCACAGCACGGTGGCGTCCCCGTCGGGAACGTCGTCCAGCCGCCGCCATGCGGCGAGGAAGGTCTCCGCGATCACGTCGGCGACGTCGTCGGCCGAATCGGTACGGCGCAGCGCGTAGCGATGTACGGCCGGATAGCAATCGAGATAGAGCCGCTCGAAACGATCTCGCGTGTCGGGGGGCACGCGTGGATCCTGCACAGGTGTCTCCTTACCGAAGAATGCCGGAACACCTCACTAGGTGTCCGGCATCTCCGCAAGTGTTTCCCGCCCAGGTCCGTCAGGAGTGGGGCCGTTCGTCCACCACCTGCAGCACCTTCCCGGTACGAGGATGCAGCACCAGCTCCGACGGCCGCACCCATTCGATCGCCAGCGGATGGACGAGCCCTTCCTCCACGCTCTGGGGGTACAGCGTCTTGGCCGCGTACACGGCGTCGATGAGCCGCTGGGTCAGCTCAGGCGGCGGCTCCTCGACGCAGGCCAGCCGGAGCAGCAGGCCGTCCTTGCTGTTCCAGCGGCGCTGCACCATCTGCATCCCCGACATGGCCCGGTCCGGGTCCGCCGCGACGAGGACCGCGCGGATGGCCTCCGTCGACATCGCCACCGTCTCCACCCTGGCGCCCTCGTCCGACCGGCCGACCAGCCGGAACCCCCGGCAGTCCGCGTCGGTCCACTCCGCCAGGTCGCCGACCGGGTAGCGGATGATCGGCATCAGCGTCCTGAACAGGTTGGTGACGACCACCCGGCCCCGTACGCCGGGCACGGTGATCGGTTCACCGGTCGTGTCGTCGATCAGCTCCACCAGGGTCCGGTCGGCGAACGCCTCGTGCACCCGCACGTCGTCGCCCGGCACCGGGCCGCCGACCAGCCCGGCGTCCACCGAGGCGTAGCCGAGCGAGGCGATCCCGGCCCCGGGGAACGCCTTGGCCAGTTGGGGGCGCAGGTCGTCGAAGAGCAGGTCGCCGGCGAACAGCAGCAGCTCCACCGTGTCGGCCACCTGCCCACGGGCGGTCACCGCCGCGGCCACGCTCGCCAGCTTCATCGGCGGGCCCGCCAGCACGTCGACGCCGAAGTAGGCGATCAGGTCGGCGACGGAGTCGTCCGAGGCGTGGCAGGCGATGGGCAGCCGGACGTTCTCCACCGGGGCGTTGTGCAGGGAGTGTTCGATGTAGAGGAAACCGCCGTACATCTCACCGGCCGAGAACAGGTTCGCCACCCGGTGCCCCGGCTTCAGCCCGGCCCGGACCATGCCCGCGCCGAACGCGGTCACCGAGTCGGCGTGCTCCGTGCGGGTCCACGGGGAGAACTTCGGCGCGCCGGTGGTGCCGCCGGAGGTGTACACGCCGGCGTCGGTCAGCGGTCCGGTCAGCAGCCGGTTGTCCGGATAGACGTTCGCGGCCCAGAACGCCTTCTGGTCGACGATCGGCAGCCGGGTGAGGTCGCTGACGCCGTCGGGCAGGTCGCGGTACGCCTCCGCATAGAAGGGCGAGTGGCGACGGGCGAACGCGATCAGGTCACGCAGGGATTTCGCGGGCATGTGTCGCTCCTAGATTCGGCTGTGGGCCAGATTGGGCACCCGGGCCAGCACCCGGCGGCGGTAGAACCACCAGTTGGTCGCCAGGAACACGGCGTAGCCGCCGATGAACACGTACAACGCCAGGTCGATGGACCCGGTCTGCCCGAGCGACATGGCGAACCCGCGCGGGATGAGGAACCCGCCGAACGCGCCGATCGACGAGGCGATGCCGATGGCCGCCGCGGCCTCCCGCCTGGCGCGCAGCCGGGCGTCAGGCTCGCCGTGCTCCGCCTGGGCCGTGAAGATCGCCGGAATCATCCGGTACGTGGACCCGTTGCCGATCCCCGAAGCGGTGAACAGCAGCATGAACGAGCCCAGGAACAGGGGGAACCCGTGCTGCCTGAGCCCGGCGAGCGCGCCGACGACCCCTGCCGCCATGGCCATGAAGGACCACGCGGTGACCCTGGCCCCGCCGTACCTGTCGGCCAGCCACCCGCCGACCGGCCGCGACAGCGAGCCGACCAGGGGACCGAGGAAGGCGAAGTACGGCGACGCGGACTCGGCGAACGTCGCCTTCACGACCAGCGGGAACGCCGCCGAGTAGCCGATGAAGGAGCCGAAGGTGCCGATGTAGAGGAAGGACATGACCCAGGTGTGCGTACGCAGGAACGCCTTCCCCTGGGTGCCGAAGTCCGTCTTCGCCACGGCCAGGTTGTCCATGAAGAAGTACGCGCACAGTGCGGCGGCCACGATCGGCACCACCCACACCAGCCCGGCGTACACCAGGCCGGCCGTCGCCACGAGCGGGATCAGCAACTGCACGACGGCCACCCCGAGGTTGCCGCCGGCCGCGTTCACGCCCAGCGCGAACCCCTTGCGCCGCTCGGGATAGAAGTAGGAGACGTTGGCCATGGAGGAGGCGAAGTTCCCGCCGCCGACCCCGGCCGCCGCCGCGGCGATCAGGAACATCCAGTAAGGATGCGCCGTGTCCGTGACCAGCCAGGCGAGCAGCCCCACCGGTGCCAGGAGCAGCAGCGCGCTGGCCACGTTCCAGTTACGCCCGCCGAAGGCCGAGACCGCGAACGTGTACGGCAGCCGCAGCGTGGACCCCACCAGGTTCGGCACCGCCACCAGCCAGAAGAGCTGGTCGACGGTGAAGGCGAACCCCGCTTTGGGGAGCAGGACGACGATCGCGCTCCAGAGCAGCCAGATCGCGAAGCCGAGATGCTCCACGAAGATGGAGAAGACCAGGTTCCTGGTGGCGACGCGGCGCCCGGTGGCCGCCCAGAAGCCGGGGTCCTCCGGCTCCCAGTGATCGATCCAGCGCCCGGTCCTCCGCTTCTCGTTCATGAATGCTTCCCTTCGCTGGTGGACCCATTGGGCCGGCCGGAGACCATCACGCTCTGGCCGCGGAACTCCGCGACGATCTCACCGGCCGGGCGGCGCACGGTCACGTCGTAGACGCCGTTCCTGCCGTACCTGACGCGCTCCGTGGCCTCGGCCACCAGCTCGTCGCCGGCCGCGGCCGGGCGCAGGAACGTCACCTGAGCGCTGTGCGCCAGCGTGACGTGGCCGTAGGTGTTGCAGGCATAGGCGAACGCGGCGTCGGCCAGCAGGAACAGGTAGCCGCCGTGGGCGATGCCGTGACCGTTCACCATCTCCTCGGTGATCCGCATCCGCAGCCGCGCCCTGCCGGTGGCCACCTCCTCCAGCGCGATGCCGAGCGAGCGGCAGGCCGGGTCCTCGGTGTTCATACCGCGGCTCCGATCCAGGTCCTGGCCAGGGCCTGGACGGCCGAGCCGTCCGGGTCGGCGAGCTTGCCCGCCAGGTACTCGGTCACCCAGGCGCTGGTGGGGACGCGGAACGGCGGCTCGTCCTCGCTCAACGCGCGCACCACCACCTCGGCCACCTCCCACTTGGACTGGCCGGCGCCCTCCCAGCCCGCACCGCCCACCCAGTCGAGGTAGGCGCCGAACGTCCCCGCGTACGGCCCCGAGGCCGCCCGGATGGTCTCCCGATTGATGCCGGGAAAAATCCCGAACTCGGTGTCCGGGACGAAGCCGGGCACGACCACGCTGACCCGCACCCCGTGCGCCGCCGCGACCGGCGCCAGACTCTCCATGAACCCCTCGACGGCAGCCTTCGCCGCCGCGTACGCCTCGTTGAACGGCTGGCCGACGACGCCGTGCACGCTGCCGACGGTCAGCAGGCGGCCACCGGCGGCGCGCAGCAGCGGCATCGCCACCCGGCTCACGGCGACGACGCCGAAGAAGTTCACCTCCAGGTTGGCCCGCAGGGCCTCCATGGTGGACATCTCCATCGTCGGGTCGAAGTTGGACACCCCGGCGTTGTTGACCAGCGCGTCCAGCCGCCCGTACGTCTCCCGCACGCCCTGGAGGCACGAGGCGATGGACGCGGCGTCGGTGACGTCGAGACGGCGGACGTCCAGCGTGACCCCGGCGCGGTCCGCCGCCTCACGCAGCGCGCCGTCCCCGCCCGGGTCACGCATCGTCGCCACCACGGTGCACCCGGCTTGGGCGGCGGTGACCGCGGTCGCCAGGCCGATGCCGGACGACGTACCGGTGATCAGCACGATCATGCCGGGCTCCCCTCGAACTGCTTGGCGCGGTCCAGCAGCGGCTGGATCCCCACCGCGGGCAGGAACGAGAACGCGGCCAGCAGCGTGCCGCCGACCATGACCGCCCTGGCCGCGTCGAGCACGCCCAGGTCACCGGTCAGCAGCGTGACCGCCGTTCCCCCGGCGAGGGCGGCCAGCGGGATCACACCCCAGGTCGCGGTGCGGAACGCCGCGTGCATCACGCCCTGGTTCTCGGCCGTCATCCGCGACTGGCGGATCGGGGCGCTGCAGACGTTGATGCACGACATGAAGAAGCCGTAGCAGCCGAACGTCACGCCGATCACGGGCGCGGCGGGCAGCGCCGGCGCGGCGAGGATGCCCAGCCCGACCAGGCAGTGCAGCAGCAGCCCCCAGGCCATGGTCCGGCCGAGGCCCAGCCGGTCGCTGATCTTGGGCGCGACGAGCGCGCCGAGCACCGCGCCGCCCGCCCCCGCCGACATCGCCGCCCCGAACACGCCCACCGAGATGCCCAGACCCCGGTATGCCAGCACCGGCAGGACCGTGACGAAGATCGGGCCGCCCGAGTTCAGGGTCACGGCGGCGATGACCACCCGGCGCAGCACCGGATCGGCCCAGTTCAGCCGGAACCCCAGCACCAGCCGCGACCACACGGAGCCCTGCTGGACGGCCTTGGTCCCCCAGGGCCGCATGGCGCGGAAGCACGCCGCCGAGACCAGGTAGCTGGCCGCGTCGACGAGCAGCGCGGCCACCCCGAACACGTGGTAGAGGCCCGCGGCGATCGACGGCCCGGCCACCTCGGACACCGTGCTGCTGCCCTCAAGGCGCGAGTACGCCCGCACCAGCTTGTCCTCCGGCACCGTGGTGGGCACGGCGACGAGGTAGCCGACATTGAAGAAGATCGTCGCCCCGCTGATCAGCGCCACGCAGACGAACAGCACCGGCGTCGACAGCATCCCGAACCAGTAGGTCACGGGTATGGCCGCCACCGCCACCAACCGCACGACGTCGCACATCAGCATGGTCAGGCGCTTGTCCCACCGGTCGACCAGCACCCCGGCGACCGGCCCCAGCAGCGGGATGCCGAGGTACTGGGCCATGGCCACGATCCCCACCTCAAGCGCGGTGGCGTGCAGCACGAAGATCATCAAGGTCGGGACCACGAACACCGTGACCCGGTCCCCGACCAGACTCACCGTCTGGCCGCCCCAGTACAGGTTGAACTGCCTGCCCAGGGATCCCGGGAACCTCACGGCTCCTCCCGTACGACGAAGCCGGCGGTCTTGCCGGTGCGCTCATTGCTGATCAGCGCGTCCACGACCTTGACCTGGAAGGCGTGCGGGTCGTGCTGGAAGGCCGTGCTGATCGTGAACGTCGCGGCCATGAGCTCGCCGCGCAGCCGTTCGGGCAGGTCAGGCGGCGCGTCCCGGTCGGTCAGCAGCAGTACGTCCACGGCGGACACCCGGCCCCGCCGCTCGGTGATGAGGATCTGCGCCCGGGTGACGCCCGGCTCGCGCTCCGCCTGGGCGACGATGTCGTCCACGTGCAGCCCCAGGCCGCGTACCTGCACCACCGAGTCCCGGCGGCCCAGCACCCGCAGCGCTCTGTCCTCCCGGCCGCATTCGCACGTCACGAACCGGCCGGCGTCGCCGGTCCGGTAGCGCAGCACCGGGTTGAGCATGTCCGGGTCGAGCGTGGTGAAGTCCAGCAGCTCGTCTGCGTCCGCGTGGACGAGCTGCGCGGGGAGCGGGTGGAAGACGTCCGCCGGGCACTGGGGGGTGTTGGTGCCGACGACCCAGGTCTCCGTGCTGCCGAACATGCCCCAGCGGCGCGCGTCCGGCGCCACCTCGGCCATGTCCTCGTCGAGCTGGGGGTGCCACGCCTCCCCGAGCCAGAGCACCTTGCGCAGCGCGGGCAGGCGCACTCCGGCGGCCCGCGCGTGCGCGAACCACAGCCGCAGCACGCTGGGGGTGCCGCCGATCGCGGTCACCTCCTGGGCGGCGAAGAACGACAGCCAGTCGCCGTACTCCTCCTTCGTCACCGAACCCAGTGCGATGACCCGGCAGCCGGACAGGTCGGCGAAGGCGGCGGCCAGGAAGTGGGCGCCCCACATGCGGCCGGCGCCCCAGGCGTTGACGAAGACGTCGTCGGGCTCCAGCGGCCGCCACTGCTCGTACACGCCGGCCATGTAGAACCCGGTGGGGGCGTAGCCGACCTTGGGCGCGCCGGTGCTTCCGCCGCTCTGGAAGAGCCAGGTGGCGCCCTGCTCGGCCTTGGGCCTCAGGTGCGCCAGCGCCACGTTCAGGTCGTCCTTCACCAGCGCGGGAAGCGCGGCGAGGTCCTCCAGCGTGAGTACCTTCTCGCAGGCGGCGTAGCGCGGCGCGAGCGCGGGCACGCTCCTGAGCCGCTCCAGGGCTCGCCGCGGGACGCGCAGGTGCGGCTCGGCCGCCTCGGGCGACAGGGAGAACGATTCGATCATTTCGTCACCTGACTTTCGGTCAGCCAGCGGGTGTGGGCGTCGCGGTAGGCCGTCCAGCGGGCCCGGGTGACCTCGCGCTGGAGGGTGCGGTGGGGGTCGCCGTAGTCCGGCGCGATCACCCCGTCGGGTTCGAGCTCGGAGAACCAGTACCGCTCGCCGTCGAACAGGAAGTCGACGCAGAAGAAGGGGATGGGCAGCTTCTCGTAGAAGTAGGCCGTCGCCTCGGCCAGCTCGGGCGGGACGGGCGGGAACTCCATCGCGCCGCCCCGGCTGGCGTTGGCCACCGGCGAGCCGGGCTCGGGGATCCGCTTCATCACGGCGTACGGCTCGCCGTCGACGACGTAGACCCGGTAGTCGACCGTGCCGTCGCCCAGGTAGGGCTGGATCACGAGCGTGGTGTCGCCGCCCTGCGCGAGGCTGGCCAGGCCGCGGATCTCCTCGGCGTCGCGGGCCAGATTCACCCCGCCACCGCCGCACCACCCGGACGGCTTGACGATCGCCGGGTAGGTGAGGTTCTCCAGCGCCACTTCGTACAGGTGCTTGCTGGTGTCCCGGCCGGTGCCGATGCGGAGCGTGGGCACCGGCGGAATGGGCGAATCGTGCAGGAGGAGGACCGTGGCCAGCTTGTCGTTGGCGATGGGCGACAGGCCCGGCGGGAACGACAGGTAGAAGCCGGCCTGCTCCAGCACGGCGTACAGCGCGTACTGGTTGAACACGTCCATGGACTGGTAGGGCAGCGAGTACAGCGCGGTGATGAAGAGCGTGTCCTCCGGGGTGACGGGTTCGTCGTCCACGTAGACGCGCGGCTTGCCGGGCTCCAGGCCGTCGACCGTCACCGCGTCGGGGGAATGCCTGCTCCAGCGGAGGCCGAGCTCGGCGGCCACGTCGGCGTAGAGGTCCCAGAAGAAGGGGTGCCACATCGCGGTGCCCCGGGTGGACTCGCGATCGGGGAAGATCCAGCACATGCGGCGCAGCGTGCTCGGGGTCATGGTCGTCCCTCTCCGTCGGCCCACCAGCGGCGGCCCGGCTCGGGCAAGGTGTCGATCGGGTCGTAGAAGGGGAAGCGGCGGTCCTGGTCGGCCGGCTGGAGTCCGATCCCGTGGTTCTGGCTCCAGTACGAGATGCCGCGTTCCCGGTCGTACTCCGCCACCTGGTGCACCCAGCGCTTGCCGACGTAGGGCACGTCGCACACGAGCCGCGGCGTCGCGTAGCCGGGGAGGTAGCCCATGATGGCTTCCTGCAGCCGCTGCGCCTGGTGGACCGGGATCCGCCAGTGCTCCGCGTTGGGGATCAGGTCGCAGAGGTAGAAGTAGTAGGGCAGGATGCCGGCTTCGCCCTGCAGGGCGAAGCACAGGTCCAGCAGGTCGTCCGGGGTCGTGTTCACGCCGCGCAGGAGCACGCCCTGGTTGCGCACGTCCCGCACACCCGCGTCGAGCATGGCCCGGGCCGCCTCGGCGACCAGTGGCGTCACCGACCGCACGTGGTTGGCGTGGGTGTGTATGGCCAGGTTCACCCCGCGGGCGCGGGCGATGGCGGCCACCCGGCCCATCCCCTCGACCACGCCGGGCTGGAGCCAGTGCTGGGGCAGGCCGATCAGCGCCTTGGTGGCCAGGCGGATGTCCCGTACGGACTCCAGTTCGAGCAGCCGCACCAGGAACGCCTCCAGCCGCGGCCATGGCAGATTGGCCACGTCGCCGCCGGAGACCACCACGTCGCGTACGCCGGGTGTGCGCTTGAGGTAGTCCAGCATCAGCTCCTGCCGGTCCACGGGTTTGAGCGCGAGCCGGGCCTTGACGACCTGCGGGGTCGAGGTGCCGACCAGGTCCATCCGGGTGCAGTGGCCGCAGTACTGCGGGCAGGTGGACAGCAGCTCGGCCAGCACCTTGGTCGGATAGCGGTGGGTCAGCCCCTCCACCACCCACATCTCGGCCTCGTGCAGCGAGTCGCGGCGCGCGCGTGGATGGCTGGGCCAGACCGGATGCCGGTCGGAACTGACCGGCATCAGGTAGCGGCGGACCGGGTCCGCCAGGAACGCCCGTGTGAAGGCGGCCGGATCGCTCGCGGCGTCCGGCGCCATCACGTTGAGCAGCTGGGGCGTGATCAGCATGGACATGGTCGCGAACCGGGCCCGGTCGGCCGCCAGGTCGGCGTAGAAGGACTCCTGGAGCAGGTCGCCGACCACCACGCGCAACTGCCCGGCGTGCTGCACGCAGTGGGCGCGCTGCCACTGGGCATCGCGCCACTGCGCGTCGGTGACGCCGCGCCAGCCCGGCAGCCGTCGCCAGTCCGGCTCGACGAGCGGACGGCGCACATAGGTGTACGGGTGGCGGGCGGCGTTCATCTGATGGTTCATCCGGTGAACAGCACCGCGTGGCGGGTGCGGAGCTCGCGCTTGAGCACCTTGCCGGTGGGGCCGAGCGGATAGTCCTCGTCGGTCCGCGCGACGACGACCGCGGCGAGCGTGGCCAGACCGGCGTCGGCGAGGGCCTTGTTCGCCTTCTCCCGCACCTCGTCGGCGGTGACGTCGGCGGCGTCGGCCTGCGGCCGCACCACCGCGATCGGACGCTGCCCCTCCCCCGCCGCGCCGGGCACGCCGACGACCGAGCAGTCCTGGACGAGGTCGGCGCAGTCGGCGATGAGGATCTCCTCGATGGGCAGGCTGTAGACCGGCCCGGCCGCGGTGTCGATGACATCCACGGTGCGGTCGAGGTGGTAGAAGTTGCCCTCGCTGTCCCTGCGCGCCACGTCGCCGGTCAGCCAGTAGCCGTTGAGCTCGAAGCTGCGGGTCAGCCTCGGGTCGTTCCAGTAGCCCGGCGTGCGCGAGGGTGTGATCACGGCCAGCAGGCCGACGGTCCCGTCCGGCAGCTCCGCGCCGTTCTCGTCCAGCACCGCGGCCTTGATCACCGCGTCCTGCGCCTTGCCCACGCACCGGTCGTCGCGCGGGGTCTCCGGCGCGGTCACCTGGCCGAAGAGCGCCATCCCCATCTCCGAGGAGCCGAGCCCGTCGACGAACTGGGAGCCGGGCAGCGGTTCGCCGGCGGCGGCGCCCTCCGGGAGCAGCCACGACTTGATCAGCCCGGCGGGCCGCTCGCCGAGCTGGACCAGCCGCCTGATGTGCCCGTAGTGGGCGCTGTCTCCGGTGTTGAACCAGGAGTGGACCTTCGCCGCGGCCTTGACCGGGAGCTCGCCGGTGGCCAGCTCCACGAACGTCCGCGGGAACGAGGCCACCATGGTCGGCTGGAAGGCCTCCATCACCGGCTCCACGACCGTGCGCCGCCAGTCCGCCATGACCACGGTCGGCAGTCCGAGCAGCACCGCCGTGAGGAAGTAGCTGAGCCCGCCGGCGTGGGTGTGCGGCATGAGCGACATCAGCCGGTCGTACGGCTCGGCGGGGAAGCGCACCATCCGCGCCTGCTTGCCGTCCCAGAAACTGCGATGCCCGAGCGTCGTCGACTTCGGGGTGCCGGTGGTGCCGGAGGAGTGGATCAACGCCACGATGTCGTCCGGAGCGTGCCGGTAGGGGTACTCGTCCGGCAGCCGGCCGGACTCGGCGTCGTAGGCCCGTACCTCCGCGGCCAGGGCGATGAACCGGGGCCTGGTCTGCGGGGCGTTGCGGTAGGCCAGTAACAGCCTGGTCGTGTCGTCGGCGACGATGCCGACGACGCCCACGTGGTCGAGGTAGCGGACCATGACGTCGGCGCGCATCGCGTCGTTGATCATCGTCGGGATGGCGCCGAGCGCCGTGAGTGCCAGGAAGTGGAGCAGCGGTTCGAGCCCTTCCGCCACCACGATTCCCACCGGCTCGCCGGGCCGTACTCCGTTGGCCCAGTACCACTTGGCGTACCGGTCGCGCAGCGCCGCGAGGTCGACCAGGCTGTGGCCGCGCAGCACCACCCGGCCGCGGTGGTCGTTGTGGTGGCTGTAGACGAACGGGACCGCCCGGTTCGGGTTGGCCGCCAGAGCGTGGTCGAGGAAGTTGCCGGCGCCCAGCTCGGGCTCGGTCATGAATCCCTGCCGTACGGCAAGGGGGGCGATGGACGTGCTGTCAGTCATGGATGTTCCTCCATCGGTACATCGCGTTGATCTCCGCGGCCACCCGGTGTCCCGATCGGATGGCGCCTTCCATCAGGCCGAAGAACTCCGTGCTCGTCTCGGTGCCGGCCCAGTGCACCCGTTGGTGGGGAACCGCGAGTCGCGGGCCGAGCCGGGACCAGTCCCCCGGCCCGAACAGCGCCGCGTAGCAGCCCCGGCTGTACTCCTCGTGGACCCAGTCGGTGACGTGGCAGCCGATCGGCTCGGGCAACCCGGGGAACAGCCGCGCGGCCTGGGCGAACGCCTGCTCGCGCTGCTCGGCGGCGGGCAGCGCCGCGTACCTGTGCGCCTCCCTGCCGGTCACGAACCCGGTCAGCACGCCCACCCCGCCGTCCACGGGCGAGTCGTCCACGGTGGACAGCAAGGGCCCCCGCGCGTTGACCGACCAGCCGGACAACCCCCGCTCCCGCCAGGCCGGCGCCGGGTACACCAGGTGGACCTTCACCGCGCAGCCGGGCACCGTGCGGGCCCCTGAGCGGGGCGCCGCCGGGCCGGGCCGGTAGTCGATCGTGTCGGCGAGCGGCGGCGGCACCGCGACGACCGCGGCGCGGGCCCGTACCGATCCGGTCGCGGCGACGACGGTCACGCCGTCGCCGTCCTGATGGATCGCGCGCACCGGCTCGCCGAGCCGTACCCGGTCGCCCAGCCCGGCGGCCAGCCGCCCGCACACCTGGTGCGCGCCGCCGTCGATCCTGCTCTCCTGCGCGCCGCCCGCGAAGGCGTTCAGGTAGCGGATCCCGCCGCCCGAGCGGAGGTAGAACGCCATGTGCAGGACGGACACGTCCGCCGGGTCCGCGGCCATCATCTCGCCGAGGAACAGCGGGAAGAACAGCCGCGCGTCCGGGTGGCGCAGGTGCTCGCGCGCCCACTCCGCCGCGGTCAGCCGGTCCAGCCGGGCGGCGTCCGCGGACAGCCAGGGGGCGTCCGCGCGTACGCCGCGGTCCAGTTCGTCCAGGGCGTCGAACAGCTCACCGAGCGCGACCGCGGACAGCGGCGGGAACCGGCCGGCCCGGGTCCGGCCGTCGCCGCCTAGTGCGAACCGGCTGGCGCCGGTCATGGTGGTAGGGGTGGTCTTCAGGTCCAGCTCGGCCAGCAGGGCGGTCAGCGCGGTGTGCCGGTCTCCCAGGTACGCGGCGCCGGCGTCCACCCAGGCGCCCGGGGCGACCTCGATGCCGTGCGTACGGCCGCCGACCCGCTCACGCGCCTCGAAGACGGTGACCTCGACGCCGCGTGCCGCGAGGTCGGCGGCGGCGGTGAGCCCGGCCAGGCCGGCGCCCACGACGACGACGCTCATACCTGGCTCGCTATCTTCTTGACCAGGGCGCTCGGAGTCGGCGCGTCGAGGAAGTCGTCGAAATCCAGTTCAACGCCGCTGGCCCGGGCGACCGCGCTCAGGACACGGGTGGCGAGCAGCGAATCCCCGCCCATTACGAAAAAGTCTGAGTCCGCGCTGACTTCCGGGTTTTCCAGCACCCGCCGAAATACATCCGAGACGGCATTGACATTCACGGAATGGTCTCCCTCAAACGGTGGCGGACGCGTATCTCCGATGCGAACCGGCCCGGTCGACTTTTCCGCTCGCCGTGTAGACGAGTTCGGGGACGACGGTGATCCGGCTGGGCACGAGATGGCACGGGACGCGGTCCCGCAGGTAGTCGCGGACGTCGGTGGCCAGTGCCGGGTCGGCGGCGGTGGACGGGCCGGGGACGATGTAGGCGGCGAGCGTCGTGTGGTCGGCGACGGTGACCCCCGCCACGGCCACGGCGCCCACCCGCGGATGACCGGAGATCTGCGCCTCGACCTCGCCCGGATCGACCCGGATGCCGCGGATCTTGAGCTCGTGGTCGAGCCGGCCTTCGTACACGAGCACGCCGTCGGCGGCCTGGCCGTCGGTGGCCGGGCTGTCGGCGGCCAGGCTGACCCGGTCGCCGGTGCGGAAGTAGCGCTCGGGGCCGAGCTCGACGAACCGCTCCGCTGTCGCCTCCGGCAGGCCCCGGTAGCCCAGCGCCAGTGACGGCCCCCCGACCAGCAGTTCGCCGTCCTCGCTGAGGTGCTGCCGGACGTGCGGCAGGGGGCGCCCGATCGGCACCCGCTCCCCCGCTCCCCCGGCCGCCAGCGGGCCGTGCAGGTCTATGGCGTGGGTGATGAGCGTGGTCTCCGTACACCCGTAGGTGTTGACCAGGCGGATCCCGTCGGTGCCGAGCGCGCGCCAGTCGGCCAGCCGCGCCGGGCTCACGGCCTCCCCGCCGATGACGACCAGCCGGACGCACGCGGGCAGCGTGGCCCGCTCGTCCACCAGGTGGCGCACCAGCTCGTGCCAGAACGCCGACGGCAGGTCCAGCACGGTGATCCGCTCGGCGTCGATCATGCGCAGCACGCGGTGGAACGATCCCGAGTGGGCGTGGTCGTGGAAGACGAGCGTCGCGCCCGTGGTGAGCGTGGGCAGGATCTCCTCGAAGCAGGTGTCCCAGTTCAGCGACGCGAACTGGAGGACGCGGTCGGCGGGGGTGAGGGCGAACAGGTCTCGCAGCGCGCGGGTCGCGGTGGTGATGGCCCGCCTGGGGGTCACCACGGGCTTGGGCGCGCCGGTGGAACCGGACGTGAACAGGATGTACGCCGGATCTTCCCCGGCGACGACAGCGTCCGCGTCCGTCTCCGGCGTATGGGCGGCTTCGGCGAGGTTGGGGAATTTGGGGAGGTCGACCAGGCGCACGCCGGGCTCGGCGGGCTCAGTCGCTATCACTGTCGTGCAGCAGCTCGCCGACATCAGCGCCCGCCGCCTCGGCCACGGGTGCGCCGGATCGATGGGTACGTACGTTCCGCCTGCCGCCAGCGTGCCGAGCAGGCCGGCCACCGTCGCCGGCGACCGTGATGCCATCACCCCGACCACCCCGGGACGCGGTCCCAGCCGCCGGGCGGTCGCGTGCACCCACGCGTGGAGTTCGGTGTAGGTAACGATCCGGCCGTTGTGCGTGATCGCCGGGCGGTCTGGATAACGGCTGACCGCGCCGGCGAAGTCCTTCATCAGGTCGGTCATCAGGTCGTGCGGATAAGACAAGGTTGCCTCTTTCCGAGATGCTCCGGTGAGCACCGCGTACTTTCATCCCATGGTCATTCGAGTGCGAATGAACCCCCGAGAACGCGTTCAGAGTCACGCACTGCACTGCACGGGGGCTTGATTTCGTCAGGATTTCTACTGGACTGCGTCTCGTGTCTTTCGTATGGCGGGCTGTAACCACAAGTGCCAGACGGGGAGCGATATGCCAGACGGATGCGAACTGCCGGCCCTCGACCACGTACTGAAGATCGGGCTGCTCGGAGCGGTGCGGGCGTGGCGTGGACACCAGGAGATCCCCCTCGGACCGCCGCGGCAGCGGGCGGTGCTGGCGCTGCTGGCGCTGGAGGCGGGCCGGGCCGTGTCGGTGGAACGGCTGATCGAGGGGCTGTGGGGAGAGCGGGCCCCGGCGGGCGCGCGGGGCATGGTGCAGGGGTACGTCTCGCGATTACGGCCCGCCCTGGCCAGAGCCGGGGTCACGATCGCGTACTACCCGAGGGGTTACCTGCTCGTGCTCGCCGCCGAGCAGGTGGACGTACACGAGTTCAGGATCGCGGTCGCCCGGGCGCGGACCATGGAGACCGACGAGGCGCAGGCCGCCGGGCTGAGGCGGGCCCTGACGCTGTGGCGGGGCGAGCCGCTGACGGGCGTGTCCGGCGGGGGGCTGCTGGACCGGCTGCGCGACGCCCTCGGCGAGGAACGGCTGGCGATCACCGAGGAATGCCTGAACGTCGAGACGCGGGCGGGCCGGCACGCCGGGCTGGTCCCCGAACTGACCGGGCTCGTCGCTG
This sequence comes from Nonomuraea sp. NPDC049269, assembly GCF_043197155.1. Lineage (NCBI taxonomy): Bacteria > Bacillati > Actinomycetota > Actinomycetes > Streptosporangiales > Streptosporangiaceae > Nonomuraea > Nonomuraea sp. NPDC049269. Next base: position 733,674 of record NZ_JBICSO010000003.1, read on the forward strand.
AGCACCCCTTCCGGGAGGGCCTGGTCGGACTGCTCATGCTGGCGTTGTGCCGGGCGGGCCGACGGGTGGACGCGCTGGAGCAGTACGAACGCACCCGCCGCCGCCTCATCGAGGAGCTGGGCCTGGACCCCGGCCCCGAGCTGCTGCAACTCCGCCAGCGGATCCTCCGGGGGAACGTCTTCACCGTCAGGTCACCCGGCCTCTCCGCCCCGGCCGAGACGGAGCCGGAGGTGTCGGCGGTGCCGTCGCAACTCCCGCCGAAGCCGGGGCAGTTCACCGGCCGGGCGGCCGAACTCGGCCTGCTGGACTCGGTCGCGACCGGCGGCGACACGGTGGGGATCGCCATGATCACGGGCGCAGGCGGGGTCGGGAAGACGGCACTGGCCCTCCACTGGGGGCACCGGATCCGCTCCCGGTTCCCGGACGGCCAGCTCTACGTCAACCTGCACGGCCACTCGCCGGAGCGGCCACTGCGCCCGATCGAGGCGCTCGGGCAGTTCCTGCGCGGGCTCGGCGTGCCCGCGGAACGCGTGCCGGTCACGGAGGAGGAGGCCAGCGCCGCGTACCGCAGCCTGCTCGCCGACCGGCGGATCCTGGTGATCCTGGACGACGCCGGCAGCGAGGAGCAGATCCGTCCGCTCCTGCCGGGCGGCCGGCGCTGCGCCGCAGTGATCACCAGCAGGGACCGCCTGGCCGGCCTCGTCGCCCGGGACGGCGCGGTCCCCGTTCCCCTCGGCATGCTGGCCCCGGACGAGGCGGGCCTCCTGTTCGGCAGGCTGCTCGGGGGCGAGCGCCTGGCGGCCGAACGGGACGCCGCCCGCGAACTGGCCAGGGCCTGCGGCTACCTCCCGCTGGCGCTGCGCATCGCGGCGGCCGGCATCCTCGGCCGCCCCTGCGCCGGCATCGCCGGCCAGGTCCGCCGGCTCACCATGACCCGGCTGTCCTCACTGGCGGTCGGCGGAGATCCGCACGCGGCGGTACGAGGCGCGTTCGACCTGTCCTATCACCGCCTGGATCCGCCGTCACGGCGGCTGTTCCGGCTGCTCGGCCTCATCCCAGGACCGACGTTCACCGCCGAGGCCGCCGCCGCGCTCTCCGGTGCGCCCCTGGCCGAGACCGATCACCTGCTGTGCCGGCTCGCCGCCGCCCACCTCATCGAGGAGGGCGACCCGGGCCGCTACACCTTCCACGACCTGATGCGGGAGTACGCGCGCGAGCGCGTCCGGGCCGAGGAGAGCGAACCCGACCGTACCCGCGCGCTGGACGCGCTGATGGACTGGTATCTACGCGTCCTGCGAGAGGCAGGGAACCTCGCCTACCCGCTCACGCTGCGCACATCCGCATCCACCCCCACACCCGTACTCGCGCCCACCGCCGCGACCGCCGATGGCGACCGCGACCGCCCGATCGGCTTCACGGACAGGCCCGCCGCGCTGGCCTGGCTGAAAGCCGAACGCGCCAACCTCATCGCGGCGATGAAGAGCGCCACGCAGAGCCCGCCCGGCTGGCGGCTCATGGACGCGATGAGCGGCTACCCCGAGCTGACCGGAGGGCAGCCGGGCTGGACGGGCGTCCTGCTGGACGCCCCGCCCAATGAACCGCGCCGTGCTCCAACCGAATCGGAGAGCTTGCGAATAAAAGAGGTATTTGAGAGTGCAGGGCGTGATGTGACTGCCGCGCATAATGCGAGCAGCAGTTCATGTCTGGCTGATGGCGCTTTCGGGTAGAAGTTCTCCAGAGAGGTCGGGTCTCGTGATCTTCCCAAAGGTGGCGCCATGCGGCAGTGGCTCATTCGGGCGAAGGAACAGGCCGACACCGCGCTCGCGCTTGCTTTGGCAGTTGTTTTCAGTGTTCTCGGAGTGCTGGAAACCGTCTCGGTCGACGTGGTGAGCAATGCGATTCTGGTGACGCTGGCCGTACTCGCCTTCTCGCTGCTCAGGGACCGCTGGCGCAAACAGGACACGGGCGAATCGGTGCTGCGCAGATTCTCCCACCTCGTCAACGAACTCGACGCGACGCTCGGCAAGCACCGGGAGGTGCAGGATCTCACGGGAGAGCTGGCGCCGGTGCGCGGACTTCTCAGAGGGTTGGCGGAAGTCGAGGTCCTGGCCGGTCCGGCGATCAGCCGGGCCTTCGCCGACGCCCGCCGGGCCTGCGCCTTCTGGGAATTCAAGGGTGGCACGGGCACCTACCTTCGGGCCAAAACCCTGCCCGAGCTCGCCCGGCTGTCGCGAATGCGCAGCAGACCCATCCACGTCCGCATTCAGATCCTTGACCCAGATGATTTACCGCTGTGCGATGCTTATGCCAGATATCAACAGCAGATCGCTCAAGAATTATGGTCGCAGGACAACGGCGAAGGCACCGGGAAGAATATTCAGCTGTCCTGCCTCGCAACCATTCTTGCGGCTTTCCAGTACAATCAGGGCTCGCTCCTGGACATAGAACTGTCCCTGTCCTCGGTCTGGTCGAACCAACGCTTCGATCGCTGCGACGACTATCTCCTGATGACCGTCAGCGACAAAGGGTGGCGTGCGTACCGGATCCGGAGCTACACGAAGCTCTACGCGGACTATTTGACGCACCTGTCGATCAGCTTCCGGCAGGGCCGGCCCGTGAACTTCAGCGCCGTCGCTGACACCATGCTTGCGGAAGCACCCACCGTGGCAGAAATCAGACAGCTTTTCGAACAGCTCAATCTTCCCCTGCTGTCCTATACGGATCATGACGTCGCGTACATCATCCAGCAGGCGTTAGCCCCGTCAAACCCCTACGGCGACTGACCGTTGGCGTGTCCCCGACTTGCGAGCTGCGGCTCACCCCCTTGGGTAGCCTGCGTCTCGCGGTCTCCGGATGCGTGGATGCGCAGCTGAAGGCGTGCGCCGCATTGATCGACGACCTCGCCGAGGATTGTCACGGCGTGGAGCCGTTGCTGCATCCTCTCGGCTTCGCACTCGGCGCCCTGGACCTGCCCTCCTACACCAGCCGGCGGCAGGCATTCCCCCAGACCTCGTCCGGCGAAGCACTCCGAGACGTGCTGGCCGGTCGCCGGAACTGACAGGGGCAAGAGGCCACCGCGAGGCGGAGCGCGGGCTACCATCGTCCGTCGTGACCACATCCCCCTCCTATCTGAGTGCCACCGCGGAGGCCTACGACGCCGTCGCCGTTCAATATGCCGATCTCTTTCGGGGCCATCTCGCCGAGGTGCCGCTGGATCGCGCGATACTCGGCGCGTTCGCCGAGTTCGTACGGGCCGCTGGTGCTGGGCCCGTAGCCGAGCTTGGCTGCGGGCCCGGATGGGTGACAGCGCACCTGCGGGACCTGCGATTGGACGCCTTCGGCATCGATCTGTCCCCGACGATGATCGACCTCGCCCGCCAGGCCTACCCGGACCTGCGCTTCGAAGTCGGTTCGATGGACGCTCTGGACCTGCCCGACGGCACGCTGGGCGGTGTCGTGTCCTGGTACTCCGTCATCCACACACCACCGGGGGACCTGCGATCGTACTTCGCCGAATTCCGCCGGGTGCTCGCCCCGGGAGGTCACCTCCTGCTCGCCTTCTTCGAGTCTGAGGGCGACCCGGTGACGGTGTTCGACCACAAGGTGACGCCGGCTTACCGGTGGCCGATCGACGACCTTGCCGGGCTGGCGTACGAGGCCGAGTTCGTCGAGATCGGCCGGATGCTGCGTGAGCCCCTGGAGGGTGAACGCTTCCGCCGAGGCCACCTGTTGCTGCGCAGACAGTAGATCCGGCGACCGGAGGCACAGGCGACGGCCTGCCACGGTTCCGAGCTCCCAACGCGGGCCTTGGCCGGAGAGCTCGACCCGTTACGCCGGCAGGGAGTCGAGTTGCGCCAGGAGCCGCGCCTTGCCCGATCGGTCCAGCCAGGTGGTGAAGTCCATGAGGGCGGCATGGGCCTTCCGCAAGGGCGCCAGGTCGGTGTCGTAGTAGGTCTCGTTCGCCCAGGTGAAGACCTTCGCGACCTCGGGGTTGTGCTCCCAGAGAGCTTCGAGCGGAATCTGGGTGTGCGGAACCTGGCGACCGGCCGCCCTGCTCAGCGCGTCGGCGATCCGCGGGGCGGTCAGCCTGTCGCCGGTGATCTCCATGGCCTTGCCCAGGTAGACGTCTGGTTCGGCGAAGGCCAGCGCGGCGAACGCCCCGATGTCGTCGATGGCGACGAGCTGCATGACCAGGTCGTCGTGCCAGGGCACGTTGAGCGAGCCGTTCTGGAAGAACCGCGCCGGACTGGTGAAGTCCTCCATGAACCCGGCGGGCCGCAGGATCGTCGCGGGCACGCCCAGACCGCGGAGGTGCTCCTCGATCTGCCACTTGTCGATGGGCCCCCAGCCGTGCTCCACGTAGAACCGGTTCTGGCTCTCCACGCCGCCGACCGACGAGTACACCAAGTGCCGCACGTCCGCGGCCTTGGCGGCGTCCGCGACGTTCTTGCCCTGGGCGATCTCGTTGTCGTTGGCGGACTGGACGCTGTAGACGCCGTACGCGCCACGGATCGCCGCGTCGACGGAGGCGCGGTCGTCCAGGTCGCCGCGGACGAGTTCGGCACCGGCGGCGGCGAGCGCGGCAGCCGCCGGCGCGGTGTCGTCCCGGACGAGTGCGCGGACCCGCCAACCGTCGGCGAGCAGGTGGCGGGCGGTCGCGCCGCCCTGGTTCCCGGTGGCGCCGGTGATGAGGATGGTCTTGCCGTTCATGACTCGCTCCTGCCGTAGGTGATGCCGACGACGTGACCATATGACGAAATTTGAAAATTAGTCAACCGCAAGACGGCGCTTGACCAAATCTCGCATCTGGTCATATGGTCCCTGCGTGAGCACCAGCACCGAACGACTCCGAGACCCGCAGCAGCGCGCCGAACGGGCCACCCGGATCCTCGACGTGGCGGCGGACCTACTGCTGCGCCACGGCTACCGACGGGTGACCATCGACGACGTGGCCGCCGGAGCCGACATCGGCAAGGGCACCGTCTACCTGCACTGGAAGACCCGCGAGCAGCTGTTCAGCGCGGTCTTCGCGCGCGAGGTGCTCTGCGCGATGGACGAGCTACGACAGGCACTGCGGCAGGACCCGCACACATGTCTGCTACGCAACTTCGCCCGCGCCTACTTCCTGGCCATCACGAACCGCCCCCTGCTGCACGGGTTCCTCTTGCAAGACCCCCACCTGCTCGGCAAGCTGACCAGCTCCCCCGACACCGCCCGCGACGACCGGCACGGCACCATGGCGCGCGACTACCTCGAACTGCTCGCCGAGCACGGCCTGCTCCGCGACGACCTGCAACCCGACGAGCTCGGCTACGCCTACCAGGCCACCTTCGAGGGCTTCCTGCGCGCCGAAGGCACCGCCCCCACGGGCGGCCCGGAACAGCGAGCGGACCTGCTCGCGCGTACCGTCCAGCGCGCATTCGAGCGCGAGCCGACGCTCCCCGACACCACGCTGCGAGACCTCGCCACCACCGTCGCCACCTTGCTCAGCGACCTGATCGACGCCGACCGCACCGACTCCGGCATCCCCGAGGGCTGACGACCTGAGGCGAGCAGATCTACTGGTCGCGCCGCCGAGCTCGCCGGAAGGCTTCCGGCGAGCTCGGGCCGAAACTAGCTACCTATACGGCTGAAATGCTCAGCACGATACATTGCCGCACCACTTGGGAACCTTACGGGAACCCCCATTCCATTGTTTGACCGTGTCGCCGCCGAATGGAATCCAGGTCAACGCGAGGTCGATTCCAGCAAGAGCTATTCCACCTGCCTTGCTGTCCTTGAGCACAGTTTCGCCGATTAGCCATGTCGCCATGCTCAGGGTGGTCCCAAGACAAGAGGTGTTGTCTCCACCGACACACCCAATGAAGCTGTCCGCCGTTCCGAGCATCCACAGGGCTTTCGCCGCGAGGCAGACAAGGCCGAAAACACACACCGCACTGGCGATTGCCCCGAGTGTGCCGATGATCTTTCCCCGGTTCTCCCACATCCACACGAAGGCTCTGCCCAGGTTCTCCCAGTGGGCGGGCTGTCCGAACATGCGGGCCCAGTCCATGTGCTGGAGTATGCGATACCAGAAGCCGTCGCCCAGAACGACATCCCAGTCGCCCTTGCCCTTGTAGTTCTCGTACCCCGGACCGTGCGGGCCCGAATAGTCCTCGTACCCTGGGCCGTGGGGGCCTGAATAGTCCTCGTACCCCGGGCCATGGGGGCCCTTCCATGGGATGTATTTGCGGGCCGGCGGGTGAGCTCTGCCCCAGTCGCGTAGACCCCGGCTGAGTTTCTTACGCTGCTTGATCTGGCGCTCGGTGTGCTTCCGCAAGGCGGTTGTCAGCCGCTTCTTCGCGGCATTGCGGTTCTTCGTGAGCGACTTTTTGACGGGATTCTTGGGGGAGGAGTACATCAGCCCGTCGGGGTCGCTCATCGTGGCCGGGTTGTTGTTGCCGTACGCGTACGCGTTCATCTGTTGCGGGTCGAACGGATCGATGACCGGGTCGACCGAGAGGAACCTGCCCAGCGCCGGGTCATACTCGCGGGCGCCCAAACGGGTCAGCCCTGTTTCGGGGTTGGTCGTGCCGCCGACGAAGCCGCGGCTGCCGGCGGGCCAGGCGGTGGCCGCGCCGCGCGGGTCGCCGAACAGGTCCTGCCGCCGGGAGGTGACAGCCAGCGTGGTGGCGTCGATGGCGGCCTGGGAGGTGCCGTGGTGGTCGGCCACCGTCCAGGTGAAGCCATCGCCGGTCCGGGTACCCAGGCCCTCGTAGTAGCGGGTTCCGGTGGTCGAGCCGGTGGCGGTGTTGAGCCGGAGCTCGCCGTCGCCGACGAACAGCGTCACCGAGCCGGGGTCGCGCCGGATGAGCTGCTCTCCGCCGGCGTCGTAGACGTAGGCGGTGGTCTTGCCGCCGGCGCTGATCGACTCGAGCAGTCCCTCGGCGCCCCAGGCCAGGGTCTGCGCGCCACCGGGTCCCGGCCGCGTGACCGTGTTGCCGGCCGCGTCGTAGGCGTACGCCGCGTTCGTCGAGCCCGTGGTCGTGCCGGTGACCGCGTGCGGCCGTACGACGCCGTCGCCGGGGTTGGGGTAGGCGTACGTGGTGACCGCGTCGGCGGCGCCGGCCACGCCCTTGACGGTCTTGGTGGTGCGGTTGCCGGTCAGGTCGTAGCCGTACTGGTGCCAGTAGGGCGCGGGACCGCCGATGACCGACGCGGACGGGGTGGCCGCGCAGGTGTCGGTGCCCTGGGCCCAGGCTTCGGTGATGCGGCGCAGGTAGTCGACGGTGAAGCACTGGGTGTCCTTCGCCGCGCCCGCGGTCCGGTCGGTGATGCGCCTGACATTGCCGGCCGGGTCGTAGCCGTAGGTGAAGTCGTGCACCATGATGCCGTTGACCTGCTCGCGTTCGGTGAGGGTCTCGGTGACCCGGCGGGTGCCCTCCTCGTAGTAGGTGGTGCCCCACAGCCGTTTCCCGGCCGGACCGAGCTCACGCTGGGCGAGTTCGCCCAGTTCGTTGTATTCGGTGTCGGTGACGTAGGTCAGGGCGCCGCTCACCGTGTCCGGCCGGCCGAAATCGTCGTAGCCGTAGGTCAGCGTCTCCTTCTCCAGATTGCCCAGCTTGGGCACCGTCTTGGTGGCGATGCTGCCGTCGGCGGCGTACGTCATGGTCGTGGGGTACGTTCCGGCGAGCTGCTTCTCGACGTCGGGGACGGTCACCGACGTTCCCTCCGGGCGTCCGGCATTGTCGTAGCCGGTGACCTCCTTGACGTAGGACTGTCCGTTGACATGGCGGGTGGAGGAGGTCAGTTCGCCCTTGGCCAGGGTGTCGTAGACGGTCTTGGTCAGTAGTGTCCCGGTCGGCGAGTCCAGATGGGTCTCCACGACGCGCCCGAGCTTGTCGTACACCGACGCGACGGTCTTGCCCCGCGCGTCAGTGATGGTCAGCAGCTGGTCCGCGTCGTCATAGGTCATGGTCGAGGGGCCCTTGTCCGGGTCCTCTGCCTTGGTCTTGCGGCCGAGCACGTCGTAGGTGTAGCGCCAGACGTTGCCCGCCGGGTCGGCGATCTTGTTCAGGTCGCCGGCCTTGGTGTAGCCGTAGCGGGTGACGTCGTTCGGGCCGCTGAAGGTCCTGCCGTGCCACTGCACCAGCGCGGTCACGTGGTCGCGGGCGTCGGTGTACGTGGTGGTCGCGGTCCCGCCCACCGGGGGGATCACGCTGACCCAGTTGGCGCTGTACGACGTCGTGGTGCGCCATTGCTCGGCGTTCAGCTTCAGGAAGATCTCTTGGGTCGGCCGTTCCGCCCCGTCGTAGACGTTGACGGTCGCGGCCGGCACCGCACCTGCCTCTGGCTGGTACAGCGTCGTCCCGGGGGCCTCCGTGTCGTGGTAGGCGGCCCGTTTGACGCTGACCAGGCCGCGCGAGTCGTACAGGGTGTCGGTCAGGATCCGGCCGTCGGTGGGGCTGGGGGCCTGGGTCTGCCGGGGCCGCAGGAAGCCGTCGTACAGCGCGTACGTCGCGACGCGGTTGCCGTTGGGCTCCAGCGTGCTGGTGAGCACCCAGTTCGGGCCACCGCTGCGGCGCACGCCGTACTCGTAGCGCAGGTGCGGGCTGTCACCGCCCGCCTCCGTCCGGCCCGGCTTGTACACCTTCACCAGGCGGCCGAGCGCGTCGTACGTCAGCGAGGTCGTCCGGTCGTTGGCGTCCTTCTCCTTGACGGTGCTCCCCCAGGCCGGGTCGAGGGTGGTGGTCACCGTGTGGCCGAGCGGGTTGGTCACCTCGGTCGCGGTGGTCAGCCCGTTGACCTCGGTGTACGACGTGGTGGTCGCCCGCTCCAGTTCGTCACGCGACTCCTTGACCCGGCCGTGATCGTCGAACGTGGAGGTCTCACTGACCAGGTAGGACGGCGTGCTGCCGGTGTAGGACTTGGCCGTCTCGGTCCTGGTCACGTCCCCCCGGAGCGGCGCCGCGCCGAAGTCCTGGCCGTCATACGACAGCCGGATGTCGGAGATGGCGTCCGCCGGGTACGACGGCGGAGTGCCGCACGCAACGCCGACGGTCGTGGTCTTGCTGGGGAACTCGACCAGCATCGCGGCGGCATTGCGCACGTACGTGGTGGTCGTGCACTGCTCGTCGCCGGTCAAGGCGACGTCGCCCAGATCGTTGACCTGGGTCTCGTTGCCGTACTCGTCGTAGGTCTTCTCCTCCCGGGTGACGCGGTAGCTGCCGGCGGAATACCAGTCCCGGGTCTCGGTCCGCGCGATCTCCACCTGATTCGCCTGGAGAGTGCCCTGGGTGGCGGTGAGCCGGGTCCACGGGTCGTTGACCTGGAAGGTGATCTCGTTGGTGCCGTCATAGGTGATCTGCTCGCGGACGAAGCCCTTCAGCGGTTCGGCGTCGGCCAGCGCCACGCCGGAGGAGTCGGTGACGCTGACCGTCTTGGCGCCGCCGGCGGCGTTGAGCCGGTCGCCGTTCAGGCCGCGGAAGTACTGGTACTGGGTCTTGGACTCGGGCTTGTTCTCGTCGTTGGCCGGGTCACCCTTGCGGACCGCGACCTTCTCGAACCCGCGCCACTCCGACCAGGTCCGTTGGTTCTCGGCCACCAGTGGGTTGTCGTTGTACGCCCAGGCGCCGCCCCCGACGTAGTCATAGCTGGTCACCATGTCCTTGGTATCGGTCACCAGGTCGTCCTCGACGACCTTGGTCACCACGTACTTGTGGAACCAGTCGTTGACCGGTGTGGTCGCGGGCGGCATCGCCCACCGCTGCGGGAAGCAGCGCTTGGTGTTGGTCTCGGCCGCGGCCGGCAGGGCGCCCGGCTTGCAGTCGGGCGACGCGTAGCTGACGTTGATCGCTCCGCCGGACTCGGAGGTGATGGTGGTGATCCGGGGTTTGTTCAGGGCGGGCAGGCCGTCCGTGACGTAGTTGACGCGGTTGGCCAGCATCGTGCCGTCGAACGTCACCGCGTCCAGCTTGATCGTGGGGGTGCCGGCCAGGCCGGTGTGGGTGATGCCGTTCAGCCACAACGCTCTGTCACCGGTGCCGTCGTTGGCCGGCGGGTAGGTGTGGGCGAACTCCCACTCATCGACGCCGCGGTAGTTCCCGCCACCCGTCGACACCTGGGTGGTCACCTTCGCCAGGCGCTTGGTGGACCAGAACGTGGGCGACGTCCGGTCCCCGCACGCGGTGGTCGCGCAGTCGGTGTCCCACGGCACGTCCGGCCAGGCGGTGGTGGTGTGGGTGGTGGCGCAGGTCTGGTCGGGCAGGCAGCGGTCGGCCCGGTCGAACACCACCCGGGCGGGCGCCTGAGTGGTGTACTCGGCGCCCGCCCGGGTGCCGTACTCGATGCGCGCCAGCGTGCCGCCGCGCACGTAGGTGCCCGTGGTCGCGCCCATGTTCTGGGCGTACTTGTTGGTCTCCTGTTCGTAGAAGTAGCTCATCGAGTTGCCGTGCGCGTCCACGACATAGTCGAGGTTCCAGCGGTAGGCCTGCTGGCACGCCGAGGTGGCGAACGTGGTCTGTTTGCACGGCTCGTCGGTGTCGTTGCCGTACACCGGCGCCGTCCAGGCCGACTGCGTGGTGGCCCGCCCCGACGCCCAGCCGGGCAGCCGGTTCAGGCCGAAGAAGTACTGTGTGCCGTCGCTGGTGGTGACCTTCCAGTACTCGCCGTTGTCGTCGCCGTTGGCCTGGGGGTCGGCACGGAACAGGTGCTCTACCTGGGTGCCGTCGTCGTCCTCCGGCCGCCACACGCCGCTCTGGTAGACCAGGGGCCCGGACTGCTCGCCGAAGGAGAGGGTGGCGTTCTCGGTCTCCCAGCACAGGTCGCCGGTCTTGGTCTGGCCGTTGTTCCCGCCGAGATCGTCCGCGCAGCCCTTGTACGACCGCTCGATGAACCCGGGCGACAGGTTCCAGCCCTCACCCACCCAGGACGGCTGGTTGTTCGTCGCCACGGTGTGCCCGTCCACCGCGCTGGAGGAGTAGGACGCCGCCAGGGTCGGGGCCAGCTCTCCGGGCACCGGCGGCGTGCGCATCGGGTACGACCAGGCGAAGTCGCCCGACTGCGCGGAGACCTGCCAGGTGCTCGACGGGGCCAGCGAGGTGGCCTTGTAGTCGCCCTTCGATCCCGCAGGCGCAGCGGTCAGCGCGAACGTGCTCCCCGCCTCGCCGACCGACACCTCGGCGGACACCGTCGCGGCTTCGAGGTCGTTGCGTACGGCGGTGACCGAGGTCTGGTTTCCCGAAAGTCGCAGGCGGGATGCCCAGTCGCCGCCGTACGCGTCCTTGAAGGCCGAATAGTCGACCGTCACGGTCACCGGCCCGCGCCCGGCCTTGCCATCGGCTCGTTTGACGGAGAAGAGCAACCCGGACACGCCGGCCCGCTCGGTGGCGGCCCTGTCGAGCACCTCGACCTCCACACGTTCCGGCCCCGGTTGCTTGGCCGGCGCGACCCAGACGGGGAGGTCACCGGCCCGGGTCCGTGCCATCTTCGCCGCCGAGGGAACGGTGACCTCGGCGGCGCCGGCCGCGGGCCAGTCCGCCTTCGGCGCGCTCTTCCGGGCAGAGGCGGCCTCAGGGTCGGGCCGGGCGGCCGGCGGCACGAAGTCCTTGCCCGGCACCGGCTCGACCTTGTCCGGCTTGCTCGGCTTCACCGGCCCCTGCCCGGCCATGGCATCGACGATCATCGCCGGAGACGCCTGAGCCGGGGTGCCGGCCATCAACACGGTGAACAAGCAGCCCAAGGCCGCGATCAGCCATCGGTTACGACTCATGAGCCAAGTTCCCTTCCTGGCTCATAGTCCGGTGGCGACGAAGCCGAGTGAGCGGTCGAGCGTCTGGCCCTCGCAGCCGGGATCGCCCGAGTCGAACAGGTCGCCCCAGCTCGCCCGGCAGCGGAACAGCTCGAAGCCGATCGCGCCCGGCGCTCCGGGTACGTCCTGCGGCGCGCTGGTCCAGATGAAGCCGAGCCGGCGCACGACTGTCTTGCCCTCACAGGCGGAGTCGGTGGAGGTGAAGGTGTCGATGCCGTCCTGGCAGCTCAGCAACGCCGTGGTGCCGGGCAGCTGGGTCATCGACAGGGCTCCGGTGCTGCCCTCCGGACGGTAGTTCGCCCCGATCCGGGCGGTGGCGCTGGCGTGGTCGTACGGATAGCCGGTCGTCGTATGCCTGATCAGGCGGGTGTAGGCGAGGGTGTAGCCGAGCGCCGGCAGCTCCGTCGTCTGGCCCTCACACCCCGGGTCCGTGGAGGCGAAGTGCCCCACGCCGGGAACCTGGCAGCGGTAGATCAGCAGCGTGGGCACACCGGCGGGCGGTGTGGCGTAGAGGCGTCCGACACTGCCGAGGTTCGTGTAGGTGCCACAGTCATAAGCGAGGAAGTAGTCGCCCGTGCCGCTGCGGCAGGAGTACAGGGCCTGCGTGTTCGGCGCGTCCGCCGGGGCCATCATGCCGAGGGTGAACTCGAAGTGCGAACCCGGTGGCACCGGCCCGTTCGTCACGATGTGATGGCCGGTGAGGTTGTAGTACCGGGCGAGCTGGCCGCCGTAAAGGCTGCGTCGGCCGGTGACCGGCTTCTGGTACTCCGCCTTGAGCTGGTCGGGGGTGCGTACGCCGGTCCACGCGTGCACGTCGTCGATCTCTCCGGCGAACGGCGTCGCCGGCGCGCCGGCCTGCCTGCCCCGGCCGACCTGGAACGCGCCGGTGGCGTTCACCGTGGCCGTGGCCTTCTTCCAGGCCACCTTCGCGCTGTTGACGAAGAGCTGGATCTCCTGGGCCGCCGGGTCGTAGACCCCGGCCAGGTGGGTCCACTCCCCGGCCTGCGCGCTCTCCCCCGAGTCGGCGCTGAGGGCCAGTTGGGCGTCAGTCTCGGACTGCGGCAGCGCGAACGACCACTTGTGGGTGTCACCGCGATAGCGCAGCTGGAAGCCGCTCCCCTGGCCGGCGTCCTGGCTGAGGACCGTGCGCGTCTGGTCGTCGGCCGCGTTGAGCCTGACCCAGGCGGTGACGGTGAAACCGGCATCGGTACGGAGTGCCGGACCGCTGGTCGAAAGCGTCGTCGAGGTCCCGTCGAAGCGCACCGCTCCGCTTCCCACCTTGCCGGTGGTCCAGGATCCACCGCTGCCGAGCGCACCGACCCGGTAGTTGCCGGACACCTCCTGCGCCGTCGTGCCCGTCCCCTCGTCCAACGGCAGGAACAGCTCCTCGGCAGCCGGAGCGGCGGCCAGGTCGTGGATCTCCTCGGCGGCCAGGGTCCGGTCGTAGATCCGCACCTCGTCCAGCGAGCCCGGCCAGTAGTCGACCGGTCCGGCGGCGTATCGGGCCCGGCCCAGCTGCACCGTTCCGGTCGCGCCCCATGGCGTGGTGTGGCCGGCGGACGTGCCGGCGACGCCGTCCACGTAGATCTTGATCTGCTGCGCGGCGGCGTCGTAGGTGCCGACGAGATGGGTCCAGCGGCCCGCGACCGCCTGTGTCGACGACTCCGCGATGTGCCGCTCGGCGTTGTCGGCGTCGGACGCCGGCATCATGAAGTTCCACTTCTTGGTGTTCGGGTTGTACTGCAGGAAGAACCCGCTGATCCGGGTGCCGTCCTGGCTGACCGCCGTCCGGAACGTGGTGTCGAGGCGGTCCAGCTTCACCCAGGCCGAGACGGAGAACGTCTTCTTGGTGTCCACGGTGGCTCCGCCCGCGGTGTTGGCGTACGCCGTGGCGCCGTCCAGCCAGAGCGCGTCACCCTGCCGGCCGACTCGCCAGCGCGCCGTGCTGGAGACGATGGTCGCGTCGTGTCCGTTGGGCGAGTCGTCGACGGCCTTGGTCTCGACGTAGCCGTCGAGCTTCCACTGTCCCTTCGGGGGCGTGCCGGGCCCGACGATGAAGTGGTAGCGGTATTCCGGCCCGACATTCCCCGCGCGGTCGACGCTGCGGGCGTACAGGTCCATCGGACCGTCCTCGGGCGGCGTGACGAGCACGTTCGCGCTGCCGGACGTGGCATTGGTCTTGAGGGTCCCCTCGCCGTACAGGTTGTACTCGAACCCGGCCACGCCCTCGACACCGTCGGCGCCCAGGGTGAAGCCTCCCGTCCGTCCGACGCCGCCGCCTCTGGGACAGGGGTCGTAATCCGGCGGCGGGCACTCGGGATAGGTCACCGAACCGACCTTCGGCGCCTTCTCCGGGGCCTTCCTGTCGATGGTCACGTCGCACCACTGACCCCACGGCCCGAAGTCGACACCGTCGGCGCCCCGGACGCGATAGGCCAGATTGGCCCCGTCGCCGGCGTTCGCCGACGGCACGTCGACACTGAAGGTCGAGCCGGAGACCTTGAACTCCGTGGCCGTCACACCGAGCCGCGCGCCGAACCTCGTGTACCACTCGAACTGGGCCTGCACCAGGCCACCGTCAGGGTCGGAGACGACCGCCGACAGCTTCGGCCCGCGCGGCCCCTTGTTGGGATCGTTGTCGATGTACGGATTGATGTACGGCTCGTTCGGCTGCACGGCGCACGCCTTGTCGTTCTCCACCGTCTGGCCGGTCGGCTCGTTCGGGTAGCTGTTGTACGTGACGACCAGGCTCGGGTTCGTGTTGAACTTCTTCCAGGCGTAGGCGTCACCCTCGTTCGCCGCCTTCAGCATGATCGCCGTAAGGCCGTTGTTGTACGTCACCGCGTTGGTGACCGCGGTGGTCGCGTTGAACCCGACCCAGGCACCCGGGCAGGCGGCGCTGTAGCCGTAGGCGACATTGGCCGTCCCCAGGAGGGCCGGGCCGCCGCCGGGGAAAGGCTGGTTGTTCCAGGTCGTTCCCCCGCCGACGGGGTTCGTCCCCCACGCCTCGACCGGCCGGGCCGAGCACGAGGGGGCGTAGTTCTCGAACGCGTTGAACTCCGCCACCTGGACGTGCTTGCCGACCATGAACGACGCGTCGTACTGGAAGTACGAACGGGCCACACCGATGCCGTTGCAGCCTGCCCAGTTGCAGTATCCGACCTTGGCCAGGTTCTCCCCGTCACCGCCCCAATAGGCCTGGTCCGGATGGCCGGACAGCACCATGGCGAACCCCGTCTGGCCTGCGGCGAAGTCCGGATCGATGTACAGCGGGAACGTCGCAGCGGGATCGGCCAGCAGCTTCCGGTCCGGCCGCAGCACCAGCGTGTCCTTGCCCAGTTCGAGCTCGCCCACGGCCTGCTTGACGGCCGACGGCGTCGAGTCCCACATCATCGGCGCGCCGGACCCGAAGACCAGCTTCCCCTTCTCGTCGTAGGCGCCGATGTTCCCGTGCCCGTCGTCGCGTACCGAGACTCCCTTGGCGTCCAGGCCGAACGTCAGCTCGGCCAGCTTCGGGTTGTCCGCCGCCGCCTTGTCCTTCACCACCAGCACTTCGGAGAAGCCCTGTGCCGTCGCGGTCATCCGCAGGTCCACCCCTGGGATGACCTCGGGGTAGGTCGCGGAGCCACCGTTCAGCACCGGCTCCGGCAGCGGCGCCGGCCAGCGCAACTCGACCTGTGTCTTGCCCTGTCCGAGCCGTACCAGGCTCCCGTTGCCGCCCCCGGAGAAGACGACGGGAACCGTGGTCGCGGCCGGCTCCACCCCTCCGTCGGCGCGCTGCCGCAGCGTCGTGTCGACCGGCACCCACCCCGAGCCGCGCCGGACGCGGACCGGGGTCGTCCGCAGCTCGGCCGTGAACGATCCGTTCGGGTTGGCGTAGACGTCCCGGGCCTCGGCCTGCTCCGTCGTCACCGCCACCCGCTTGCCGGACCGCTTCGCCTCACCGGCCGCCCAGGACGCCGAGCCCGCCGGATCGGCGGCGGGCCTTTCAGCCGCTGACGCGATCCCGGGCGGACTCGCCGGAGCCGCGTCCGCCGAGGTCGCCATCGGTAATAAACCGGCGAATACCGCGGTTAACCCCACGACAGGCGCACGCAAAAATCGCCACACAGTGCCTCCTAGAAGTAATCGGGCAGCCCGCAGCGCCTTCATCGGTCGCTGGGTCAGATCGCCTGCACCATGCCTGCCGCCCGGAAGCGGACTCACGTCCTGGCCAGGCTCAGTTTCAGCCGTCGAAAGTTCTTGATCCAGGGCATTCGACCGGACATTTCGCGGACATTGCGCCGTCACGGCATGCTGCCGGCGGTCTTCCTCCGGCACGTGGGCTGCGTCGGCATCGAGAGTCCCCAAGTGTCCGGTCTTTGACCTGGTGAACTCCCTGAGGCCGGTCAAGAATGCACAGGTGTCGCGGCAGCAAGGGGAGGCGCCAGATGGACGCGGTGACGGCGTCGTTCGGCAGGCGATTGCGGGTGGTCAGGCTCCGGGCGGGATTGACGCAGGCCGAGGTGAGCGAACGCGCGGGGGTGAGCGTGCGCACGCTCCGCGACATCGAGCGGAACCGGATCGCCCGGCCACGCGTGGCGTCGCTGCGGCGGTTGGCGGACGCCGTGGGGCTGGATCCGGAGACCGTCCTGGGCCGGGTCGGCGTGGAAGTCGCCGTTCTGGGACCACTGCGGGTACGCGTTGACGAGCAGGTCGTCGAGGCCGGAACGCTGAAGCAGCGGTGTCTGCTCGCCCTGCTCGCCCTGCACGCCGGTCATCCGGTGACGCACGAGGAGATCATCGATGTCCTCTGGGACGACCGGCCACCGGTCTCGTGCCGCGGCGTCATGCACACCTATGTCTCCCGGTTGCGTGGCTTGCTGCATCCGGACGTCATCGTCGCGGAGCGGGGCGGGTATCGGCTCGCGGTGGAGAAGATCCAGCTCGATCTGGCCGACTTCGACGCGTTGGCCCACCAGGCCGGGCAGGCGCGGTCGCGGGAGCCGGCCGAGGCGCTCCACCTGTGGGAGCGTGCTTTGTCGTGCTGGCAGGGCCCCATGCTGCGGGATCTGACCAGCCGGCTGCACCAGCATCCGTTGGCCGAGGCCGCCAGGCAGCGCCGGCTGGCCGTCGTGCTGGCCCATGCCGACCTGGCCGGGCGCCACGACGCCCGGCGGCTACGGGACGAGTTGGGCGTGGCGCCCGGTGCCCAGTTGCACGAGGCGCACCGGCACGTCCTCGCGGAATCAATCCGGTGACCGTCATGGAGATGTACGTGGCCAAGGGCTTCGAGCCGGTGCGTGCGGCTTTCGCCGGCAACACGGCCGAACTGGGTGACGGCGGCGGGGCATTCTGCGCGTACGTCGACGGCGAACCGGTCGTGGACGTGTGGGGCGGCCAGAGCCGGCCGGGCCGACCCTGGCGGGCCGGCGACCGGGCCGTGCTGATGTCGCTGACCAAGGGGCTGGCGACACTGTGCGTCCAGGTCCTGGTCGATCGGGGCTGGGTGGACGTGGACGCGCCCGTGAGCAGGTACTGGCCGGCGTTCGCGGCGGCGGGCAAAGCGGAGGTACTGGTCCGGCACGTTCTCACACACACCGCCGGTGTTCTCGGCTTTCCCGGCCAGCGCGAGCTGCTCCAGCTGGACGGCACCGGCTGGGACGACTACGAGGCGATCGCCGACGGCCTCGCCGCGGCCACGCCCTCCTGGACGCCGGGGACGAGTCACGGCTACCACGCCCTGACCTACGGCTGGCTCCTCAGCGAGCTGGTGTACCGCGTCACCGGCCAGCGCGCCGGAGACTTCTTCCACGAGGAGATCGCCGTCCCCCTCGGGCTGGACACCAGGATCGGCACGCCGCCGGCCGAACAACCGCTGGTCGCGGCCGTTCTGCCGGTCTCGTTCGCGGGTCTCCCGCCGGAGTTCGAACGTCTCTACGAGGCGCGGCAGGCGCGTACCCGCGATCCCGGCACGCTGGCCGGCCAGGCGTTCGCCGCGAGGGACGGCGCCACATTCCTCGACCGGGTCGACACGTTCTTCGCCGACCCCGGTGTGCTGGCCGCCGAGATCCCCTCCGTCAACGGCACCTCCACGGCCCGTGGCATCGCCAGGCTGTTCGCGCTGCTGGCGATGGGCGGCGAGCTGGACGGCGTGCGGTTGCTGTCACCGGAGACCGTGGCGGCCTTCAGCACGGTCCGGGTGAAGAGCCCTGACGCGATCGGCGAGGACGGCCCGGGCGCGCTTCTCGTCCCGAGGACTCTCGGCTATATCGGCAACTTCGCGGCTCCCGGTCAATCGCCGCGCTACGGCCCCACCCCCGAGGCGTACGGGGCCGAGGGAGGTGGCGGGGAGATAGGTATCTGCGACCCGGTGAACCGCGTCTCCATCGGCTTCGTCCGCAGCCACCTGGCCATGTCAGGGGCGTTCTCCGCCAGGCTCATCGACACCCTCTACCGATGCCTGGCCGAGCGGGGCTGAGGCGGGCGGACGTCACGCGGGACGAGGGAGGCACTCTTGCGCCATCGCGGCCGAACCATCCTTGATCGCCCGTCCGGCGATGGCCAGCCCGGCCAGCGCCATGACCAGCGTGGCCGCGAACACCACCCAGTAACCCGACCCCGAGGCGGTGAACAGCGCGGCGGTGACCGCCACCGCCACCACCGAGAACACCGACTCGCCCACCTGCAGCGCCGAGCTGTTCTTGCCCTGCTCCCCTGGCGCCGACAGCTCCAGCGTGAGCACCGACAGCGTCGGGTACACCAGCCCGATCCCGAATCCGGTGATGATCCACGCCGGATACGCCAGCGCCACCGGGACCGAGGTGAACGCCACCGTACCCGTGATCAGGATGCCGAGCGCCATCGAGGCCGAGCCGAGCCGCAGGTTCGTCTTCTGGCCGAAGAACTCGCGCCCCTGCACCCAGGAGGCGAACGACCAGGTCAGCGACCCTCCCATGAGCGCGAGCCCGGACGCCCACGTGGGCAGGTGGCGGTGGTCGACCAGCATGAGCGACACCATCACCTCGGCCGCGAAGAACGCCCCGGCCGACAGACCGCGCAGCCCCACCACGGCAGGCAGCCCGCGGGCGGCGCGGAGCGTGCCGCGGGGAAGGAGCCTCGGGAGCGCCACGGCCAGCACCACCATGCCGGCGACCAGCAGGGGCAGCCGCCCGCCGCCGCTGCCGTACTGCATGAGCCCCGCGCCGACGGCGGTCACGGCCGCCCAGCCGACCTTGCCGAGCAGGCCGGGGGCGGGCTCGCTCTGCCCGCCGCTCACGGGCTGCCCGGCCAGCCCGCGCAGCAGCACCAGGCCGGCGACCACGGTCAGGATCGGCACCAGCAGGAACACCCAGCGCCAGCCGAGCGTGTCGGTCACCACGCCCACGATCGCCGGCCCCACCATCGAGGGCACCACCCACGCGGTCGCGAACAACGAGAAGATCTTGGGATGCCGGCTCTCGGGGTAGGCCCTGGCCACCACCACGTACAACGCCACGCTGACCAGCGCCCCGCTGAAGCCCTGCAGGAACCGGCCCGCGATCAGCACTTCCATGGTCGGCGCCAGCCCGGCGACCGTCAGCCCCGCGGCGAACCCCGCCGCCCCGGTCCACAGCGGAGCCTGAGGACCGCGCACGTCCGCCCACCGGCCGCCGAGCACCGTGCCGATCACGCTCGCGGCCATCGCGCCGCTGAACGCCAGCCCGTACAGCTCCAGCCCGCCGAGCTCCTTGGCCACGACCGGCATGGCGATGGCGACCGCCATGTACTCGAAGGCCACCAGCGACACCATCGCCACCAGGCCCGCCGTCAACGCGTTCCTCGTCATACCGAGGAACCTACGATGACCTGCGGCGCCGCACCTCCGGCGGGGGTCCTGGACCGGCACCGGCAATTGGTCCTAGGACCGCCGCGTCAGCGGAAGTCGGTGAGGCGGAAGACGGACATCATGTCCTTGGTCCTGGGCCCGCCGGGGTAGAAGGACGCCTCCGCGCCGACCCAGCCGCGAAAGGCCCCGCTGTCGTCGATGATCTGCATCAGCGGCTTCATGTGCGAGTTGCCGGAGTAGCAGAACGTCTTGCGCTCCATGGCCAGGCAGGTGCACCAGTGCCACATGGTGTCGCGGCGGTCGGTGTTGGAGATCTTGGTGAGGTAGTACTGGATGGAGCTGACGTTCGCCTTGGTGCCGCCGCCGAAGTTGGGGCAGCCGCCGGACTTCTGGCAGGCGCCCTTGGAGGCCGGCTGCAGGTAGGTCAGGCACCAGGTGGTGGTGGCGCAGCTACGGAAGGAGGACTGGCTGAAGGGCTGGTTGGGCGAGTTCACGATGTGGTTGCCGGACCAGGAGGTCAGGTCCTGCCGGAGCGCTCCGGGGAAGGCCCGCACGGAGCTCATCGCGCGGCGCGTGGAGAGCGAGGCGTTGCTTCCGTAGCCGTACCCGTGGGTGGCCAGGGTGCTCTTCGCGAACTGCAGCTGGGCGAGCTTGCCGTCAGGCGACAGCCGTACGCGCCACTGCTCGGTCCAGGTCTGGTTGATCTTCCATCGGATGCTCACCACGTCGCCGGCCACGGTGTAGGTCCCGGTACGGGATTCGTCCGGGGCGCCGGTGTAACCGGGGGCGGTCAGGACGTCGCAGGCGCGTACGCGGGTGCTCTTGCCGCCTGCCTTGGTCGCGCAGCTCGAATCCGGGACGACACCGGTGGCCTGCCTGCCCTCGGGGTTGCGCTGCCACCACAGATAGGAGTTCGCACTGACAGTGCCGTTGGTCTTGAACTGGTACGTACCCAGACGCACCCAGTTCTGGGTGGACGCGGCGCGCAGGAAGCCCTGCGTGACCACGAAGTTGGCCTTTCCTCCCGGCAAGGCCGACAGGGTTGATGCGGCACTGGCCGGACTGACTCCGGTGGCCAACAGGGTGAACGTCGCGAGCACGGCGGCAAGAACTGCGCGCACGGGAAAACCTCCTCGATTACGGTCTCCACCGATTCTTGCCTAGATTGCTGTTTGATGCCTCCCTGTTGACTTATGTTCACAGCCGGTATTCACGATGGACGGCCGCCGGACCCGGCGGCCGTCAGAGAGTCAGCCGCAGTCGGGGATGACCGCGCCGCTGTTGTCGCGGGCCTCGTCGTTGCCCCACCGGCTCAGGTAGTACGCGGACACGTAGGCCCGTCCGCTCGCGCCGGAGTTCACCGAGTCCAGGTCGGTCAGCAGCCACCAGTGATTGTGATCACCGGAGGAGTCCCTGACCTCCTTGCCCCACGTCTTGCAGAAGACGTAGTTCGTCGCCTTCCAGAGCGTGCCCTGCGCCGTCGAGCCGCTCAACGGACCGGAGTACCCCGTGGCGTTGGCGAAGGTGTCCACCCAGTACTTGCCGTCGCTCTTCCCCGTGCAGTCGGGGATGACCGCGCCGCTGTTGTCGCGGGCCTCGTCGTTGCCCCACCGGCTCAGGTAGTACGCGGACACATAGGCCCGCTCGCTCCCACCGGCCCGCATCGCGTCCAGATCGGTCAACAGCCACCAACGGTTGTAGTTGCCGGCGGAGTCCCTGACCTCGTCGCCCCATTTCTTGCAGAACACGTAGTTGGTCGCCTCCCAGAGCTGCCCCTGAGACGGACACTTTCCGACGCAGTACGTCCACGGATACCCCTGAGCGTTGGCGAAGGTGTCCACCCAGTACTTCCCGTCAGGCGGAGGCGTCGGGGTCGGCGTCGGGGTGGGCGAAGGGGAAGGAGTCGTCCCCGTGGCCGCGTCGTAGACATTGATCCGCGGCGTGGTGGCCCCCGAATAGCCGATCGCCTTGCCGTACGACTTCAGTCTCGCCTCCAGGTCGCCGATGCTCGCGGCCGGCAACGCCTGCCGCAGCACCGCGAACGCCCCCGCCACATGCGGCGCCGCCATCGACGTCCCGCTCAGCGGAGCCCACCGCCCGCCAGGCACCGAGGAGACGATGCCGGTACCCGGCGCGAGCAGGTCCAGCAACGGACCCCGGTTGGTGAAGGTGGACAACTCATCCGTGTCAGTCGTGCTCCCGACGGTGATCGCCGTGGACACGCAGGCCGGCGCGCTGACGGCGTCGCCGTACCCGTCGTTGCCCGCGGCCACCACGGTGGCCACCCCACTCGCCCACAGCCGGTCGATCACCGCCTTGCGCGGGTCGGCGTCACAGGCGGAGGTGTACCGCCCGGAGCCGAGGCTGAGGTTGGCCGCCACGATCGGCACCCCCGACTCGCGCAGCGTGTACACCTTCTCCAGCGCGGCGAGCTGGGCGCTGGTGAAGCTCAGCACGCAGGGCGCGGCGCCGGGCCCGCAGAAGTCCTCCGAGCCGAACCGGCTGAAGATCTGCATCGCCACGATGCCGGCCGCGGGCGCCACTCCCGGTCCGTCGGAGCCGCTCACGCCGACACCACCGGCCACGATGCCGGCCACATGGGTGCCGTGCGCGCAGTCGAGCGTGGCGCACGGCCCCTGCTCGGAGTCGGCGGTTCCCGGCCCTTCGGCCGTTTCGGCCCCGTTCGGGCAGAGGCTGGTGGCGCCGTAGTCGGCATCGGCGGGCGAGAAGCACGCCTCCGCGATCACCCGGCCGCCCAGGAACGGGTGCCGCACCGCTACCCCGGTGTCCAGTACGGCTACCGCGGTGCCGGTGCCGGTCAGTCCCGCCGCCCGGGTCTTGTCAGCACCGATGAGCGGCACGCTCGTGCCGAGCACCGGTGGCGCGGGCCGATCCTCGACCACGCTCACGACCTCGGGCTGCTGGGTCAGCCGGGCAAGCCCCGCCCTGTCCACCCGCAACGCCACCATCGGCAGCTTGGTGTAGCGCCGCAGCACCGGATCGGCGCCGGTCGCGGCGATCAGGTCGGCTCTGGTCCTGGCGGTCACGATCACTCGGGCCGTTCCGCCGGCGGACAGCTGCTTGGCCAACCCCGTCTCAATCTTCGGATCATCCGATACGGCTCGCGCCGCCACCCCGTAGACCATCGTCGCGGCGATCGAGGCTAAGACCGCCAGTACAGCAGGCCATTTCTTCACGTGCGTTTCCTGTCAGTCGAGCTGCTTCCCGCAAAAAAAGGGGGGCAGGCCCGCGGCTGGCCTGCCCCGACGAGTCAGAACATCGCGCCGTTACGCGGGTTGCCGAAGCGGACGCCCACGCGGTAGATCCAGGCCCAGATCCGGCAGATGGACGCCCTCACCGAGCCGTACGCGGTGCAGGTCAAGTCCCGCAGGGTGACGTAGAAGACGTCATCCACGTCGTTCTTGCGCGACCTGTCCAGGTAGTAGCTGTAGTTTCGGTAGGTGTTGCCGATCAGCCCGTACCCGTAGTCGTGCATGTCGCAGGCCGAACGGAAGTCGAACCCGCCCGGCCGGCTGCCGGTGGGGGCAGTGCACTGGTCATGGAGGATGCCGACGACCCACCGGCGTGTGGGGAGCTGACGCCAGTAGGGCTTGTGCCAGCCGTAGTGCGCGGCCCACGCCGAGCAGCCGCTGCGGGTGTACCAGAGCCAGGCCGCGGCGAACGAGCACTGCCTGGGGTAGGACTGGGTGCCGTCAATGCCGCCGGGCGGGAACTCGGCGGTGGGCGGACCGGTGGCGGACGGGTCGGCGAGGCTCGGCGCTCCGGGGGGTGGCTGCGTGCTGCTCGCCGAGTCGGGAGCGTCGGGAAAACCGCCGGGACCTGTCGAGGTGGCGGCGGGCGCTGCCGAGCTACCGGCGTAGCTCAGCTCCCAGGCGCCCTTCCGCTCCGAGGACACGACGGACACCCGCCCGGAGGCGTCGTAGG
The DNA here is from genome assembly GCF_043197155.1 of Nonomuraea sp. NPDC049269. Lineage (NCBI taxonomy): Bacteria > Bacillati > Actinomycetota > Actinomycetes > Streptosporangiales > Streptosporangiaceae > Nonomuraea > Nonomuraea sp. NPDC049269. The sequence goes on from NZ_JBICSO010000003.1 coordinate 757,214, forward strand.
CGTAGCCGGCCCGCTCGCCCACGCCCGGGTCGGTCACCGTCCGGAGATAACCGCCGGCGTCGAAGCCGTACCTGGCCACGACCTGCGGCGTGTCCGAGCCGGTTGCCAGCGAGACCTCCTTGACGCGGCCGGCGAAGTCGCCGAACGTTCCGGAGGTGGCGGTCGTCGCCGTGGCGTAGGTGAAGGTCAGCACGCTCTGGGGGCTCTCACCGGCGGCCGGTTCCGTCACAGAGGCCACGCGGCCCTGCGGATCGTAACTGACGGATGAGGTGCCGTACGCGATGTCGCCCACGCTCGTCACCCGCCAGGACGCCGGGTCGGCGGCGTTCACCTGGGCCCAGGTGTAGGTGAGGGCGTAGTCGGCCGAGCTGGTGGCGGTGCCGTCGGCGGGCGCGCCGAGGTCCAGGGCGGGCGTCTCGGCGACCGTGCTGCGCATCGCACCGGCCGCCGCGTCCCAGCGGGTCGTCTCGCTGAGCTTGGAACCGTCGGCCGCCTCGAACTTACGGACGCCCCCACCGGCCGGGAACGAGACGCTGCTCTTGAGGTCGTACCGGATGGAGCGTGACAGATCCTGCTCAGCGACCGTGATCGTGTCACCCTGGACGCTCAGCGAGCGACTGGTGGTCCCGCCGAGGAACTCGGCCTGCCAGCCGGGGCCGAACACCGCCAGGTCAGTGCGGTTGACGGCCTCCGGACGGGCGAGGCCACCGTCCACGGCAGCCACCCGGTGCCTGCGGCCGATCGCCCCGGCCGCCACGTCGGTCTCGCTCACTTCGAAGATCTTGCTGTCGGGGAAATACTGGCCCGGGCCGATCTGTTGAACGCCACTTTCCGGCTCGGCGACGTCGGCGGTGGCGGGCACGGCGGCGAGGATCGGGAGGATCGTGGCCGCCATGGCTAATCCAATGGATAACTTACGCAGGCGTGAAGTGGACATGCGCGCACTTGCTCCTTGATCGGTTGAGATGATCGATTACCTGGACCAATACGCGTGGCGATTTTCCAGGTGGGGTGCATCAGACATCGCGCGGACCAGCAAGGTCATGCCGATAGGTAAAATGCGCCGCAGATTCCGGCGCATTGCTCGCCGACCTGAAATCGTGCCTGCGAGCGAGAACACAGCTCCCCGAAGTGGCCCTTTTACCGGGCACCTCACGCTCTCATGTGGCGAGTGCGAGAAACAGGTCAGCAACCGGACATTTACCGGCCCTTCGCGCCGCGCCGCAATCACGTACCTGTGTAACCGTCAAGAGCCATCTCCGTGATCGACGACAAACCGCCCTTTCCGGAATAGGGAGCGAATCAGACCGAAATTCCGGATACGCATCCCGATCGCCATTCATGACGAATGGAACTCGACAGAACGCCTCTCCAGGCGGGCAACGAAAGGAGCAACTCGAGCATGAGGAGATGCAGGTGCATCACGACTCGGGGTCGTTCACAGCGCGCGTTCGGGCCGGCGGCGATTCGCCGGAGCAATCCGCCCAGCACATCGCGGCGCTACTCGGTGGCATCGTTGACACGGACACTCTGCGATTGCTCTGGGACGCCTCCCAAGGCGACCGCACCCTGGCCGGCGAACTGGTGAGAATCGGACGCAGGCTGGGAGTCCTCGTCTGTCGCGAGGGGGTGTGGCACTGGACGCCGACGGCCAGCTCTCCCGCCGGCCGGCTGGCGGAGCTGATCGATGCGAGGGCCGAAGGTCTCGAAAGCCCGCAGCTGGACGCGCTGGAGAGACTGACGGGTCCGCTCACCGAGCCGCATGCCGCGATCGCGCGGGTACGGCGAGAACGGGCGGCTCAAGCCAGGCTGACACCCCGTGAGCAGGACGTTCTGCGGCTGCTCTGCGAGGGGCTCAGCCCGACCGCGATCGCCAGGCGCCTGGGGTTGTCGCCACGCACGGTGACCAAGCACCAGGAGCGCTTATACCGCAAGCTGGGCATCAGCGACCGGGTCAACGCCGTGCTCCTCGCACAGCGGTTCGGCCTCGTCCCCGAACCCCCCTGAGTCGCTGTCCCCGCTTCCCCCTGGCGCGCCCTTCCTGAATCCTGACGCGGTGTCCGCCCCGAGCCCCCAGGGGGCGCCGAGTCCGTGGAAGTCGCGCTGGTGGTACAGCAGCGGAGACCCGCCGTACACGGCCACTCGCCGCACCAGGCCGATGACGATCGTGTGGTCACCGCCCGCCACCAGCGCGTGCACGGAGCACGACAGATGGGCCAGTGCTCCGGGCACCACGGGCAGTTCGTCCATCAGCGCGTACGGCACGGCCGTACGCGCCTGGCGTGGGCCCGCGCAGCGACGGGCAACGTCCGCCTGGCCCTCGGCCAGGACGGTGACCGCGAAACGCGCCGCCGAGCAGAACACCGCGTGCGACCCCGCGTCCTTGGCCAGGCAGAAGAGTACGAGCGGGGGGTCGAGCGAGAGCGAGCAGAGCGACCCGATGGTCACCATGCGCGGGCGGCCGCCATCGTCGAACGTCGCGACCACCGACACGGCCGTGGCGACGGTGGCCAGCGCGTCGCGGAAGCGGTCTCGCGGAACGAGCGCCTCACGAAGGTGACGAGCCTCGCCGTTCGCGCGCCGGCCGTGCGGACCCAAGGGAGGGGGCATCGGTCACACCCCGGCCAGGAGTTTGCCGCAGCGTTCGCGGGCGGGCTCCAGTTCCGCTGTGTCGGCGCCGGGCAGGGACAGGGCCGCGTCGAAGTCGTCCACCGCCTGCCGGGGCCGGCCCGCCGCCTCATGCGCGAGGCCGCGGTTCAGCAGCAGATCCGGATCGTCCCCGAGCAGCTCCAGCGCCCGCGTCAGGTCGTCGACGGCCCCGTCGGGACGGCCGAGCCTGAACCTGGCCACCGCCCGGTTGACCAGCGCCGCCGCGTAGTCGGGCGCGGCCATGAGCGCCGCGTCCAGACGATCCGCCGCCCGCTCCGCGTCATCGCGCTCCAGCGCGATCATCCCTTGCAGGCACAGCAGTTCGGCGTCGCCGGGCCTTACCGCCAGCCCCGCGGTCACATCGGCCTCGGCCCCCGTCAGATCGCCGGCGTCGAACAGCAGCTCCGCGCGCCTGAACAGGGTGGGCACGTCATCGGGCTCCATCTCCAGCACGTAGCCGAAGTCCGCCAGCGCTCCGGAGACGTCGCCCGCCTCCGCCCGGCACGTACCCCGGTTGTAATGGAGCTCGGGGTACGGCGGCGCCATGGCGACCGCGCGGTCGTAGTCGTCCAGTGCGGCTTCCAGATCGCCGCGACGGCGGGAGATCCTGGCGCGCTCGCTGAGGTAGTCGGTGTAGTACGGGTCCATCTCGATCAGCTTCGTGAAGCCCTCGTACGCCTCCTCGTGCCGCCCGAGCGCGGCCAGCAGCCGGGTCTTGTTGTAGAGGAGCTGGGAGCGGTGCACCACCCAGTCGTCGGGCGTCAACTCCTGGTCCAGACGGGCGATGCCCGCCTCGATCAGTTCCAGCCCGCGTTCGAGGTTGCCGCGGTGCATCTCGATCAGCGCGAGCGCGTTGTCGTTGAACACCTGGCGCGTGGTGCGCTCCCTGGGGTCGGGCAGCAGGGCGGAGATCGCGACCGCGTTGTTCTGCCAGGCGAGTGCCGTCTCGTGGTCGCGGGGCGTGAAGAACCTCGTGTACAGCATGGCGATGCCGTAACTGGTGATCATGTGGGCGCGCGCGTCGGTGTAGCGGGTGCGCAGGTCCATGTACAGCGTGTACGCCTCGTCGGGACGGTCCAGGGGCACCAGCGCGTTCGCCGCCAGCGAGGTGAACAGCCGGAAATCGTCCGGGTGGGCGTCCGGGTCGGTCGCCTCCCTGCCGCGCAGGCCGAAGTCGACGGTCGCGGCCGAGAACCCGATCTCGGCGCTGAGCTTCAGCGCGTCGGACAGCGCCTCCCGCCCGCGCCCACCGGGGTCGCCTCCGCGTTCGAGGTGGTAGGGGATCGCCCCCATTCTGAGCCCGTAGCCGACGCCCGAGGCCAGCTCGGCGGCCCGCCGGTCGTGCAGCTCACGTCGCAACTCCGCGTCCGCGGCCTCGTACGCGGCGATCTCCGCCGGATCGTCGCCGACCCCATCGGCCGCCACGAACGCCCGGACCAGCTCATCGGCACGCCCGCTGTCAGCCGGTCTCCCCGCTGAAGCGGACGAGGGCGTGGCGGCGATCAGGTCGGCGTGACGGGTCAGCGCCGCCGAAAGCTGATCGCTGAGACCGTCGCGCCGGCCGCCGGCCACCACGCGCAGCGCCTCCGGATCCGCCCGCCGCAGCAGCAACGCGACCAGCTCCTGCGTGGTCTCCTCGGCCGCGTGCAGGTCGTCGAAGACCACCACCAGAGGTGATCGCGCCATCCGCGCGTACTCGGTCAGGAACGTCACGATCCCCTGGTTCATGCACCGGATCATCTGCGCCCCGTAGAACCGGGTCCGCTGCTCGAACGGCCCGGTGAACGCCAGTTGCCGCGGCCCCGCCCCGATCACCTCGGCCAGCTCGGGAATGCCGTACAGCAACGCGATCCGATGCCGCTCGACCAGCTCCGGCCACCGTGCGAACGCCTCGGGAAGCACCGCGTACAGCACCGTGTCGACCCCGGTGTAGGGGCCGCGCAGCCGCCGATGGCACCCGGCGACGATCCCAGGTCCGTACTCGGCGGCGGCGCGCAGGCGGTCGGCCCGGCGGTCGCCGACGATCCACAGGTGACGCATGTCAGCTCACTTCCTCGGTGGTGACGGAGGCCGGGCGCCTGCGCTTGCGCCGGGCCAGGTAGGCCGGAAGGACGAACGCGATGGCCACGAGTGCCAGCCCCAGCACCCCGTCCCAGAACGCCGGATGCAGCGGCCCCTGCCGCATGCCGTGCGCCGCGGTCTGGACGTACTGCACGACGACGGGCACGGAGCCGAGCACGGCGATCAGCAGCATGACGGTGACGCCGAGCACGATGAAGGGCCCGTACCACCGGCCCACGCGACGGTCGTGCTCGGTCCACTGCTGCTCGTCGACGAGCCGCCGGGTCCGGCCGAGCAGCCGCCAGATGCGGTTGCGCAGCAACGCCGTGCTGGCCTCGTGCAGGTCGTGGCAGTTGAGCGCGGTGGCGAAGACGTAGTAGAGGTCGGTGCGCATGTAGAGCTGGAACTGCCAGGCGAAGCGCATCACCACGGTGTACGCGAATGCCAGCGCGATCCGGCCGACCAGCGAGAAATCGCCGTCCGGTTGCCGGGTGGCGTCCGCGACCAGTTCGAGAATCGCGAACACCACCACGTCGCACGCCATCCCGGCCAGGAACGGTAAATATCTTTTCGCCCGCGGAACGCTCAGCAGCCCGTTCATGCGCGTTTCGAAAACAATGTACAGATATCTGTTGCTGACGCCGAGCCGACTACGCAGCCCAAGTCGCCGGCCGGCAAGTGTGTGAAAGGCTTCGTGTAGAAATATCAACGGCAGCTGCCCGAACGTTATCCCGAGCTGCACAATGAGCAGTGAGTCGGTGAAGAAAATGTGCCCGGGACGCGGCGCGAGCGCCGGATCGCCGACGATGGCCAGCACCGCGACGGCGAACACCGCGGCGTAGCCGATCCAGGCGAGCGGGGAGAACACGGCCCGGCCGAGCCGGCGCAGCGGGAGGCGCTCTGTCCCGGCCTGCTCCGGTGCGACCGAGGTACGCACGAACCCCAGCTCATGCAGGGTCTCCAGGAACTCCTCGATGTCGACGGGCTCGCCGTAGGTGTCCTCGTACCAGTGCGCGGCGCGTTCGGGAGACACTCCCTTGGTCAGCTCGCGCAGCAGGGCGGCGCCGTCGGCGGGCAGGACCGCGTACGAATCGGCATCGACCCTGCCGACCACCACCTCGTCCCCCTCGGGGACGAAACTCAACTCGTGAAAAGCAACCGCGACGTCACCCATGGACATTCTCCGTAGGGAAAGACGGGGCCGTGCACCGGAGCGCACGGCCCCCCGTTATCCGCTATTCGCGCGTCAGTTGCTGGCCGGGTAAGGGCAGGAGCAGGCGGCGCTCGTGAGACGGACGTCACCGGTACGGCGGACGGAGATCTTCTTGATCCGGCTGGTCGACTTCATGGAATCCTCCTGGGGTGTCTGTCGCCGATTTCGACGACAGCCCCAAGAATGCATGCCGACGGAGTTTCCGCCCATTAGCAAAATTGCGTACGCCCGGATCGCCACCCGATGCGCCATCATGGTCCGCATGGCGATTCAGGACACGACCGGCGCCCAGTCGACCACCATCACCCGGCCCCACTCGTCCGGGGCCGCCACTTCAGCGCGGTAGTCCGTCTTCGTCCAATGCCGAGGCGTTGATGGTCGCTCGTTCACCGAGGACGATCGCGGCGGTGGCGAGGGCGAGGGCGAACGCGTCGCGACCATCACCGTCGTCCATGGCGGCGCGCTGTGCCGCGCGCAACGCACCGGCGACCGCGCCGGCGTGGATGCGGGCCTCCAGGTCGCTGAACGGGCGGTCGCGGCCGGTGGTGCGCTGGAGATAGGCCGCGACAGCGGCCTCGATGCGGGCACTGTCCGCGGTATGGCGAGCCATGAGGCCTTCGTCGGAGATGACGATCGCGCGCAGGCGGCGTTCGGATTCGGCCGGCGTGAGCAGCATGTCGGTCTCGCTGATGAGACGGTGCAGCAGACCCCAGGAGAACGAATGAACAGAACACCAGAAGATCGGATCGTCGAGTTGGGCCTGGTCCTGCCCGACGTCGTCCCTCCAGCAGGGTCCTTCCAGCCCTCGGTCAAGAGCGGTCCGTACGTCTACACCTCCGGGCAACTGCCGATCGTCAACGGCAAACTGGTGATGACCGGCAAACTCGGCCAGACAGTCACCACACAGCAGGCCGCCGAACTAGCGGCGATCTGTGCCCTCAACGCGCTCGCCGCGGTCCGAGCCGAGGTCCGCGAATTGTCGCGGGTACGGCGGATCGTCAAGGTCGTGGGCTTCGTCGCCAGTGTCCCCGACTATTCGGACCAGCCCGCGGTCGTCAACGGTGCCAGTGACCTGCTCACCGAGATCTTCGGAAGAGCAGGCACCCATGCGCGCAGCGCCATCGGCGTCGTCGCACTGCCCAGGAACGCTCCCGTCGAGCTCGAACTCATCGCCGAGATCGCCGACTGACGCGACGAAGAGCGGACCCGCCGCTCCCCGGCTACCGCCCGGCTTGTCAGACCGCGCTCCACACCATCTCGGCAGCGATGGCCACCAGCATCACGACCACCGAGACGGTGGCTATCACCCCGACCGGAAACTCGCGGGCACCAGTTTTCGGATACGAGTAATACTCCCGCACACATCCGAAACAAGCCGCAACAAAGCCAAGGGCGGCCGTCACGGCGACCCCGGCGACGCTCGTTCCCCCAAGCGCGCCGGCCACCACGAAAAAGTAGATCAACTCGGAGGTGACCAGCACACCCGCCGTCACCGGGCCCCACTCCCACCACGCCGACCTGCGCTGCGCGGCGTCCGCCCGGTCCCGGCGGGCGATCTGGCGCCGCTCCGGCCCGGTCAGCCGCCGACGCCGTTCCGGAGGCACGGACGAGAACCTGTCCGCCTGCCGACGAGCGCGCTTTTTCAGACGTCGCCTACTCGTGTTACTTGTGCCCACATCCGCCTTTCCCTGATTGACGAGAAAACGAAGCCGGTAATCACAAAGTTCCGTCGGCGCCTGGGGCCGGCGTGACGTTCAGCAGGTGAGGGCTTCCGCGTGGGCGAACGCGTCGAGCAGGCAGCCGGTGAGGTTACGCCGCGCTTCGCCACCGGGGTCGAGCGTGGGATTGTAGATCGTGACGTCGATCGCCGCGACCCGCTCATCGGCCAGCAGCGTCCCCGCCAGCACGGCGAACTCCCGCCTGCCGAACCCGTCCGGCAGGCGGTAGTCCACCGCCGGCATGAGGGCGTCGTCGAGCACATCGGCGTCGACGTGCAGGAGGAACCTGTCCACGCCCGCGCCGTCCAGGTGCGCGAGCGCCCGCCTTGCCGTGGCTTCCACCCCCGTCTCGCGCATCTCCCCGAGGGTGACGACCAAGGCGTCAGTGGCGCTCAGCGCGGCGCCGGTCTCCCGCTGCTCGTCGGGGTCGCGGTGGCCGATCAGCGCTGCGGCGCGGGCGGCGACCAGCGGATTCGAGCCGTCCAGGTCGGCGATCAGGTCGGTGCCGTGCCCGAAGGCAAGGTACAGCTCGGAGTCTGACGCTTGACCGGTCGGGGAGTCCTCGGGCGGGTAGAAGTCGGTGTGCGCGTCGAGGAACACCAGGCCATGGGCGCCTCTGCGGCGCAGCGCCAGCAGGCTGCCGAAGATGACGCTGTCGTCCCCACCGAGCACGAGGGGAAAGCGGCCCGCGTCGAGCACGTTTCCCACCGCATCCGCCTGGCGCAGTGCGACCTGGGCCATGGCCTCGGCGTTGAGCAGCCGACTCGGATGAGTGCGCTCCCGCGAGTACGCGGGAGCCTCCACCACCGGCCCGACGGTCGCGTCGAGAGCCTCGGCCAGGCCCTCGTCAAGCAGCGCGCCACCCAGTTGCTCGACGCCGGGCACCAGGCCGAGGTTGGTACGCACATGGATGATCTCCACGTGGCCGCGGCGCCACATCCCGGCTCCTTTCCCCAGGCTCCCCTACCCTGCCGGGCCCTGCCCACCCCGCCGGCTCGCCGCGCTTTTCGGTTGCGGTGGTTCGGCGACGTAGACGAGACTCATCGGCAGTCGTGAGGTAAGGCGGAGGGGACGATGAGCACCGCTGACAGAGGCAACGCCTATCTGGAACAGGTGGTCGCACAGCAGGCGGTGCTCGAGGACGATCTGAGGGCGCGCCGCAGCTCCGCCCCCGGTGAGCCGATGCCCGCGGCGGGCCCGCTGGCCAAGCGCGATCGGGCTCTGGGCTCGGCACCGGAAAGGCTGACGCCGGGGCCGGTGGATGTCCGGATCACCGGCTTCTGGCGCTGGAAGAACGTCCTCGTCCCGCCGAACGCCTTCGTCGTACACACCCGCCGCGGCCGCGAAGAGCCCCTGCACGTCGGATTAGGCGTCTCATTCCGCTTCAACCCGGCCACGGATTCTTTCCTGGTGGTTCCGGGTGCCACCCAAACCATCCTGATCAACGCGTACTGCATCTGCCGCGAACTCCAGGGCGTCCTGGTGCAGGGGTACGTTCAGTGGATCATCCACACCTTCCCCATCGCCTACCGCAAACTGGACTTCGGCGACCCGGAGGACCCGATGAGGCTGGTCAACCTCCAACTGCGCGAGCAGGCGGAGGCGGCCATCAAGGACAAGGTCGCGACCATGGGCGTCCGCGACGTGCTCAGCGACAAGCAGCCCATCATCGAGGAGCTGACCGCCCGGCTACGCGCGGTGGCCGAGGGCGAGGCCGGCAGCGACCAGGGGCTCGGCCTGCGCATCGTCACCGTCCAGATCAAGGAAGCGGTCGTCAGCTCGTCGCGGCTCTGGGAGAACCTGCAGAAGCCCTACCGGGCCGAACAGGGGCAGATCGCCCGGCTCGCCGAACTGCAGTCCGAGGAGGCCGTCGCCCAGCGCGAGATGGCGACCGAGCGGCTCAAGGAGACCCAGCGCCTGGAGTACGAGCGAGAGCTCGCCGAACTGCGGGCCCGCAACGAGGCGTGGCAGTTCGACACCGAAGTAGCCGAGCGGCTGCGGCGTACCCAGCGAAAGCACGACGACTCCAGGGCGGTCGCCGAACTGGAGACCGAGACCACCCGGCACGCGCTGCGGATGGAACGCGAACGTCACGCCGAGGAGGCCGAGACCGGCCGGCTCCGGGTCGAGCGGGAGCAGGAGCTGAAGCGCCTTGAGCTCGACGGCGAGCTGGATCTGGCCCGCTCCCGGACCCAGTCCGACCACGAGCGGGCCCTGCTCGACGTGGAGCGCACGCGCCTGCGGGCCGACATCGACAACCAGCAGACCCCGGCCAGCCTCCAGGCCAAGCTGATCGGCCTGCTGCCCGAGATCATGGCGAAGCTCCCCAAGCCGGAGGAGCTGCGCATGGTGTCGATCAACGGCGGCGACCGTACCACTGTGTCCGGGCTGCTGTCCGAGCTCGCCATCGTGGTCGGCGTGCTGCGTTCCGCACTCGACGGCGACCGGCCGGCCTCCTGATCACCGCGCTAGAACCCGCCCGCTGCCGCCTCCTCGTTCCTGCACACTACGCAGAAGAGCCAGAGCTGGACGGCGACGATGGTGCTGCTTCCGTCGCGGATGTTCCTGCAGTAGGCGCGGTAGTTTCCGGTCGCCTCGTAGACGCCTCCTGCGGCCCGGCACTTCAGGCACGCGTTGGGCTGGGAGTAGGTGGCTTCCAGGAAGGAGCCTCCAGGGGCGGGTGAGTTCGTGCAGCTCACGGCGAGCGCCACGTCGGCCGTGGACTCCGCCGACGCCGGAGCCGTGCTCGCGATCCCGCCCGCGATCAGCGCGAACGCCGTGCCCAGCCCGACGGCCATTTTCTTGATGTGCAGGGTCATGACGGCTTTCCTTTCCATTCCGAATGGTGCGCGAATACGTCAGCGCCGCGGCCGCGGATCGCAGGTCTCCTGGGCTCACTCTTTATGGCCGCGCGCGGCAGGACCAGGTCACCGACCGGCCATTTACCGGGCATCAGCGTTTTCGTGACAGCCGTTCCCCCATCGTGTGATGAAACGATGACAACGCGGCTGGCCGGTGGATTCGCCTGTTTTCCTGATGGCCATGCAACCGACGAACCTCTCCCCTGTATCCACTGCCGGAGCGATCCTGGCCGCAGCCGTCGCGCTCACGGGGTGCGGCGCATCCACCGCATCCACCGCCTCCACCGGCGACGGGGCAGTCCAGCAGACCGGCGTCAGGGTGTTGTGGATGGGTGACTCCATCGCAGGCGCGCAGGCCCCGGCCCTGGAGGCGGCGCTGAAGGCCGGCGGTGTGGCGTTCAAGAACGCCACCTCCGACGGCGGCGGCAACGTCGTCGCCAGTGACAACAAGGTGACGGCCCTGGGGGCTGCGGACACCTGGAAGACGCTGAAGGAGAACCTCGCCTCCTACCGGCCCACGGTGATCGCGTACCAGATCACCACCTACGACTGGGGCACCGCCCGCCAACAGCTGTCGGCCTACCAGAAGCTCTCCCGAACGGCCAAGGCCGCCGGCGCCCGGCTCGTGCTGGTGTCCGCCCCGCCGTTCAAGATCGACGAATTCTTCAAGCCGCACGAGAACGCGATCAAGAGCGCGCCCGCGATGGCGGCCAAGGCCGCCGAGGCCGCTCATGTACGCTACCTGGACGCCTCCGAGCTGTGGGGGAACGACTACGCCGCCGCCAAGGCCCAGCGCGCCAAGGACGGCATCCACTCCTGTCAACAAGGGTCGGCCGCCTTCGGCACCTGGTTCACCAAGCAGCTCGGCGAGCTGGCCGGCTTCACTCCGGCCGCCCCCAGCGTCTGGGCCACCGGGCCGTGGACCGGCGATGAGCGCTTCGTCAAACTCGGCTGCGGCTGATGACCCCAGCCCCTCGCCGCGCGCATATCGGCGCGCTTGACGGGCTGCGCGGGCTCGCCGTCACCGCGGTCCTGCTGTTTCACGCCGGGCACATGAGCGGCGGGTTCCTGGGCGTCGACCTGTTCTTTGTCCTGTCCGGTTTTCTGATCACCGGCCTGCTGCTGGAAGATCTCGGCAGGCGCGGCCTGGTGGCCTTCTGGGAGCGCAGGGCCCGCCGTCTCCTGCCCGCGCTGACCGTCATGGTCACGTCAACGCTGCTGCTGGCCTGGGCGTACGCCACGCCGGACATGCTGAGGTCCGCCCTCCAGGACGCGCCATGGGTGGCTGCCCAGGGCGTGAACTGGCACTTCATCGGCGAGCGGATCGGATACTGGAACGCCTCCGGCACCCGCCTGTTCGCCCATCTGTGGAGCATCGGCGTCGAATGGCAGTTCTACCTGGCCTGGCCCCCGCTGGTGGCGCTGGCCGGGAGGGGGCCCGGCGGGCAGCGGCGGGTCGCGCTTGCCGCGGTCGCCGGCGCGCTCGTCTCACTCCTGCTCATGATCAAGCTCGGGACGGCCGTGGACACCACCCGCGCCTACGAGGGCACCGACACCCGGGCCTTCTCCCTGCTCCTCGGCGCGGCCGCCGCCACGGCGCCCGTCCGAGACGCCGTGGCCGGCCTGTCGCGTACGGCAGTGGATGTGATCTGCGTCCCGCTGCTGTGCGGGCTGTCCGCCTCATGGCTGCTGACCAGCGGGGAGAAGGCCCCCGGCCTGTTCCAGGGCGGGATGTTCGCGCACTCCCTGGGCAGCGCCGCGCTGATCGCGCTCCTGGCCAACGCGCCGGACGGCCTGGCGGGCCGGTTGATCGGCAGCGCCGTACCGCGGCGGCTGGGTGAGCTGTCCTACAGCCTGTACCTGTGGCACTGGCCGGTCTATCTGCTGCTGCCCCGGCCGGTGGCCGGGCTCGACGGCTGGGGCTGGACGGTCATCGCCGCCGGGCTGTCGCTGCTGGCTGCGATAATCTCGAAGGCCGCCGTCGAGGATCCCGTACGGCTGCGCGCCCGCTGGACCACCGGGCGGCGCGGCTGGGCGGCGCTGACCGTCGCGGGGGTGATGACCGCGGGGCTGTGGGCGGCGATACCGCGGCCGGAGCCCGGCGCCGGGACGGTCGACGTGAGCAGGCTCGACCAGCTTTAGCCGGAAAGGTCACGCCGGAGTACGAGGGAGCGAACATGCCTGGGGTGCTGTGCCGCGCGGCGGCCGTCCTGTTCGCGGCGGCGACGCTGACGGGCTGCGGGATCACCGACACCGACGCGCGCCCCGCCGGGCAGCCCGCCCAAGGCGGTCTGACCGAGAACAGCAGCCGTCTGCTGCGGCTGTACTTCGTCACGCCCGAAGGCACCTGGCCGGTGTCCCGGCCGGCACCCGCCGGAGACCGGTTGCAACAGGCGATGAACGCGCTGCTGGACGGCCCCACAGCGGCCGAGCGGGACCGGGGGCTCATCACGCGGTTGCCCTCGGCGACCCGACCGGTCCGGGCCAAGGTGACCAAGGGCCGGGTGGAGCTGCGTCTGCCGTGGCTGGTGCGCGACCTGCCGCACGTGGCGGTGAGCCAGCTCGTGTGTACGGCCGCCACGGCCCAAGCTCTCGGCGCCAACCCTGTCATCGACGTGTTCGAGCCCGGCATGGCGGGCGATCCCTGGCCGGTCAGATGCGATGGAAGCGGGTCGGCCGTCCCAGCCGAACAAGGAGCCTCCTCGTGACCCGCGTACTCCTGATAGAAGACGACCCGGCTGTGCGCAGGGGCGTGAGCATCGGCCTGCGCCACAGAGGCCACGAAACCCTGCTCGTCGCGACCGGCGAGGACGGGCTGGCCGAACTCACCGCGAGCGCGCCCGACCTCGTACTGCTCGACCTGATGCTGCCCGGCATGAGCGGCCTGGAGACCTGCCGCCGCATCCGCGCCTTCAGCCAGGTGCCCATCGTGATCCTTTCCGCGCGCGACGATGACGTGGACGTCGTCGTGGGACTGGAGGCAGGCGCCGACGACTACGTGATCAAGCCGGCCAGCAGCGAGGTCATCGAAGCCCGCATGCGCGCGGTGCTGCGCCGTACCACCCAGCCCACCTCCGCCGAACAGGCCCGCACCACCCACGGCGACCTGCTCATCGACCGGGTCGCCCTGCGCGTGCTCAAACACGGCGCGCAAGTGGCGATGGCGCCGACGGAGCTGAAGCTGCTGCTGTTCCTGTCAGCCGCGCCCGAGCAGACCTTCAGCCGCCAGCAGCTCCTGGAACAGGTGTGGGAACACACCTACCATGGCGACTACCGGCTGGTCGACGCGTGCGTGATGCGGCTGCGGGCCAAGATCGAGGACACCCCCCGCGACCCTCGTTACATCCAGACCGTGCGCGGCTTCGGCTACCGCTTCGGGCCCCTGTGATCCGCGGCCTGCGAGCCCAGCTCGTCCTGGTGTTCCTCCTGGTCTCGGCGCTCAGCGCGCTGACCGCCACCGCGTTCACCTTCCGCCAGGGCCGTACCGCGATCGTGGACCGCGCCCAGGCCGACGCCCTGCAGGAACTGCGCTCCCACATCACCTCCCGGGCGCTCGACCTGCCCGCCGACCCCGCCGAGGCGGACCTGCGTACGCTGGCGCTGCAACTGGACCGCGCGGCGGGCACGCGCGCCTGGCGCACCGCCCTGTCCTACCGCGGCGGCCCGCTCATCACCGCCGACGCGCGGACGCCACCTCTGCCCGCGCAACTGCGCGCCCAGGCGACCTCGGCGACCACCGCGCTGGCCCAGCGCTTCCACCACGCGCGGACGCCCTGGCTGGCCGTGGCCCTTCCCGTCATCGCCACCGCCCGCCCGCAGAGCCCCCCACCGCTCATCGTCTACGCCTCCTTCTCCCTGGCCTCCCAGGAGCAGGATGTGGACACCCTGGCGGCCGCCGCCCGCGCCGGTGCCCTGCCCGTCGCCCTGGCCTCCATCGTCCCCGCGCTGCTGGCCGCGCGCAGACTGCTGCGACCGGTCCGGCGGCTGCGGACGGCCGCCGAGCAGATGTCGGGAGGCAGTCTGGACACCCGTGTGCGCGTCACCGGCGATGACGAACTCGCCGACCTCGGCCGTACCTTCAACACCATGGCGGCCACACTCCAGGCCGACGCGGCCGCGCTGCGCGACATGGAAGCGCGGGCGCGCCGGTTCGCCGCCGACGTCTCCCACGAGTTGCGCACGCCGCTGGCGGCCATGACCGCTGTGACCGAAGTCCTCGACGCCGACGCCGCCTCCGGCCGCCTCGCCCCACTCACCGCCGAGGCGCTGCACCTGGTCTCCGACGAGACCCGCAAGCTCACCCGCCTGGTGGAGGACCTGATCGAGGTATCCCGCTTCGACGCCGGCGCCGCCGTACTGAACCTCGACGAGGTCGACCTGGGCGAGTTCATCGCCAAGACGCTCGCGCTGCGGCACTGGCGCGACCAGGTCCGCACCGACATTCCGCCGGGACTGCGGGCCCGCCTCGACCCGCGCCGCGTCGATGTCATCCTCGCCAACCTCGTCGGCAACGCGCTGCGGCACGGCGGCACGACGGCGTCGGTGCTCATCCAGGTCCGGGCCGGTACCGACGAGATCGCCATCACCGTCTCCGACGACGGGCCCGGCATCCCCGCGGACCTTCTGCCCCACGTCTTCGACCGCTTCACCAAAGCCGACGCCGCCCGCCCCCGAACCGACGGCAGCGGACTGGGCCTGGCCATCGCCACCGAGAACGCGCACCTGCACGGCGGCACCCTCACCGCGGCCAACGCCCCCCACGGCGGTGCCGTCCTGACCCTCACCCTGCCCCGGAACCCACCAGGCGGAAAGTAATCCCCTCATAGAACCAGATCGGACAGTTACTGAACAGGCAATTGACCGGACATTCACCGGACATTTCTCCGTGTGCCGGCAGGGAATTTTTTAATCGTCAGGCGGCGCAGATTCCCCCTTTCCTATTCCATAACCCCGCGCCTATGCTCGGCTCTTATGGAGGACACGGAGAAAGAGACGGTCCTGGGCCTTCAGCGGCAATTCGACGCGGCTGAGCTGGCCGCGGACGCCGAACGCCTGCGCGACCTGCTGACCGACGACTTCCAGTCGATCGGCCCCAAGGGATACGTACTCGACAAGGACCAGTGGATCGGCCGCCACGCCCAGTTCCAGTACCACGTCCTGGACACCAGCCAGATCGACGTCCGGCTGTACGGCGACACGGCGATCGTCCGCAACGTGCAGAGCAACAAGGCGACCTCGCACGGCCGGGCGGTGGCGCTGCGGGTGCGGGTGTCGCAGGTCTGGGTGAAGCAGGAGGGGGCGTGGAGACTGGCCGGCATCCAGTTCAGCCCGATGGCCGACGACGCCTAGCCCGCGCTGCGGTGATCACCGCGACCAGATCCCGCAGCCGCCAAGGGCGTCTGCGACCAGGAGGTTGATGATGACGACACCGACGACGTCACGGCTCGGCCCGGTGTTGCGGCACTGGCCGGTTCTGGTCGGGGTCGGAGTGGCCGTACTCGTGATCCTCGACATGGCCGCGGGAGTCGAGCTGGCGAAGCTGCTGGCCGCCTCGGCGGTGGTCTACCTGGGGGCGGCCGCCCTGAGAAAGCGGTCCGCGACCTGGCCCGTGTTCTTCGTGACCCTCGCTGTCATCCTGGCCGCGGACATCATCGACGAGGACTTCGAGGCGACCTGGGCGGTGTTGGGCCTGGGTGTACTGCTGGGCGGCTACGGCCTCGTGCGACGAGTACGTGAGGGCACGCGATCTGACCCGGCGGGGCTGCCGTTACAGTCGCTCGCCATGCTCGTCTTCGGCGCCGCTGCCACGATCGCGCTGTTCGTCAATGCGACGGTCGGCAGCTTCCTGGTGGCGCTGGGCCTGCTCGGCCACGCCGCATGGGACGTTTACCACTACAGAACGAACATGGTCGTGTCCCGTTCGCTCGCCGAGTTCTGCTTGATACTCGACACGGCCGTAGCCGCGGCGATCATCC
This sequence comes from Nonomuraea sp. NPDC049269, assembly GCF_043197155.1. Classification (NCBI taxonomy): domain Bacteria; kingdom Bacillati; phylum Actinomycetota; class Actinomycetes; order Streptosporangiales; family Streptosporangiaceae; genus Nonomuraea; species Nonomuraea sp. NPDC049269. The sequence goes on from NZ_JBICSO010000003.1 coordinate 773,691, forward strand.
TCCTGACATTCACATCACCCTGACCCGCGGGCCATGCGAATTCGTCGTGGAACGGCGATGGAACTCCTTTAGATGAGAACCGTCACCGTTCGAAAAGGGGAACGCATGCGCCACCAGATCGGCTTCCAGCGCCGCGTGTTAACGGTCCTGGTCATGTTCGCCATGGCCCTCGGTTTCCCGGCCGCCGCCCAGGCGAAATCTCTTTCGTCGACCGCTCTGCGCAGCAACTCCGGCATCTCCAAGTGCATCGGTCTGGCCAACAACGGCAGCACCGCCAACGGCACCCCGCTCGTGATCTGGGACTGCCACCTCCACGCCGACCAGCAATGGGGTCTGCCTGACGCTCCTGCGGCCTTCGGATTCGCTTCCTGATCGAGGCTTCGCCGCCACGCTGGACGAGCCTGACCACCCTGTTCTCGGAAGCCCTCCACGCGAGGACTTCCGAGAACAGGGTCTTACTACTTGCCGCCCGTCAGCGTGCCTGCGCACGACAGTGCTGGTGATCGACCCAGCTGACCATGCGGTGTGGTGTCAGCGGCCGCGTCAGGGCGGCGACGGTCCGGTATCAGAGCGGTCGGCGATGGTTGACCCATGAACGGTTCAGCGATCGCGGCCAACAGGACGCGGTCCACCAGCCGTCCATCCAATCTGAAGGAGCACACCATCATGTCCGTCACCCTTTCCGACCAGGACAAGCTCACCCTGCGAGTCGCCGCGTGGGGCGCCGTCTCGCTGATGTCGGCCGCCGGTGCCGCCGGCTCGGCCCACAAGGTCGCCACCCACGGCTCCATCGCCCTGACCTCCGCGACCGGCCTGGTCGGGCACGTGCTCGCCAAGGCGCCCAAGGGCGTCAAGTACGGCAAGTCCGTGGCCGAACTCGCCGACCAGGTGCTGCCGGCCCTGACCGCCGCCATGCGCCTGCTGAACCAGCAGGATCCGGCAGAAGCCGACAACTTCCGCGGCACCGTCACCGTCGCCATCGAAGCAGCCCGCACCCACCAGGGCGAGCCCAGCCCCACCATGGCCGAGATGGCCCGCAAGATCACCGAAGCCCTCGACGCCGCCTGACGGCACGCCAGGCCAGGCGATCTCATAACAGACTCAAAGGAGCACACACCATGTCCGCCCTTACCGACCAGGACGAGCTCACCCCGGAGCTGCAGAAGGCCATCCAGGAGATCGTTGACTCCGGTTTCACCGGCGTGTCGCTGCGTGTGCACGACGAGCGGGGCCAGTGGGCCGGCAGCACCGGAGTAGCCGAGCTGGGCCAGACCGCCAAGCCCCCGACGAACGGGCACGTCCGGATCGGCAGCAACACCAAGACCTTCACCGCGACCCTGGTGCTGCAGCTGGTGGCCGAGGGCAAGATCGGGCTGGACACCCCGGCGGCGGACTACCTGCCCGAGCTCGGACTGGACGAGCGGATCACCGTGCGGATGCTGTTGCAGCACACCAGCGGGGTGTTCAACTTCACCGGCGACTACTACCCCGAGTACGTACCGGGGATCGTCTGGTCCGGCCAGGAGTGGGTGGACAACCGGTTCACGACCTACCGGCCGCAGGAACTGGTGGAGCTGGCGTTGTCCAAGCCGGCGCGGTTCGAGCCGGGGACGGGCTGGAGCTACTCCAACACCAACTACGTGCTGGCCAGGCTGCTGATCGAGAAGGTCACCGGCCGCCCGCTCGCCGAGGAGATGCAACGACTGATCCTGGGACCGCTCGGCCTGTCGGACACCGTGGTGCCCGACACCTCACCGGAGATCCCCGAGCCGTACGCCCACGCCTACTACCGCTACCAGGACAAGACGGTCGACGTCACCCGCCAGAACCCGTCCTGGATCTCCACCGGCGGCGACATGATCTCCACCACCCAGGACCTCCACACCTTCATCTCCGCCCTGCTGAGCGGCAAGCTCCTACCCGCCCCGCTCCTGGCCGAGATGCGCACCCCGCACCCCACGGGCATCCCGAACATGGACTACGGCCTGGGAGTGTTCGTCCTGACCACAGACGACGGCGGCACCCTCATCACCCACAACGGCGGCATCGCGGGCCACGGCGCACTGATGTACAGCACTCCCGACGGCGGCAAAACCCTCACCGCCGCGCTCAACTATGTGGACGACGCCGCATTGTCCCTGGCAGAGGCATTCCAGAAGGCGACACAGAAGCTCGTCAAGGAAGTGTTCGGCGGCGGGCAGCCGACTCAGTAGACGGAACTGGAACGGAAGAAGAACGGAAGATCGATCTCATAGCATCCACAGGCGTTGCCCAAGCGCTGGTGCCTGGTGACGGCACCAGTTCACGCCGCCTGTCCACCGGGTTCATGCCTGAACAGGCCGTGCGGATCAAGCAACCCGGTAAGGGTCAGACCACCTCATGGAGGCTTTGTGATCAGCAGACGTCAGCTCATGCGCACGGTTGCGGTCGGCCTGCCGGCCGCCGTGCTGGGCGGGACGCTTTCGCAGGTGCCCGCCGCGCAAGCGCACTCAAGGACGAGATCGATCACAGCCGAAGGCTACGAGCAGCAGGCGTGCGCTCCGGGCAGTGGCAAGATCCTCCAATGGGGTCCGGCGAGTGCCCCGGCAGTGCCGGCGGCCGGGTTGTCGGGAGTGACCGCCATCTCTACCGGGGCCTGCGCGAACCTGTACAACCTGATGCTCAAGAACGGGCAGGTGGCTACCTGGGGAAACTTCAACCTCAATGACCCCAACCAGCAAAGGCTGTCTCGAGTACCTGTTGCGGCGACCAGAGACGTCACGGCGATCGCGACGGCCGGCGCGTATGCCTTCGCGCTCAGAGACGGTGGCGTAATCGTCTGGGGCGGCACCCGCGACACCCAGTTAACCCTCCCTGAAGCGGCAAAATCCGGTGTCACCGCGATCGCCGGCGCGAATGGTGGAAGCTCGTACGGCCTCTTTCTCAAGGACGGCGGCGTCATCCAATGGAATGGATATGTCGCCGTTCCTGATGAAGCGAAGGAAGGCATCGTCGCGATTTCCGCCAGGCAACATGCTCTCGCGCTGCGGGAGGACGGCCGCGTCATCACGTGGGGGCCCAACCTTCCCGCGAACCTGATGGTGCCCGCCGAAGCACAGTCCGGTGTCACCGCCATCTCCGCGGGCAACGGTTTCAGCCTCGCCCTCAAAAATGGTGCCGTGCTCGCATGGGGCAACAACGAGTACGGACAACTGGAAGTCCCGTACGAGGCACAGACCGATGTTGTCGCTATCTCCGCTGGAAACTTGGCCAGCATGGCGCTGACCGCCGACGGAAAGATCGTCACGTGGGCGTACAACTTCTACAAGCAACTCGACATCCCCGCTGAGGCGCACTGCGGGGCGAGTGCCATCTCGTGCGGGTACGTCTGCATGGTGCTCCTGTGACGGAACTCTGGGGTCGGTGATCACGTGGGCGGGGACGTTCCTGGAAGAGCCCTGAACGTGCCCCACCCTTGCCTACATGATCTTTCCCGAGCCCGCTATCTGCCTTCGCCGGCCATCACGGTAAAGGTGAACCCGGCGCTCGTCGTACGGCGCAGCGGAATGTCGCACTTGATCCGGCGCAGCACCTCGTTCCTGCTGAGGCCGAGTCCCTGCGCGATGAGCCATTCCGCGCGCACCGGCACCGGATCCTCGAAGACGACCTCCACCTGGACCGGCCATGCCTCGTCGAGACATACCGACGGGGTGTCCAGCCGCCAGGCCCCTTTCCAGTCCAGGGTGAAGCGGTTGCGCCGGGCGAGCAGTGGATCCAACAGCCTGGACGCCACCAGCTCCGGATCGTTGGCGTAGTAGCCGTCGAGCTCGGCCGGATCGATGCGCCTGACCGGCGCTCGCTCGTGCACGGTGAGCTTGCTGGTCCGATCGCAGGACACGCAGCGGACCAGCAGCCACACGTCCAGCAGCTTGCCGTTGGCGTTGACGCGGAACCTGCCCTCGCCGGTGGTGGCCGACTCCGACCGGCAGTCCACGCACCGCAACGACAGCAGAGGCAGCCTGGTCCGACGGACGACCCAGGGCAGCACAGTATGAGGTTGTGAAGACATGATCTCTCTAGACCTGACACGAGGCCGATTACGCGCGGCCTCAAACGCTGAATGACCAGGCGCACACGGGCAGCCCGGCAGAACCGACGTCAGCGTCGGCTTGAAAGTGAGCGGAAGGTGTCAGGTCTAAAGAGCAGGCGGGGTCACGCGGTTTTGTCCTCTGTCCTCACTACGACGGGCCGCAGGCAAGGTACCGGAACGCGGAAGGAAGGCTCAAACGGTTTTCCGGCGGCCCTAGCCGATGTCCACCACCCGTGCCCATGAGGGCGGCGTGTCCGGCACATAGTCGGGATCGCTCTCGTACGACCGCTTGTTCCGGGAGAACAGCCCCACCACCATCCGGGACGCCGGCCGTTCCCGCGGCCACGGAGTCTGCCCGTCGGTCAGGACCACGATGACATCCGGCCGCGCACTCGCCCGCAGCGCCTTGGCGATGCCCGCACGCAGGTCCGTACCGCCGCCACCCACCAGCGTCATCCCCTCGGCCCGGCACAGCGGTTGCGCGACCCGGGCCGCCGCGTCGCAGGACAGGACGCTGACCAGGTCGCGCCGGCCGCCCACGGCGCGGACGATCGCGGCGACCTCCAGCAACGCGCTCCCCAGTTCGGCGTCGCTGACCGACGCGGAGGTGTCGATGACCACGCTGATCCGTGGCGGCCTGCGCCGCAGGCTCGGCAGGATGACGCCGGGCAGGCCGGCCGAGCGCCGCGGCGGCCTGCCGTAGGTGTAGTCCTCGCCCACGCCGGGTCCTGACACGGCCGAGCGGATGGCCGTGCCGAGCAGTTCCCGCCATGGCTGCGGCGGGTGGAACGCCTCCTCCGCCCACCGCCGCCACCCCTTCGGCACGTTCCCCGGATGGGCGTTGATGCCCTGCGCCACCCGGAACCGGACCGCCTCCCGCTCGTGGTCGCTGAGCCCGTTCGCGCCCTCGGGCCCGAGATCCCACTCCCGCTCGAGTCCGTCGGCGCCGCTGCCGCAGTCCAGCCAGACCAGACCCTGCGTGTACGGCCCGAGCCGGAACTGGCGCAGATAGTCCTCCATGAGCTCGCCTTCGTGCAGCCCCAGCATCTTCGGTTGGACGGCGCCCTCAGGCCGGGTCAGCGCGTCACCGTACACGTCGTCGTTGATCTCGAAGTCGGCGGCGATGTTCATCCGCAGCCGCTCTCCCCGTCCCGTCAGCTCCCGCTGCCGGGCCACCCGGTCGCTGCGGCCGTGATGGTCGCGCAGCAGGTGGGAGACCTCGTGCACCCACACGCTCGCCAGCTCCTCGACGGGTGTCCGCGCGACGAACGCCGGTGAGACGTAACACCGCCAGTGCCGATCCACGGCCATCGTGGGCACGAACCGCGACTCCACCGGATGCAGCGCGAACAGCGCCGTCGCCAGATAGGGCCGGGCCCGCGCGGCGTACAACCGGGCGGTGAAGAGCTTCTCCAGGTCCATCAGCCCGTCACCCGCGCCGCGACCTCATCCGCCTTCCTGCTCAAGGAGACCACCCCGGCGAGCCTGTCTATCGAGGCCGGGACCTGCCAGTCCGCGCGGCGCAGCGCGGCGAGCGTGGAGGCGGGCACGACCACCAGGTCCGGGGCGCCGGTCTCCAGGGCTCGTACCAGCAGCGCCCATGCCGCTTCCCACCGGTCCTTCTCCGGCCGCCTCCGCACGGCCGCGACCACACCGTCAAGTACGGCCTGGCGCAGGTCACCCCGCTGGGGCAGCTCGGCCGTCGCCGGGTCGGCCAGCAGCGCCTCGGGGTCGGGGAGGTCCATCCGATCCAAGGCGGCAAGCAGCTCCAGCCCGGGCCCGTCTCCCACCGCGCCCCTGACCAGCATGGACAGCGCGTCCTTGGACGCGTCGGCCGCGGTGGCGAAGGCGGTCAGGCACAACGCCATCTCCCAGCTACGAGGTGAGGGCCACGGGCCACCCCGGTGCGCCTCGTTGTTCGGCAGCCGGTGCACGAGATCGGGCCGGGCGGTGAGGAGCCCGCACACCGCACGCCGGGCGAACGTCACCGCCTCGGTCAGCCGCTCTGGGTGGAGCCACGGCAGGCTCGCGCGCGGCCAGGTCCCGCCGAGGCCGCGTACGACGACATCATGATCGTGACGCCATTGCAGATGGACGAACCGGTTCGCGAGCGGCGGGCTCAGCTCCCAGCCGTCAGCGGCGGAGGAACGCGGGTTGGCGGCCGCCACGATCCGGACACCTGCCGGGAGCCGCAGAGCTCCGACCCGCCGTTCCAGAACCAGGCGGAGCAGAGCTGCCTGTACGGCGGGCGGTGCCGTGGACAGCTCGTCCAGGAAGAGCAGCCCCCGGCCCGCGCGAGCCAAATGTACGGCCCAATCCGGCGGCGCCATCGGAACGCCCTGCACGGCGGGGTCGTCACCGACCACCGGCAGGCCGGAGAAGTCGGACGGCTCGTGCACACTGGCGATCACCGTCGTGAGCGGCAGGTCGAGCGCCTCGGCGAGTTGCCGCAGCGCCGCGGTCTTGCCGATCCCCGGCTCCCCCCACAGCAGGACGGGCAGGTCGGCCGCCACGGCCAGGGTCAGGGCCTCCAGTTGCGTGTCGGTACGTGGCTCCGTGGTGGTGTCGCGGAGCAGGGACAGTAGATCGCCGGCGACTTCAAGGCGCGAGGCATGAACAGACGAAAGCATGATTAATCACCTTTGATGGCTAGGAAAGCGTCAGAGGAATGTGGCGTGGCGCGGGCGTGCCCGGCCCTTACGGGAGCGGCGGTCCGGTCGCTCGACCGGTCCCGGCCTCGACCCGAGCCCGGCACGGAACAGCCCGTGGTCGATCCGCCGCCGCGCCGCCTCCTCCAGCACGTCGCACAGCGCGCCCTCGGGCAGCCGCGCACCAGGTCCGAGGAGACCGTCGACAGTGGCCTGAGCACCGGCGGCGTCGCCGTGCTCCAGCCGCGCGCGAACGTCGAGGAGGCACTCCGGGGAGCGGTGGGCCTGCTCGATCAGCCGCAAACAGGGCAACGGGGTGCCGGTCAACCCGGCCAGCAGTTTCTCGCGCCGGATCTCGGTCGCGTCGTGATCCAGGGCGACCAGCACGCCGTTCACGAGCGCGATCCTGTGCTGGGCGCCGCGGCACTCGATCATGCGCGGCCCGTTCTCGCTCTGGTGGCCGGGTGGCTTGGCGTCCGGCGAATGACCGGGTACGAGCGCCGCCGCGACGAGCGGGTGCAGCCTGTCGGCCGCGATCAGCCCGGCACGCAGCAACGCCAGGTCGGGCAGCACCCAGGTCGCCGCATCAGGCAAGATCGGCGCCGATGCAGGTCCTTCGTCGCTGACCTGGGAGGCGTCCACATCGAGGAACACCTGACGCCGCCCGCCGACCCGGACGGCGACCGTACCCCCGTCCTGCCCCTCGGCGCAGAGCAGCAACCGGGCCTCGGCCGGCCACCGATCGACGGCCCAGCCCCGTGCGTGCGGCGCCGTTTCGGAACGCGCACGCAACTCACCGACCCTGCGCGCATCCCACAAGTGGCGATGCAGGTCGAGCCGGAAGCGTCGATGCGGATGGGGGTGCGGATGCGGTCCCGACCGGGAGCCGTCCCACAGCGCCAGACTGATCCGCTGACCGGCATCCGCCCAGGCCGGCGGGGTCCTCGCCACAAGGTGAACCTCGTGGTACCGGGCCAGCGAGAGGGTCAGGCCCGGACGTATCAGGCCGTTGGGGGCGATCCTTGGCATGTGCCAGCGCAGCAGATCAGGCGCCAGGTGGCGAAGGTCAGTTCGGAGGTGGGTGGCCAGTTCCTGGCCGTGGACGCGCGCTATGTGGCGCAGATTGAGATCGACGTCCACGTGTGCTGCCGCGCACGCTGCTGCCCAGTCTCCGGTGGTACGGCGGGCGGTCGCTGACTCGATCATGGAGGGCGGCACGGCGAACTCACGCACGCGCAGCCAGAGGGTCAGGCGGGAATCCTCGTTCGAGGTCGAGTGCGGCATCAGCACTCACCTTGCGCGAACGGGTCCCCCAATCTGATGCAGGAGGTATTCATCATGATCAGCCTAGCGTCTTCCGGTCCACGCGAGAAGAGCGGCGCCAACCGCTGGAGATCCTTTCATCGGTGGAGCGCGTCCGGAGTGTCGTCCGCCACCAGGAAGCCGCCGGACTGGTGCCGCCAGAGCCGGGCATAGGATCCTTCGGACTCAAGCAGCTCACCGTGGGTGCCCTGCTCCACGATCTCGCCCCGGTTCAGCACGACAAGCCGGTCCATCCGGACGACGGTGCTCAGCCGGTGCGCGACCACGAGCGCGGTGCGGTCCTGCATCAGCTCCCACAACGCTTCCTGGACGAGGATCTCGCTCTCCGAGTCCAGGGCGCTGGTCGCCTCGTCCAGCAGCAGGATCGGGGCGTCGCGCAGGATGGCGCGGGCGAGTGCGACCCGTTGCCGCTGGCCGCCGGACAGCTTGACACCACGCTCACCGACCAGGGTGTCGAATCCCTTCGGCAGCGACTCGACGAACTCCGTGACGTGCGCCGCCCGCGCGGCCCGCATGATCTCCGCATCGGTGGCGCTCGGCCGGGCGAAGGCGATGTTGTCCCGCACCGACCGGTGGAACATGGCCGGCTCCTGGGGCACGTACGCGATGAGGCCGCGCAGCTCGGCCTGCCGCAGGCGGGCGATGTCCTGGCCGCCGATCAGGATCCGGCCATCGTCGACGTCCATGAGGCGCAGCAACAGCCGGGTGAGCGTGGTCTTGCCGCCGCCGGACTGGCCGACCAGTCCGATCTTGGTACCGCTGGGGACGTCCAGGTCCAGGCGCTCGAACAGGGGCGGACCGCCGGCGTGCGCGAACTTCACCCGGTCGAAACGGATGCTCGCGTCCGCCGGGCGCAGCGGCTGCGGGTCGGCCGGATCGACCACACTCGGCGGTACGAGCAGCAGCTCGGTGAACTGGGCGGCTTCGGTGAGCACGCTCTCGATGCGCCGGTATATCTGGTTGAACTCGAACATGACGTTGATCGTGTTGGAGTAATAGGTGAACGTCACCACGATGGCCTCCACACCCAGACCGCCCCGGAGCGCGACGGCGAGCAGCAGGCCGAGGGCGCTGGTGAGGATCGATATGGGGGCGACCACGGTGTCCACGCGCAGGTTGCCGTAGTCCCAGGAGCGCAGCGACAGTTTCCGCTGCTCGGCGACCCTGACGCGATGCTCTGCGGCCTCGCGGTCCTCGGCGGCGAACGCGCGTACGGTGTCCATGTTCGCCAGGACGTCGGCGACGTGGCCGGAGACCCGCACCTTGGCGGCCTCGCGCTGGTCGACCAGCGCCTGGCGGCGGCGGATGAGCGGCGCGACGAGGCAGCCCGTGACGATGATGAGGCCCACCAGAACGAAGACCAGCAGCGGGTGATAAGTCCACAGCACCACCGAGGCGAAGACGATCGGCACCACCTTGGCCATGATGGAGAAGGTCAGCGTGTCGACGAAGTCCTCGAATCGCGAGGAGAACCCCAGCACCCGTTTGGTCAGCGACCCGGCGAAGTTGTTGTGGAAGAACGCGGTGTCCTTGGTCAGCAACTCGTCCATGCCCACCACGCCGAGGTGCTCGATGCCGCGGGCGTCCGTACGGTTCAGGAAATGCAGCCCGACGCGCCACAGCGCCTCACCGGCCAGCAGCAACCCGGCGAAGCCGAGCACGTACGGCAGGAGCGCGCCGACAGAGCCGTCACCGCCGGCGGACAGCTGCCCCACAATGCCGGCCACCGCCAGTGGCGCCAGGTAGAACAGGCAGATGTTCCCGAACGCGGGCATCGTCAGCGCGAGCGCCGCGACACGCCACTGGCGCACCAGCTCACCGGAGTAGTGCCGCAGCGCGAGCAGGACCGCGGACTTTCGTACGGATGGAGCGCCTCCGGTGTCCGCAGGTGATCCGAGCACAGCCATCCCGCCCCTCCCGAACCCCGGCAACCGGCGGTGACCATGGTGCCGCAGGGCGTACCCGGAAGCGACTGATTTTCCGGCGACCGCCACCAGCCGCGGCGCGCGTTCAGGCCGAGCAGAACGCTACGACCTCCGCACCCCAAGCCTGCGAGCCGGCCACGATAGGCGTTCCAACCGGTTCCGCGCTCAGGTGCGTGGTCTCCGTCGAAGAGTGGCGACTCGAACGACTCACTCCCGCGAGTCGAGTTCTCCAGAGCGCTGGTCACGCTCTGTGCCTATACGTTGCCGGAATGGAGTTGTTCACCCCGACGCTCGACTGGAGCTCTGAGGTCTGGGCATCGCTGGTGTGGATCGCCGAAGCCTGGGCGATCGCCGCGGTCTGCACGTTGGCGGTCCTCGTGCTGATCGGCCTCGTCACGACGTGGGGCAGGCAGTTCTGGCGCATCACCGGCGCGTACTTCACCGGACGAGGGAGCGTCAAGGTCTGGCTCTGGCTCAGCGCCATACTGGTGTCGGTGGTGGCCGGCGTCCGGTTGAACGTGCTGTTCAGCTACCAGGGCAACGACATGCTGTCCAGCCTCCAAGTCGCGGTTCAGGGCATCGCCGTCAACAAGACTCCGGTGAAAGAATCCGGCGAACACGGCTTCTGGCTGTCCCTGTGGGTCTTCTGCGTCCTGGCGGCGGTACACATCGCCCGGTTGCTGCTGGATCTGTTCCTGCTCCAGCGGTTCGTGCTGGCCTGGCGCGCCTGGCTCACCGACAGGCTGATCGGAGACTGGCTCGACGGCAGGGCCTACTACCGGTCGCGATTCATCGACGACACCATCGACAACCCGGATCAGCGTATTCAGTCGGACATCGACCTGGTCACCGCCGGATTCGGACCTCTGCCGAACCTTCCGAGCAACGGGGGGACGGCGAGCACGCTGTTGTTCGGCGCGATCTCCGCGGTCACCTCGATCGTGTCGTTCACGGCGATCCTGTGGAGTCTCTCGGGCACGCTTTCCCTCTTCAAGACCGAGATTCCCAGGGCGATGTTCTGGATCGGGCTGGTCTACGTTCTCATCGCCTCCGTGATCGCCTTCTGGATCGGCAAGCCGATCATCTGGCTGGCCTTCCGAAACGAGAAGTTCAACGCGGCGTTCCGCTACGCCCTGGTGCGCCTGCGCGATGCGTCGGAGGCGGTCGCGTTCTACCGCGGCGAGCTCGCCGAACGCTCAGGGCTGCGGCGCCTGTTCGTCCCCGTTGTCGCCAACTACAAGCGGTATCTGAACAGGACCATCGGCTTCAACGCCTGGAACTACTCGATCAGCCAGAGCATCGTGCCCCTCCCCTATGTCCTGCAGGCGCCGCGCCTGTTCGCCGCCGAGCTCCGCCTCGGCGATCTCACCCAGTCGGCATCGGCCTTCAACGAGATCCAGAACGGCCTGTCGTTCTTCCGGAACGCCTACGACGCCTTCGCCGGATACCGTGCGGCGATCATCCGGCTTCACGGTCTGGTCGTCGCCAACGAAGAGGCCAGGGCGCTGCCGGAGGTGACGACGCTGCCCAGCGACGACGGGATGGTCCAGCTCGAGGCCGTCGAGGTCCGCACCCCCGATGGACGGCAGTTGATCAATCCGCTGGACATGCGGCTCGAAGTGGGTGACACATTGGTCGTCACCGGGCCGTCCGGCAGCGGCAAGACCACGCTGTTGCGCAGCCTCGCCGAGTTGTGGCCGTTCACCACCGGCACGCTGACCCGGCCGTGCGGACCCAACGAGACGATGTTCCTGTCGCAGCTGCCCTACGTACCGCTGGGCGACCTGCGCGCTGTCGTGACCTATCCCGGCAGAGAAGGCACCGTCGATGACGAGACCCTGCGCGGCACACTGCGAAAGGTCGCGCTGCCGCATCTCGTGGACCGGCTCGACGAGGTGCAGGACTGGGCCAAGGTGCTTTCCCCCGGGGAACAGCAGCGGATCGCGTTCGCGCGGATTCTGCTGACGAAGCCGAAGGTGGTGTTCATGGACGAGTCGACCTCGGCGTTGGACGAGAACCTGGAATTCCTTCTCTACCAACTGGTGCGGTCAGAGCTGCCCGACACCATCGTCGTCAGCGTCAGCCACCGCTCGACGGTCGAACAGCACCACACCCACGAACTCGAACTGCTCGGCGAAGGCGAATGGCGCTTCGGCCCACTGGGAAACGACGATCATTAACCCTCCGTCTTCGGTCAGCTATCGAGTGAGAGTGTCGATCGCGGTGACGTCTTTGGCTGTGAGGCCGAAGCCTTGCAGATCGAAGTTGGTGGCGATGCGTTCCCGGCGGGAGGACCTGGGCAGGATCACGATGTCGTGTTCCAGATGCCAGCGGAGGACGACCTGGGCGGGAGTGACTTCGTGCCTTCGGGCGATCTCGGTGAGAACTGGGTTGTGCAGGTCGGTGTTCTTAAGACCGCTGTAGCCCTCGACGACCACACCTCGCCGGCGGTGCTCCTCCAGCAGGGCCGGGTCGTGCTGCGCCGGGCTCCACGGAATCTGGTTGACCGCCGGCTGCTGTCCGGTCGCCTTGGTCAGCAGGTCGATCTGTGCCGGGCTGTAGTTGCTGACCCCGACGTTACGGACCAATCCGGCGTCCTTGGCGGACAACAGTTCCTGCCACGTCGAGACGAGCTCGCCCTGGCTCGTCGGCCAGTGGATCAGCCAGAGATCCACGTAGCCGGTGTCGAGCAGCCGAAGACTCGACTCCAGAGTACGACGGGCATGCCGCGCGTCCTGCGGGCGGAGCTTGGTGGTGACGAAGACCTGCTCCCGGTCCAGGCCACTGTCTTTCACGGCCCTGCCGACGTCCGACTCGTTCTGGTACAAGGTCGCGGTGTCGACATGTCGATAACCGATCTCAAGCGCCGCACGCACCGACTCGTACGCGGTCTTGGGCGAGAGCTGCCAGGTCCCAAAACCGATCAACGGCAACGCAGTACCACCAGGCAAGTCCACTGTCTTGGTCATGCGTAGCATTCTGCCTTGATCGACGGCCGCTCGCTGGCCACAGGGTCTTCAGTGGCCCGCGGACGCCAGCCGCCGGCCGGGAAACGCCAGCGCTGTTCGCCCGAGGAGGCGTCCAAGGCGTACACGGCGCCGTCGTCGCTGCCGAAGAGAACGACGTCGCCGGTCACCTCGAGATCGGTGTTGAGCGCGAAGGCGCCCACGAGGTCGCAGTGCCCCGGATGGGCCGCGCGCCGTCGAAGGCGGGCCTCATCGATCATCCAATAGACCGGGAACAGCATGCCGCCGTCGGCAGGAGCCCGACCGGTCACCTATTGCTGGGCGACCATTCCTCATCTACAGTTCTCGAACTGAGTTCAATTTTGGTGCGGGGGGACGTCTGCCAAGTGAGCCACCCCGCCGAGAAGGTGGCGGTCGGAGTGGATCAGTTCCTGCTTGTCCTGGTGAGCGGTATCGCCAGTGGCGCGATCTACGGCTTGATGGGCCTGGGCCTAGTGATCATTTACCGCGCGACGGACGTGGTGAATTTCGCCCTCGCCAGCCTGGCCACCCTGGGACTGTATGTGGCGATCACGTTCCGTGACGGCGGTGTGGCGATGCTGCTGGGGGTGTTCGCCGCGATAGCGGTGACCGCGGTGGTCGGGGTGATCGTGCGGGAGGTGGTGATCCGGCCGCTCGGTCAGGGGCAGTTGTTCTCCGCGCTCGTGGTGACGATGGGTGTCTCGCTCATCGTCGAGAGCGTGGTGGACTCGACCTGGGGCACCCAGCCGAAGACCTTTCCCAGCCTGGTGGACGGCACCGTCCGATGGGGTGACGCGGCGCTGCCGGCGCAGAGCCTGGTGACCATCGGCATCGCGGCGGCGGCGATGGCCGCCGTCGCCTTCCTGTTCGGGCGTACCACACTGGGGTCGGCGATGCGGGCCGTCGCCGAGTCCGCGGACACCGCACAGCTCATCGGCATCAGCGCGCAACGCGTGGCACGAATCGCGTGGGCACTCGGCCTCGCTCTGGCCGCTTTGGCCGCCTGCCTCTACGCGCCCAGATCGGGGCTGGTGCCCACCGTGCTGGCCGCGCCACTCTTCCGGGCGTTCGCCGGGATCTTCCTCGGTGGTCTCACGAGCATGTACGGAGCCGTCATCGGCGGGCTGACCGTCGGGGTGCTGGAGAACATCGCGGCCAGCTACGTCTCGGCCAGCTTCCGCGACACCTTCGTGTTCTCTTTCACCATCCTCGTGTTGTTGATCCGCCCGCAGGGCCTGTTCGGCACACGCACCTTCCAGCGGGTCTGAGGAGCAGCACATGGTATTCACCCGCTCGAATCTCGCGTGGGCCGCGCTCGGCCCGGTCGTCGGGCTGGCGCTCATCGCGCTGATGCATTCCGGGGCCATCCCGGCCTACCAGGCCTATTCGGTCGCGCTCGCCGCGGTCTACGCGATCGTGGTCCTCGCGGTCGGCCTCCTGGCCGGCTGGTCGGGGGTCTGGTCCGTGGGCCACCCCGCGTTCGTCGCCGTGGGTGCCTACTTCGCGGCGTACGGCGGTGCGCATCAGTGGCCGCTGGAGTGGGTGATCGTGGGGGCGATCACGTCGTGCGCGCTGATGGGCGCGTTCCTCGGATACGCCGGCGCCAGGTTCTCGGTGCTCTACATCGCCCTGCTGACGTTGGCGTTCAGCCTGGTGTCCCTTGAGGTGATCAACCGGTGGACCGGTGTGACCGGCGGCGACCAGGGCGTGGCGGTGTCCCCCTTGGACAGTGCGCTCGGCTTGGGCGCGGTCCCGAGCGGCGGTAGCGAGGCCCAGTATCTCGCGGTCCTCGTGGCGGGCGTGGTGTTCGCGATCGCGGTCTTCGCCAAGTCGACCGCGCTGCGCATGCGGCTGGTCGCCGCGAAGGCACACCCGCTGGTCGCCCGTTCCGTGGGCATCGTGCCCGAGGCGCAGACCGCTTTGTCGTTCGCGGTCAGCGCGGCGTTCACCGGCCTGGCCGGCGTGCTGCTTGGCCTGATCACCGGCTTCGTCAGCCCCGATACGTTCTCGCTGAACTTCGGTGTCACCATCATCGCGGCCTGCGTGCTCGGTGGCGTCGGCTCGGTGTTCGGCGCCGTGGTGGGCGGCGTCTACCTGGCGTGGGCTCCGACGGTGGCCGACGCCGTGTCGGTCCCGCAGCCGGTGGTACAGGGCGTCCTGCTGATCGCCGCGCTGATCTTCCTCCCCGGTGGAGTGGTCCCGTTCCTGGGCTCGCTGGTACGCAGGGCGCTGGGCAGGCGAGGTCCCGGCCTGCTCGACGGCGAGCATCACGTCAGCGCGGTGGCCGCCGACAGCGGGAACGGCGCTCCCGCCACCCCGGCGAGGGGCCGGCCGGTCGCGGATGACGCGGCACCGTTGCTGGTCGTCGATGGCCTGTCCGTACGATTCGGCGGTCTGAACGCCCTTGAGAGCGCATCGCTCGACGTACGGCCAGGCGAAGTGCTCGCCATCATCGGCCCGAACGGCGCCGGCAAGACCACACTGCTCAACGCCGTCTCCGGGCTCATCGGCGGCGCGCGGATCAGCGGCGCGGTCGACTACGCGGGTGTGAAGCTGATGAGGACGAGGGCCACCGCACGGCGCAGGCTGGGAATCGCCCGCACCTTCCAGCACGCGGAGACCTTCTCGGAGCTCACGGTCGCGGAGAACGTGCTGTGCACGAAGCGCTGGGTCGGCACGGCGGACCGCACCCGGGCCGATGAGCTGCTCGCTCTCACCGGACTGGCCGACGTGGCCGACCGCTACCCGGCCGAACTGCCGTTCGGGCTGCAGAAGCGCCTGGACCTCGCTCGGGCGATCGCCGAGGAGCCGAAGCTGCTGATCCTGGACGAACCGTTCGGCGGCCTGGACGCCACAGAGCGTCAACTGGCCGCCCAGCAGATCGTCCGCCTGCGTGCGCAGGGCGCCGCCGTCGTGATCATCGATCACGTTCTGGACGACCTCTTCGCCGTCGCCGACCGGGTGGTCGCCTTCGACTTCGGCAAGCCGATCGGCTCCGGCGAGCCGGGCACCATTCTGAAGGACCCGCACGTGCGGTCGTCATACCTCGGCCTGATCGCCACGCGCGCCGAGTTGCCGGCTCGCGCGGACGAGACCGCCGTCATCGCCCTGCGCGACGTCAGCCACCACTACGGTGGTGTCGCCGCCCTGCACGACGTCCACCTGGACATCGGCAAGGGCGCGGTCATCGGTGTCGTCGGAGCGAACGGCGCGGGCAAGAGCACACTCGGCAAGATCATTCACGGCTCGCTGCGCCCGTCGTCGGGACAGGTGCGGATCGGCGAGCCCGGTGCGCGCCCGATCCGCAGCAGCCTGGTCCCCGAAGGTCGTGCCCTCTTCAAGACCCTGTCGTTGCGGGAGAACCTCGAAGTGGCCGGTTACGCCGTAGGCGTCCAGGGATCGGCCCTGCGCACCCGCCTCGACGAGACCGCCGAATGGCTGCCGGAGCGGTTGCGCGCCCGCCTCTCGGTGGCCGCGGCCGGGCTGAGCGGAGGCGAGCAGCAGATCCTGGCCGTCGCACGGGCCCTGATGGCCCGGCCGGATGTGCTGATCCTCGACGAACCCGCGCTGGGGCTGGCGCCGGCCTTGGTCGACGAGGTCTACGCCCGGATCAACCAGCTCGCCCGCGACGGGATGACGATCGTGCTCCTGGAGCAGTTGCTCAGCCGGGCGCTCACCTCCTGCCATGAGGTGGTGGTGCTGCACGAGGGCCGGGTGGCCGCCCGCGGGGACACGTCGGACCCCTTGTTCGCCGAGACCGCGGAGCTGGCCTACTTCGGTGGGGAGGCCGCGACCATGCTCAAACTACGCGACGTGAACGAACTGGAGGCCTGATGCTCGACGTCGATCCGGCGCTGCTCGGCGACACCGATGAACGCAAGCAGCTACGGGAGGTCCTGCGCGACTTCTTCACCGAGGCCGCCGCGTCGCGGGACGTGAGCGAACACCTGACGACCGGCCGCGGACACGACCCGGCGCTGTGGGCGCGGATGGCCACGGAACTAGGCGTCCAGGGGCTGGTGATACCGGAGGAGTACGGCGGGTCGGGCTTCTCGTTCGCGGAGCTCGCGGTGGTCTTCGAGGAGGCCGGGCGGGCGCTGCTGTGCGCCCCCCTGCTCTCCACCACCGTGCTCGCGACCTACACCCTGTTGCTCAGCGGAGATCGCGAAGCCTGCGCCCGTTACCTTCCCGGCATCGCCGAGGGCACCCTCACCGCGACGGTCGCGGGCTTCGACGACGGCGGCGGCGGGCTACGAGCCACGCCGGGGAAGGGCGGGTGGGTCGGCAGCGGGGCGGCCGACTTCGTGCTCGACGGGTGTGGAGCCGACCTGATCCTCGTCGCGGCGCGGACCGCCGACGGAGCCGGTCTCTTCGCGTGCGAGCGTGACGCGGAAGGCCTCACCCGGACGGCCCGGACCGTTCTGGACGGTACCCGTCCCCAGGCCCTGGTCACCTTCGCGGACACCCCGTTCGTACAGATCGGGCAGCCGGGGAACGCCGCCGCGATCACCGGGCGGGTGCTCGACATCGGGCGGGCCGCGCTGGCCGCCGAGCAGGTCGGCGGGAGCGCGCACGCGCTCGACGCGACCATGTCGTACGTGCTGCAACGCCGTCAGTTCGACCGGCAGATCGGTTCGTTCCAGGCGATCAAGCATCGGCTGGCCGACCTGCTGGTCGAGATCGAGGCGGCGCGTTCGGCCGCCGTCTACGCGGTGGCATGTGTCACAGCCTCGGCCGAGCACCTGCCGGTGGCGGCAAGTACCGCGAAAGTGGTCTGTTCCGGCGCGTACCGCCAGGCGACCGCCGAATACGTGCAGCTGCACGGAGGCATCGGCTTCACCTGGGAGCACCCCGCCCACCTCTATCTGCGCCGCGCCCGTGCGGCGGAGGTTCTGTTCGGCACGGCCGACGACCACCGGGCACGCCTGGGCGGCCTGCTCGGTTTGAACGTGGCCTGACATGCCCGATACCAACCCTTGACAGGGCCGCACCGGCCCCGGAAACTGTACTGAATTCAGTTTAGTTTAGGAGGAACAGTGACGGTAGAGGACGAGATCCAGTTCGAGCGCGATGGCAACGTCGCGCGAGTGTGGCTCAACCGCCCGTGGAAGAAGAACTGTGTAACCCTGCCGATTCTCAAGCGGCTCGACGAGATCATCACCGAGGTCGACGCCGACCCCGAACTGCGCGTCCTGGTGCTGCGCGGCCGGGGTGGCACGTTCTGCTCGGGCTTCGATCTCGATGAGCTGCAGGCCGACTACATCGGCAGCAGCACGGCCATGGACGTGGCGGTCATCTCGGCGAAGGTCTGCGACCGGCTGTACTCGATGAGCACCCCCTCCGTGGCGGTGCTGGAGGGTCATGTCACGGCCGGCGGCTTCGAGCTGATGATCTCCTGTGACTTCGCGATCGCCGCGGACGACGCCAAGATCGGCGACTTTCACATCCGGCGGGCTCTGTTCGGCGGGGCGGGGCCGATCTACCGGGTGCCTCGCATGATCGGCATCCGCAAGACCAAGGAGCTGATGCTCACCGGCAAGCTGCTGTCCGGTGTCGAGGCGGTCGACTTCGACCTGATCAACAAGTCGGCGCCCGCGGAGGAGCTCGATGCCACGGTCGAGGAGTTCATCAGCCACCTGACCGACAAGAGCCCCTTCCAGATGCGGATCACGAAGATGACCATCGACCGCAGCCTGGAGGCCGACATCCAGTCGCTGATGGTGATGGAGCACCTGGCCGTCGGGGTGACGCTCAACTCCCAGGACGCCGCCGAGGGCGTGGCCGCGTTCCTGGAGAAGCGCGAGCCGAAGTGGAAGGGTCGCTGACCGGTGTCGGCGCATCAGGCCGCCGGTCTGCGAGGTTCCCGGTGCGAGGCGTGCGCGGTGACGGTCTACCCGGCTGACGACGCCTGTCCGCGCTGCGGGCGGGCGGCCTCTCCGGTGACGCTGTCCTCGGCCGGGGAGCTGTGGACCTGGACGGTCCAGCGGTTCGCTCCGAAATCACCCCCGTTCGTGCCGCCGAAGGACGGCTTCCGGCCGTTCGCAATGGGTTACGTGGAGCTGCCGGAGGGCGTCCGCGTCGCGGCGGTGCTCGACATCGACGACCTCGGCTCGATCCGGATCGGCATGCCGCTGCGGATAGAGCCGACCACCGGAGTACCACGCGCGATGGCGATCGAAGGGGCCTCATGACCGACGTACTGATCGCCGGCGCCGGCATGTCGCCGTTCGGCCGCACCGAGCACACGACCGGACGCCAGCACGCCGTGTACGCGGTGCGGGCCGCGCTGGCCGACGCCGGGATCGCGTGGCCACGGGTGGACGCGGCGTTCGGTGGCAGCGATGCCGCGGGGCTGGCCGACACCTTGGTGGCTCAGCTCGGCCTCACCGGCCTGCCGTTCGTCAACGTCAAGAACGGTTGCGCGACGGGTGGCAGCGCTCTGGTGTCGGCGGTGAACGCCATTCGCGGTGGCATGGCCGAAGTGGTGGTGGCCGTCGGGTTCGACAAACATCCGCGGGGCGCCTTCGACCCGTTGCCCGCGGGCTGGGGGCTCGACGAGGCCTACGGGCGTGACGGGCTGATGGTCACCACCCAGTTCTTCGGCATGAAGATCCGGCGTTACATGCACGACCACGGGATCAGCTCCCGGACGCTCGGACTGGTGGCGGAGAAGGCCTACCGCAACGGTGCCCTCAATCCGAACGCGTGGCGGCGTACCCCGATGGATGCCGACGAGATCCTCGCGTCGGGCATGGTCAGCGACCCGCTGACCCGCTACATGTTCTGCTCCCCGGGAGAAGGAGCGGCCGCGCTGGTGCTGTGCGCCGCCTCGGCGGTCAGGAATCCGACGAGCGTCCCGGTGACCCTGCGATCGGCGGTCGTGCGGTCGCGCCGCTTCGGCTCGTTCGAGGTCTTCAGCCCGTGGATCGCCGGCGGAGAGCTGAACAGCGTGACCCGGGACGCCGCGGCGGCGGCGTTCGAGGCGGCCGGTGTCGCCCCCGGCGATGTCGACGTGTGCCAACTGCAGGACACCGAGAGCGGTGCGGAGGTGATGCACATGGCCGAGTGCGGGTTCTGCGAGGACGGCGAGCAGGAGAAGCTGATCGCGTCGCGCGCCACCGAGATCGGCGGCTCGTTGCCGGTCAACACCGACGGCGGTTGCATCGCCAACGGTGAGCCCATCGGGGCGTCGGGTCTGCGCCAGGTCTGCGAAGTGGTGCGGCAACTGCGCGGACAGGCCGGAGACCGGCAGGTGCCCGGCGGGCCCAGAGTCGGATTCACCCACGTGTACGGCGCCCCGGGCGTGAGCGCCTGCACGGTGCTGTCCCGATAGAGGAACTGATGAGCGACATTCCAGCACCTGAGAAGTTCAGGGCAGAGGCCGCCGACTGGCTCGCGTCGGCCGCCCGGCCGCGGCAGGCGAGCGGCGCCTGGGGCACCGGAGACGACTCGGTAGCGGTCTTCGAGAACTGGTCGGAAGAGGAGGAGCGCGAGCACACCGAACGGATCCGGGCTTGGGAGATGACCCGGTACGACGCGGGCTGGGGCGCGCTGAGCTGGCCGGAGGAGTTCGGCGGACGTGGTCTGCCCGTGTTCTACGAGCAGCTCTACCGGCAAGAGGAAGCGGCCTTCGACGTCCCGCGCCGCACCGAGATCTTTCCGGTCACCCAGCAGCTGGTGGCCCCGGCCATCCGGATCTGGGGCACGCCCGAGCAGCAGGGGCGCTGGATCCGGCCCATGCTGCGCACGGACCAGCTGGCCTGTCAGCTGTTCTCCGAGACCGAGGCCGGTTCCGACCTGGCCGCGGTCCGTACCCGGGCGGTTCGCGACGGCGACAACTGGGTGCTCGACGGACACAAAGTGTGGACCTCGGGGGCGACGGTCGCGTCCTGGGGCGTCGCCGTGTGCCGCACCGACCCGGACGTGCGCAAGCACGCGGGCATCACCGTGTTCATGGTGCCGATGGACGCCCCGGGCGTCACCATCCGCCCCATCCGGCAGATGACCGGCGGGACCAGCTTCAACGAGGTCTACCTCGACGGTGTCGTGGTACCCGACACCGATCGGCTCGGCCCCGTCGGCGAGGGCTGGCGGGTCACCCTGACGGTGCTGGCCGCCGAACGGCTGGACTCCGGCTCCCTCGGCCTGGACAACGCCGACCGCGCCATCGAACTGGCCCGGCACCTGCCACGACCGCTCACCGGCCATGAGCAGAACCTCGCGGCGGACCTGTACGTACGCACTCTCGTCCAGCGCGTCATCGGGCTCCGCGTGACCGCGGCGCTGGTCTCCGGCCGCGAACCGGGCGCCGAGGCGTCGGTGGGCAAGCTCTACGCCACCGAGACCATGCGCCGCACCAGTGACCTGGTCCTGCAGCTTCTCGGGCCGCGCCTGGTCGCCGACACGGGAGAGTGGGGCACTTTCGCCTGGACCGAGCAGCTGCTGGGCGCTCCCGGCTACAGCATCGCCGGCGGCACCGACGAGATCCAGCGCACCATCCTGTCCGAGCGGGTGCTCGGCCTGCCCAAGGAGCCGTCACGATGACCGCCGACGTCGCTTCGCCGGACCTGGCCGACCGGGTTGTCAGCGCGTTCCCAGGCCGGCGGGTGGGCCCGCTGGAGACACTCGCCGGCGGCCACTCCGGGCTCACCTACGTGGTCACGGTGGGAGAGCGCAGGTACGTCGTCAAGGCGGTCCCGCATGCGGAACGTCCGGTGGGCCGTAACGACATGCTCCGCCAGGCGCGGGTGCTCCAGGCGCTGGCCGGCACGGCGGTGCCCGTCCCCGAGATCGTGGCCGTCGACGAGCGGCAACCGGCCTGGTTCGCCATGGAGTTCGTCTCCGGCGAGGCCGTGGAACCGGTGCTCGACGAGCACGATCTCGACCCGGCGCTCGCCCGCGCCCGCATGGTGGAGATCGCCGGTGTGCTGCGCCGCCTGCACGACCTCGACGTCGCCTCCCTCACGCTGGACGCGCCGCCGCCCCGCGACGCGACCGCCGAGCTCGAACAGTGGAGCCGCACGATGCGCGCGGTCCCCGCCGAGCTCCGCCCCGGGAGCGAGGAACTGCTCCATCGGCTCGCCCAGGCGGTGCCCGACGACCTGCCGCCGGTCCTGGTGCACGGGGACTTCCGGCTGGGCAACGTCCTGTGCCGGGCGGAGGAGGCGGCTGCCGTCGTCGACTGGGAGATCTGGAGCGTCGGTGACCCGCGGACGGACCTCGGCTGGTTCCTGCTGTTCGCCGACCACCGCAACTTCCCCGCGCTGGGCAAGGAGCTCGCCGGGCTGCCGACCGAGGCGGAGTTGCTGGACGCCTACCTCGCGGGCGCTCCGCCGCTGCCCGACTTCGACTGGTTCCGCGCGCTCGGCCGGATGAAGATGGCCGCCATCATGGGCCACAACCTGCGCCGTCACCGCGAGGGCCGGATCCACGACCCGGATCAGGAACGGTTGCCGCCGACGATCGCCGCCATGATCCGCATGGCCCGCGACCTTCTCGGCTGACCACCTCTTTCATGAAATCGAGGACATCGTGGACTTTGAATTCTCCCCCCACGCTTCCGAGCTTCAGGTCCGGATGCGGTCGTTCATGGAGCAGTACGTCTACCCCAGCGAAATCGTGTACGACCGGCAGCTCGCCCACGCCGACGACCCGCACGCCCTTCCTCCCGTGATGCTCGAACTCAAGGAGAAGGCCCGCGCCGAGGGTCTGTGGAACCTGTTCATGTCCCACGGCGACTGGGGCGCGGGGCTGACCAACCTCGAGTACGCGCCGCTCGCCGAACTCGCCGGCCGCTCCATCATCGGACCCGAGGTGTTCAACTGCTCCGCCCCGGACACCGGGAACATGGAGTTGCTCGCGCTGTTCGGCACCCCCGAGCAGCAGGAGCGGTGGTTGCGCCCGCTGCTGGAGGCCGAGATTCGGTCGTGCTTCGCCATGACCGAGCCCGACGTGGCCAGTTCCGACCCGCGCAACCTCCGCACCAGGATCACCCGCGACGGCGACAGCTACCTCGTCAACGGCCATAAGTGGTACACCTCGGGCATCCTTGATCCGGATTGCCGGCTGATCATCCTCATGGGAGTGAGCGACCCGGAGGCGCCGACCTACCGTCAGCAGAGCATGCTGCTCATCCCCCGGGACACCCCCGGCATCACGGTCCTGCGCGACCTGCCCATGTTCGGCTACACCGACCGGCTCGGACACGGTGACGTGCTCTTCGAGGACGTACGCGTGCCGGCCGCCAACCTGCTCGGCGGCGAAGGCGACGGCTTCGCGCTCGCCCAGGGACGGCTCGGACCCGGCCGGATGCACTACGCCATGCGCGCGGTCGGGTTCGCCGAACGAGCTCTGGGGCTCATGTGCCGGCGGGTGCTCGACCGCGAGGCGTTCGGCGGGCCACTGGCCGACCAGGGCGTGGTGCGGGAATGGATCGCGCGCAGCCGGATCGAGATCGAGCAGTTGCGGCTGCTGGTGCTCAAGTCGGCGTGGTTGATGGACACCAGCGGCAATTCCGCGGCCCGCATGGAGGTGGCGGCGATCAAAGTGGCGGCGCTCGAGGTGGCCCACAAGGTGGTCGATCGGGCCGTCCAGGCATTCGGCGCGGCCGGGGTCAGCGACGACACCGTCCTGGCCCGGTTGTTCGCGATCACCAGGGCGTTGCGCATCGCCGACGGGCCCGACGAGGTCCACCTGCGCACCGTCGCCCGCCAGGAGCTGGCCAAGTACACGAAGAAGGGGGCAGCATGAACGTGCTCGACGGCCGGACAGCGGTGATCACCGGTGGGTCCCGCGGCATCGGGCTGGCGATCGCGCACGCCTATCGGGCCGCGGGAGCGCACGTGGTCATCGCCGCGCGCAAGGCGGAGGGACTGGCCGGCGCACGTGCCGAGTTGCTGCGCACCGAGGCGAGCGGGGGTGTGCACACCGTCGTGGCCAACGCCGGCGAGCCGGAGCAGGCGCAGCGCTGTATCGACGAGACGATGGAGCGCTTCGGCCGGGTGGACGTCCTGGTCAACAACGCCGCCACCAACCCGTACCACGGCGACCTGCTCGACCTCGACCTGCCCCGCGCGGAGAAGACGGTGCGGGTCAACCAGTACGGGATGATCGCCTGGACCCGTTGCGCCTGGAATGCCTCGATGGCCGAGCACGGAGGCGCCGTCGTCAACATCGCGTCGGTGGGCGGGCTGATCGTCGACCCGCACATCGGCTACTACAACGCCACCAAGGCCGCCATGATCCATATGACCCGGCAGCTCGCCTACGAGCTCGGCCCCAAGGCGCGCGTCAACGCCATCGCCCCGGGACTGATCAAGACCGAGCTGGCGCGGGCCGTCTGGGAGGCGCGCGAGCCCATCCTCACCGCGAAGCTGCCGCTGCGGCGGCTGGGCACGCCCGAGGATGTGGCAAGCGCGGCGCTCTTCCTGGCCTCGGAAGCCTCGTCCTGGATCACCGGCCAGGTCCTCGTCATCGACGGCGGCGCGCTGGCCCTGCCGATCGGGGTCGACGAGTGATCGACCACCTGTTCTCCCTGAGCGGGCGGACCGCCGTGGTCACCGGTGCCTCCTCCGGACTCGGGGCCCGCTTCGCGGCGGTCCTGGCCTCCTCCGGGGCGACCGTGTTCGCGGCGGCCAGGCGGGCCGACCGGCTGGCGGAGCTGGCGGCCGGTGATTCCCGTATCCATCCGGTGGCCTGTGACGTCAGCCGCGAGGACGATCGCGAACGGTTGGTCGCGACCGCCTTGGCGGAGACCGGCCGTTTCGACGTCCTGATCAACAACGCCGGCGTCGCGGGCGGACCCCGCGCCGAGGACGAGAGCTCACAGGACTTCGCGGACGTTCTCGCGGTGAACCTGGTCGCTCCGTTCCATCTGGCCCGCCTCATGGCCACGGTGTCCGGCACCGGCCGCAGCATCGTGAACGTCGCCTCCATCCTGGGCCTGGTGTCGGCGGCCCCGATAGGCGGTGCGAGCTACGCGGCCTCCAAGGCGGGGCTGATGGGACTGACCCGTGAGCTGGCCGGCCAGTGGGGTCCGGCCGGCGTGCGGGTCAACGCGCTGGCACCTGGCTGGTTCCGATCCGAGATGACCGAGGAGCTGTTCGCCGACGCCCAGGCCGGCCGGTGGATCGAGAAGAACACGATGCTGCGCCGTGGCGGGGACCCCGCCGAGCTCGACGGCGCTCTGCTCTTCCTCGCCTCGGACGCCTCGTCGTACTGCACCGGACAGGTTCTGGTCGTCGACGGCGGCTGGACGGCGAGATGAGCGCGCTTCCCGCCGTCACGGTAGAAGTGCTGGACGGAGTGGCGGACATCGTCATGTGCCGCGGCGCCCGCGGCAACGCCATCGATCTGGACCTGGCGCGCGGGCTGCGCGACGCCGCCCGGGCCTGCCTGGAGGAGAACGTCCGGGCCGTCCTGCTGCGTGGTGAGGGACGATCCTTCTGCGCCGGCGGCGACCTGCGCGAGTTCTCCGCGTTGCGGGGTGCGGTGCTCAAGGACCATCTCATGGAGGTGACCGACGCGCTGCACGGAGCCCTGCGGATCTTCGCCCGGATGGACGCACCGCTCGTCGCGCAGGTCCAGGGAGCGGTGGCCGGCGCCGGCGTGGGCCTGGCCGCCGCGGCCGACCTCACCGTCGCGGCGGACGACGCGACGTTCGTGCTCGCCTACACGGGCATCGGATACTCACCCGATGCCGGGGTGACCTGGTCGCTGCCCCGGTTGGTCGGCCCCAAGCGGGCCCTGGAACTGCTGCTCACCAATCGCCGGATCTCCGCACGGGAAGCGGCCGACATGGGGCTCGTGACGTCCGTGGTGGCCGCCGAACGGTTGCCGGAGGAAGCGCGACGCGTGGCCACCGCGCTCACCCTGGGTGCGACGAGGGCCCTCGGCGCGACCAGGCGGCTCGTTTCCGCCGCCCTGTCCGGCGACCTCGACCCGCACCTGGATCGTGAGGCCCGCTCTCTCGCCGAGACGGCGGCGTCCCCCGAGGGCGTCGAAGGCGTCGCCGCCTTCCTGGGCAAGCGTCCTCCTCGGTTCTCTTTCCCCCATCCCACCGAATGACCGGAGAAAACTGTGGCCGAAGCCTTCATCGTCGATGCCGTCCGTACCCCAGTCGGCCGCCGCAAGGGAGCACTCAGCCAGGTCCACCCCGCCGACCTGGGCGCCCATGTCCTGCGTTCGCTCGTCACCCGCACCGGGATCGACCCCGGGGCCGTCGATGACGTCTACTTCGGCTGCGTCAGCCAGATCGGGGCGCAGACGGGGAACATCGCCCGTACGTCATGGCTGGCCGCGGGGCTTCCCCAGCACGTGCCCGGCACGACCATCGACCGGCAGTGCGGCTCGTCGCAGCAGGCCGTCCACTTCGCCGCCCAAGCGGTCATGTCCGGCACCGCCGACCTCGTCGTCGCGGGCGGCGTCGAGGTCATGAGCCTGGTGCCCATCATGAGCCCGGCCATCGTGGGCGAACGCGAGGGCATGGGGATGCCGTACGACGGGGAGGGCTGGCGGACCCACTTCGGTGAGGAGGAGGTGTCGCAGTTCCGCGGCGCCGAGCTGATCGCGCGGAAGTGGGATGTCTCTCGGGAGGACATGGAGCGGTTCGCCATGAACAGTCACCGGCGCGCGGTCACCGCCTGGGCGGACGGGGTCTTCGCCGACGAGGTGGTGCCGGCGTTCGGCCTGGAGGCCGACGAGGGACCGCGGGCCGACACCACTCTGGAGAAGATGGCGGGGCTCAGGACGCTCAGCGAGGGCGGCCGGCTGACCGCCGCGGTGTCCAGCCAGATCTCGGACGGCGCCGCCGCACTGCTCGTCGCCTCGCAGGACGCGGTGCGCCGCCACGGGCTCACGCCGCTGGCCCGGGTCCACAGCATGGCCGTGGTGGGCTCGGACCCGATCTACATGCTCACCGGACCCATCCCGGCCACCGAGAAGATTCTCGACCGCGCCGGGCTGTCCATCGACGCCATGGACCTGATCGAGATCAACGAGGCGTTCGCCTCGGTGGTGCTGGCCTGGCAGAAGGAGACCGGCGCGTCCCCCGAACGGACCAACGCGTTCGGGGGAGCGATCGCGCTCGGCCATCCGCTGGGCGCCACAGGAGCGCGACTGATGACGACCCTGGTGCACCAGCTTCGCCGAACCGGCGGACGGTACGGCCTGCAGACGATGTGCGAAGGGGGCGGGATGGCGAACGCCACGATCGTCGAGCGGGTATGAGAGCCGGCCCACTGGAATCGCGGCGGGCCGACCCGGTGATCAGCCGTGAATGGTGTTGAGGATGGCGGCGAGCTTTCCGGGCGCGCTGATCATCGCCAGGTGGCCGGTGTCGAGATCGATGACGTCCGGCCGGAGCAGTGCGATGGATCGCTGCTGGAGCTCCTCGACGTAACACAGGTCCCGCGTGAGGTGCAGGTACGTCCGCGGGATCTCGCGCCGGTATCCGCTCAGGTCCACGGTCTCGCTCAGCAGGGCGGCCGAGTCGTCGATCAGCCGATCCAGCGTGGACACGGTGGTCGCCTCGTCCATGTCCTCGCACAGGATCGCGGCGGCGCCCTCGCGGGTCTGGTGGTAGACGCCGCCGGCGATGGACTGCTCGACCAGATCCCGTACGCCGGGGTCGATCTGGTCGAGCACCCGGGATCCGTCGGGAGGAACCACGGCCGAGACGAGAACGACGTGCCGAATCCGGTCCGGTATGAGGTCCAGGACACGCGGCACCGTGACTCCCGCGAAGGAGTGACCGACCAGCACCACGTCCCGCAGATCCTTGGCTTCGACATCCTCTCGGACCGCGTCGGCGCAGTCCGCGAGGGTGACCGTGTCGAGCCCGACTCCGGCCCTCGTCCCGCGGCCGGGAAGGTCGACCGCCAGCGCCTGAGCGTTCAGGTGGGGGATCAGCTCGTCCCAGCAGTTCGCGCCGAAGCCGGCGCCGTGGATGAGAACGAACGGCATGGGTGGCCTCCTCATTCGGAATGTCGGTGAACCTTAACTGAATTCAATTTCGCTGTATAGGTCTCGTGCCCCTGCCGTTCTCGTTGCTAGCTTAAGTGAGTTCAGTTCGGGAAAGACTGATCGAGGATGGTGCATGATGGGCGCTTCGTGGCGTCGACGAGTGTGCTCCGCTTTACTCACAGGCCTGCTCACCACGGGAATGCTCGCCGGGGGCTGGGCACCCGCGCGGGCCGATCGCCAAGCGCCGACTCCATGGCCGGGCGGGCGATGGGAGCCAGGACCGGCCCGCTACGGAACGACGATCCTGTCGAACGTCCCGGTGCGGATGGACGACGGTGTGACGCTCACGGCCACAGTGGCCTACCCGACCGATCCGGCCACCGGCCGGCGTGCCGCCGGCCGGTTTCCAGTGATCTTGCAACAGACGCCGTACACGGATGAGGTCAATTCCTTCTTCGTCCCGTACGGCTACATCTTCGCGACCGTTCGATCGCGAGGCAGCGGCACGTCGGGCGGCGAGTTCGGGTACGTGTCGGCACGGGATCACCGAGACGGTGTGCGGACCGTCGACTGGGCGGCCCACGAACTGGACGGCTCCAACGGCATCGTCGGTGGATATGGCTGCTCCTATGCCGGAGAGACCCAGCTCTACACGGCCGCCAACGTCGGCCGCGGCTCGCCCCTCAAAGCGATCATTCCCACGTGTACCGCGCAGGACTACCTCCGGGAGACCTTCCTGGTGAACGGGATCCTGACCGGAGACTTCCCGTTCCTGCGCCGCGCGGCCGCCTCCGTGGGCGACACACCCTCGGCGAAAGCCTTCTTCGCCGATCTGGTCGCGAACATCGAGAGCGGTGGTGACGCCGCCTACAGCCGGGACTTCTGGCGGGCCCGCCAGCCCATCACCTTCGCCCAGAGCATCGTGGACAACGACATCCCCGCCCTGCTCTGGAGCGGATGGGACGACGTCGTCATCCGGGGCGCGACCGAGTTCTACACGGCGCTGCAGAACGCCTACCACGACCGCCCCGTCCAGGCCGCGATGGATCCCAGGCAGCCGACCACCGGTCGCTACCAGATCATCGTCGGCCCGTGGGGACACGGTCAGGGCCTCGACAACACCATCATGCTCGAGTGGTACGACACATGGCTGAAGCACAAGAACACCGGCATCGAGCGGACCGACACCCCGATGCACCTGTACGAGCTACGCACGGACCGCTGGATCAACGCCGCGCGCTACCCGATCGTCCCGGACTACACCACCTACTATCTCCACGCGAACGGAGCGCTCAAGTCGTCCCGGCCGTCAAGGGGCAGTGACGCGATCGCGTGGGCCCAGCCGAGCGTGGCGGGCAGCACGCTCACGTACTCGACGCCTCCCCTCGCGGACGGCGCCACCCTGGCGGGACCCGTCAGCGCGGCCGTGTACGCGAGTTCCAGCAACACCAACCTCCAACTGATCGCCACCCTCGCCGACGTCGCGCCCGACGGGACGGCGGCGCCCATCACGTTCGGGGCGGTCCTCGGCAGTCAGCGTGCCCTGGATCCCGCCAAGAACTGGCGCGACCGAAACGGGACGATCATCCGCCCCTTCAACCGGCTGACCGGTGACGACTACCTCACGCCCGGTGTGGTGACACGCTTCGACATCGCGCTCCACCCCCGTCTGTGGGCCGTGCTTCCGGGACATTCACTCCGTCTCACCCTCACGACCCAGACGCCCGATTCCGCCTGCACGGGCTTCAACATCCTTCCGTGTGCTCTCACCGCCCCCGCGCGGGCCAGCGTGGCCGGTGGTGCTTACCGGATCCAACGCGGCTCGGCGTGGCCGTCCTCGGTGAGCTTGCCGCTCCTGCGAGCCGACTGCTTCCGGACGGCGGCCAGCGCGGTCACACCGACGAGCGGCGGCCTCTCTCAGCCCATGGACTGGTCCGCCAAAGGGCCCGGCAATCCGTGCAAGCGTGACAACTGACCAGACGCGCGCCGTCGGTTGCCGGCCTGCCGCGAGAACCCGAGCTCGACCTGGGCGGGCGCGTTCTTGTGAGTATGATGACCTGGAATGGGAGTAGAACCGAGTTCAAGTCAGCTCGACCATGGGGCTTTGGCCAGGTCGCGACGTTCTTCGGCGCAGATGTCAGGGGTGGGGTGATGAAGGCAGCGAAGATCACGGAGCCGGACGAAGGTCCCCGTTCCAAACGGGGGGCCATCCTGACGGCTGCGATCAAGAATTTCGGCAAGAACGGCTACGACGCCACCAAGTGGTCGGTGGTTGCCGATCAGGTAGGAATCGGGCAGACAGCCCTTTATCACTACTTCGAGTCGAAGGCCCACTGCCTGCTCACGATCATGCGGCTTGAGCTTCAGCGTTCGCTGGAGATGTTCGTGAAGGCGACCGACGACCAGCCGGACCCGATGGAGGCGTTGCGGGAAGCGGTGCGCTCGGCGTACGTGGTGTCCGACCGCGATGTGGCGCAGATGCGGATCTTGCAGAACAACCTGGCGATCCTCGCGGTGCCGCGTAGTTCGAAGAAGGAGGAGGCCGAGCGGCTCGCCGCTCGCGAGCTGGTCCATAGGATCGAGGACGCGTGGACCGAGCTGCTCCAGCGAGGGATGGACGAGGGCGCCTTCGTCCGCCGTGACGCGCACACGCTGGCCCTGAACATGCTCGGCATGATCGTGAGCGTCTGGCGATGGTATCGCCCCAGAGGTCCGGTGACTCTGTCCAACGTGAGCGAGCTGACCGAAGACTGCTGCGTGCGGATGGTCGCACCGTAGCCGATGGTCCGACGACCGGCATGGCCAGTGGGGAAGGCCGTGCCGGTCGCTCTGTGTCGGGATGAAAGCACCGCGTTTGGCTCATCAGGCTATTGCCCGAGTGTGAGCGCGGCGATAGAGTCCCGTAAACTGAACTGAACTCAGTTGTGGGAGTACGTCATGCGCCTCCATTCAACGCACCTTCTCACCACCTGCGTCGCGGCCCTCGTGCTCGCCACGGGCGCCTGCGGTGGTGGCTCCAACGCCGCGGACGACAAAGAAATCAAGATCGGTGCCTGGTACCCACTCACGGGCCCCGTGGCCGCCTCCGGCGTCCCGCAGCGCGCGGGCGCCGACGCCTACTTCAAGATGATCAACGACAAGGGCGGCATCAACGGGCGCAAGATCAACTGGATCGTCAAGGACAACGCCTTCGACCCCCAGCAGACCGTCCAGATCGCCCGGGAGCTGATCGGCCAGGACAAGGTCGTGGCCATCGTCGCCGCCAACGGCACCGCGCAGGGCGAGGCGAGCTTCCCCTTCGTCCTGCAGCAGTCGAAGATTCCGATTCTCAACGAGCTGGGCGGCGCCGCCAGCTGGTACACCCCGCCCCGTCCCGGCCTGTTCGGGGTCCAGACCCTCTATGAGGACCAGGCGGCGGCGCTGGCGGCCTGGGCGGCGGAGGACGGCGCGAAGAAGGTACTGGTCGTGCACAGCGACCCCGCCGCGTTCGTCAACGTGGCCAAGCAGGTCGGGCCCGTCCTGCAGAAGGTCAGTCCGGGCAGCAGCGCCGAGCTGTTGTCGGTGAAGTTCCAGTCCACCGACTGGAGTCCGACGATCACGCAGGTGAAGGCCAAGAAGCCCGACGCGGTGATCGTGATCCTCGCCTCGCCGGAGGCCGCGGCCTTCCTCAAGGAGGCCAAACTGCAGGGCCTGTCCGTGCCTGCCTACGGCTACGCGCCCACGGCGGCGGCCTCCACGCTCACCCTCGCCGGTGACGCCGCAGAAGGCTTCAAGGCGGTGCAACTGGTCAAGGCGCCGAGCGACAGCGATCCGTCGGTCAAGGAGTTCCGCGACGCGATGGCCAAGTACGAGCCGAAGCAGGCCGCCGACTTCATCGCTCTCTGGGGGTGGGCCTCAGCCAAGGTCTTCGTCCAGATCGCGCAGACCGTACAAGGCCCGATCACCTCGCAGTCGCTTGTCCAGGCGTACGAGAAGGCGGGCAAGATCGACCCTGGTGTCGCGCCGGTCATGAACTTCAGCGCCGCCAACCACCTCGGGACCCGCAGCGTGCAGAAGGTGGTCGTGAAGGGTGGCCAGTTCGTGGCGGAAGGCGACTTCTTCACACCCCCAGACCGGTGACACCGGCTCACCTGCTTTCCTTGATGCTGAGGAGGATCGATGATCATGGTGCTGCGAGAGTACATGGCCTGCATGGACAGCCAGAACCCGGAGAAGGCGCTCGAGTGCGTGGAGCCGGACTTCCGGTTCCTGCTCGCTCTCCCCGGCGGTCAGGTGAGCGGACAATCCAAGGAGGACTTCGCCCGGTACATCTCCGGCCGCAACGCGGTCGAGCGGGTACACAAGGTCCTCCGCTCGGCGGTCGACGGGAACCTCGAGATGGTCTACGGGGTGGTCGTCGAGTCGGGTAAGCCCACCGGAACGTTCCACTCCGCGGCCGTCGTGTCGGCCAACGGGAAGATGCTCCGCTACCAGTCCTTTTTCACGACCTCGTTCGAGCTGCTGGACTGGCCGGCCGCTGATCAGTAGAGGAGAGACCTCATGTACAACCTCGTACTGCTGGCCGCGCGGCCGCCGGAGTGGACCCACGAGCAGTTCATCGCATGGTGGCGGGTCGAGCACGCGGAGCTCACCTATCGGCTGCCGGGGCTGCGGGCGTGGCGGCACACCGAGATAGACGCGGCGTTCGACACCCGTTCCGAGGGCTGGGACGGGGTGTCGGTGCTCAGCTTCGACAGCGCGGAAGACCTCCGGAAAGCGCTGGACAGCCCCGAGTGGGCTGCGGCGGTCGCCCAGGTCGGCGACATGAGGGGCCGCCGACTCGCCGTGATGGGAACCGAGAAGGAAATGTTCACGGGCTGACCAGCGTGAGTGATGCGAGGAAAGCGTATGCGACAGGTAGTGAGTGAGTTCCGGCGGCGGGCCGAGGAGTCGGATTCCGTGGCCGTCATCGACGATTCGGGTAGTCACACCGCACGCGAGCTGCTCACTCATGCGGCCGGGCTCGCTGACGCCGTGACCGGCCCGGGTGGTGCCGGGACCGTGCTGGTGCAGGCCGACAACTCGTGGCGGACTGTCGCGGCCAGCCTTGCCGTGGGGATGAGCGGCGGCGTGCTGGCGGTGGTCAACCGGCACACGACCGGCGCCGAGTTCGCCGCGGCCTTCGAGGACATCCGGCCCGACGCCGTGGTCGCCGAACCCTCCGCCCTTGAGGAGTGGGCCGTGCCCGCCCTGATGGCCGGCGCGGGCCGGCACGAGGTGCTGGACGGCTGGGCGGCCTGGTCAAGCGATGGGCCACGGGACGTCTCGCGGTGGTCCGGAGGTTCGCTGATCGGGCTGACCTCCGGGTCGACGGGACGGCCCAAGGGGGTGGTGCAGTCCGAGGACGCCTTGCGGTACGCCTGCTCGCACACCATCGCCATCAACGGCCTGCGCCACGGGGACGCGATTGCCGCGATCGTGCCGCTGTCGTCCACCGCGGCGTACTGTTTCGGGGTCTTCCTGGCCCTGTCGCTGGGCGGTCCGCTGGTCCTGTGGCGCAGGTGGGACCCCGCCGCGGTACTGGCTCGGATGGCCGAGACGCGGGTGCGGTGGACCATGTGCGTGCCGACCATGTCGCTCCAACTGGGCGCAGCCGCTTCCGGGTCGCGGGCGCTCCAGGGCGTACGTTCGATCACCGTCGGTGGCGGTCCGATGGACGTGGCGGCCATGACCCGGGCCGAGGAGTCGCTGGGCACCAGGATCCTGCGGGTGTTCGGGATGTCGGAGTGCCTGGGTCACACCTCGCCGTCGCCGGAGGAGCCGGTGGAGATCCGGCTCGGCCGTGACGGCCGTCCGTTTCCCGGCACCGAGCTTCGGGTGGTCGGCCAGGATGGCCGTGAGGTACGGCGGGGTGAGGTCGGCCGGGCCCAGGTGCGCGGGCCGTCGCTGTTCCTCGGGTATGCGCATGAGGGGAGGCTGGACCCTCCGGAGGTGACCGCGGACGGGTTCTTCCCGACCGGTGATCTCATGATGACCAACGAGGACGGGACCGTCAGCGTCATGGGCCGGGAGAAAGATGTGATCATCCGCGGCGGCCGTAACATCGACGTCACCGAGGTGGAACGCGCCGTCGCGTCTCATCCGGATGTCTCGCAGGCCTGTGTGGTGCCGGTCCCCGACGAGATTCTCGGTGAACGGGTGGCCGCGCTGGTGACCTCCGCTGACAGAGGCGGGATCGGGCTCGATGAGATCAGCCGGCACCTGCAGGAGGTGGGGCTCTCCAAAGCGAAGTGGCCCGAGTTCGTGTTCGCCGTCGACGAGCTGCCGCAGACCACGGTCGGCAAGATCTCCCGAGCCGGCGCCCGTGACCTCGCCTGTGACCTGCTCGCGGGCCTGGCCGGCCAGGCCCGCGAGGCGGAGAAGTGACGGCACCTGCCCGGGGGGGCCAGTGGGTCGAGTCCGGAGCCGAGCTGATCCAGTCCGGAGTGCACCGCGTTCCGCTGCCGCTTCCGGGTGACGGGCTGCGTGCCGTCAACGTCTACCTGCTCGAAGAGGACGACGGCATTGTCATGATCGACGGCGGCTGGGCGTTGCCCCAATCCCGCCGGGCCCTCGAGGAGGCCATGGCATCGGTGGGGTACGACCTGGGTCAGATCACGAAGATCTTCGTCACCCACATCCATCGCGATCACTACACACAGGCCGTGGCGTTGCGCCGGCTGCTGGGGTCGCGAGTGTACCTCGGTGCCGGCGAGCGGCAGGGCCTGGAGCTGTTGGGCGAGGTGCGCAGTGACGTGCCGGTCACCTCGCTGCGAGTGCTCCGCCGTGGCGGCGCCGGCGACCTCGCCGACCGGCTGTCGGGCGTTGACCACGGTGGTTTCACCGCGAGCGACTGGGAAGCGCCGGACGGCTGGCTCAGCGCCGGGGTTCTCAAGCTCGGCCGGCGGACTCTCCGTGTCATCCCCACGCCCGGCCACACCAAGGGGCACGTGGTTTACCTGGACGAAGCGGGGGGTCTGCTGTTCGCTGGTGACCACGTCCTGCCGCACATCACGCCGTCCATCGGCTTCGAGCTCGGCGAGTCCGAGCGCCCCCTGGCCGACTACCTCGATTCGCTGCGGCTGATGACCCGCTTCGCCGACGCGCGGCTGCTGCCCGCGCACGGCCCGGTCACCGAGAGCGCCCATGCTCGCGTCGCCGAGTTGCTGGCCCATCATGACGTACGGCTGGCGCAGGCACTACGGGCTCTCGGCACGCGGACCCTCGACGGGTACGCGGTCGCGCGGCAGCTGACCTGGACCCGGCGAGAGGTGCCGTTCGCCGGCCTGGACGACTTCAATCAGATGCTCGCGGTCAATGAGACGGTCGCCCACCTCGACGTCCTCGTCGCGCGCGGACAGGTGACAGTGGAGCTCGACGGCGAGGTGGGCAGGTACACGCGGGTGGACGGCGGCGCGGAGTGATCGGCGTCCGGTCCGCGCCGCCATAGCCGGCCTCAGCGGGCGGTGTAGCCGCCGTCGACGTACAACTCGGAACCAGTGATGAAGCTCGCCTCGTCGGAGGCCAGGAAGAGCGCGGCGTTGGCGACTTCGTCAGTGCTGCCCAACCGACCCATCGGGGTGTTGTCGACCATCAGGTCGAGCCGGGGCGTCCCCCGCCAGAGCTTGCGTGACAACGGGGTCTCGATGAATCCCGGGTGCAGCGAGTTGACCCTGACCCCCCGCGTCGCCCAATAGAGCGCCGCGTTCTTCGTCATCAGTCGGACCGCGCCCTTGGCGGCGTGGTAGGAGAACTGCCCACCGAATCCGCCAACCGTGCCGAAGATCGACGAGACGTTGACGATCGAGCCCCCACCGGAGCGCTCGATCACCGGGCCGACGTGCTTCATCCCCAGCCAGACCCCGCGCTGGGTCACCGCGACGACCGCTTCCCAGGTCTCCAGCGTCTCCGTCTCCACGTTCGTCATCTTGGCGATGCCGGCGTTGTTGACCAGTACGGCGATGCCGCCGAACCGCCCGTCCACCTCGTTCACCACCGCCTCCCAGGCCTGCTCGTCGGTGACGTCGAGGCCCATGCCAAGGGCGCGTCCACCCGCCGCCGTGACCTTCTCGGCGGCCTCTTCACAGCGTCCCGCGTCCACGTCGGTGATCACGACCGCCGCGCCCTCCTCGGCGAACCGGCGGATGACTGCCTCGCCGATTCCGCCGGTCGCGCCGGTGACCAGGGCTACGCGTCCGGACAGTCGAGCTTTCACGGCAATCTCCTTTTCCGACCGGCCATCGACGGGCCGGCCGCCATGCGTTGGTGGACTTCAAAACTGGGTCAGGGGGTCTCAGACCGTGAATCGCCCGCCGTTGCTCAGCAGCACGGCACCCACCACGTTCGAGGCGCCAGGAGAGGCGAGGTACAGGATGTTGTCCGCAAGCTCTTCCGGGGAGGCATACCCCACCGGTCCCGATGCTTCCAACGCCTGCCTGACGGCCGTGGGAGTTCGGGCCGCCATGGGGGTGTCCACGGGACCTGGGGCGACGACGTTGACCCGTACGCCGAACGCCGCCGCCTCTTTGGCCACCGACTGCGCGAGCGCGTGTACGCCCGCCTTGGACGCCGCGTAGTGGGCGTAGCCCGTCAGCGTGTCGAAGGCCGCCGACGATCCGACCATGACCACGGCGCCGCGACCCGCCGGGATCATCGCGCGCACCGCGGCACGCAGGACGTGGAACGACCCGTCGAGGTTGATCGCCATGACCCGGCGCCACTGTTCGTCCTCGAGATGCCGGAACACGTCGAGGGGCTCCCCTGACTGCTGGGCGGCCAGGATCCGCTTCTTGGCGCGCGGGTCGTCGACTCCCGCGGTGTTCACCACCACATCGAGCCGGCCGTGTGCCTCGACGATCCGTTCGACCTGCGCTTCGACAGCGGCGGCGACGGTGACGTCCAGGGCGGCCGGGCGGCCGGTTCTGGTCGTCGCGGCCACCGTACGCGCTCCGACCTCATTGACGTCGGCCACATAGATCGCGGCGCATTGCTCGCGATCGAGCTGCCGGACGACTGCGGCGCCGATTCCGGAGCCGCCTCCGGTGACCAGAGCGATCGTCCCCGCAAATCGGCCGTTGGTGGTTCCGGTCATGCCGTCGGTTCCCTTCGCTCGCTGGTCGCTCACTGCTCGCTCAGGGGAAAGGCGATCTCAGGAGTCCGGCAGATCAGCAGTCGGCGGCACTTGCCGGACGCGGGATCCACGAGCGCGCTCACGTTGAACGACGCCTCGAACCGGCCGTCCCGCGTCACCAGCCCGAACCCCAGCTCCACGTCGCCGACGGCCGTGGCCCGGACCAGGTGATGAACGAGCGTGTTCTTCTCGCGTTGCTGGAGGTAGCCGACCAGGCCCGCACGGTCGCCGCAGAACTCGGCGGTCTGGGCGTTTCCCTTGGAGAACACCACTGACATCTGGAAGTCATCGGTGATCTTCTTGAGCACACGTTCCGGTTCGTCGGAGTCCATCGTGGCGAACCACGCGTCGAGCAGGGGCGTTTCGGTGGCCATGGGTGGCTCCTTATCGATGACCGTAGGGTGAATTCCGCGCGCGGAAGCAAGGTCCTCTACCGGGAATCTCACGTCGCCGCCGCCTTCAGGGCGGTGTCGGCCGCGGTGAGCCCGAAGACGAGAGCTGCGGCGATACCGCCGGCGTAGGCGCGGTGCCACAAGCCGCCGACGTCAGACCCCGCCGCGAGGAGTCCGCCGAGCGGTTCGCCGTCCCCGCGCAGGACGCGGGCGTGGTCGTCGACGCGCAGACCGTGGAACGGAAAGGTGATGGCCGGCACCGTCTCGATGACGTAGTACGGCGCTTCGTCGAGCGGGAGGCGGTCCAGCTCCCGGCCGGGCCGCAGCTCCAGCCCTGCCGAAGCGCGCTCGTTGAACGCCTCGACGCCGTCGCGAACGGCCTTGCCCCGGTAGCCCCATTCCTCGGGCAGGAAGGCCAGCTCGTCCAGGTCCTCGGCGACTCCGACGCGGCCTCCTCGCTTGCTCGCCAGGGCGAACTTGTCGACGGCGACGGCTCCCTCGACGTAGGAGCCGAGGACCCAGTCGCGGAACACCCGGGCGTCGGCGACGAGGAGACCGCGACTGCCGGGCTGCTCCAGCAACGCCATGGTCGTGAGATGGTCGCCCTTCGTCTCATCCACGAACCGCTCGTTGTCCAGGTTGAACAGGAGGGCGTGCTCGCTGTAGTAGAGCGAGAGGTCCACGAAATCCGACGGATCGGCGAAGGACAGGCCGCTGGGGATGAGGTGGCCGTAGAAGCCGGCGTCCTCATGACCGGTGGCCGCGCCGACCTGGGTGGCCAGACGGTAGCCGCCGCCGCGGCTGTGGGGATTCGAGCGCAACTCCATGCGGTCGGCGTGCGGGTGTACATGAGCGGTTCGGAGTCCGAGGTCGCCCTGGAAACCGCCGGTCGCGATGAGCGTCGAGCGGGCCTGGACCTCCCTCGACGTGCCGTCGGCTGACCTCAGTCGCGCTCCGACCACGACCCCGTGCTCCGCCACCAGGTGTTCGGTGTCGGTGTTGAGCAGCAGCTCGCCGCCGCCCTGAAGGATGAGCCGACGGCAGGTGTCGACGTAGTGGTTGGTGTCGAACCGGTGTCCGCGGCCGAAGCTGAGGACGCGTTGCGCGTCCTTGGCCTCGACGCCGATGGAGCGGATCCACGCGATGCCGTCGGCGAACCGGTCCACCAGGGCGCGCTTCAGCGAGACGTCTCCGTGGGGATTGTGCTCATCCATGACGTCGTGGCTCGGGGCAGTCCAGGCGTATCCGGCGAAGCGGGCGGACCCGCCGACGTCTTCGCTGATCTCGACGATCACCACGGACAGTCCATCGCGTGCCGCGCGGGCACCGGCGGTCAGCCCTGCCATGCCCGCACCGATGATCAGCAGATCGGTCTCCTCTGCGCTCACGCGGCTCTCCTCTGCCCGGATCGGCTGGTCGGCGGGGGTGGTTGCCATCCGCGTGCCACGATAGACCAAACTCAATTCAATTCAAGTCTTGACCCTTGTCGTAGTCGCCAGAGAGCTGATCAGCATCCAGAGCCCACGATGCGGAGCGCGAACTCGCTGTACTGCCACACGACGGCGTCCTCGCTGTGCTCGCCGTCATCGCGGTACCAGGCCGCCAATCCCATGCCGAGGTCGAGGATCGCGTAGGACGCGAGCCGCTCCGAGGTCACGGAGAACGCTCCCGCGGCGATCCCCGCTCGTACGAGATCGCGAAAGCAGGTCTCGTACTCGGCGCGCAGGTCGAGCACGCGGCCGCGATGAGGCTCGACAAGACTGCGGATCTCCCGGTTCCCGACGAACGCTTCACGCCGGTGCCGGGCGTGATAGCGGACGTGGGCCTCGCTCGCCCGCCGCAGGCGCTCGACGGGGTCGGTCGTGGTCGCGACCGCCGCACGGTGGGCGGCGAGCAGCTCCCGCATCGTCACGGCCATGATCTCGGCGAGCAGATCCTGCTTGGAGTTGACGTGCTTGTACAGGCTGGGCGCGCGCATCCCCACCATGGCACCGATGTCGGCCATCGTGGTCGCTTCGTACCCCTTGTCGGCGAACAACTCCAGCGCTACCGCACGGATGTGATCGAGCCTGTCCACAGCGCCTCCCTTCGGCTAACACATCTTAGCCCCTTGGTCTTGCACAGCCATGGTTGCGCGCTACAGTTCGGCTAACGATGATTAGCCACATGGGAGGCTCCATGGCCGTCGACCTTGCCCCCGGTCCAGCTGTCGCCGATGTCGCCCGGCGTACCGCGACGTTCATCCGCGAGGTGGTGATGCCCGTTGAAGAGCGACATCGTGGTGTCGTACGGTCGGAGGACGTCCGCAGGCAGTTGCAGCAGGCCGCGAAGCAGGCCGGGATCTTCGCCCCGCACGTCGCGCGGGAGTACGGCGGGCTCGGGCTGGACATGCTCGGCCGGGCGGCGGTGTTCGAGGAGGCCGGCTACTCCCTCCTGGGACCGCTCGCACTCAACATCGCGGCGCCGGACGAAGGCAACATGCACATGCTTGAGGCCATCGCCACCGGCGAGCAGAAGGAACGCTACCTGCGGCCTCTCGCCGCGGGCGAGGTCCGCTCCTGCTTCGCGATGACCGAGCCGGCCCCCGGCGCGGGCTCGGATCCGAGCGCGCTCTCCACCTGTGCCACGCGAGTGGACGAGGGGTGGCGCATCGACGGCCGCAAGTGGTTCATCACCGGCGCGGACGGTGCGGGTTTCGCGATCTGCATGGCGAGAACCTCAGGGCGGCAGGGCGAAGCGGGTGGCGCGACGATGTTCCTCGTCGATGCCGGCAACCCCGGCATGAAGACGGTCCGGCACATCGACACTCTCGACGAGAGCCTGTACGGGGGGCACGTCGAGCTGGCCTTCGACAACTGCGTGGTCGGCGACGACGCGGTGCTCGGTCAGGTCGACCAGGGTTTCCGCCACGCCCAGGTCAGACTGGGTCCCGCCCGCATGACGCATTGCATGCGCTGGCTGGGCATCGCACGGCGGGCGCAGGACATCGCCGTGGCGCGGGCGGCGGAGCGGCGGCTGTTCGGGTCGCGGCTGGGCGAGCTCGGCATGGTCCAGCAGATGATCGCCGACAACGAGATCGACATCGCCGCGTCCCGTGGCCTCATCCTGCGGGCGTGCTGGGAACTCGACCGGAAGGAATCCGCGTCACAGTCCACCGCGATCGCCAAGACCTTCTGCGCGGAGGCGATCTGGCGCGTCGTCGATCGTGCCGTGCAGATCTGCGGCGCTCTCGGCATCTCCGGCGACGTCCTGTTGAGCCGTTACCTGCGGGAGGTCCGCCCGTTCAGGATCTATGACGGACCGTCCGAGACCCACCGCTGGGCCATCGCCAGGCGGGTGCTGCGCCGGCATGACGCGGAGGCGGCACAATGACCGGCACGGCCCCGTCCGTGGTCGACGGCCTGGATCTTCCAGCGCTCGAACGGTTCTTCGCCGAGCGCGTGCCCGGGTTCACCGGCCACCTCACCGCCGAGTTACTCCAAGGGGGCCGGTCGAACCTGACGTACCTGCTCATGGACGGGCGGCACAAGTGGGTGCTGCGCCGTCCACCACTGGGCGGGCTCACCCCGTCGGCGCACGACATGGGCCGCGAGTTCCAGGTCGTGGCAGCCCTCGCCGGCAGCCGGGTTCCGGTCGCCGGCGCGGTCGTCCTGGCCGGGGCGGAGGTGCTGGGCGTTCCCTTCTCGGTGGTCGAGCACGTCGAGGGGGTCGTGCTCCGGACCACGGACCACCTGCTCGCGCTGTCCGACGAGGACCTCGCCCGCTGCTCGTACGGATTGATCGATGTGCTGGCCGAGTTGCACGCGGTCGACCCCGCCGCGGTCGGGCTGGCGGCTTTCGGCCGTCCTGAGGGCTACCTGGCCAGGCAGGTGGGGCGCTGGCACGACCAGTGGCAACGGGTGCGGACCCGCCCCCTGGCCGACATCGAGCGGCTGCACGCGCGGCTGGCCGAGCGGTGTCCTCATGAGAGTGGCGCCTCGATCGTGCATGGCGACTATCGCATCGACAATGCCATCCTCGCCCGGAACGATCCCGCCGAGGTTCGCGCGGTGGTGGACTGGGAGATGGCCACGCTCGGCGATCCGCTGGCCGACCTGGGATTGCACCTCGTCTACTCGGATCCGGCGTTCGCTCCCGTCCTCGGCGGCTCGGCCGCCTCCACCAGTGAACGCTTGCCTACGCCCGCCGAACTCGCGCAGCGCTACGCCGCGGTCAGTGGTCGCGACCTCGGCCGGCTCGACTTCTATCTCGGGCTCGGCTACTTCAAGATCGCCGTGATCGCGGAAGGCATCCATGCCCGCTTCCAGCAGGGCATGACGCGGGGATCCGGGTTCGAATCGGCCGGCCAGGCGGTCGCGCCGCTGGCCGCCGCCGGCCTCCGCGCCCTGGAGCAGCCCGCCTCTCACTAGGAACGATCAGCCGCCGGTTCGCCTACCTCGACCCCCTGGAAGTACAGGTTTGGTGAACTGACTTCAGTTTACTAGCATGGGAGGCATGCTGATGTCGATCATCGGCGGCCGAGCGGTGGCCGCACTTCACACCACGGCGAGCCGGATGGCGCGGTGAGAGCGCTCAGGCTTCCGGGCTGGGGCACTCCGGCGGTCCTCACCGACGTCGAGCGGCCGACCCCCCGAGACGGCGAAGTCCTGCTACGAGTGGAGGCCGCAGGTCTGTGCCACTCCGACCTGCACGTCCTCGACGCGGGTCCGGCGGGCATGCCCTTTCCGGCACCGTTCACCCTCGGCCATGAGATCGCCGGTCGTATCGCGGCCGTGGGCCCGGCCGTCACCGACGTCGCCCTCGGCGATCCCGTCGCGGTCTACGGCCCATGGGGCTGCGGTGAGTGCCCGCGCTGTCGGGCCGGTAAGGACAACTACTGCGACCGCCGGGCGGAACTGCCGTGGGCTGGAGCCGGACTCGGCCGCGACGGCGGGATGGCCGAGTACGTCCTCGTGCCATCGGCCCGCCACCTCGAGCCGATCGGCGAGTTGGACCCCCTGCAGGCAGCGCCGATGACGGATGCCGCCCTGACGCCCTACCACGCCATCCAGCGATGCAGGCCGGCGCTGGGCGAGGGGTCGACGGTCGCCGTCATCGGCGTCGGCGGCCTGGGACACCTGGCCATCCAGATGCTCCGCGCGATGACACCGAGCCGGGTATTCGCCGTCGACGTGCGCGACGAGGCCCTGAGCCTCGCCGACAGATGCGGAGCCCACCTGAGCACCGGCATCTCAGGAGACACGAGCCGGGTCCTGAGGACCGCGAGCGGCGGTCACGGCGTCGACGTCGTGCTCGACTTCGTGGGCACCGACTCGACGCTTGACCTGTCCGCCGGGAGTCTCCGCGCCGACGGGGAGCTCGTGGTGGTCGGCAGCGGAGGTGGACGGCTGAGCGTCCGGAAACCAGGCCCGCTCCCCCAGGGCGCCCGGATCTCACTACCGTTCTGGGGCACCCGCCCCGAGCTCACCGAGGTGATCGCGCTCGGCCGTTCCGGCGCGCTCCATGTCGAGGTCGAACGGTTCCCGCTCTCCGATGCCCTTGAGGCGCTGGACCGGCTACGTAGCGGACGGCTGAAGGGACGAGCCGTAATCGTGCCCGATTGACGCGCTCAACGTCGGCTCTGAGGCGGAGACACGCTCCTGCCGCCCGGCACCGCTGACCAGCAGCACGACCTCGACACCACGACCACCGGTGCGGCCTGCCCAGGCTGCTCAAGGCGTGGCCGAGCCCGGCGCCTGCCAGCCGGGATCGGGGTGATCGCGGTGTTCTCCAGCCTGGATGAGGCCGAGCGAGAGCAACTCGCCCGACGCCAGATCCCCCTCGTCCTCCTGGATCCGGCCGACAACCCCGGCAAGGGAATCCCGTCGGTGAGCGCGGGCAACTGGAGCGGCGGGCTGGCGGCCACGCGTCACCTGCTGGAGCTGGGGCACCGCCGGATCGGCATCATCGCCGGCCCCGACTATGCGCTGCCCGACCCGCCTACAGCCATCTTCGCGACGAACGACGGCCAGGCCATCGGCGTCTGCCACGCGGCCCGGCGACTCGGCCTGCGCATCCCGGACGATCTGAGCGTGGTCGGTTTCGACGATCTGCCGTCCGTGCAATGGGCCATTCCGCCGCTCACCACCGTTCGCCAGCCGCTCACCGCCATGGCCGCCGCGGCCACCACCATGTTGCTGACGCTCGCCCGTGGTGAGCCCTTGGTCCAGAACCGCATTGAACTCGCCACCGAACTCATCGTCCGCGAGAGCACCGCCGCTCCCACCCACCGCGGTGGGTGGGAGCGGGCGGCATCGCCACTAGCGCTGCAGTGTCAGCAGCCCTGGACGGTAGGGCAGGAGGCCGTAGTCGCCGCCGGAGCTGGGGCTACGTCCCTGGTAGAGCAACTGCAGGCTGCAGGGATCGACGGTCATGGTCTGGTCGGCGCTGGCGCGGACCAGTTCGCCGTGGCTGATGTCGTTGGTCCAGGTGGCGCCGCTGTTGGCCTTGCCCGCGAAGGGGTTGCTCTCAGTGGCGGCCTGCGGTGTCCATGAACCGTTCAGACTCGTGGCGGTGAACGAGCGGAAGTAGCGGCCCTGCGAGCCGATCGCCTCGACGAGCATGAGGTATCGGTTCTGGCCCTGGAGTTTGTAGACCTGGACGGCTTCGAACAGGTTGTTCGTCGAGTCGCTCATGATCACCGTCGATGTCGAGCCGAAACTGCCCGGGAAGTTCCCGATGGGCATACTGGCCCGGTAGATCTTGCCGTTGTCCCCGGCGAAGAACAGGTACATGTTCGTGCTGTCACCGATGAGGGTCTGGTCGATGGGTCCGGTGCCGGAGCCCGAGATGCTTCCGGAGAAGAGCACCTGCTGCGATGACCAGCCGTTCGGGTTGGTGGGGTCGCTGGAGGTCCTGTAGGAGAAGGCGGTCCCGCCCCACTGGTAGGCGAGCACCCAGATGTTCTTCGGGGCGAAGTAGAAGAGCGTGGGCGCGACAGTGCCGGAAGACATCGTGTTCTGGCCGGCCGAGGCCATGTCGGACCAGTTGGTGAAGAGGCCGAAGTTCATCGAACCCCATCTCGTCC
Organism: Nonomuraea sp. NPDC049269; assembly: GCF_043197155.1. NCBI lineage: Bacteria > Bacillati > Actinomycetota > Actinomycetes > Streptosporangiales > Streptosporangiaceae > Nonomuraea > Nonomuraea sp. NPDC049269. The sequence continues at coordinate 818,210 of NZ_JBICSO010000003.1, forward strand.
CCGTGTCGTGCGTCGTCGCGTAGACGAGGTGCTTGCCGTTGTAGGGGGCGACGGTGAAGTCCTTGAGCGAGACCCAGCCCGACTTCGGGGTCGCCAGCGAGCCCGTCGATGTCCAGCGGTACGTCGAGGGAAGATCGCACGGGCCAGGGTTGCCGCCGCCGTCAACACGGACGAGCTGCCACTGCTGGTTGGTGCCGCCCCCGTCGTCGTACTGGACGATGTTCGCGCCGTCGGCGGTGGAGGCGCCCTGGACCTCCAGGGCCTTGCTGCTGTGGCGTGAGATGAACCGCACATAGCCGTCCGAGCTGTCGGCCAGCCGCCACTGCTGGTTGGTGCCGTTGCCGTCGGCCCATTGCACGATCGCGCCGCCGTTGGCGGTCGAGAAGTTGTAGACGTCGAGCACCTTGCCGGAGTGGCGGGACTTGATGCGGTAGTAGCCGCCGCCGGAGTCGACGAACTGCCACTGCTGCTGGTTCTGGTTGTTCCTGGTCCACTGGGTGATGCGGCCGCCGTCGGCGGTGGACAGGTTGTAGACGTCCAGGGCCTTGCCGCTGTTGCGGTTGACCAGCACGTACCAGGCGTTCGTGTCCACGGTCGCCGCGGAGGCGGGGGGTGTGGCGAAGGTGAGCAGAGTGGTGCTCAGTAAGGTCGCCAGAACGGCGGCCAGTAACGTGCGCAGGCGATTGCGTCTGCCGATGGTCGGCATTGTTTCTCCTTCGATCATCACAGGAACCGCCAGCGGCGGTCGTCGGATCCGTCGTCGTCGGCGAGCACGATCTGGGCGCCCGGGTAAGGGCGGCACGTGGTCTCCTTGTCCGGGTCAGCGGGTGCGGACGTGGCGCCGCGTCCGTGAGTCAGGGGGTGGCCAGCTCGAAGCGGTTCACGGTGACGGAACCGCCCAGGGCTTGGGTGGCGTGGTTGAAGATGCCGTAGCGGTAGCCCATGAAGAACTGCCAGGCGTTGTTGAGCGTGAACGCCGGGCCGAGCGGGGTGAAGGTCGTGCCGTTGGTGCTGTAGGAGAAGCGGGCTTGCCGGCCGGAGCCTGGTCGGACGTCGGCGTTGGCCCGGAGCCAGATCTTGCCGCCGCTGATGGCGGTGCCGGCTGCTTCGGCGCCGGTGCCGGTGGTGTTCCAGCTACTGTTCATGGTCAGGCCGTTGGTCATCACCACCCGGGTGGCGCCGTTGTCGCGTTTGACGCCGATCCAGGCGGACGAGTCACGCAGCATGGCCAGCCCGGCCCGGTCGCCGTCGCGCATCGCGGAATAGTCGAGTTCGATGGTGGCGGTGGAGGTCGGCCCTTGGATGCGGTGGGTCAGCGTGTTGCGCGCCGCGTAGAGGTCGTTCGTGACGGTGGCGGTCTGCAGGCGCAGTCCGCTGCCCGACGACCAGCGGCTGTTGTCGGGGTTGTGGTTCCACTCCCACTGCGGGCCGAGCGCGCTCGTGGTGAAGGCGTCGGAGCCGATCATCGGTTTCACGGTCTTGGTGGTCTGGATGTTCGGCTTGGGATAGGAGGCCCCCCAGGCTCCGTTGACGGTCTGGACGGCGGGCCAGCCGTCGGAGCTCCAGGTGATCGGCGCGAGAGCGGGGACACGGCCACCGGGATAGGCGTCGACGAAGGCCATGTAGTACCAGTCGCCGTTCTGGGTCTGCACGAGGCCGCCCTGGTGGGGCACGCCGCCGCCGGAGATCGGGCCGGGCAGGTTGAGCAGGACCTGGCGCATCTCGTACGGGCCGAACGGGCTGCTGGAGCGCAGCACGTACTGGCCGTTGGCGGGACGGGTCAGCCAGATGTAGTAGTAGCCGCCCCGCTTGTAGAAGCGGGCGCCTTCCAGGGTGCCGACGTTGGAGGGAGTGCGGAACACCTGCTGGGTGCGGACCTGGCTGAGCCCGTCGGCCGACAACTGCGCGACGCTGATGGTCGTGTTGCCGTAGGCGACGTACATGGTGTCGTTGTCGTCGATCAGCATGCCGGCGTCGTAGTAGCAGTTGTTGATCTGCGACCGCTTGGTCCAGGTGCCGTCGACCGCGGAGGCGGTGTAGACGTAGGTGCGGTTGAACTCGACGCAGCCGAGCCAGTAATAAGTGCTGTTGCTCTTGCGGTAGTTGAGAGTGGAGGCCCAGATGCCCTTGACGTACGCGCGTCCGCCGTTGAGGTCGTAGGCGTTCGAGCCGAAGTCGAGTCTGGGCACCGAGTGGCCCGCGTACTCCCAGTTCACCAGGTCGTAGGAGCGCAGGATGGGCGCGCCCGGCGAGTAATGCATGGTGGAGGCCGAGTAGTAGTACGCGTCCCCGACCCGGATGATGTCGCCGTCGGCGAAGTCCTGCCAGATCACCGGGTTGGCGTAGGTGGTTGCGGAGTTGCCGGCGCCGTCGGCGGTGGAGGCGTTCCGCACCTCGACCGCCTTGCCGCTGGTGCGGTTGCCCCGCACGTACCAGGCGCTCGTGTCGGCCCCGCCCAGTGTGGAGCTGCCGGCGTTGAGCGCGTTGAGGGTGGCGGTGTAGGCGGCCTTCTTGTTGCCGGAAGCGTCGAACAGCAGCGGGTTCTGCCCAGTCCGCCAGGAGTCGCTGTCCCGGATGCCCCAGACCGTGATCCCGGTGCAACGGGAGACGGCCAGGCACGAGGTTGTCACGCTGGCATAGACGGCCGCCTGGTTCGCGCCCGAGATGTCCAGCTCGGTGATCTGCACGTCCACGCCAAGGCCAGCGAAACGCTGCAGGTTGGCCCGGTAGTCCGATGGCACCGAGTTCGTCAGGTGGGACTGGAAGCCGACACAGTCGATCGGTACGCCGCGCGCCTTGAAGTCGGCGACCATGTTGTAGATCGCGGTGCTCTTGGCGCTGATCCCGTCGGTGTTGTAGTCGTTGTAACACAGCTTGGCGGCCGGGTCCGCGGCGCGGGCGGTGCGGAAGGCCACCTCGATCCAGTCATTGCCGGTGCGCTGCAGATTGGAGTCACGCCGGGCTCCGCTGGTGCCGTCGGCGAACGCCTCGTTCACCACATCCCAAGAGCGGATCTTGCCACGGAAGTGGGTCGCGACCTGCGTGATGTGATTGGTCATCGCCGAGCGCAGCGAACTGCCGCTCAAGCCCCGCGCCCAGCCCGGCTGCTGGGAGTGCCAGGCAAGGGTGTGCCCGCGCACCGCCATGCCGTTCCGCTGGGCGTGCTGGACGATGCGGTCGGCGTTGGTGTAGGTGAAGGTGCCCCGGGACGGCTCCGTGGCGTCCCACTTCATCTCGTTCTCCGGGGTGACGCTGTTGAACTCCCGGTTCAGGATCGTCACATACGTGCTGTCGCCGAGCTTGCCGGCCGCCACGGCGGCGCCGAAGTAGCGGCCCTTCTCCGCCGCCGACGCGCCCAGCGCCGTGGCCGCCAGGGCGGTGCTGCCGAAGGCCACCGACATCGCGCCGGCGATCAGTGCCACGACGAGCAGGGACACCGCTGCTCTCGGCCGTCGCGCGCGTGCTCGCTCCGCATGCCATGTTAGCGCTAACATAACATCGATGGGCCGATCGCGGAGAGCGTGCCGAGACCACTCCGGATCAACGGGCGGGACCTGACCGGCATTAACGTTCGATCGGAAGGGCCTCCTGTGAGCGCTAACGTTCATTGTTAAATGTCTTAACATTCGCTCTCACTTCCGTATAGAGCGGGTGTGCAAGGGCTTGCGCGGAGCTAACACAACGAACCGCCCGGCCGTCAAGAGCGCCCTTACCGCCCCCTGAGGTCCCACCCCTCCCCCACCTGGCATTACGCCATCGCGCTCACTGCCGCGCGTTGAAAGCTTCATCACCCCCCGCAGGATTGCAGGGGCTGGTCACGAGATCGAGGACTGAAAGTACTCTTACGATCGACCGCCAAAAACGCAGGTCGCGGCAATGGGGACGGTGAAACTATCCGGGCTCCAATGGCAGGAGTTTGAGTGCTTGGTAGAGCTGTTTTAGCCGGTCGGAGTCTCCTTGCTGTCTGCTGGTAGCGCGAGGACGCTCAGCACGACCTCGGAGCTGTACGCGATCTGACCAAGGGTTGATCGTCGCCTACGACCTGATCGCCAGGACAATGGACGAACCGTAGCGCTCGAGCCGGCCGGCAGAGCGCTATGCGGAACGGTCGTGGCCGTTGAGGGCTTCGCGGCGGTATTTGCGCCCGGTGGACTCGTGCACCCCGAGCGCACGGGCGAGCGCGGTCCCGGTCATTTTCGGATCCTGAGCAAGCAGGGCCGCCACCTGGGCTCGCCGGTCGCCGTCCTCCCTGGCCTCGCCCGTCGGCGCGTCTTGGCCGGCCTGTGTGGCCTCCAGTTCGGGCTCGGCGGACGCTGACCGGCGCTCGCCGGTTTCCCGCGTCAACTCGCCTTGGTTGACCTGCGGCGTGGCGTGCACCGCCGGTCCTGGCTGCGGCTCCCGCGGCGCTTGGTGTGAGGCGACGCTCGGGTCTGCGGGCTCGGCGAGCGCTGCCTCCGACTGCCCCGAGTCGTGCACGCGATCGGCGATCTCGCGACCCGAGCGAACCACCCACATGATCAACTCGTAGGAGATCACCAAGGCGATCGCCGGCCACGCGGCCAGCGCCGCGGCCACGGGTCCCCGCTCGACCCCGTGCAGGATATTCGCTGCCAGCGTCGCGGCGACTCCCAGCGCCAGCGCCCAGCGGGCCAGTGCCGGCACAGCCAGGCGGTAGCGGGCACACCACAGCAGCACCATCGAGGAGGCGTAGATCATGCCGTCCACCGTCGCCGGGACCAGATGCGCCGACAACGCGTCCTCGGCGCCATACCTCTCGATCACCGCCACCGCATGCCAGTACGACACCCACGCGGCCACCGCCGCGACCGCCAGCACCACGACCGTCATCGACGCACGGATCAGCCGATCTCCGCCCCGAGGCACCTGCTTGACCGCATTCACTCCAGAAATGGTGCCATGTCCGATGCCTCACTTTGTTCCCATCAGTCACTTCTGTCTCAGACGGGCGATCCTCGATGCGGTCCGACGTCGGTCAGCAGACTTGCGGGTTGGTCGCGATCCGTCGGACGAACGGAATCGGACGGCCGCAGGCGGGAGTCGATTGCGATTGATCGGCTTCGCCGCAATTGACCAGAATGAACGCCATGGGTCAGGGGGACGGCCGCCGACGGCCGCACGCACAGGCGCCGATGGGGCTCCCGCTGTCGGCAGATCACAGTGTCCCGCCGTCTCCGTCCGACGTGTGCCCTTACCAAGGCCTCGCACCGTTCGAGACGGACAGAACCGAGCTCTTCTTCGGGCGGGCGCGGGCGACGCGCAATCTTCTTGATCGCCTGGGGCGGCGTCTGGCCGAGCAGGGGGACGTTCTGCTGGTCTCGGGCGCCTCGGGGGTGGGCAAGTCGTCGCTGCTGCGGGCGGGGCTGCTGCCGGCGCTGGCGGAGGGGAAGCTGCCGGTCGCCGGATCGAAGCGCTGGCCGTGCCTGCTCATCACACCGACCGCTACGCCCCTGCGAGCCCTTGCCGAAGCGTGGACGGAGACGTTCGGCGGCCTTGTCGAGACGGTGTACGAGCGGCTGCGGGGCGATCCGCGGGCGGCGATGTCGCGGGATCTGCCGTCGGACGGGCGTCTTGTCCTGGTCGTCGATCAGTTTGAGGATCTGTTCACGCTGGTGTCCGAGGAGCAGGAGCGTCAGGCGTTCGTGAACGTGCTGCACGCCTTGACCGAGGGACCGCGGGGTGCCGGTGTGATCGTCGGTGTACGTGCGGATTACTGGGATCGGTGTGCGGCCTATCCGCAGTTCGCCGAGGCCATCCAGGATGGTCAGGTGATCGTCGAGCCGATGACGGAGTCGGATCTGCGGCTGGCCATCACCGGCCCCGCCGCTGCCGTCGGCCTGGAGATCGAGCCCGGTCTGGTGGAGACCATCCTGGGCGAGCTGCTCACCGACCGGGCCGATCGCTACGAGGTCGCGGCCCTGCCCCTTCTGTCGCAGGCTCTGCACAACACCTGGGAGCGACGTGAGGAGGGCCGACTTACCGTCCGGGGTTACGAGGAGTCCGGCCGGGTCCGCGACTCCGTACAGCGCACGGCCGATGAGGCTCTCGGGCGGTTGTCGGCGGAGGATCGCAAGGCCGCGCTGAGGGTGTTTCGGCGGATGACGTTGATCACCGCAGGTGGGCTGCTGGCGCGACGGCGAGTGAGCCTGGCCGAGGTCCATGCGGCGGCGTCGGCGCAATCGGCGCAGCGGCGGGGCCAGGTGGAGGCGCTGGTGTCGGCGTTCGCCGGTCGGCGGCTGCTCACCCTGTACGAGGACAGCGTTGAGATCGCCCACGACGCGCTGCTGACCGCGTGGCCGACGCTGCGCCAATGGCTCGAACCCGACATGGCCGCGCAAGCGGTGTACGACCAGCTCGTCGAGGCTGCCGCGCAGTGGGTCGAGCACCACCGCGACCAGGCCTTCCTGTACCGGGGAGCCCGGCTGCTGGCGGTCGAGGACAGCAGGCCTCGCTGGGACCGCGATGCCGACAGCTTCCCGCCGCCGGGTCCCACCGTGGCGGGCTTCCTCGCGGCGTCCACGCGGGAGGCGCGGCGGGCGACCCGCCGTCGTCGCCTGGTCACGGCCGGCCTCGCGGTGCTGTCGGTGCTCGCCCTCATCGGGGCCGGCGCCGCCGTCAACGCGGCGAACCAAGCCGATCGGCAGCGCATACTGGCGAGCTCCCGGCAGCTGGCGGCGCAGAGCCAGGTCACCGGCGACAGCTCCCTGGCCTCGATGCTGGCCGTGGCGGCCTGGCGGATCGCGCCCACCGACGAGGCCCGCAACCGCGTGCTGTCCGCGGCGACCCGCACCGGCCGGGGGAATGTCCGTGGGGACACGAAAAGCCTCGACGCGGTGGCGTTCAGCCCTGATGGCTCGATCATCGCGACGGGCAGCGACGACGGCACAGCGCGGCTGTGGGACACGGCGTCGCGGCGGCAGCTCGGCGCCCCGATCACCCGTCCGCAGTACGAGTGCTCCACCGTCGACCTGGCCTTCAGCCCCGACGGCCGTACGCTGGCCACGGCGTGCTCCGACACCGTCCGGTTCTACGACGTGACCACCCATCGCGAGGTGAGTGCCCCGCTGAAGCACACGGCGGTCGTGTCGGCGTTCGCGTACAGCCCGGACGGGAAGACCATCGTGACCGGAGACCTCAAAGGCGTCGTACAGCAGTGGGACGCGACCACGCACCTTCCGCGTGGCATCCCCATGGGCCGCCCGGACGATGGGCCGGATCCGCGGAGCAGTATCTATGCGGTGAGGTACACCCGGGACGGGAAGACCCTGGCCACCGCCGGCAAGGACAAGACCGCGCGGCTCTGGGACGCCGCCACGTCCCGCCAGATCGGCGCCCCCTTCACCGGACACACCCAACCCGTCAGCGATGTCGCCATCAGCCCGGACGGCACCACCCTCGCGACAGTGAGCGGGGACCGCACCGGCCGCCTGTGGGACGTGGCCACGCACAAGCAGAAGGGCAGGCTCATCGACCGCGGTGCCGGCTACGATTCGATCGCTTTCAGCCCCGACGGCACCCGCATCCTCACCGGCGGAGACAGCGGTCGCACCGTCCTGTGGGACACGATCAGCCGGCAACAGCTCATCCTGCTCGCCGACAATGTCGGCAGCGTCGCGAGCGTCGCGTTCAGCCCGGACGGGAAGCTGATCGCCGCCGCCGGCCAGGACGGTGTGGCACGGCTGGCCGACGTGCAGACCCACCTGCAGGTCGGGACCCTCATGCCCGCGCTGGGGGCCGTCGCGCTGAGCTCTGACGGACGGATCCTGGCCACCGGTGCGCCCGACTACGAGGACCCCTCGATCCGGCTATGGGACGTGGCCACCCAGCGCCCCCTCGGACCCCCGCTGAGATCCAAGACCGCTCGCCGTGGGGTGGATCGGCTCGCCTTCGCCCCGGACGGGCGGACGCTCCTGTCGGAAGGCCTTGACGGCCTGCGGTTCTGGGACGTCGCGAGCCGCCGCGAGATCGCCCATGAAAGGAACCTGCGGAGCGCCGCCATCAGCGCTGACGGCAGGCTCCTCGCCGCCGCTCAGGACAAGTCCCTCGTGTTCTGGGACATGGCCCGCCGCCAGGAGACCGGGCCGCGCATCACCGCCCCCGGCCACACCGACGTCATCACGGCGTTGGCGCTCAGCCCCGACGGCAAGACCGTGGCGACCTCGGGTTCCGACAACCGGGTACGCCTCTTCGACGTGACCACCCGCCGCGAGATCCCGGGCCCGTCCAACACGTCCCAGGTCGGGTTGGTCAGCGTCCTGGCGTTCAGCCCCAACGGACAGCGGCTGGCCTTCGTAGCCGCCGACAACAGCATCAAGTTGTGGGACGTGCCGGACCGCCACGCGGTCGGCGTCGCCCTGATCCCGGCCAGTGGGACGGATGCGCTCGCGTTCGGCCCGGACGGCCAGACTCTCGTCACCGGCCACAGCTACGGCGAAGTGCAGCTGTGGGACCTGCGGACCTACCGGCCGCTCGGCTCCCCGATGACCGGTCACACCGAGTTCATCGGCGCGCTGGCTTACAGCCGCGACGGGACGCTCGTCGCCTCGGTGGCGGGCGACAAGACCGCGCGGCTGTGGAACGTCCGCACGCCGCCCGACCCGGTGGCCGCAGCGTGCGCCAACGCCGGCCGCTCCCTCACGCGCGTCGAGTGGGAGAACGTGGTACCGCAGGAGGAGTACCGCGAGATATGCCCGTGACCCTCGACCCCGCCACGGAGAGCGGCGAGCATGCGCCCGCGAGGGGTGGCGTGCGAAACCGACCAAATCATGGTGAGCTAACGTCCGATCGCGGACCTGTTGTCCATCGGAGATTTAGGGCGCGCCATCCATACTGCACACCGCTACGAGGGAACCACGCCTGCCTGACGCTGGTCGACGTCTGGTCTCAGCTGGCGACCTGGCGGAGCCGCCTCCGCCGCCGGCCGAACCACCACACGGCGATCATCCCGAACGCCGACCCGGTCAAGAGCCCGGCCAGGAACCGGGACCCGGCCGGAGGATAGGACGCCACTAGCGTGGTCCCTCTCGACACGTTATGTGGCACCTACGGCTTGGCCGACGAGATCATCGGTAGTCCGGCCGACGCCCCGGAGTCCGGCACCCCCGCGTAGTCGGGCAGCTCGACGCCGTTGATCGCGCGCCCGACCAGCTCGGTGAACCATTCGCTGGCGAAATCGGGGCTCGGCTCGGCGTCCGGCCCCGGGACCTCGAGGCTGTGTACGTGCAACCGGCCGATCTCCTGGTTGGCCTCCACGAACGAGCGCATCCGAGCCTCGTAGCCGGCGAACCCGGCCTCCGGGTCCCACCCGGCGGCGGCCAGCTCTCCGGCCAGCAGGTAGGCGCCGACCAGGGCCAGCCCGGTGCCCGCCCCGGACATCGGCGAGGCGCTGAACGCCGCGTCCCCGAGCAGCCCCACCCGTCCACTCGACCAGCGGTCCATCACCACCTGGGCGACCTGGTCCAGATAGAAGTCCGGGGTGTCGTCCACGTGCGCGAGGATGCGCTGGGTCAACCAGCCGAAACCGTCCATCCGCTCGCACAGCAGGCGCTTCTGCGCCGCGACGTCGCGGTAATCGACGTCGAAGTCGGCCGCGGGGAAGGAGAACATGGCCATCGCCCGGGTGGCGTCCGGGATGGGCCGCAGGCCGGCGGACCGTCCGGCCTCCTGATAGTCGATCATCCAGCGGTCCACTCCGAACTCGTTGGGCACGCTGTAGAAGGCCAGCACGAGCCCGAGATGGCGGATGAAGTGCTCGCGCGGCCCGAAGACCATCGCTCGCAACTGCGAGTGCAGCCCGTCGGCCCCGATCACCAGGTCAAAGCGCCGCCGGTCGCCGCCGGCGAAGACCACGTCAACCCCGTCCGCGTCCTGGCTGAGCTCGGCGATCCGGTCACCGAAGACGTACTCGACGCCGTCGCGGGTGTCGTCGTAGAGCACCTGGGACAGGTCCCCGCGCAGGATCTCGATGTCCGCGATGAACCCGTCGCCACCGTCGTCGTCGGCACGGAAGGTCTCCAGCACTTGCCCGTCCGCGTCCACGGTGTGCGCGCCGGCGGTGTCGGTGCACGCCGCGCGCACCGCCGCGTCCAGCCCCATGCGCCCGATGACCTCCTTGGCGACCCCGCGCGCGTCCACCGCCTGCCCGCCGGGACGCAGCTCGGGAGCCCGCTCCACCACGGTCACCTCGGCCCCCCGCCGGCGCAGCCAGTGGGCCAGCGCGGGTCCCGCGATGCTCGCCCCCGCCACCAACACCCTGGGACCGCTCACCCGCATCCCCTGCTCGCCAGTCCGGATGGTGTGCTCCTGCTTGGAGTCGTCGACGCTCATCACTGCCTCCATGTGCTTCCTCCCGCGCTGAACGTTCCCAGCACAGGCCCACCACTGTCGGTGTGTCCAGCCGTATCGACCACGGATCCGCACAAAACTCATCGGCACGACCGACATCGCGTCCACGCTCCCGCAAACACCCTGAACTCGGCATGTGCGTGCGACGGGCATGGTCATGATCGCCTCGGCCTCGGCAGACATTGATGAGAAACGCCAACTCCGATGACGCTCACATCAGCCCAGACTGGTGCAAACCAGGCGAACCAGGCCGTCAGCCAGGCCGCCCGAATCGCCGCCGCGCCGAGGCCATCCGGTGGACACGCGAGCGGTACCCGTACATCGACGGCCTACCGGCCGACAGCAACCACCACATGCGCGCCGTCAACGACGCGCTCGGCTACCGCCGACTCACAAGATCGTGACACTCCGACTCGACCTGTGACCTACCGGTCGGCGGGCCGCCATTGGCTCAGGACGGTCCTGTCCGGCGGGCCGGTGGTTTCGCGGCCGGTTGTCGGTGAGGATGGGGGTGTGTCCGCGCGGCTGTCCTGGGTGGCTTCGGTGCGGCGGTCGCGCAGGGTTCCGGCCGGGGCCGCGATCGTCCTGGTGGTGCTGGGCGTCGTGGCGACCGCCGTCTCGCTGGACGCGCCGTCCGACGGCAGCATCATGCGGCTGGGCTGGTCGACGTGGCGTCTCGACGGCGTCGTGGTGGACGTGCCGGCCGCGCCCTCGGGGCCTGGGCTGCGGACCGGGGACCTGGTGATCGCCGTCGCGGGCAGGCGCCTGGCCGATGGGCTCGGCGCCGTCTCTCGTCCCGGCCTGGGCGCGAGCGTCCCGTACGGCGTGGCCGGCGCGGACGCGGTCGTGGCGGTGCGCGTCGATCGGCCCGATCCGTACCCGCTGCTCGTGCAGGGCTGGGGCAATCTCGTGTTCGTCCTCGCGCTGGCGGGGCTGGCGGCCGCGCTGTACCTGCGGCGGCCCGAGGCGCCCGCGACGGCCCCGCTGCTCGTGCTCGCGGCCGGGCTGCTGGGCAGCACGCTCACCGTCGCCGTCGGACTGCCCGTACTCGCGCTGGCCACCGGCGGCCCTCAGCTCTGGCTGTTCCACATCAACGCGATCGTGTCGTACTCCATCGGCTGGGGAGCGTTCCTGGCCTTCGTGCTCGCGTTCACGGCTCGCCAGCCTCTGTCGCCCCGTACCCGGAAGACGATCGCCGTCGCGTACGCCGCGCCCCTGGCCGCGATGGCCGCGTGGAGCGGGGTCGCGGCGCTGATGGCGCCTGACGCGGTGCGGTGGCTCGGCCTGCTGCACAGCGGTCAGACTGCGGTGGTGGCGCTGGTGCTGGTGGCCGGGACGGTCTGGGGCGCGATCAGCTATCGCGGCAACCCGGATCCGCTGATGCGCGGGCGGACGCGCTGGATGCTGGGCGGCGGCGCGGCCACGGCCGTACTCGGCATCGCGGGCTGGCACCTCCCGGAACTGATCACCGGAACGCAGCCGCTGCCGTGGGGCGCGCTCGGCCTGTCGGGACTGCCGTTCGTGGCCGGGATCGGGGTCGCGCTGCGCCGCCACCGCCTGTTCAACGTCGAGAGGCTGGCCAACCGCTCGCTGGTGTACGCCATCGTGGTCGCGCTCCTGGTCGCCGGGTACGCGGCCGTGGTCGCGCTCCTGGTCAGCGTGCTGCGGTTGTCGGGCACCGTGGCCGCCGCGCTCGCCGCGGCCAGTGCGGCGCTCGCGCTGGCGCCGCTGCGCAACGCGGCGCAGAGCACCGTCAACCGCGTGATGTACGGCGACCGCCACGACCCGGAGGGGGCTCTGACCCGCCTCGGGACACGGCTGCAGGCGGTGCTGCTGCCCGCCGAGATGCTACCGGCGATCGTGGAGACCGTGGCCCGGTCGTTACGCGTGCCGTACGTGGCGATCGACCTGGTGGACGGCGCGGGCGAGCGCCACTCGGCGGCCCGGCACGGTGTCGCGGCGGGCGAGGTGCACGCCGAGCCGCTGCGCTACCACGGGACGCTCGTCGGGCTCCTGCTGGTCTCGGCGCGCGGCTCGGACGACCCGCTCGATCCCATCGACCTCAGCCTGATCGCCTCGCTGGCGCAGCAGGTGGGAAGCGCGGTGCAGGCGGTACGGCTGCACGACGACCTGGCCCGCTCCCGCGCCGAGGTGGTGGCCTCGCGGGAGGACGAACGCCGCCGGCTCCGCCGCGACCTGCACGACGGGCTGGGACCGACGCTGGCCGCGATCGGGCTCAAGGCCGCGCTGGCGGCCCGCGCCGTACCGGGTGACTCGGCGGCGCGTTCCCTGCTCGGCGAGATCTCCGCGGAGGCGAGCGCGTCGCTGACCGACATCCGGCGCCTGGTCGAGGCGCTGCGCCCGCCCGCGCTGGACGAGCTGGGCATCGTCGGAGCGGTACGCTCCCGAGCGGCGACCCTGGCGGGAGCGATGCCGATCGAGGTCATCGGCGAGGAAGGCTTGCCGCCGCTGCCCGCCGCGGTCGAGACGGCGGCCTACCGGATCGCCGTCGAGGCGATCACCAACGCGATCCGGCACAGCGGCGCGACCGGCTGCACCGCCGAGATCGCGCTGGCGGCCGGCGGCGTCGAGGTGACGGTACGCGACGACGGCCGCGGGCTCGATCCTGAGCGGGCGCCCGGGGTGGGGCTGCGTTCCATGCGGGAGCGGGCCGCCGAGGTCGGCGGGGAATGGTCGATATGCTCCCTGCCCGAGGGGGGCACCTGTGTGCGCGCCTTCCTGCCGGCGGATCTGGGCGAGTCTGGGAGGACACGATGATCCGGCTGATCCTTGCCGACGACCACCCCGTGTTCGCGTCGGGCCTGCTGGCCCTGCTCGACTCCGAGGAGGACATGACGGTGCTCGCGGTCGCCGTGACCGGCGAGGAAGCGCTGCGCTCGGCGATCGAGCACCGGCCCGACGTCGCGGTGCTCGACGTCAACATGCCCGGCGGCGACGGGCTCACGGTCACCTCCCGGATGCGGGCCGCCGGTCTGCCCACGCGTGCGCTGATCCTGACGATGTACGACGACGATGAGAATGTCCTGGCCGCCCTGCGGGCCGGCGCCCACGGCTACGCGCTCAAGGGCGCCGGCCCCGAGGAGATCACGGCCACGGTTCGCGCGGTCGCCCGCGGCGAGGCGGTCTTCGGCGCCGGCGTGGCGACGCGGCTGCTCGCGCACTTCTCCAAGGCCGTCGTCGCTTCCCCGTTCCCGCAGCTCACCGAGCGGGAACATGAGGTGCTCGGGCTGGTCGCGCGGGGTCTGGACAACACGGCGATCGCGCGGCGCCTCGGCGTGAGCGGCAAGACCGTGCGCAACCACGTCTCGAACATACTGACCAAGTTGCAGCTGGCCGACCGGCCCGCGGCGATCGTACGGGCCCGCGAGGCGGGACTCGGCGGATCGCCATAGCACCCGTTCGCCTGCACGTCCCGGAACAACCTCCCGGCTCGACCAGGACAAGCGACCCATGACGACGGGACGCGGTACCGCCCACCCTGAGGGTGACTGATCGACGAGCCACCTTCAGGAAAGGACGATCCCATGCGCGGGACCCGAATGATGCTGGGCGCCATATCGACCACTACGGCCCTGATCGCGGGGCTGACCTTCGCCACCACCGGAACCGCCCACGCGCAGGGCACCGCCGCCGAGGCCACCAAGACCTTCTACTTCGGAACGATGCGGGCGGGCGACTGCACGATGTTCTCGGGTGCCCGATGGACCTTGACCGCCAGCGGCAAGGCATCCTTCGACGGCACGGTCACCAGCAGTGATGACGACGACGCCTGGCTGATGTGGGCGAAGATCAAGGACGAGAACGGCGCCGTGCTCGGCTGGCTGCGACACACCCGCTCCAACCCCACGAACCTGACGAAGTTCGTCATGAACATGCCCAGCCACGCCGAGCCGTACCGGTGGCTGATCAAGGACACCGAGGCAGAGTTCAACCCGGAGCTGTTCCCGCTCATCAAACACATGTCGCTGAGCAAGCACTGCTGAGCCCGCAGCGCCGGCCCTGACGACGAACATGAGAGCGCGGGCGCTCGGCGGGCTGGGGCTGCTGGCCTCGGCGATGCTCTGCCTCGCCGGGACCCTGACCGCATCCACCGAGGTGATGTGGGGGGCCGGCGCATGGACCGGGGTGGCGGCGACCGCGACGGTGTACCGCGACGTCGCGCGGCACGCGGGACGGGGGCGGGCCGCCGTCGCACTGGCCCTGCTCGGGGTGGTCGCCTCGGCCTGGATGGTCGAGGCGACGCTGCGGCTCGCCAGCGGGCGGTGGGTCGCGGCGCAGTCCGTCCCGCGGCTCGCCTTGGCCTATCCCGCCGCCGTCGGCATCGTGCTGCTGGCGTACGGGCTCACCCGCGCCGGACTGGTCCGGCCGGCGGCTGGAGCGGTCATCGCGTTCGCCGCTCTGCTCGGCCCGCTCACCGGCGATCCGGGAGCCCCCTACCTCCTGGGTGCTGGGCCCCTCGGCGCCGCTCTGCTCACCGGCGCGATCCGAACATGCATCCCGGCACGGAGGTCGCAGGACGGCCCGGCCGGGGACTCGCCCCAATGAACGACCTGCTCCATACGATACGAAAGGAAAGATCGTCATGACCAACCCGAACTTCTCATCGTGGCAGAGCCAGCAGAACGCCAACCAGAACGCGGCCAGGGCGGCCCAGTGGGCGCGCCAATCCACTCAGGACTCGGCGCGGCTGGCGCGCCGGTCCGGCCGGTCGAGCTTCGTCGGCAACGTGATCGCGCTGCTGATCGTCATCGCCGTCCTCGTCGTCGCCGCGCCGTTCGCGCTGGAGATCATCGCCCGCGTCGGCTTCTGAGGCCTCTGAGGCGACAAGGGAAGTGAAGCTGCACCGACTCCACGATCATGAGGCAGAGGCACGGCCGCGTCGCCTGAAGGTCATGCCGTTCCGATCGATGACTTTGCTGGGGGCGAACCAGCGGCCAACGTCCTGAATTCTGTCGAACGGTCGCTGCGGCCGGTACGGCGCTCGTACAGCACACTTGAACGCGATGGCATTGGCCGCCAGGCTGTCGAGCCTGCTCACGATCTCCAGGAGGAGGTTGTGGACGATCGCCGGATCCGGCCGTCCATCCACAGGGGCGAGAGCGTGCATGCATAGAAAAGAAGTCCTCGACCGTGGTGAATCGTCCTGCGTCAGGATCGGCCACGTCCTCGGGCCGGAGATGCGCCACAAACCGCCGCTTGTTCGCCATGAAGACAATCATGATCCGGCGATTGTTCAATCGCCGCTGAAAGCGAGAGATCGGCGTTCGGGTTTCGCTCCGCATCCGAAATCACGGAGCGCGCCGACGTCGGCAGGGCGGCGACCTCGGATCATGGCCGACCTCCGTCACCTGGCCGCCGGCCTGGCCCGCCTGCTCGGCTGGACCGGCATCGCCGCCGTTCGTGCCGCAGTGACCGGGCGACATGGTGAGCCAGCGCACGTTATCTCGGCGAGTTGCCGGCAGGTAACTTCGGCGAACATATGTCCGCCTTATGTCCGGCCAACGCCCTGGTTCGCAGAATGCGTGATCCTCACAATCAGTCCGTGAACCTTCAGCGACTCATCCGGTCATTACAAATCGCAACCATCACGTTATTGATGATCGTCTCCTCGGTGCTGCTCTGGGCAGGAGCGACGCCGGCTCAAGCGGTGAAAAGCGGAAGCCCGGTGGCCGACGGCACATGGGGCTTCGTGGCGAAGGTGAACGTGGGCGAGACTCACGGCTGCACCGGAGCCTTGGTCAGCCCGCAGTGGGTGCTCACTGCCGCCAGTTGTTTCGCCTCTCAGGGGCAGTCCCTCACGAGCGGGGCGCCGAAGATCGCGACGACGGTGACGGTCGGCAGGACGGACCTGTCCGGTTCGGGCGGGCGGGTGCTGCCCGTGGAGTGGATCCACCCGCACCGCGACCGGGATGTCGTGCTGGTCAAGCTGTCATTGCGGGCCGTCGGCATCACGCCTGTCGCGGTCGGCTCCGCCGTTCCTGCCACGGGAGATGCGCTGCAGGTCGCCGGCTATGGCCGGACCGCTGATCAGTGGGCGCCCAACCGGCTGCATGCCGCGCCGGTCGTGGCCGGGGCCGTGGCCGCCGGCTCGTTCAACTGGACCGGAGCGAACGGCAGCGACGTGAGCGCCTGCCAGGGTGACGCGGGCGCGCCGGTGCTCCGCACGAGCGGGAGCCGCCCGGAGCTCGTCGGGCTCAGCTCCCGCGCAGGGCAGGGGGGCTGCCTCGGTGCGGCCGACGACGGGGCGCGCGGCGGCGACGCGGTGCGGGTGGACGACCTGGCGAGCTGGCTCAGCCCGGTCGCGATCGAGCCCACCACGTCCTTCACTCAGTACGGGTCCAGTCTGAGCGGGATCGGTGGTTATGACCTGGCTGACAACCGTGATCAGGTGGTGGCGTTTGACTACGAGCATTCGGGCAAGCTTGATCATCTGCTGCTCTACCGTCCGGGCTCGGAGATCGTCTTCATCGTCAAGCGGAATACGGACGGCACCTACGCTCCGGTCTATTCCTCGACCTCCGGTATCGGTGGCTACGACCTGAAAGACAGCCGGGACCGCATCATCGCCTTCGATTACACGGGTTCTGGGAAACTGGATCATCTGCTGCTTTACCGTCCGGGCGCGCAGACGGCCTGGATTCTCGAGCACGGCGCGGGCAATGCGTTCAGAGCCGTGTTCCACAGCTCGGCCGGCATCGGTGGCTATGACCTGAACAGCGCCGAGGACCAGATCATCGCCTTCGACTACGAGCATTCAGGGAAGCTGGATCATCTGCTGTTGTACCGGCCGGGGACCGGGATGGCCCACATTCTCCGGCACAGCGGTGGCGCCACGTTCACGCAGGTCTTCGCCACGGCCGACGGTGGGATCGGTGGCTACGACCTGAAAGACAGCCGGGACCGCATCATCGCCTTCGACTACACGAGTTCGGGTAAGCAGGATCACCTGGTGCTCTACCGTCCGGGCGGGCAGACGGCCTGGATTCTGCAACACGGCGCGGGCAATGCGTTCACAGCGGTCTTCCACAGCTCGACCGGCATCGGTGGCTATGACCTGAAGAGCACGGCGGATCGGATCATCGCCTTCGACTACGAGCAGTCGGGGAGGTTGGATCACCTGCTGCTTTACCGTCCGGGCGGGCAGACGGCCTGGATTCTGCAACACGGCGCGGGCAATGCGTTCACAGCGGTCTTCCACAGCTCGACCGGCATCGGTGGTTATGACCTGAAGCTGGCGAAGGACCGCATCATCGCCTTCGACTACAGGAGCACAGGCGGGCAGAGCAGTCTGTTCCTCTACCGGCCAGGCGACCGGATCACCTATTTCGCGGGACGGGCTCTTCCGCCTGTACGGGTGGTTCCGGTCACCGTGTCGCCCCTCATCGGCCCGGACTCCCTCGTGGAGAGATTCGTCTATCCCTTGAACTTCCGGCACGAATTCGCGGGCACCTCCGGTCAGGCCGATTGGGGTACGGACGAGGCCGAGGCGAAGAACTTCGAACTGATCTCCGGGAACGGCGGGATCATCTGGGTCTCGTGCACGGTGTCCGCGGAGAACGGGGTCGGCGTGATCAAGGTGTTCCCGGGCTTGTTGAACGGAGACACCGAGGTCGGCGAGCCGCACCTCGGCGTGACGGCGGTGTGTTTCAAGGTGCTCGGACCGACGGGAATGGTGAAGCTCCGGATCCCGAACGTCTACGAGGTCCAGGGCGACGGCCGCTCACCGGGGGCCGGCCACGACGTGGACGCGAAAGTTGTGAACCTGTCGTCCGGCGTGGAGCGGACCAAGCTCGTCGAGCGGGACGAGAGCGAGCAGTTCGGACGTACGGATGTCACGTGCGACGAGAGCCACCCGGATTACCCCGACAACTGCAGAGAGACCCTGCTGGAACTGCGGGTCGTCAACTGAGGACAGAACGGCCGGCCGGTATATGAGAGCCGGCCGGCCGTTCTGCCGATTCATTTTTCAAGCATCGGCCGAAATTATGGGAGTGACGGCGATGAATGTGATGCGCGCGTTACGCGGCAGAGGTCCATGGCAGACGGCAAGTGTCATCGGCACCGTGCTTTTGTTGCTTCTCGTGGGCAGCCCGATGGGTGGGGCACGGGCCGCGGCGACGGTGGCGGATCCACCCGCCGCCCCGGCGTGCGAACGCCAGACGGTTCTGGACGCATGGGTCACGGGCGGCGTGAACGTCCGTCCGGCCGCGGAGGCGGCTCTGCTCGGAGACAGAGCGGCGGTCTGCGCCTTCCTCGGCAGGCTTCCCCGGCTCGCGGCGCAAGACGACCGTGAACAGGTCGGCCGTATCAAGACCCGCGGCGGCCCCGAGGTGGCCGCCGCCGCCAACGCCGCCCTGACCTCGGACGACTCCGCTGCCGTGACGAAGTTCCTCGACGGTGGCTGGGTGACCGCTCGGGAGATCGACCTGCGCGCCAGCGTGAACCAGATGAAGGCCGCCGGCGGACCGGAGGTCAAGGCCGCCGCGAACCTGGTGCTGCGCAACGGGACCCGTGAAGCCATGGGGCGGTTCATCGAGTCCGGATGGCGGGTGCCGTACAGGATGGACCTGCGGGCCGTCGTCAATCGTGCGATGGCGGAAGGCAGCCCGCAGGTGCAGGCCGCGGCGAACCGGGCGCTTCAGGACGGCAGTCAGGAGATGCAGGAGCGTTTTGTTCAGATCGACTGGGGTGTGGCCCAGGCTCGCGACAACGAGAACCAGACCTTGAACGATCTTCGGACGAGCGCCACCGAGGCGACTGTGCGTGCGGCACTCGAGACGACCTCCGCGGTCGCGCAGGCCGACCGCGCCGAGGCCGAGGCCCTGGCGGCCAAGAACGACGCGCAGGAGGCGGAACGCCTTGCCGCGGCGGCCGGGCAGGAGTCGGCGGTCGCCAAGGCTCAGGCACTACGTGCGGCTCAGGCTGCCGACCGCGCCGAGGCGGCGTGCCGTGTCGCCGTACGGGCCGCGCGGGCAGCGGCGGACGCGGCGCGCGCTTCGGCCGGGGCCGCCGCTCGCGCGGCGACCGCGGCGGCGCGGGCGCATACGAAGTCCGACGAGGCGTGGGCGGCCGCATCGGCGGCAGAGTTGAATGCGGATGCCGCCGCCGCGGCGGAGAATCACAACCGGGTCATGCAACAGATCGGTCCGCAGATCTCCGCCTGGATCTCGCCCATCAACCAGATCATCGCCGTGAACCAGCAGGCGTTCGCCGCGGTCGCCGCCGCCGATTCGGCGCGGGCTAACACCGAGGCGGCCGGGCGCGCGGCCGAGGCCGCCGGCCGCCATGCGGGGGCCGCGAGCGCCGAGGCCAAGGCCGCGTTCGCGGCGGCCGCGCGTGCGGGAGCAAGCGCACAAGAGGCCAAGCGCGCCACCGCGGAAACGGTGCGTCACGCGGACATCGCCAAAGACGCGGCCGGCAAGGCGCGAGACGCCGCAACGCGCGCGGTGTCGTACGCGGAGGCGGCGGCGAGTGCGGCGGCGAGCGCGGCCGAGCACGCAGGCTCTGCTGTCAACGCGGCCGAGCTGGCGACAGAGCACGCGAACAATTCCTTCCGCGCGGCGGAGGACGCGATTCAGGCGGCCGAAACGGCCCAAACCGTCTACAAATCGGCGCGTGAGGCGGACGCCGAACGACTGCAGGATGAGTTCGAACTCGAGCTGTCCTTCGCCCGGCATGTCAGTGCGGAAGCCGCCCAGGCCAAATTGGGGGACGCCCGCAGCTTCGGCGCGCCGATGCGTCAGTATCACACGCCGCAGATCGACGCGTTGATCGCCGAGGCCGCGAATACGCAGACTGATCCGGCACTGGCGGTCAGCAAGGCGCGGCAAGTGGCTCGATACTTCGCGACCTCGCCCGGTACGTGGACCAGTTCGGCGGCCGTGTCCGCTCTCGGCGAGGACGCGGACCTTCTTGTCCTCGATTTCGTCAAGCGCGGGCTCGCGGCCGCCGAGGAGCAGGACGACCGCACAACACTGACCGGACTCCTGGTCACCGGCTCCCCGGCCATGAGAGCCGCCGCTCAGGGCGCCCTCGACCGCGGGCGGCAAGACGTCGTCGAGTTTCTCGAAAACCCCGCCTACCCCGAGCGGGCCGCCGAACTACGAGAGCGGATCGGGCGGATCCTCGCCGATGCCCGCAGCGCCGGTAACGCGGAGATCGAAAAAGCGGCGAACAACGCCCTGCGCTCGGACGATCCGGACGCCCTCGATGAGTTTTTGGACTCGACGTACAACACCGCGCACACGATCGACATTCGGGCGAAGGTCGGCGCGATCGCCGGCGATGAATCGAACGGCACCGAGGTGAGGAACGGCGCCCAGGTCGCTCTCGCCGGCACGACGGCCATGCAGGTCAACTTCTTGGAGGTGGAACGACACCGTGCGGCCGAACGCGACTACGCGACCGCAACGCACAACTACATCGCCTCATCCTTGATGATCGAGACGTCGCAGATCGCGCAGAGCGCCGTCGACTTCGCGCGCACCGCGCAGGCGGCGGCGGCACGGGCCCGCGGTGCGGCGGAGGAGGCCATCGGTTACGCGAACGCCGCCGGCAAGGCAGCCGACCAGGCGAAGGAGTTCGCCAAGGAAGCCCTCGCCGCCGCACAGTCAGCCGCCACGTCCGCGGAACGAGCCGCGGCGGCCGTCCGCACCGCCGCCGCCGCGACCCAGCAGGCCCAGCAGTCAGCCAGGAAGGCGTCCCTCTCGGCTCGTTGGGCCCGCGCCTCGGCCGTCTCGGCGGCACAGGACGCGGCCAGCGCCTTCGCCGCCTACGACACCGCCTACGCCGCGCAGATCCGGGCCGGCAACAGCGCGTCGAACGCGGCTCTCATCGCTGCCCAGATATTCGAGGACTATCGGGAGGATGCCGAGATCCGTCTGCGCGAGCTCAAGAGCGTGTGGAAAGAACACTGCAAGTGGGGGCCCGAGGACGGTCTGCCTGGGTACCACGACTGCGACGCTTACGCGGAGAAGATCCTTAACGATCCCAAGGGGCCTCTTCACGACCCGGACGGCTACGCCAAGGACCGAATCGAGCACTGCAGGAGCCAGTTCGTCGGCAAGGCTCAGGACGCCTGCATGTCCCTCGTCATGAGCCCGCTTTTCACCTTCGCGGCGAGGGGGATCGCCGACCGGGAGAGCGATACCCATCGTCTCGCCGAGGAGTACATGAGCCTGTTCGCACTGGACCTGATCAACGCCGGCTCCCAGTATTCGCTGGTCAATGACTGCAGGAGCGCCCCCAAGGGAAACATCCTGGACGCGGGGCAGGCGTTCTCGGATTGCATCAGCGGAGCGCTGGACCTGAGCGAAGACCCCGACTGGAACAAATACTCGAAGGAGTGGAGGGGAACCTTCGTCGATTCGCTCGTCCCAGAAGAACTCCGGTTCGCCGAATACAACTCGATCTGGGGGCCGATGTACCTGATGCATCACCAGGCTGACCGGACCATCATCTGGGCCATCTATGAGAGCGATCTCGCGACATCACTGCTGCGCATTCTTCCGATCGAATGCGTTCAGGGCGGGCAATGCCCCTACGAGGATGCCGCGGAACAGCTCAGGAGCCTGAGCGAGTCCATCAAGCCCGAGAACAACCAGGGCTATCTGGTCGACGCGTCCGGACGGGTGCTCGACGCGAACGGACTGCCGATCGCGAATCTTCCACCGATCGACAACCTCGACGCATGGGCGAAATACACGGTCGAGAGCGGCCTGCACGACGACCTGACGGCCCTCGAAGACCGCCTCGCGCTGCTGTACAGGCAGACATTCGGGGTGCCCATGGCGCCCCCGGCGTGGCACCTTGAGACGCAACTCGCTCTTCGCGTCGCCACACGGGAAGTGGCGCTCCGCGACAACACGCTCCGGCTTGTCATGAACAACCGTGGCGGCGTCTGCGACGCGGTGCCGATCAAGGGCACAGGACCCGATGCGGAGCGACAGGTCGTGGCGGGGTGCATCCAGGCCATCAAACTGCTGCTCCCGGCAGGTACGACCATGATCATCTACTACCCCGACCCGGACAATCCGGCGGAACTGCTTGAGGTCACCGTACGCGGCGTCGGCCGCTGGCTGGACTGAACCCGCCAGCCGCGTGTGGCCGGCATTCGGCCCAGGTGACCGGTCGGGTCGCCCCGGGCGTCTCAGCCCGGGGCTCCCACAGAACCGTGCGTAACAATCTCTCGTTACACGGCTCTTGTCGTCCTGGTCACCAGACTGCTGGAACCGTGTTCACCCAGATCCAGTGGGCGAAGAATGTGGGCCGCAGCTTCACGGCCCTTTCCCATTGGGCTTGGGCCTTCTTTCGGCTCCGTAGCCGCTTGTACTTGTTGCGCGACCACCGCATCAGGTAGGCGTTGATACGGGCCAGGAGGGGATGCAGCGCGGAGCGATAGAACGCGCCGTAGTACTGCATCCAGCCCCGCACGACCGGATTGATCCGCCGTGCGAGGTCGTGTTCGGAGGAACCGGTGCGATGGTGGAGCCGCCAGGCCCGCACTGTCGCGCTCATCTGTTTCAAGGCTTGCTTGCTGACCGCCGGGTTGAAGCCGCAACGCATCTTCCCGGTCTTGGTCCGCACCCCTCGCGGCCGGAAGGTGAACCCCAGGAACGTGAACGACGTGTGCTCATGCGAGCCGCGCCGTCTGTCGTCCTTGCAGTAGACGATCCGGGTTTTGTCGGGGTGCAACTGAAGCCCGACCTCGGCCATCCGTTCCTTGATCGCCGCCAAGACCCGTTCAGCCTGCCCCAGCCTGGAGCAGTGCACGACCGCGTCGTCGGCGTAGCGCTCGAACACCACGTCCGGGAACTCCCGGGTGATCCAGGCGTCGAACGCATAGTGCAGGAACAGATTCGCCAAGACGGGTGAGATCGCCGACCCCTGTGGGGTTCCGCGATCTCGATCCTGCAAGGTTCCGTCGGGCAGTGCCAGCGGCGCGGCGAGCCACCGCTTGACATACAACACCACCCACGGCAGGTCGGTGTGCGCCTGGACCGCCTTGACGATCAGGTCCCACGGCACGGAGTCGAAGAACTTCCGGATGTCGAACTCGACCACCCAGTCGAACTCCCAGCAATGTTGCCGACAGGCCCCGGCCGCATCCAGCGCCGTGCGGCCCGGGCGATAGCCATAGGAACTCGGATGGAAGATCGGTTCGAGCTTCGCTTCCAGCACCCCGGCCACCACCGTCTGCGCGATCCGGTCGGCCACGGTGGGCACGCCCAACATCCTCGTGCCCCCGCCGTGCGCCTTCGGGATCTCCACAGCCTGGACCGGCGGCGGAAAGTACGTCCCCGAGGACATCCGATTCCAGATCTTATACAGGTTGTTCTTCAGATCCTTCTCAAATTCCCCGATGGATAACCCGTCCATCCCGGCCGAACCCTTATTCGCCTTGACCTTATCCCACGCCACCTGGACAGCCCATTTAGAGATCTCAAACGGCTTGCCCGGTGCTTTCAACTCATCCACGCGACTCCTCCCGGAGAATCTCCGGTTGATCGAACAAACAAGTCACGAACGACCCGGCCCCTTCGCTCCAGCCCCATTACAGGACCTTCACCACTACTACGAGCCGGTCCGCCGGCGCGCCCGGCGACGGGTACTCTGACGCTGCCTCCAAGGTTCCCCGAGGTCACAGCTCTCCCCTGTCACCCGCCGAAGCGAGCAGTGTCCGAACACACCTTCTCCTGTTCCACTCGAACGCCGCAGACCGGACTCGCGCCACCTCCATGCCGGACACCGCCTGGCCCATAAGCGGACACCCGCCAGGCTCATCCCGGAGTCGTATTCACTCCCCGGTTTCGATGTCATCTGTTCCGATTTCGACACGTCATCAGTGGTTTACTCGCGTTCGCCTTTCCGGTCCCTACCTGACGGCTTTCCAGCGCCTTTTCCTCATCGCTCACCACGACTGTCTTCAGCAAACGCGGCATGAGGTGGTTTGGAGTCTCCCTCCGCAGGGCGACCCCGAAGGGCCACAACCTTCATCGTCCGAGCAGCATCGCTTCAGATCATTCGCCTACATCGAACTCTCCTTCACGTTCAGGACACACGAATACGGCAGAAACGGGCCGCATCGGAGCTGACGGACCGATTTCTTCATCGGATGCAACCGCAATGTCGTGTCCGGCGGCGCGGCAAGGGACCGGCTTACCTACTAGTAGCACGCCAGGCATGACGTGCGGCTCCAGCCGGACGTGGCCCCTTTCTGCCGTATTTAAGGCCCGCCGCTCCAGATCGTGTCCCCAGCCGCCAGGTAGCGGGATCACGATTGCGGTTCGTGATCGTTTCCGAGCGGTGGCTGTGGCTGGCTCGGTTATCTCTTTGGCATGATCAACCGCGTGCGGATAATGCGGGTCGACCGACCTCGACCTGGAGCGGGCCCAAAAGCCTTTACGCCGATCCCCGCCTTCCGTCATGATCAAGCATGGCGATGACGCAAGAACTGCTCGCTTGTGTACGGGGCTGGATGCCGGGCCGCGCCGCCCGCACCGCCGGAGTCCGGGCGCTACCGGTTGTGCTCGCTGTCCTCGCCGTCCTCGTGACGGCCGGCGGTGGCCAGGCCGCGTCCCGTACGGCCGTGGCCGGGGTGCCCGCCGAGGCGCGCGATTCGTCCTCCGGCCCTCCCGTGGTGCTGCCGAGGATCGACTGCGCGGCCCTCGCCGGGCAGGACCTGTCGGGGACGCCCGGCGCTCCGGCGGTCATCGGGTCCGCGACCGCGACGATCTCGCCGGTCGGCTGGGCAGCCTGCGAAGTCAAGGGAACCGCGGCGCCGCAGATCCAGTTCGACGTGCTCCTCCCCACCACGACGTGGCGGCAGCGGTATCTGCAGACCGGCTGCGGGGCGTTCTGCGGGAGCGTCGACATCTACGCCGACGCGACGGACGGGTGCGTGCCGCTGACCCGCGGCGACTTCGTCATAGCCACCGGCAACGGGGGACACGTCGGCGTCTCCGGCTTCGACGGCACGTTCGGTGCCGATCCGCAACTCCGGGTCGACTTCGGCTACCGGTCCGACCACGTCGTCGCGCTCGTCGCCAAGCGGCTCATCGCGCTCTACTACGGACAAGGCCCGCGCTACTCCTACTTCGACGGCTGCTCGCAGGGCGGCCACGAGGGGATGACCGAGGCGCAGCGCTACCCGCGCGACTTCGACGGCATCATCGCCGGCGCCCCGGCGTCGTTGTTCACCTCGCTCATCGTGTGGTCCACGGGCTGGCACGCCACGGCCAACACCGACGCGCAGGGCCGGCCCATCATGACCGCTGCCAAGCTTCCCGCGCTGCACGCCGCCGTCATGCGCGAGTGCGACGCACGGGACGGCCTGGCCGACGGCCAGATCGACGACCCGCGTGCCTGCGCGTTCGATCCGCGGAGCCTGCGCTGCGCGACAGGAACCGACAGCGCGGACTGCCTCACCGACGCGCAGATCGATGCCGTACGCAAGCTGTACGACGGGCCACGCGACGAGCGGGGCCGGCGGATGTACCCGGGGGGCGAGCCCGTGGGCTCGGAAGCGAACTGGGCCCGCTGGGTCACCCCGACCGCCACCGGCGTCCCGGCCGTGGCCGAGGGCAACGCGACGAGCGCGCTGAAGTACCTCGCCTACCCGTCTGCCCGGCCGTCAGCGACACTGCATGACCTGCACTACGACTCGGCGACGTTCCGCGAGATCTACCGGCAGGCCGGCGTCTACGACGCGAGCAACCCCGACCTGACGGCCTTCCGCGCCGCAGGCGGGAAGCTCCTCCTCTGGCACGGCTGGGCAGACCAGGCAATCTCGCCCTACGGGACGATCGCCTACTACCACGCCCTCACCGAGCGCATGGGCGGGACGGACGCCACGCAGCAGTTCGCCCGCCTGTTCATGCTGCCGGGCGTCGCCCACTGCGGTGACGGTCAGGGACCGGACGCGATCGACGCGCTCACCCCCACCCTCGCCTGGGTCGAGAACGGAATCGCACCCGACCGGCTCGTCGCCACGAAGCGTCAGGACGACACCGTCGTACGGACCCGGCCGGTCTACCCCTATCCGACCGTCGCACGCTACGACGGGAGCGGCAGCATCGACGACGCGGCGAACTTCGCACCGACACCGCCGCCCACGCGCTACGAGGACGACATCCCCTGGCTCGGGTCGTTCCGCTCCGGCTACGAGCAGACCTGCGGCTGGCACGACGGCCGCTGGTCCTGCACCCTGGCGCAACGGCCGAGCTAGCTGGGCGGCTTGGCGCCCTACTCCAGAACCGCGGCCAGGACCACTTGGTCCATCACCGCCCCGCTCGCGCTCCACCGTGCCGCATTACAGCAAAGCAGCGCCCTCACGACCGAGGCGCCAGACTGGCGGCGGTTGCGCAGGTCGAGCTCGTCGACGTCGAGGGCCAGCACCTCTTCCGCCCGGGCCGCGCTCTCGTACAACAGTTGGAACAGGGTGCGGGTCGCGCAGCGGCAGGTTCTGCCGAGTGAGCAGCGCCGCGTGCCGGACCGCACGCTTGGCCCCGAGCTGACTGGAGCGAGCCATGGCCCGCCCACGACGATCGGCCTAGCTCAGACCCAGCACGATGAAGATCACGCCCAGCGCGTCGCGTCATCCATGATCAGCGGCGATAGCCCGGAGAACACCACGCTTACGAGCTCGTCTGCACCATTCGTGACTCAATGTGATGCAGTGAGACGTACCGTCACCACCGAAGCTACGACAGAGCCAACAGAAATGGGGGCGGCGGCAGGGAAGTCCAGTCCACTGCCGCCCGCCCTTGCTTCAGAAGCGCTTCGTGTAGCGGGTGCCCCGGTAGTAGATCTTCACGCCGTCGGGCTCGGAGGCACTGTGCCCGAAGGAGTACTTGCCAATGTTACGAGAGCTAGTCTTACCGGGGGCGACCGCCACATAGTCGAAGTCGGACTGCCGGTCGCGCACAATCGAGTACTTGGTCCTGCTAGCGCAGTTGTTGGCCACCCGGACCTGCCACTTGGGATCGGACCAACCGTTGTTGTTCAGCTTGGTGCGGGTGGCTTTCACACAGGAGGGCCAGGCGGCGGCCGCGCGCTGGGCACTCGAACTCGCGACCGGGGTCAGGCCTGCGGCCGAGCCGGTAGCGGCCTGCGCGGTCAGTGGGGCGGTGAAGAAAGTGGCGCCCGCAACCAGGAGAGCAAGGACTCGCATCGGGTTCCTTCCAGAGTAGTGAGTTTCGCCGGGATGCGGCATATGCATTGTGGATACATCTCGTCGAATCGGTTCGCCCTGGGGGTCGTCCGGCCGGCGCAGGGCCACCGGCGACGGCCTGGGACTCGGCCTGTCGATCGCCGCCACCACCGTCCAGGTCCACCACGGCGCCCCGACCGCCCACGCCCCCCTTGGAGGCGGCCGTGACGACGTGAGCGCTGCTTTTGAGGAGGTTAGTTCCTGATCGGCGCCCTCGGACGAGCAGGAAACGCATCCCCGGGGCGGTCGGTGTTGCGGGCCTTGAAGGTGCATTCACCCACGAACCTGACCGTCTTGCCAGGCTTGACGTTCATCCAGCTCTTCTGCTGCGAACCATTGCCGATCAGGTTCTTGCACCAGCACGCCAAACGTGCCTGACCGGTCTTGTTGCCGTGGACATTTCTCTTTCCTCCGTCATCGATATCCGCGCGCCCTCGAATGGGAAAGGCGTCCGTGGCGCGGGCCCCGGTCGTATGCTGGCACGCGGCTTTCCGCTCGGCCAAGGGATCTTTGTCCAGAGGTCGTCCAAAGTGGCGCTCGCCCCATTGGACAAATGAAACCGCAGGTCAGAGCGCATCCACTTGGACATCGAGGAAACACCGCGCGCTTGTCCGGAACAGCACCTGGCCCTCGGCGTCTGTCCGCGGGCAACAACGACAACCACTTCTGGTCGCTCGCTGCCGTCTAGAGTCGCCCACCGCGAGGGGCGGGCACATGCGCCCAGCGCTCGCGGCAGCTCGCGCAGGCGGCAGCCCGGATGCCCGCAGATGTGCGCCGCGATGATTCGCCGCCGCTGCTGCCGAACAGTCCTTTCCGGCCTGATTGGGAGGTGTTCCTCAGGACGTTGGAGCGGCTGCCGCTGGTTAGTCAGCCGTGGGTACGTGAGATCTACGATCGTGTGAAAGACCGCCGGTACAACGGCTCGTTCTTGTAGCCACTACGCGCGGCGTGCGCATCCTGCAGGCCGCGCTCGCATACATCAACACCCCGATGCTGCAGGACGTCCTGGCCGACCCCCAATGGGCCGAGCTGCTCAAGCCCACCGACCGCTGCGGACTGACCCCGCTGTTCTGGCAGCACATCCAGCCCTACGGCGAGGTGCGGCTGGACGTGGCCAAGCGTCTGCCACCGGGCGGCGGCGAGGGTGCCGCCCAGCGGCGCGAACCGGAGTAGCCCAGATTCTGCGGGCTCTTCCGATGAGGGCGGGCCGGTGCGACCTGCGCCGTCCAGCCGACTGTGGACGTTTTGTAGCAACACCGCGCCGGGCGCCATGGCATCGCCCACCATGCGTGTAAATAAACTTTGACATGGTGTCCGGGGCGCTTTACATTGGTTGATGTCAGCTTTGTTTTACGTGAGGAGCGGGCATGGCCTTCGAGGAAAAGCGCGCCTGGCTGATGATCTTGGTCTCCGTCGGCGCCTACACGATCTACGTGGCGACCGTCCTGAGCCGGGCCGGCGACGGCCCGCTCACCGACATCGCCTACGCGGGAACTCTGCTGTGGACCATCGGTGGCGCCATCGTCGCCGCGATCGTGGCCAACATCGCGATGGCCATCGCGGGCGGCCACGGCAGCGACCGCACTGACGAGCGCGACCGTGAGATCAACCAGGTCAGTGAGCGCATCGGGCAGTCGATCGTCATCGTCGGCGCGCTCGCTGCACTGGTCATGGCCATCGCCGAGCTGCGCCACTTCTGGATCGCCAACGCCGTCTACCTGGCGTTCGTGCTGTCCTCGGTGCTCAGCTCGTTTGCCAAGATCATGGCGTACCGCAAGGGCGGCTTCCAGACGTGGTGAAGCCGACGCAGGTCACCAACACGATCCGGGCCCTGCGGTTCGCGCACGACGAGATGACCCAGGCCGAGCTGGCCGACCGGGTCGGCGTCACCCGCCAGACCATCATCGCGATCGAACAGGGTCGCTACTCCCCCTCGCTGGAGATGGCATTCCGCATCGCCCGGGTGTTCCGGTCCGGACTCGACGACGTCTTCCAGTACCCCGACACCGAAGGAGACCCCTCATGAAGGCGATCGTCCAGGACGAGTACGGCTCGCCGCACGTGCTGAGCCTCGATGAGGTCCCGATCCCGACGCCCGGCGCCGACGATGTGCTGATCCGGGTGCACGCGGCCGGCATCGACTACGGCGTGTGGCACGTCATGACCGGGCTGCCGCTCATCGGCCGCCTCGGCTTCGGCCTGCGCCGGCCCCGCAACCGCGTGCCGGGCATGGACGTGGCCGGCGTCGTGGAGTCCGTCGGCGCCAACGTGACCGCGTTTCGCCCCGGCGACGAGGTGTACGGCGCGGCGACCGGCGCGTACGCGCAGTTCGCGCTCGCCCGCCCGGGCAAGCTCGCCCGCAAGCCCGCCAACCTGAGCTTCACCGAAGCGGCGGCCGTACCCACGTCAGGGGTGACCGCGGTACGGGCCGTCGGCCAGGTCACCGCTGGCGAGAAGGTGCTGGTCATCGGTGCCGGCGGCGGAGTGGGCAGCTTTGCGACGCAACTCGCGGTGGCCGGCGGTGCCCACGTCACCGCCGTGTGCAGCAAAGCCAAGGCCGACCTCGTCCGGTCGCTGGGCGCCCAGGCCGTCATCGACTACACGCGCGAGCCACTCACCGGGACGTACGATCTGATCATCGACATCGCGGGCATCCGGCCGCTGGCCCTGCTGCGCGGGCTGCTCACCGAGCGCGGCCGACTCGTCATCGTCGGCGGCGAGGGCGGCGGTCGGTGGTTCGGCGGGCTCAGCCGGCTGCTGGTCGCCCGGCTGATCACCCCGTTCACGCGCCAGCGCCTGGACTCGCTGATCGCGCTGACCCGCACCGCCGACCTGAACGCGCTGCGCGACCTCATCGAGGCCGGGGCCGTTCGACCGGCCGTCGGGCGCACGTACTCCCTGGCGGAGGCCTCCACCGCGGTGGGTGACCTGGCGGCGGGCAACGCGCTCGGAAAGCTCGTCATCACGGTTGATTGACCCTGGGGCGCCGAGATCAATATCCTGCGGCGAGTCTTGGCAAAGAGGTGCATCCGATGACGGTCGACAGCGCCCCGAGGTGACGTCCGATAGTTGGTCGCGAGGGCGCCGGGAATGCACCGATTGGTACATGTGCGACTGGGCCAGCAGCGCCTTCTCGACGACCGTCACCGTCATCTCCGTGTTCCTGGGGCCGTACCCCTCGCCTCCACCCGCCGCTTCCGCCATCTGCTGGCCGACCGCTCGAAGAGGTCATCCCCACCCGGACCATCTGGCGCAACACCCCACCGGCCTTCGTCCTTCACGGTTGATCGTATTCGTCGGCCGTTTCAGGCCCCTTACATCACACGCTGGCGGTAGTCTCCAGGGCTCATGCCGTAGACGGCCTTGAAGGCGCGGCCGAAGGTTGCGTTGCTGGGAAATGCCCAGCGCGCGGCGATGGTGCTGATCGACTGCCCGCGCAGGAGCGGGTCGGTCAGGTCGCGTCGGCAGCGATCCAGTCGACGGCTGCGGATCGATCCGGAGACCGTCATGCCGTGGGCTCGGAAGAGCCGGTGCAGGGAGCGGACAGAGACGTGGTGGGCGGAGGCGATCGTTTCTGGCGATAGCGTGGAGTCGCCCAGACGCTGATGGATGAACGACTGAATCCGAGCGAACAGCACCTGCTCTCGTGTCTCCATTGACAACGAGGTTTCGGCATCGAGCCGGCTGGCCAGCATGATCGAGATCAGGTCGAGAGTGACGAACGAGAGCTGGGTAGCGTCGGTGGCGCTGTATCCGGCGGTGGAGCTGGCCAGCGTGAGCAGGTAGCGGGAGACCAGCGGGCCGAGTCCGTCCTCACGGCGCGATAGCGGAACGGCGAGTAGGTCTTTTAGCTTCCTGGCCGGCAAATGCAGCATCGCCGGCGGGATCGTCACAACTACCGCCGATTCACGACCGTCACGGACGCCCGAGCGGGTTCGAAACGGGCTGGAGCTGTGATAGAGCATCATCTCGCCTGGCCGCAGGACAGCCTCTCTGCGCTCCTGGGCGAACTGCTGGTGGCCTGCAAGGTTGAGTACCAACTGATAGACCTCAGGATCGGACTGCCGGATCAACCGACGCGTACGTTCGACGTCTATCGGCGGTTGTCTCATCACGATGGTTTCGATTGCCCCGAAACTCGCGGTCTGGATGGTCGCCACGAAGTCGGCCGAGTGAGTGCTGAGCACGTCGACCGGCATGGCCACTTGTGCCAAGGTCTCCCGCCAGAACTCGAACCGGTCAGCACGCGGGAGGTTCTCTGTTCGGACCACCTGACGCATGGCCACCGCCTGTCGGGGTGATGCCCTGGTTTCGTTAAGCGGATGGTGTCAGGGCCTGCCTGCATCGGCAATAGTCCGATCCGGAGTCTCGTGCTGCTTGGTCGTCTCGACAAACGGTCGATGTGGGTTCCGTTTGAGAGAGAGGGTCATACGCATAACTTCTGGCGCGTCATGGACAAGATCGCATGGTCCAGACAGCAAAGGTCTGCGGCAAACTGTCACGACGCATCACAGGTCACTTACCAGCGTTCAGGCGCCATCGACATCGGCCAGTTGGATGACGGTGAGACCGATGTCGGCACGCCTGACCACTGTCACGCTGGACCCAACTGGCGGACATATTCGCCTATGAGCTGGACAGCGAGGGCCTGACCCCCTTCGGCGCATCTCCACCTGCACGCCTTACCGGCTGTTCAGCGCTCAGAGCGTTGGACAGGGATGCCAGGATTCATCACCCTAAGTTATTCAATGACCACCAATGTTGCTTCTCATGGCGGAGAAACCCCCCACCCGCTACGGGAGTTGCCTGGCGACCAGTATGACGTCCCGCCGTCGGCCCCATTGCTCGTGCGGCGGCCGGGCCGACTCCGTTCGACGCGCGGCCACCATCTATATCGCGCCCCGTCTCGGGAACACCGTCGCGTGGCGACAGGCGAACGCTGGGTGTCGCTGGGGAGGAACGACCGTGGCGGTCAGCCCCTGAGCAGAGCCGACCGCCATGGTATTGGTGCCTGTTCTCACCAGGTTGGTTTGACCCCCACCCACTAGGCGCGGCTCGCGCCAGAGAACCGGGGGACATACCCTTTGCGCCATGCTTGCGGCCAGGCGTGATCAAGGCACGTACAGGAGGCTGTAGTTATAGCTAATGCCGCCGCCGGTGTGATGCCCGAGGGCGTCATTCGTCGAAAAGACCGGACAGTAACTGTCCGCTTGGAATGGTCCGAAGAACAGGCCCTGGCACTTTCTGCACCATGTCCAGCCGGCCTGCTCGTCGCCACCGACCGTCGTACCGGGCGGGACGACCTCCAGCATGTAGGCAAAGCTGCCGGTGCCGTTGTGCGCGCCGCCCTTTGGGCAGTGACTATTGCCGTTGGGCAGGTAGAAAAGACCCTGACATTTGGAGCACCAGCGCCAGCCTTTCTGAAAGCCGGATGGTCCGCTCGACTCGGTCCAGAGAGCGTAGTTCCAACTGGCGACGCCATCGTCGCTCACGGTACTGTGGCTGCCGTTACCGTTCGTGAACAAGGGACAGGCACTCGGGCCGTTGCCGGGATAGAACAGGCCTCGGCAGTGATAGCAGTGCGCCCAGCCGCTCTGGACAGCGGCGGCCGGCTTGGCGAAGATGGCCGGTTCGGTTGCGAGGACCGCGCCGGCACCGAGCCCGACGAGGGCAGCCTTCTTCAGCAAGTCCCGTCGCGACTGAGGGTGTCCATCACGGCGAAGCGGCGAGTCGAACGGAGTGGGTTCAACTGCTGTCATCGTCAGCACCTCCGTGCTTTTCGAATGAACCAATTATAATCTGGACGACATAATCATCGGTCTGATATACCCGCGATCGATGGTGTACGCCATGGGCAATTATCATGGCGTTTTTGCATAGGCGTTGGTCCACGACCGGACGGCCGGGCAACTGGGCAGCGCCAAAAGGCCCCTAGCCGCCGAGGATATCCTTGACGTTCTCGCCCCCCACATACCACATGGGCCTCGCACCAGGCGTCGGGGTGGCACTTAAGCACGACTAACCCGCAAACGCCAAACAACACGACGGCGCAGATTCTTTGACGCTTTTTCTCTTTCCGTTCTTTCGCTGCATGCTCTTCTCTCGTTGATCAGTATGGTCGGATGACAAACAGAAGTGTGGACGCTCAGCGCCAAGCTGTTGCCCACGAGTGCCAGGTTTCGGCACCGGTCCACCGGTCCGTTCCGACCACGGTCGTGTACGTCGCGATCGCCACCGGCACCGGAACGGGAATGAGAACGGTTCGAGGTCGCTGCCGAATGCCACTGCGGGGACGACCCCGAGTGTGGTGACGACCAACGTCCACAGTGGCCACCTGCGGCGTGCCGCCGGCGCGGCGACGACCACTGCCAGCAGGACGAATATCGCCGAGGTTCGAACATCAAGCGCCGCGTCGGGAAGGTCGGCCGCGCTCAGCGCGAAGAGGGCCGCGGCACCGAGGGCGTCCACGGCAGTCGGATGCCTCCGCGCCAGGGAGCGGATTCTGTCTCCATCAGCCTGGGCCGGTTACACGTCGCGGCGGCTCGTGGGATGATCTTTCGGTGCAGGCTGGGGATGGGCGTCCGTCGTATGACGAGCTTGCCGCCTTGGTCGTGGAGCAGGCGCGGGTCATCGCTGAGTTACTGGCCGAGGATGAACGGCTGCGGGCGGAGAATGGGCGGCTTTCGGCTCGGGTGGCCGAGTTGGAGCGGCGGCTGAACAGGCATTCGGGCAACTCTTCGCTGCTGCCGTCGGCCGCCGCCTTCATCCGGCCAGAGAAGAAGCCGACGCCCAGGAGCGGGCGGCGGCGGGGCGGTCGGCCGGGTTCGGCGGGTGGTGGGCTGGCCATGGTCGAGACCCCGGACCGGGTCGACGATCATCTGTCCCAAGGGTGTGGCGGGTGCGGAGCCGGGCTGATCCTGGCCGACGGCGCCGGATACGAGCGCCGCCAAGTATGGGACATCCCCCTGATCCGTGTGACAGCGACCGAGCATCGGGCGCATCGGTGCCGGTGTAGGTGCGGGATGACGACCCGGGCGGCGATGCCCGTGACGGCGGCCGGCTCGCCGACCTCTTACGGGCTACACCTGTGCGCTTTGGCGGCCTACCTGTTGGACTTCCAGCACATCCCGGTCGAGCGGACCGCGCGGCTGATCGGTGATCTGACCTGCGCGAACGTGTCGACCGGCTGGGCGTCAGGGGCGTTGGGGCAGGCCGCGGGCCCGGTGGCCGACAGCCTGAAGCTGATCCGTGCTCTGTTGACGCTGGGGCATGTGCTGCACGCCGATGAGACCACCACCCGGATCGGTGGCGGGCAGCGGTGGCTGCACGTGGCTTGCACCGAGCGGCTCACCCTACTCGGCCTGGGGCCGCGCTCGCGCGAGGGCGCCAACACGCTGGGCGTGCTGCCGGACTTTCGCGGCGATTCGCTGGCCCTGTATGTCGGCTACCCCGATGCCCGCCATCAGTTGTGCGGGGCGCACCTGGCCCGCGAGCTGACCGGTGCCGCTGAAGACCACCCCCAACAGCGCTGGCCCGTCCAGGTCCGCTGGGCACTGCCGCAACTGAACGAGCAGGCCAAGAAGGCGGCCGCCCAACACTTCACCGATATCCCGCCCAAACGGGCGCTGGTCCACTGGGAGTCCTTCCACCACGGTGTGGCCGTCGGGTTGTCGCTGCATCCACGTGCCCCAGGCCGCAACCTGCTGGAGCGCGGCCTGAACGCCCTGGACGCGATCCGCCGAGCCTTCACCGGCCACCTCTGGATGCCCCCGATCGCCCTGACCGACTGACCGGCAAGCATCACAGAGCGTCACAGAGCTGATGAATGCTTACGCATTAACTGGGAGGACCGAGAGAATTGACTGACCTGTCTGCTTTCCCATTGCCCTTTCTTGCTTCCCGAACAATATCGTTCGCGGAGCCCCGAACATTGCGGGAACTTCAGATGATGCAGTGCAGCGCCCACATTCGGGCGAAGCCAGGGTGGTTCGTCAAGATGAACGACGCCGAAATCGTCGCCAGGTGGACGCGAGAAGCGGTTGCCGAGGGCCTGACCGAAGCGCAGATTCGTTATGTGCTTGCCGAACTCGCGTATTACGCCGAGCTGCGGGACGGGCGAACCGGCATCGAGGTGTCCGCCGTCGATGGGGTGTGGCAGTCGGACACACTGGTCGACGACGAGCTCAGGTCCCGGCTGCGCGAGGCGGTTCGGGTTTTGGAACAGGTCCCCGAAGCGGAACAGGATTGGCATCCGGGATCCAATGGCCAGGTACTGGATCTGGTTCATCCCTCACTGTTCTGCCTCGTGCGTCAGGTGAGCGGCGCACCCGAGCGGGCATGGCAGAGCCCGGCAGCCGGCAGTTTGCGGTACGAATTCTCGGAGAAATTCCAGTGGCTACCCACGGATGTCGAGGTCGGCGACGACGGCGATGTCGTCTTCCGTTCGTACGTCAACAATGTCCACCCCGTGGCTCATCGCGAACTCACCTCCGTCCTGCCAGTCCTGTTTGCGCGCCTGCGCCCGCTGCTGGAGAACGTGCTCACCGATCTGCGCCATCCGCGGCCCCTGCGGATCGAGGCCGATCCTTACACGTGGTACGACCAGGCCCCGGACGAGCCGGTCGAACCCTCCGACGACGACGCCTATGATGCTGAGGAAGAAGCCATGGAGGAATGCGGCCCGGTCGTCCCGGACGCCCCGGTCTTCATCCCGCCCGCGTTGCCCGATGACTCCGCTCGAGTCGACCTGCGCGGCCGCCGTCTCCAGGTCATCGTCAAGCTCGCCACTATTCATCTCACCCCGGACAAGCTCGAGTACCCCGGCGGTTCCTGGCATGTCGAGGGGATGATGAACGAGCGGATCGTCTCGACCGGCATTTACTACTGGGACAGCGAGAACATCACAGAAAGTCGACTGAGTTTCCGGGCGGCAGTCGACGACCCGGACTACGAACAGAATGACGACACCGGTGTGCGTGAGGTCTATGGCCTGAACGACGAAGACCCACTGAATCAGGTGCTGGGATCGGCATCGACCCCAGCGGGCCGCTGCCTGGCGTTCCCGAACATCCTGCAACACCGCGTCGGCTCGTTTCGCCTCACGGACCCCACCCGGCCGGGATATCGCAAAATCCTTGCGTTCTTCCTGGTCGATCCGTCGGTAACGATTGTCTCGACATCCGATGTGCCGCCGCAACAGCCATGGTCTGCCACATCGACCATGACGCTGGATCAGGCCAAGAGCTACCGCGAACAACTCATGCAGGAACGCAAATTCTTCGTCGACGAACACAACGAGCAGCTCTACGAGCGAGAGTTCTCCCTGTGCGAGCACTGAACCATCGCCATCACTCCTTCCTGTCACCAACTCCGGCGAAACCTCGCCTGCAGGGCCGTACTCATAATTCTTGCGGGCAAGTGCGACACGACTCGGGTGCGAGCGTCAGTCCATGCGCGTAAAGCCCGCAACCAGAAGCATTCCGTCGCCGCCTGGAACAGGCCGGAGATGTTGAAGCCCTCCGCCCGGTTCCGGAGAACCGGGTCGCGAGCCGAGGTCAGGCGCTCTCCCCGGCGGATAGCTTGTCGGAGACTGAGACACGACCCATCTTGCCGCTGTAGACCAGTGCGAACCGGTCTGCCGGTACCACGATGTCTGCCGTCTCTACCTGCGTCTCCCCGGCGTGGTACGTACGTTGAATCGTCACCATGATCGAGCCGGGCGGGTGCTGTAGGCGCTCGCACTCCTCGGCCGTCCCGAGCCGTGCCGCGACTTCTTCCACCCAGTCGTCAATGGGCCTGCCGATGCTCAGCATGCGCTCGGCCACTCCGCGGCCGGCCAGCATCCCGTCCTCCGGCAGCACGATCGGCGTCCCGCGGGTAACCCCGAGCGGTTCCCAACTGGTCGAAAGCATGACCGGCTCCCCGTCGGCCGAGAAGACATAGTCAGTCCGCACCACATCTTCCATGCCTTCCCCGGGCTCATCGAGGCCCAGGCGGTCGCGAATCTCTGGTGGGGCCTGGATCGTCCGTGACTTGTAGGTCCAGCCGGCCTCACGGCCCTGCCGTTCCATGTCCTGCCTGAACGGCGAGCCGTACGGCGTCGCACGATGCCACGCGCGGATCAGCCGTTGCGGCTCCCGGGGCAGACGAACATAAGTGCCCGAGCCGGATCGGGCAACGGCGAGACCTTCGGAGATGAGCACCTTCAGCGCCTCGGCAGCCGTCGAGCGCGAGATGCCCAAGTCGGCCGCCAGGCTCGGCACGGACGGAAGGCGATCACCTTCCTGAAATTCCCCTGCCGCGATCCTCCTGCGCAACGTGTCCGCTACGCGGAGGTACATAGGGCGATCAGCATCTCGATCCACGCCGGTAGCTTGACAGCCTTACCAGCAAGCTTCAAGCTTACGGATAGATACAGAACCTACACAGAAGGTTGCGTGGTGTACCGGCTGTCTCTATCCCCTACCGACACGTGTATCGAGAGTGTCGGCCACTGGGCACGCGCTGTCGCCCAGACCGAACGCCCGGATCTCGCAAGCGACGCTGAGCAAGCCACCCGCGCTCTGGTGTCTGCTGCCATCCGGCGCACCAAGCGAGACGAACTCATCCACACACAGATCGACGTGACACCCGACAGCCTGCGCATCGAGGTCCACGATCCTGGCGGTTTCGACGACACCGGGGCTTCGAGACAGCCGAACTATCCAGCGCCGCCATATCCTTCGGCGCGTCCGGCGACCACACCGGGCATCGCACATGGGTCGTCCTGCGTAAGCGCAGGGAGGCGCATCATGACCCCAGACAATGATCACTGGGACATGGCAGGACAGCAGCCAAGAACAGACGCCAGCCTGAACAGCCGCTTGCGAGCGGCCGCCGAGGCGGCGACCGCCATCCGTGACATGGCGGAACCACGAAACGCCCACCACAGAGCTATGCACCTCACCCACGACGTGCGCACGACAGAGGACTCAGCCGCGCCTGACCCGGACATGCTCGGCGCATTCAGACGCTTCTACGTCTGCCGTGACCCTCTCGGCGATTGGCGAGCAAGACCCCTACCCAAACTGACCACCGAGGAGATCACCTTTGGCCTCCAGCAGGAGTTGGTGGCCCACACCTCCCTAGAACTCGCCTTCGCCTGCACATGGCAGCGGAGCCGCCGCAACGTCTACCGCTACCTGCAGGAGTACGCCGTCGAAGCGACGTGCCGTGGTCCAGCTTCCTGATCTGTCTGCACCACGGTGGGAGTCCCTGCTTCGGCCAAGGGACCGCATTCGGATCACGGAGACCTCATGCTGTGGAGCGTACGAGTGGGCCTGCCAGGGAGGCGAGTTCCTGATCCTCCGGACCAAGCAGCCAGAGGGCTACGAGGAGACGGGAAGAGGGCTCTATCAGCAGGCGCGTTCGATCTGGATGACTCTCCTCACCGAGCATGCGCAGGAACATCTCAAAGACCGACCTCGTACCGCCGCTGAGTCCAGGCGCCGCAACCGGACACCACGCGAAGAGCCCACAGCATTATCGCTGCCACGCGTCTCCTGAAAACACGGCGGGCGTGGCGGAACAGCTCCGCACTCAGTGTTTCGCCGCGCTCAAGGCCAACCTGGACGCAACGAGCAGGATGGCGTCATGCCGCGTCCCCTGGCTCCATCGAGGAAAGGACTACATCGACAGCTGACTGTGCCTCGGCGAGGTGTCGCGATGGTCGGCATGATGCCAACAGAGCTCAGCCGGTGAGGGCGGCTGGGAGTTCATCGAGGGAGTGGATGACTCGAATGTCGTTCCTGATGGCCGTGCTGTCGCTGGTGTTCGCGCGGTCGAGCCAGTAGGCGTGCAGCCCTGCTTCGTGGGCTCCTACCGCGTCTAGCGCGTACTTGTCCCCGACGTAGGCCACTTCATGCGGCTGGAGGCCGAGGGAGGTGCAGCCGGCGACGAAGATGCTCGACGCGGGCTTGGCCGCACCGTGCTGGTCAGAGCACACAAGCGTGTCGCCGAAGTAGGGCAGGAGGCCGATGACGTCGAGCTTGTGACGCTGGTGGTCGGCGGATGAATTGGAAACGATGCCGAGGCGGTAGTTGGGTGCGAGTTTCCTGAGGACGGGCTCGGCGTCGGGGAATGCCGCCCAGGCGGCGTTACGGTGAGCCTGGTATCCGGCGAACCAGGCGGAGGCTTCCTGGTCCGGCACGCTGGCGTGCGGGCTCTGCCCAACGTGGGAGAGGAATTCCCGGGTGCGTTCGCGCTGCTGTTCGGTGAACGTGAGCTCGCCGTTCAGGAAGCGGGCGTACTGCCTCTCCATGATGTTCCGCCAGAGCGCGAGTGCTGTGGTGGGGTCGGGGAACTTCTCAAGCAGTCCTTCGGCCTGCAAGTGGGCGAGCACGCCGACCTCTTCCGAAGTCGAGTAGTCGAACAGGGTGTCGTCCACATCGAAAAGCACACCCTGGATCGGCATGAGGTTGTCCCTTCTAGTCCTGGTGTAGCTGGTTCCCGCGCGCCGAGCATCCCACGGCCGCGGTGCGAAGCCTCAGTCGAGGACTTCGGTGACGGCGGGCTGGGTGGCCTTCTGATCGACGACACCCACGTCACCCCCGTGCATGACAACGGCGAACCGAACCACCACGCAGGAGATCACTCGGAACAAGTGAAGGAGCGTACTAAGCAGCGCGGGACTAGCATCATTCGATACCTAAGCGTCAAGCATCAGGTGAGTCGGGCAGGACTACATCGACGGCGCTGATCGGTGCTGGCTTGAGATGTGCCAGTCGAACCCCGATCAGTGTGAAGGCCCCAGAGCTTGCCGAGTTGATCGAGATATCGAGTACGAGCCCCGAGCGAGTATGAGCACACTCACTGGCCAGTCGGCGTAGTTAGAGTTTGGACCTTGGATCGTTGACGGCGAAAAGGTAGAGGCCGCCCGCGCCAGCGGCAGCAAGATTCTCCCCATCCGGTAGCCACGCGAGGCAACGCAGCCAACCGCTGGTGCAGACAACGATTCGACAAAGGCTATCCTCAGCGGCTTCCCATAGGCGGACGGTGCCGTCGTCTGAGGCGCTGGCCAGCCAGGTGCCATCCGGCGAGATCGCTACCGCATGAACCCAGTCGGTGTGGCCGGTGAGGATGGCGCGTTCACTGCCATCAGCCTCCCACAGGCGGACAGTGCCGTCGTCTGAGGCGCTAGCCAGCCACGTGCCATCCGGCGAGATCGTGACCGTGTTCACCGAACTGGTGTGACCGGTGAGGATGGCGCGTTCACTGCCGTCAGCCTCCCACAGGCGGACAGTGCCGCCGCCTGAGGCGCTAGCCAGCCACGTGCCATCCGGCGAGATCGCTAAGGCAAGCACTGGGGCGCGGTGGGCGAAAAGTTCGGTACGTGAGATCTCGTCCTCTCGCCACCGCACCATTTGTAGGGTCTGATCATAGGAGCAGCTTGCAACCCAGGTGCCGTCCGGTGAGATCGCTAAGGCGGTTACTACGTGGCCATGGCGTGCGAGAACAGTCGACTTGCTGCCGTCCGCTTGCCACAGGCGGACGGTGCCGTCGACTGAGGCGCTGGCCAGCCAGGCGCCATTCGGCGAGATCGCTAAAGCATTGACACGCTTGGTGTGGCCAGCGAGGGTGGCACGTTCACTGCCGTCGGCCTCCCACAGACGGACGGGTCCTTCCTCGGAGGCGCTAGCCAGCCACGTGCCATCCGGCGAGATTGCTAATGCGGTTACCGATGTGCCGTGGCCAGCAGGAGAGCTGTCTCCCTTCTTATGGCTCTCCCATAGGCGGACGGTGCCGTCATCTGAGGCGCTGGCCAGCCAGGTGCCATCGGACGAGATCATTAATGCGTCCATCGGGGCGGTGTGGCCAGTGAGAGTGGCGCGCTCACTGCCGTCGGCCTCCCACAAACGGACAGTGCTGTCGAAGGATCCGCTGGCCAGCCAGGTGCCATCGGACGAGATCGCTAACGCATAAACCGGCCCAGTGTGGCCGGCGAGGGTGGCGCGCTCACTGCCGTCAGCCTCCCACAGGCGGACAGTGCCGTCGCGGGAACCGCTGGCGAGCCAGGCGCCATCCGGCGAGATGGCCAGGCCGCAAACCGCCATATTGTGGTCGAGAGCGATGCGTTCGCTGCCATCGACTCCCCACAAGCGGACTGTGCCGTCCTCCGAGGCGCTGGCCAGCCACGCGCCATCGGGAGATATCACCAAAGCGCGAACCCAGTCGGTGTGACCGGCGAGGGTGGCGCGTTCACTGCCGTCCGCCCCCCACAAGCGGACAGTGCCGTCGACTGAGGCGCTGGCCAGCCACGCGCCATCCGGCGAGATGGCCAGGCCGCAAACCGCCATATTGTGGTCGAGAGCGATGCGTTCGCTGCCATCGACTCCCCACAAGCGGACTGTGCCGTCCTCCGAGGCGCTGGCCAGCCACGCGCCATCGGGAGATATCACCAAAGCACTGACCCAGTCGGTGTGACCGGCGAGGGTGGCGCGTTCACTGCCGTCGGCCTCCCACAGGCGGACGGTGCCGTCGTAGGATCCGCTGGCCAGCCAGGTGCTATCTGGCGAGATCGCTACCGCGAGCACTGCAGTTTTGTGGCTGAGGGTGGCGCGTTCGCTGCCGTCGGCCTCGCATAGACGGACTGTGCCGTCCTCCGAGGCGCTGGCCAGCCACGCACCATCGGGAGACATCGCCGCCGCGTGTACCTCGCCAGCGTGGTGGGGAAGGGTGCGTATCAGGCCGTTGATTACACTCTCCGGCATTAGCCAGGTCGGAGCCAGGTAAGGAATCTTGTCGCGGTAATAGCGCTGGATTTGTTCATTTAAGATGGGTAGAGAATTTAGATGAGATAGGATATTTCCGGTGCTCAGATCGCGAGATTCCAGATTCTCAAGCAGATAGCCAGATCGTGCGATAAGCCGACGACATTGGGCCGCTTGTTTTGTTGTGGAATATCTTAGATCACCTTCCATTGCCCACGGCCCCGACTGCAAGATCCGAGATACAATCCACCGAATATCGCAGGCTAGGTCATTCACTTCCTGCTGACATCCGGTGGAGTTTAAATGGTAGACGAGATGACGCCATAGGTAGTCCGCTTCGAAAGAGAGCTCCCACCACAATGTTCTTCCGGCGCCATCGGTAGGTGTGCTCGCGCGTACTGCATCTATCAACCGCAAATGACACTGCGCCCATTCCTTGCCCATCCCCTCGCTAGCCAATATGTAGGCGCGGATGACATCATGCATGCGAACCGCTGCAGTCGACCCATCTACCCATCCGATACTCACCAGCGACAGTCCGGCGAACTCATCGCACAATTGCTGCGCCTGGGCAGCGTTTAGTCCGATATTGCACCACAGCATCGCGATCAAGTCTATCGGAATATCGGCATCTTCTGGAAAGATAGCTAGTTCCATGAATCGTGCCCGAGCATCACCCGAAAGAGCTCCGAGACTGTATTCCACGGTGGCCTGAACAGCAGTTTCTCGCTGTTCCACTTCGCCGATGTCCAAGGCCATTGGCCCGGCATCCCGCAGTCGTGTGGTCGCCCGATCGGCGGCGGCGGCGACCTGAGCGCCGTTCCCCACGTCATGGAGGAGGCGTGTGTTCACCAGCGCCAGCAGCAACGGCCAGCAACCGGTCAGTCGCAGCAACTCCGCCTCGGCGTCACGCCGAAGGGGAGGCAGGTCACGCGTCAGCAGATTTCGGGCTGCCGGTGTTGGCATTGCGTCAACTTTCACCAAGTCAGACCCGTGCGGTAACGTGCGCGGCAATCGTGTAGTGACCA
Organism: Nonomuraea sp. NPDC049269; assembly: GCF_043197155.1. NCBI lineage: Bacteria > Bacillati > Actinomycetota > Actinomycetes > Streptosporangiales > Streptosporangiaceae > Nonomuraea > Nonomuraea sp. NPDC049269. The sequence goes on from NZ_JBICSO010000003.1 coordinate 861,577, forward strand.
GCAAGCGCGACTTGTTAGCGGCTGGCAGGAACGGCTTCAATTGGCTGGAATTCCAAATGTCGTCGACCACGAGCAGTACTCGGCCACGTCTGGCGAGTACAGCGGCCAAATGATGCGACAGTAGTTCGGGGTCGGACATCGGTGGCCGGTTGCCTTCGATCGCCGTAATAATGTCGATCAGGAGTGTGGCCACGTCGGCATTGGATCGTTCTTGTCCCACTGTTATCCACACGATCCCACCTGAGAAGTGGCGACGTATCTGGTTGTTATGGCAGGCCGCCGCCGCTAATGACGTCTTGCCGAACCCTCCCGCTCCGACCAGCCCAGTGGTGATGCCGACCATCCCGCTGCCCTTGATCCGCAGCTGCTGCACCAAGTCAGCTAGTTCTGGGCGCACGACCCATCCCCGAGACAGTGGCGGTATCTGAAACAGCTCGCCGCGAAACCGCTGCTCCGCTAAGCCAGGCGCAAGCCAGGTCAACCCCATAGTTACCAGGGCAGCGACCGCCAAGGCGCCAATCCATAGGGGTCGGTTGTTTTGGACCTCGGCCGGAATATATTCACTTACTACATTGACCGGCAGCCCTACCCCAATCGCCACCACGCCCAGCAGCCCTGCCACCACAGCGGACGCAAACCTTCTGCGCGCCATCCATCACCTCGGTTGATGTTGAACCCGACCGACCATAACACCACAGCACCCTCTGTATCAGGTTATCCGCTGCGCCAGATCACGTAGGTACGCAACACCAACGTGAGGTTACATACAGGATCCTAGTTGGGCTAAAGCTGGTTATACGAGTAGCGCTGTACTCATGCATCGATAATGGCATGAAACCCGTGCATCTGGCCTATGCCGGCTCTTCGAACTTGATCAGGCTTTGAGGTTCCGCTGGAGTTCCCTCGGTTTGGTGGACACGGCAGGGCTGGCGGATAGGTGGCAGCATAGTCGCCTTCTTGGGTGTTCTTGAGCGCATGTCGGCGTTCGTATTCGGCGGGGCTGAGTTTGCCGTTGGTGGAGTGACGGCGGAGTGACGGCGGAGTGGGTTGTACAGCCCCTCGATGTAGCCGAACATCGCCCGTTCGGCCTCTGGCCTGGTCCGGAATGTGCGCCGGTCGAATTAGTTCGCACTCTAGGGACGCGAAGGCGATCGAAGTGTACTGCCTGACTGCCCTTGTCACTGTGATGGATCACTCCGGTGCTGGGGCGGCGCTGGTGGATGGCCATCGTCAGTGCGTCAGTCACCAGTTCGGTGCGTATGTGCTCCGTCTCCCGCGCGAAGAAAGCCGCCTTAGATTCAAACGATCAACGCAACGCTGCTAGTGGATGGGTGGATCGTGGCTCGGATGGGTCGGCCGGGAATGTCGGACGTGATGAAAGAAGACTTGTGGCGGCAGTGGCGCGCCGGTGACTCCATCAGCGTGATCTCCCGGGCACTGGGCAAGCCCCCGGGGTCGGTTTTCACGGTGCTGAAGCACCATGGCGGCATCGCGCCAGCCGAGCGGGTTCGCCGGGCCGACCGTTTGAGCGCCGAGGACCGGGAATCGATCTCTCGCGGCCTCGAGGCTGGAGCCTCACTACGTTCGATCGCCGTGTCGATCGGCCGTCCGGCATCGACGGTGAGCCGGGAGGTCGCCCGCAACGGCGGCCGAGTGAAGTACCGTGCGGTCGCCGCCGAGCAACGCGCTCAAGAGCAGGCACGTCGCCCAAAACCGTCCGCCCTGCAGGACAACCCGGTGCTGCGCCAGCTGGTGATCGAACTGCTCGACAACGAGTGGTCCCCGGAGCAGATCGTGGGGCATCTGCGGCTGATGCACGCCGGCAACCCGCTCATGCGGATCAGCCACGAAAGCATCTACCGCGCGATCTACACGACCCGGTGGAAAGTGATCCCGCGGGAGCTGTGCACCAAGCTGCGCACGCGCCGTCCCATCCGCAAAAACAAGAAGAACACGGTCAAGGGCCAGTGGCGATCCCAGATCACCGGGGCGCGGCCGATCGAGGAACGGCCTGACGCAGCCAACGCCCGAACCGAACTCGGCCACCTCGAAGGCGATCTCATCGTCGGAGCCAAGAACAGCCAGGTCGCGACCCTGGTCGACCGCAAGTCCCGCTACCTGACCATGGTCGCGCTACCCAGCCGTCACACCACGACGGTCATCCCCGCCCTGCAGCAGGCGTTATCGATGATGGATGCTCGCCTGCTCAGCACTCTGACCTGGGACCGCGGTATGGAACTCGCCGGCCACCGGCTGCTGACCGAAGCGACCGGCGTCGACGTCTTCTTCGCGGCACCGCGCAGCCCATGGCAGCGAGGCACAAACGAGAACACGAACAAACTGATCCGGCAATACCTACCAAAAGGCATCGATCTGAGCCTGTACAGCCAGGCCGACCTTGACGCCCTGGCCGCCCGACTGAACAACCGCCCCCGCAAGTGCCTCGGCTACCGAACCCCGGCCCAATGTGTTGCCTTGACTCCTTGAATCTAAGGCGGCCTTGCGCAAGATCTCCTTCTCCTCGCGGAGAATCTTGTTCTCACGCCGCAACCAGGCCGGCTCCACCTTCTCGGCACTTGACAGGCCGTCCTGGCGGCGGCCGTCATCCAGATCATCCCGGCGCACCCACGTACGGATCGACTGCAGGCGCGGCGAGGGATGACCATCGCCAACACTTTCTGATCGCTGACCGCCAACCTCTGAGCTGGACAGGATGTCGAGCGATATACCAAGACTCCAGACTGGTAGCCCACGGCTGGCCCACAGCCAGTGGGCGTCAACGACAACGGGCGGGACTCCGTGAGACTGGAGGCCCGCCCGTTCGTACGCTGTTCGCCCTGGTCAGCGGCCAAAACCGCCGGTCAAGATCGTGTGCCCCCTGTAGGATTCGAACCTACGCACCCGGCTCCGGAGGCCGGTGCTCTATCCCCTGAGCTAAGGGGGCTCAACGAGTGATAAGGCTACCAGCATCAGGCCACCACTCCGCACCACGATAAAGGTCCAGCCACACATCCAAGGAAAACCGCACGTGACCGCGCCACTACGGGTAGCTTTGCGGCCGTGGGCGAGGTTCTTGGCAGGGTATTGGTCGTGGACGATGACGAGGTCATCCGTCAGTTGATCGCGGTGAACTTGAGCCTGGAAGGCTTCGAGGTCGCCACCGCCACCGATGGGCAGGACTGTTTGGAGCGCGTGCTCGACGTCATGCCCGATGTCATCACGCTTGACGTGATGATGCCGTTGCTTGACGGCTGGGTGACGGCGCAGAAGCTGCGTACCGAGGAGGCGACCAGTCACATCAAGGTCGTGTTGATCACTGCTAGAGCGCAGGATGATGACAAGCGGCGCGGACGTGGCATCGGCGTTGACGCCTACCTCACCAAGCCGTTTGATCCGGCGGAGCTCATTGAGGTGGTACGTGATCTCGCGTCGGGCCCCAGGGCCTGACGGGTTCACCGTCCGCGATCGGTCGCTCGGTCAGCGACGAGGGTGAATCGGTCGACGCCGGGGAGCCCGAGGGGCTGGAAAGCCCCTCGCCCAGAGGCGAAGCCCTGGATAAAGCGCCCGAGCGAGAGCGAGGACCACGCCTTTCGGGGGGTCGAAGGGGGCGCGAGCCCCCTGGGAAACACAGCCCGACTCCCAAGCGCGAAGCGCCCATAGTGGGAGGCCCACGCTTGTCAGAGCAACCCGCGCTCCCGCCCCGCCGCAGCCGCCTGGGTGCGGGTGGAGACCTCCAGCTTTCCCAGGATGTTGGACACGTGCACGCTGACCGTCTTCTGTGCGATGAAGAGCCGCTCCGCGATCTCTCGGTTGGTCAGGCCCTCCGCCACCAGCCGGAGCACCTCGTTCTCCCGCGCCGTCAGACCCCCGTCCGCCTGTCCGCCGGTGAAGCGGGCTCGGCGGCCGAAGTCGCTCAAGGCGTTGTCCAGCGGTGCGGCCCGTAGCTTGCCCGCCGTCTCGCGGGCCTGCTCCCACTCGGACTGGGCTCCTGGCCGGTCTCCTGCTGCCAGCAGGGCCTCCGCCAGGCGCCAGCGGGCGCGGGCCGCCTCGTAGACGAAGCCGTAGTCGAACGCCGCCACCACTCGCCGCCACAGGTCCACGTCGAGCCGGCCGTGTACGCGATGCCATTCGGCCTCGGCGCGCAGGGCCCAGGCCTGGCCTTCCGGGCCCATCTGGCCGCGTTGGCCCACCGGGCCGGTTTCGACGGCGAAGCGGACGCGGGCCAGGAGGTCGTCGGCGCCTTCCACCTGGCCGAGGTCGGCGAGTGCCCACAGGGCGACGGTGGCGAGGCGTAGGGTGCCCGGGTCGCCGGGTTCGCAGGTGGCCAGGGCGGCCTCTACGTGTTCGAGGGCTACGGTGGGCTCGCCCTGCCAGAGGGCGTGCTCGGCCGCCAGCCCGCGGGACATGTAGGCGACGAGCAGATCTGACCAGAACGGTCGCAGCCAGTTGAGGCGCCCTTCGACGGCGGGCAGACCGCGGGCTACCTCGATGAACAGCGCGAACGACGACAGGACCGCCTCCGGCAACGTGCCGACGCGGGCGCCGAAGCCGGCGGCCATGGCCTCGGCCTGGTCCCACTCGCCGGCCACGTAGTGGATCAGGAAGCGGAGGAAGCGCAGGTCGGTGCCGTAGGTGCTCCAGTTGAGGCCGGTCTCGACAGCGAGTTGGATGCCGTCGTCGGCGACCTCGGCCGCCTCGGCGAGCAGGCCCTGCTCGTAGAGGAGGCGGCCATGGTGGAAGCGGGCGCGCAGATTCATGGCCAGGTCGCTGGTGTCTTCGGTGGTGGCGGTCTGCGCGAGCGAGTGAGCTCTGGCCATGTCTCCTTCGTGCTCGGCGTGCAGGGCCAGGATGAGCAGGGCGCCTACTTCGGCGTCGCGGGCGCCGACGGCTCTGGCCGTCTCGATGGCGCGGCGGGCCATGTCCTGGGCTTCGGTGTGGCGGGCGGTCCAGGTGATCGTACGGGCGTAGGTGGCCAGGGCTCGGGCGAGAGTGGCCTGGTCGGGGGCGTCTTCGACGGCGCGATCGGCGGCGGCGATGGCGCCGTCCTGGTCGTCGAGCTCGGTCAGGTAGTAGGCGAGCCGCTCGCTGACCTCGGAGGTCGGGGGCAGGGCGCGGAGCTGCTGAACGGCACGGTGGTTGTCGCCGCTGTCGGCCGCCATGACCGCGCTGCGGAAGGCCAGCGCGGCCCGGCTCTCACCGGCGAGCTCGGCGGCCTCGGGAACTCGATCCCACAGGCTCAGCGCCCGGTCGTAGTGGCTGTGGGCTTCGGCGGGCGCGCCGAGGCGCTCGGCCACCCTGCCGGCCTCCGCCGAGGCGGCCAGGGCTCCCGCGAGATCGTGGCCGGCCAGGTGGTGGTGGGCGAGCTCCGCGGGCGAGGTGAGCAGCCGAGCGAAGTCGGCGTGCAGCCTGGTGCGCTCTCCCGGCAGCAGGTCGGTGTAGACGGCTTCCTGCAGCAGAGCGTGCCGGAAGGCGTAACCGTAGCCGTCGACGCGGAGCAGGCCGCGCGAGACGATCTCGCGTACGGCCTCTTCGAAGTCGGCGAGCGGGAGCTCGGAGACCTCGCGCAGCAGTTGGTCCTCGACGCGGCGACCGGCGACCGCGGCGGCGCGCAGCACGCGCTGGCCGGGCTCGGACAGCACCTCGACCCGGGACATCAGCAGGCTGGCCAGCCCGTCGGGCAGGCTGTCGCCCTCGGCCACGGCGGCGAACAGCTCCTCGGCATAGAACGGGTTACCACCCGCCCGAGCGATGATCACGCCGAGCTCCTGGGCGTCCAGATCACCCAAGGTTGTTACGTAGTCGGACATTTCGCCGGAGTCGAGTGGGCCCAGCTCCAGGTGGGTGACGCTGGGCAGGCGCTTCAGCTCGGCCAGCACCGAACGCAGGGGATGGCGGCGATGGAGATCGTCGGTGCGGTAGGTGCCGACGACGCACACGCGCTCGGTCTGCACCATGCGACTCAGGAACACCAGCAGGTCACGCGTCGAGCGGTCGGCCCAGTGCAGGTCCTCGATCACGAACAGCACCGGCTGCACCTCGGCCAGCAGCCCCAGCAGCGAGCCGAACAGCCGCTGCTGCGTGAGCCCCGCCGAAGGCGCGCTCTCCACTCCCGGCAGCAGTTGGCCGAGCAGGGGGTGGGCGGCGACCGCGTCGCGCACGGCCGGCTCGGCACCGCGCAGGGCGTCGGCGAGCGGGAGGTACGGCAGCGTGTCGCCGAGCTCGGCGCACTGTCCGACCAGCACGTTGAAGCCACGGGAGCGGGCCTCGGCGACCAGCTCGGTGACCAGCCGGGTCTTGCCGATGCCGGCGTCACCGCCGACGAGCGCCACCTCGGCGGTGCCGTCGGCGGCGGATTCGAGCACGCGGGCGAGTCTCGCCAGCTCAGCAGCGCGCCCGACCAGGAGACCCTTCACGGCAGCAACTATGCCACGCTCGGCCGACATCCGATTGGCCCAGGAACGGGGTACCCGATTGGCCCTTAACAGCGGACCAACGCCGCTTTACGCTGATATTTCATGATCCCTTGGTCTACGTACGTGCTCTTCGTGGGCGCGTCCCTCGCACTGGTGCTCATTCCGGGTCCCAACCACCTCTACATCACCGCCAGGGGCCTCGCTCAGGGCCGGGCCGCCGGGCTGGCCAGCGCGTTCGGCGTCGAGACCGGAACGCTGGTGCACATCGCGGCCGCCGCGGCCGGGCTCTCGTACCTGATCACCAAGTCGGCGACGCTGTTCGCGATCGTCAAGTGGGCGGGGGTCGGCTATCTCGTCTATATGGGGATACGCGCTTTCACCAGCAAGGAGCAGGCCGGCACGGAGGCGCCGCCGCGGCAGCCGCTCGGCAAGGTGTTCCTCGAAGGCCTCGTGGTGAACGTACTGAACCCCAAGGTCACGCTGTTCTTCCTGGCGTTGCTGCCGCAGTTCGTGAAGCCGTCGGCGGGGTCGCCGGCGCTCCAGATCGTGGTGCTCGGCGCCACGCTTCTGTTGCTGGGGCTGATCTCCGACATGGTGTACGTGTTCACCGCCGGGGCGCTCGGCGCCCGACTCGCCGGCCGGGCCAGGGCGCTGCGTCATTTCAGCGGCGTGGTGTACCTGGGGCTGGGCGTGCTCACGGCGTTCGCCGGGAGAAAATGACCGCATGGCGCCGAGGAAGCAGCAGGAGATCTTCGACGCGACGCTGCGGCTGGTCGCGGAGAAGGGCTATGACGGTCTGACCGTCGAGGGGGTGGCCGAGCGTTCCGGCGTCAACAAGACGACGATCTACCGCTGGTGGCCGTCGAAGGCCGCGCTGCTGGGGGCCGCGTTGGTGGAGGCGGACCTGCTGGAGTTCGAGCCGCCGGACACGGGGAGCCTCCGCGGCGATCTCGTGGCGCTCGTGGAGGGGATCAGGCGGCTGCTCACCGAGCCGCCGGCCAGGGACATCGCGGTGGCCGCGCTCGGCGCCGCCGTACGCCATCCCGAGCTGGACGCGCGGAGGTTCTTCGCGGACCGGTTCGTACGGGAGCGGCAGGTCTTCGAGCGGGCGGTACGGCGGGGCGAGCTGAAGCGGTCGGTGGACCCGATGCTCGTGATCGATCTGCTGGCCGGGGCGGTGTGGGTCAGGGCGGTGTTCCGGGGGTTGCCGCTCACGGACGACTTCGCGAATCAGGCGGTGTCCGCTGTGCTGGGTGGTGTTGCGACTTAGCGGGATAAATCCGGCCGCCCGCCGACGTCCTGCGGCGCACCGCGCCGCCCACCCGTCCGCGACGTCTCAGAGGGCCTCAGCCAGGGCGGCGGGGATCCGGTCCAGCACCGGATACTGCATCAGCCCATACGCGTAGAAATCCACCGCCAACGCCCCCGCGGCCTTCGCCCCCCGAGCCTTCGCGACCAGCCGATCGGCCGAGTCGCTGTCGGGGTAACCAGGCCGCAGCACCGCGCGTACCTCACGATCCTTACCCACCGACCGCAGGTAGGCGCCCACGTCGTCGGCCACCCGAGCGGCGTCCCGCGCGTACGCGAGCACCCCGAACGCGGGCACGAGATCCCCGAGCGCCACCAGATCCACCCCGAGCTGCCACGCGTCGTGCGCGGCCAGTCCGGGCGACGGCAGCCCGTCGGTGTAGCCCTTGACCGCGCCGGTGGAGTCGATGAACACCAGCTTGGAGCCCTCTTCCGCCACCGCGGACGCCACCTCGGAGACCAGCGTGGTGACGGTCTCCGACCGGGCGCGGGCGTAGGCGACCACCTCGGGCCCCGCGTACGCCGTCAGCGCGGCCCGGGTCACCTCGCCCTGCGCGGGCGGGTCGCCGTCGAACACCCCGCCCACGATCCTGGCGCACTCCTCGCGCGCCACCTCGGCGTTGACGCCCAGGTCGGTGGCCCGGCGCATGCAGTAGTCGCAGAAGCACAGGCCGAACAGGTAGGTGTCCATCGGCCCGAGCGGTACGAAAGAACGCTGCGGCTTGAGCGGCCTGAAGTGCAGCGACTCGGCCACGACACTGTCGACGCCGAGCCGGGCGACCGCCCTGGACAGCGCGACGGCGTACTGCCGCACATCGGGATGCGCCGGGCACAGGTCGGTGAGCGAGCCGCGGTCGCCGAAGCAGTCACGTACGGTCACGTCCGGATGTTGGGTGCCGATCGTGGCATTGCGCAGGAAAACCGTCCAGCCGTGGAGCTTCAGCCCCCGCTCCGAGCATGCTTCGCGAAGGCCGTCGAGGGCGTTCTGATATCCGGCCGTCGGCCTGAGCCGCAGACCGGAGAACAGGTCCGACGGCGGGACGAAGTGCGCGCCGTCGTGGCGGAGGGTGAGCCTGGACAGTCCGTGCGGGGTGACGTCGCGGGAGGCGTGGTGCACGGCGCCGATGGTGACGCCCGCCACGCCGTAGCCGCTGATCCTGTCGAGCACCCGCTCGACGCCCTCGCCGCGCAGATCCTCGACGAAAACGTACACCGAACTGTCCACGGACCGACCTTACGCGCTCTTGTACGCGACGAAGTCGATCTCCACCAGGATGTCCAGCAGGTCCGAGCCGACGGTCGTACGGACCGGGTACGGCTGGCTGAAGTACGACTTGTACACCTCGTTGTAGGCGGCGAAGTCGCGCTTGAGGTGCTGCAGATGGACCGTGGCCTTGATCACGTCGTCGAACCCGAGGCCGTGGGCGGCGAGAATGGCGCCGAGGTTCCGCATGACCTGGTGGGTCTGGGCGGCCACGTCGTCGCCGCCGACGACCTCACCGGTCTCCGGGTCGAGCGGTCCCGCGCCCGAGGTGTAGACGAAGTCGCCCACGACCAGGCCCTGGGAGTACGCGCCGACGGGGGGTGCGCCTTCGGTGGTCTTCAATTCCTTCTTCACAACCGCTCCTTAACCAAAATGGGTGTTGATCGTGCCGACGCGGCGGTAGTCCCGGTCGACCACCGGAAGCGTCCGCCACTTGTCGAAGGCCGTGCACGGGTGCGAGATGCCGAAGGCGAGCAGGTCACCCGGCTTGAGCCCGTCGGCGCGTACGACCGTGTGCTGGTCCTGCATCTTCACGATCGTGACGCCACCGCGCCTCGGGACGGGCAGGCCCTCGTCGTAGGGCGCGTCACGCTTGCCCATGCCGACGATCGCCAGCCCCGGCTCGGGCGTGGACAGCACGTACGCCCACACCTCCAGCGCGGGCCACAGCTCGCCGGGGACGCGGTTGAAGGGCGTGCGCTCGCGGTAGTAGCCGTCGTCGTGGGTGACGTACGCTCCGGCGCGCAGTATGACCCTGGCCTGGGTGGTGACGAGCTCGCGCCCGATCACGTCGAACCACTGGCTGCCGCCGACCGTCAGGATCGGATTCTTGACGCGGAGGTGCTCGACCGCATCCTGCAACAGGTATAGATATTTCCGGACTTCTGGAGCGGTCTTCAGCGCCCCTTCGTACCCGGCGATCCCGGCCAGCTCCACCCCGTCGGTCCGCTGCACATGGGCGGCCACCTCGAGCAACTGGTCCAGGGTCCGGCAACCGGCCCGCCCGCCCTCGTGCCCGAGCTCGACCAGCACGCTGAACGGCCGTGACGATGCGTGCCGGGCCAGGATGTCCACCCCGGCCACCGAGTCCACGAAGGACAGGAAGTCGAAGCCCGGGTCCGCGGCCAGCTCCGCCGCCGCCCACTCCAGCCCGACCGGGTCCACGACCTGGTTGGCCACCATGACCCTGGCCGCCCCGAACTCTCGCGCGGCCATCGCCTGCCTCGGCGTCGCCACGGTGAGCCCCCATGCGCCCGCTTCGAGCTGCATAATGGCGATCTCTCCGGACATGTGGGTCTTCGCGTGCGGCGCCAGCTCCATGCCGTGATCACGCGCGAAGGCGGCCATGGTCGCGATGTTGTGCTCCAACGCCTCCCGATGCACGACCATCAGCGGAAGGGACGCCCCGTCGAAGACGGACCTGTCGTGTTCATGGAAACCCTGCACAACACCCCCATTTGTCCGCGTCTGACCCTATCTCATGGGCATCATATTTTTTCGATCTTGTACGGCCAGCCCGGTGGGCCCCACCCGCCACACGTGGCCGGGCCCTGTCCAGGGACACGCTCCTCCGGTGGAGCCGGCTGGGCGCCGTGACGTGCGTCTTCTTGGCCTCGTCCGTGGTCGAGCGCTCAGCCCGTGCGGCTCCGGGCCACTGCCTCGGTGTAGAGCTCGGTGGTGAAGTCGTGTTCTTCGACTCCCAAGTCGAGCATTTCCGCTCGTACCACCGCCAGGGCCGCCGGCAGGTCTTCGAGGTCGTCGGTCAGGGTCTCGATCTCCAGGAAGGTCCCGTCCAGGTCTGGAATCGTCACGAGGGTGGCCAGCAGGCGGCGGCCGGAGGTGGTGTAGCTCCAGTTCACGCAGTGCTTCTCGTAGGAGATGACCTGCTCGTAGCCCAGACCGCGCAGGATCGCGTCCAGCGCCTCGGGATCGGCCACCTCCGTCTCGGATTCCGGCTTCGAGCCCGTGGCCTCGTGCACGCTGGGCGCTTTGTAGGTGAGGATCGTGCGGCTTGAGGCTGTTGTGGTGGTGTCCGCCCTGTACGCCCGGCTGGAGGGCGTCGTGGGCGGGTTGGGGTCGTGACCCCGGTCGGCGGTCGGCGTGGTCACAGTGCGGATGCGTAGCTCGCTGCCGGAGGTGGTGAGCGGGCGGCCGGGGGCGTCGTAGTAGGTGTCGGTGTAGACGAGGATCTCGGCGGCCGCACGTCCGCGCATGGCCTCACGTACCGCTTCCGGCCGGCGGACCCGCGCCTTGATCTCGGCCTCTATCGGCATGATGCTCCTTACGCGACCGACCCGGCGACCGGCATGACGAACCCGACGCGGCCCAGCCCGACGACCAGCTATGAGCTGCCCACGCTGCCCGGTCCAGCTCCATGACCAGCCTGAAGCTCCTCACACGGCCGACAGGACGGCCCGCCTGAAGCAGGTCATCCGGCTAGTTCGGGCGCAGGGCTCGTCCCGGAGTCTTGCCGGTCAGGGCGCCGTTCGCCAGCACCGGCACCCCTGACACGAGCACGTCGTTCACCCCGGTCGCCGGTGTGCGGGGAGTCTCGTACGTCGCCAGGTCCGTGACCGTCGCCGGGTCGATCACCACCAGGTCGGCCGCGAAGCCGCGTCGGAGCAGGCCGCGGTCCGTCAGGCCGAAGCGGCGTGCCGGGTGTGACGACAGGTGGACGGTGGCCTGCTCCCAGGTCCAGTCCCCCAGCTCGCGTACGTGCCGTCCCAGGAAGCGGGCGAACGCGCCGAAGCCGCGCGGATGCGGGTGGCCGCCCACGTAGATGCCGTCCGAGCCGCCCGTCTGCGCGGGGTGGCGCAGGATGCGGCGTACCGACTCCTCCCCCTCCGGACCCTCGTCGGGGCGGGCCGTCACGCAGCCGGCCTCCAGGCGGGTCTCGATGAGCAGGCGGCGGCAGAACTCGTGCGGCGCCAAGCCCGCCCGCTCGGCCGCCTCGACCATGCCCAAGCCCTCCGCCCACTCCAGGCCCGGGGCATGGGAGATGGTCAGGCGCGGCCAGGTCTGCGCCAGCCCCGGCCACCAGTCGTCGAGCTCTCCGGACGACAGCATCTCCAGGGCGCGCTCCGGCTCGGCGGCCGGGACCTCGGGCGGCAGTACGACCATCGCCAGGATGGTGTTGCCGCGCAGGTAGGGGTAGGAGTCGTAGGTCAGGTCGACGCCCTCGGCGAGCGCCTCCTCCACGAGCGGGAGCAGGACGTCCGCGGGTCCGTGCAGGTGGGAGACGTGTACGGCGGTACCGGAGCGCTGGGCTATCTCGACGACCTCTGACATGCCGACTCCGGCTCGTGTCCCGTATGCCCTCATGTGGGTGACGTACGGGAGGCCGGCGAGCGGCGCGCACAGGGCGGCCAGTTCTTCGGCGGAGGCGTAGCGGCCTGGCAGGTACTCCAGGCCGCTCGACAGGCCGACCGCGCCGTCCGACAGGCCGCGTTCGACGTGGGCGAGCATGCGGGCCAGCTCGTCACGTGCGGGTGTGCCTGAGGAGGGGCCCATGACGTCGTAGCGGATCGTGCCGTGCGGGAGGAGGTAGGCGGCGTTGAGCGCGACCGTACGGTCATAGCCCTGGAGCAGCTCAGCGACCGTCAGCGCGCCATCGGAAGGCGCGCCGCCCGAAGGCCCGCCGCCCGCGCGGCTGTGACCGGAAAGCGGGCCGTTCACGGCCGCGAAGTAGCGGGCGGCGTAGGCGACGGTGGCTGCGGAGCCGGGGGCGAAGGACAGGCCGTCCTGGCCCAGCACGAACGTGGTCACCCCCTGGCGAAGCGCCGCCAGCTGTACGGCGGGGTCGAAGATGGCCGCGTCGCCGTGGGCGTGGCAGTCGATGAACCCCGGTGCGACGAACCGGCCGTTCGCGTCGATGACGGAGGCGGCTTCCGCACCGTCGAGGCGGCCCACCGCCGCGACCCTGTCGCCGGTGACCGCCACGTCGGCCCGGTATGGCGGCGCTCCTGTCCCGTCGAGCACACGTCCGCCGCTGATGATCACATCGAAAGCCACTCAAGGATTAAACCTGATCCGAGCGGCACCGCGGTCGCCCGGCCGCCGACCACCATCGAGGCGACCGACCACCGACCGACCGACGGCTGCGGACCGCCCATCGGCCGAGCGACCGACCCAGTCGGCAGCCGACAGACCAGCCATAGGCCGAGCGGCCCTGCGGCCGACCGTCAACTGGCCACCAATCGACAGCCGCGGACCGGCCGTAAGCCGGGTGGCCGACCATAAGCCGCGTGGCCGAGCTGCCGGCCGCCAACCAGCCGCCAACCAGCCGCCGACCGGCCAGGCGTCCGGCCAGGCGTCCGGCCAACCAAGTGACCGGCCGGAGACCAGCCAGGCGGCGGATCCCTCAGTCGCTTCGGCCTACCGGGCGGTCGCAGCCGGTGAGCGGATTGGCGACCGGGCGTTTGGCGAGTAGTTCGCGGGCCTGGGATCTGGCCAGGTTCCAGCCGTTCCACGCGTCGGCCCGGTTCAGGCCGTTGGCGGCGACCACGTCGGCCAGTACGCAGCTGCGTTGCGGTTCGGGGAGCCGGTCCAGGGCCGGTACGGCCTCCGCGCCGAGGTCGCCCAGGTAGTCGGCGTCCAGCTTGGCCACGCCGCGTACCTCCAGTTGTGTCTGGGCCACCTGGAGATCCGGATTGACGATCGCGAACGCGCCCAGCCCGAGCCCGGTGACCAGCACGATCGTACGTGGCAGCCAGCCGGAACCGCGGCCGAGCAGCCGAACCGTGCCCGCCAGCATGACCAGCGCGAACAGCGCGCCCAGCCACCAGACCGTGGCCTGCACCGACAGGCGCAGCCGCGACAGGCCGTACGCGTCGGTGTAGAGGTCCATACGGTGCAGCGCGGAGGCCAGTACGACCATCGTGAGGGCGCAGAGGACGCCGAGCTGTCCGGCCAGCAGCCAGCGTTCGCGCCGCTCGGTCCGGAGCAGCCCGGCTGCGACGGCGACGATGCCCAGCACGAACAGGCTGACGATGACGAGCTGGAAGAAGCCCTGCCTGGCGTACTCGGCGTAGGTGAGGCCGACGGTCTTCAGCACCAAGGCGTTGCCGCCGAACAGCGCGGTGATCTGGACCGCCACGAACGCCGCGAACAGCAGGTTCACCGCGGTCAGCGGCACCAGCCAGATGCTCCTGGTCACCCCGAACTTGACCTCGGGCCCAACCGGATCCACCACGGGCCGCAGCGCGACCAGCACCACGGCGGCGAGGAGTACGGCTCCGACCACGAACAGGAAGATCCGCAGCGGCACCGACTCGGCCCAGTCCGGGGTCGTGGTCAGGCGCTCCAGATAGCTGGCGAACACCGCGTCGGCCGAGGCGAACAGCAGGCCGAACACCAGCAGCAACACGGCCGTGATGCCCAGCGCGGTGAGCATGGGCAGGATGCGCCGCTTCGCGGTCAGCTTTTTCAACGGCTTGGCCAGGAACCACGGCACCGGCCCCAGCGCGAGCAGCACCGACGCGCCGCCCCTGATCACGCCCAGCCAGCCGAACCCGGCACCGGAGACGGCCAGCGCCAGCAGCCCGCACCCGGCGAGGAACAGGATCCCCACCAGCCAGTCGGCGTCCCGCACGGCGGCCATCGCGATCAGCCAGTAGGCGGTCAGGCCGAACATCACCGTCCATGGCGTGATCCGCCGCAGCACCGCGGGCAGCGCCGCGGCGCCCAGCACCATCGCGACCAGCACGACGCCCAGCCCCACCTGCGCGTCCGGCAACGCCACGGCCGAGAACACGCCGGCCCCCGCCGCCGCCGGCAGCAGCCAGCGCGGCGTCTCAGGCAGTTCGGGGCGCGGGAACAGCGGCGGCGGGACGTACGGCGGTGGCGGCGACTGCGGCCCATGAACCTGCGGCCCGTGAACCTGCGGGCCGGGCTGCCCTTGCCCCTGGAATGCCGGTCCCTGGTACGGCTGCCCTGCGTACGGCTGGCCCGGCGGGCGGCCCTGAGCGGGCTGGTACGGCAGGGCACCGGCGGGTCGTCGCCCGGTGCCCGCCCCCAGAGACACCCCGACGGCCCCGACAAGCGCGGTGACCAGCACGAGTGTGATGAGCGCGGCCCCATCGCTGTTCATGACCACGCTGACGAACACGGCGGCGAACAGCCCCATCAGGAACCCCAGAAGCAGGCCGATGACTCCCCCCGCGACCATCCGCGCGAGCCGCCGCCCATCGGCCATCGGCGTAGGCTGCGTGACCGCCTGCATCGGCGCCGCCGACGAGGCGGATGGGGCCACAGCGACCGGCTGACCTGAGGACGTACCCAGCCCGACCTGCTGAGCCGAGGAGATCGGCTGCCCCACAGCGACCGGCTGACCAGAAGACACCGGCTCCCCCGCCGCGACCGGCTGCACCCCAGCGACCGGCTGAGCCAAAGACGGGAAATGCGCCAAAGACTCCAACTGTGCCAAAGACGTCGGCTGCGCCAAGGACGCTGGCTGACAGTCCGGCTGAGGCAAGGAGTCCGGCTGAGCCGGGGACACCGGCCGGACCGACAGCGGGTCCTCCCCTTCCTCCTCAACATGCGCGGCCCCGCCGGCCGGCAGAACCGTCTTACCCGCCGCAACAGGACCGGGCCCGGCCGGGACCCGTTCGCCCGCCCCCGCGGCCTGCTCAGGTTCTAACGGCGTATCCGCCATAGTCGTCCTCCCTGGTAAATCGACGATCATGCGGCACCCCGCGCAGTCGCCGATACGGATCGAACCGCCATGCAGTTCGACGATCTCTTTCACGATCGCCAGCCCCAGCCCGGCACCCCCCGCGTCCGCCGTCCGCCCGGTGTCCAGCCGGGAGAAGCGCTCGAACACCCGCCCGTGCGCCGAGGCGGGAATCCCCGGCCCCTGGTCGGTGATGGCGATGCGGACCCCGTCGCCGTCGGGAGCGGCCGTCACGGTGACCGAGCCGCCGGGCGGGCTGTGGCGTACCGCGTTGTCGAGCAGGTTCGCCAGGACCTGGGCCAGCAGGTCGGGGTCGGCGCGGACGGCGAGGTCGGCGGGGACCGAAGGGTCGAGGCGGACGTCCTCGCGCGCCAGTGCGGCCTCGCGCACGGCCTGCTCCAGCAGGGGTGCGAGTTCGACCGCGTCGGGTTCGATGAGGCGTACGCCCGAGTCGAGCCGTGACAGGTCGAGCAGTTGCGCGACGAGCCGGCCGAGCCGTTCGGTCTGGGCGAGCGCGGTCTTCATCGTGACCGGGTCGGCCGGGGAGACGCCGTCCACGACGTTCTCCAGGACGGCGCGCAGGCCGGTGATCGGCGTGCGGAGCTCGTGGCTGACGTTCGCGACGAGCTCGCGCCGTTGCCGGTCGACCTCGCCGAGGTCGGCCGCCATCGCGTTGAACGCCCTGGCCAGCTCCCCGACCTCGTCGCGCGAGGTGGCGCGGACCCGCAGCGTGTAGCGGCCCTTGGCGATGGTCTGGGCGGCCCTGGCCATCTGGCGCAGTGGCTTGGTCATGCCCATGGCGAGCACCTGCACCATGATCAGGGCGAGGACCAGCGCGACCGCGATCCTGACGCCTCGGGACAGGCCGGAGTTGATGCCGACCTCGTTCACCACGAAGGCGGTGCCCACGGCCAGCACGATCACCAGGCCGAGCTTGACCTTGATCCGGCCGAGGAAGTCGAGCGGCTGTTTCATCGGCGCACCAGGGCATAGCCCACGCCGTGCACCGTGCGCACGACGCCGGAGCCGAGCTTGCGGCGTAACGCCCGTACGTGACTGTCGACGGTTCTGGTCGCGGCGGCCTCGGAGAAGCCCCACACGTCGGACAGCAGCCGGTCGCGCTCGAAGACCTGGCCGGGCCGCTCGGCCAGGCGGCGCAGCAGGTCGAACTCGGTCCTGGTGAGCTGCGCCTCGGCGCCGCGGACGAACACCCGGCGGGCCGCGGTGTCGATCTCCACCTCGCCCACCCTGATCACCGTGTCCTCCGAGGCGAGCTGGACGGCCCGCTCGACCCTGCGCAGCAGCGCGTGGATCCTGGCCACCAGCTCGCGCATGCTGAACGGCTTGGCCAGGTAGTCGTCCGCGCCCACGCCGAGCCCGACCAGGACGTCGGTCTCCTCGCCGAGCGCGGTCAGCATGAGTACCGGCACCGGCCGGGCCAGCTGCATCCGGCGGCACACCTCCAGCCCGTCGAGTCCCGGCAGCAGCCGGTCAAGGATCACCAGATCGGGTTCGGCCCTGCCGTACTCGACCAGGGCGGTCTCCCCGTCACCGGCCACCCGGACGTCGAAACCCTCGGCCGCCAGCCGGTTGCGTACCGCCAAGGCGATGGTCTCGTCGTCCTCGACCAGGAGGATGCGTCGCTGCTCTGCCACGGACGAAAGCCTAGAAGGGCACTGTGCAGACGGCACTCCCCAATATGTGCACATCCGGTGCAGACTTGGCCGGTGAACACCGTCGCATACCTGCGCCGCCTCGGGCTGCCCGACCTGCTGGACGCACCACTCACCGCCGAGAACCTCCGCCGGCTGCACGTCGCGCACATCGAGCGGGTCCCGTACGAGGCGCTGGAGATCTGGCTCGGCCGCCCCACCACGGTCGATCCCGCCGAGTCGGCCGAGCGGATCATCCGTGGCCGCGGCGGCTACTGCTACCACCTGAACGGCGCGTTCTCCCTGCTGCTCAAGGAGCTCGGCTACGCCGTGACCAGGCACGTGGGCGGCGTGCAGGGCCGCAACGACGGCCCGCCCGCCATCACCGCCAACCACCTGGTGCTCACCGTGCGCGGGCTGCCGTCGGAGGACAATCCAGGCGGGGAGTGGCTGGCCGATCTGGGGCTGGGCGACGCGCTGCACGAGCCGCTCCCGCTGGTCGCGGGCGTCTACCGGCAGGGCCCTTTCTCGTACGGTCTGCGGCACTCGGAGGTAGCGCCAGGAGGCTGGCGGCTCGACCACGACCCGAGCGGCTCGTTCCTGGGCATGGACTTCGACCCTGCCCCAACCGACATGTCGGCCTTTACCGCGATGCATCATCACCTGTCGACGTCGAAGGAGTCGGGTTTCGTGCGGGTCGCGTCGGTCGCCCGGCGGGACGCCTCCGGCGTCGATCTCCTCCGCGGGCTCGCCCTGTCACGCCTGGGCAACGGCGCTCATTCCATCACTCTGCACACGGCTCGTGACTACTACTCCGCGTTGTCCGACGTGTTCGGATTGCAGCTGGATGATGTGAGCGAAGAGGAGAAGGACGCCCTGTTCGGGAAGGTTTTTGACGCCCACGAGAAGTGGCTGGCGGGAACCCAGGCCTAGCCATGGCTTTGGTCTGATCCGGAGCGCTATCGTGCACCTCGGAATGGGAGAGTTCAGGAAGCTCGTCGGTCGCTACCGGCTGCTGAATCCTTTGGGCGCGGGTTCGGTACGACTGGCCTTCGACGAGACAGAGCATCGTGACGTCGCGGTCAGGGAGCTACGCGTGCCCGCCGAGCTACGCGGAGCCGCGCTGCAGGACGCGCAGCGGGCCGCGGGGCTCCGCCATGCCTCCGTCGTGCCGGTTCTCGACGTGGTGGTGGAGGACGGCGAGCCGTGGCTGGTCATGGAGTTCGTCTCCGGCACCTCGCTGGAGAAGACCGTGGACTCGCGGCACCCCTTACCCGTCCAGCAGGCCGCCAGGGTGGGCGTGTGCCTGCTGTCGGCGTTGCGGACCGCGCACGACGCGGGAATCATCCACGGACGGGTCAATCCGGGCAATGTGCTGCTCACCTCGACGGGCCGGGCCGTGCTCACCGGGTTCGGGCTGCCGGGGCTCGGCATGCGGCCGTCCGCCGACATGTGGTCGATGGCCGCGACGCTGCACTTCGCCGTCGAGGGCCGCCCGCCGGGGCGGGCGCCCGCTGAGAGCACCGACGCGTTCCGGTGGCTGGTCCGGGCCATGCTGGATCCCGCCGGGCCGCCGCCGGTCGAGGTGGTGGCCGAGATGCTCGACCGGCTCGCCGTGTCGCAGACGCTCGGCCACGTGCTGGCCACGGGCGGCCCGCTGCCTCCGGCCCGGGTGGCCGAGATCGGGCTGGCCGTCCTCGACCAGCTCGCCGAACTGCACTCCCGGGGAGCGCATCACGGCGGCGTACAGCCGGGCAACGTCCTGATCGACATGGACGACCGGGCAACGCTGGCCACGACGCCGCTGCCCGCGCCGATGTCACTCGCCCCCGTGATGCCGGCGACGATCCCCGCCTACACGGCACCCGAGCGGGTGCCAGGTCCGGCGGCTGATCTGTGGTCGCTGGGCGCCACGCTGTTCGCGGCCGTCGAGGGGCATCCGCCCGTGCCCGGCGCCCCGCTGTCCAGGGCAGGCGCGCTGGCGCCGGTGCTGTTCCGGCTGCTGTCGGGGTTCCCCGCGCACCGCCCGGGGCCGGACGCGCTCCGCAAGGACCTGAAAGCCGTCGCCGACCTATTTTGAGATACATCGCGATTGGAACCACCAGGGTGGTCCATGCGTTGAACACACGACGCACAATGTGGGAGAGGCGGGGCGCGCGCTCCGCGTTCGGAGGAAGTTGAGGATGTCACCAGTCCAGAAGTACGCCATCGCCGCAGGCGCCGCGGTCCTGCTCTCGCTGATCTTCTTCGGGCCCGGCTTTATCACCATGCTGGTCGTCCTCGGCGTGGTCGCCGCCCCGGTCGTCGGTTACCTGATGCTGGACCCGTCGCAGCGCGAGCGGCTCAAGCGAGCCCGCAGACGCGGCATCGGCAGCTGACCCGAGTTCGCGGCGCGGCCTCAGGCCGCCGCCGCGGCCAGGGCCGCGTGCACCCGGCTCGTCACCCGCCGTTCGATGTAGAACGACAGGAACGGCACCGTGCCGCCGAGCATGATGCCCAGCATGTACGGCCAGCTCCAGCGGGCCTTCATGCCCAGGTTCATGACCGTGACCAGGTAGATCATGTAGAGGAAGCCGTGGATGGGCGCCACGATCTTCGATATGCCCACGATGCCGTAGCCGTAGCGGAGCACCATGGCCACGCAGAGCACGAGCAGCATCACGCCGACGATGTAGGCGAGCACCCGGAAGGGCTTCAGAGCCGATTCCACCGTTAACCTTCCAGAACAATTTCGGGGGACTTGCCACGGTCCCGATCACGATCCGCTCGTACGGCATCGCGTACGAAGTGGAACCACATGAACACGGCGAACCCAGCGAAGATCCACCAGTTGGCGGCATAAGCGAGATTACGCCAGGTCAGCTCGCCACCGACGACCGGCGGCTGAACCTTCACCTGAACCAGCGGCCCCGAGGGCGGCTGGGCGACGACATAACCGTTGCGTACCTTCTGCCCGCTCCACAGGTTGATCAGCTCACCGGTGGACACCGTCTGCACCTGCCCCGCGGGCAGCTCCTCGGTGCGGCGCTGCACGCTGTCGGTGCTCTGCTGCGGGCGCAGCCGTCCGGTCACCGCCACCTTGCCGCCGGGCACGGCCGCCGCCGGGTCGCCGGCCTTGGCCACCCAGCCGCGTACGACCGGGATCAGCGTGCCGTCATCGAGCCGGAGCGGTGTGAGCACCCAGTAGCCCTCGCCGCGCGAGACGTTGCCACCCGGCGCGTCGACGTCCGCCGGGCGGTCGGCGACGAGCAACTGGCGCGAGGCGTCGTAGACGCCCTCCGCCGAGACCTTGCGGCCCACGGCGGCCCCCGTCAGCTGCGCGCCCACCTGGGACAGCGTGGTGACGCCGACCGGGGCGGGATCGGTGACCGCGTGCGGCTTGCCCGAGTCCTGGAACACGCCGAGCTGCCAGCGCCCGAGCAGGATGAAGGCGATGAGGACCCCGATCGTCAGCAGGTGCAACCCCACCACGCGTGGAGAGAACAGGGTCCGGAGCATGCTTCAAAGCTATCCGCCCACCAGGCCGGTCCCCTAATCAGCCCATGCCCACAGATCACACCAAAAGCCGCAAACACACCAGACGATCACGCTAAGCTGCTGGGCATGTCTGACCAGCATATCGACCCTGCCGGCAATACTCAGCAGTTCCGCGCGTTCGCGCAGCGGTCTGAGCAGGAGGCGGCGCCGAGCAAGAAGTCGCCTCTTATCCCGATCATCGCGGTGATCGCCGTCGTCGTGATCATCGGCGTGGCGGCCTTCCTGATCCTGCGCTGACCCACGCGCACCAGGGCGCCGACGGCAAACCGCCCTCGGCGCTTTTCGTGCGTCCTGAGGGCGGATAACATACCGACCAGTCGGTGTGATTCGCGTCACTCTGGACGGACCTCGCCATCTCTCACTACATTGGACATTGCGTCTAATAATGCGGAGGAGCAGTGGACGAGCCAGGGATAGTGATCATCGGCTCCGGCTTCGCCGGGATCGGCATGGCGATCAAGCTCAAGGCCGCCGGATACCACGACTTCGTGATCCTGGAGAAGGCCGCCGACCTGGGCGGCACCTGGCGCGACAACACCTACCCCGGCTGCGCGTGCGACGTGCCGTCGCCCCTGTACTCCTACTCGTTCGACCTCAATCCCGGCTGGTCGCGGCTGTTCTCCCCACAGCAGGAGATCTGGGACTACATGCGGGTGTGCGGTGAGAAGTACGGCATCACCCCGCATCTCCGGTACGGCAAACGGGTCGTCTCACTCGAGTACGACGACGCCGACCGCCAGTGGACGGTGACCACGGACGACGGCGAGACCCTGCGCGCGAACGCCGTCGTGTCGGGCATCGGCGCCCTGCACATCCCGTCGTTCCCCGAAATTTCGGGGTGTGAGGCTTTTGCCGGTCCGGCCTTCCACTCCGCCGAGTGGGACCACTCGGTCGACCTGACCGGCAAGCGCGTCGCGGTCATCGGCACCGGGGCCTCGGCCATCCAGTTCGTGCCGCGGATCGCGGACCGCGTGGCGCGGCTCACCGTGTTCCAGCGCACCCCGCCCTGGATCCACCCCAAGCCGGACGTCGCCTTCTCACCCCGGACCCGGCGGTTCATGAAGCTGCCGGGCGCCGCCAGGACGGTACGCACCGCCCTCTACTGGCTGCTGGAGACCAGGGCGCTGGGCTTCACCGTCGACCCGAGGCTGATGAAGGCACACGAGAAGGTGGCGCTCAAGCACCTGGAGAACCAGATCCCCGACCCGGAGCTGCGCAGGAGACTGACGCCCGACTACACGATCGGCTGCAAGCGCACCCTGCTGTCCAGCGACTACTATCCCGCGCTGACCCGGCCGAACGTCGCGCTGGTCACCGACGGAATCACCGAGATCAGGGAGCACTCGATCGTCGACGCCGCCGGAGTGGAGCACGAGGCCGACGTGATCATCTACGGCACCGGGTTCAAGGTGACCGAGGCGCTCCAGCGGCAGCGGATCGTGGGCCGCGGCGGGCTCAAGATCCAGGACGCCTGGCAGGACGGCATCGAGACCTACTACGGCATCTCCACCGCCGGGTTCCCGAACCTGTTCTTCCTCCTCGGCCCGAACACCGGCCTCGGCCACAACTCGGTCGTCTTCATGATCGAATCACAGGTGCGGTACGTCATGGACTGCCTCCGGCTGCTCTCGAAGACCCAGGCCAGGGCCATCGACGTCAAACCGGGACGGCAGCGGGAGTTCAACCGGCGGCTGCGCGAACGGCTCGACCCGCTGGTGTGGAACGCGGGTGGCTGTACGTCCTGGTATCTGGACGAGCACGGCGTGAACCGGACGATCTGGCCGGGCTTCACCTTCGAGTACTGGGCGCGTACCCGCAAGATGAAGCCCGGCGCGTACGAACTGATCTACTAGCCCGGCCGCACCACCAGAGCGCTGCCGCCACCCCTCCTGACCGGCTCGGCGACCGCCTGCACCTTGCCGTGGCCCAGGAACTCCAGCGCGGTGGCCGCGCCGATCTCCGTGGTCAGCGCGAGCTTGTGCCCGCGTGCCTCGAGTTCGGTTCGGTACTTGTCGAGGAACGCCTGCTCGGCCAGCGTCTGCTCGGTGTTGCGCTGCGTGGCCCGCGGCGCGGCGACCGCCTCGGGCAGGCTCATCCCGAACTCGTAGCGGTTGACCAGGATCTGCAGCACGGTCGTGATGATCGTCGAGCCGCCCGGCGACCCGGCCGCCAGCACCGGCCTGCCGTGGTCGAACACCAGCGTGGGCGCCATCGACGAGCGCGGCCGCTTGCCGGGGGCCGGCAGGTTCGGGTCACCGGGGGCGGGGCCGAAGGTGAAGTCCGTGAGCTCGTTG
The DNA here is from genome assembly GCF_043197155.1 of Nonomuraea sp. NPDC049269. Classification (NCBI taxonomy): domain Bacteria; kingdom Bacillati; phylum Actinomycetota; class Actinomycetes; order Streptosporangiales; family Streptosporangiaceae; genus Nonomuraea; species Nonomuraea sp. NPDC049269. Next base: position 884,715 of record NZ_JBICSO010000003.1, read on the forward strand.
TTGAGCAGCACGCCGCGCCCCGGGACCACGATGCCGTTGCCGCCGGTCGACTCGATCGTCAGGTTGTAGGCGACGACGTTGCCCCACCGGTCGGTGATGGTCATATGCGTCGTCTCGGGGCCTTCGTCGGTGGTCGCCGTCGCGGTGCCCGCCGGGGTGGCGCACGCCTCATAGGCGCCGTCCGGACTGCCGGGCAAGGCCGGGTGGGCCATCGCCTTCTCGCCGATCAGGCAGGCGCGCTCCTTGGCGAAGCCGTCGGACAGCAGCTCCTTCAGCGGTACGTTCGGGAGGTCGCCGACGTACTTGTTGCGGTCGGCGAAGGCCAGGCGGGACGCCTCCAGATACTCGTGCAGGCCCACGCTCGGCAGGGATTCCAGGATGTTGAGCGCCTCCCCCACGGTCGAACCGCCGGAGGACGGGGGCGCCATGCCGTACACCTGCATGCCGTTGTAGTCCACGCGCGTGGGCTCGCGCTGGAGCACGCGGTAGGCGCGCAGGTCGGACAGCTCCATCAGGCCCGGCCGCACGTTGCGGGTGGCGCCGGGGGTGACGGGCGGCTGCTTGACCGTGGCGACGACCTCCCTGCCGAGCTGCCCGTCGTACAGCCAGCCGATTCCGCGTTTTCCCAGCTCGCGGTAGGTGGCGGCGAGTTCGGGGTTCTTGAAGACGGAGCCGACGGGCGGCGGCGCGCCGCCCGGGAGGTAGAGCTTGGCGGTGGAGGTGATGTCCTTGAAGCGGGCGGCGTTCGCGGCGGTCTGGTCGTAGAAGGTCTGGTCGACGACGAAGCCCTTGGACGCCACCTCGATGGCCGGCTGGAGCGCCTGCTTCAGCGAGAGCGTGCCGTACCTGCGCAGGGCCAGGTCCCACTGCGCGAGCGTGCCGGGGATGCCGGCCGACAGGCCACTGGTGACGCCCTCGTCGAACGGGATGCCTTCCAGCGTGGTGGCGGTCATGGCCTGCGGGGCGGTCTCGCGGCCGTCCAGCGTGACCACCTTTCGGCTGCGGGCGTCGTAGTAGACCATGAAGCCGCCGCCGGCCAGGCCCGCGGAGTAGGGCTCGGTCACGCCGAGCACCGCACCCGCGGCGACGGCCGCGTCGATGGCGTTGCCGCCCTGCTTGAGTACGGCGATGGCGGCCTTGCTGGCGTCGAAGTCCACCGTGGCGGCCGCGCCGCCGTACCCCTCGGCTACGGGGGCCTTCTGTGGCGGCGTGGGTGTGGCAGCCAGCGCTGGGGCGGACACCAGCGAGAGGAGGACTGCTGCTGCGGGAACGATCATTCGGCGCATGTGTTCCACGATGGACCAGGTACGCCCATCGCGGTAGGGCCCCCTGCGGCTGGAGGGTGATGTGCGGGTCAGGCAGGTGGCCTAGCGTTGGGGGGGTGCGTAAGAAGCCCGGGAACGACGTCTATGTCGCGTTGATCATCGCGGTGGTCCAGGTGGTGCTGTCGCAGGGGGCGGCCTGGGGGCAGCGGGATTTCAGGGAGCCGCTGGATTCGCTGGCGTACGTATTGCTGCTGGTGGGGCCGGTGGCGATACTGGGCCGCCGCAAATTTCCCGCCCTCTCAGCTGTTGTCACGCTTTTGGCGACATTTGCCTATGTGGTGGGCGGATATCCGTATGGGCCGATTTTTCTGGCGCCGGTGTTCATGGTCTCGTCGCTCGTCCTGGGCGGGCGGCGGCTGATCGCGTGGATTCTGTCGGGGGTAACGCTCTCCGTTTTCCTGATTTATGGCTATTTGGGGAACGGTCGCAGTCTCTGGGACTTCCACAACCTGGCGATCACCGCGTTCATCCTGCTGTTCATGGTGATTGCCGAGCTGTTCAGGATCCGGCAGGAGCGGCGTGCTGAGCACCAGCGGGTCGTCGAGGAGGAGTCCAGACGGCAGGCCAGCGAGGAGCGGCTGACTATGGCGCAGGAGCTGCACGACGTACTCGCGCACAACATCTCGCTGATCCACGTTCAGGCGTCCACCGCCCTGCACCTCATGGACGAACAGCCCGAGCAAGCACGTACCGCCCTGACCACCATCAAGTCCGCCTCCAAGGAGGTTCTCGGCGAGATGCGCTCAGTCCTGAACGTCCTACGCGAAGGCGCCCCCCGCTCCCCCACGGCCGGCCTCGACCGCCTCGACGAGCTCGTGACTCGCTCCGGCCTGGACGTGACGCTCAAACACGTCGGCTCCCGGCCGCTACCGCCGCAACTCGAACGCGCCGCGTACCGGATCATCCAGGAAGCCCTCACGAACGCCGCCCGCCACGCGCCCGGCTCCCGGGTGACGGTCCGGCTCGAGTACGGCACGAGCGAGCTGGGCGTCCTGATCGCGGACACCGGCGCGACGAAGCCGGCCGTACTGGCCGAATCAGGCAGCGGCAACGGCATCCCCGGCATGCGCGAACGCGCCTCAGCCCTCGGCGGCACCCTGACCGCCGGCCCGGTCGGCAACGGCTTCCAGGTCGAGGCCAAACTGCCCTTCCCCGAGGAGACCTCGTGATCAACCTGGCCCCGCTCAACATGACAGCCGTCGCAGAGGAGACCTCATGATCAAGCTCCTGCTCGCCGACGACCAGGCACTGGTACGGGCCGGCTTCAAAGCCCTGCTCGACGCCCAGCCCGACATGACGGTCGTCGCGGAGGCCGCCGACGGCGCCGAGGCGGTACGCCTCTCGCGCGAGCACGCGCCGGACGTGGTGCTCATGGACATCCGCATGCCCGGCACCGACGGCCTGGCCGCCACCCGCCAGATGCCACCGGGCCCGCGCGTCATCATCCTGACCACCTTCGAGCTGGACGAGTACGTCTTCGAGGCCCTGCGCGGCGGCGCCAGCGGCTTCCTCGTCAAGGACACGGAACCGGCCGAACTCATCCAGGCGGTCCGCGTGGTCGCGGCCGGCGAAGCCCTCCTGTCCCCCAGCGTCACCCGCCGCTTGATCGCCGAGTACGCCACCCGCGCCAAGGAACCCTCCGCCACCAACCACCTGGACCAACTGACGGACCGCGAACGCGAGGTCCTGTCCCTGGTGGGCACCGGCAAAACGAACGACGAAATAGCCGCGAACCTCTTCATGTCCCCCGCGACGGCAAAAACCCACGTCAGCCGAGCCATGATGAAACTCCACGCCCGAGACCGCGCCCAACTCGTCGTCATCGCCTACGAATCCGGCCTGGTGAAACCCGGGTGGCTCTGAACGCAAGGCCTTCGCCTGGTCGGCGCTTCGCGCAATGGGACTCAGACTGTGTTCAGTGGGGGGCTCCGCGCCCCCCACACCCCCACAAAAGCATGGACCTCGCTCCGCTCGGGCGCCCTCCCGAGACGCTTCGCCCGGGCTACCGCCCTGACCCGTCGGGCCCTCGGCATAGGAACCATTGGATTCCGCCGACGAAGCATGCCCGTGGCCAGGCAAAAAACGCACTTGACCGTTGACAACGGTGCCCCAGGGCTGCTGATCCTCACCTGAACCGGGCGGGAGAGACCTCTGGCAAGCTTCGCGCTGCCAGGAGGCCGTCAGTGCTCGACTTCTTCAAGACAGTGGGCTTAAGTGCCTCGGTACTGCCACTCGCCTTGGCGATCATCGTTGTAGCAGCAGGTCTGACCGCCCTGTGGGCCCCCTCCGCCAAGCGCCAGAACCGCGCTGTCCAAGTGCTGCGGATCGTACTGCGGGCCCCCGATAAGCGGACACAAGACAGACAACTCCGCACACCACCACCAGGCCCCGAAACAACCTCGAATGAGGGCTCCAAACCCGACTACGCGCCGTAGAGCCGCCCGCCCTGGCCGTGTTCAGCGGCTTGGCGCCAGCGGAGTGCCAGTTCCAGCGGCTTGAGGCGCTTTCGTGGAGGTTAGCGAGGGATCCCCATAACCCTTGGTGCCTATTCCTGAACCGGTGATCATGACCTTGGTGATCAGCCCGCGTGGCGGTGGAGCAGCCCTGGGAAGGTCTGGGGGCTTGAACATCCGTGTGTGGAGGCGGCCTTCTCAGTCGGCGGAGTGCTGGAAGCCGTGCAGGATGGCGGTGAGTCCGATCTCGAAGTGGTCGTCGAGGGTGGTGGCGTCGGCGGCTTCGGCGAGCAGATTGTAGTCGGGGCTGTCGGGCCGTGGTTTGCGGCTGCGCCGTTCTGCGCCGAGCTTGATCACGGAGATGGCCAGAGCGTGGCCGATGGTGAACTCGCGCAGGCAGCGGGCTATGCGGAGGGCGTCTGCCGGGGAGATGCCGTCGGCGTGGAGTTTGGTGAGCATCTTGACGCCGGTGTCGATGGAGGTGGGTGAGCGTACCGGACGGGTCGCGAACACCTGCACGGCGTGGGGGTGGCGCAGGAGGGTGTCGCGCAACCGCATGCAGTATTCGCGCGCCAACTCCTGCCAGGAGCCGTCCCAGGGCAGGGTGTCGACGTCGATCTCGGTGAACAGCGCCTCGGCGACGCCGTCGAAGAGCGCCTCCTGGTCGTCGTAGTAGCGGTAGACGGCCATCGGGTCGAAGCCGACCGCGGTGCCGAGCTTGCGCATGGAGAACTTGCGCAGGCCGTGGCTGTCGATGAGGGCGAGCGCGGCGACGGCGAGGTATTCGCGGGTGAGGGTGGGCCGGCTGGGTGGCTCCGGCAGCCTGCCCGGCGGGCTGGGGTCGGCCGTCATGCTGGGAAGCCCTCCAGGATCGTGGTGAGTGTCTTGGTGAATTCTTCCGGATGCTGCATGAACGGGAGGTGGCCGCCGGGGAACTCCTGGCAGGGTATGCCAAGGCGCTCCGACAGCACGTGCGCGGGAGTGTGGTAAGGCTTGCCGACGCTGTCGCGCCCGGTGGCCAGGCACCACGGTGCCGTGGTGGCCGCCAGCGCGGCCAGGTCGGGCCGGTAGTCGAAGCAGCACGCCGGCAACTCGCGGCGGAAGGCCAGCTCCGCGTTGCGGAGCTGGCGGGTCATCGCGTCCGGCTCCCGTCGGTTGAGCTTCCGTGCCAGGTCGCCGGCGGCGAGCATGAGGTGGGTTCCGGCGGCGATGACGGCTTGGCCGGTGGGTGACAGGAACATCCGCGGCGGGTTGGGCAGCGTCATCGCGCCGAACGCCGCATAGGCCCGCATCAGGTGCCCGTCCCGGCCGAGTCGGCCGATGCGTTCGATCTCCCGCCGCTCGGGAGCGTCTGCCGGGAGGAGTTGAACCAGCGGCGGCTCGTGCACGACCGCGCCCAGCAGGCGGTCGGGATGCCTGGCGACCATCTCCAGGGCGATGGTCGCGCCGCCGCTGTTGCCGAAGAGGTAGACGCGCTCCAGGCCGTAGTGATCGAGGATGGCGGCGGCGTCGTCGGCCTGGCGGGCCATCGCGATCGAGGCATCCGGTTCGGTGAACGGGCTGCGGGAGTTGCCGCGCCGGTCGTAGGTGATCACGGTGAACGTCCCTGCCAGCAGCGGGACCACGTCCGCGTACATACCGGCGTCGCCTCCGCCACCGGAGATCAGCAGCAGTGCGGGGCCGTCACCGGCACGTTCGACGTGCAGTCGCGCGCCGGGCACATCAACCGAGTCGATCATCATGGCTCTCCTTGCCGATGTCACAGAGCGCGTGTCTACACTGTAGCTTGCGTCTACATCGTAGACAGACTTCGAACGGAGCCATGCTCATGACGACCACCGACGAGATCCCCGAGCAACGCAGGCGCACGGACGTCGCGAAGCTGGCGGAGGCCGGCATCGCGGGAATTCTCGTATTCGTGGGCCTGGTCGCGAGCCTGCACGTCATCGACCCGGGCAGGGATCCGATCAGCATCACCGTCAGCGAGTATGTGCTGGGGCCCTACGGCTGGTTACTCAGCTTTGCCGCGCTGGCATTCGGGCTGGGAGTGCTCGCCCTCACCGCCGCGATCGCCGCAACCTTGCCGTCGCCCCGACCACGCGCAGGCCTCACCTTGCTGGCCGCCGCCGGACTCGGCATGGTGGTAGTCGGGGCGTTCCCGACTGATCCCATCGACCCGACCGATCCCCGATTCGTGACCACCTCGGGCGTGATCCACGCGGCGGCCGGCATCCTGGCGTTCACCTGTTTCGCCCTCACCGGGCCGCTGCTCACCCGCCCGATCCTCACGGCCACGAGCACCACGAGACTGAACGGACTGGCCTTCCTTCCGCCGGCGGGCTATGCGCTCTTCTGGGCCACCGGCATCCTCGACAACCAGCTCGGCGGCCTGTTCGGCAACCGCTCAGCCACCGGACTCGGAGAGCGCCTCATGGCGGTGACGTTCATCGTCTGGCTGATCACCGCCGCCCTCGGCATCAGACGTGCCATGCGTCAGGGCTGATCCGAACGGCAGGACATCCTCGACTCGACGTAGGGCTGAGAGTTTCGGTGTCGGCTTGCGACAGTCGATGGCGTGGGCCAGCGCGCAGCAGTGGCGCGAGCTGCGGCGATCGAGCGCCGAATACGATCGGGTGCGCCGCGATCTCCCGTACCTCAAAGCGCGCCAATCCCAGAGCTCGACCTACTGGGCGCGCCAGAGGGCGGCAAGCTGCCGAGTGGCCAGTCGGGACGGTATGGCACGCAGCAACGTGTCGCGCAGCAACGCGGCGACGCCGGTCTGGGAGGTCAGCCGCGATTGCCGGAGCGCCGCCCGCATCATCCGGTTGGCACTGGGTCTGCGCTCGGCGTCGTAGTGCAGGAGCTGTCCGGCGACATCTGCCGGCTCGGCGCCGGTCAGGTGGCGGCTCAGTGCGGCCGCGTCCTCGAAGGCCTGGCTGGCGCCCTGGCCGAGGTCGGGTGGCATGGCATGCGCGGCGTCGCCGAGGAGCGCGATCCTGCCGGCCACGAACGAGGGCAGAGGTTCGGCCAGGCGGGCGATCAGGTCGACGTAGATGTCGTCGGGCGGGGTGGCCTCGATCAGCGCGGTGACGAGGGGGTGCCAGTCGGCCATCAGCGACAGCATGTGCCGGCGTGCCTCGTTCGGGTCAGGCGGCGTGGCGGGCAGGACGGAGTCGCTGAACCAGTACAGGCGGTCCTCGCCAACGGGGAACAGGCCGAACATCGCCCCGTAGCGGCGGTCGACCAACTGGCTGGTGAACAGGTCTGGAGCCAGGCCGGCAGGACGGGGCAGCATGCCGCGCAGGTCCATCCGGCCGGTCCGCCGCAGCCCGGGGTGGCCGGGGAAGAGCTGTGCGCGCAGCTTGCTGCTGATGCCGTCGGCCGCGATCACGGCGTCCGCTCTCGCGACGGGGTTGCCGTCGCTGCACGGCTGTGCCGAACATGTCCAACCGCGGCCTTGACTCGGCCACCCCAGCGCCTGGCCCGCCGAACCGGCGGGCAGCCTGGCGCGACAGACCGTCTCCCAAGGTCTGATTCCAAGAGACCGGCACGGATCTCGCACCTCAGCGGCGGGGCCACAGGGCCGCGCGTCTTGACATGCAGCCATCTGGCTGCCTAAATTAAAGGCAGCCGCAAGGCTGCATATCAACAGACGGCAACCCGGATACGAGGACGGGCATGGACGAGGTGTTCAAGGCACTGGCCGATCCGAGCCGGCGCGCGCTGCTCGACTCGCTCAACGCCCGCAACGGGCAGACGCTGCGCGAGCTGTGCGCCGGACTCGACATGGCCAGGCAGTCCGTCAGCAAGCACCTCGCGGTGTTGGAGGAGGCCGGGCTCGTCGCCACCGTGCGGCGGGGCCGGGAGAAGCTGCACTACCTCAACGCCGCGCCCGTGCACGAGATCGCCCACCGGTGGATCAGCCGCTACGACCGGGCCAGGGTCCAAGCCCTGGCGGACCTGAAACTCGCCCTGGAGGAGACCCCGATGGACGCGCCGACCTTCGTCTACACCACCTACATCCGCACCACCCCGCAGAAGCTCTGGCAGGCGCTGACCGAGCCCGCCTTCACCCGCCGTTACTGGGCCACGGAGCTCATTACGGACTGGTCCGCCGGCTCGCCGATGACCTGGGACAACCACGGCGTGCTGATCAGCGACCCGGAGCAGGTCGTGCTGGAGGCCGATCCCTACAACCGGCTCTCCTACACCTGGCACGCCATCACCCCGGAACTCGCCAAGCGCTTCGGCTGGGACGAGGAGTTGCTCGCCCGGCTGTCCGGCGAGGCCCGCTCGAAGGTCACCTTCACGATCGAGAAGGCCGCCGCGCAGGTCGTGAAGCTCACCGTCGTGCACGACGGCTTCGAGCCCGGATCGAGCATGGCCGAGATGGTCAGCCACGGCTGGCCGAACGTGGTGGCGAGCCTGAAGTCGCTGCTGGAGACCGGCGAACCGCTGCCGGACGATGCGTGACCTCCCCTATGTGTCAGAGGTTCGGTCGGCAGGCCGTCGAGGTCCTGATAGCGCTCGCGTGCCTGCCGGATGGCCTCGGCTTTCATCCAGCGGGCCAGGCCGTGCCCGCGATGTTCGGGGAGCACTCCGGTGGAGTAGTGCTGGCCGTCTCCCGGGACGACCAACTCGGTGAATCCGGCGATGGAACCGATGGCGGCGACGGTATGGAGCCGGTCACGACCAGGCGGTAGCCGGGATCCGGGCTGTGCACGATCTCCGTGAGCTCGACGAGGTCCGTCTGTGCCGGCGGCAGCCGCGTGTAGGTCAAGGTCAAAACCCTGCGGAAGCCACGCGCCGACAGGAAGGCGTCTCCCGGCGAATCCGGCTCTGCCTGCGCGATCACGTGGCCAGCCAGGCGAGGCGCCGACTGGATGACGAGAGCTGAGGATCAATCAGCGGGATGATGCGAATCGTCATAGCGGCCGATGCCTACTACGGCCCGGTCTCGGCGAAAGTTTCGGAATGACAGGGCTGACCGCATAGAACCCGCCCGTTTTCAGCTAATTTCCGAAAGTGTTGACATCCAGAACGAACGTATCTCCAGCTCAAAGGAACGACACGATGCCAATCACCGAAATATTTCGGCACATACGTTGACATGTTTCGGGCGGATTCCCAGACTCGTCGCCAACACCCCACGCGGAAGGGAGAGCCCTGGTGATCATCAGCTCGGTCCGCTCCATGGCGCTGGCGGTAGCGGTGGCGCTCTCGGTCGCTGGAGCGGTGGCGGCACCATCCACCGTGGCCGCCGCGGCTGGTGGAGTTGAGGACGAAGGTGCCGACTGCGCAGTGACCGGCCTGCCCGACGAAGGATCCTTACCGACCAACTCCAAGCTTCCTGATCCCTTCAAAAAGCTGGACGGTACGCGCATCTCCGCCAAGTCCGAGTGGCGGTGCCGACGGGAAGAGATCAAGAAGCTGGCGGAGCGGTTCGTCTACGGCGAGAAGCCCGGAAAGCCGGCGAGCGTCACGGGAACGGTCTCGAGAACCGGCATCACCGTGAACGTGAACCACAACGGCAGAAGCGCCGGCTTCTCAGCGAGCGTCTCACTACCGAGCGGTTCCGGACCTTTCCCGGCCGTCGTCGTCCTGGGCGGATTCGGCGCGGACACGGCCGCCATCAGCGCGGCCGGTGCCGCCGTCATCAACTACGACCCCTACGCGGTCGGGCGAGAGGGCACGCCACGCAACAACAAGCAAGGCGCGTTCTACAGCATCTACGGCTCCTCAAGCAGCACCGGACTGCTGCTCGCCTGGGCCTGGGGTGTGAGCCGAATCATCGACGTCATCGAGCAGTCGGACGGCAGCATTCTCAAAGCGGATGCGACCGGCGTCACGGGATGCTCGCGGTTCGGAAAGGGCGCCTTCGTGATCGGCGCGTTCGATCAGCGCATCGCACTGACCATGCCGATCGAGTCGGGTAGCGCCGGTGTTCCCATCTTCCGCGGGATCCCCGGGGAAGGCGCCCAGAGTCTGAGCAGCGCCTATGGAGAGCAGCCGTGGCTGGGCGACGCGTTCGGCTCCTTCACCGGCAACCCGAACAGGCTGCCGGTGGACACACATGAAATGGTGGCCATGGTCGCGCCCCGCGGACTGTTCATCATGGATAATCCCCACATTGTTAATCTCGGCCCCAAGTCCGCGAGCGTCGCGGCCCTGGGTGGAGCGGAGGTCTACAAAGCGCTCGGTGCGGGAGACAACCTCACCTACTGGTCCGACATTCAGGACGGCAACCACTGCGCCAACAGACCTGAATGGCGGACCCCGTTGCAGCAGAACATCCAGAAGTTCATGCTGAAGACGGGCAGTGCTCCTGGCGCGATCAGGATCTCGGCCAAGGCGCTCGGCAATCTGTCCGAGTGGAGAAACTGGCAGACCCCGACCCTCAACAATTCCAGCGACACCTCCCCGCCGACGACCCCGGCCGGCTTGGCGGCCTCGGGAACCACGTCCACCGGCACGAACCTGAGCTGGACGGCCTCGATGGACGACAACGGCGTCGCCGGCTACGACATCCTGCGCGCGCCCGGCGCGAGCGGTGGCACGTTCACCCAGGTCGGCACCTCGACCACCACCTCGTTCAGCGACACGGGCCTGACCCCGAGCACCACCTACCGCTACCAGGTCAGGGCGCGGGACGCCGCGGGCAACACCTCGCCGGTCTCGAACACCGCGGAGGTCACCACCCAAACCGGCCCGTCCACCGGAACCTGCACGGCGGTTCCGACCGTACAGACCCAGTGGAGCACCGGGTACGTCATCCAGCCCCTGACCATCACCAACACCGGCACCTCGACGATCACCGGATGGACGGCCACCTTCACCCTGCCGCCCGGGCACACGCTGACCGGCTCGTGGAACGGCGCCGTCACCGTCAGCGGACAGACCGTGACGATCAGGAACGTCAGCCACAACGGCACCCTCGCCCCCGGAGCCAGCACCACCAGCGTCGGCCTCCAGGCGACCCGCCCGAACGGCAACACCGCACTTCCGTCCGGCTACACCTGCGCCTGACAGCTACCCCCCTACCCCGGTCCACCCACCCTCCGCAGCGCGGGTGGACCGGGGCCCCAGCGCCTCAGACAGCAAAACATTTGACACGACATACATGTCGTGTAATCTAATCTGCATGAGGAACGAAACGAGCACGATCAAGCAGGTGTCGGTGGTCAGCACGGGAAGCGTGTCGATCCACCCCGAGCACGTGGGCCCCACCCGCAAGCCGATGTACTGGTGGCTGTTCACCTCGCGCAACTGGACCCCGCCGCTGCCGATCAACGTCTACGTGATCGAGCGCGACGATGGGCTGGTGCTGTTCGACACCGGTCAGGACCGCGCGTCGGTTACCGACCCCGGCTACTTTCCCGGCGGCATCACCGGCGTGATGTACGACAGGCTGGCACGCTTCGACATCGGCCCCGCCGACACCCTCAGGGGCCGACTTGCCGCCATCGGCTACGACATCGCCGACGTGCACACGGCCGTACTCTCCCACCTGCACCAGGATCACATCGGGGGCCTGCGCGAGCTCACCCATGCCGAGATCGTGGTCAGCGGCGAGGAATGGCGGTCCTTCCAAGCGCCCCTGCCCGAACTGCGCGGACTCCTGCGTTCTCACATCGACCTGCCCGGACTGCGCTGGCGCCGGGTCGATCCCGGCCCTGTCGACGACCCCCGGCTCGCGCCCTTCACGGCCGGCCACGACCTGTTCGGCGACGGTGACCTTGTCCTGCTCCCCACTCCCGGCCACACTCCCGGGTCGCTGTCACTGCTGGTCCGCGGAGCCGGACATCCGCCGCTGCTCATGGTCGGCGACCTGACGTACGACGCTCGCCTGCTGCGGGAGAGCCTGGTCCCGGGAGTCGGGGAGAAGCGGCAACTGAGCGACACCACCAAGGCGATCAACACCCTGCGGGAGCGGAACCCGGGTCTGGTGATATTGCCGGCGCACGATCCTGGAGCGGCCGCACGTCTGGCCGCCGTGAGCGGGTCCTTCTCCAGGAATCAGGAGGTACGTTCGCGTGCGACCGGCTGAAGAACTCCGATACCTGATCCTGGCCGCCCAGCGAGAAGGCAACCGGCTGCTCGCCCAAGCCCTGCGCCCGCTCGGCATCACCCCCTCTCAGGCCGAAGTGATCCGCATCCTGCGGGATCGCGGATCGCTCACCCTCAACGGCCTCGGCGACCTGCTGGTCTGCGAGAGCGGCAACAGCCCCAGCCGCCTGGTCGATCGGCTCACGTCCGTGGGCCTGGTTGACCGTCAGGTGTCGGCGCACGACCGCCGCCACATCGAACTGTCCCTCACCGAAGAGGGACAGCGCCTCGCCCGGCAGATCATCGAGATCGAAGACGACCTCTACCGATCCATCGACGCCGCGGCCGAAGGCCACGACCTCGACGCGATCACCGCGTTCCTCCGAGCCTTCGTCGCCGGCCGACCCGCCGGCGAGGCGCTGGCTCGCCGCATCACCGCTGAATAGTGAGCTCCTCCATCAGTCGCGCGTCAGGGGGCGGTCAGGGTGAGGAACGGGATGGTGGCCCGGATGGGGAGTTCCAGCTCAAGTTCAGACCTGTGCACCTGATGGAGCCGGTACTCCGAAGCGACGGCGTCGAGGTGGAACTCCTTCACCTCAACGATCTCGTATTTCTCGTCGAGCATGATCAGGAGGTAGAGCGGGATGCCAGAGGCCGCGTACTGGATGCGCTTGTCGGTGAGGTCTTCACGGACTGTGCCCGGAGAGGACACCTCGACAACCGCGAGGGTCTCCGATGCCTCGGGCTTCTGGCCGGGATCGTCCAGGCATTTATAGACCACGACATCCGGACGCCGGAAGGTGAACTTGGGAACCCGCCAGAGCACTACATCAATGTCGGTCTCGACACTCATGCATGGACCGCTGGCGGAACGCGCGGTCTCCAACGAACTGGCGAGGCGACGTGCGATCCGGTTGTGCTGCGGAGCCGGCGACTCGCACTTGATCACATGGCCGTGAACGACCTCGATGCTTCTGGCGACGTCCTCAGGCAGCGCGCGGTATTCGGCCTCACCCATCACTTCGGGAAGAGACTCGAACCAGGACGGAGTTTCCATGCCGGTCTCCCTCGCTTGAGGCGGACATCGAGGATCGGCGAACAATGAAACGGTGACGAAAGTCGAACCCGCGCATCAGCTTGGGAACTGCGTCGATCATAGCTCGACAGGGCACTCGCTCATCCTGTCCGTCGCTCGTTCGCCTCGTGGCGCACCGAACCAGCGGTGCCGGGCGGTGTTGAGGCCGCCCACGTCAGGATCCTCCGCTGCCGCGGCCCAGGCCACGTGGCCGTCAGGGCGGATCAGCGCGCAGGCGTACCCCGCATCGGCGTCCAGTGCGCGGGCGCGCACGATTCGATCCGGTCCGTCCAGCCGTCCGCCACCGCCCACGGCCCAGGAGCGAGCGCGAGCAGCACGCCCCGGGCCCGGTGCAGCAACCGCATGGTGTCGGTCCGCTCGCCCTCGACGGTCAGTGGCCGGTACGGCAGACGGCACCCGGTCAGCGGATGGTCACCCGGGCCGACGTCGTACCTGATGGCTGTACCGGCGGGGCCCAGCAGCACAGCTCGACCGCCAGCTTCCAGCCGAGGATGACGGCGTCCTGCACACCCAGGTTGAGCCCCTGACCGCCGGCCGGCAGCAGGGTATGCGCGGCGTCGCCCGCCAGCAGGACCCGGCCCTGCCCGTACGCCGTGGCCTGGCGAACGGTATTGCCGAAACGGCTGATCCACACGGGCCTGCCGGCGGTGACATCGAACCCGGCGGCCCTGGCGAACACCTGCTTGGTCTCCTCCCACGTCGGGGTGACGCGCCCCCGATCACACTGCGGCGCAGAATGGCCGCGCTGCGCCTGAGCGGCGCCATGTATTTCGACGTGGAGTTCGACCCGCAGTTGTTCGGGCTCGGACTGCGGACCATCATCTGGCTCACCGTCTCGCCCGCAAGTCTCCAATCCATAGGGCAGGCGTTGGCCGGTCACCGCGGAACCGCCTTCGTCGTGGCCACCACCGGATCTTCCGGCCTGTGCATGAGCGTGTCCTGCGAGGACGGGGCAGCGTTGTACGACTACCTCACCAGCCGGGTGGCGCCATTGCACGGCATTCACCACCTGGAGACGGCGCCCGTGCTGCGCGCCGTGAAATACGGGGGCTCGCTGACCCATTTGCCGGCGCGTCGCTTCTGAACCTCCAAGACGCGTGCACCGTTGTGTTGTCGCGCCATTAGGCGCCTTGGCTCGCTCAGGTCGATGGAGGGCGAGGGGACGCTGGCTTCGGGGGTCGGAGGGTCTGTTCGACCAGCGTTTCTGTGGCTCGATCGAGGAGGTCACAGAATTGCCTGTGCTCAGCCGGGGTGAACTTGTCGACGAAGGCTTTCTCGAGCACGTTGACCTCTTGGTAGGCCTTGTCGAGGAGGCTCCGGCCGGCGTCGGTGAGATCGGCGATCATGACCTTGGCGTGCACGGGTGATGGCTGCCGGTCGATGAGTCCCTTGGCCTGCATGCCGGTGAGGACCGTGGCCATGCTCTGCTGGGTGACGCCGCAGGCACGAGCCAGTTGGGCGCCGGACATGCCGTCATCGCGGGAGAGGGTGAGCAGCACCGCGTACTGGGTCATGGTGAGCCCGTAGGTACGCAGGACGGCTTCGTGATGGGCCATCAGCGCCTGTTCGGCGCGGCGGATCCTTGTGCATAGGTACTCCTCGGCGGACACCTCGGCCACGTTCGTCACAGCTTCCTCATTTGACTCAGTTACCTGAGACTCGCTAGCTTCCGAGTATCAGGATACTGAGTCGAGCAAGAAGGTTGTGAACAATGAAGGCTGCAGTGCTCGCCACCGATGACCAACTCCGCGTGACCGAGATCGCCGAGCCAGTCCCGGAGCGCGGGGAGGTGGCGATCCGGGTCGCTTATGCGGGTGTTCAGTGGGGGGATGTGCTTATCCGTGACGGTCACTTCCCGGCTCCTCGTCCCTTCGTGCCCGGCTTCGAGGCGTCCGGGCAGGTCATCGCGGTCGGCGAGGGTGTCGATCCGGCACGCGTCGGTGAGCAGGTCATCGCGCTGACCAGTTCGGGCGGCTTCGCGGAGGTCGTCGTCGTCTCCTCGGTGCTGGCGATCGCGGCGCCCACCGTGGACTCGCGGACCGCCGCCGCGTTCGGCTGGGTCACCTCCACCGCCTACGACCTGATCAACACTGTCGCGGGAGTCCGACCGGGCCAGAGCGTGCTGATCCACGCGGCAGCCGGCGGGGTCGGTACGCTCGCGGGGCAGTTCGCCCGGGCCGCCGGCGCGGGGCGGATCGTAGGTGTCGTGGGCAATCCGGGACAGGTCGAGTACGCGCGGCAGCTCGGTTATGACCGGGTGCTCAGCCGCGAGGAGTTCCCCCAGGCTCTGGACGGGGAGCACTTCGATGTGATTCTCGATCCCATCGGCGGCCAGACCCGGCTGGCCAACCTGGAACGCCTGGCAGCGCACGGCCGGATCGTGGTCTACGGCAACATCGCCACCTTCGAGCCGGTCTCGGTCTCGGTCAACGATCTGCTCATGCAGGGCAGGTCGATGCTGACCTACAACAGCAACCTGCTCAGCCAGACCCATCCCGAGCGGCTCGCCGACAGCGTACGCCGCGCGCTGGAACTGGTCGGGGACGGCACGGTCGGCATCGATATCACCGCCGAATACGAGCTGGCCGACGTCGGGACCGCCATCGCCGATCTCGCCGGTGGAGCGACCCACGGCAAGAGCATCGTCCGGATCGGATGACGTCAGCCCCGGCCTGCTCCGGGTTTCAGCGGTCGCGTGTGTCGTAGGCCTCGCGGGCGCTGTCGATCCGGTCGATGTTCTCCTCGGCCCATTGCTTCATGACCTCGATCACCGGTAGCAGGCTCCGGCCCAGTTCGGTGAGCGCGTAGTCGACGCGTACCGGCACCGCGGGGGTGACCGTACGTGAGATCAGGCCGTCGCGTTCGAGGCGGCGCAGTGTTTCCGTGAGCATCTTCTGGCTCGCGCCCGCGATCGTCCGGGCCAGGTCGCCGTAGCGGCGTGGGCCGTCGGCCAGTTCGTTGAGCAGGACGGCTACCCACTTGTCGCCGATGCGGTCGATCAGCCGGTTGACCGGGCAGGCGGTGAAGCGGGCCTGATAGGAGTCCCGGCCGTCGACGCGCCGCTGGGCGGCGGTGCGCGTGGTCATGGCATCCCTTCGCGTGCGCTGGACACTTTGAAGTGCGTACTGCCGTTCGACCGTAGCACCGCCTAACTTCGCTCATGAACAGGGCGAATCCCGCCCGGTCAAGGAGTGAAGAGAGCATGACGACGATCACCGTCCTCGGCTCGGGCAATGTGGCCCGGGCCCTTACCGGCAGGCTGCGCGACGCGGGGCACGAGGTCATTGTGGGCTCTCGTGCCCCGGACAAGGTCGCCGCTGACTTCGGAGTGCGAGTCGCTGGTCTGCGTGCGGCGGCGGGGTCGGCGGAGGTGGTGATCAATGCCCTGCCCGGCGAGGTGTCGGTGGAGGTGCTGACCGGGCTAGCGGCGGAGTTGGCGGGCAAGGTGCTGGTCGACATCGCCAACGCCACCGAATCCGACTCGTACGGCTTCGCGTCGGCGCTCCTCTATCCGGGCAGCAGTCTCGCCGAGGAGATCCAGCGGGCGTTGCCGGACGTACGCGTGGTGAAGACGCTCAACACCATGCACTCGTCGGTCATGGCCGATCCGGCCCTGCCGGCCATGCCGCCCACCGCCTTCCTGTCCGGGGACGACGCCGACGCCAAGAAGGTCGTCGGCGGGCTGCTGGCCGAGCTGGGCTGGGCGCCAGAGTGGATCATCGACCTCGGTGGGGTGGAGACGGCGCGGGGGCCGGAGGCGTTCCTGCTGATGGTCGGCGGCCTCGTCCGCGCGCTCGGCCCTGTGCCCTTCGGCATGGCCGTCGCTCATTGACGTCCAAGGGCGGGGGTGTACGAGGTGGTCGCGAGCGACCAGCAGGTCAAGGGGTGAGCCAGGTGGTCACCGCCTCGGGCAGGCCGTCCGTGCCCGCCCAGGCCACGTAGCCGTCGGGGCGGATGAGCAGGGCGTCGGCGGGCGGGGCCGCACAGTGCGCGACGACGACTCGGAGGCGGCCATCGCGGACCAGGTCGCCCAGGTCCGACGCCGCAGGACGCTGACTGACCGATTCGCCCAGGTCCGATCCCACCGGACGCTGGCTGACGAGTTCGCCCGGGTCCGAGGGCGTGGGGCGTAGGTCGAGGAGTAGCCAGCCGGCCGGTCGCATGAGCTCGGCCACGCGGACAGGTCCGTCCACGGTGGTCAGTGCCAGGTCGGGGGCGAAGCGGCCGGTCAGTGGGTGGGACGCTGTGCCGTAGCGGACGTCGGAGCCCTGAAGCAGTTCGCCGAGGTGGCGCAGGGGCTGCTCGAAGGTGAGCAGTTCCGTGAGGAGGTCGCGCAGGGCCGTGCCGTCCTCGCCGGTGAGGCGCTCCAGGGCCGCCTGGGCGCGGGTGTGGCGCAGGGTGTGGGCGGCCACCGGGCGGCGTTCGGTCTCGTACGTGTCGAGCAGGCCGGTCGGCGCGTGGCCGTGCAGGTGGGCGGCCAGTTTCCAGGCGAGGTTGGCGGTGTCCATCAGGCCGACGTTCAGGGCCGAGCCACCCGCCGGGAACAGGTGGGCGGCGTCACCGGCCAGGAACACCCGGCCCTCGCGGTAGCGGTCGGCGAGGCGGGCCTGCGAGACCGTGCTCGACAGCCAGATGGGCTCGCCGAGCGGCAGGTCGACGCCGATGACCCGGCGCACCGCCTCCTCGAATTCCGCCAGCGTGACGGCCGACGCAGCCGCCGCACCCTTTTCGCGTACGCCCACGATCTTCTCGCGCACGCCGACGATGTGGACGCCGGGCCGGAGCGAGGTGAGCAGCAGGCGGCCGTTCGGGGTACGGTTCCAGCCCGGCTGCAGGCCACTGACCTGCGGGCTGTCGAAGAAGGACGCATGAGGCGCCTTGAAGTGGCCGAGCAGCATCACCTCGTCGTCCGTCGTGCCGGGGAAGCCGATGCCCGCCTGTTCGCGCACCAGGCTGTGGCCGCCGTCGCAGCCGACGACATACCGGGACTGGAGCCGGAAGCCGTCACCCTCCAGCGTCATGCCTTCGTCGTCCTGGGTGAGCGTTCTCAGCCGGTGACCCCAGCTGATCTCGGCGCCGAGCTCGGCCGCGCGCTCACCCAGCAGCCGCTCCAGGCGCGGCTGCTGGATCATCAGCAGGTGTAACGGGGCATCGCCGCCCAGTTCGGCGAAGTTCAGGGGCACCGAGCCGAACGGGAAGCCCGGCGCGCGCCCGGCGAACGGGCTGCCCGCGCTGAACCGTTCGAGCAGACCCCGGTGGTCGAGGAACCGGATGATCTGCCCGCCCAGGCCGTTGGCCTTGGGGAGGTCGCCGGGCTCGGCTCGCTTCTCCAGCACGATCGTACGGACGCCGGCCAGGCGCAGCTCGCACGCCAGCATGAGCCCGGCGGGGCCCGCTCCTATGATCACTACTTCTTCCATGGCCGTCAGGCTAGATTGACAAAGCAGACCCTGTCAATCTAGCCTGACGTTGTGGACGTGGGAGAACTCTCTGAGCGCATCAAGTCGAACGACCCCGCCATGGGACTGCGCGCGGTCGGCGCCCTGCACCGGCTGGCCGAGCAGGTCGAGGCCGTCTCCGTGGCCCTGGCCAGGGAGCAGGGGTGGACGTGGGAGCAGATCGGCGACGCGCTCGGCATGTCACGGCAGTCGGTGCACGCGAAGTACGGAAAGTGAGGTTCGTATGTTCGGGATAGAGAAGAGCCCGTTCGCGGTGGTCGTGACCGCGGCGCTGGAGGAGGCCAGGCAGCGCGGCGATCGGCGACTGGGGACCGAGCATCTGCTGCTCGGGCTGCTGCGTGATCCGGGTCAGGCCCCCGCCCGGGCGCTCGGCGTGGATCTGGACCGGGCGCGGGCGGCCCTCGATGAGCTCGACCGGGCGGCGCTGCGGGCGCTCGGGATCGACGTGGGCGAGGTGCCGCCGGCCCGGCCGCGCAAGCATCCGGCGGTGCCGGGCACCGCGCTGACCTCCAGCGCGCGGGCGGCGATCAACCAGTCGATCAAGGCGACCACCCGCAAGGTCAGGAACACCGCCGGACCGGCGCAGCTCCTGCTGGCCCTGCTCGCCCAGGGACGACCCGATCCCGTGGCGGAGCTGATCGACCACCTCGGCATCGACCGCACGGAGGTACGTGATCGGCTGGCCGCCTAAAAGCATGCAGGTCGGGGGAAATCGAGTTGAGCGCGAGCAACCCCCCTGACAAGCTCGAACGATGGACCGCACGTTCGACGACCTGGTCGAAGAGGCCGCATCGGTCTCCGTGGACGGCTGGGACTTCTCCTGGCTCGATGGCCGGGCGACGGAGGCCCGCCCCTCCTGGGGGTACGCCCGTCTCCTGGCCGGCCGGATGGCCACGGCCGAGGCCGCGCTCGACATCGAGACCGGCGGCGGCGAGATCCTGGCCGGAGTCCCGAAGCTGCCGCCGATCACCGTCGCCACCGAGTCGTGGCCACCCAACCTCGCCCTGGCCGCCAGGCGGCTGCACCCCCGCGGCGCCGCGCTGGTGGCCGACGACGAGCGGCCGCGCCTGCCGTTCCGCGCGGACACCTTCGACCTGGTCGTCAGCCGCCACCCGGTACACACCTGGTGGGCGGAGATCGCCCGGATCCTCAGGCCGGGCGGCACCTACTTCTCACAGCAGGTCGGCCCGCGCAGTGTCGTCGAGCTGAGCGAATACTTCCTGGGCCCGCTGGACGGCTCCAGTCGCGACCCCGAGAAGGCCAGGGCGGCGGCCGAGCAGGCCGGGCTCACCGTGGCCGACCTCCGGGCCGAGTCGCTGCGGATGGAGTTCCGGGACATCGGCGCGGTGATCTACTTCCTGCGCAAGGTCATCTGGATCGTGCCGGGCTTCTCGGTCGACCGCTACCGGAAAGAGCTGCGCGAGCTGCACGAACGCATCCAGGAGGACGGGCCGTTCGTCGCCCACTCCACCCGTTTCCTGATCGAGGCCAGGGCCTAGCCGGCTACCACCTCGGGTGTACGACGAACGAGGCCGAACACTCCCCTGGGTGAAGCTCAGGACGCGCCGAGGGTCTGATGTGCCGGGCTCATCCGGCGGCGACCCTGGAAGGCATGAACACGATGACGCATTGGGGCTGGGGCGCTGGCTTCTGGCCGATCATTCCGGTTCTCTGGGGTCTGTTCTGGGTGGCCCTCGTCGCCCTGGGCGCCCGGGCCTGGCAGAAGGGTCGATGGCGTACCGAGGTCAGAGCGACGGGGTCGGCGGAGCGGATCCTCGCCGAGCGGTACGCTCGCGGCGAGATGACCGACGACGAGTACTTCGAGCGCATGTCGGTACTCAAGAGCTAACCGTCCCGGTGGGTGAAAAAACTGTTGCTGGCCGCATCCGGTTCGCAACCTTAAGTTGCTTCTAGGGACTGTCGAGAAGTGGGGGCTCGTATGCAGTCGATCGCCCGGTTCTGCGGCCAGAGCAGCTGCTGAGCGTGCAGCCTTTCGCCCTCCTCGCCAGTGGACTCGTCGCCGGGCTCGTGGCGGGGACCGCGTCCTGTACGGCGGTGCAGGGTGGCCTGCTCGTGGGCCTCACCTCGGGCGGCTGCGAGCGGCCGTCGCGCGATCCGGTGCTCGTGGCCTGGTTCCTCGCGGGCCGTATGGTCTCCTACTCGGTCGCCGGGGTGCTGCTCGGCCTGGCCGGTTCGGCCGTCAGCCTGCCCCCGGAGGTGCGGGCGCTGCTGCTGGTGGCGGCGGGCATCACGGTCATCGCGTACGCGATCAGGCTGCTCCACCGGCGGTCCGGCTGTGACGAAATCCCCCGGCGCGTGGCCCGCAGCGCGCCTCTGCTGGGCGCGGCGACCATCCTCATCCCCTGTGGAGTGACGCTCGGCATGGAGATGGTCGCGGTCTCCAGTGGCTCGCCGCTGGGTGGCGCGGCGGTGATGGCCGGGTTCGTCCTCGGCACCGCGCCCGCCTTCGCGCTGCTCGGCTGGGTCCTGCGGCGGGTCTCGCGGACCAGGCTCGCCAGGCTGGCGGGGGTGGCGGCGCTCGTGGCCGGCCTGTGGACGGTCGGCTCGGGGGTCAGCCTGGGCGGCTGGCTCGCGCCACCGGGATCGGCCGCCGCCGAATCCACAGCCGCCGCCGGGCAGGGCGCCCAAACGGTCACCGTCTGGGCGACGCGCGACGGCTACCGGCCCGGGATCGTGACCGCGCGTGCCGGAGTGTCCGTCGACATCATCTTCAAGCTGGCCGATCAGGGCTGCACCCGGACGGTCACCATCGCCGGACGGGACTTCGCCCTGCCCACGACGGTACGGCTGCCGCCACAGCGCCCAGGGTCACTTCGCTACGTATGCGGGATGGGGATGTACAGCGGGTACATCAACTTCTCCTAGCGTCGGCGATTACTGTTCGCATTCTCTCGATTACCTGGCACCCTGTGCCCATGGCGTGGTGGCAAGAGGAGGTGGCGGCGCCGGCCGTTCCGGCGCCACGCGTGGGAGACGAGCCTGAGCTGCTCATGGCCGCGCAGGCGGGCGACCCGCAGGCGGCGCACCGGCTCGGCCGGCTCTGCGCGCAGCGCGGCGATCGCTCGGCGGCCAAGGAGTGGTGGGAACGGGCGGCGGCGGGCGGCAACATCGACAGCGCCTACAACCTGGGTGTCTGGCACGAGAAGCACGGCAGCCTGGAGGAGGCCGTCTCCTGGTACAAACTGGCCGCCGCCACCGGTGACGTCGAGGCCGCGGTCAACCTGGCGACGCTGCTGCTGGAGCAGCGCGGAGACGTCGAGGCCGCCAGAAGGTGGTTCGAGACCGCGGCCCGCGAGGGCTCCAGGACGGCCGCCCGGCGACTGGCGCTGATCTGCGAGGACGGCGGCGAGGTCGCGGCGGCGCGCGAGTGGCACCGCAGGGCGGCCGCCGACGGCGACGCGGCCTCCGCGCACGACCTGGGCTTCCTGGCGTACGCGGCGGGCGAGGACGAGGAGACCCTGCACTGGTGGGAGTACGCCGCGCGCGAGGGCCATGCCGAGTCGGCCTACTGTCTCGGCCTGTTCCTCCAGGCCAGCCGCGACCCCGAGGGTGCCGAGGCGTACTACCGGCTGGCCGCCAGGAGCGAGCATCCGGGCGCCGCCTCGCAGCTCGGCGGCATCGCGCTGGGCCACGGGGATCTGCGTACGGCCCGCGCCTGGTTCGAGCGGGCCGCCAACGCGGGCCGGTTGGCGGATCAGCGGATGGCCGGGTTCGTCTGCGTCGAGCTCGGCGACCCCGCGGGGGCCGGACACTGGTTCGGCCGGGCGGCGGCCAGCGGCGACGCCGAGTCCGCCTTCCACTTCGGGTTGCTGCTCATCGCCGAGTTCGGTGATCTGGCGGGCGGGCGGCACTGGTTCCGCCAGGCCGCGCTGGCCGGGCATCACCAGGCGGCCATCGAGCTGGCCGGGCTGCTGTCGGCGTCCGGGGATACGGACGAGGCCGCGCGGTGGCTGGCCGCCCCGCCGCCCCCGGCATGGAACCGGCTGGCCGAGCCCGAGCTGGCCGCGCGTGCCGAGCTGGCCGCGGCGGCCACCGGCCGCAGGGGCGGCCTCTCGCTGGGCGTACCCGAGCTGGCCGAGATCCTCGGCACCTGGGACCTGGCGACCAGGCCGCTGCACGACCACGCGGACGTGCTGGGCTGGCTGGTGCGGCGTAGCGGCCTGCACTCCAGCGCGATCGAGTACCTGGCGTCGGTACGCGGCACGCTGCTGCGTCCGGGCAGCGCGCCCTGGCCCAGCCCCGGCGAGATCGACCATGTCCTGGCCACGGCCCGCGACCTGCGGCAACGGCTCGGCGTCCGATAGCGCCACTCGCGCTATCGGACGCCCAAGCCAGGGTTTCAGGCGGCGAGGACTTCGGCCACCGGCGTGAACGGTAGTTCGAGCGCCTGCGCGACCGGGCCGTTGGTGAGCAGCCCGTCGTGGGTGTTGAGCCCGCCCGCCAGGCCCGCGTCGGCCTTGAGCGCCTCGCGCCAGCCCTGGTCGGCCAGCTTGACGGCGTACGGGAGTGTCGCGTTGGTCAGGGCGTAGGTGGAGGTGTTGGCCACCGAGCCCGGCATGTTCGCCACGCAGTAGAAGATCGAGCCGTGCACGGTGTAGGTCGGCGCGGCGTGCGTGGTCGGGCGCGAGTCCTCGAAGCAGCCGCCCTGGTCGATGGCGATGTCGACGAGCACCGAACCCTTCTTCATGCGCGAGACCAGCTCGTTCGAGACCAGCGTCGGAGCCTTGGCGCCCGGGATCAGGACCGCGCCGATGACCAGGTCGGCGTTCAGCACCTCCTGCTCGATCGCGTACGACGTCGAGACCAGCGTCTTGAGCCGGCCCTGGTAGATGGCGTCGATGAAGCGCAGGCGGTCGACGTTCGTGTCGAGCACGGTGACGTCCGCGCCCATGCCGACGGCGATCTGGGCGGCGTTCAGCCCGGAGACGCCGCCGCCGATCACGACCACCTTGGCCGGGGCCACGCCGGGCACGCCGCCCGGCAGCACGCCGCGCCCGCCGTTGAAGCGCATCAGGTTGTACGCCCCCACCTGCGGGGCCAGCCGGCCGGCGACCTCGGACATCGGGGCGAGCAGCGGCAGCGTGTTGCCGACCTGCACGGTCTCGTACGCGATGCCGGTCGTCCGCGCGCCGAGCAGCGCGTCGGTGCACGGCCGGGAGGCGGCCAGGTGCAGGTAGGTGAACAGCACCAGGCCCTCGCGCAGCCGGTGGTACTCCTCGGCGATCGGCTCCTTGACCTTGAGCACCATCTCCGCCTCGCCCCACACGGCGTCGGCGCTGTCGATGATCTTCGCGCCCGCGGCCAGGTATTCCTCGTCCGGGATGTGCGAACCCAAGCCCGCGCTTCGCTGCACGGTGACGTCGTGGCCGTGGCGGACCAGCTCGTGCACGCCTGCCGGGGTTACGGCGACTCGGTATTCGTGGTTCTTGACCTCGGCAGGCACGCCGATCTTCATCGCGAATCCTTTCGTTCCTTTAAAGCGTTAGAGGCGAGCCCACGCTTCGGTGAGCACGTTGCGGAGGATCGACCCGATCTCGTCGAACTCCTTCGGCCCCGCGATGAGCGGCGGCGCGAGCTGGATGACGGGGTCGCCGCGGTCGTCGGCGCGGCAGTAGAGCCCGGCGTCGAACAGCGCCTTCGACAGGAACCCGCGCAGCAGCCGCTCCGACTCCTCGGCCGTGAACGTCTCCTTGGTGGCCTTGTCCTTGACCAGCTCGATGCCCCAGAAGTAGCCGGCGCCCCGGACGTCGCCGACGATCGGCAGGTCCTTGAGCCCGTCGAGGGTGGCCTGGAAGAGCGGCTCGTTCTTGGTGACGTGGCCGAGCAGGTCCTCGCGCTCGAAGATGTCGAGGTTGGCCAGCGCCACGGCCGCGGAGACCGGGTGGCCGCCGAAGGTGTAGCCGTGCGCGAACATCTCGTCGCCGCTCTTGAACGGCTCGAACAGCCGGTCGTGCACGATCATCGCCCCGATGGGCGAGTAGCCGCTGGTCAGGCCCTTGGCGCAGGTGATGATGTCGGGCACGTAGTCGAACTTCTGGCCGCCGAACATCGTGCCGAGCCGGCCGAAGGCGCAGATGACCTCGTCGGAGACGAGCAGCACGTCGTACTCGTCGCAGATCTCGCGCAGCCGCTGCCAGTAGCCGGCCGGGGGCGGGAAGCAGCCGCCGGCGTTCTGCACCGGCTCGGCGAAGACGGCGGCCACCGTGTCGGGGCCCTCCATCTCGATCGCGCGGGCGACCCGGTCGGCGGCCCAGATGCCGTACTCCTCCGGGCTCATCCCCTTGACGCCGGTGATCTCGTCGGCGCGGTAGTAATTCGTGTTCGGCACCCGCACCGAGCCGGGCACGAGCGGCTCGAACATCTGCTTGAACGCCGGGATGCCGGTGATCGACAGGGCGCCCTGCGGGGTGCCGTGGTAGGCGATGTTGCGGCTGATGACCTTGTGCTTGAGCGGCTTGCCGACCAGCTTGTAGTACTGCTTGGCCAGCTTCCAGGCGGACTCGACCGCCTCGCCGCCGCCGGTGGTGAAGAAGACCCTGTTGAGGTCGCCCGGGGTCAGGCTCGCCAGCCGCTCGGCCAGCTCGGCCGCCTTCGGGTGCGCGTAGGACCACAGCGGGAAGAAGGCCAGCTCCTGCGCCTGCTTGGCGGCCGCCTCGGCCAGCTCGCTCCGGCCGTGACCGGCCTGGACCACGAAGAGTCCGGCCAGGCCGTCCAGGTAGCGCTTGCCGTGGATGTCGTAGATATAGGAGCCCTCACCGCGAACGATGGTCGGGATCTCTGCCTGCTGGTACGCACTGTGCCTCGTGAAGTGCAACCACAGGTGGTCCTGCGCGGCCTTGAGAATCTCGTTTTCCGGCTGCGTCATGATTATCTTCCCTCGTGTCCGATCTCCCCACAGTCTGCATGTTCACCTCGGGTTTGCCAAGCGAAAGCGTCGCAACAGTATGCAAGAAATCCGAGATCCGCAGGAACGGTATGTAACAGCCACGAAATCCGCAGGTAGATTGGCGCGCGGGTCATGCCTGTTTCACGCGCTGTGGAGCCTTCTGTGATCCAATGAGACGTTAACTGTCGAAAGCGACAACTACCGAGAAAGACCCCGGGGGACCGTCCGTGACTCCTGAACAGATCGAGAGCGCCGTCGCGGCCGCGATGCCGCAGGCCGTCGAGGACCTCAGGCGGCTCGCCGCCATCCCGTCCGTGGCTTTCCCCGGGCATCCCGAGGAGCCCGTACTCGCCGCCGCGGCCCTGACCGAGGAACTACTGCGCAGCACCGGGCTGTCGCACGTGCAGCGGGTGCCCGTCGAGGGCAGTTTCCCCGCGGTGTACGGGGAGGTGGCCGCACCGCCCGGCGCGCCCACGGTGCTGCTCTACGCGCACTACGACGTGCAGCCCGCCGGTGACCCCGCCGCCTGGCGTACTTCACCGTTCGAGCCGACCCTGATCGACGGCCAGTTGTACGGCCGGGGCACCGCGGACGACAAGTCGGGCATCATCTCGCACGTCACCGCTCTGCGCGTGTTCCAGCGGCAGTTCCCCGTCGGGGTGAAGGTCCTCATCGAGGGCCAGGAGGAGTATGCCGGGGAGCGCCTGGAGGCGTTCGTCGAGCGCAACCCCGACCTGCTGCGGGCCGACGCCATCGTGGTGGCCGACACCGGCAACCCGCGGATCGGCGACCCCGCGGTCACCACCTCGCTGCGCGGCATGGCCGCCTTCACCATCGAGGTCCGTACCCTGCGCGAGCCGGTGCACAGCGGCTCCTTCGGCGGTGCCACCCCCGACGCGCTCGCGGCGCTCATGCGGATGCTGACCTCGCTGCACGACGACAACGGCGACATCCGGGTGCCGGGCCTGCCCCGGGGCGCCTTCCTCGGTCAGGGACCGTCGGAGGAGGAGTTCCGCAAGACCGCCGGGTTGCTGGACGGCGCCTCGCTG
The DNA here is from genome assembly GCF_043197155.1 of Nonomuraea sp. NPDC049269. Taxonomy (NCBI): domain Bacteria; kingdom Bacillati; phylum Actinomycetota; class Actinomycetes; order Streptosporangiales; family Streptosporangiaceae; genus Nonomuraea; species Nonomuraea sp. NPDC049269. The sequence goes on from NZ_JBICSO010000003.1 coordinate 911,050, forward strand.
GTCGGCTCCGGCTCTTTGGCGGACCGGCTGTGGGCGTCGTACGCCATCACCGTGACCGGTATCGACGCGCCTCCGGTGTCGGGCGCCATCAACGCCGTGCAGCCCGTGGCCCGCGCCCGCGTCACCGTCCGCATTCCCCCTTCGGGCGACCCCAAGACGACCGTGAACGCGGTGGTCGAATTCCTCCGGCAGGTCACGCCGTGGGGCGCGCAGGTCTCGTTCGGCGACTTCACCGTGGGGTCGGGCTTCCAGGCCGACTCGGGCGGCAAGGCCCGCGCGGCGCTCAACCGGGCGATGGAGCGCGCCTTCGGACGTCCGCCGCGTGACGTGGGCGCCGGCGGGTCCATTCCGCTGGTGAACACGCTGCTGAAGCAGTTCCCCGCGGCGGAGATCCTGCTGTTCGGGGCCGAGGACGAGGACGCGGCCATCCACGCGCCCAACGAGCGGGTGGACCTCGAGGAGCTGCGCCGCATCGCCACCGCCGAGGCGCTGTTCCTGCGGGAGCTCAGCCTGCCCTCCGCCCTCGGTGTCTGATTCCGCTACAGCAGCAGCGGCCCGGCGCGTTTGACGGTGCGGATGATGGGAGCGGTCTCCATGGTGGTGATCGCTTCCAGCGGGGTGAGTCGTTCGGTGAGGTAGTGGCCCAGGTCCAGTGGGTCGCGGCAGTTCAGGGCCGCGAGCAGGTTGGTGGGGCCGGTGGTGAGGGACGCGAAGGCGATCTCTGGATGCCGCGCCAGTGCCTCACCGACCTCGACCGCCTTGGCCGGGCGGGCGGCGATCCACAGCCGGGCCTGGGTGCCGAATCCGACCGCCGAAGGCGGTATGTCGAGCTGGTAGCTGACGATTCCCTGGCTGCGTAGCGCGTACAGGCGGCGTTTCACCGTGGTCTCCGACCAGCCGGTCGCGGCGGCCAGCTCGGCGTAGGGCGCGCGGCCGTCCAGGTTGAGCGCCCGGAGCAGCGCCTTGTCGCCCTCGTCCAGCTCGATCGGGCCGTCGCCGGCCTCGACCGGCGGCGGTCGCAGCCGGTCGGCCTGCTCGGGTGCCAGCCAGGCGAGCCCTTGCCAGCCGTCCGGCAGGACGAACCCCCGCAGCAGCAGGTGGGCGGAGACCGAGACGACCCCGCTGGTGCGGGGCAGTCTGCCCAGCAGCAGGGCGTCCTGGTCCTGGGTGCCGCGGGTCTGCACGGTGCAGGAGACCTCGGTGCCGCCGGACAGCAGGTACACGAACGAGGTGTCGTCACGGGCGGCCAGCGCCTTGGCGACCGGTCCGGCCGCGTCCGGGGTGCAGCGCAGCCGGATGGTCCACTGCGTGTGCCCCAGCCGTCCGCCGTTGACCAGGCCCACCACCCGCAGCACGCCCTGGCCGCGCAGCCGCCGATAGCGGCGGGCCACGGTGTTCTCCGAGACCTCGAGCACGTCGGCGATCGCTCTGAACGAGGCCCGGCCGTCGATCTGCAGCGCGTGAACCAGACCGCGGTCGACAGTATCCATCCATGAATCCCGGTGTAGTGACGGTTTCCGGCGATCCTAGCCGTCTGGTTGGGCGGACTACGGGGTCGTAGACGACGCTCATGGCATGAACATGCTCATCCTCGCCGCCACCGGCAACGTCGGCGGCCAGATCATCTCCCAGCTGACCGGCCACACCGTGCGGGCGGTCACCCGCGATCCGCACACCGCCCGTTTCCCCGCCGACGTCGAGGTGGTGCGCGGCGACCTGTCCGAACCGGACACCATCGCGGCCTGCCTGGACGGCATCGACGCGGTGTTCCTGCTCTGGCCGCTGCACACCGGCAAGCAGTTGCCCGCCGTGCTGGAGGTCGTCGCGCGGCGGGCCCGCCGGGTGGTCTTCCTGGGTACGGGCGGCGTCCCCGACCTCGGTTTCGACGAGCAGGAGCGGCTCGTCCACGGCTGCGGAATCGAGTCCACCATGATCAGGCCGAGCACCTTCGCGGTGAACACGCTGTGGTGGGCCGACCAGATCCGGGCGGGCGACGTCGTCGAAGGGGCCTACGGCGCGCTGCCGATGTCCCTGATCCACGAGGCCGACCTGGCCGCCGTCGCGGTCCGTGCCCTCACCGAGCCGGGGCACGACGGCGCCACCTACACCCTGACCGGCCCCGAGGTGCTCACTCAGGCCGACCAGGTCCGCGTCATCGGCGAGGCGCTGGGCCGGCCGCTGCGCTGGCGGGAGCTCACCCGTGGGGAGGCCCGCCGGCGACTGCTGGCCGACGAGTCGTTCCCCGACTCCTTCGTCGATGTGCTGCTCGACGGTTACGCCGCCATGCTCGCCGGGCCGCCGCCCACCCTGACCACCACCGTCCAGGACGTCACCGGCGCCCCGGCCCGATCACTGCGCCAATGGGCCGCCGACCACGCGGCCGACTTCACGGACCGGGGCGGTCAGTTGCCGCATTGACAGGTGTATGACCTAGGCCGCACTTTGGGTTTATGGATGAATTTCGCATAGTACGCGAATTCTCTCTCTCGGCCGCTGCCCGCTTATGCAGCCCTCTCGTGCTGCTGATCCCGGTATTTCTGCTGCTGAGGTCCATCCCGGGCTCTGATATCGAGGTGGGGGTCATAGCCGCCGCGGCCACGATGATCGCCGTTGGCGTGCGGCTGGCCAGATACTGGCAGTTGGCCGCTGACACGGTCGTACGCTTCTCGGCTCAAGGTGTGGAGATGGAAGACGCGTACGGGTCACGCGTGCGTCTGGCCTGGCGGCACATTGAGGGCATCGATGTCGTGGACAGCCGGGTACCTAGCCCTCGCACGGTCATCAGGGCCGACGGAACTCATATCCGGACCGGAACCAGGAAATGTGTCGGTGTGGTCGGCTGGGGCGAATACGAGATTTCTCCCCGCGCCCCCGGCTGGTTGATATCCCATCTGGATCGGCTGCCGGTCGATCCGGTCACCGGGCTACCGAGACTGGGCATCCCGCTTGGCGTCGTCGACCCGCTGTGGGAGGACGGTCCGATGGGCGACCGGATCCGCCGGCACCGGCCCGACCTGTCCCGGGATCCGCGGTCAGTCGGTGTCGGCGTCGAGGAGTGAGCGGATGAGGGGTACGGCCAGGCGGAGGACGTCGTCGAGGTCGGCCTCGGCCAGGTCGGGCATCCGGAGCAGGTGGCGGTGGACGGTGATGCCGAACATCACCGCGCCGGCCAGCGCGGCCCGCAGGCGGGCGTCCGGCCCGTGGATCCCGGGCGCGATCCGGTCGATCGCCACCGAGGTCACGTGCTCGCGCAGCATCTGGGCGGCTTCCTCGCTGGTCATGCTGGTGCGCAGGAGCACGGCCATCGGGCTGTCGGAGGCGGCGGCCCAGCGTTCGAGCATGGCGCGCAGGTAGTTCTCGGCGGAGCGGCCCGGGTCGTCGGTGGTCAGCGAGTCGATGTCGATGCCGAAGTCGAGGGACTCGCGGAACAGTTGCTGCTTGGTGCCGAAGTACTGGATGACCGAGGACTTGTCGACGTCGGCCTCCGCCGCGATCGCGCGGATGGTGGCGCGTTCGTAGCCGAGTTCGCCGAAGCTGCGGCGGGCGGCCTCCAGGATCCGGCGGCGGGTGCGCCGACCCTTGCTCTCGGGCTCGCACACCTGGTCAGGGGCGGTCTTACCGGTTGCCATCGAGCTCCACCTCCTGCTGGCCTCCGATGGTACTGGGAGCGGAAGGCCAGGCGGGAGGCGGCGATCGACCTAGCGGCTCTGGCCGAAGGGCGAGTGGAGGCCGTCGCCGGCCATCATTCCGTCAAGCATGCGCTGCATCGACTCGGAGTCGTTGAGGTGCGGGAACGGCTCATCGGCGGGGACCTCGACGTCCAGGAACTCGCACAGCGGCGCCCACCCCTCGCGTACGTCGAACACCAGGAGCCGGCCGGCGGGCAGGCTCGCCTGGACGGTGGCCACGTGGCGGTGGTAGGCCTCGATGGCGATCTCCTCGGGGGGCAGACCTCCTTCGAAAGTCCAGTCCTGGCCGAAGGTGTCCTGCCCGATCCTGCTCATCACCGGGCCCATCCTCCGCATCGAGGCGAAGATCGTGGCCGCGACCGGTGGCAGCTGCGACGGGTCCATGGTCTGCAGCCGGCGGGGGCCGTTGGCGAGGAGGTTCTGCATGCTGACGTACCAGCGCTGGGGGTCGCGGACGGTCAGGATGACCTTGGCGTCGGGATAGGCCGCCGCCTGCTCGCGCCAGAAGCCACTGGCCGGCCAGTCCTGCGCCGACTGGTAGCCGTCGAACACCTGGTCCCAGTCCTGCGACTCGCCAGAGGCGACGGCCGCCCACCGGTCGACGTGTTCGGGATGGGTCAGGACCTCGTACATGTGGTAGCAGGGGCCGAATCCGAGCCGCTCCAGCGCGGCCTTCATCGAGCTGGTTCCGGTACGCGGGAACCCCGCGCCGATCACTTTCAGCATTTCCGTGCCTCCCGTTTCCAGCGGCTGACGCGCGCCTCTGGCCGAGAGTAAAGGACCCTTTGCGAGATCTCAACAAGTGTACAGTTTTTCCCGCTACGGCCCGTTCAGTGCTTGCCGACCGTTCCGTACCTGAGCAGGTCGAGCAGCCGGGCGGACTGGCCCGTGCCGGTCAGGGCGATCGCGTTGGCGAGGGTCATCAGCTCGCGGACGGTCAGGTCGGCGCGGACCTCGCCCGCGTCCTGTGCCCTGGTGAGCAGGGCCGACGCGGTGGCCAGCATCTTCTCGTGCCACTTGCCGAACAGCGCCGAGCCGTCTTTCGGGATGGCCAGCGCCAGGTCGCGCTTGCCGGCGACGTGCTCGACGAAGGCGCCCAGCCACTCGTGCAGCGCGTCGCCCGGCGAATCGGCTGCCAGCAGGGCCTCGCCCCCCTCGCACAGCTCTGTCACCTCGTCGGCGTACACGGCGATGATCAGGTCCTGGCGGGTGGGGAAGTGCCGGTACATGGTGGCGTTGCCGACCCCGGCGAGGCGGGCGACGTCGTCGAGCGGCGCGTCCACGCCGCGCTCGGCGAACAGTTTCCTGGCCGCGGCCAGCACCGCGTCGTGGTTGCGGCGCGCGTCCGCCCGCCTGGGGCGCTGTGCGGGCATACGGCTCAGCCTAGCCGTGCGGGAAGCCCCAGTGCGGCTGCTGGAAGCCCGGCTCAGCGTGGCCGGAAGCGCCAGCGGGTCTGGCTGAAGTGGCCCTTGCGGAAGCCGAACGCCTTGGCCGGGGTCACCGCGAACACCAGTGCCCGGTCGCCGCCCGAGTTCAGGAAGGCGTCGTCGCCGACCTCGAAGCGCCAGTCACTGCCGTACTTGACCTCGTAGGCGTCGGCGAGCCGCTTGAGCCAGCCGGAGTCGGTGACCCGCTCCGCGGCCCCCTCCACGACCACGTCCAGGCCCTCCTCCAGGGAGTTCGTGCCGGTCGTGAGCGTGCAGCACTGGTTGGACTCCAGGTTGCGGGCCTTCTGCTCGCCCGCGCCGGTGCAGAAGCAGAGCGCGCCGTCCTGCCAGACGGCCAGCAGGGTCGTGACGTGCGGGCTGCCGTCGGGGCGGACGGTGGCGAGCCAGAACGTCTCGGCCCGCTCCAGAGTGTCGCGCGCCTCGGCCCACCCGGTCGCGGTGGCACCCTCGGCGCTGTATCTGGCGTCCAGTTCGGTGATCGGTTCCATGATCGCTTCTCCTTGATGGGCGGACATGGATACAGACTTCCCGGGTGCGGGAAACTCATCGATGAGTTTTCCGTCGCCGACTGGTCCATACAGACATGACGACCTTTGTACTGATCCACGGTGGTGGTGGCAGCGCCTGGGACTGGCACCTGCTCGACGCCGAGCTGCGCGGCAGGGGCCATGACGTGGTGGCCGTCGACCTGCCCGTGGAGGACGAGTCCGCGGGACTGCGCGACTACGCCGCGACCGTGGTCGAGGCCATCGGCGACCGCCGCGACCTGGTCGTGGTGGCCCATTCCTGGGGCGGTTTCATCGGCCCGCTCGTCTGCGACCGCGTCAAGGTCGACCTGCTGGTGATGCTGACCGCCATGATCCCGGCTCCCGGCGAGCGCCCGGCCGACTGGTGGGCGAACACCGGCTTCGGCAAGCGCGACATCGACGACCCGATCGGGCAGTTCATGCACGACGTGCCCGCCGAGCTCGCCGCCGAGGCGATGACCCGGAGCAGGGAGCACACCGACAAGGCCATGCGCGAGCCGTGGCCGCTGGACGAGTGGCCGGACGTGCCGACGAGGTTCCTGCTGTGCCGCGACGACCGCTGGCACGAGGCCGGCTTCATGCGCGAGGTGGTCCGGGTACGGCTCGGCATCACGCCCGACGAGATGGACGGCAGCCACGCCCCCATGCTGGCCCGCCCGAAGGAGCTGGCGGATCGCCTGGAGGACTACCTGACGGGCAGGTCGTAGACCCGGCGCACACTGCTGCCGAGCCGGCGCACGTCGGCACCGTACACGTGCACGGACACCCCGACCTCGTCACTCACGTTGATCACCTTGTGGATGTCACCGGGTGGCGCGAACCCGCTCGCCTCGCCCGGCAGGTTGGCGGCCTGCCCGATCTCCAGCAGGTGATCCCCCATGTCCCGGTAGAGCGTCTCGTGCTCGATCCCGCTGATCACGCCGAACGCGCACCACGACACGTGATCGTGAATCACCGTGAACTGGCCGGGCCGCCACACGACCGCCACGACGGAGAAGTCATCGCTCGCGTACAGCGCCTGGGACACGTACGTGTCGGGCGATCCCGCTCGTTCCGCCGGCGTCAGCAGGTCGAGCCCGGACAGCCGGGGCCGGAGCAGATCCGCCACCGCGAACGCGGTCTCCCGCGGGGCGAGGCCCCGGGCGGTGATGTCGCTGATGTCCGACACGAGGTCGTCGAGCCCCGGCCGGATCAGGACCGTTTCCATGGCGTCTCCTTGAAGGTCGCTCTCCCTTCCTACGGTGCTACGTTCCGATCCATAGGTCCAACAGAAGTCTTCTGGCTCATCAATAGATATGCTTGATGAATGCTCGATGTCGTACGGCTCCGCGTGCTGGTCGCCGTCGCGCGCAGGGGCTCGCTCACCGCCGCCGCCAAGGAGCTGCACTACTCGCAGCCGTCGGTCAGCCACCACCTGGCGCGCCTCGAAGCCGAGACCGGGGCCAAGCTCGTGCAGCGCGTGGGGCGCGGCATCCGGCTGACGGAGGCCGGCAAGCTGCTCGCCTCGCGGGCGGCCGACATCATCGGGCGCCTCGACGCCACCTCCGACGAGCTCGCCGCGCACGTGGGGCTCCGTTCGGGGCGGGCCCGGCTGGCGGCGTTCCCGTCCGCGCTGGGCACGTTCATCCCCAAGGCGGCCATCCGGCTGGAGGCTTCGCACCCCGGACTGCGGCTGCAGCTCACGGAGACCGAGCCGCCGGAGGCGCTCCGGCTGCTGCGGGCGGGACGGGTGGAGGTGGCGGTGATCTTCCGTTACGACGACACGGCGCCCGAGGACCCGGGGATCCAGATGATCCACCTGCTCGACGACCCCAGCTATCTGGTGTCTTCTACCGTCTCCGGGGAGCTGGGATCACATGCCGGTGATTCCTGGATCGCCGGGTGTGACCGGTGTCGCAGTCATCTGCTCGATCTCTGCGCCAAGGCCGGGTTCGAGCCGCGCATCTCCTTCACCAGCGACGACATCGTGGCCGTGCAGGCGCTGGTGGCGGCGGGCATGGGGCTGACCGTGCTGCCCGGGCTGGCGCTCTCCGCGCACCGGCACCCGGACGTGGAGGTGGCCGCGATCCCGGGGTCCACCAGGCATGTGTACGCGGCGATCTACGGCGACCCGCCCCACCCGCCGGCGACCGAGGCGCTGCTGTCCGCCCTGCTGGAGAGCGTCTGAGCCGTCGCGCGGAAACCCCTTTGACCGCGCTGAGGGTCGTACGCCTACTATGAGCGACATGCCGGATTTCGCGACGCTAGCTCTCTTCTGCGCGGCCACTCTCGCCCTCCTCCTGGTGCCGGGTCCCGCGGTCCTGTTCATCGTCACCAGGAGCGTCGCGCAAGGCAGGTCGGCCGGCCTGGTCTCGGTGCTCGGCGTCCACGCGGGCTCGGTGGTGCACGTGGTCGCCGCGGCGCTGGGCATCAGCGCGCTGGTGGCCGCCTCGGCCACGGCGTTCACCGTGATCAAGTACGGAGGCGTCGCCTACCTGGTCTGGCTCGGGGTGCGCAAGCTGATGAGCCGGGCTCCCGCCGAGGAGGTGGCCGAGGTGGAGGTGCACTCCAGGCGGCGGATGTTCTGGGAGGGGTTCGTGGTCAACGTGCTCAACCCCAAGACGGCCATCTTCTTCCTGGCGTTCCTACCGCAGTTCACGGACCCGGCGGTGGGTCCGATCGCGCCGCAGATCCTGGTGCTCGGGCTGCTGTGGATGGCACTCGGCATGACCACCGACGGCACGTACGCCCTGCTCTCCTCCGCCCTGGCCGGCCGGGTCCGCCGCTCCACGCGGGCGCGGCGCCGCCTCGACATCGGCAGCGGCCTCGTCTACCTCGGCCTGGCGGCCTTGCTCACGGGCGAGAAGGCTTAGCAAGCCGGGCAATCTCCTGCCCGGGAACGATCCCTGATGGGATAGTGGTGGCACCCTCGTCGAGGACGACACATCGGGACGTAGCGACTAGGCGGACCCCATGGACAGGCCACCGCACTGCCTCGGGGCCGAGTACGTCGTCGAGGTCCACGCAGGTCACGACGGCCTGCTCCCCCTGTCGAGCCTGCTGCTGCCCGCCCGCGAACCGCTGCCGCCCGACTGCCCCGACTGGCCGCTGCTGACGCCGGACCACGCGGTCGTCCCCTTCCTGGGCCGCGACGAGGAACGGGCGGCCCTGCGAACCTGGGCCCACGACCCGAGCCCCCTGTCGATCGCGGTGCTGACGGGCGCGGGCGGCACGGGCAAGACCCGGCTGGCCGGCGAACTCTGCACCGAGCTCGCCGAGGCCGGATGGGACGCCGGTTTCCTCCCTGACCCGCACCGCGCCACCGGCCTCGGCATACTCCGCCCCACCCTCCTCGCCCTCGACCACCCGGAACCGTCGGCGACGGCCATCGGCCAGCTCGTCCGGCACCTGGCCGCCCGGCAGCACCGTCCCCGGGTCAGGATCCTGCTGCTCACCCGCGAATCCACCGACGGCGAATGGTGGCGACGCCTGGCCATGGCCTTGTCAGAGGGGCTGAACACCATCACCGTTCAGCTCGGCCGCCGTCCGCTGACGGCCGCCGAGCGTGCCGCGCACGCGGCGGCGGCGATACGGGCGTTCGCACCGCCCCGGGCGGTGCTGCCCGAGGTCGGCGATCCGGGGTATGACGATCCGCTGCGCTTACAGCTTGCCGCCTTGATGCGGCTGCGTGGGGACGACGTCGCGGCGGACGGGGAGTTGGTCAGCCGGTTCCTGATGTACGAGCTGGAACAGTGGATGACGGTATGGCCGGACGGGCACGAGCCGGTGGACGCCGCGACGGCCCGGCAGGCGGTGGCCCTGGTCACGCTCACCACGCCCACCCGCGAAGAGCTGCACGAACTGCTGTCGGCGGTGCCCCAGGCACATGACCGCGGACTGGCCCTGGGCGACTGGCTGACCAGGCTTTTCCCAGGCACCTCCTCAGGGGAATCTCTTCTTGGAGGCACTACGTCGGCGCCTCACAGTGCTGAGGGCACGAGGCTGGCACCTCTGGGGCCGGAGGTCGTGGCCGAGCAGCTCCTGGCCGAGACCGAGGGCCTCGCCGCACTGGTGCCGGCCGTGTACGACCATCCCGCCAGGACCGTCGGGCACCTGGTGAGGATGCTGGACGTCTTACGGCTGTCGAGCGGGCGGCCCGCCGTACGGTCGGCGCTGCGGTCGCTGGTCACCGGTCGGCTCGGCGAGCTGCTGGCGGAGACTGCGGACGACCCGTCCCCGCGGCTCGGTGACCGGCTTGATGCCGTGCTCCGGTTGCTGCGCGGAGACCCGGAGACAGGGGCTGCGGCGGCCGCGCTGAGGTTACGACAGGAGGGGAATCCGGGGGCCCGCCGCCTGGAGCGGCCCGTGGGAGGGTGCGCTTTGGAGGCGACGCTGGCCGAACTCCGGGTCGAGCACCTGCGTGCCGGCGGCGACCGGATCGCCCTGGCCGGTGCCCTGGCCGAGGTGGCGGCGTGGCTGGTCGCAGCGGGCAGAGTGAGCGAGGCCCAGGCGGCTTCGGCGGAGGCGGCCGAAATCTTCGCCGCCACCCCTTTCGGGCGGTTCGAGGAGGCTGTGCCGTATCTGGTCTCCGCTGTCGAGGCGCTTGAGATGACCGCCGGTGAGCTGGAGTGGGCTGAACTACACGAATCCCTGAGTGAGTGCCTCGGCGTGTTCGTCCGTGGAGCCGTGGCGGTGGGTGACAGCGAAGTGGCCGTGGCGGAGTTGGGCGTTCGGGTGTTCCGGGGGTTGGCCGCGGTCCATCCCGATCGGTATCGGGGTCGGCTCGGCCTCGCGCTGGGGATGCTGGGCGATCTGGAGTACGAGTTGGGGCGGCCCGGGACGGCGTCCGTCGAGCAGGCCATCGACCTGCTGGGCGACGCCGTTGAGGACGAAGAACGCGGCATGCTGGTGCGGTCCCTGTGTCTCCACGCCAGTGCGTTGCTCGGGCGGCATCGGACCGTTGAAGCTCTGGCTCAGGTCGAGCGGGCCGCCGATCTCTGTGACGAGCTGGACGAGCCGGTCGTCGCGGCCATGACGTACGCGGTGCTGGGCGCGACACTGGCCGCGCTCGATCGGCCACGCGACGCGCTGGAGGCCATCGCCTGGTCACAGGCCGAGCAGGACCGAGCCCTGCCAGGTCCCTCCGGGGCGCGGATGCTGCCGATCCAGGCGAGGGCCGCTCAGGTGCGGGGCATGGTGTCGCACGGGTACGGCAGGAAACAGGAGGCCATGGCCCACCTGACCCAGGCCGTGAACACCTTCCAGCAGCTCCCGCCCACCCCGGCCCGGCTACTCCTGGCGGCCGAGGCGGAGACGGTGCTGGTGGACGGCCTGCTGGCGGACGGCCGGCCCGAGGCGGAGGCCAGGGCCAGGGAGGCCGTCGCCGTCTACGACGGGCTGCTTGCGGAGGGGAGCGACGCGGCCGGTGCGCATACCGGGCGGGCCCTGGCGGGGCTGTCGCTGGGCGCCGCCCTCGCCCTGCAGAACAGGCACGCCGAGTCGGTGCGGCCGCTGGGTGAGGCGGTGGCGGCGCTGGAGCGTTTCGCGGCCGGCGACCCGGTTCTGAAGGGTCAGCTGGCCAGGGGGATGCTCATGCTCGGGGACGCGCTGATCGCGGCGGGGCGGGCGCTGGAGGCCAGCGTCGTGCTGCATCGGGGCACCCAGGTGATCGAGGACGACCTGCTCAGCGCCGTGGCCCACGCCCAGCTCGGCTTCTGCCGGACGGGGCTGGGCCATCACGAGGCGGCGGAGGACGCGCTGCGCACGGCCGAGCGGTTGTTACGCGGGCTGCTGCTGACCCGTGACAGCACCGGCGACGGGGATCTGGGCGCCATGCTGGGCGACGTCCTGCGCGGCAGGCTGGAGCTGCTGAAGCAGACGGGCCAAGCCGACGAAGCGGCCCAGGTCGAAGCCGACCTACGCCACTACACGAGCCGCTGACCCAGCGATCCACGCCCCCTACACGAGCGGGTTACGCGCCGGCGGATTCCGCCTGTGTGCGGGCCCACCGGTAGTCGGCCTTGCCCGCCGGTGAGCGGACCATCTCGTCCACGAACACATACGTACGAGGCACCTTGTACCCCGATAAGTGCTGTCGGCAGTGCGCGTCCAGTTCGTCCGCCGTCACCCCGGCCCCCTCGCGCGCCTCGATCACGGCCGCCACCCGGTTGCCCCACCGCTCGTCCGGTACCCCGGTCACCACCGCGTCGAAGACCGCCTCATGCCCCTTGAGCACCGCCTCCACCTCTTCGGGGAACACCTTCTCGCCACCGGTGTTGATGCACTGCGACCCGCGCCCGAACACGTTCACGGTGCCGTCGGCGTCAACGCTGGCCAGGTCGCCGGTCAGCAGCCACCGGGTGCCCTCGGCGTCGGTGACGACCGTACGGGCGGTCTTCTCCGGGTCGTTGTAGTAGCCGAAGGCGACCCGCCCCGACTTGGCCACCGTCCCCAGCTCGCCTGAGCCCGGCTCGACGGGCCGCAGCTTCTCGTCGAGCACGGCGAGCCCGGCTGTGGCGTTCGGCTGGTAGCGCAGCCCACTCTCGGGCGAGGAGCCCGCCACGCCCGAGGCGGTGAAGCCGGACTCCGTGGAGCCGAAGTTGTCCAGGATCATGATGTTGGGCAGGGCCCGCTGGAGCCGGTCGCGCACGGCTCCGGTGAGGATGGCCCCGGTCGAGCTGATCACGATGAGCGAGGACACGTCGTAGTCGCCTCGCTCCATCGCCTCCGCCATGGGCCTGGCCATGGCGTCGCCGGTGATGCTGATCGTGGCCACGCGTTCGCGCCCGACCGCCCGCCACACCGTGTCGGCCTCGAACCGGCGCACGTAGACCACGGTCGAGCCCATCCACCAGCTGATGAACGTGCCCATCTGCGCGGCCCCGTGCATCAGCGGCGCGGCCGCCATCATTACCATGGGCTCCTTCTGGGCCGCCTGGTCGACCACCGCCTGCGGCGTCGGGAGCGGATCGCCGTACGGGTTGCCGCCGCCGAAGGCCATGAACAGGTCTTCGACGTGCCACATCGCGCCCTTGGGCATGCCGGTCGTACCGCCGGTGTAGATGATGTAGACGTCCTGCCCGGAGCGCGGCTCGAAGCCGCGCGAGGGCGCGCCGCGCTTCAGAGCCTCGGTGTACGGCACAGCGGTCGCGACGGACGACTGGCCGCCGACCGAGATCAGGTGCTTCAGCAGCGGCGCCCCGCCCATGACCGCCGACACCCGCGCGTCGAACTCCACATCGTAGATCAGCGCCCGGATGTCGGAGTCCCGGTAGAGGTAGAGCAGTTCGGACTCGACGTAGCGGTAGTTGACGTTGATCGGCACTGCGCGGATCTTCAGCGCGGCGAGCAGCCCGGCGATGTACTCGATGCTGTTGTACAGGTGCAGCCCGACGTGCTGGCCGGGCTGGATGCCGAGCTCCAGAAGGTAGTGGGCGATCCGGTTGGCCTCGGCGTCCAGTTCGGCGTAGGTGCGGCGCTCGTTGTCGCAGACGACGGCCACCCGGTCGCCGATCGCGTCCGCGATCCCCTCGAACAGGTCAGCGTGGTTGAACTCCATCAGGGCTTCTCCCGTCCGACGATCCACATCGCGAAGAACTGGGCTCCCCCGCCATACGCGTGGCCGAGCGCCAGCCGGGCGCCGTCCACCTGGTGCTCCCCCGCCATGCCGCGCACCTGGAGCGCGGCCTCGGCGAACCTGATCAGTCCCGACGCCCCGATGGGGTTGCTGGACAGCACCCCGCCGGAGGCGTTCCACGGGATGTCGCCGTCGAGGGCGGTGGCTCCCGATTCGGTGAGCTTCCAGCCCTCGCCTTCTGCCGCGAAGCCCAGGTTCTCCAGCCACATCGGCTCGTACCAGGAGAACGGCACGTACACCTCGGCCACGTCGATCTGGCGGCGCGGGTCGGTGATGCCCGCCTGCCGGTAGACGTCGGCGGCGCAGTCCTTGCCCGCCTCCGGGCTGACCGTGTCGCGCCCGGCGCGGAAGATCGGCTCGGACCTCATGGCCGTACCGTGCAGCCAGGCGGGGGTGCCGGTGACGGCCGACTCCGACGACAGGACCATGGCGCAGGCGCCGTCGCTGGATGGGCAGGTGTCCAGGTAGCGGATCGGCTCCCACAGCATCGGCGTCGACTCGACCATCCGCCGGTCGATGCCGGGGATCTTCAGGTGGGCGTAGGGGTTCTTGAGGGCGTTCAGCCGGTCCTTGACCGCCACCAGAGTGCCGATGTGCTCGGGCGCGCCGGTTCGGCGGATGTACTCCCGGATGTGCGGCGCGAAGTAGCCGCCGGCCCCGACCACCAGCGACGCGCTGAACGGCAGGTGGGTGGAGAGCGCCCAGGTGGCGTTGGACTCCGACTGCTTCTCGAACGCCACGACCAGCACCCGATCGTGCACGCCGCCCTGGACGAGGCTCGCGCCGACCAGGGCCGTGGAGCCGCCGACGCTGCCCGCGGTGTGCACGCGCATCATCGGCTTCCCGGCCGCGCCGAGCGCGTCGGCCAGGTACGCCTCGGGCATCATCACGCCCTCGAACAGGTCGGGCGCCTTGCCGATGACGACCGCGTCGATGTCCTTGAACGTCAGCCCGGCGTCGTCCAGCGCCCTGACGGCCGCCTCGCGGACCAGTCCGGCGATCGACACGTCCCTGCGCTTGGTCGTGTAGTACGTCTGGCCGACGCCTATCACGGCACACCTGTTGCCCATTTCTCATGCCTCCAGGACGGTCACAAGGTTGTGCTGCAGGCAGGGGCCGCCGGCCGCGTGGCCGACCGTGCGGGCGGCCGTGCCGTCGTGGATGCGCCGGGCCGCCTCGCCGATGCGGATGAGGCCGGTGGCCATGACCGGGTTGGCGGCGAGCGGGCCGCCGGACGGGTTGATCACCGTGCCCTCGGGGAGCTCCAGCGCCTGGCGCAGGATCGGCTCCTCGTGGGCGAACTGGGTGTGCAGCTCGGCCACCTCGACGGGACCCTTGCCGACCCCCGCGGCACGAGCGGCATCGGCCGCGGAGGCCGACCGGGCCAGGTCCCGCATACCCAGGTAATGCGGCTCTATCCGATGCGCGATGCCCCTGATGTACGCGGGTCTGGCGCACAGCTCCCTGGCCAGGTCCCCGGCCGCCAGGACGATCGCCGCCGCGCCGTCCGTGATGGGGGCGACGTCCGATTTCCTGATCGGCTCGACCGCGTACTCGTCGGTGACGTCCTCGGGCAGGTCGAACGCGTACGGGTTGGCCCGGCCGTCGGCCCGGCTGCGCCGGACGATCTCGTCGAGCTCTTTCCGGTCGGCGCCGGCGGCGCTGGCCTGCAGGGCGGCGAAGGAGAGCTGGTCGAGACCGAGCGGCGCCAGGTAGTAGGGATCCAGCTGAAGCGTCATGATCTTGCGCAGGTCACCGAGTGACGACTTGCCGAAGCCGTACACCAGGGCGGAGTCGACGTCGCCGTGCTGGAGGCGTACCCACGCCTCGTACAGCGCCCAGGCAGCGTCCATCTCCACGTGGCTTTCGGAGATCGGCGGCCAGGCGCCGAGCGCGTCGAGCGCGGAGACGAACGAGAACGGCGCGCCCGCGAGGTAGTCGCAGCTACCCGAGCAGGTGAAGCCGAACCTCTTCAGCCCGGTCAGCTCCTTGACCTCGTTGATGACGGGCAGGATGAGCTCGGGTTCGCTCAGGCCGCCGTCATGGTCGGTGTGGCGGGTCTGGGCGAACGCGACAACGGCTACTTCACGCATCAGAGCTCCACATCCGGCTCGCCGGTGGGGGCGAACCATCGGACGTTGGCCATCGACTTCGTCCGCTCGTCCTCGGGCACCCATTCGGCCTTGACCCGCATGCCCTGCCGCACCTCGTGCGCCGGGACGCCGCCGACGAGCGCGATCATAGGGATGTCCGCCCCGTCGAGCAGGATGTACGCCGACACGAAGGGCACTTCGGGGGCACGCGGGTCGGGCAGGTTGTTGATGGCGTACGTGGTGATCGTGCCGGTGTCGGGCACTTCGAGCTGGTCGCCGATCGGGCCGCCGCATTGGGGACAGAAGACGCGGTACGGGACGTACACCTTGTCGCAGGTGGGACACCGGCCGCCGAGGAACACACCGCGCTCGACGCCTTCCAGGAAGGTCAGGAGCCCGCCGCCCACCTGCAGCCGGTAGTCGGCCCGCACGTTGGACACGATCTTCGTGACTTCCGGCGCGAAGTAAGAGATGTCGCTGATGTGACCGGTGCGCTCGTTCCGCCAGACAGGCCACACGCGGGCGCCGATCTCCAGCGCCTTGGCGTTGCCCGCGTCGACCGCGTGCACCAGCGCGGTGTCGGCGCCGTCGAGCTTGATCATCGCCCAGGCGAACGGCCGGTCGAGCGGGTGGTTGTCGCGCGGCTCGGCCACCCACGCCCACGCGGTCACCGTCCCGGCGGGCCCGACCTCGACGAACTCGTCCGTGACCGCCTCGCCGCTCGCGGGGTCGTACTCCAGCGGCGGCACCAGCACCTTGCCCTCGGCGGTCCGCACGCCGACGATCCGGCCGCCGCGCAGCTCGGTCAGGAACCGCCCGATCACCGGCCCGGTCGTGCGCATGTATCCGCCGGGGAACTCCAGTACGTGCTCCGCCACCAGCGGTTCAGATGGCACGGTCGTGTCCCTCCCAGAAAGGTGCGCGGAGTTTGCGTTTGAGCAGCTTGCCGTTGGGCTCGCGGGGCATCTCTTCGATGAAGTCGATCGACCTGGGCCACTTCATCCGGGCCAGGCGGCCTTCCAGCGAGGCGAGGATCTCGGCCGCGAGCTCGGGGCCCGGCGCCGAACCCGGCGCGGGCTCGACGATGGCCTTGATCTGCTCGCCCCAGTCGTCGTCCGGGATGCCGAACACCGCCACGTCCGCGACCTTGGGGTGGATCATGATCTCGTTCTCGATCTCGGCGGGGTAGATGTTCGCGCCGCCCGAGATGATCATGTCGGCCTTGCGGTCGCACAGGTAGAGGAAGCCGTCCTCGTCCAGGTAACCGATGTCGCCGACAGTGAAGTACTCCTTGAGCCGGTTCGCGGCGGTCTTGTCGGGGTCGCCCTTGTACACGAACCCGGTGCCGAGCATCTTCATGTAGATCGTCCCGGGGGTCCGGGTCGGCACGGGTTCGCCCGCGTCGTCCACGATGAGCAGCTCGCTGATCGGCCAGGCCGAGCCGACCGTGCCCGGGTGCGCCTTCCAGCCCTCCGGCGTGGCCAGGGTGCCGCCGCCCTCGGTGGCCGCGTAGTACTCGTAGACGCAGTCGCCCCACCACTCGAACATCGCCCACTTCACCGGCACCGGACAAGGGGCGGCCGCGTGGATCATCCACTTGAGCGAGGACAGGTCGTACTTGTGGCGGGTCTCCTCGGGCAGTGCCAGGAGCCGCTTGAAGTGCGTGGGCACCATGTGCGAGTTCGTGACCTGGTACTTCTCGCAGAGGCGGAGCATCTCCTCGGCGTCCCACTTGTCCATGTAGACGAGCGTGTGGCCCATGTGCAGGGCCGTGCCGCCGAACTGCGTGACGGCGGTGTGGTAGTTCGGCGAGGTGATCAGGTGCGCGTTCGGCCGGCCCCGGGTGATGCCGAACAGACCCGGCAGGAACGACAGCATCTCGGCTGCGTCGTCCGGGTCGAGCCCGTTCAGTGGCCGCCGGACGCCCTTGGGCTTGCCGGTCGTGCCCGAGGTGTAGTGCATGGTCAGCCCGGCCGTACGGTCGGGCGGCGCGGTGTCCGGCTGCCCGTCGGTCAGCTCACTGATCCGCCTGAACCCCGGAATATCAGCATCCTGTACGGCGAAGCGCCGCTCGGCCGCGATGGCCTCGGCGCCCCTGACTCCCTCGACCGCGTACCTGGCGTCCACGAAGAACGCCTGGGCCTCGCTGTCGGCCACGATGTAGGCGATCTCGGGTCCGGTCAGGTGCCAGTTGATCGGTGTGTAGTACCAGCCGGCCTGTAACGCGGCCAGGTAGAGGACGAGCCCGTCCACACCGTTCGGCACGAGGCCGCAGATGCCGTCTCCCGGCTTCAGCCCGAGCTCGCGCAGGCCGTGCACCAGCCGGTTCGACCGGGCCAGCAGGTCGCCCGCACGGTGTTCCGTACCGTCGGGATCGACGGACGCGATCCAGTCCGGATCCGCCTGCGCCAGCCGCCAGAAACCGAGCGTGCCCATCGAAACTCCTCTTCAGGTGGTCCGAGGCCCCGATAAACAAGAACTTGTTCTCGTTTTGCCTGGGCAGCGTATCCCGGCGTCCAGGCTGTAGCAAGCGCTTGATCGTGGTCCTGCCGCCATCTTCGTCCGCCCGCTCTCCACGCGGTAGGATCGCTGCCTAACAAGCGCTTGATTCGTTACCTGGAGGCGTCCGTGGAGCTCCTGCCGATCAGCACCCCCCACTGCCAGGTGGAACGCGACGGCCATGTCGTGATCGTCACCATGAACCGGCCGGAGGCCCGTAACGCGCTCTCCTCCGACATGCTGATCGGCCTGGCCTCGGCCTGGGCATATGTGTCGGCCGAGGCGGAGGTCAGGGCCGCCATCCTCACGGGCGCGGCGGGCACCTTCTGCGCCGGCGCCGACCTCAAGGCCATGGGACAGCCTTCGACGGACACCGAGGTGCAGGCCCGCGCCGCCCAGATCCCCAACTTCCACTGGAAGGGCCTGCTCCGCGAGGACCTGCCGACCAAGCCGATCGTGTCGGCGGTCGAGGGCTACGCGGTCGCGGGCGGCACCGAGCTGCTGGTCGGCACCGATCTGCGGGTGGTGGCGGAGTCGTCGACGCTCGGCCTGTTCGAGGCCAAGCGGGCGCTGTTCCCCATGGGCGGCAGCGCGATCCGCCTGCCCCGGCAGATCGCCTACTGCCACGCCATGGACCTGCTGCTCACCGGCCGCGCCGTCACCGCGGCGGAGGCCCTGTCCATGGGGCTGGTCAATCGGGTCGTACCGGATGGGCAGGCGCTGACGGTGGCGCGGGAGATCGCGGACGACATCGCCGCCTCGGGCCCGCTCGCCGTGCAGGCGATCCTGCGTACGTACCGGGAGACGCTCGACCTGTCGGAGCCGGAGGCGCTCAAGGTGTCGGACGAGATCGGCTGGCCGGTGATCGGCTCCCAGGACGCCCGCGAGGGCGCCCGCGCCTTCAAGGAGAAGCGGCCCGCCGTCTACAAGGGCCACTGAGCGCGAGGGCGTGCGAGGTAGCGGGATCGCGCCCGCTACCTCGCGGACGATCATCAGTCCCCGGTGATGCGGCCGAGCCGTTCCATGGCCTCCGCGTACTCCTCCATCAGCGCGTACATGACGTCGCGTGTGGACCGCACCTGGTTCATGATGCCGATGATCTGGCCGGCGGGGAAGGTGGCCAGTTCGGCGGCGTCCGAGCGGCCGATGCGGCGCAGCGCGTCCGACACCAGCATGAACTGCAGCGGCATCGGCAGCGTCCCCGGTGACTCCTGCGACTCCCAGGCGTCCGTCCACTCGTTCTTGAGCAGCCTGGCCGGCTTGCCCGTCCAGCTGCGGGAGCGGACGGTGTCGCGCGAGGTGGCCGCCAGGATGCGCTGCTTGGCCATCTCGGGCGTGTCGGCCTCCTCGACCGTGAGCCACAGCGAGCCGGTCCAGACGCCCTCGGCGCCCAGAGCCATGCCGGCGGCCATCTGGCGGCCGTTGCCGATGCCGCCCGCCGCCAGGACGGGTACGTCCACCGCGTCCACCACCTGAGGGATCAGCACCATGGTGGAGATCTCGCCGGTGTGCCCGCCGGCCTCCGTGCCCTGCGCCACCACGACGTCCACGCCGACCTCGACCTGCTTGAGCGCGTGGCGCGGGGTGGAGGCGAGGGCGGCGACCTTGACGCCGTGCGAGTGGGCCAGCTCCACCACGTCCGCCGGCGGCGGGCCCAGCGCGTTGGCCAGCAGGGCGATCGGGTGCCGCAGCGCCACCTCCACCTGCGGACGGGCGGTGGCGTCCGTCCAGCCGAGCAGGACCTTGCCCGCGTCGGCGTCCGACGACAGGGCGGGAACGCCGTGTCCGGCCAGGAGCTCCTCGACGAACTTCCGGTGACCTTCGGGAATCATCGTCTGCAGGCGGCCCACCAGCTCCTCGGGCGCGAAGTCGGCGCCCTCGTAGGAGGCGGGCATGACCACGTCGACGCCGTACGGGTGGCCGTCTACGTGGTCGTCGATCCATTTGAGCTCCATTTCGAGCTCTTCGGGGGTGAAGTAGAGGGCTCCCAGTACGCCCATGCCGCCGGCCTTGCTGACCGCGGCGACCACGTCCCGGCAGTGGCTGAAGGCGAAGATCGGGAGCTCGATTCCGAACATGTCCGTCACACGTGTCCGCATGGGCCCGACAATACGACCGGCGGCGAAGAAACTGCAACGCGTTCTAGTACTAGAACTTTTCGTCGGTCGCATAAACGAACGAGGGCGCCCCCGTTGATCGGGGGCGCCCTCTTACGCGTTACCGGCTACTCGCTCTCGCGGCGACGGCGGCCGAGGATGACCGCGACGGCCAGCGCGACCAGCCCGAGCACCAGCAGGACGATCGGGATCGTGGTCTTCAGCAGCGCGATCTGGTTCTTGGCGTCGGTCGCGGTGCGCACCATCTCGGTGATGGTCTGCGGGGTGAACGAGGCGGTGGCGACAAGGGCCTTGGCACGCTCGACGCCGTCCTGGGTCTTGAGCGTCTCGTTGCGCCGCACTTCCTGCTTGACCGGGGCGCCGCTGTTGGGCTCGACCCAGTAGGTGTCGGTGCCCTCGTACCAGCGGTCGAGCTGGATGTCGCCCGACTGGGTCACGCCGAACATCGAGCCGGGGGCGGTCAGCGTGGCGACCTTCGTGGCCGGGATGTTCTGCTGGAACTTGTAGACCGGCAGCCCGTTGACGGTGTCCTCACCGACGAAGGTCGTGTCGAAGGCCTGCTTGGCCGTCTGGTTGAAGACCTTGTAGGTCTTCTTCTCGACGCCGAACGGGAACAGGTAGATCTGCCCCTCCAGCTTCACCGGCTCCTTGTCGACGCTGACCCCGCAGCAGTTGACGCCCACCCCGGTGCGCCGGTCGAAGGCGCTGCGCCGCTCCGACAAGCTGATCTGCGGCTTGTGGTTGGTGACGTCGTCCACCACGGTGAACTGGTCCCAGACCACCCGGTTGTCCGTGGCCTCCTTGACGTCGCCACGGGTGGTGACGAGCATGCTGAGGTCCGCGGTCAGCACCTTGCCGTCGGCGATGGAGAAGTACTGGGCACCCGGAGCCTGCAGCTTGGTGACGCTGTACTGGGCCGCGGGAGCAGCGATGATCTTGTCCGCCGCCCAGAAGCGGACCATGCCCGCGAGTACCACCAGAAATGCCCCGACGGCAACGAGAACGAGTACAGGTGTGCGTCGCATTCTGGATCCTCCTGGCGGTCGAGGGATACGAGAACCGGTTACTTGTCCCCCCGGACATCAACCGCGGGTGTGATACACCCGCAACATGATCGCTACTGGAAAGTAGCATTTGATGACAGATCGCTGCAGCTACATCCGCATAACGAATCGGAACAGGTTCTACGATGAAGCCGGTCAGAGCGGGATGTTACCGCGCCGCCCCCTCAGCGGTCTCGCCTCGGCCAGAGCTTCGTTCTATTGTGGGAGCCCGTCAACCCCCGGGAGCCGCGAGCATGCGCGCCGATCTGGCCAGATCCATCCGCCTCTTCCGCGCCTTCAGGTCCGAGCAGGCCACGCCGAGCGCCTACTATGCCACGCTGGCCGCCGACACCACCGCGCAGCTCCGGCACTACGTCCCGCTGGACGGCAGGACCGTGCTCGACGTGGGGGGCGGGCCGGGATACTTCGCCGACGCCTTCAGGCGTGACGGCGCCCGCTGCCTGTGCGTGGACGTCGACGCCGGCGAGCTGGCCGGGCAGGGCACGCCCGGTGGCGGCGTGCTCGGCAGCGCCCTGGACCTGCCGCTCGCCGACGCCTCCTTCGACGTGTGCTTCTCGTCCAACGTGCTGGAACACGTTCCAGACCCGTGGCGCATGGCGGCCGAGATGACGCGGGTCACGCGGCCCGGCGGCCTGATCTTCCTCGCGTACACGAACTGGCTCTCCCCCTGGGGCGGTCACGAGACCTCGCCCTGGCACTACCTGGGGGGCGACCGGGCCGCCCGGAAATATGAGGATAAGTACGGCAAGCCGCCCAAGAACCGTTATGGCGAGAGCCTCTATCCGGTGTCGGTGGCCGACGGGCTGCGCTGGGCGCGGACCCGTACGGACGCCGACCTGGTCGACGTGCTGCCCCGCTACCTGCCCTGGTGGTGGCGGCCGATGCTGAAGGTGCCGATCGTCAGGGAGTTCGCGACGTGGAACCTGGTCCTCGTGCTCAGGAAACGCCCATGAGTGCCGTACAGGCGCCCGCGAAGGGCCCGACGGCGGACCCGCCGGTGGGCCCACCGGCGGGCAGGGACGCCGCGCTGGACGGCATCCGAGCCCTGGCCGCGCTCGGTGTCTGGGTGCTGCACGTCGGTGGCAACACCGGGATCATCTACCGCGAGGGCATGTTCGCCTGGATGACCACCCGGCTGGGCATCGCCGTGCCCATCTTCTTCCTGCTGTCGGGCCTGCTGCTCTACCGCCCGTGGGCCCGCGCGGTCATCGAGGACACGCCGCGCCCCAGGCCGGGGCGCTACCTCTGGCGCCGGATGGTCCGCGTCCTGCCCGCCTACTGGCTGGTCACGGCGCTGGCCCTGTGGGCGTGGGGCTCGCTCGACTGGACCGGCTGGGCCAAGTGGCTGTTGCTGCTGCAGAACTACACCGAACAGAACCGCGCCCCCGACGGCCTCTACCAGATGTGGACGATGCCGATCGAGATGGCGTTCTACCTGCTGCTGCCGGTGCTCGCCTGGGTCCTGAACGTCTGGGCCCTGCACAGCTGGGCGCGCGGCGGCAACCGGCCGGTCAGGCTGCTCGCGGGCATCGCCGTGCTGCCGGTGATCTCGCTGACCAGCGTGATCATCTCGCACGTCTACGACCAGCCGCAGCTGGCGCTCTGGCTGCCGCATCACCTGATCTACTTCGCCGCCGGCATGGCCATGGCCGTGCTGTCGGTGTGGATCAAGCAGAGCAAGGTGGTCGACGCGCTTGCGCCGCAGCTCCTGGTGCTGGCGCTGCTGCTGTACGCGGTGCTGAGCACCGAGCTGGCCGGCCCGCGCACGCTCACGCTGCCCACGCTGTCGCAGTCGCTCTGGCGGATGATCCTGGAGACGTCGGTGGCCGTTCTCGTGATCGCGCCGTTCGCGCTCGCATCCAGGCACGACTCGCTGCGGCACCGCGTGCTGGGCAACCCGGTCACGGCCTACCTGGGCCGCATCTCCTACAGCTTCTTCCTGTGGCACGCGCCGGTGATCACCCTCTACTACAAGGTCACCGGCGACCAGCCGTTCACCGGTGACTTCGTGAAGGTCGCGATCCTGACGTTCATCGCCTCACTCCTGATCAGCGCCGCCAGCTATCACCTCGTCGAGGAGAACGCGCTCAGGCTCGCCGGGCGTCGGCCAGCGGCTGCTCCGCCTTCGCCGGCTCCGGCTCAGGAGCCGGTGGCTCCTGCTCCGTGACGAGCTGCCCGAAGAGCACGCCCATGGCCGCGCAGGCCACGAGCTGCGGCACCTGATCCATCAGCGGCCCGACGTCCACTCCACGGTCCCGCAGCGCCATGGCCGCCGCCAGCGCCACCGTCGCCGCGCCGAACAGCCAGCCGGCCCCCCAGTGCACGGCCGCCGCCCACCGTGCCCGCAGCTGCAGCACCGCCACGACGGCGGCCAGGGCCGCGAGCATGCCCGGCCAGTCCGCCACCCAGCCGCCGAAGGCCAGCCCCAGCACGATCACGTACGGCACCCGCCAGCGGGACAGCCGCGACTCGCCGGCGAGGGCGGTCGCCCTGACGTGCTCGGGACGCGGCCCGCGTAGCGCCAGGGCGAGCAGCGTGAGCAGGGCGATACCGGCCAACCCCAGGGCGAGCGCGAGCCAGTAGGGTCGGTCGGGCACGTACTCCATGCGCACGGTCCCGGACGTGCCGGCGGGCAGCTCCCACGCCTGCTTCCAGCCGTCGATCCGGACCGGCCGCAGCTCCTTGCCGTCGAGCTCGGCGCGCCAGCCCGCGTTGTAGTTCTCGTTGACGACCAGGAAGGCGTCCTTCGGCGCGGTCACCTTCGCCTCGCGTGCCGACGACGTCCACGAGCCCGGGACCGCCGCGCCCTCCACGGCCGGCGGCTCGGCCGGGAGCGAGCCGATCACCAGGTTCTCCACCGCGAACGGGTCCCAGCCGGCCGCCCTGACCCGGTTGTCGCCGGTCGTGAGCGCGGCCTTCGAGCAGCCGGTGAACTTCACCGGCCGCTGTTCGAGCAGGTCGGCGAAGGTGCCGGTCACCTTGGTCGCCACGGTCACGCCGTTGATCTGCAGACTCGGTCCCTGCCCGCAGGCCAGCCGGAACGGCACGCCCTCCGGCCTGCTGGCCGGCTGGACACCGGGGATCACCAGCTCGGTGACCTCCAGCTTCTTGGAGGCGGCATAGAAGCGCAGCTTGAGCCGGGTCGTGGCGAGCGCCTTGAAGCTCAGGTAGCCGTTGGCGTCCACCCGGCCGCTGCGCACGGCGCCCTTGTCACCGGTCAGGACCACGTCGAGCGGCTGCTTGTCGCCGCCGGGCCGGGCGATCTGGATCCGTGAGAGCACGCGCCTGGCCTTCCAGCCGAGCGTGAGCGTGGGCTCGGGGTCACTGGCGGCCGGGAGCCAGGTGGTGGCCCCGTCGGCGTCGAACGCCGACCTCGGCGCGGAGACCGCGTCCTTGCTCGCCTGCGACGAGCCGGTCACCGTGGTCAGTTCGCCCAACCGGGTGAAGCGGTCGACGAGCTTCGCGTCCCGCAGGATGGCGGAGCCGCGTACAGCGGCCTTCTGCCCCTGCTTAACGGTAAAAGTCCGATCGAATCCGGCGCCTTCCTCGCCCGGCCTGGCCAGCAGCGGGTTGCAGATCCAGCGGCTCTGGTTCCGCATGCACCAGGGGCGGGAGTCGAGCCCCCGGTCCATCACGAAGGCGTCGCCGCCCTCGCCGGGCAGCCGGATCGTCCGTCCGGGCAGGATGCCGGGGATCGTGAGCTCGGTGATGCCCACCCGCTGCACGAAGCTCCAGTTGGCGTTGTAGGTGGCCAGGATCCGGACGCGCAGCCAGCTCGTCGCACCGGGCGGGACGCGCAGCTTCTGCGGGCTGTTGGTCTGCTGGACGTCCTGCTCGATCCGGCCGCCCTCGGTCTCCACGGCCACGCGCTTGACCGACTGCCCGAGCAGCACGTTGTTGGTGAACGTCGCCTGGAACGACGGGATCACCCGCGGTCTGGGCAGGTCCACGCGCAGCCACTCGCCCTGGGGCCGGTGCCAGCCGCCGCTCTCCCAGCCGGTCTCGTAGTCGCCGTCCATGGCGGCCCACGGGCTGCGCCCGGTGGCGCTGAGGCCGGGCACCGCGTCGGCGTCGGCCACCGAGGAGGAGGCGGTGATGCTGGAGATGCCGTCGTACTCGGCGGTGGCGGTGTCGCCCAGCCAGCCGTCTTCGAGCAGGTCGAGCGTCTTGACCCCGGAGAAGTCGTCGCGCCGGTCGGCCGTCAGGGTGGGCGTCCAGTTCGACCGGATCTCACCGAACTGCCGCTCGCGCAGCCGCAGCGCGTCGCTCACCACGGCCGGCGTCTCGCGCTTGCCGGCGTCGCCGTTCACCAGCACGGGACCGTCGCCGAGCAGCCCGAGGTCGCCCATCGTGAGCAGGGAGTCCGGCCCGCCCCGCACCTGTACGGCATCGCCCGCCGACTGCACGCTGAGCAGGTCGGAGCTGCCCGACACCTCATAGACCTCCAGCGCGGGGAACGGCCAGTCCACCGACTCGATCACGTCGTCGGTGACGGTGTCGCCGACCTCCCCGCCGAACGAGCGCACCTTCGTGATGCCCGGCGACTCGCGCAGCGCCTCGTAGATCCGGGACGGCCAGGCGCCCTGGAGGTTCGCCCGCATCAGGTCGTTCCTGACGACCAGGTAGCGCACGCCCATCCTGCGCAGCACGTCGGTCAGCCCCGGCGAACCGTAGCCGGCCGTGAGCCGCTGGTCGATGGCGTCGAGCAGCCTGGTCAGGCCCACGGAGCCGGCGGCCGCGACCTGCCGGGTGGTCCAGCGGGCGGTGAACAGCGGCTGCATGGGGTCGTCCATCGGCCGGCCCCAGAGGTATTCGCCGAACTTGGCGCCGGGCACGACCAGCACGCCGTCGTCTCCGGCGTTCTCGTTCACCCAGGCCGCCGCCTGCCGCCAGTAGAGCGGCACCTCCTTGAAGTCGCCGGGAGCGCCCAGCCCCTGGTTGAAGACGGGCAGCACGAGCCCGGCCAGGGCGACCAGGGCCACCGAGCGCAGCCGCAGCCGGGCCCCGGCCAGCAGGTGCGCCAGCCCGAACGCCAGCGGCAGCCGGACCAGCGGGTCGAACTTCCGCAGGTTGCGCAGCGGCGCGAGCGGCCCGTCAAGCAGCCACCGTACGGGCTCGGCGACGACCGGCTCCAGCGCGCTCATGTGCCCGGCGACCAGCGCGGCCACGCCCACGATGAACAGCACGAGCAGGAAGCCCTTCGCGGGCAGGTCGCGCCGGGCCAGCCCGGCCAGGCCGAGCGCGGCCAGCAGTCCGGTGATCACGACCAGCACGGCCGAGGTGGCGATCGCGTAGCCGGCCGGCTGGTCGGTGACGCCGCCGACGGTCAGGTAGCGCACCCAGTCGGAGGCGCCCCGCAGCACGTTCGTCAGCGACGTGACCTGCGTGGTCGTCGAGGCCGTCTCGGTGTAGGGCAGGAAGGAGAACGCGTAGCGGCCCACGAGCAGCAGCGGCAGCCACCAGAACAGGGTGGCCACGGCGACCGCGCCGCTCCACCAGCCGAGCATCCGCCAGCGGGGCACCGGGTTCGGCCGGGTCAGGATGTAGAGCGCCGGGGCGATGAGCACGGCCAGCACCGCGACCGCGTTCACGCCGCCGCAGAGCGCGACGGCGAGCCCGGATCGGACCGCCGCCCTGGCCCGCTGGCCCGTCTCCGTGGCGGTGAGCAGCGGGATCAGGATCCACGGCAGCATCGCGGCGGGCAGCCACTCGATCGAGATCTCGCCGATGATCGACAGGGTGCGCGGCGCCAGCGCGTACGCCAGCGCGCCGGCGATCCGGGTGCCCGGCGTGCCGACGCCGAGCTGCCTGCCCAGCCGCTCCACACCGAGGAACGCCACGCACAGCAACACCGTCAGCCAGAGCCGCTGGGTCACCCAGGGCGCCAGGTGGGCCAGGTCGCCGAGCGCGAAGAACGGGCCCATCGGGAACAGGTAGCCGGCCACCTGGTTCTGCAGCTGGCCGAAGTGCTGGAGGTCCCAGAGATGGGCGGCGCGCTCCAGCCAGCCGATCGGGTTGAGCGCCAGGTCGAGCTTGGTGTCGGAGATGACGTTGCCCGGCTTGGTGGTGAACGTCAGCACGGCGAAGCCCAGGCAGCACAGTGCCAGCCAGAGCCTGTGCCGGACCCTGTCGATCACGGCTCCTCCCAGCCGGGTCCCGCCGTCCGGCCACGCACCAGCGCGGCCAGCCGTTCCGCGCTCCGGTCCCAGCAAAACTTCCCCGCCCATTCCCGACATTTCGCGCTATAGGTGTCGTTTAGTTCGTCGAGGGCCACGGCGATGCCCTTGGCCAGGCCGGTGCTGCCGAGGCCCTCGGGCACCAGCCAGCCCGTCTCGCCGTGCCGTACCGCGTCCCTGAGCCCGTCCACGTCGAACGCGACGGTCGGCACCCCGAGCGCGGCGGCCTCCAGCACGCACAGCCCCCAGCCCTCGCCCTGCGAGGCGTTGACCTGGAGCCAGGCGGCGGCGATCAGCCGCTCCTTCTCCGCCTCGGGCAGGTAGCCGTGCATGGTGACGCCCTCCGGGAGCCGGGCGCGCAGCCGCGCCTCCTCCTGGCCCCGGCCGATCACGTCCACGGTGAGCTCCGGCCACTGCTTCCTGAGCTGGCTCACCGCGTCGAGCAGCAGGTCGACGCGCTTGTGCGCGACCAGCCTGCCGACGCAGACCAGCCGCGGCGTCCGACTGCGGGGGAAGTCGCCGTTCGTGGAGACGTTCACCCCGTTGGGCACGATGTGGATGGGGCCGATCCAGCCGAGCCGCTCGCGCATGGCGCTCACGGTCGAGGGCGACACGGCCACGCTCTCGTGCCCCTGGTACGTCCACCGCGACACCGGCCCCTCCAGGAACCGCCCGAACACCGCAAGCCACCGGGGCAGATGCACGTCGAACTGCCGGTCGTGCACGTGGTGCACCACGCACATGATCTTGGTACGGCGAGGCAGCACCAGCGGGGTGAAGAACGGGATGCCGTTCTGGCAGTCGAGCACCGCGTCGAACGCACCACGGCGGAGCACCAGCCAGACCAGCACCAGAGGATAGACGGTGAACGGCCCGCCCATGCGAGCCAGCCGTACCCCCTCGATGGTCTCCTTCCGGCGCTGACCCGGCGCCCGCGCCGTGACGAAGCACACCTGGTCGCCGGCGCGCGCGAAGCGGCGGGCCATCTCCCAGGCATACGTCTCCGCGCCACCGGCGGCCGGGTGCCACGGATCACGCCAGTTGACGACGGCGACGTTCACGGAGATCCGACGGGGTCGAGCGGCTGCTCCCACCTCGGACTGACGCCGGGGCTCGGAGCGGCGCGCAGCCTGAGCCAGATCCGGCCCAGCTCCAGCAGGATGCCGGCGCCGTGCCTGGCCGGGGAGAAGCGCGAGCCGGGCATGTCCCGCCAGTTGACCGGGATCTCCAGCACGGTCGAGCCGAGCGCGACGCAGCGGGCCAGCAGCTCGACGTCGAAGGCGAAGCCGAAGGTACGCAGCCCGGCGACGGCCTCGCGGACGAGCGCGCCGTCGAAGAACTTGAAGCCGCACTGGGTGTCGCTCACCCCGCGTACCAGCACCCTGGCCAGCGCGCGGAAGCCGACGGCACCCAGCTCGCGGACCCGGCTGTGCCGGTTCTCCACGTCGGAGAAGGCGTGCGCCCGCGAGCCCACGACCACGCGCTCACCGGAGAGCAGCAGCCCGAACGCGACATCGATGGCGTTCAGGTCGGTGGCCATGTCGGCATCGCAGAAGCCCACGAAGGGGGCACGGGTGTCGAGCAACCCCGCACGGACGGCGGCACCCTTGCCGGGAGTCGCGCACTCGACGAGCCGGACCGGAACCGGCCCCCGCGGCCAGGTCCTGACGATCTCACCGGTGCTGTCCGTGCTGTTGTTGTCGACCACGATGACGGCGGTCGGGAACGGCATGCGGGCAAGCTTCGCGCACAGCTGCAGGAGCCCCCCAGGAAGTCGCCGCTCCTCGTTGAAGGCGGGAACGACGATCTCGAGCAGTGGTGGTCGGCTCGTCCTCTCGTCCCCAAGGGGGGAGGGCGGCATAACGGCTCGGACTACCGGTCGCCGTAGTTGTAGAGCGGCTTGTTGACGGGCGTCGCGGTGGCCCCGGTGAAGGAGACGGTGGTAACCGTCGCGACCAGCGCGGCGACGGCGACACCGATGATCGCTGCTAAGAGGATCTTGATCACGGGGGGTTCCTCCTCGAGCGGCAAATGAACGGGCCTCACAAACCTAGAACCAATTCTTGCTACTCGGAAGTAGCTCTACGAAATCTTAATAAATCCGCTGATCAACGGACTTGGTCTTATCAAAACCGTACAAATTAGCCGTCGAGTCGGTACAGTCTCAGGTCATCTATGGCCACAAGCAGGCTCGCTCCGCTGAGCCAGCCGTCGAACCGCCGCCGCTCGGCCGGCGTGCCCGCGTCGACCACAACGTACCGGAAGCCCGCTGCGGCCAGGTCTGGCGAGGGTGCTTCTAGTACGTGTTCTACCGCGCGGGACCTCGTGTCCTCGGCCCCGACGACCATGTTCCCGACGCGTACGGAGTCGTTGGCGACCACGTTCCGCCCCGGCACGGCGAAGTAGCGCTGCGCCGGGTCGAGCACCGCCCGGTCCCCGTTCCAGGGGAACCTCCGGTAGGACTCGAACGGCAGCACCAGCACGTCCCCCGGCCGCGGATCCCGGCGGATCACCTCGCGGGCCTGGCTCCAGCTCTCCGGGTAGCTCACGGCCCGCAGCGCCCCCGCCCCGCCCCAGGCCAGGGTCGGCAGCACGGCCAGGGGAACGAGCACCATCAAACCGGCCCAACGCCCGGCTTTCTCCGTCAGGGCGCCGAGTCCGAGCGCGGCCAGCAGGGCGAGCGGCGCGACGAACTGCTGCGCGTCCCTGAACACCGCGAACCCGCCCCACACCCCCACCAGCCACCTGAACACCACGCGCCCCGGCTCGGTCACCCCCAGACAGGCGATCCCGAACCCGATAGCCGCCGCCACCCCCAGCCCCCTCGGCCGGTCCTTCATCAGCACGAATCCCACGATCCCCGCCACGGCCAGCGCCAGCCGCGCCACCGAGCCCACCGCCGTCTCGTACCCGGCCGGAACGGCGTTGGCGTTCCAGATCCCGCCCAGCGACAGCAGGCTGCCCACCGCCCCGAACGGCCCGTCCGCCCTGGCCGCGAACGCGTCCACGCCCACCGGATCCCCGCTCAGCCCGCTCGGCCGCAGGAGCGCGAGCAGCAGCCACGGCAGGCTGACGGCCAGCAGCACCACTCCCACCCGGACGCGCCGGCCCGCGACCTGCAGCGCCGTGAGGGGGCCGACGTGATCCGGCCTGGCCCGCAGCGCCGTGCGGAGGCCGGTGTGGTCCGGCTTGGCCGGCCGCGCTGTGAGGGGGCCGACGCGGTCCGGCCTGACCGGCAGCGCCGTGAGGGCGGTGACGGTCATGGCCGCGAAGCCGCCGACGGCGGCGGGCAGCACGGCGGGCAGCAGCCCGCGCCCCGCGCGGACTGCGCGCACCACCCACGGCAGGCCCGCGTACCCCAGCAGCAGCGCCCACTGCCCCATCAGCAGCCGCTCGGCCACGTACGGGTTCCACACGTAGGACGCCCCGGCCACCAGCCGGGCCCCGAGGAAACCCGCGGGCACGAGCAGCGCGGCACCCGAACAACCCAGCACGAAGATCCCCAGCAGGATCGCCTTCTGCACCAGCTCGGCCGGGAGCACGGAGGCCAGCGCGGTGACCACGGCGTCGCTGGGCACCACCCGCGGCGCCCCGCCGGCGAGCCCGAACGTGAAGCGCGAGAAGGCCGGGTCCGGCACGAAGACCATGTCCTGCACGAGGACGAAACCCCAGCCCAGAGCGGGTCCGAGGGCGAGGCAGCCGAGGGCGAGACCGAGCACGGCCGACAGCGGTCCTGCTCGGGTCGTGTGCGGCATCCCGCTATGACATCACAACCGCACAACGACCATTCCGCATAAATCCCACCAATGGCTACGCTTCCGGCTGAGGGGGCGGGGTGGCGACGAGCGATACGACGGTGGGCGCACGTCATTGGCTGCGCGGTGGCGACGCCGTGGTGGCCGCTGCCCTGGTGATGATCGCCGTACAGCTGGTGTGGAAGTTCGGCCTGGTCAGGCGTACGTACTTCCGCCAGGACGACTTCACCTTCATCGCCCGCGGCCTGGAGCACGACCTGACGTGGGACTACCTCATGCGGGTCGACTACGGCCACCTGGTGCCCGGCCCGTTCGCGATCCAGTGGGCGATGGGCCGGTTGGGCGTCTACAACGACGTCCTCGCGCATGTCGTGACGATCAGCCTGCTGGGCGCGGCGAGCCTGGCCCTGCTCCGGCTGCTGCGGCTGCTGTTCGGGGCGCGCCCGGCCATCCTGGTGCCGCTGGCGTTCTACCTGCTGACCCCGATGACGATCTCGTCGCTGTCGTGGTGGGCGGTGGTGATCGAGACGCTGCCGTTCCAGATCGCGCTGCCGATGGCGCTCTGCTCGCACGTCCTCTACACCAGGACGGGCCGGTTCAGGCACGCGCTGGCCGCTGCGGGCTGGACGGTGTTCGCGATGGCGTTCTTCGTCAAGGCGCCGTTCATCCTGGTGCTGGCCCTCGCGCTGAGCGTGGGCTGGCTCGGCTGGCGGGGGCAGTGGCGGGCCTGGCTGCTCTACGCGGGCGTGCTCGCCGTCTACGCGGGCGTGTTCTTCCGCCAGCTCCTCACCTCCGTGCAGCTCACCAACGACACGATCCAGCCCACCCTGCCCGACGCGGGGCTGGCGGCGCGCTTCGCCTGGACGCTGCTGTCCAGCTCGCTGGTACCGACGTCTCTGGGCGGGCCCTGGCAGTGGTTACCGATCGGCGAGGACTACGCGACCGCGGCGCCGCCGCCCACGGCGGTCTGGGCCGGGCTCGGCGTCGCGGTGGTCGTGCTGGCGGTCTCCGTGTTCTTCAGGCGGCGGGCCTGGCTGGCGTGGCTGGTGCTGCTCGCCTACTTCACGCTCGCCGACGTGGTGCCCGTCATGATCGGCCGGATCCAGCAGCTCGGCCCGGACCTGAGCGGCGCCGAACTCCGCTACGTCTCCTCCACGGCCATGGTCGTGGCGATCGCCATCGGGCTGGCGTTCATCCCGCTCGCCGGTGAGGAACGCCCCTGGCTGCGGGTCTGGCCGCGCCTCAGGTTCGTCTGGCTGCCGCTGACCGCCGCGTTCGCGCTCGGCTCGGTCTGGTCGGTCACCGCGTACGGCCGCCTGCCGCTCGGCGCGCACGTCAAGAGCTACGTCGAGACCGGCAGGCTGGCGCTCAAGCGCGTCCCGGACAACGCGGTCGTGCTCGACACGCACGTGCCCGCCAAGGTCGTCTATCCGATCTTCTTCTACGACTACGCGCTGGCCTCGAAGGTGCTCGGGCCGATCGCGACACACCCGGTGACCTGGACCAGGCGGCTCAGCGGCCCGATACGCAACCCGCTGATCTTCGACCAGGAGGGCCGGCTGCGCCCGGTGAGCATCGACGGCCTGACGGTCCCCGCGCGAGCCTCCGGCTGCACGCCGGTCGGCGCGCGCGAGGTCCGCTTCCCGCTGCCGGTGCGGCTGCCCGAGGGCGAGTGGACGGTCCAGGTCGGCTATCTCAACCCGGCCGCCACCCGGCTGTCGGTACGGCTCGGCACCGCGGAGGCCGACACCCCGGCGGAGAAGGGCTTCGGCTGGACGTTCGCCGCGACCAACGGCGGCGGGACCGAGCTCGTCATCCGTACGCTGAACGGCCCGGCCGCCTGCCTCGGTGAAATCAAGATCGGCATCCCGAGACCGTGGCGCGACGGCACGCCGAGCCCGCTCCAGCCGGTCAATCCCTCCTGAGGCCCCGTAGAGGGCCGGGCTCCTCCACGAGCCGGGTCGTTTCCCAAAACCCAGCCGTTTCCCAGAGCCCGGCCCCCGCCGTCATTTGCCCGGCTCGGGGTCCCTGGGCAGGCCGAGCATGCGCTCCCCGATGATGTTCAGCTGCACCTCCGTGGTGCCGCCGTAGATGGTCATCGCCCGGGTGGCGAGCACCGCACGGTTCCAGTAGCCGGCGTCGCCGAGCGTCATGTCGGCGGCCACCACGGCCGCGGACCCCAGCAGTTCCACCGCGGACTCCGAGACGTGCTGGGCGTGCGCGGTCGACAGCAGCTTGCGTACCGAGGCGTCCGCGCCGGGCTCGCCCCCCGCCAGTTGCTTGAGCGTCACGCGCAGCGACAGCGCGTTGATGGAGTGCCCCTCGCAGATCACCTGCGCGACCTGGTACGCCTCGACCGGCGACAGCTCCCGCCCGAGCCGCCCCACCAGCCCGAGCAGGTCCGGCACGGACGCCCCGGTGCCGCCCGACCCGGACGAGAGCGAGACCCGCTCGTTCGACAGCGTGTTGCGGGCGACCTTCCAGCCCTGGCCGACCTCGCCCACGACCAGCTCGTCGGGCACGAACACGTCGTCCAGGAAGACCTCGTTGAACAGGTTCTCGCCGGTCATCTCGGTCAGCGGCCGGACCGTGACCCCCGGCGCCTTCATGTCGACCAGGAAGTAGGTGATGCCCTCGTGCTTGGAGCCCTCGGAGGAGTTGCGGGCGATGCAGATGCCCCACTCGGCGACGTGCGCGACCGAGGTCCAGACCTTCTGGCCGTTGAGCTTCCAGCCGCCCTCGACCTTCTCCGCCTTCATCTGCAGCGAAGCCAGGTCGGACCCGGCGCCGGGCTCGGAGAAGAGCTGGCACCAGATCATCTCGCCGCTGAGCGTCTTGAGCAGGAAGCGTTCCTGCTGCTCGGGCGTACCGTACGAGACGATGGACGGCACCACCCAGGCACCGATGATCATCGCGGGCAGCTTCACCCGCGCGGCCTTGAGCTCCTGCGCGATCAGCACCTGCTCCAGCGGCTTGGCGCCGCGGCCCCAGGGCTTCGGCAGGTGCGGCATGACCAGGCCGCCCGCGGCCAGCGCCCGCTTCTGCTCCTTGCCCTCCAGCTCCTTCAGCGCCGCGACCTCCGCGCGGATCGACTCGCGCAGCTCCTCGGCGTCCTCGGGGAGGTCGATCTCCATCTCGCGGGTGACGCCCTGCAGGGCGAGCGCGGTGACGGCGGCCGCCCACTCGGCCGACGAGCCGAGCACCGCGCGGAGCGTGAGCGCGCGGCGGTAGTAGAGGTGCACGTCGTGCTCGTAGGTGTAGCCGATGCCGCCGAAGGTCTGGATCGCGTCCTTGGCACACTGTACGGCCGCGTCGGGAGCCATCACCGCGGCGATCGCGGCGGCGTAGTCCAGCTCCTTGCCGTCGGCGCGGGTGGCGTCCCAGACGGTGGCGCGCGCCTGCTCCAGCGCCACGAGCATGCGGGACAGCTTGTGCTTGATGCCCTGGAACTGGCCGATCGGGCGGCCGAACTGGACGCGGACCTTCGCGTAGTCGGCGGCGGCCGTCACGCACCAGGAGGCCAGGCCCGCGGCCTCGGCGCCGAGCAGGATCGCGGCGAGATTGCGCACGTCGGAGCTCTGGACGCCGCCCAGGATGCCCAAGTCGGGCACCAGCACCTCCGACAGCTCCACCCTGGCCACCGGCCTGGTCAGGTCGAGGGACTTGATCTCCGTGACGGTGGCGGACGAGGCGTCGACGATGACCCATTCCTCGCCCTCGGCCGTGGAGACCGGCAGCACCAGCACGTCGGCCAGCGAGGCGCCGAGCACGGGCTCGGCCGTACCGGAGACGATCAGCGCACCGTCCTCGGCGAGGGTCCCGGTCAGCGTGCTGGTCAGCGCGACCGCGGCGGTGAGCGTGCCGTCGGCGAACGACTCCAGGTGCTCGGGCCGCTTGGAGGCGTTGATCACCGCACTGGCCAGCACGGTCGGCACGTACGGCCCCGGCGTCATCCGCTCGGCCAGCGCCTCGACGGCGACCGCGGTCTCCAGCAGCCCGTAACCGGAGCCGCCGGCCCACTCGGGCAGGTGCAGGCCGAGCAGCCCCTGCTCGGCGAGCCCCGGCCAGAAGGCGGGACGCCCATCCGAGCCGGATCGCAGCAGCTCGGCGGGGATGTTCCGGTCCGCCCAGCCGCTCACCGACTCGTGGAGCGCCTCGTGTTCCTCGCTCAACCCGATCGCCATCGCACATCCTCCAGCCAGGCCCGACATATGCCAGAACCATATTCTAGAGCATGCTTCTGAACTAGAGGGTCCGGACGCCCAGCACGATCGTGTTCAGGTCACGGTAGTGCGACTTGCCGCCCTGGGGGATCGATGCGAGCAGCATCGCCGGCTTGGTCTTCCCCACCTCGTGGATCGACACGATGGCCTGCGACGTCTTCTGCTTGCCCGAGACCGTGTAGGTGACCTTGTAGCCGAGCATCCAGCCCTTGCCCACCGGCACCTTCTGCGATCCGGTCCAGGCGAGCGTCGCGCCCGCCGGATACTGCGTGCGCAGCGACCAGTTGACGGCCCTGACGGCGAGCTCGCGGTAGTCGGCGGTCTTGGCCGGCTTGGTCTTCGGGGTGGCGCCGGGCAGCATCGCCGAGGCGATCACCGTGTGCGGGACGGCCACCTTGCCGACGCGCTGGGCGATGGCGAACGGCGCGAACGACTTGGCCGTCCACGGCAGCCCCAGGCGCGGGTAGCTGATCCCGGTCGCCAGGTCGGAGATCGTGCCGATCGTGACGGTCGCCGTCCCGGACTGCTGGGGGTAGGCGAGGTTCTTCGGCACCGCCGGAACCGCGGTCGCCGACGGCTTGGG
Organism: Nonomuraea sp. NPDC049269; assembly: GCF_043197155.1. Lineage (NCBI taxonomy): Bacteria > Bacillati > Actinomycetota > Actinomycetes > Streptosporangiales > Streptosporangiaceae > Nonomuraea > Nonomuraea sp. NPDC049269. The sequence goes on from NZ_JBICSO010000003.1 coordinate 946,839, forward strand.
CGACGCGGAGGCCCCCGGCACCGGCGAGACCGGGGCGACCTGCCGCGGTGCCTGCCGCGCGTCCTTCGGCACGTCGCCGGAGAAGATCACGAACACCAGCATGACCGCCAGCACGGTCGCGATGATGGCGCCGATCAGGTAGACGACCTTGATCGGGACGTCGCCGATCCGGGCGAGCAGCCCACCCTTGAGCGGCGGGGGCGGCGGAGGCAGAGGGGGGAGCGGCGCGAGCGGCTCCGGCGGCCGGGAGACCGTGACCGTCTCGTCCGTAGGCAGAACGATCTTCCTGAACGGGGTGGTGGGAGAGTCCGAGGATGGTATCTGGTCACCGACGTCCGCCATGGCTTTCAGGTTACGTCACGAAGCAGCGGGATAATTCCGCTATTCCCCGTGCAGAATCTAGTTCTGTATGGTCACGGGCATGAGAGGTTTCTACGAGATCGCCGCCGCCGACGCCGGACGTCCCGCCCTGCTGGGCCCCGACGGCGCGACCTACGGTGAGCTGCTCTCTCGCGCCAACCAGGCGTCCCACGGCCTGGCCGCGCGCGGGGTGGCGCGGGGCGACTCGGTGGTGACCGTGCTCAGGAACGGGCTCGACGCCCTGACCATGATGCTCGCGACGTACCAGATCGGCGCGTATCACGTACCGGTCAACTGGCACTTCACCGACGAGGAGATCGCCTACATCGTGGCCGACTGCGGCGCGAAGGCGGTGGTCTCCCCCGCCGCGCTCACCGTCGGCGAGCTCGTGACCGGTCAGCCGGACAGCGCGCCGGAGCACCGGCGGGCCGGGTCGATGATGCTCTACACCTCCGGCACCACGGGGCGGCCGAAGGGCGTGCGCAGACGGCTGCTCGATCTGACGCCCGAGGAGCTCTATCCGATCCTCATGCGCAAGAGCTGGACGCACTTCCGGCTGCCGGTCGGGGGTGTGCACCTGGTGTGCTCGCAGCTCTACCACTCGGCGCCGTACGGGCAGGCGATGATGGCGTTGCAGCTCGGGCACTCGATCGTGGCGCCGGAGCGGTTCGACGCGGCCGAGACCCTGCGGCTGGTCGAGCGGTATCGGGTGACGAACGCGTTCATGGTGCCCACGATGTTCCACCGGCTGCTGGCCGTAGCGGATCGGGAGACGTACGACCTGTCCTCGCTCACGCACCTCTACCATGGCGCGGCGCCGTGCCCGCCCGCGACCAAGCAGGCCATGATCGACTGGCTCGGGCCCGTGCTGTGGGAGTACTACGGCTCCACCGAGGCGGCCGTGGCCACCATGGTGTCGTCGGCGGAGTGGCTGGCCCGGCCGGGCACGGTCGGCAGGGCCCTCGACGGCATGACGTTCACGATCGTCGGCGACGGCGGCGAGGAGGTCGCGCCCGGCGAACCGGGGCTGGTCTACATCGGCGGCGTCAACCGCTTCGAGTACCACGGCGACCCCGGCAAGACGGCGGCCGCCATGCGCGGGCCCGCCTACACACCCGGAGACATCGGTTACCTGGACGACGAGGGCTACCTGTTCCTCCTCGACCGCAGGACCGACCTGATCATCTCGGGCGGCGTCAACATCTATCCCGCCGAGATCGAGGCGGTACTGCTCGAACACCCCTCCGTGGCCGACGTCGCGGTGATCGGCGTGCCCGACCCTGAGTGGGGCCAGCGGGTCGTCGCGCTCGTCCAGCCCACCGCGGGAGCCGAGACCGGCGGGCTCACCGCCGAGCTGATGCGGCACTGCGCGCCGCGGCTCGCCAAGCTGAAGCACCCGCGGGTCATCGAGTTCCGCGACACGCTGCCGCGTACGCCTACGGGCAAGCTGAGCAGGCGTAACGTCCGCGAGGCGTATCTTTCCCGGCTTCCCGGCTGAGCGGGGCACCGCCTCCGCATGAGCCTCGCTGAGCGGGGCACTAGCCCTGCATGAGCAAGGTCGCCGTGGCGACCGCCGCCGCCATGCTCCTGGTCGCATGCTCGGCCCCGGCACCCACCACCATCACCACTATCCCGCCCTCGTCGGTGACGCCGTCTCCCTCCGAGGTGTCCGCGCCGCCACTGGAGCTGTCCTACGAGCGCGTCATCCAGCGGGTGCTGCCGTCGATCGTGCAGATCACCACCAAGGAGGGGCTCGGCTCGGGCATCGTGTACGACTCCGCGGGCCACATCCTCACCAACGCGCACGTCGTGGGTTCCGCCACCCGGATGGACGTGACGCTGGCCACCGGCAGCGCTTCGAGCAAGGCCCGGCTCGTCAAGAGCTTCAGCGGCGGCGACCTGGCGGTCATCAAGGTGGACGACCCGAAGGGGCTGACACCGGCCAGGTTCGGCGACTCGTCGAAGCTCCGGGTCGGCCAGTTCGTCCTCGCCATGGGCAACCCGCTGGGGCTGTCGGGCAGCGTCACCGACGGCATCATCTCGGCGCTGGGCCGTACCGTGAGCGAGCCGCAGGAACCCGGCTCGCCCGGCGCGACGATCAGCGGCGCGATCCAGACGTCGGCGGCGATCAACCCCGGCAACAGCGGCGGCGCCCTGGTCGACCTGTCCGGGCAGGTCATCGGCATCCCGACGCTCGCGGCGACGGACCCGGACCTCGGCGGCGGGGCCGCGCCGGGCATCGGGTTCGCGATCCCGAGCAACACCGCGACGGACATCGCCGCTCAGATCGTCCGCTACGGCAAGGTCACCAACAGCCACCGGGCCGCGCTCGGCATCAGGGGCAGCACGATCATCGGTGACAACGGCCAGCCGGCCGGGGTCGCCGTGGCCAAGGTCGACAAGGGCGGCCCGGCCGAGAAGGCCGGGATCCAGCCCGGTGACGTGATCATCTCCGTCAACGGCAAGGACACGGCGACACTGCCCGTACTCGCCCAGGAGCTGTCCGCGCTCAAGCCGGGGCAGCAGGTCAAGGTGGAGGTCGTCAAGGAGGACGACTCGACCAAGACGGTCACCGTCACCCTGGGCACTCTGCCGGGCGATTGACGCTCGCTAGGATGACCGTTCTTTTCGTCGGGAGGCGGAACGGATGGCGCATCTCGAGTGCACGCCCGAGGACCTTGCGAAGGTCAGGTTCGGCCTGTCGCCGATGAGCCAGGTCGTCGGCGCGCTCAACGTGCTGAGCGGCCAGCACGTACCGCCCGGCCTGCCCATCTGGACGGCCCGCGTGCGCGACCGTTACGAGCGGCTGCTGGCGGACAGTCCGGTGCTGCGGGCCCTGATCCGGCTGCATCGGGTGACCGACTACGCGCCCGACTTCTACTGCGTGCCACCCGAGGGCGTGGACGTCACCTTCGAGCGGGAACTGGCCGCCGTCCGGCGGACGCCCGCCGCCCGGGCCGCCGCCGACCTGCGGCTCAGCCATCGGGGCCGGGCGGTCGATCCGGCGCTCGACGTTCCCGACGTCCCCGTGCGGGTCGCCGGCGCGCTCGAAGCGTTCTGGAACGAGCTGCTCGCCCCTGATTGGCCCCGGCTGCGCGCCCTGCTGGAGCGCGACATCGTGCGGCGGGCGGGGCGGCTCGCGGTGTACGGCTGGACGGAGGTGTTCGGCCGCCTGGGCATCGACATGGCGTTGAAGGAGGAGCGCATCCTGCTCGGCAAGGTCGGCGGGGCCTCGCACCGGCTCGGTGGCGTGGGCGTGGTGCTGATGCCGAACGCGTTCGGCGCCACGTACGTCTACCTCGATCCGCCGCGCGCGTACGGCCTCACCTATCCCGCGCACGGGGTCGCCGCGCTCTGGGAGCGGGGCTCGCCCGCCGCCGACGGCCTGGTCGCGCTGCTCGGGCGGGGCCGGGCGGCCGTGCTCGCCGCGCTCGACAGCCCGGCCAGCACCAGCCAGCTCGTCGCCCAGCTCTCGATGACGCTCGGGGGCGTGGGCGGCCATCTGGCCGTGCTGCGCAGGGCGGGCCTGGTCTCGCGTACGCGCAGCGGCCGATCGGTGCTGTACAGCCGTACCCCGATGGGCGACGGGCTGGCCGAGCTCACTGCTTGACGGTGAAGACCAGCTCCACCCGGCGGTTCTTGGCCCGGTTCGCGGCGACGGGCTTGCCGTCGACGATGTTGGGCACCTTCGGGCGGCTCTCGCCGTACCCCTTCGCCTGGAGGTCCGCGTCGCCGCCGGTCAGCAGGCCGCGCATGGCCTGCTGTACGGCCTGCGCCCGGCGCTGTGACAGCGTGACGTTGTAGGCGTCGGTGCCCTGGTCGTCGGTGTGCCCCTCGACCTTCACGACACCCCCGGCGCCCTCCGCGTCGATCTTGCGCGCCACCTCCTGGAGCCGCTTTCTCGCCTCGGCGGTCAGCACCCACTTGTCCACCGCGAACAGCACGTCACTGGTGAGCGCCACCGTGACCTGCTTGCCGAGCTTGGTCTCGCTCTCGGTGCCGTCGAGCGACTCGACCTCGCCGATGATGTCCTCGACGGGGAGCACGAGGTCTTCCACCGGGCCGGTGGCGTTGACGGGCGGAGCCGGGCTCGGGGTCGGGGACAGGACCGTTGGGGACAGGACGAGGGCCAGCGCGACGCTAAGAGATCGGAACATCGGTGAACACGCCCATCATCGGCATCTCGACATTGATCTTCGTGACGTCCGGCGGCGGGGCGGCGAAGACCGCGTAGAGCGTGGTGGCGTCGCCGGACTCCAGGAACTGCCCCTGAGTGCCCGAGCAGACGCACTTGGCGTCCTCGCCCGTGCCGTTGCGGGCGACGCGGTAGCGCTTGGCGTTGACCGGGTCGATCAGGGAGACGGCCGACACCGTGAAGTCGAGCGTGCCGCTGCCCATGCCGTTGTGCAGGTTGACCTTGCCGTCGGTGGCGGTGACGGTCCAGTTGAGGCTGATCGTCCTGCCCTGCCGCTTGAGCGCGGTGATGTCGACGCGGGCCTTGCCGTACTGACCGCCCGACCCGACCTTGGTCTCCCGGCTCGCGATCGCCTTGGTCTCCTGCGGGGGTGCGGTCTGCTGCTGTTCGGCGGAGGCTTTGAGCTCGGTGGGCCGCGCGGTTGGCGCGGCCTCGCTGGTCTGACCCGTCTGCTCCTCGCCGCTGCCGCCCTGCTGGCCAGGGAGCATCCCGCAGCCGGTCAACGCGACCGCCGCGACGGCCAGCGCGATCGTCTTCCGCATGTTCTGATCACCTTTGCCGGTAGGGGTGGAACTTGTGGGCCGACGGTAGCCGGGCGACCTTCAGGATCCGCATAGTCCTGCGGACTCCGACTAAATCCGCAGGCCACGGACCCCGCAGACCGCGCGCCTAGATCCGCAGGCCGCGGCGTCTGCGCAGCTCTTGCGACAGAAGCTCGACCTCGGTGCTCCGGGGCTCACCGAAGCTGTCAGACTCTCCCATAACACGCGCAAGCCCATCAACCGCAGCATCAATCTCATCAAGGTCGAGGTGCGCTTTTATGCGGATAATCAGGGCTTTTGCGGCGTTTCTCCGGTCGCCGTGAGCCGTGAACGTCGCCTCAGCCTCGCCGGCCAGCCTGGCCGCCTGCTCCGGATCACCCTCGGCGGCTGCGACGTCGGCCAGCACGAGCAGACCGGCCGCCTCCGGCAGCCGGTCCCCGAGGCGCCGGTTGATCCTGATCCGCCGCTGGGCGCAGTCGCGCGCCCGGGCGTAGTGGTGGGCGCCGAGGTGCAGCCTGGCCAGGTCGAGCAGGGCTTCCGCCTCTCCGCGCGGGTCGCCCAAGTCGCCGTACGCGTCCAGGCTCCGTTCGACCAACCCCACATCGCCGCGTACGACACCCAGAGCCCGCAGCGCGTCGGCCGTGCCGCGCCGATCACCGGCCTCCTCGAACACCTGAAGACATCTGGCCAGCGCGCGTTCCGCCTCGGCCGGACGCCGCTCGACCAGACCGAGCCGCAACATGATCCGGGCCAGCTCCAGCCCCTCGACCAGCGGCTGAGCGGCCCTCAGCGCGGCCGCGGCGGACTCGGGACGACCTTCCGCCCGATGGAGATCGGCCAGCCCCCGCAACAGCAGCGCCTCACCTTCCCGATGCCCCGCCGCCCGCGCCGAGTCGAGACCGGTGGCGGCGGTGACGTGCCAGTCGTCGTGATGCGCGCCCAGCTCGAACAGCGGAGTCAGATAGAAGGCCAACCGCCAGGCCGCCTCGTGCAGCCCGGCCCGATGAAAGTCCCCTACGGCCGCCACGAGGAACCGTCGCTCAGCACTCAACCACCGAGCGTCGGCCCGCAACCGCCCCGTCTCCAACGCCCACCCACCGGTCCACCCCACGCTCCGGTCCGCCACCCACCCGAAGCTCGGCTCCCCCACCCAGCCCGAACCGGGTTCCGGAGTCCCATCACCCGACCAACGCGCCTCGCGACCCCGCGCCTCTGACCACCGCGAACCGGGCCCCAGACCCCGTACTCCCGACGATCCCGAACCGGACTCCAGCACCTGTTCCGCGGTGCGGGCCAGGGTGCGGCCTGAGCCGGGTTCGGCGGGGAGCAGGGCTGTTCTGGCTTGCCGGGTTCGGTCGAGGATCTCGCCCGCGAGCTCGGCCAGCACCGCTGCCGGGCCTCCGTCCTCGGCGGCCAGGCGTTCGGCGGCGTACAGGCGGGTCAGGTCGTGCCAGCCGTACCGCTCGCCGCCTGCCTCGTCGAGGCCGCGTGACTGGAGCAGGCCAGCCTCGGCCAGCGGCTCCAGATCGGCGCCCAGCGCCCAGGACGCGAAGTCGGGCGCGGACAGGGCGCCCAGCCTGCGCAACAGCCGCCGCTCGGAGTCGGCCAGCCCCTGGTAACCGAGCGCCAGGCTGCCGCGGACGGCCAGGTCGCCCGCGCTCAGCTCGTCCAGTCGTCGCCGCTCGTCACCCAGCCGTCCGGCCAGGTGTTCGAGGGTCCAGCCCGGTTTCCGTGCCAGGCGGGATCCGGCGATGCGCAGGGCCAGGGGCAGACCATCACAGAGCCGTACGATGCGCTCGGCGGCCGCCGGCTCGGCGTCGACCCGTTCACGGCCCACCACCTCGGCGAGCATGGCCACGGCCTCGCCGGGTTCGAAGACGCCCAGCTCGTACGCCCTGGCCGCCTCCAACCCCGCGAGCGGGGAACGGCTGGTCACCAGCGTCAGGCTGCCCGGACCGGTGGGGAGCAGCGGGCGTACCTGGGCCTCGTCCGTGGCGTCGTCGAGCACTACGAGGAGGCTGCGTTGGGCCGTTATACCGCGATAAAGGCGTACACGCTCCTCCGACGCGGCGGGCACAGCGCCGTCGGGGCAACCCAGGGATCGGAGCAGGTCTTCCAGCACGGCGCTGGGCTGCCGGTCGCGCAGCGACGCGTAGAGGCGGCCGTCGGGGAGGTCGATCATGGTGGCGGCACGCACGGCCACGGCGGATTTGCCGCATCCTGGCGGCCCGTGCACGACCAGGTGCACGGGGGCGTTCCTCTGCCCGGGCACTCCGGCGGCGATCCAGTCGAGGACGGCCACCCGCCCCGTGAAATCCGAAATATCCGGCGGTGCATCATTTATCGGCGAATGTCGCAGTCCATCGCCTACCTGCTGCCCGTCGCTTGTCGGCGGGTTCTGCGGCTCCTCGCTCGACAGCGCCCGCCGGTGTGCCTCGGCCAGTTCGGCGCCCGGCTCCAGGCCGAGCTCATCCACCAGCACGCGGCGGGCCTCCTGGTACGCCGCCAGTGCTTCCGCTCGCCGCCCGGCCTGGCGCAGCGCGTCGAGCAGCAGCGCCCACGCCCGCTCTCGCAGCGGGTACGCCCCGACGAGCGCCCGCAGCTCGCCGACGACCTCACCGCCTCTGCCCAGCAGCAGGTCCAGCTCCACACGTTCTTCGAGCGCGGTCAGGCGGAGCTCTTCCAGGGGTACGGCCCGTGTCCTGCGCAGGTAGGAGGACTCGATATCGGCCAGGGCGTCCCCTCGCCACAGCGCCAGCGCCGCCCGGAACCCCTCGACGGCCACCTCCGCCCGGCCCGCCTCCCTGGCCCGCCGAGCCTCGCCGACGAGCCGCTCGAACCGGTGGCAGTCGACCTCATCCGGCTCGACCTCGATCAGGTAGCCGCCGGGGACGGTGGCGATCCCGTCGATGATCTTGCGCAACCCGCTGATGTACACCCTGAGCACCGACTCCGCTGAGGCCGGCGGCCGGTCGTCCCACACCACGGCCATCAACCGCTCAATCGGCACCACCCGCCCGGCGGAGACCAGCAACGCGGCCAACACCGCCCGATGCTTCGCCGGTCCCGGCTGCAACTGCTGCCTCGGCTCCGGGTCGGCCTCCGGCCCTGGCCCGGGCTGCCGGTGCGGCTCCGACCCCGGCCCGGGCTGCCGATCCTGCTGCGCGTGCGGCTGCGACCCCGGCTGCGGCCCGCTTTCGACCCGGAGCGGTCCCAGTACCCGGAACCGGACAGGACTGTGTCCCTCCTCGTCGGGCAGCGCCGGGAATTTCGGCATTTGGGAGGCTTAGTCCTTCGTGCGGTCGGTGGCGAACGACTCGAAGCGTACGCGTAGCGCCTCCTTGGCGTCCGGCGCCGCATAAACCCCGGCCTCACCGGACCCGAGCGGATCGCTCGCATCGGACACCTCGGCGACGAGCCGCTCGTTCACCCACATCCGCAACCCCACCTTGCCGCCGCCGCTGCCGACATCGGCGCACTCGGCGACGATCCGGTTGGTCCCGGCCGAAACCTTGGCCGCTGCCGGACCGTACAGCGGCGTGCCCTTCTGCCCGGTACGGCGCTTGACGATCGTGACCTGCCCCGAGCCGCTCACCCCGAACTCGTAGCGGTCCCCCGAGCTCGCCGAGCCGTGGCACCACACGCCGTACTCGCCGGACCCCTGTTCGCGCCGCGCCTTCGCGCTCACCACCACGCCGCCGTCCGGCTCCCGAGCGGGCGCCGACTTCCACAGGCGCCACCCCGGCTTGGCGGTCAGCACGTAGTCACTCCCGGTAACCCGCGCGTCCCCGCCGTCGGACGCCCCGGTAGCCCAGGAGTCGCCGAACCCCGCCGTGTACGGCCGCCCCTCCCACATCCGAGGCACCACCACGGGCCCCACCACCACAGCGGCCACGGCGACGACGATCGCCGCCACCCACGGCCACCGACGCCGCGCCACCCCACCACGAGCCTGCGGGGATCCTCCGTCCGACAGCGCATTCCGGCCAGAGGCACTCGGTACAGCCGCGTCCCAGACATCACCGCTCGCGCTTGGAGCAATCTGGCCGGACGCATGTGCAGCAGGAGTGACAAGGGCGGTTCCGCTCACATCTGGCGGCCCCTGGACAGACGCGCTAATACCGTGAGCACTCCGCACGGACGCGCCGTCAACCGGTCCCGCGCTCCGCACAGACGCCCCGTCAACCGGTCCCGCACCCCGCAAGAACGCCCCGTCAACCGGTCCTGCCAAGCCACGAGGCCCGGTCCAGGTGCGTTCCACCACCTGAGTGGCTGTGGCCGGGGTGAGATGCGTGCCTCCCATCAGGGACGCCAGCAGCTGCTGAGCCGTTGGACGACCACGCGGCTCCTTGGCCATCGCCCGCTCCACCACGTCCCGCAGACCCTCATCAAGGCCGTCCAGCCGCGGCCCTTCGTTGACGATCCGGTACAGCACCTCAGCCGGAGCCCCGCCCCCGAACGGCAACCGCCCGGTCCCCGCGAAAGCGATCACCCCACCCCACGCGTACACATCGGCCGCCGGCCCGAGCGGCTCCCCGCGTACCTGCTCAGGCGCCATGAACGCGGGTGTCCCCAGGATCGCCTGGCTGGCCAGGCTGTCGGCGTCGACGAGCTGCGCTATGCCGAAGTCGATCACGCGCGGACCGAGCGGCGACAGCAGCACGTTCGACGGCTTGAGGTCCCGGTGAACGACCCCCGCCCCATGAATGGCGCCGAGCGCGGTCGCGATGCCCACCGCCAGCGCCTCCAGGTCGGAGCCGGACAGCGGCCCCTGCTCCCGTACGGCCTGCGCCAGATCTGGCCCTTTAACGTATTCGGTGACGAGATAAGCGACATCTCCGTCGAGCCCGGCGTCCAGCACCGGAGCCGTACAGAACCTGGCCACCCGGCGAGCCGCGGCCACCTCGCGTTCGAACCGCCGCCGGAACGCGGGATCGCGGGCCAGCTCGGGATGGATCACCTTGACCGCGGCCAGGCCACCGGTAGGCGTGGTGGCGAGGTGCACCTCACCCATGCCGCCCCGCCCGAGCACTCGCCGCAGCGCGTACCCGCCTATGACCCGCTCACCACTCATCGCAGACACCCTAGCCAGCGCCGGACTGCGGGCTCCGGGGTGGGCCATCCGGGCTGATGATCGCCAGCAGGCCGTCGCGGTCGTAGCTGTCGCCGCGGCCGTACGCCTTCTCATAGGCCGCGTCACCCAGCCGCTCACGGGCCAGGGCCGACACGCGGGCGACGTCACGATCACCCGTGAGCGCCGTGCCCCGCCAGGTACGGGCGGCGCCCAGCAGCACGGCGGCCCGCTCGTGATCCCCCGTCAGCCCCGCCACGCCCGCGAGCCCCTCGACCGCCAACGCCACGAGGGGCCGGCTGTGCAGACCGAGCGCCCGGTCCACCGCTTCCCGCTGCAGCGCCGCCGCCCGCACCGCCTCGCCCTCCTGCACGGCGATCCAGCCCAGCGCGATCAACACCCCCACATGGCCAAGATCGGCCCCGAACGACCCCCCGGACGGCTCGTCCGGGCGCCCCAGGGCAGCCTCCGGCCCCAGGTTCGCGGACTCGTCCGGACGTCCGGTGCCGGTCCGGTGTTCGTCCGGACGTCCGGTGCCGGTCCGGTGTTCGGTCAGCAGTTGTTCGTACGCGCGCCGTGCCCCCGCCAGGTCCCCGCTCAGCCGGGCGACCTCCGCCAGCCCGTGCCGGGCCTTTCCCGCGGCCTCCAGGGCGCCGGTTCGGCGGGCCAGCTCCAGTGCCTCCTCATAGGAGGCGCGGGCCGTGTCCAGGTCGCCCAGCAGGATCGTGCCCTCCGCGCGCCGGCAGAGCAGGTCGGCCCGGTCCTCGACGGCGCCGAGCTCGTCCGCCAGCCGCAACGCCTCCGCCACCAGCGCCGCGAACCGCTCGCCGTCCCCCCGCCAGCACACCAGCTCCGCGAGCTCCGAGAGCGTGGTCAGCATGCCCCAGCGCTCCCCGAGCGACCGGAAGCTCGCCAGCGCCAGCTCGAACTCGCGCTCTCCCGTCGCCACGTCACCCGCCAGCAGCTGCGCGAGCACGCCGCGGCCGAGGTGGCCGAGCCCGTCCGTCCAGGGATCGGCACCGGTCTGGATGCGTTCGGCCATGGCGTCGCGGTAGTCCGCGTCCGACGGACCGGCGAACGTGGCCCAGAAGAAGATGAGCTGAGGGCGGTGCTCGACCAGGTTCATCGAGGCCATGAGCCGTTTGGCCGTCGCCAGGTGCCGGCGTGGCTCGGCGCCGCCGCCGGGGGTGGCGCCGAGGACGCAGAGGACGTACTCGCCCGCCAGCTCGGCGGGCGGCTCGGTGCCGACGGCGGCCAGCAGCGCGCGGGCGGGACCCGCGCCCTCCGCCCGGCGGCCACGCAGCCACCAGTACGTGACCAGGTCCGCGACCAGCCGCAACCCCAGCTCGGGATCGGCCGGTACGGCCCACCGGACGGCGGCGAGCAGGTTGTCGTGTTCGGCGTCGATGCGGGCGAGCCATTCGAGTTGTTCGGCACGGAGCAGGTGCGGCGCGGCCGTGCTCATCAGGGCCTGGAAGTGCTCGGCGTGCGCCCGCCGCAGCCGCTCGGCCTCTCCCGCCTCGGCGAGCCGCTCAGCGCAGAAGGCGTGAATGGTACGCAGCATCCGATACCGATCGCCAACCACCTCGACCAGCGACTTGTCGACGAGCCCCGCCACCACCTCCACGGCGTCGGCCTCCCCGCAGACGGCCTCGATCGACTCCAGCGTGGCTCCACCCGCGAACACGCTCAGCCTCCTGGCCAGCCGCTGTTCCGGTACGTCCAGGAGCTCCCAGCTCCACTCGACCAGCGCGCGCAACGTCCGATGCCGCGGCTGGGCCGTACGACTCCCCCGGGACAGCAGGCCGAACGCGTCGTCCAGCCGCGCGGCGACCTCGGCCACCGGCAGCGCGCGGAGCCGGGCGGCGGCCAGCTCGATGGCCAGCGGCAGCCCGTCGAGCGCCCGGCAGATCCGCAGCACGTCACCCGCGTTACCCCCATCGACGGCGAACCCGGGGCACACGGCGGCGGCACGGTCGGCGAACAGACGGATGGCGGGCGCGGACAGCGGCGGGGCGCCCTCGGCCGGCAGCGCCAGCGGGGCGACGGGGAACAGCGTCTCGCCCGTGACGCCGAGCGCCTCCCGGCTCGTGGCGAGGACCCGCAGGCCTGGACAGGCGCTGAGCAGCCGATGGGCGAGGGCCGCAGCGGCCTCGACGAGGTGTTCGCAGTTGTCGAGCACGATCAGCATCGGACGGTCCGAGAGGGCCACGACGAGCCGCTCGCCGGGAGAGCGCTGTTCCTGGGCGGAACCCTGGGCGGAGAGCAGGCCGTCGCGCAGGCCGAGCGCGGCCAGTACGGCCCGCGCCACATCACCGCCCTCGGCCCGCTCGGCCCGCTCGCCCAGCTCGGCCAGCTCGACGAAGGCGACCTCGCCCGGATGCCGTACGGATGCCTCGATCGCCAGCCGGGTCTTACCCGCGCCACCGGGGCCGATCAGCGTGACCAGCCGGGCGGCGGTGAGGTGCTCCGCGATGGCGCCGAGATCCTCGTTCCTGCCCACAAAGCTGGTCAACTGTGACGGAGCACCCCGAGCAGCGAAATTCACCGGTGAAACGGGCAGCTCGCCCCGGAGTACGGCCAGATGGACGGCGGCCAGCTCCGGCGACGGATCCACCCCGAGCTCCTCGGCCAGCACGCTCCGGGCCGCCTCGAACGCGGAGAGCGCCTCACTCTGGCGCCCGCTCCCGTACAGGGCCCGCATGAGCTGCCCGCGCAGCCGTTCCCGCACCGGATGGGCCACGACCAGGCCCTGCAGCTCGGGTACGAGCTCGCGGTGCCGCCCCAGCGCCAGCTCCGCCTCGATCCGCTCCTCCGTGACGTCGAGCCTGAGCTCCTCCAGTCGCGTGACCTGGGCCGTAGCGAACGGCGCGTCACGTACGTCCGCCAGCGCCGGCCCGCGCCACAGCCCGAGCGCCCGGCCGAGCACGGCGGCCCGCTCCTCGGCGGACCCCGCGGCGCGGCCTTCGGCGGCCAGACGTTCGAAGACGAGCGCGTCGACCTCGGCCGGATCGACGGCCAGCCGGTATCCCGCCGGATGGAACTCCACAGGCGCGTCCGACCCGAGCCCCCTGCGTAACCGGGAGACCTGGGACTGCAGGGCGTTCACGGCGCCGGGCTGGTCACCGTACAGGCCGTCGATCAGGCGTTCGCCGGTGACGATCCGGCCCGCGTCCAGGAGCAGCAGGGCGAGCAGCGCCCGCAGCCGTGGCCCGCCGGTCGCCATCGGGCTCCCGTCGGTACGGCATGCCGCCAAAGGACCAAGTACCCGAAACCGCACAACCTCGATTGTCGCCCACCGGCTCACCTGCCTGGCTCGCCTAGTCCTGGGCGCTGCGGCCCTCTGTTCTGGTGATGCCGATCGTGCCGGTCGTGCCGCGCAGGCCGAAGCCGTACCGGTACTGCTGCCGTGCCCGCGCCGTCGTGAGCATGTCGCCGATGGTGGCGGTGCCCATCACCCTGCCCTGGCCGCCCTCCCCGAGCACGGCCGAGATCCGGTGGTCACCGATGCGCTCCGGTTCCCGGAACTCCAGCACCCGAGGAACCGTCACCGTCCACCCCGCTACGATCAGCTGATCCCCAAAGGCCGCGCCAAGGCTAGCGTCCGGCCGCACAGCGGCGCCGGAGATTTCCGATATTTCCCGTTATCGCCCCACAGACCTACTGGTACCGCCCGACGTTCTGGGCGAACTGGCCGGTGTAGTTTCCCGGCGGGTCGTAAACGGCTACGACGTACCAGCGATCGGAGACACTGCGGGCCAAGCCGACGCCGAGTTTCTTGCTGCTCTTCCAGACCACCTGCGTGAAATTGCCCGTGGCATTGCTGAATCCGGGATTGTCGTAGTCATATTCGGCAGCCCCGTCCATCCATGCCTTGACCACCTCGGCAGCCGTCGGCTGGTTCGGCCATGACATGAAGAGATTTTCCCCATAAGGGCCATGCGAGCGGCTCAGCGCGCCGTCGGCGGCGGCCATTTTCTGCGCCCGGCGAGTGGCGTAACGCGTCAACTCCGGGTCGAGGTCCAGGGGCTCGGCGCCGTAATGAGCGCGGTAGGCCTTGTGCTGGGCCGCCATTCCGGTGGAGAAGGAATCATTCCACTCCGCGACAGAGCTCGCGGCAGGCACCGAGGCGGACATCGTGAGGGCGGCGGCGCCCATCAAAGCGACGACGACTTTGCCCAGATTTCGCATCTACGCTTTCCTTCTTCGGCGGCAATAACAGCGATATCCATGATGCTGTCCCGTCCGCCGGTTCCAGGGAGCGACACGCCTTTCGAGGCACGCCGAGCAGCTCGGGAAGAAAAACCGATTCCCCACGTACGCCGGTTTCAGTACACTCGCCACGAACAGCGCCCGCTGCGGGCGCATTGACGAGTGAGGGGAGCCGACCGTGCGCCACAGCACCGCTTCGGTCATCCCCCCGTCACGGTACGAGGTGATCCTGGTGTCTTCGTCGGCCCGGGGTCGGCTGCGCGGCCGGCACTGGACGTCCCTGACGAACACCTGATCATTCAGCCTGCCCAAACCCAAGCTGCGTTCGTCCGGGAATCGCGCTGTCCTCTTTGGAGCGTCCCGAAGGGCCACAGGCCATGCGTACCAACCTGCACCGACATCTCCCCGACTCCCTGACCAGGGTCCGCAACCTGGGCATCCTCGCCCACGTCGATGCCGGCAAGACCACCATCACCGAGCGGATCCTCTACATCACCGGCGCCACCTACAAACGTGGCGAGGTACACGACGGGACGACCACCACCGACTTCGATTCACAGGAGCGCGACCGCGGGATCACCATCTTCGCCGCTGCCGTGAGCTGCTCCTGGGACGGCCACCGGATCAACCTGATCGACACCCCGGGCCACGTCGACTTCTCCGACGAGGTGGAGCGCTCGCTGCGGGTGCTCGACGGCGCGATCGCGGTGTTCGACGGCGTCGCGGGGGTCGAACCGCAGAGCGAGTCGGTCTGGCGGCAGGCCGACCGGTACGGGGTGCCGCGGATCGCCTTCGTCAACAAGCTGGACCGCGCGGGCGCCGACCTCGACGCGGCGGTCGAGTCGATCCGCGCGCGGCTGCACGTGGTCCCGTTGGTGGTCCAACTGCCGATCGGGCAGGAGGACGGGTTCACCGGGGTGGTGGATCTGCTGCGTCTGCGGTCATGGGTCTGGTCCGGCGACACGGTCGAGGAAGGCCCGGTGCCGGACGCTCTGCGGGAAGAGGCGCAGCGGCGCCGCCGGCTGCTTGAGGAGACGGTGGCCGAGTTGCACCCGATCGCGCTGGAGGAGTTCTGCGCGGAGTCGGCGATCTCCGCGCGGACCCTCGCCACCG
The DNA here is from genome assembly GCF_043197155.1 of Nonomuraea sp. NPDC049269. Taxonomy (NCBI): domain Bacteria; kingdom Bacillati; phylum Actinomycetota; class Actinomycetes; order Streptosporangiales; family Streptosporangiaceae; genus Nonomuraea; species Nonomuraea sp. NPDC049269. Next base: position 962,332 of record NZ_JBICSO010000003.1, read on the forward strand.
CGCTACGCGACCTGACCCGTACCGGTGAGGGCGTCGTGGTGCTGTGCGGATCGGCGTACCGCAACCGCGGGATCGAGCCGCTCCTGGACGCCGCCGTGTCCTATCTGCCCTCGCCGCTGGACGTGCCCGCGGTGAGCGGCACCCACGACGGCGAGGTGCGGGAACGCGCCGCCGACCCGGCGGGGCCGTTCGCCGCGCTGGTGTTCAAGGTGCAGTCGACCGCCACCGGGCGGCTGACGTACCTGCGGGTGTATTCGGGAACGATGCGGAAGGGAGACGCGGTGCTGGACACCGGCGCGCGGCGCACCGAGCGGATCGGCCGGATCCTGCGGGTGCAGGCCGACCGGCACACCGAGGTGGACCGGGCGGCGGCCGGGGACATCGTCGCGGTGGTCGGGCTGAAGGCGGCCCGCACCGGCGCCACCCTGTGCGCACCCGAGGCGCCGCTGCTCCTCGAACCGCCGACGGTGGCCGATCCGGTGGTCTCCGTGGCGGTCGAGGCTCGCAAGAGCACCGAAGTCGACCGGTTGGCGTCGGCGCTGGCCAGGCTGGTGGAGGAGGACCCTTCGCTCGTGGTCCGCACCGACGCCGAGACCGGTCAGACGGTGCTGTCCGGGCTGGGCGAGCTGCATCTGGAGGTCGCGGCGGAGAAGATCCGCCGCGCCCACGGGCTGGATGTCGGCATCGGCCGGCCGCAGGTGGCCCATCGGGAGACGGTCGCTCGCGGGGTCTCCGGGTTGCTGTACCGGCACGTCAAGCAGGACGGAGGGGCGGGCCAGTTCGCCCACGTCGTCCTCGACGTGGATCCGCTGGACGCCGCCGACGGCGCGGTGTTCCACTCGGCCGTCGTCGGCGGCCGGGTGCCACGGGAGTACGTCCGGGCGGTGGAGGCCGGTTGCCGTGACGCCCTGGCCGATGGACCCCTCGGGGGCCACCCGGTTACCGGCCTGCGGATCACCCTGACCGACGGAGCCACCCATCCCAAGGACTCCTCGGAGCTGGCGTTCCGTACGGCCGGCCGGCTCGCGCTGCGCGAGGCACTGCGCGCCAGCCTCATGGTGTTGCTGGAACCGGTGGTCGAGGTCACGGCCACCGTGCCCGACGACGCTGCCGGCGGGGTGCTCGGCGACCTGGCGGCCCGGCGCGGCCGGATCTCGGGCTCGACCGCGCGGGCCGGCACGGTGGTGATCACCGCGATCGTGCCGCTGGCCGAGGTGTTCGGGTACGCGACCCGGCTGCGTAGCCGGACCCAGGGCCGGGGCACCTTCACCACCCGGGCCGCCGGTTACGCCCCGGTCCGGTAGAACCTGACGATGGCTCCGTCCGAACGCGGACGGGGCCATCCGCCGTCGGACCGTGCTCGAACGCGGACGGGCTATCCCACGGCCGCAGCGCCGCCTATGTTTCCGGGCGGAAGCGGCGCGGCGGGGTGTGGATGTCGAAGCTCAGCCGCGGCTGGGCCAGCACCGAGTGCGGCGACGCGTCCGGCGTGATCAGGCCGAGCCGTTCGAAGAGCGGAAATCTCGCGGAGTCGGCGACGAGATACCGGGGCCGCATCGGCGGGTGCCAGATGCTGTAGACCCCCACCTTCCCGTCCCGGCGCCGGTACCAGCCCTGGGTGGGATGGGTGAGCCGTTCCAGCCAGTCCGACTCGTCGGTGAAACCGGCCAGCCGGGTGAGTGGTTCCCGGGTGAGCTCGGCCGCTTCGCAGCGGGCGTCCCCGGCCACCAGTCGCCAGCGGGCCGGGTCGGCGTCCCAGTCCGCCTCGATCACGATGCGCTCGCGGCTCCACGGCATCCCCCACAGATGCTGCGGGATCGCGACGACCGGGTGGTCCAGGCGGGTGCCGAAGAACCAGACGCCCGGCTTGCCGTACGCCGTGACGTAGGCCCGGTAGTTGATCTGCCCGCAGTCGATCCCCACCGGCGAGAAGAACCGGAAGTGGAAGTCCCGATCGCGGAAGGCGACGGCGGACACCAGGGCTCCGGGACCATCGTCGAAGGTCATCTTCATCGGGGCGAAACCCGGTGGCAGGTGCCGGGCCAGGGCGTCCTCGTCCACCCGGTAGCTGACGATCGCGAAGTCGTCCAGCTCTGTCCGGGCGTGGAACCAGCGCGGGCGCGGCCGGGAGGTGCCGGCGAAGCTCATGCCCAGAACAGTACGACCGCCGCTAGTCACGTGCGCCGATCAGCTCGACCGGACGCCGGCTGAGGACGAGCCGGGCGGGCAGCGCCGTGGCGAGGAGGGCGAGGGCCGCGGCGGCGGCGATCACCGCGAGGTAGGTGAGCGGCGGGATGTGCGGCACGACCGAACCGGTCATGCCCGTGCTGAACGCCACCAGGGTGATCAGCGCGATCCCCGTCCCGAGTGCCACCGCGATGGCGACCGCGACCAGGGTCTCCAGGCTCAGCATCCGCAGCACCTGCCGGCGGGTGGTGCCGACCAGGCGCAGCAGGGCGAGCTCCCGCGACCTCGACGAGGTGGACATGGCGATGGTGTTGACCACGGCGATCGCGGTGAACGCGATGATCAGGCCCATCGCCACGTAGTTCACCTCGGCGTTGGCCGCGCCCGCCTCGACCGCCTGGGCCCGGTCCAGCACGCCGACTCCCGGCGCGGCCCGTTCCAGCTCCGCCCGGGTCACGGAGGGAGCCGCGACCAGCACGGTGCCGAGCGGGTCGTCCACGTGCCCGGCCACCAGCGCGCGGGAGAGCGTGAGGTCACCGAAGCCCAGCCCGCGTGAGTAGATCGCGACGACGCGCAGCTCGGCGGGGGTGCCGTCGCCCAGCGTCAGGCGGAGCTTCGCGCCCGCCGAGACGCCGAGCCGCTCGGCCGCCGTCCGGCTGACCGCGACGGAGCCGTCATCGAGGCCGTCGAGCGAGCCGGCGACCACGCCCAGGTCCATGGTCCTGCCGAGCCCGTCGGCGGTCACGGCCTGCGCGCCGTACTTGTCCAGGCCGACCCGCACGGAGGTACGCAGCACTTCGGTGACCGCCTCGACACCCGGGAGCCCGCGCACGGCCGCCGCCATGCCGGACGGGACGTGCGGGCCGAGGACGTGCTCCGCTCTGGTGCCTGTCGTCGCCTGTTCCTGGGCGGCGTGCCCCATCGTGGTCTGGACGAACAGGATCGTGCAGGTCATCGCCACCATCAGGCTGAGCGGCGTGACGACCGAGGCCAGCCGCTTGGACGTGGCCCGCAGGCCGGCGCCGGCCAGGTATCCGGCCGTCCTGGCCGCCCGGAGCGGCACCCCGAGCAGGGCGGTCGCCGTACGGGCGATCACCGGGCCGAGCAGCGACACGGCGACCGTCCACACCAGCGCGGTGAGCAGGGTGAGCGGGCTGGAGGCCGCCTCGGTCGACAGGACCGACAGCACCAGCGTCAGCACGACGCCGCCCGCGGCGCACAGCAGACCAGCGACCATCCGGCCCGCGGGAACGCGCGCCGTCGGCAACTCGGCCTCGCCGAGTGCCTCCACCGGACGGATCCGCACGGCGCGGCGAGCCGAGAGGTGAGCCGCCGCCCAGGCCGCCAGCACGGCCGCGCCCAGCGCGGCGAGCATGGGGAACGGGCTGACCACCAGCCGCAGGTTCTCCGGCATCGCGCCCAGCGCGACGAACCTGGACCGCAACCAGAATCCCAGGCCGACACCGGCCGCCGAGCCGAGGGCCCCGGCCACCACGCCGACCAGCAGCGCCTCGCCGCCGAGCATCCCGCGCACCTGGCGGGGGGTGGCCGCAACGGCCCTGAGCAGGGCGATCTCCCGCTGGCGCTGCTGGATGGAGAGCGCGAACGTGCCGACCACCACGAGGATCGCCACCAGCAGCGCGGTCCCGCCGAGCGCGCCACCCAGGCTGATCAGCTTCACCCGCGCCTTCTCGGCGCCCAGGAACTCCGCGGCGCCGCGCTCGTCCCCGGTGTAGGCGAGCGCCGCCCGTCCATCCGAGGCCACATCTTTCAGCGCCTCGGACACATCCACCCGGGGGAAGACGCCGATCGCGCCGACCTGCCCCGCCCGTCCCGCCAGGCGCCGGGCCTCGGCCGGGGCGAAGAACAGCGTGTCCTGGCTGGGCAGATCCTGGGCGGTGACACCGGTCACCAGGTAGGTCCTGCTCCCGGCCGCCGTCCGCACGGGCACGCGGGCGCCCACGGAGAACCCCGACGCGGCCTCCACGACCACCTCACCCTCCGCTTTCGGCGCCCGTCCCGTACCCAACGTGTACGGCGTGAGCGCCGCCGACTCCCAGCCATGCCCCTGGAACCGGCGGCCCGCCACGTAGGCGGGGAAGGTCACCTCGGTCACCACCCGCGAGACGCCGGGGACCCGGCGCAGCCGGTCGGCCAGCGACGCGGGCACCCAGGCCTGCTCGGACAGCTGCTTGGCCTTGGTCTTGGTCTTCTCCTCCGACTTGCGGACCGTCTGGTGGACGAACTGATCCCCGGTGACGATCACCGGGGCGCCCGCGTAGCGCTCGGGGGCGACGCTTCCGCGCAGTCCTGTGTCCAGCAGCATGCCGCAGGCGCAGACCAGGGCGGCGGCGCAGAACAGCGCGACGAACGCCCCCGCGAAGGCGGCCTTGCGGTGCCGAAGCGTCTTCAGTGCCACCGAGATCATCGCACCCACGCTCCCAGCCTGGTCATCCGCTCGGCGACCCGCTCCGCGGTGGGAGCCGCCAGGGAGTCGACGATCCTGCCGTCGGCCAGGAACAGCACCGCGTCGGCGTAGGAGGCGGCCACCGGGTCGTGGGTGACCATCACCACCGTCTGTCCCGTCCCGTCCACGATCTCCCGCAGCAACGTCAGCACGTCCCGGGCGGTCATCGTGTCCAGCGCACCGGTCGGCTCGTCACCGAACACGACCTCGGGCCTGGTGACCAGCGCCCTGGCGATGGCCACCCGCTGCTGCTGGCCGCCGGACAGCTGCGCGGGCCGGTGGCCCGTCCGCCCCTCCAGGCCCACCTTGGACACGACCTCGTCAAGCCACGCGCGGTCCGTCCGCACGCCCGCCAGCCGCAGCGGCAGCGTGATGTTCTCGATCACGGTGAGCGCCGAGACCAGGTTGAACGCCTGGAACACGAAGCCGATCCGCTGCCTGCGCAGCACGGTCAGCGCGGTCTCGTCCATCCCGGCCAGTTCGGTGCCGCCGAGCCGCACCGAACCCGAGGACGGCACGTCCAGCCCCGCCGCGCAGTGCAGGAACGTGCTCTTGCCCGACCCCGAAGGGCCCATGACCGCGGTGAAGCTCCCGCGGGGAATGCCTGCTGACACTTCGCGCAGGGCCGCGACCGCGCCCTGCCCCTTCCCGTACACCTTGCTCACCGCGTCCAAGCGCAGCACGTCTGTCATGGCTTCTACCCTGCTGACCAGGGACGGCGCGGAACAGAGAGCCGATCACGCATCCACCATGACGTCATCATGATCCGGACACTGATAGACATACCACTGTGATTCGTGTGCTTCTCGCCGAGGACCAGCACGTCATCAGGGGCGCCCTGGTCGCGCTGCTCGGCCTCGAACCGGACCTGGAGATCGTGGCCGCGGTCGAGTCGGGCGACGCCGCCATCCCCTCGGCCCTGGTTCACCGGCCGGATGTCGCGGTGCTCGACATCGACATGCCCGGCACGCTCGACGGCCTGGCCGCCGCGGCCGAACTCCGCGTGAAGCTGCCGTCGTGCCGCACGCTCATGCTGACCGGGCACGGCAAGCCGGGGCACCTGCGCCGCGCGCTCGGGGCGGGGGTGGACGGGTTCCTGCTGAAGACCGCGCCGCCCGAGGACCTGGTCTCGGCGATCCGCGAGGTCGCCGCCGGCAAGCGGGTGCTCGACCCCTCGCTGGCGGTCACCGCCTGGGACCTGGCCGACAACCCGCTGACGCCTCGGGAGGCCGACGTGCTGCGCATGGCGGCGGGCGGCGCCGACGCGGCCGAGATAGCGTCCCTGCTCTTCCTGGGCGCGGGGACGGTGCGCAACTACCTGACCGCCATCGTCGCCAAGCTCAACGCCCGCAACCGCACGGACGCCGTCCGCATCGCCACCGAGGCGGGCTGGATCTAACCGACCTGCGCGATCGGCCGGTTCGAGCTGGGCGCCTGGGCCGTCAGCTCGAACCAGCCGTCCTCGCGCGCCGTGCCGAGCCGTCCGTCCAGCGCCGCCAGGCGGGTGGTCAGGTTGCCGATCCCGGCCGAACCAGGCCGCCCCTCCGCCGGACGCACGCCGTCGTTGCGTACGCGGAGCCGTACCACTCCGTCCTCCACGACCGTCGTGATCGCGCAGTGCCGGGCCGAGCTGTGCCTGAGCACGTTGGTCACCGCTTCCCTGAGCACCGTGCCCAGGACGTTCTCCACCTCCGTGGACAGCTCCCCGTGCGCGAGGTCGAGCTCCACCTGGATGCCCGCGGCGGCCAGCAGCGACCGTGCCGATGCGGCCTCGGCGGCCAGCGACATCACCGGTTGTTCGCCGGAGATCACCCGCAGGTCCGCCTCCGCCTTCTCGGCCATGGCCAGCACGTCCGCCAGCTCGTCCCGGGCCCGCGCGGGGTCCAGGCGTCTGGCCAACTCGCACTTGAGCAGGATCGCGGCCAGGCTGTGCCCCAGCAGGTCATGCAGGTCGCGGGCGGCGCGCAGGCGCTCCTCGACCACGGCGGAGCGGGCCAGCGCCTGTCTGGCCTCCTGCAACTCCCGTACGAGCTGGGCCAGTTCGATCAGCCCGTACATGACCAGCCCGGTCACGACCGTGCTCGCGGCGAAGTTGACCGTGACCGGGACCGGCAGGCCGAGCAGCACCGCGCTCGCCGCCACGCTCGCCGTCACGCACCCGACCAGGGGCCAGGCCACCCGCCACCGGAACGCGAGCAGGATCGGGCCGGCGAGGAACCCGGCCACCCCCACCCAGGCCCGGCCGAACACCGGAATCGGCAGGTAGACCAGCAGCGCCAGCACCGTGAGCGCGGCCATGTGCCGTCCGTTGACGTACCGGAGCTGCATGACGACGATCACCGCGAGACAGGCCGCAGCCGGCACCAGCAGGCTCGCGGGGACGAGCAGCAGCGCCTTGATCGAGAACCCGACCAGCACGGCGGCGAGCAGCGCGACGGACAGCCGGTAGGCGCCCGGGTCCTCCTCGGCCCGCACCGGCCCCTCCGGCAGCACGGCGTCGACGGTCAGCCAGCCCTCGGCGGACAGGCCCGTGGTCAGGCTGCCGCCCGCCTGGCTGAGCTGCGCGGCCAGGTCGGCCAGGCTCTCGTCCTCGGCCGTGCGGGCGCCGTCGTGGGTGACGCGCAGCCGGACCGTCCCGTCGGCGGTGGTGGTCTCGATCACGCACGTTCTGGCGGTGTTCTGCCGTACGGCCTCGGTCACCACCTCGCGCAGCACCGCCGCGAGCAGCGCGCCCGCGGGACCGAGCGGCTCGGAGTGCCCGACCCGCGTCTCGGTCTTGATCAGCGCGGCCGTCAGCATCGCGCGGGCGGTCGTCATCTCGGGCGCCAGAGATGTGGCGCGGTAGTCCGCGGCGGCGTTCCTGGCGGCGGCCAGGGAGCTGCGGGCGGTGCCGACGACCTCTCCGAGCACCTCCGCGGCGCGTTCCGGCTGATCCACAACCGACCGGACGCCGGCCGCGATGGCGGCGAGGCTCCTGCCGAGGCCGTCGCTCAGCCCGGTGGCGATGCGCAGCCGCTCCTCGTCCGCCGCCGCCAGCGCCAGCGCCAGCCGGGCGGCGTGGATCTCGTCCACCCGGTCGGTGAGCCGGGTGAGACCGTAGACCACCAGGGCGATCAGCACCATGCTGATCGCGGGGTCCGCCGGTCCGGCGACGGCGGCGCTGACCGCCACCAGTGGAGCCAGCGGCCAGGCCGGGGTCAGCAGCAGCGACCCGCCCAGGAAGCCGAGCAGCCCGACCGAGGTGCCGAAGCCGAGCGTGGCCGCGTAACCGACCAGCGCCTGTACGACCAGCAGCCACGGCCCCCTGAACCGCCGCAGGGAGCGCAGCACGTAGACGAGCTGCAGCCCGAACGCCACGATCGCGAGCGGCGAGCCCGCCAGCAGATAGACGGACGTGAACCCGGCGAGCACCACGATGACGATCCCCCGCGCCAGGCGCGGCACCGGAACCTGCGACAACTCACTCCCCCGTCTCAGACCGGGGGCAAGCCTACGGGTTGTCCGTTTCGTGAGCAGGTCATGGGTCTTCGGTGACGCGGTCTCTGGTTCGAAGATCCACGGCCCGACAGAGTCGATCACACAAGCCGAACTGAAGAGGACCCCCGATGCGAAACCTAGCGAGACTGTCCGCCACCGGAGCAACCGCCGCCCTCCTTGCCGCGAGCATCGTCGCCCCCGCGCAGGCGGCGGCCACCTCATGGAGTGCCTGCCCCGGCGGGCCCGGTGTCGACGCACGGCAGGAATGCGCCACCCTTCAGGTCCCCCTGGACTACCAGGCGGCCGGCGGGCCGACGATCTCGCTGGCCGTGTCGCGGATCAGGACCGCCAAGCCCGCCTCACGCCGTGGCGTGCTGCTGCTCATCCCCGGCGGGCCGGGCAGCCCTGGCCTGAACCGGCCCAGCGCCCTGGTCAAGAAGCTGCCGCAGGACGTGCTCGACCGCTACGACATCGTCGGGTTCGACCCGCGCGGTGTGGGCCAGAGCTCACCGGTCTCGTGCGGGCTCGAGACCCGTGACCTCTCGCTCACCAGGCTCAAGCCGTATCCCGACGCCGACGGCGGCATCGCGGAGAACGCCGCCTGGTCACGCCGGATCGCCGAGGCCTGCGCCCGCAACGGGGGGCCGCTCATCCGGCACATCTCCACCCGCAACGAGGCCCGGGACATCGACGGCATCCGCCGGGCGCTGGGCGAGCGGAAGATCTCCTACTGGGGCGTTTCCTACGGCACCTACGCGGGCGCCGTCTACGCCACCATGTTCCCCGAGCGCACCGACCGGGTCGTCCTGGACAGCAACGACGATCCCGATCCGAACCGGGTGGCGCGGCAGTGGCTGGCCAACTACACCGTCGGCGTGGAGGACCGCTTCCCCGACTTCGCCGCCTGGGCCGCGGCCCGTGACGGCGAGTACGGCCTCGGCACCGACGCGGCGGCGGTCCGCCAGACCTTCCTCAAGCTCGCCGCCGACCTGGACCGCGAGCCCCTGCCGTGGCCGGGGGCCAATCCCGCGGAGCTGAACGGCAACCTCCTCCGGGAGACCATGCTCAACGCGCTCTACTCCGACGCGAACTTCCCCATGCTGGCCGGGCTCATGCGAGCCGCCCTGACCACGGGCGAACTGCCCCCGTCGAACACACCGCCGGCGGCCGCCCTGCAGAACACCGCCGCCACCGCCGGCGCCACCATGTGCAACGACGTCGAGTGGCCGGACTCGGTCGCCGCGCACCAGCGGCAGGTGGCGCGTGACCGGATCGCCCACCCGCTGACCGCGGGCATGCCGGTCAACATGGGGCCGTGCGCGTACTGGCCGGTCAAGCCCGCCGAGCGGCCCGTACGGGTCGGCTCGCACGGCCCGGCCAACGTGCTGCTCATCCAGAACCTGCGTGACCCGTCGACGCCGTACAGCGGCGCGCTGAAGATGCGCCAGGCGTTCGGGCAGCGGGCCCGCATGGTCAGCGTCGACTCCGGCGGCCACGGCGTCTACCTGGCCAACGGCAACGCCTGCGGCGACCGGTCCGTGACCGACTTCCTGACCACCGGGCGTCTGCCGCTCCACGACAAGAACTGCTAGCTCTCCGCTCTGCAGGCGTGGAGGGAAGCGCGGGCCGCCTCCTCCAGGAGGGTGAGGTCACTGGCGACGGAGGCGAAGGTGAAGCCGCTCGCCAGGCGCATGGCCGCCTCCGGCCCGGAATGGCATTGGATGCCGCAGGCCATCCCAGCGGCCTTCGCCGCCGCGGTGATCCGGTCCAGCGCCTCGGCGAAGCCCTCGACCTCGGCTCCCGGCCGGGGTGCGCCGAGAGCCAGCGCGAGATCGGCCGGCCCGACGTAGACGCCGTCGAGGCCGGGGGTACGGCAGATCTCCTCGATCGCCTCCAGGCCGCCGAGAGTCTCGATCATGACGATGCAGGCGATCGCCTCGTCGGCCTCCCTGGGATCGGGCCCGATGCGCAGACTCGACCTGAACGGCCCGAAGCTGCGCCCGCCGGTCGGCGCGTAGCGGCAGGCGTGTACGGCCGCGGCGGCCTCCTCCGCCGAGTCGACCAGCGGGACGATCACCCCCTGTGCCCCCGCGTCGAGCGCGCGACCGATATGGGTGAGGTCGTTCGTGGCGACCCTGGCCACCATCACGCCCCCGCCCGCGTCGGCGGCGACGGCGCAGGCCAGGTACCCGGCGTAGTCGATCAGCCCGTGCTGCAGGTCCAGGCACAGATAGTCGTAGCCGAGCCCGGCGAGGCGCTCGGTCGCGATGGGGTTAGCGGTCACCTGCCAGAATCCGGCCAGCCGCTCCCGTTCACGCAGGCGTTGGGCGAATCTCATGACGAGCTCCTATCGGTTGCGGGGCCGATGTTGCTCTTCAGATGATCGACGCTGGAGGAGCCGAGGAGAACCCCGTTCACGACCGGGCGGCTGACCTGCCTGCCCGCTCAGGCGCCGCCCGCGCACAGTCCGCCATCGATGGTGACGATGACGCCGCTGGTGTAGGCGGAGCGGTCGGAGGCGAGGAACGCCATCATGTCGGCGATCTCCCGCGGCTTGGCCGGCCGGCCGAGCGGGAACCGCGTCGCCGCCTCCCGGAAGCGGTCGCTGGTGGCGATGAGCTTGGCGATCCGCTCGGTCTCGACCGGCCCCGGGTTGATCCCCACCACGCGGATGTTGTCACGCAGGCTGCGCCCGCCGAGCGCCCGGGTGAACGCCATGAGCGCGGCGTTACCGGCACTTCCGGCGATGTACGCGGAGTCGACCCGCTCCCCCGCGGCGCCGATGTCATTGATGATCACCCCGTGCCCGCGGGCCTTCATCTGGGCGTAGACGAGCCGCGTGAGGTTGATGTAGCCGAACACCTTCAGCTCCCACCCCTCCCGCCAGGTCCGCTCGTCCACCTCGTCCAGCGAACCGGCCGGGATGTCACCCGCGTTGTTGATCAAGATGTCGATGTCCGGGACGGCCTCGGCCAGGGAGCTGACGCCCTCGGGCCGCCGCAGGTCGACCGGATGCACGGTGACCTCGACACCGTGCGCCGCCCGTAGCCGCTCGGCCACCTCGTCCAGAGCGGCCTTGTCCCGCGCGGCCAGGTGCAGGTGACAGCCCTCCTCGGCCAGCACCTCGGCGGCCGCCGCGCCGATCCCCTTCGAGCCGCCGGTGACGAGCGCGCTCCTGCCATGTAGCCGAAGATCCATGACCAGCCCCATTCCCTTACCTAGTGGAAACTAGGTACAGCGTTACCTAGTCTCTACTAGGTTGTCAACGGGAGGCTCCTTGACCAGGAAGAGGCTGACACCCCAGGCCCGGCGCGAGGTGATCGAGCGCGCCGCCACAGAGGTGTTCGCCGAGCGCGGCTACCACGGCGCCTCGGTCGAGGAGATCGCCAAGCGCTCGGGCATCTCGGTGCCGGTCCTGTACGACCACTTCCCCGGCAAACTGGAGCTGCACCGGCACCTGCTGCAGCGGCATTTCGCCGACCTACGGGCGATCTGGCACCGCCACCTGCCCGGCGCGGGCCCGGCCGACCAGCGCATCTCACTCACCATCGACGACTGGCTCGGCTATATCGAGCAGCACCCGTACGCCTGGCGGATGCTCTTTCGCGACACCACCGGCCAAGACGAGATCGAAGACCTCCGCCGCCAGGTCGAGGCCGAGAGCCGGGCGCTGATCCTGCCGATGTTCGCCCGCGAGTACGACGCGGACGGCGTCGAGCTGGAGCTCGCCTGGGAAGCCTGGCGCGCCGCCATCCAAGGGCTGGCTCTGTGGTGGTACGACCACCGCGACATCCCCCGCCACCAGGTCGTCACCGCCGCGATGAACGCCCTGTGGCTCGGCCTGGACCGCCTACGACAAGGCGAGAGCTGGCACGGCGGCGGCTGAGTAGCAGAAAAAAATCATCATCCGTATACGCAGGTCGCGCAGGCAACCGATCGGCCCGGTTTCGGGACGATCCCGCCACAGAGGGCTCACAGTGCGCGCAGCGTGCGCAGCCCGTTCGTGCTCTCGCGGGCGATGGCGTCCAGGGCGGCCTGCGAGGCGGCGTCGGCGGCGCGGTAGATGACGAGCCGCTGATCGGGGTCCTGCAGCGGATTGAGCACTTCGAAGTCGATGGTGAGCGGCCCCACCCGGGGGTGGCGCAGACGTTTGTGGCCTCGCCCGTTCACTTTGACGTCGCGCATCCCCCACAAGCGAACGAAGTCCTCGCTTCGTGCCGTCAACTCGGTGACCAGGCCGTCGAGGGCGGCGTCGCTGGAGTGCGCGGCCCAGGCCGCGCGCAGGTCGGCGATGCCTTCGCGCAGCACTTGCTCGCGGTCGCGGAAGAGGTCGCGGAAGTCCGGGTGGAGGAAGCAGAGCCAGAGCGAGTTGCGCTGCTCGTCCGGCAGAGCGGCGAAGTCCAGCAGCAGCCCGGCCATCTCGGCGTTCCAGGCGAGGATGTCGAACCGGTGGTTGAGCAGCATGCACGGCAGCGGTGACAGGTCGTGAACCAGCCGGGCCAGCAGACCGGGGTCCTGATCGACCGGGCGGGGCCGGGTCACGGGTCGTTGCTGGGCCAGGTCGAACAGGTAGGCCCGCTCGTCGTCGGTCAGCCGCAGGGCCCGGGCGAGCGCCTCGAGCACCTCTGGCGAGGGGTGCAGGCCGCGCCCCTGCTCCAGCCGGACCACGTAGTCGACGCTGACTCCGGCCAGCTCCGCGACCTCTTCCCGGCGAAGGCCCGGGGTGCGGCGCGTACGTCCGCTCGCCGGGAGTGCCAACTCGTCCGGAGTCAGCCGCTCGCGGCGGGTCCGCAAGAACGCCGCCAGCTCATGAGTCACGTCCACTTCGCTGCTCACCACCTCGATCTTACCGTCGGGCTGCCTGGGAACGGCAGTCCCAGGATGGGCCTTCACTGGTTCGCCGCCTGCGGCCGCGACAACCTGTGGTGAGCGGCTCGGAACGCGGCGGCGGCCGAGCCCGCCGATGACATACGCCGCCGCCACCTGTCTGGAGGCCATCGTGGCTGGATCTGTCGCTCTCGACGTCTACCGACTATTGGGCCGCTCCGGCCTGCGGGTCTCCCCGCTGGCGCTGGGGACCATGACGTTCGGGTCGGACTGGGGCTGGGGCGCCGACAAGGACGAAGCACGCCAGATCTTCGACACGTACGTCGATCGAGGCGGCAACTTCCTTGATACGGCCAACCAGTACACCAACGGCACGGCCGAACAGTTGCTCGGCGAGTTCGCGCACGGGCGCCGCGAGCGCTTGGTGCTCGCCACCAAATACACCCTGGCCACCCGCCCCGGCGACCCGAACTCGGGCGGCAACCACCGCAAGAGCATGGTCCAGTCGGTGGAGACGAGCCTGCGCCGGTTGAACACCGACTACATAGACCTGCTCTACCTGCACGCCTGGGACGGCACCACGCCGGTCGAGGAGGTGCTGCGCGCCCTGGACGACCTCGTCCGCGCGGGCAAGGTGCTCTATGTCGGCATCTCCGACACGCCGGCGTGGCAGATCTCGCGGATGCAGGCGATCGCCGAGCTACGCGGCTGGGCCCCGCTGATCGCGCTGCAGATCGAGTACAGCCTGGTCGAACGGACCGTGGAGCGCGATCTCATCCCGATGGCGCGTGAGATGGGGCTCGGCGTGATCCCCTGGTCACCGCTGGCCAGCGGCGTACTGACCGGCAAGTACACCACCGCGGACCTCGACCACGCGGGCGCCTCGGCCGCGCCCGAGGGGACGCGCAAGAATGTCGCGGCGGCCAACGGCGCCTTGACCGAACGCGCTCTCGCCATCGCCGACGTGGTGAAGGACATCGCCTCACAGAAGGGGACGACACCCGCGCAGGTCGCGCTCGCCTGGACGCTGCTCGATTCGGCGGTCACCGCGCCGATCATCGGGGCGAGAACCCTGGCGCAGCTGGAGGACAACCTGGGTGCCCTGGACGTGCGCTTCACCGAGGACGAACTGACCGCCCTCGACGAGGCCAGCGCCGTCGAACTCGGCTTCCCCCACGAGTTCCTGACCCGGCCGATGCCGCGCCACGTCATGTTCGGCGGGGCCAAGCTGGCGATCGACCATCACGGTTGATCACAGGTCCAGGACGAGCTCGTCGCGGGGCTGAGAGCAGCAGATCAGGACGTTGTCCCGGGCCGGCACGTCGACCGGTTCTGGTGAGTAGTCGACGCTTCCGGACAGCAGGCCGCTCTCGCAGCTGTGGCAGACGCCCGTACGGCAGGACCAGCGGGTGGGCACGTCGCAGGCCTCCGCGAGTTCGAGCAGGCTCGCGTAGGCGGGATCCCAGCCCACGGTCAGGCCGCTGCGCGCGAACGAGATCCGCGGGCCCGTGCCGGGCGGACCCGCCGGCGGGTGCACCGGCCGTGCGGGGACGCTGGTCAGGCCGGGGTTCAGGGCAGGTCCCGTACCGAAGATCTCGGTGTGTACGCCGGCGGGGGCGAGGTCGGACGAGGCCAGGGCGGCGGGGAGTTCGTTCATGAACGCGGCGGGGCCGCACAGGTAGACCTGGGCGGCTCGTGGAGCGCCGACGGCGCTGAGCAGGTCGAGGGACAGCCGGCCCACGGTCTGGTAGTCGACGCCCTGGCGGTCGCCGGGCGCCGGACGGCTGTAGCAGATGTGCCGGTGCGCGTTGGGGAGCCGGGCCAGCAGGTCGCGGCTCTCCTGGGCGAAGGGGTGCTCGGTGCCGTCGCGCGTTCCGTACAACCACCAGACCTCACGGGGGGAACGCGCGGCGACCAGCGCGTACAGCATGGCCAGGACGGGGGTGACGCCGATGCCCGCGGAGACCAGCAGGACCGGCGCGTCGCCGGCGTCCAGGGTGAAGGCGCCACGCGGCGCCGCGAATTCGAAGACGTCGCCCACGCGCACGTGAGCGCGGAGATAGCCGCTGGCGACCCCGTGCGGATCCTGCTTGACGCTGATGCGGTACGCGGCGGCGTCCGGGGGACCGGACAGCGAATAGCTGCGGATGAGGGGAGGGCCGCCGCCGTCCGGGCGCAGCCGTACGGTGAGGAACTGGCCGGGCAGCGCCAACGGCAGTGGCGTGCCGTCGATGCCGGCCAGTGTCAGGGAGAACACGCTCCTGCTCTCCGCGTCGATACGGGTGACCCGCAGCGGCCGGAACCCCTCCCAGGCAGGCGGCGGCCCACCGGCGGAGACAGGCACCAGCCCCGCGTTGCCGGCCGGTTCGCCGTCGGGCTGGTCGAGCAGGGCCCGGAAGGAGGCCTGCCAGCCGGGGCTGAGAGCGGGGATGCGCAGCGCGCGGGCCACTCGCTCGCGGGAGTGGCCGGGCAGGTACAGCAGGGCGTCGATCTCGGCGACGGTCATGCCTTCCGGGCCGGAGGCGATCTTGACGATCTCCTGCCCCGCCGCCACCCGGCCCTCGGTGATGACCCGGAGGTAGAAGCCGGGACGCCGGTGGGAGACGAGCAGGGCGGGCAGTCGGGGCTCGCCCATCCGCAGGCCCACCCGGTAGCAGGTGACGCGCGGCTGGGTGACCTCGAACACCGCCTCGCCGATCCGGTAGCGGTCGCCGACGCACACCTCGTCGTCGGGCAGGCCGTCAACGGTGAAGTTCTCCCCGAACTGCCCGAAGGTGAAGTCGTCGCGCCCGAACTGTTCCTGCCAGTAGCGGTAGGAGTCGATCTGGTAGACGAGCACCGCGCGCTGCTCACCGCCGTGCCCGTCGAGGTCTCCCTGGCCGTCCCCGTCGATGTTGAGCCGGCGTACCATCCGGGGCCCGGTGACAGGCCGCTTCCACACACCGGTGTGTACGGTCCTGCCATGCCAGGAGACGTCCTGTGGCAGGCCCACGTTGATCGCCAGCAGCTTGGCGCGGCCGTTCATCGCGAAAACGAACTCCGAGAACTATCGTGACAAACCACCACAAAGACTACCAAGCCCCAGTGCTGTGACTGGGTATAAAGGGCCTCATGGCATGCCGCATCAGTGAACTCGTCCTCAACTGCCGCGACCCTGAGCGCCTCGCCGCGTTCTGGTGCGAGGTGCTCGGCTACGTGGTGCTCGACCGTGAAGAGGGCAGCATCGAGATCGGCCCGAAGGAGGGATTCGGCGGGCTACAGCCGACCATCATCCTCAGCCCGAGCGACAACCCGAAGACGGGCCGGCTTCCGCTGCATATCGACGTGAACCCCACTGACCGGGACCAGGCCGCCGAGCTCGACCGGCTGCTGGCCATCGGCGCCAGGTTCGCCGACGTCGGGCAGACGGGTGAGGAGTCCTGGCACGTGCTGGCCGACCCCGAGGACAACGAGTTCTGCCTGCTCCGCCGGCAACTGGACGTCACGTGACCGCGTTGATCTCCACAATCAAGGACGTCAGCAGGCCGATTCCCGACCGGCCGCCGAGAGGCCGGCCGGTACGGTACGAGTCATGCGTGCCGATGAAGCGGCATCGGTGATCCTCGCCGCACTGGTGACGCTGTCCACCGCGTGCGGCGGCGCGACTCCGTCCGCACCGCACCCCACCACCCCGAGGCTCGCCGTCCCGGCGACCGGACGGGTCACACCGACGCCCGCGCTGGCCGGGAAGACGGTGGTGATCGACCCCGGCCACAACGGTGGCAACGCGGCGCACCCAGAAGTGATCAACCGGCAGGTCGACATCATCACGCAGCGGAAGCCGTGCAACACGACGGGGACCGAGACCGACGCCGGATACCCCGAGCACGCGTTCACCTGGGACGTGGCGGGCAAGCTCCGGCCGCTGCTGGAGAAGATGGGGGCGAAGGTGGTGCTGACCCGGCCCAACGACACCGGCGTCGGGCCGTGCGTCACCGAGCGGGCCGCCATCGGCAACCACGCGAAAGCGGACGCGGTCCTGTCCATCCACGGGGACGGCGCGACCGCGAGCGGGCACGGGTTCCATGTGATCCTGCCCGGCCTGGTGAAAGGGCACAACGACGCGATCATCCAGCCGTCCCGGCGGCTCGGCGTCATCATCAGGAACGCCTATCGGAGCGGCACCGGCCTCCCCTACTCCACGTACCGAGGCAGGAACGCGCTGGAGACCCGCACCGACCTGGGCGGACTGAACCTGTCGACCCGCCCGGCGGTGTTCGTCGAGTGCGGCAACATGCGCAACCGCGGCGACGCCGCCAAGATGTCGGACCCCGCTTTCCGCGAACGCATCGCCACTTCCCTGGCCGCGGGCCTCACGAAGTACCTCACCGGCTGATCGGACCCCGTACTCTTTCCGGGTGATTAAGGGCAGACGCGGAGACCAGGAGGTCATTGACGGCCTGTTGGAGAGCGCGCGTGCGGGGCGCAGCGGCGCTCTTGTGATCTACGGCGATCCGGGCATCGGCAAGAGCGCCCTGCTGCGCAGCACCGCCGAGCGGGCCGCCGATCTGCGGGTGCTCCGCAGCGTCGGGGTGGAGACCGAGGCCGAGCTCCCGTTCGCGGCGCTGCACCAGTTGCTGCGGCCGGAGCTGGCTCGCGCGGAGGCGCTGCCCGAGCGGCAGGCACTCGCGCTGAAAAGCGCGCTCGGCCTGGGCGGGGCCGCGGGCGAGGACCGTTTCCTCATCGGGCTCGCGACGCTGTCCCTGCTGTCCGAGATCGCCGAGGACGGCCCGCTGCTCTGCCTGGTGGACGACGCGCAGTGGCTGGACCGGGCCTCCGCGGACGCGCTGCTGTTCGCGGCCAGGCGGCTCGACGCCGAGGGCGTCGCACTGCTCTTCGCCGCACGTGACGGGTTCAGCGCGCCGAGCCTGCCGGAGCGCCGGCTGGGCCCGCTCGACGCCGAGTCGGCGGCCGAGCTGCTGACCGAACGTGACCCGCACCTGGCGGAAGGAGTGAGAAGCCGGATCCTGGCCGAGAGCCGCGGCAACCCGCTCGCGCTGATCGAGCTGCCGCGCACCGCCGACCCGTACACCCTGATGCCGCTGCCGCGCCGGATCCAGGAGGCGTACGCGACCCGCATCGCGGAGCTGCCGGCCGGAGCCCAGCTGATGATCCTGCTCGCCGCCGTCGAGGACACCGGCGACCTGGGCACGGTGCTGCGCGCGGCCCAGCGGCTCGGGCTCGGCGCCGAGTCACTCGGTACGGCCGAGCGGGCCGGCTTCCTCGCGCCCAGCGGTGGCGGCGTCACCTTCGTACACCCGCTCATGCGGGCCGCCGCCGTCCACTCGGCCGCCTTCGACCAGCGGCTGGTCGCGCACCGGGCGCTGGCCGACGTACTGGACGACCAGGACGACAGGCGGGCCTGGCACCTGGCCGCGGTCGCGCTGGGACCCGACGAGCAGGTCGCCGTCGCGCTGGAACGGGCCGCGGACCGGGCCCGGACACGGCACGGCCACGCGGCGGCGGCGGCCGCGCTCGAACGCGCCGCCGAACTCACCACCGACCAGGGGGCGCTGGCCAGACGGCTGACGGAGGCGGCCGTGGCCGCCGCGGACGCGGGGCTGCCCGACCGAGCCCAGGCGCTCGCGGAAAGGGCCGCCCGCCTCGTCGAAGACCCGCGCTCCATCGCCAGGCTCGCCGGGCTCCGCGCCAGGGTCGCCTTCGAACGCGGCTCCGTCCACACCGCCCACGACATCCTGCTCTCCGGTGCGGACCGGGTCGCCGAGCTGGACCCGGTCGCCGCCGGTCTCATGCTCGTCGACGCGGGGCGCAACGCCTGGCAGCTCAGCGACCCACAGCGGGTCGAGGAGGCAGCCGTACGGCTCCGCCGCCTGCCCCTGCGCGAGGAGGACGGTCTGGACACCGCCGTGGACGCGGTCGCGGCGGCCGCCGAATCGCTCAACCACGGCCCGGCCAGAGCGTTGCCCGGCATGCGCCCGCTGGTGCTCGACGCGCGCGGTATCGAGCGCGGCTCCTACGGTCTGCGGGTCAACGGCGCGTTCGTGGCCGGACTGGTGGGCGAGTTCGAGTGGCAGCGGGAGATCTCGGCGGCGCTGGTCGAGGAGTGCGGCGCGCTCGGCATGACCGGCTGGCTGCCGATCGCGCACGTGACACTGGCCGCGTCCGCGGTCTATCTCGGCCGGTTCGCCGACGCCGAAGCCGATGCCACCGAAGGGCTGCGGATCGCCAGGGATTTCGGCCAGCCGCACCGGACCGGCTACCTGGAGGGCATGCTGGCCTGGATCGCCGCCGTAGAGGGCGACGACGCCCGGTGCGCGGAGCTGGCCGGGCGCTGTGCCGAGCATTTCGCCGTGACCGGGATCGCCAACGGTGTGGCCTGGTCGGAGTGGGCCCAGGCGATGCTCGATCTGAGTCGCGGCCGCCACACGCAGGCGCTGGACCGGCTGGAGTCCGCTCTCGCGGGGCCGGTGCGCCACCAGATCCAGGCCGTCTACTTCGCTCCCGACCAGGTCGAGGCGGCCGTACGAGCGGGGCTGCCGGATCGGGCGAAGGAGCCGCTCGACCGGTTGGCGGAATGGGCGGGAGCCGCGCGGCTCGACTGGGCCGACGCGGTGCTGGCCCGCTGCCGCGCGCTCGTCGATCCGGGCGACGAGCTCTTCGCCGCCGCATCGCGGCCACACGGCCGGCCGATGGAGCGCGCCAGGACCGACCTGGTGTACGGCGAGTGGCTCCGCCGCGAGCGACGCAAGCGTGAGGCGCGCACCCGGCTGCGTGCCGCGCTGGAGACGTTCCAACGGCTCGGCGCCGTCCCGTGGGCCGAGCGGGCCGCCGCTGAGCTCCGCGCCGCCGGAGAGATCGTCGCCGCTCCCGCCGTCTCCGGCAAGCTGACCGAGCTGTCGCCACAGGAGCTGCAGATCGTCCGGCTGGCCGTGACGGGCCTGACGAACCGGGAGATCGGCGCCAGGCTCTTCGTCAGCCCCAAGACGGTCAGTTACCACCTCTACCGGGCCTTTCCCAAGCTCGGCGTCTCCTCCCGGGTGGAGCTGGCCCGGCTGGACCTAGGCGCGGCGTAGCGCGGGCGCCACGGCGGCGACGAGCGCGAGCACCACGCACCCGGCCGTCACCGCGCCGATCGCCGGCCAGGGCACGCTGATCGCGATCGGCCCGGCGATCCGCACCAGCGAGCTCCAGAGCCCGGCCAGACTGATCGCCGCGACGGCGGCGGCCAGCACCACGCCGATGGCCACGACCAGGAGCGCCTCGCCCGCGACGTACCTCACCACCTGGCCGCGGGTCGCGCCGAGCAGCCGCAGCGACGCCCGTTCCGCCGTCCGATCCGAGGCTGCCATCAGCAGGATGTTGACCAGCGCGATCGCGGTGTAGGCGAGGATGATGCCGAGCACCACCAGGAGCCCGAGCCGGCTGGCGGAGCCGCGCCGGTCGCCCGTCTCGCTCACCCAGGCGTCCTTGGTGAGCGCCCGCGCGTTGTGGCCTTGCGTGGACCGCCGCAGCGCGGACTCCACGTCCGGTGCCGGGGTTCCCGGCCGCAGCTTCACGTAGGCCGTGGTCACCGGCGCGGAGAAGGCGTGTGCCGTGGTGACGTAGGAGTCGGACGGCGCGTTCGGGGCGAGCAGCGCGACCACCTTGAGCGAGACCTCGCTGCCGTCGGCCCGCCACAGGTTCGCGGTCTGGCCGAGTTCGAGTTCCCACGTCTGCGAGACCGCGATGGTGCCGTCGTTCAGCTGGGCCAGAGACCCCTTGATCACCCGGACATCGAGCACGCTCCGGAGCTTGGCCGGGTCCACGGCCTCGGTCGGCCGCTTGATCAGCGCGGTCTTGCCCTCAAGGGTGTACAGGCTGGTCGGGGCCGTGGTCGCGACCTCCACGCCGTGGATGGCCCGCAGGCGCTCGACGAGTTGCCGATCCAGTCCCCCTGATCCTTCGGGGAGCACCAGGTAGTCGGCCAGCACCGGCGCCGCCTGCGTCGCGGTCTTCGCCGCGTCGGTCATCGCGGCCGCGCCGAGCAGCGCGGCGGCGAGTCCCACCGCCACCAGGACCGGTGCCGCCGTCGCCGCGGTCTGCCTGACGGAGGTGGCCGCAGCGGCGGGCACCAAGGTGGCGCCCGCACCGCGAAGGCGGCTCAGCGGTACGGCGAACAGCCTGGCGACCGGTCGCACTACTGCCGGGGCGAGCAGACCGACGCCCGCCACGAGCAGCATCAGGACCGGCATGAACGACTTGTTGTTGGCGGCGCCCTGCGGATCGGTCACGGCGTTCACCGCCATGCTGACCAGCGCGGCGCCGAACAACCCGCCGCCGACGAGCAGCCGCCCCCAGGTCATCACCCGAGGCTCGATCGCGGCCTCGCGCATGGCCTCCGCCGGGTGCACCCGGCCGGCCCGCCTGGCCGCGACGCTCACGCCGGCCAGCGCGACCACCACACTCGTGGCGAAGGCCGTGACCGCCGGCCAGGTCTGCGTGCTCGGCACCAGCCAGGCGGGTGCCATCCCGAGGCCGACCAGCCAATCCAGAATCGGCCCCGCGGCGTAGGGCCCGGCCAGCGCACCCAGCGCGGAGGCGGCCAGGGCGACGAACCCCGCCTCGCCGTACACCATGCGCCGCACCTGCCGGCGGGTCGCGCCGACGGTCCGCAGCAGCGCGAACTCGCGTCGCCGCTGCGCCACCGCGAACGCGAACGTCGACGACACCACGAAGACGGCGATGAACACGGCGAACCCGGCGGCGATGCCGACGATCGTGTTGGCGTTGTTGCGGGCCCGCTCGTCACCCTCGCGGTTGGGGTCGATCAGCGCCCGAGCCTGCCCGGTGAGCACCGGTACACCGCTCGGCTTCGTCCACAGGGCGAGCGCGTCGATGCGCGGGGACAGCCGGGCGGCCTGCTCGTCGGTGAAGAACACCGTGGGCGGCCCGTCCGTCACACCCACCACGGTGTACGGCTTCGCCCCCGACCGCGTGATCACGCTCACCTTGTCACCCACCCGGGTTTCCGCACGCACCTTCTCACCCGCCAGGGCCGCCGCGCTCACCGCGATCTCCCGCGAGGTCCGCGGCACCCGGCCCTCGGTCAGCCGCTGTGGCGCGGTACGGGACGCCGACCAGGGCCGGCCCACCGCGTCCTGGCCGCCCGCGACCTGGGCGGGGAAGATCCGGTCGACGACCGCGCCGGGGAAGCGGGCGGCCAGCTCGGCGGTCAGGCCGTGCCGCTCCGCCAGCGGCTGGCTCTGCCCGCCCTGCCAGGTGTCCACGTGCAGTCGCTCGTCGGGCACGACCACGTACGGCGCGGCGGCGTAACGCTGCGGGGCACGGTCGGGAGAGTTCACGGTGGTGGCCAGCACCTGGCCCATCGCGGCGATCAGCGCGGTGCCGAGCGCGAGCGCGAGGAAGGTGCCGAGGAAGGAGACCAGGCGGGTGCGCAGGGTGCTCCACGCGATGCTCAGCACGACTCCTCCAGCATCAGCATGCGGCCCGAGACGGCCTCGGCCGTGGGGTCGAGCAGCTGACCGCAGATCCGGCCGTCCGCCAGGAACAGCACCCGGTCGGCGTACGCCGCCGCGGCCGGGTCGTGGGTCACCATCACGATCGTCTGCGCGTGCCGGTCCACCAGCGAACGCAGCAGCCGCAGCACGTCCCGGCTGGTGTTGGTGTCCAGCGCGCCGGTCGGCTCGTCGGCGAAGAGCACGGCGGGCCTGGCGGCCAGCGCCCTGGCGATGGCCACGCGCTGCTGCTGGCCGCCGGAGAGTTCGGCGGGACGGTGGCCGGCCCGCTCCGCCAGGCCGACCGCGTCCAGGCTTTGTCGTACCAGCTCCCGGTCCACCCTGCGGCCCGCCAGCTTCAGTGGCAGCGCCACGTTCTGTGCCGCGGTCAGTGAGGGCAGCAGGTTGAACGACTGGAACACGAATCCGATGCGGTCGCGGCGCAGCAGGGTCAGCTTCCGCTCCGTCAACTGGGTCAGGTCCCTGCCGTCCACCGTGATCCGGCCCGACGTGGGCTTGTCCAGGCCGGCCGCACACTGCAACAACGTGGACTTGCCCGATCCGGACGGCCCCATCACGGCGGTGAACGTGCCCCTGCCGAACCCGATGGTCACGTCGTCGAGCGCGGTGACACCGTGCGCGTAGTGCTTCGTGACCGCCGTCAGCTCGACCGCGGAGTCCAGGGCTTCCATGAGTTTCACGAGCAGAACGCTAGGGACGCCAGGTCGCCGCCGGTACCGGACAAGTGACTAGGATCCGGCGCGTCAGGCGGCCCTAATCGCACTGGCGGGTCGAGACCCGCTTCGTGGTTTCACTCGCGGCGTTGGTGATGGGCAGGAGTTCCTCGGTGGGCAGCGCGAACCCGCGGTTCGGGTCACTGATCGCCCCGGCGAAGACCATCCCGGCGACCGTACCCTCCGGAACGATCAGTGGCGCGCCGCTCAATCCGGGGCTCACGTCGGCGGAGATGCTGAGGACCGTCCGGGTCACATCGTGTTCGCGGTAGATGTCCGGGCCCTCTGCCTCGACGGTCTGTTCTATCGCGGCCGGCAGTCCCACCGCCTGCTTCGCGTCCTTCGGATAGCCGATCAGATGGGCCGCGCCGCGCGTCGCTCCGTCGATGAGCAGCGGATGCGCGGGCAGATCTGGTACGTACAGGACCGCGACATCGACCTCCGGATCGAAGGCGACGACACGGGCCTCATATGCCTTGCCGTCGTGGGCGGTCACGGTGAGGGACTCGGTGACGCCGGCCACCACGTGCGCAGGCGTCACCACCCGATGGAGGGTGAAGACGAAACCCGTACCCTCGATCTGCTTGTCGCACGACGTCGCGCGTCCCGAGAGGCGCACCACGCTCTGCTTCTCACTGGCGAACTTCGCCGGGCTCACGACCTCACCGGTGGGCGCCGGGTTGAGGAAGGGCAGCGCCCAGGGCACCGCACTCGAGCACCCGGCCAGGACGAGCAGGATCGGTAACCAGAGCAGGCGCATCAGGCCATGCCTCTCTCTTGACAGCGCGTGTAGGGTTCCGTAAGCGCTTGATCACGATTCGCGACAAAGGTGATTCGCATGTCATATCCCTCCCATGACCGCCATGATCGCCACTCCGGGTCGGCCCGCTTCAGGGTCAACCCGGCGCGAGTGTGGGGAGGTGGCGTGGCCGCCGCCGTGGTGGCCGCACTGATCGTGGTGGTCGGAGTCATGATCAGCGGCCGGCTCCTGGGCATCCGCGTGCTCACTCCCGCCGGGACCTCCGCGTACGGCAGCGCGGCGACCACGGGATACGCGATCACGGCCGCCGCTGCCGCACTTGTCGCCACACTGCTGCTGTACCTTCTCATGCTGTCGACGCCGGAGCCGACCAAGTTCTTCGCCTGGATCGCCGGGCTTTTCGCGGTGATCATCACGATCCTGCCGTTCATGTACACCGCCGACATCATCAAGCAGGTCGCCACGGCCATCATCAACCTCGTCATCGGCATCGCCATCGCCTCGCTGCTGACCTCGATCGGTCGCACGGCCATCGAGGAGATGCCGGATCCTGAGCCGTACCCGTACGAGCAGCCCCGCGGGTACGAGCAGCCTCGCGGATATGAGCAGCGGGAATACGAGCAGCGCAGGTACGAGCGCCCGCGTGAGTACGAGCAGCGTGGATACGAGCAGCGCGGCGGATACGAGCGCCGGGACCACGACCCGTACAGCTGAGCTGCAGGAGTCAGACACCGTTCGCTCCTGCCGGTAGCCGGGAATCGCGTCCAGAACGCCGACGACGCTACCCGAGAACGCCTGGGCCGAACACCGGCTCACGCGCTGGACGCGTCCCAACGCGGTTGATCGACAGGGATGGTCACCGTGTCGCGGACCGGGCCGGCGCGACGGGTGCGGCCACGGCGTTCCAGCCAGGTCACCACCCGGCCGAGGGCCAGGTTGACCGCGATGTAGATCAGCGCCACGACGATGGCCGCGGGAATGAAGTTCTGGTAGTTCGCCGCCACCACGTCCAAGCCCTGATAAAGCAGGTCGTTGTAGGAAATGATGAAGCCGAGCGCGGTGTCCTTGAGCAGCACCACCAGCTGACCGACGATGGCGGGCATCATCGCCGTGACGGCCTGCGGCAGCAGGATCAGCCGCATCACCCCGGACGTGGACAGCCCGAGAGCGTAGCCGGCCTCCGCCTGGCCGATCGGCACCGCCCTGATGCCGGCCCGGAAGATCTCGGCGAGCACGGAGCCGTTGTAGAGGACGAGCCCGGTGGTCAGCGCGACGAACGCGGACACCGTAAAGCCGAGCTGGTAGCCGGCGAACTGGCTGAAGAAGATCAGTATCAGCAGCGGCACCGCGCGGAAGAACTCGACGACCGCCGCCGCGGGCACCCGGACCAGCCGGTACGCCGACAGCCGCGCCGCCCCGAACAGCACCCCGAACGGCAACGCGAGCACGACGGCCGTCACCGTGGCCGCCAGCGTGTTGCCCAATCCAGGCAGGATGAGATTGCCCCATACCTGGCCCGCCCCGAACGGCGCCCACAGCCGGGCGTCGAACTGCCCCGTGTCCGCCAGCCTCCGCCACAGCAGCCAACCGGCGCCGAGCAGGACGGCGGTGAAGGCCACGCTCAGCGCGTTGCCGCGCAGCCGCGCGCGCGGCCCGGGTACGTCGTACATGGCGATCGGCGCTCCGGCCGCGCCGAGTTGCCGCACGGTCAGCTGTCCGGCCAACCGGCTGAACAGCAGGCCGGTCGGCAGGGTCACGGCGAGGAACGCGGCGGCGAAGGCGAGGAAGATCGGGATCACCGCGTCGCCGTGGTCGTTGAACAGCTCTTTCATGATCGTGGCGGATTCCAGCACGCCGATCGCGGCGGCCACGGTGGTGTTCTTGGTGAGCGCGATCAGCAGGCCCCCGAGCGGCCCCACGACGTTGCGGACCGCCTGCGGCAGCACCACCAGGCGCACGGTCTGCGGGAACGTCAGCCCGAGCGCGCGCGCCGCCTCGGCCTGCCCGACCGGCACCGTGGCCATCCCGGCGCGCAGCACCTCACACACGAAGGCCGCGGTGTAGCCGCCCAGCCCGATCACGGTGAGCCAGTAGCTCTGCACCGACTCGTCGGCCGAGAACCGCAGGTTCAGCACACTGCCCAGGCCGAGTCCGCAGAACAGCACGACGAGCGTCAGCGGGACGTTGCGCACCGCCCCGACGTACACCGCCCCGGCCCGGCGCAGCACCGGCAGCGGGCTGATCCGCGCGGCGGCCAGCACGATGCCGACCATGAACGCGACGACCGCGGACGCCCCCGTCAGCTTCAGGGTGAGCAGGAACGCGGCGATGATCCTTCCGTGTTCGTCCAGCAGGACCCGCATGCGAGATCAGTAGCGCTCAAGAGCCGGCGGGGTGGTGAAGTACGTGCCGAACTCGCCTAGATCGGCGTCGATGAACCGCTTCCAACTGCCGTCCTTGAACATCTGGGCGAGCGCGTCGTTGACGGCCTCGCGCCCCCGCTTGTCGTCCCGCCGCAGCCCGATGCCGTACTTCTCGGTCGAGAACGGCTTGCCCACCAGCCGGAACCGGCCAGGCGTCTGGGCGGCGAAGCCCGCCAGCACGGTCGCGTCGGTGGAGATCGCGTCGACCGTGGAGTTCTGCAACAACGGCAGGCAGGCGCCGTAGCCGTTGAGGATCTTCAGATGACCGCGCCCCCAGGCGTTGGCGACGTCCGCGACGCCGCCGAACCGCTCGGCGAGGCGCTTGGGCGAGTTGGAGCCGGACGCGCCGCAGACCACCTTGTCCCGCAGGCTGTCCACGCCGGTGATGCCGTTGTTGCCGGCGAGCACCAGAATGTCCTGGCCGGTGACCAGGTAGGGGCCGGCGAAGGACACCTTCCGCTTCCGGTCGTCGCTGATGGAGTATGTCGCCACCACCAGGTCGACCTGCCCCTGCTCGATGAACTGCTCGCGTACGTCGGAGGTGGTCTTCTTCAGGGTGACGTCCCCGTCGGCGACGCCGAGGTGGCGGGCGACGTACCTGGCGATGTCGACGTCCAGCCCGGTGAATCCGTTCGCCGTTTGAAGCCCCAAGCCCGGCAAATCCGTCTTTATCCCGATAACGAGGGACTTTTTGCCGACGATGGAATCGTCATTGCCGCCACAGGCGGTGAGCGAGGCCGCGAGCAAGGTGATGGTGAACACGAGACAGGTGGGACTTGCGCGCATGACGTCTCCCTGAGTTTCCGCGCGAAGGGAAGGTGAGGTCGAAATCGGTTCGGCGGACACGTCCACGCGTGCCAAAGGCCGGTCATCCGGAAACGATACGTCAGCGTGCCGGCTAATCGGCTGAGTGTTTCTCGATTGGGAAAATGCCGGTATCTTCGGGGGGCCGAGCGGGCTTCGGGAAAAAGCGGGAGCCTTCATTCCGGCCAGCACGCGACCCAGCACGAAGATCACATAGCGGAGCTCAGGCGCGCGGTGTCCACGTCGCGACTTCACATAACCCCGCGTATGGACAGAGACCACCACAGAACGCACACTTAGGGTCGCAAGCTCCCCCATCCCCGATCAATTCGGAAATCCATCATCTTTGTGGTGGTCGGAGGGTCTTGAATGCCGCGATCGATTGCCAAGCGACCGCCGCTACAGGGAGTATTCCGCGCTCCCGGCTCCAAACCCGAAACCCAGCGCGCCCTCATCATGGGCACGCTGGCCGACGGCCGGACCTCCCTACATTCCCCGCTCGTGTCCCGGGAGACCGAGCTCATGGCCGACGCGTGCCGGGCCCTCGGCGCCGAGATCACCCGTACCGGCGACCGGATCGACATCGTGGGCGCGGACCCGTGGCGCACGGCGAACGGCACCGGCTACGTCTGGGCGGGCGGTTCGGCGCTCATCGCGCGGGTGTGCGCCGTGATCGGATCGGCCCTGCCCGGCCGGCTGATCGTCGACGGCACCTGCTCGCTGCGCGAGCGCCCGTTCGGGCCGCTCTTCGAGGTCCTGGCCGGCAAGGGCGTCGGCTTCCTGTTCCCGGGGGCACCTGGCCGGCCGCCGTTCGCGACGCTGTCGGACAGCCTGCCCGGCGGCCGGTACGACCTGGACACCACCGTCTCCTCGCAGTTCGCCACCGCCCTGCTGATCGCCGCCCCGCTGGCCGCGGACCCACTGCGGCTGCGGCTGCGCGGCCCGCTGTACTCGATGTCCTACATCAGGCAGACCGTCGAGATGATGAGCCGCTTCGGGGTGCCGGTCCAGGAGGCACCCGGCATGCGGGAACTCACCGTCCCCGGCGGGAAGCGATACCAGGCGCGGACCTTACGGCTGACCGGCGACTACACCTCGGCCTCCTACCTCATGGGCGCCGCCGCCGTGACGCGGGGCCGCGTCACCGTCACCAACCTGGACCCGCACAGCGCGCAGGGCGAACGCACGATCGTCGGCATCCTCACCGAACTCGGCGCCCGGGTCCACCGGCTCGACGGGGACGGGAGCGTCACGATCGACTGCGGCGATCTGACCGGGGCCGCCGACGCCGACTTCGACCTGCGCGACTGCCCCAACATCCTGCCCACCGTGGCGGCCGTCGCGGCGACCGTGCCGGGCCGGATCCGGATCACGGGAGGCAGGCTCACCCAGCACCACAAATCCCCCCGCATCGCTGCGATGGCCACCGAACTCCACAGGGTCGGCATCCCTGTGGCGCTGGTGACGGACCGGGAGGGAACGGTCGACGGGCTCGACATCCGGGGCCGCGTGTCCCACGAGGGCGACGCCGACTTCTCCGACCACGGCGACCACCGCATCCTGATGGCGACGGTCCTGCTCGGCCTGGCCGGCAGGCGGCCATGCCGGATCGGCGACGCGGCCGACACCGCCGACTCCTTCCCGGCGTTCATGAACCTGCTCGACCTCGACGCCGAGGTCTTCGCCGAGGAGCGCTGACATGGCCCTTTCACCGTCCGACCTCGCCCGGTACCGGAGTCTCGGCTACCTCACCGACCTGCCCGGCCTGACCGCAGGGGAATGCGCGGAGCTGGGCGCGCGGATCGCGGCGTTCGGCCGGCGGCACGGCGTCCAGGAGCAGTTGGTGCTGCGCAACAAGGCGCATCTGAAGCTGCCGGCGCTGGCGCCGGTCGTCGCGGATCCGCGCATCGTGGACGCCGTCGAGGCGGTGCTCGGGCCGGACGTCCTGTGCTGGGGGTCCTCGCTGTTCATCAAGGAGCCGGGCGGGCCTGAGCAGGTGGCCTGGCACCAGGATTCCTACTACTGGGACATCGAGGGCGACGCCGTCTGCACCGCCTGGGTGGCGCTGATCCCGAGTACGTCCCTCAACGGCGCCATGCGGGTGATCCCCGGCAGTCACCTGCTGCCCCCTCGCCGGCACGCCGCCTCGCCGTCGGGCAGCGCCAACATGCTCTTCTCGTACGAGGAGATCTCCGGGGAGGTGGACGAGGCCCAGGCGGTCGAGCTGACGCTGAGTGCCGGCCGGTTCTCCCTGCACCACATGGCGATCGTGCACGGGTCGGCGGCCAATCACTCGGCCGGGCGGCGGATGGGCTACTCCATCACCTATCTGAATCCGGCCAAGGTCCGTCATCATGCCCGTCGTACTCATGGGCTGCTGGTGCGGGGGCGCGAATGGGGGATGTTCTCCCCCGATCCGGTGCCCGACGGTGAGATGGACCCCGCCGTCCTGGCCTTCGTCGACGAACAGTTCGGCCGGCTCGCTCCCCGATCGGGAACGGCCGGCCGGACTTCGTCACGCTGATCTCATCACGCTGATTCGTCCCGTCGATCCCGGGCCCGCCGATCCCGGCGCCAGTCTCCGATCCCGCGAAGAAGGGGGAAAACGGTGCCGATGAGCGTGCCCCACATGACCGGTACCCCGCCGATCTGATAGCCGACGGCCATCAGGGCGACGACGGGCACGGCCGTCAGGAGAGCAGTGAGCGCACCCGGCAGGAGGAACACCACCGCACGCCGGGCGGACGCGAGAAGGGCGGACGCCCTCCAGAGGATCTTTCGGAATTTGAGCGAATGAGCGGGATGTGGATTGGCCGTGGTCTGTCCGCTGACATTGTGCTTCATTGGAATCGACCTCCAGAAGCTTTGATCTGACGGAGGTTGGCCACTGAGCGGAGGGGTGCCCGATTCGGCTGGCAGCCTGGGGACACAGGCGGCACGACATCAGCCATTGGGCGCTCCCCGCTCAGGGGTGTAACATGGATTTTCCTTTCTCATCGGGACCGATCTGCTGGTATGCACCTATTTCCACAGGTCGGCAGAGAGGGGCGGGGTTCCGGTCACCCGGTCACGAGCTCACGGGGTTGATTTCGCTCCTGACCGCCAACATCATCATTGACGCTATGTGACCTTGCATTCTCGAGTATGGTGCGAGGTCTCCTCTGCGTCACCCCTGCGCGGCGGCTGGATACTCACGGATTCCTCCGTTTCTGGACGCCTTCATCCACCTATTGGGGGACGTCCGTACGGAGCTTTCATCGACAATCCGGAAGTTTCGCCCATTCTCGGAGCCTGCCCGCGAAGTTCGGAGCAGCTTGCTCCGTGGCGATATTCTCGGGCTTCCCTGCGACTCCACTCTTCGCCCGTGCTACCCGACTAATTCCAGTTATCCTCCTTCTTATAGAGAGCTCTTCCCGATGTCTCCCCGATCCCGGGAGCCCGGGAGACGGTGGGAGGTGCAGCAGGCAGTGGCGAGGGCGCACCGGGAGCCACGACCTTCCACCGTGGAGTTCATCGTCCTGCTCCGGGCACTCGGGATGGCGGTCGAGTCTCACGGGGTGTCCCACGCGCAGGTGGAGCGGCTGCTCTGCCTGCGCATCACCGCAGGTCGCGACGCCGAGAGGGCACTTCACGAGCAGCCGCCCGCCGGGGTGGCCGAGGGCCTGCGGCAACAGGTGGCGCGCAAGCGGGCCGTGGAGGAGAGCCGGCTGGCCCGCCTCGACGCCCGCCGGGACAAAGCGGGAGGGCAGCGCATCGGTGAATTGCTCGCCGGGAAGTCCCCGCGAGGCGCGATGCCTCCCAAGCCGCGCGTCGAGGTATGCGTGGACGTGTTCCTGGAGGTCCTGGAGGACAAGGATCCCACCGGCTACGCCGCCGGCCGCTACGGCACGCTGGAGATGTGGCTGGAGCTCTGGCGCGACGCCGACCAGGGGAACATGCCGAACCTCGGCCGGCGGGCGAGGACCGTGAGCGGCTACGTGGACATGGCCCGGCAGCAGCTGACGGCCTCAGCCCCTGCGGCCTCGGCCACTGCGGCGACGGACCCCGCGCCGGTGGACCAGGCGACCGCGCCCCACCCCCACCCCCTGCCCGTGTCCGTCGCCGGAGCGGGAACGGGGGCCGGAGCCACCGCGCCTCTCGCGAACGCCGACGTGCGGCTCGGGCCCGCGCAGGAGTACGGAGACGAACTCGCCCGGACCAGGGCCGAACTCGCCCAGACCAAGTCTGACCTGGCCCGGACGCTGGCCGAGCGGGACCTCGCCACCAGACCCGCGGACGACGCCGAAAACCCCGCCGAAGTGGAGCTGGAGCGGGAAGTCGAACGCCACCGTGCCGCCACCGCGCGGTTCAAGTCGATCACCCTGCCGCTCGCCATCATCACCACAGCGGCGATCACCTGTCTCGCCACAGCCATCGTCGTCCAGGCGACCCCCGCCGGCGGGACGCACACCCCGGACGTGGTCCTGCGGTTCAACGACCGGTACGAGCTCACCCCCGGCCGCGAAGGCGTGCGGATCCCCCTCGGCCTGGTCTCTCCCGCCAGATCCCCGGACACCGCGGACGAGGGCGAATGGACGATCACCCTGCACCTCGGCCTGGCCTCGGAGTCCCTGGCGGACGCCTGCGTTCACGACTCCCGGCTCACGTACACGCTGATCGGCGACGGCAACCAGATCGCCCACGGCCCGCTGTCCGCCGGGCAGGCGAAGATCGCCACTCCGCCCATCCCGGTCGGCAACCTCGGCACGATATCCGACCTGCAACTCCACGTCGTCGTGGTGGCAGGAGAGTTCGGCAAGAGCTGCAAGTTCACTCTCGACCCATCGGACACCACGGCGCACCGGGTGCGCTGAGCCCAGCAAGGAGACCCATCGTGCGCCCATGGTGGTCGATCGTCAGCTCCGCCACGTTAGCGATTGTCCTGATCTCCTGCGGGCAGGCACCCTCCTCCGGCTCCAAGCCGCCCGCGCACAGCCGCTTCTACCAGGACTCCAGCCTGCGCATCGGCTCACACGGCGACCAGCCCGGCATCGGTCTCTACGACTTCAAGACCAACGCCTGGTCGGGCCTCGACGTCGACGTCGCCTACTACGTGATGGGCAAGCTGGGCATCACGTTCACCCGCGACAACAACCACCTCCACCCCGTGCAGACGGCGGACCGGGACGACCACCTGCTCAAGGGCATCGACAATCTGATCATCGCCAGCTACTCCATCACCGACGGCCGGATCAACAAGGGGATCACCTTCTCGGTCCCCTACCTGCTCAGTTTCCAGGACATCCTGATCCGGGAAAGCGACAAGAACAAGATCAAGTCCGTCAATGATCTGCGCGCCCACGACGTCTGCACCACGTCCCCGGCCAGCACGCCGTACCAGCATCTCGATGCGCTCAACAAGAAGTTCAGCCCCAAGATGATCCTCGACCCCCAGGCCAGCATCGCCCTGTGCGTCGACAGGCTGCTCGCCGGCGCCACCGACGCCGTCGTCACCGACAACGCGATCCTCTACGGTCACGAGGCCGCCAATTCCGGCCTGTACCTGGTGAACACCAAGGTCTGGGACAGGCCCGAGCAATACGGCATCGGCATGATCGCCAAGTCCCCCACG
This sequence comes from Nonomuraea sp. NPDC049269, assembly GCF_043197155.1. Classification (NCBI taxonomy): domain Bacteria; kingdom Bacillati; phylum Actinomycetota; class Actinomycetes; order Streptosporangiales; family Streptosporangiaceae; genus Nonomuraea; species Nonomuraea sp. NPDC049269. The sequence continues at coordinate 995,116 of NZ_JBICSO010000003.1, forward strand.
GACGCCACCGAGATCAACAACGCGATCAGAGACATGATCAAGGACGGGACCTGGGCCAAGTCGATCGTCGCCAACTTCTGCCCCAAGAACACTCCACCCGACCGCCCCTGCGACCTGGCGCAGACCTTTCTCCGCAACCCGCCCACCGGCTGAAAGCCGTGGCGAACGCCGTTGCCTATTGCCAAATCCTTAGTTAACTTTCCTATATGAAGCGTATCCTCGCCGCGCTCACGATGGCTGCGGCCACCCTCGTCGCCACCATCAGTCTCAGCTCGCCCGCACAAGCCGAAATACCCGGCTACGTGAAGCAGGGCACCTACGGCTGGCCCGACCAGTGCAACGGGATCGGCTACTACGGCCAGACCAACGGCACCTGGCGTTTCTATTACTGCGAGACCGTCATCCCGACCAACTGGAACGCCCCCGGCCTTTACTACCTGTGGGTGGAGTACTGACGTCAAGAACTGCTGGGAGTCGCCGTGAAATAAGGGGAGACATCCAGCTTGTCCGGCACCTCCAGCAGCCTGCGCGTCAGCTTGCCGTCGAACCCCATGACGCGGACCTCGTCATTGGCCGCGTTGTCCTGCTCCCAGCAGTAGAGCCGCGACTCGTCGTACCAGCCGAGCACCTTGTCGCAGTCGGAGGAGAACCTGCGGACCTGCTTGCCGGTGCCGGCGTCCCAGAGACAGTGGTCGCCGTCGCCGCCGCCCGGGCAGTCAGTCACGAACGTCTTACCTGACGGCGAGAAGATGTCGCGGGTCCCGGACGCCAGCCGCCCGACACCCGGTATGTCCCGTGTGGGCTTGCCGGAAGCGTCGAAGAAGCGCAATCCCTCGTCCTTGCCGTAGACGATGACCACGCCCTCTTCATCGCCGTCCCAGCCGAAGTCGCTGCCCCCGATCGAGTCGTCGGCGACATTGATCACCTTGACCTTGCCCTCGGCCACGTCGATGATCGCGAAACCCACGGTGACCCAGTCCTTCTTGATCTTCTTGTTGACGTTGAGCAGGATCTTCGAGCCGTCCTTCGACCAGGAACGGAGCGCGGCGTCCAGCGGCTTGCGTACGGTCTTCACCCGGAAACTGGAGCCCGCCGACCTGTCGGTGATCAGGATCGAGTCGTAGCCGTCCGAGGTATATCCGTACGGCCTTCCCGCGAGATAACGGCCGTTGGGGGAGACCAGCGACTCCACATTGCCCGGATACTTGTCGAACGTGCCCCGCAGCGGTTGCCGGGCATAGTCGATGTCATCATCATTTTTCTGGTCATCGACCTCGTACGCCGTCAGCGTGACCGGGTCGGACGACTGCTCGTAGAGCGTGATCGAGCCGCCGGGCAGCCTGGTCTTGACGGGGGTGGCCGGAGCCGAAGACGGCGGACGAGACGATGTGGCCACGAGTTCCGGCGAGGCCGTGGGCTTCCGCAGCCACCCGGGCACGAGGACCACCCCGGCCACCACGACGACCGCCGCGATCAGCGCCCCCGCGCCGATGAGGATCGGCTTGCGCGACGGCCTGGTGCGGTCCGCATGCGGAGCGGCCTGTCTGGTCCCCTCCACGAGGGGGTCGGCGTCGGGCTCCGCGTTCCGTAGCAGGCCCAGGATCACCTGCTTGGCCGTCGGCCGCTGAGCCGGGTCCTTGTCGAGGCACTGCCGCACCAGGTCACGTAGCCGTCCATCGAGCGAGCCCAGATCAGGCGGGTTCCTGAGCACCCTGCTCATCACGGCGTGCGTCCCGTCGCTGCCGAACGGCGCCCGCCCGCACGACGCGAAGACCATCGTGGCCGCCCAGGAGAACAGGTCGGTCGCGGGTCCGAGCCCCTGCCCCAAGATCTGCTCGGGCGACATGTAGGCAGGCGTCCCGATCTGCGTGCTGCTCGTCATCGTGGTCGGGCTCAGCGTGCGCGCGATCCCGAAGTCGATCACACGCGGCCCGCCGGCGCCCATGATGACGTTGCCGGGTTTGAAATCCCGGTGCACCACGTTGGCCTCGTGGATCGCGGCAAGCGCGGTGGCGGTGCCGATGGCGAGCCGCTCCAGGTCGCCGCCGGTGAGCGGGCCGTCGTCCCTGACGATCCGCTCCAGGGAGCGGCCCTCGACGTACTCGCTCATGATGTACGGCCGGCCCTGCTCGACGCCCGTGCTGAGCACGGTGGCGGTGCAGAACGGCGCCACCCGCCGGGCGACCTCCGCCTCGCGCAGGAAACGCTCGACGCTGTCCTCGTCGTCGGACTGGTCATGGCGCAGCCACTTGATCGCCACGCGCGCACCCATGGGGGTTCCGGCAAGGTAGACGACGCCCTGCCCGCCTTCGCCCAGCTTGCCGAGGAGTTCCAGGCCGCCCAGCTTCTGTGGATCCCCGGGTATGAGCGGCGTGAAGTTTGGCATGCGGTAATTGTGATGCTACAGAATGGATCTACCACAAGCTTACTAAGCAGTAACTCTTCCGGAATATCCTTCTGTCAAGCCCCCCGGGACCCCTCCCGAGGGGAGGCGACTACCGTGACTCCGGAGGCGTGTGGAGAGGATCAGCGATGCGCAGACCCCTGAGCAAGGTGGACATCTTGCCGAAGGAGTCCGACACCCTCAGCCTTCCTCCTGCCGTGCCCGGCACCCTGTACGTCCAAGGAACCAACGGCGGGATACGCGTCGCGCCGGACGCCGGACTCGATGTGGTGTTCGGGCGTTGCGAGCCGGATGTCCATGTCTGCGTCGGCCCGAACGACCCGTACGTCAGCCGACAGCACGGGTACATCGCCTACCAGCATGCGCAATGGGTCCTGTACAACCTCGGCAACCTACCCATCCGCCTGCCAGGAGCACGGCTGGTGCTCACCGGGCACCGGGCGACGTTGCCGGTGGCGCACACGCCGCTGTTCATCGTCGCCCCCGAGCAGGAACACCTGCTCGAAGTACGGATCGTCATGACCCCACCGAGCCCGGTCACGCGTCATGAGACCGACACCCGCAACCCACCCAAGTGGCGCCTGAGCGCCGTCGAACGCCTGGTCCTGACCTGCCTGGGCCAGCGGTACCTGCGGCCTGAGCCCTGGCCGCAGCCGCTGACCTGGGCGCAGATCGCCGACGAGCTCAGCCGCCTCAGGCCCGGAGAGGGGTGGACCGGGAAACGAGCCGCCCACATCGTCTCCCAGACGCGCAAGCGACTCAGCTCCGAGGTGCCCGGGCTTCTGGAGGAGGAGATCCCGGCGCCGCTGGGCAACACGCTCAACCACAACCTGATCACAGCGCTGCTGACCACCGCCACGATCGGCCCGTCAGACCTCCGGCTCCTCGACGAACCACCCGCCTGACGACGACCCGCTGGCCACCCAGAGGGGGTGTAGGAGCTCCAGCCCACTGTATGGAGCCGGCATCTGGCTGCCGGCATGCTGTGCTTCGCCCAGGCCCTCATCGCCGGAGGCCGCCGGAGGATGGCGATCGATACCGTCGTCGCCGGCTTTGCGCTGGCCCGGGCTCACCACGCCGAACAAGTCGCCGCCAGCGACTTCTCGTGACGGCTTACCGTGACGCGCCGGAGAAGGTGGGCGAGTTGTGGGAGAGCATTGTCGGGAGGCCTGTTCCGTCGCACATCGTGCGGTGGGCCGGAACGGCGATTGAATTTCCGGCGGGCGCACCGTCCACGTTTCCGGGACATACCTCTTCAAGATCTGACGTGAACACCTGCCCGAGACCACTCCGGGCAGTCTGAAACTTTCACCGGGAACGCGCCGCCGACCTGCCCGGAGGCGAACCATCGGGGCGCCGCGCAGGCGGTCTCATTGACGTTCGTTCCTGACTTCGACTCCACTGACAGAAGCGCCCAAGGCCCGCTTCCTCCGCGATGACATGTCCGCCCCGCCCCAGCCCCGCCAGCTACCTCGACTGGACGTGCTCCGGCCCGGGTGCGCATGAGACCGCGCCCCTGCCATGCCCTTCCCTCAGGAGGCAAGGCATCAACTACCACCGGATGAAGCTGGTGGTTTGCTCTCACGGTCCCGTCTGGGTGAAGGGAGGCCGGTAGCGTGTGGCTGGTTGATGGCACCCCAGCCCGCGGCGCCGCGTGTGGCGATGTTGCGGGCTGCGATGTGGTCGGCGTGCCCAGCGAGGCCACACCCGGTGCAGACGAACCGGCCCCGTGCCGGCCGATTCGCCCTGGCCACGTTCCCGCACTCCGGACACGCCTGCGAGGTGTAGGCGGGGTCGACCAGCACGAAGGCGAGCCCGGCGCGGGCGGCCTTGTAGCGGGTGAAGGCGATCTGCTGGGCGAAGGCCCAGGCGTGCAGGGTGCGCCGCTGGAGCCGGTGAGCCCTGACCCGACCGCGGATACCCTGCAGATCCTCCAGGGCGACACCACGGCCGGTGCGTTCGGCTTCACGCACCACAAACGTCGAGATTTGGTGGTTGAGGTCGGTCATCATCCGATGTTCACGCCCCGACAGACGGCGCAGCACCCGCCGCGCCGCAGAAGTGCCCTTCTTCTGCAGGCGTCGGCGCTGGCGATGCCGCCGCTCCCGCAGGGTGCGGACGTGGCTGTTGCCGCCGATCGGCCCGGGCAGGGCGGGGCCGGGCAGCACCGCACCGTCGCTGGTGACCGCCAGGTTCGCCACCCCCTGATCCACCCCCACAAAACCGCCGACGGGCTCACGCACCGCCGGTGCGGGCAGGGTGAGGCCAACCTGCAGCAGCCACACGCCGCGCCGGCAGATCAGATCGGCCTCGCCTCTCGGCAGCGTATCGACGGCTTTAAGGTCTTCCGGCCGGCCGGTGTAGGGGACGGTGACGCGGCCGGTGGGAGTCCACAGCGACACGGTGCGGGCGTCACGGTTGAAGCTCATCAGCCGGGCGTCGTAGGGGACAGCCCCGTGCGGCCGGAAGATGTGGGCGCGTTTCTTGCTGGCGCGCCGGTTGGCGTAGGCGCCGGCGACCCGGGCGATCGCCCGCACGGCCGCTTGCGCACCGAGCCCGGCTACCTGCGCCCGCACCTGGTAGTAGGCCAGCCGGTGCAACTCCACCACGGTGAACGTGCGGTGGTGCCAGGCCAGCCGGGACACGACGGTGGCCGCCTGATTGCACAGCAGCACGGCTGCGGCCAGCGCCTCGCCCTGAGCCGGGGCGGGTGTGAGCCGGAGTTGCACGATCGTGGGCAGGCCGTGGCGTTTGGTGGCGGAGCGCCATCGCGCACCTCCTGTCACAGCGCCCTCACCCATCGCACACATTACCGAACGTGACCAAGACTTTCCATACTGTTTTCGAAAGGAGGGGTGGCACGCTTCCTCCCGCCCCTGCAAGGACCGGGTCTCCGCGCCACCATTCAGATGAAGAAGATCCTGGCAGTGATACTCGCCGCCGTCACACTCACCGCGGCCGCGCACCCGGCGACGGCGGCGAGCCCGGGCAATGGGAGCCCCGCGGACCCCAACATCACCTACGTGGGCCGCTGGGACGGCGCGCACGTCCCCCAGTGGACCGGCGGCTACCTGGTCACCAAGTTCACCGGGACCACGGTCAAGCTCAAGCAGCGTAACGCGGTGAACATGTACGTCAGCATCGACGGTCGCCCGGACGTCTTCTACGCGGGCGTCTCCGGCACGGTCGACCTGACGCCTGCCCCGCTGGCCGCCGGCACCCATACGCTGCGCGTGAACTACCGGTCGGGCGACTGCGTCTTCCAGGGCCTGCTCCTCGACCCCGGCGCGCGCACGGTGGATGCCGGGACGTCCACCAGGCTCGTCGAGTTCGTCGGCGACTCGATCACCGCGGGCTCCCTGTCCTCGAAGCTCGCCGTGACGGCGTACGGCTGGGTGCTCGGTGAGCGGCTCGGCGTACGGCACACGCAGATAGCCCGCGCGGGATACTGCCTGGTCGCACAGTCGGGATGCGTCGGCCAGAGCGGCCAGTTCTTCAACCTCGGCAGCACCGGCACGACGCCATGGGACTTCACCCGCTACCAGGCGAGCGCCGTAGTGATCAATCTGGGGACCAACGACATCGGGCACGGCGTCACCGGACCGGCGTTCCAGTCGGCGTACACCAATTTCCTGCGCGGCATCCGCGCGAAGTATCCGAACGCCGCGCTGTTCGCCATGGAGACGTTCAAGAGGCGCTACGTGGCCGAGACCAAGGCGGCGGTCGCGGCGCTCAACGGCTCCGGCGACGCCAACGTCTCCTACATCTCCACCGAGGGCTGGCTGACCGACAACGTCGACTACGCCGACGGCAACGGCCATCCCAACGACGCCGGGCACGTCAAGGTCGCCAACCGGCTCGCCCCCATCGTCGCACCCAAGATCGGACTCTCATGAGGACGCGGCTGCTGCTGAGCGCGCTCATCGTCGCCCTGGTCATGGCGATCACGCCGCGGGCCGAAGCGGCGAGGGGCGACGGCTCCCCCACCGACGCCAACATCTCCTTCACCGGGCGGTGGGACGCCTCCGTCCCCACCGCGTACGTGCCGTTCTGGGCGGGCGCCTATCTCACCACCGGTTTCACCGGCAGGACGGTCAAGCTGAGCCAGCGCAACACCATCGACCTGTACTACAGCATCGACGGCGGCGCGTGGGTCTACATCCAGAACGTACGTGGCACGGTCAGCCTCACCCCGACGCCGCTGGCCACGGGGAACCACACCTTACGCGTCTCCTATCGGGTCGTCGCCGGGTCCTATCACGGTGACGCCGTCTTCCAGGGTCTCCTACTCGACCCAGGCGCCACGACGTACGCGACCGCGGCCCCGCCCAAGCTGATCGAGTTCGTCGGGGATTCCATCACCGTCGGCACGACCACCTCCAAGAACGCCTTGACCGCCTATGGCTGGCTCATCGGCGAGCGGCTCGGGGTCAGGCACACGCAGATCGCCCAAGGCGGCGCCTGCCTGGTGGCGACCGCGGACGGCTGCGTCGGCCTGGAGGCGAGCTTTCCCAAGCTCAACCCCAACGCCGGCACCCCCAACTGGGACTTCTCCCGCTACCAGGCCAACGCGGTCGTGATCAACCTGGGCACCAACGACGTGGGGCACGGCGTGAGCACCACCACCTTCCAGGCGTCCTACACCCATCTGCTGCAGGAGGTGCGGGCGGCGTACCCCGCGGCGGCGATCTTCGCGCTGGAGACCTTCACCAGGCGGTACGCCGCGCAGACGCGGACCGCGGTCGCCACTCGCAATTCCGCGGGCGACGCGAATGTCTACTACGTCCCCACCGAGGGCTGGTTGACCAGCGCGAATATGTCCGACAATGTCCACCCGAACGACAGCGGTCATACGGTTATCGCCGATCGCCTGGCGCCGATCATCACCGCCAGGCTCTGAAAATCGTATATAGCGGGCTTTCATCCATTTAAGCCTCAGGTAAAGTTATGGTCAAATTTTTTAAACGGGAAACAACGCTTTGACCTGCAGTTTTGTTGCCCTGCTGCCCTCTGCGACGCCAGCTCTTGGTCAATTCTTTGCCATCCAGGGTGAGCGAACGGAACGAGCTACTAACGTTAAGAGTGGGCATGAAAAAAGGGCCCGGCCCCCTCTCGCGAAGGGGGCCGGGCCCTCGATGCCTAGCCGGGCCTGGGCCCATCACTAGATACCTGTTTCCTCAGGTTCCAGCGTACCCCCAGGCTCCGGCGTCATCCATTCGATCGAATTGTGGAGGCGCTGGTGAGCAACTTCTCCCTGTCCGTGCAGGTCCCTGGTGAATGGGGCAGACATGTCGTGATCATGATCGTGATCGTCATCGCGGTGACGCTCGGCGTAGACGTGGCCGACGTGCCGTTCCGGGTCTGACCCGCGGCCGAGAAGCCGCAAGTCCCCCCGCGCCCACCGTGGGCGCGGGGTTAGCGTGGGGCGTCTGTGGCCTGGCCCTGATGGCTGTCGCCGTACGAACCTGGCCGCGACCCGCCGTCATCGACGCCGAGGTGGCCCGTACCGCGGACCTCAACCGCCAGACCTCTCCCGTCGCGACCGCGTAGCGAAGCCCCGCCGGTCGTCGCCGACGCGAAGGCCGCCCAACGCCTCGTCATGTGCGTTCGGCGTTCCGGTTGCCACCCGACCGACCGGTAGATAGGCTGCCGCCTCGTGAACCGACCTACCGGTCGGTCGAGTGGGATGAGGAGGAGCATCATGGACGTCACCGAGGTTCACGGGACAGTCGCCAACGGCTTCGAGCCGGTGAGAGCCGCCTTTCACCGCAATTTCGCCCAAGGCGCCGAGGTGGGTGCCGGGCTGACCGTCTACCACCACGGAGCGCGGGTCGTGGACCTGTGGGGCGGCTCAGCCGACCTCGACACCCGGCGGCCATGGGAGCGCGACACGATCGCGGCCCTGGCCTCGACCACCAAGACCTTCGCAGCGGGAGCCTTACTGCTCCTGGTCGAGCGCGGCCAGGTGGACCTGGACGCTCCAGTGGCAGCGTACTGGCCGGAGTTCGCCCAGAACGGCAAGGGCGAGATCACCGTTCGCGTGCTGCTCAGCCACCGCGCGGGACTGACCTCGATGGAGGCCAGACCGGTCAGCTGGGAAGACCTTCGGGACTGGACGCCGATCACGGACACCCTGGCCGCCGCCGCACCCGAATGGCCGCCCGGCACCGCGCACGGCTATCACGGTGTGACCTTCGGCCACCTGACCGGTGAGATCGTCCGGCGGGTGTCCGGGATGAGGTTGAGCGAGTTCTTCGCCCGCGAGATCGGCGCACCGCTCGGCGGCCTCGACTGCTACATCCGCGTGCCCGACAGTGAGCTACCCCGGATGGCCACCATGGTGGTCCCCGACACCGAACAGGTCATGCTGGGCATGGAGATGCCTGAGCTGGCCGACATGGTCCACGCTCTGAACGACCCCACCACGCTGACGTACCGCTCGATGTTCGGCAGCGTCGCCATCGGATGGGACGCCACGAACGACCCGAGCACCTACCAGGTGGAGAGCCCGTCCATGGACGGTGTCGCCTCCGCCCCATCGCTGGCGCGCTACTACGCCGCGTTGATCGGCGAGGTGGACGGTGTCCGGCTCCTCAGCCCCCAGCTTGTGGACCAGGTCCGGCACTCCTACGGCGACGGCATCGACGAGATCCTGCGGGTGCGGACGTCGTGGGGGCTCGGGTTCGCGCTGCCCGGCGGCCCGATGTGGCCCGTGCCGGAGAAGATCGCCGGGCTGTTCGGGCACAGCGGCGCCAGCGGCTCGTTCGCCTTCGCCGACCCCGAGCGTGGCCTGGCCTTCGCCTACGTCCCCAACCGCGGCTCCGAGCTGCTGGAAGGCGGCGATTTCCGGGTCCGCGGCCTGATCGAGGCGCTGTACGAAGGAAGGCCCTGACCATGCTGGAACCGCGTTTCGCCGCCGTCGCCGAGACGTTCGGGCAGATCATCGGCAAGGGCGCTGACCGTGGCGCGGCGCTGTGCGTCTACCACCGCGGCACCCCCGTCGTGGACATCTGGGCGGGCACCGCCGATGTCAGAACGCGCCGGCCGTGGGGCGCCGACACGATCACCCCGATCACCGGCGCCACCAAGGGGCTGCTGACGGTCGCGGTGCTGCTCCTGGTCCAGGACGGCACGCTCGAGCTGGACACCCCCGTGGCCGACTGCTGGCCCGAATTCGCCGTCGACGGCAAGCAGGGCATCACCCTGCGATGGCTGCTGTCACACCGGGCCGGGGTTCCCGCTCTCGACCGGCCGATCTCCTCGCGCGCCATGATCGCGGGAGACGGGCCGGCCGCGGCGCTCGCCGCGCAGGCTCCGGCGTGGCCGCCAGGCACCGCGCACGGATACCACCCGAGCACCGGCGCCTGGATCCTCGACGAGGTGGTACGCCGCGTCAGCGGGCGCACCGTCGGCGACGTCCTGTCCAGCCGGGTCGCGACCGTGATGGGCAAGAACGTGTTCATCGGGCTGCCCGAACGCGAGACCGGACGGCTGGCGCCGCTGATCTTCCCGATCATGGAGCTGATGCGGGCACGGCCCAAGGAACCGGAGTTCGCCGAGTTCGGCAAGGCGGTCTTCGCCTCCAGGACCTTGCTGGCCAGATCGCTCAACACGCTGGCCATGTCGCGGCCCGACCAGTTCAACGACCCCGCCTTCCTGGCCCTCGGCGAACCGTCGATGAGCGGCGTGGCGAGCGCCTCCGCCCTGGCCTGGCTGTACGCGTCCCTGATCGGCGAGGTCGATGGACACCGGCTGATCGATCCCGGCCTGCTCAGGGCCGCCGTGCAGACCGAGTCCCAAGGCCACGACCGGGTCATGCTCATGGACACCCGGTTCGGGCTGGGGTTCATGTTGCCAGGTGGGCCGCTGTGGCCGGGCGAGACCGCCACCCAGTTCGGGCACGGTGGCACCAGCGGCGCCCTCGCCTTCGCCGATCCCGCCCACGACCTGGCTTTCGCGTACGTGCCCAACCGCATGTCCGGCTACATCGAAGGCGCCGACGCCAACGCCAGACGGCTGGCGGCGGCAGTGTACGGCGCCCTTCCGTAGGCGTAGGCGGGAAATCGCCGCTGGTGACCGCCGTGGCCGAGCCTGATTTGTCAACCGACCGATAGGTAGGCTGATAGGTTGTCACGGATCGAATCACCGAACCCGGAGGACCACAGTTGCCTCGTATCGAGTCGGGCGACACCCGAAGTCGCATCATCGAGACGGCTCGGGAGCTGTTCACCACGCAGACCTACCGCGCGGCCTCCATGCGCGACATCGCAGAACGGGTCGGCATCACCAAGCCCTCGCTTTATCACCATTTCCGGAGCAAGAGCGAGATCCTGGCGAGCCTGGTGAGCCCGCCGATCGACCAGCTCGAGGCGACGATCGCCGACGCGGCTTCCCGCTCGTCTCAGTCGGAGATCAGGCAGCACGTACTCGGCGGCTGCCTCGACGTCATACTCGCCCATCGCGAAACGATGACCCTGCTCCTGCGCGACGCCTCGGTCTACGGCGACGAGACGACCGAGGTCATGTCGAGGATGGTGACCGTGGTGAACCGGGCCATCGAGCTGCTCGCCGGCCCCGATCCCGACTGGCGCCGGCGCGTACGCGCGGCCCAGGCGTTCGCCGCGGCCACCGACCCCGTCAGCCACCTCGCGGACGTACCGGTGGACGACCTGCGTGCCGAACTTCTTCGCGGCGCGAGCGCGATTCTCGACCTCGAACCGAACGCGGCATCCGTGAGACCGCAGGTGCCTTAGACGACCTCGCAGAAAGATTCGCCGGGCAGGAGGATGTCAGCGAGAGGTGCGTGAGGAGGCGTCGGCCAGGACAACGCCGCTCGCCGCCCGGGTCGACCGGCCGCCGGCGGCCATGAGGCCCTCCAGCACCCGCTTGCGGCTCGCCTCGATCTGATCGACCACGATCTGGCGGGCGCGCGACGCGTCACGCGCCAGGAGGGCGTCGTGGAGATCGTGGTGCTCGTGCATCATCTCCGAGGCGTGGTCGCGGTCGCCGAGGCTGATGAAGAACAGGCGCTGCATTTCCTCCAGCAACACCTGCAGGGTGTTGGCCAGCCGTTCATTACCGCTGGCGCGGGCGATGCGTACGTGAAACTCCCGGTTGTCCTGAAGAAACTGCTGGTAGCTGCGGGTGTCGTCGTGTGTGTAGGTCTCGTGCGCGAGTTCGTGCAGGGCTTCGAGTTCCGCCTGCGGGGCGCGCACGGCGGCCAGTTCGACCGCGGCCGGTTCCAGCAGCAGCCGCATTTCGAACAGATCCTGGACGCTGGCCAGCGTCACGACCGCGACGCGGTAGCCCTGTCGTGGAAGTACCTCGACGAATCCTTGCTGTACGAGCCGGCGCAGCGCCTCGCGCACCGGCGAGCGGCCGAAACCGGTGCTCTCGCTGAGGGCGGCCTCGTGCAGGTCGGCGCCCGGCGCGAGCCGGCCGGTGAGGATGAGGTCTTTGACATGCTCGTACGCATTGTCGGTCGCGCTGCGCGCCTTAGCCGTTGTCGTGCCTGCCACATGACGATGATACGTCCAGGGATACATCACCAACCGGCACCGATCATGCCGGGGTCAGAGCGTCCGGTGGCCATGCTGCCAGCGAGCGGCTCGGTGCGAGGAAACCGACATCACGCTCGGTCCGCCCTTCCATCACCAGGTCCGCGATGATGTCTCCGAACACCGGGGCGAACTTGAAGCCGGAGCCGGAGAATCCGCAGGCCAGGATGATCCTGGACGAGTCGGGTGCGGGCCCGAGCAGGGGGTGGCCGTCCGTGGTGTAACCCTCCAGGCCGACCGTGGTGGTCACCGGGTCGGGATGCAGGCCGGGGAAGAACTCGGCGACGGTGTCTCGGAGGCGGCGGAGCAGCGCGGGGCCGACGGTCAGCGGTGTGTTCTCGGTGTCGTACACGATGGGGTGGCCGGCGGTGTAGACGCCGATCTTCACAGTGGCGCCGTCGACAGTCGGAAATCCGTAGGCGTTGACGTCTCCGACACGTTCGAAGACGCCGCAGACCTCCGGCCGATACTGGTCGATGTCCGCGGGCACGTACCAGGCCTGCACCACCCGCCGCGGAAGCACGGTCGCTCCCGCCAAGGGGACCAGGTCGCGGGCTCGTGCCCCCGGGGCGAGGACGACGTGCCCGTAGCGCCGCGTCCCGTGCTCCGTACGCACGGAAACGCCGTCGCCGTCCGGTTCGATGGCCAGGACGCGCGTGTGGTCGAACAGGGTCGCGCCGAGTGTCCTGGCTTGTCGTGTCGCCGTGACCACCGACAGCTCCGGTCGGAGGAATCCCGCGTGCGGGTCGGTGATGCCGGCGTCGGCTGGGCACACGCGGTGCTGCGGATATCGGGTGCTGAGTTCCGCGCTGTCCAGCCATTCGTGGTCGAGTCCGGCCGACAGCGCCGACTTGTGTGCGGCCAGGAGCGCGGGTGTGTCCGACGGGCCGAGGATGACGCCGCCGACGCTGTGCAGGAGATGGCGGCCGGTCGCCCGCTCCAGAGCTCGCCAGAGGCCGAGTGCTTCCAGGGCGAGCGGGGTCATGCGCGGTTCGCGCTGGCTCTGCACCGAGAACCGCCGCGTCTGCCCTGAGGAGGCCCCGCGGTCGTGGCCGATGCCGAACCGTTCGTAACCGGTGACCGAATGTCCGCGCTCGGCCAGCCGCCAGGCGGCCATCGCCCCGATGGCGCCCAGGCCGACCACCGCCACGTCGGCGTCGTAGCCGCTCACGCGCTCACCGTCGCGGAGACTCGGAGTTGCCCGGCGAGCACGCCGGCCGCGTACTCGATCTCCTCGGCGGTGATCACGAACGGCGGGCAGATGTGCAGGGTGTTGCCGGAGATCAGGCGGGTCAGCACCCCGTTCTCCCGAGCGCCGAGCACGACCTTGGTGGCGTCCACCTCGGGCTTCAGCTGGACACCGGCCATCAGCCCGGCCGTGCGTACCTCTTGGACGAAGGGCGAGTCCATGAGCGGCGCCAGGGCTTGAACCAGCACGGGTTCCAGCTTGGCGGCCCTGGCCACGAGCTGCTCCTCGTCAAGGATGTCCAGGTTCTCGAGGGCAACGGCGCAGGCGGTGGCGTGGCCCGAGTAGGTGAGCCCGTGCCGGAAGATCGGGGCCTCGGCACCGGTGAAGAACGGTTCGGCCACGTGCGGCGCGATGCCGACGGCGCCGAGCGGGAGGTAGCCGGAGGTGATTCCCTTGGCCATGACGATCATGTCGGGTTCGATGTCCCAGCGCTGACACGCGAACCACTCGCCGGTACGGCCGAAACCGGTGATCACTTCGTCGGCGATGAAGAGGATGTCGTTCTGGCGGGCCAGTTCGCGCAGTCCGGACAGGTAACCGTCCGGCGGCGCGTACACCCCGCCGGTGCCGATGACCGGTTCGGCGACGATCGCGGCGATGGCGCCGGCGCCGATCCGCTCGATCACGGCGGCCGTCTCCGCCAGATCGCTCCGTGGTACGCGGGCCGTCTCCGGGATGAGCGACTCGGTGCCGTAGCCGTCGCGGTTGAAATCCAGTCCGGCGATCGAGGTCCCGAATCCGTGCAGTCCGTGATAGGCCCCGTCACGGCTGAGGATCACCTTCTTGTCCGGCCTCCCGGCCACCTGCCAGTAGCGCCGGGCCAGTTTGCAGGCGGTGTCGATGGAGTCCGAGCCCCCGGAGGTGAGAAAGATCCTGGGATCCTCGATGGGCAGCAGGCCCGCCAGCCGTTCCGCCAGGTCCAGGGCAGGGCGGTTGGCGTGCGCGCCGAACAGATGGTAGGTCTCCAGGGTACGGATCTGCGCCGCGGCCGCATCGGCGATCCGGGTGCGCCCGTGTCCGATGTTGGCGTGCCAGAGCCCGGCCGGCAGGTCGAGCAGCCGCTGTCCGTCCTCGGTGGTCACCCAGGCGCCGTCGCCGGAGGCGATCACCAGACGTTCGCGGCCGGCAGTGGGCATGTGGGTCTGCGGATGCCACAGCGGGCTACGTGTACTCATCCTCGGCTCCTCAGACGGTGGCGAACTCGTCCACAGCGGCCGCGTGGACGTGCAGCATCCGGGCGAGCATCCCGTTACCGCGAGAGAACGTCAACGGCGAAGCACCGCCGGTGCCGTTGAAGAAGGCCGCCCCTTGATCCGGCGACTTGTCGGTCTTGTCATCGGGGTACAGCGGGTTGACGGTGTTCTCGATCTTGGGCCACAGGGCGCGGGCGGCCTCGGTGGATTCGAAGTCGAGCAGCAGCACCAACGTGCCCGGCAGCAGCTCACCGGCGCACTCCTTGAGCACCGACCCGCCCAGATAACCGGGGTGGCCGTCCAGGGAGCGCAGGAACTCGCCGAGGTAGTCCTGTGCCTGCTCGGTCTTTCCCGGCTCCGAAACGAAGATGAAGACGTCGCGTCGCTTGGTCATGATCGCGTGTTCCTCTCAGTACGCGTGGGTTCGATGTCGTAGGTGGTCAGGGGAATCTCCATGAACAGTGCTCGGGACACGCCGGCCGTGTCGTCCTCGACCACCACCGCGCCCATGGACAGCCAGAACGGCAGCGCGCCGGGCGAGTGCGGGAAGGTGTGCAGCGCGATGGTCTGGTAATGCCCTTCGCACCGCGCCCGGTCGAGCACCTGATGGATCAGCACACGTGCGACACCGCGGCGGCGGTGCTCCCGTGGGACGTAGACGCGGACGAGTTGGCCGGTCCGGCCGTCTCGGTACCTTTCGACGAGGTGCGGCGGGCTGAGACCTTCCTTGAGCTCGCCCCCGCGGATGCCGGCGGTCCCGAGCAGGACACCAGTCTCCGCATCCCGCGCGACCAGCATGAACGGCCCGTCCGGTGCGAGATACCAGGCCGTCATGTCATCGATGTCGGCATGGACAGTGGGGTCGTAGGGATCGCCGAAGTCCTCGGCGACGATGCGCAGCATGAGGGTGCGCGCGCTGGGGATGTCCTCTGCGGTCAGCTCCCGGACGTGGAATCCGGCATCGGCCATGGCGGGGCTCCGGTTCTGGCGGTGGGAGAGTGAGCCGGCGAAGCACTACAGACTCGCGGCCTGCTTCGCCCGGTAGGCCGCGCGCGCTTCGGCGCTGGCGTGGTGGCCGGAGAGCTCGTGCAGGTCCTCCGGTCTCTTGCCGTCGACGACCGGGTGGAGGTGCACCACGACCGATTCCAGGTGTGGATGGGCGTGCAGCAGGGCGTGCTCGACCTGGTCGGCGACGCGGTGTCCTTCGACGACGGTGAGGGTGACCGCGACGGCGATGTCGGCGTCGGCTTCCATGCGGTGCCCGCTCCAGCGGGCCCGGATCCGGTCCACCGCCACGACGCCCTCGACCGAGGCGGCGGTCGTGGTCATCGCCTCGATGACGCCGGGTTCGATGCCGTCCATCAGCCGGCGGAACACCGTTCGCATCGAGCTGATCAGAATTCCCATGATCACCACTCCGATGATCAGTCCGACGATCGCGTCCGCCCGTTCGAGGCCGAACCACACGCCGACCACGCCGACCACCACGGCGATCGAGGTGAGCCCGTCCGCCCGAGCATGCTGCCCCTCGGCGATCAGGGCGGCGGACCCGATCTTGCGACCGGTGCGGATTCGATAGACGGCCACGATCTCGTTGCCGGCCGCCCCGACGATTCCGGCGGCGAACACCCAGCCCAGGTTGGTCAAGGGATGCGGGTTGATCAGCGCGTCGATCGACTCCCAGATGATCAACGCCACCGAGGCGGCGATCACCAGGGAGATCAGCACCCCGGCCAGGTCCTCGGCGCGCCGGTAGCCGTAGCTGTAGCGGCTGGTCGCGACTCGGCGCCCGATCCGGAAGGCGATGACCAGCGGAATCGTGGTGACCGCATGCCCGAGGTTGTGCAGCGTGTCGGCCAGGAGGGCGATCGAGCCGGAGATCGCCACGATGGCCATCTGCAGGATCGCGGTGGCCATCATCCCGGCCAGGCCGATCCACGCGGTGCGAATGCCCTCACCGCTCGTCTCTTCGGCCGACTGGATGGCTTCGTTGGCGTCGTGAGAATGAGGCACCACGAAGTGCTTCAGCTTGGCCAGCAGGCCTCCGCCGCGGTGCCCGTCATCGTGTCCGTGTCCGTGTCCATGCCCATGTCCGTGTCCATGGCCATGCCCGTGATGCCGCTGTTCCTCGTGATCGTTTTCCGGGGCCGAATGTTCGTCGCTCATCGTGATCAAGCTTTCCCGTCGTCCTCGTGATATTTCACGTGAAACATTACGATGCGCCCCTCCTCTCGTCAACGGTCTGCTGAGGGCTGGGGATGGCACGTAAAAACATTGTTAACGATGGCTCGTGAATGTGTCGGGAGGTGTCTACCGCTGTCACGCATCGAGCTTCTCCCAGCAGGGACCTGGGGATTCATTGCTAGAACCAGATCACCTGCCGAGTGCGTTGTCAACAATCAATGCGAAAGGGGGGGTTGTTGACAACGCTGGAAGGGCAGGCACATGATGTGCGGCATCGTTCAGGCTCGTACAGCCCCACCGGAGCATTGCGGCTCCGAACTCGTTACCCGCCCTTACCTTCTCCAGGCGGATGCCATGAAAAGATCACTCCCCCTTCGCCCCCCCGCCCTGATCTGCTCGGCCCTGCTCACGCTGACCGCGTGCGGCACTTTCGCGAACAACGACTCCCCGGCCGGCGCGGACCAGAACGTGGTGATCAGCCTCCAGTTCTCCCCACGCGCCAACTACGCCCTCGAAACCGACGACGCCCTGGTGCTCAGCCAGATCGGTTGCCTGGAAACCCTGCTCACCTATGACAACAAGGCCGGCGAGCTCAAGCCGCTGCTGGCCACCAAGTGGACGCAGAGCAACCCCACCACGTGGGACTTCACCCTGCGCGAGAACGTCAAGTTCCAGGACGGCACCGCTCTGACGGCCGATGCCGTCGTCAAGGGGCTGCAGCATGTGCTCACGGTCGAGGCGCCGCCGCGGGCGTTCAACAAGACGGTCGTCTCGTCGGTCACCGCGCTCAATGCCTCGACCGTCCGGATCACCACCCCCAAACCGAGCGCCCTGCTGCCGTTCCGGCTGGCCAGCGCCAACACCGGCATTCTGGCGCCGGCCGCCTACACCGCCTCGGGCATCAAGCCGATCGGGCACTGCACGGGGCCCTACAAGCCGATTTCCGAGGCCACCGGTCAGTCGATCTCGATGGAGCGCAACACGACCTACTGGGGTGGGCAGGTCCCGCTGGCCAAGGTCGAGGCCAGGTTCATCGCCGAAGGCGCGACCCGGGCGACCCAGGTCCAGACCGGAGAATCCCAGATCGCGCTGGGCATCCCGGCCACCAGCGTGGCCGCGCTGAAGAACGACAAGGATCTCGTGGTCAGCGAGACGTTCACGCCGCGCACGACCGGGCTGTACTTCAACAACTCACGTGCCCCGTTCAACAAGGCCGCGCTGCGCAAGGCCGTACAGGCCGCCCTCGATCTCAACGCCATCGCCAAGAGCGTCTACAACAACGGCGCGGAGCCCGCGATCGGCCCGTTCTCGCCCACCGAGCCGTGGGCGCCCAAGGGCGTGCAGCCCGTGGCGCAGAACCTCGACCAGGCCAAGGCCCTGCTCGCCGAGGCCGGGTACGCCCCCGGCAAACTCAAGCTGACGCTGCTGGCCTACACCGAACGGCCCGAGTTCGCCGACCTCGCCACCGTGATCCAGGCCAACCTCAAGGCGATCGGCATCGAGGTCAAGGTGAAGAGCAGCGACTACGCCGGGATCGAGCCCCAGCTCATGTCCGGCGACTACGACCTCACGTTGCTGTCGCGCAACCATCTGGTCGACATCGCCGACCCCAATGGCTTCCTGTCCTCGGACTACACCTGCGACGGCGGCTTCAACATCAGCCGCTTCTGCGACCCGGCCATCGACAAGAAGATCGCCTCGGCGAACGCCATGGCCGACGCCACCGAGCGCAACGCCGTCTACGCCGAGGTCGCGCGCTACCTCGAAGAGAACGCGGTCACCGTCTTCCAGGTGCACGAGCAGACACATGCCGCGTACCGCTCCGATGTGAAGGGTTTCACCGACGACCCACTCGCTCGATACGCGATCACCACCGCTGTGACCGTCGCCAAGCAGTAACGGAGGGAATTACATGGACTTGCTGGGCTTTACCCCGAAATACATCACTTTCGACTGCTACGGAACGCTGACCCACTTCCAGATGACGCCGACCGTGCTGCCGCTGATCGAGGACCGCGTCGCACCTGAAGATGTCCCCACCTTCCTGAAGGACTTCCGCGCCTACCGGATGGACGAGGTGCTCGGGCCGTTCAAGCTCTACCCCGAGGTCCTGCGGGACTCCTGGCAGCGGGCCTGCAACCGGTGGCGCATCCAGTTCCGGCAGTCGGACGCGGACACGATCATCGCCGCAGCCGGCTCGTGGGGGCCGCACCCCGATGTGCCGGAAGCACTGGCCAAGCTCGCGTCGGCCTACCCGCTGGTCATCCTGTCCAACGCCACCGACGGCATGCTGGAGAACAACGTCAGGCAGCTCGGCGCGCCGTTCCACCGGGTGTTCACCGCCGAGCAGGCCCGCGCGTACAAACCGCGGTTCGCGGCTTTCGACTACATGCTCGACCAACTGGACGTGGAGCCGCAGGAGATCCTGCACGTGTCCTCACACATCTGGTACGACCTCATCCCGGCGCACGAGCTGCGGATCAAGCACAAGGTCTACGTCAATCGCGGCTACGACCCGTCCGTCCCCTTCTACGAATACGCCGAGACCTCCGATCTCACCGGCGTCCCGCCGCTGCTCGGCCTGTAGTCCAACGACTGGGAGGACACGTGAAGCTCGTTTCCTACTGGCTGGACACCGCCAAGCCGGCCGGCGACTTCCGCCGCACCGAACTACCGGCACGCGCGGACGTCGTCATCGTGGGCGCAGGTCTCACCGGCCTGTCGACCGCCTTGCACCTGTCCCGCCAGGGCGCGCAGGTCGCGCTGCTGGAGGCGCACACCGTCGGCTGGGGCGCCTCCGGCCGCAACGGCGGAATGGCCACCCCGGGACTGGCGATCTCCTTCGGCGCCGGGGTGAAACGGTACGGAACGGCCCGCGCCACCGCGATGTTCCGCAGCTACAACGACGCGATCGACACCCTCGAAGACGTCGTGACAAGTGAGGGGATCGACTGCTCCTTCAGCCGGACCGGGCGGCTGACACTGGCCAGCAAACCCGCGCACTACCAGAGCTTCCAGGCCTCGGCCGCGCTGATGCGCGAGCTGGCCGGGCAGGATGTGCGGCTCGTACCGCCCGCGCGCATCCGTGAGGAGATCGGCAGCGACCACTACCACGGCGCGATGGTCGATCCCCTCGGCGCGGGCGTCCACGTGGGACGGCTGACGGCCGGACTGGCGGCGGCCGTGTCGACGAACGGCGTGTCCATCCACGAGGAGTGCCAGGTCACCGGACTGACCCGGCGCTCCGGCCACCAGCACGACGTGCACACCGAACTCGGCACCGTACGCGGCGACCAGGTGGTGATCGCCACCAGCGGCTACACCAGCGGCCTGACCCCGTGGCTACGCCGGCGGATCGTGCCGATCGGCAGCTTCATCATCGTCACCGAACCGCTCGACCAGAGCGTCGTGGACGAACTGCTGCCGCACCGGCGCGTCGCCTCCGACAGCAAGAACCTGCTCTACTATTTCCGGATCACTCCCGACAACCGGCTGCTCTTCGGCGGTCGCGCCCGGTTCGCGCTGTCGGCTCCCGCTTCCGACATCAAGAGCGGGCGAATCCTGCGACGTGCGATGACGACCGTCTTCCCGCAACTGGCCGGCGCGCGGGTCGACTACTGCTGGGGCGGCCTCGTGGACATGTCGCTGGACCAGATGGTGCACGCCGGGGAACGTGACGGCCTGTTCTACTCCGTCGGCTACAGCGGCCACGGCGTGCAGATGGCCACGCACATGGGCAAAGTGCTGGCCCAGGTGCTGGGCGGGGAACCGGCCGCCAACCCGTGGCAGGACCTCCCGTTCCGCGCCGTTCCCGGGCACTTCGGCCCGCCGTGGTTCCTGCCGCCGGTCGGCGCCTACTACAAGTTCCTCGACCTCGTCCGCTGACCAACCTCCATCGGGGACGGCTATGGAAAGGGCAGGCATACGATGTTCTTCTTGATCAGACGGCTGGCCGTACTCGTCGGCACGCTGGTGATCGCGTCGTTCGTGGTCTTCCTGATCCCCTATCTCACGCCGGGCGATCCCGTACGGAAGATCCTGCGCGGCCGGGTGCGCGACCTCAACGTCGACCCGGTCACGCTGGCGAACCTGCGTCGCTCGTACGGCCTCGACCGGCCGCTGCTGACGCAGTTCTGGGACTGGCTCGTCAAGGCGCTGCGTGGAGATCTCGGCCTGTCCTACACCAGCCGTTCCCCGGTCACCGAGATGATCGGCAGCGCGCTGGCGGTGACGACCGCTCTCGCCATCACCTCACTCCTGATCGCGCTGGTGGCCGCGCTGTTGTTCGGCTCGCTGGCCGCGGTCAAGCGTGGCAGACCCACCGACACCGCCATCACCTCGATCACCCAGGGGTTCGTCGCGATCCCGGAGTACTGGCTGGCGCCGGTGCTGATCCTGATCTTCGCGCTCCAGCTCGGCGCGCTGCCGTCGGCGGGGTGGCGGGGTCCTGCGTCGATGGTCCTGCCCTGCCTCACTCTCGCGCTGCGCCCGATGAGCTACTTCACTCAGGTGACCAGGGCCTCGATGATCGACGTGTTGGAATCGCCCCACATCACCGCCGCGCGAGCGCGCGGACTGACGTTCGGCGCGACGATGATCCGGCATGGCGTACGCAACGCGCTGCTGCCGGTGATCACCTTGTTCTCGGTGTGGCTGGCCGGCCTGCTCGGCGGCTCGGTGGTGGTCGAGGTGATCTTCTCGATCCCCGGCATGGGCCGCCTGCTCTATGAGTCGGTCATCAACAACGATGTCCCCACCATCCAGGCCGGAGTCATCAGCCTGGTCGGGTTGGCCGTCCTCATCACGACGCTGACCGATCTGGGGTACACACTCATCAATCCCACGGTGAGGGCCGCGCATGTCTCTGCTTGACGATCATCTCACCAGCGAGGCGCCGAACGACGCCCCGGCGACCGGTGCGGAGCGCGGGCGTGGCCGGACCGGCCTGCGGGCCTGGCCACCCAGTCTCCTTGTCGGAGCCGCGCTCTTCGGGCTCATCCTGATCACGCTCATCCTGACGCCGTGGATCATGCCGCACGACCCGGCGGCCCAGAACCTGGCCGACCGGCTGGCGCCGAGCGGCGCCACGCACCTGCTCGGCAGCGACCACCTCGGAAGGGACGTGCTGAGCCGGCTGATGGACGGTGGCCGGTTCTCGGTGTCGATCGCCGCCATCACTCTGCTGATCTGCGCGGTGAGCGGCACCCTGGTCGGCATCGTCTGCGCGCGGCGGGGCGGTAAGTTCGACGAGTTCGTCATGCGGCTCACCGATGTGCTGCTGGCCTTTCCCGAGATCATCGTCGCGCTGTTCCTCGTGGCCGTCCTGGGCACGAACTACGGCACCCTGATCCTGGCCCTGGTCATCGGCGGCTGGACCCCGTTCGCCCGGCTGGCCCGCAGCGTCGCCCTCGAGATCGGCTCCCACGACTACATCGAGGCCGCGCGGGCGCTGGGCTGCTCCTCGTCGTTCATCATGTTCCGGCACATCCTGCCGAACGCGCTGAGCCCGCTGCTGGCGCACGCCGCGGTCCGGTTCGGGCACAAACTGATCACCGTGGGCGCCCTGTCCTACCTCGGTCTCGGCATTCAGCCACCGGACGCGGACTGGGGATCCATGCTCGCGAACGCGCAGCCGTACCTCACGAAAACGCCTGGCTTGATCATTTACCCTGGCCTGGCCATCTTCGTGACGGCATTGAGCGTCACACTCATCGGCCAAGGCCTCAACGCCAGGAGGAACCAGCGTGGGTGAACAGGCCGGTACACCAAAGATCGCGAAGGAGCAATCGTGAGCCAGCCAACCGACAGGCACGACAGCGTTGCGCTCGCGGCGCCACGGAAGGGGGGATCGTGAGCGAACCCAGGCGCAGGGCCGAACCGCACGTTCCCAAGCGCACCCTCTCCGCCGTGGTGACGTCCCAGATCAGGGAACGGATCATCAGCGGCGGGTACCCTCCCGGCAGTCAGATGAACGAAGTGGAGATCGCCGCGGGGTTCGCCACCAGCCGTGGCCCGGTCCGCGAGGCGCTGCAACGACTGGCGCAGGAGGGATTGCTGGTCGCCTCGCCGCACAAGGGCATCACGGTCCGGGTCCTGACCGACGACGACCTGGAGGACCTCTACTTCGCGCGGGCCGCCATCGAACGCGCGGCGATGGAGCGGCTGACCGCCCGGGGCACGCCGGCGGCGCTGATCGCCACCCTCGAACAGGCGGTGCGGCTGCTGGCGCTGGCCGTGGCGCGCCAGGACTGGCAGCGGGTCTCCGCGGCCGACCTCGGCTTCCACCAGGCCATCGTGGACGCCGCCCGGAGTGAGCGGCTGTCGGCGATGTACGCCTCACTGGCCGACCAGACCCGGCTCGGGCTCAACCTGCTCGTGGCCACCTACAAGGGCCGCACGGATCTCGTCGAGGAGCACGAGCAGTTGCTCAAGCTGCTCACCTCCGGCGACCACGCCGCCCTGTTCGACGCGCTCAACCGGCATTTCGGCGACGCGATGATCACGCTGCGGGACCATCGCGACAACAGCCCGGTTCCCCCGGTCTGACCCCACCACGCGAAGGAGAACCTCGTGGCGGAACTGCTCACCGTCGAGAACCTCGCCGTCCACGCCGGCTCCCGTCCGGCGGAGACGATCGTCGATGGCGTATCACTGTCCATGGGCGAAGGCGAGGTCCTCGCCCTCGTCGGCGAATCGGGCTCCGGCAAGAGCCTGACCGCGATGTCACTGGTACGCCTGCTGCCCCGGCCGCTCACCGCCGGCGCCGACCTGATGACCCTCGACGGCGTCGACCTCCTGGGCGCGACCGATCGGAGGATGGACCAGATCCGCGGCGGGCACATCGGCATGCTGTTCCAGCAGCCCAAGCACATGCTCGACCCGACCTCGACGGTGGGCGCCCAGGTCGCCGAACCGCTGCGCCGATTCCGTGGCATGAACCGGGCCGCGGCCCGCCAGGCGACCGTCGAACTGCTGCGGGACGTCGGTGTCCCCGAGCCGGAGCGGCGCGCCCGCTCCTACGCCCACCAGCTCTCCGGTGGCCTCGCACAGCGGGTGATGATCGCCGCCGCTCTGGCCGGGCAGCCCCGCCTGCTCATCGCCGACGAGCCGACCACCGCGCTTGACGTCACCGTGGAGGCACAGATCCTGCGGCTGCTCGCCGCCAAGAAGGCCGAACTCGGCATGTCGATCCTGTTCATCTCGCACGACCTCGGGGTCGTCTCCTCGATCGCCGACCGGATCGCGGTCATGTACGCCGGCCGGATCGTCGAGCAGGGACCGGCCGGCGAGGTTCTCACCGCACCGCGGCACCCCTACACCCGCGCGCTGATCGAGTGTTCCCTGCTGCGGCCCGGCCCCTCGGGTGAGCTGTGCTCCATCCCCGGTCATGCCGACTCGGCCCTGCGGATCACCTCCGGCTGCCGGTTCCGCCCCCGCTGCACCGCCACCCACGACGCCCACATCGAGCACCAGTGCGCCGCCGCCGAGCCGGCCCTGGCGACACAGAGTCACGCCACGAGGTGCTGGATCGGCATGCCCACCCAGGTCAAGGAGCCCGCATGAGCAGCCAGCTGCTGGTCGTCGACGACGCGGTCAAACACTTCCCCCTCCCCCGCCAGGGCCTGCGCCGCCGCGAGCACGTGCACTCCCTCGACGGGATCAACCTCCGCATCGACTCCGGCGAGGTGTTCGGGCTGGTGGGCGAGTCGGGCTCCGGCAAGAGCACCCTGGCCAGGGTCATCCTCGGCCTGACCCCCACGACCTCCGGGCAGGTGTCGATCGACGGCCTCGGCCCGCGACCGCCACGCAAGCAGCTCGCCCGCACCGCCCAACTGATCTTCCAGGATCCGCATGCCGCGATGGACCCCCGCATGACCCTGGGTGTCAGCCTGACGGCCGTACTCGCGCAGCATCGCATCGGCGGCAAGAAAGAACGCGCGCAAGCGGTCTCCGACGCGCTCGCGGAGGTCGGGCTCGACGACAGCTACCTTCACCGCTATCCGGGCGAATGCTCCGGCGGACAGCTGCAACGGGTGGTCATCGCCCGCGCGCTGCTGCTCAGACCGAAACTGCTGATCTGCGACGAACCGACCTCCGCGCTCGACGCCTCCGTACAGGCGCGGATCCTCAACCTGCTGCGCAGGCTCCAGGGCGAACACGGGCTCGCCATGATCGTGATCTCGCACGACCTACGGGTGGTGCGTTACCTCGGCGACCGTGTCGCGGTGATGTACCTGGGGCAGATCGTGGAGATCGCCGATCGCGACGACATCTACGAGCGATCGTGCCACCCCTACACCCTCGCGCTGCTCGCCGCCGGAGCCGCGACGACCACCGGAAAGCAGCCCCCGGCCACCGTCACCGGCGAGCCGCCCTCACCCATCCACCCGCCCAGCGGATGCCGCTTCCACCCTCGATGCCCCCTGGCGACACCCGAATGCCGGTCGGCGGCACCAGAACTGCGGGAGATCGCCCCGGGACACCAGGTGCGGTGCCACCGCTGGGAAACAGCGCGAACGACACTGGCGAGCGAGGAGTCCCCCAACCGATGAGCCCGCAGGTTTCGCACAGCAGCGTTTCGCACGACAGCGTTTCGCACAGCACCCTTTCGCACGGCAGCCTTTCGCACAGCAGACAGGTGTGGCAGCCACCGGCCGGCGGCTTCTGGGAAGGCGCCTGGCGCGACGGTGACCAGCGGATGTCCGTGCACGACCCGGAAGACGGGGCGTACGTGGGGACCGTGATGGACGCCACGGATGCCGAGGTCCGGCGCGCCGTCGCCTACGTGTCCCAGGGACAGCGCCGTCTGACCTGGCCGCTATGGGAACGACGTGCCGCCGTCGAAGGTACGGCGGCCGCCCTCGCCGCGTCGGCGGACCGGTTCGCCACGATCATCGCCACCGAGGGCTGCAAGACCATCACCGAAGCCCGCGCCGAAGTCGGGCGCGCGATCGAAACACTGCGGCTCACCGCCCAGGCCGCGACTGCGCTCACCGGTCGCACCGTCCCGTTCGACAACACCCCACGCGGCCTGGGATGGACCGGCTGGTACACCCGTGAACCGGTCGGCGTCGTCGCCACGATCACCCCGTTCAACGACCCGCTCAACCTGGTCGCGCACAAGCTCGGACCGGCGCTTCTCGCCGGCAACGCCGTGGTGCTCAAGCCCGCCCCGGCGACACCGCTGACCGCGCTGGCACTCGTCGAACTGTTCCTGGACAACGGCGTACCCGGCGAATACCTGGCCGCCGTACCCGGTGTCCGCGCCGGGCAGGCGCTGGTGGCCGACCCGCGGGTGGACGTGGTCTCCTTCACAGGCGGCCCGCGCACCGCCGACCGCAT
The DNA here is from genome assembly GCF_043197155.1 of Nonomuraea sp. NPDC049269. Taxonomy (NCBI): domain Bacteria; kingdom Bacillati; phylum Actinomycetota; class Actinomycetes; order Streptosporangiales; family Streptosporangiaceae; genus Nonomuraea; species Nonomuraea sp. NPDC049269. The sequence continues at coordinate 1,021,045 of NZ_JBICSO010000003.1, forward strand.
CGCACAAGGGGGGCCGGCCCGCAAACTCATCATGGAACTCGGCGGCAACAACGCCCTGATCGCCTGCGCCGACGCCGACCCGGCCGCCGTCGCCGCCGCGGTCGTCGACGGCGCGTTCGGGGTCGCGGGCCAGAACTGCCTTTCGGTGCAGCGCGTCTTCGTCGAAGCGGAGCTCTACCCCGAAGTGCTGGAGAGGGTCGTACGCGCCACCGCCGCCCTCGTCGTCGGCACCAAGCATGACCCGGCCACCGACGTCGGCCCGCTGGTCACCGAGGCCGAAGCCCAGCGCGTCGCCGCCTGGATCGACGAGGCCGTCGCCGCCGGTGCGACCCTCCACACCGGCGGCGCCCGCAAGGGGAGCTTCGTGACACCCGCGGTGCTCACCGACGTGCCGGACGACGCACGGATCCGCGTCGACGAGGTATTCGGCCCGGCGGTGCTGCTCGACCCGTTCTCCGATCTGCGAGAGGCCATCGTCTCGGCGAACGCCGTCGACACCGGTCTGCAAGCCGGGGTGTTCACCCACGACATGGACCGGGCCTTGGCCATCGCGGACGCGCTCACCGTCGGCGCCGTGCTGATCAACTCCAGCTCGGACTTCCGGATCGACGCCATGCCTTTCGGCGGCTTCAAGCGATCCGGCATCGGTCGCGAAGGCATCGAGTCCGTCATCGACCAGCTGACCGAACCGAAGATCGTCGCGATCAACAGAGGCCTCCGTGGTTCACCTGGTGCGATGGCGGGCTCGTCTCAGCGAACCGTGAGGTGAGGGGAGACCGAGACCGCCTCGCTCATGCCCGATCACAAGCCGATCCCGTCGAATGGATCGCATAGCTCGTCATCGATCATCGCACCCAGATCAGCCCGTACCTCGCCCCAGCCGATGGCCGGGCCGGTAGCGAAGGCGGCCTGAGCCTCAGCCGTAGGAACGAACCGGCGCACGCTCACCTCGGTCGGACGGGGCCACGGAGCTTCCATGTCTCGATATGTCCGGCAAATGCCCGGCTGATGGCCTGGCCTGAACCTCCTGGGCTGTAGAAGCCTTGAAAGGCATGCGATCAGGGCGTCGGAGGCCGGCATGCGACCACGGCGATCCACCACTCAGATGGAGCCACCCGATCGCCCGCGAGGGCAGTCAGCTCTGACGATCAGCGGCTGTTCCGCCCTGGAACGGGTGTCGCGACCGACAAGCCGCGACTCCGCCATTCTCGGATCCCCGAACGGAGTCAGCATGACCAGAACCCGCCGCTTGCTCACCATGCTCGCCACTGCGGCCCTCTTACTGACCGCCCTCGCCACGCCGACCCAGGCGATCTCGTCGCTCAAAGCGGCGGCACCCGCCAAGCACTGCGTGATCGTCGTCGGCAAGGCACCTCCAGGCCAGCCGTCCCCCATCCGCTCCTCCGCGTGCTCCGCCGACTACGCCACAGCCCAGCGCGAGGCCGGCGCGACTGCGACTGTGCTGCTCATGGAGTGGTTCTGGAACGCCAACAACTCGCCCCCGAACCTGACCCACATCCATGGCGACTACGGAGACTGCGACTCCGCCGGCTACCGCATCATCGTCAAGGACGACTGGGCGAACAACATCTCCGGCTTCAACTCCTACAGCCACTGCAACGTCGTCACCGGCTTCAACTGGCCATCGACCGTCGACTGGAGCGGCGATGAGCAGACCTGGTCGAATTACAGCGTTTGCAGCTGCCTCCTCCAAGGCTGGGTTGGCTCGTTCATGAACGACCGCATTGAGGCCTTCTGGATCCGCAGGGGCTGACCTGCTCCCTTTCGAGCCGTCATGGTGCACCGTGCCGTATCCGGAGGGGGTGGCCACGATGGCCGACCGCGGAGACTTCGAGGCGTTCGTCGGCAACAAAGCGGCTTACCGGCGGTGACACCCGCCCTGTACGGGCAGATCGGCTCGCCAGGCTGGCTCGGGTCGGTCATCGTTGAAGGACGCGGGTTCGATTCCCGCCACCTCCACTGTTCCACCAGACCGCCTCTGGCCTGCCGAAATATCGGCAGGCTGGGGCGGTTTTCGTGTGTGTGTGGACGCATCGCGCGAAGCCTCAGAGGTTGCTTCCAGTCGCGCCGGGGCCGCGACCCCTGATCGAAGCTCCGCTCTACGGATCCGTCCGCGAGCATAGGCCCGACGATGGCGATCGACATCGTGGTCATCCGGGACAAGAACACCATGGTTTTGCTGGAGCACGATAACTTCTATGGCCAGTTCAAATCCGGTCTCACGAGGGTCGCTGCCGCAAAGGCTGTGGCAAAGCTTCGAGAGACTCAGAACAGCTCAGGGGAGAGCTAGAGGATCTCTTCCGCCTGACGCAGACGGCGTTTACTCGCGGCGTCGTAGGGCGGCCCCGTACTGGCCCAGCCGACTGAAGTCCTCACCTTCGCCCAGGTTGCGAACAAGTATCTGACCACCCTCGTGGACATCGAGCGGCGGACCATCGGTCAGTACCGCAAGACGCGGCAGCCATACCGGCAGGTCAAATTGCCGCCGGACGAGTGACCATGAAGGCGGAGCATCCCCCCGTCCTGCCGGACGGGGGGACAATGTACCGCCGCGCCTTACCGCGCCATGGACCCTTGCGGTGATGGTTGTTGCGGCTTGCGGATCACGGTATCCGCATGCACAGGAGTGATGCCCAGCGCCAGCACGGCGGCCAGGCTGGCGGCCAAAGCGGCGGCACGGCGAGTCCAGGTACGGGTCTTCATACGGCTCTCCCAGTCGGCCGATGATCATGACAGTACTGTCCAACAGCATCAGTGCTACATCCCCACCCGTCCAGGACGCAAAGCCATGACCCAGCCGCCAATCCTCAAGTGCTCGGATACGGAATGACCGGCACACCGGACAATGCGATCATTCTCGGCTACACCCATCTGCAGCCCGCCCACATCAAGGCTGTCGTACGACAGCTGGCCGCCGCGATCGAGGAACATCAGCTCTCGCGGTAGCAGCGGTGCACCGGCATCGGCCCGGCTTCGTCATCCGCCCTCAGCCCCAAACCGGTCACCTCGGAGTTCGACCTGCTCACCGCCCGCGAGCGATAGGTGCTCCACCATCTGGCGCGGGGGCTCGGCATCGCCGGGATCGCCTGCTCTGGGCCGAACGGATTGTCGGCTTGCGGTGAGTCGGTCACGTTCCACGAGGTCACCAGGCACTTCACCCCGGGGTTGCGGTCAGGGCGAGGTCGTCCACGGTCACCGTGACGGGGGTGTCGGTGGCCGTACGGGACAAGAAGGTCAGGACGCCGGCCCCACCCGGGACCTGGAGTCCGGAGGTCGCGTCCGTGACGGAGAGCAGCCAGTCCGGCTCGGGCGCGCCGATGGCCCAGACCTTGCCGCGGATCGTGGTCGGCGACGTGCCGGTGACCTGGACGCGTACCCGCAGCGCGATGCCCGCGCCCGCGGTCAGCCCGGGGACCCGCAGTGGCTGCGCGAGGTCGATCTCGCTGCGGCCCGCCTCGGAGCGGATCAGCTGGAACAGGACCTTGCCGTTGGGCCGCAGGCTCACGTGCGCCCGGTAACCCCCCACCGTCGGGGCCCTGCGTCCGACGGCGGACACGTAGATGCCGCTGCCGGTGGGGGGCTTGTCGCTGACGAAGGTGAAGCCGAGGTCGGTTCTGGTCTCCTTCACCCCGTCCAGGTACGCGCTGGAGCCGGCTCCGGGGGGCATCGTGATCCGGCCCTTCTTGCCGTCCACCGAGTAGCCGCTCGCCGGAACGCCGACCGACCAGTGATGCTCCCCGTCGTCCGTCGTACCGAATCCGGTGCTGACCGTGCGCCCGAACGTGTCGGACACCCGCAGCCCCCCTCCCGGGACCGCCGACTCACCCGGACTCGCCGACCCGCTGGGCGAGACCTCCCGTGAGCCCGACGGTGAGCCCGATGGGGGCTCGGCGGAGGTGGGGGCGGAAGAGTCGGGACGTGAGGCGGCCGAGGAGTCCGGCTCACCGGTACCTGAAGACGCATGGGACCCCGTCCCGCCGAACGGCCGCAACCAGGCGAGCGCCCCCACCACGACCGCGACCAGCGCCGCCGCCACGGCGAGCGCGGCACGGCGGCTCCGCCCAGCGGTCCACCCCATGAGCGCCGGGGCCCGCGAGGAGGGCGGGGTCGTCGGCTCCCCGGCCGGTCCCGCTGTGCCCCCACGACCGATGGGTTCCGCGGTGTCCCCACGACCGGCCGCCCCGGCAAGATCCCGACCGCCGGCCGCGTCCGACGTTCCCCGATCGTCGGCCGGTTCGGCGGCGAGGCGGCTGCCCAGGCTGGTGAGCTCCACGATCGACCGGCCGTGGCCACCGGACACTGGGTCGATCAGGCGGGACAGCAGCTCGCCCGCCGCCGGCCGGTGCGAAGGGTCCTTCTCCAAGGCGGCGGCGATCGAGTCGCGCAGCGGTGGTGGGACCGCTGACAGATCCGGTTCGTGGGTGACGATGCGGGTCAGCACGTCCGCGATGCCCGCGGCGGCGAACGGGGAGGTGCCGGTGGCGGCGAAGACCATGGTGCCCGCCCAGGCGAAGACGTCCGAGGCGGGTGAGGCGGGGGCGCCGCTCAGCTGTTCGGGCGCCAGGTAGGCAGGGGTGCCGATGAGTCCGCTGGTCATGGTCGTGACACCGTCCGCGCGGGCGATGCCGAAGTCGACCACCCGGGGACCGTCCGGGCCGAGCAGCACGTTGCTCGGTTTGAAGTCGCGGTGCACGACGCCGGCCGCGTGGATGGCGGCCAGGGCCGTCGTGGTGCCGACGGCCAGCCGTTCCAGCTCGCCGCCGTGCAGGGGGCCATGCTCGTGCACCCGTTCCGCCAGCGTCGGCCCGTCCACGAACTCGCTCACCACGTACGGACGCGGTCCGTCCGGCACGGCCGTGAGCACACGGGCGGTGCAGAAGGGCGCCACGCTCTCCACCGCGGCCAGCTCGCGGGCCAGACGGGCACGGGCCTCGGCGTCGGCTCTGATCAGCACCTTCACCGCCACCCGCTGCCCAACTGGATCGCGGGCCAGGTAGACGATCCCCTGGCCGCCCTCACCGAGCCGGCCCAGCAGCTCGAACTCACCCAGACGCGGAGGATCCTCAGGGGCCAGAGGGGCAACCATGCCCCATACGGTACTGATCCGCTCAACCAAGTGTGAGACGTCCAGGCCGTGCTCCTGCGTCCAATGTGACGAGCTCGCCCTTCCCCGCGAACGCGGCGGCCACCGCCCCGCCGAGCCGTGACGCCAGGTTGGCACGTCGCCCGCGGGCGCGGACAGCACGGCGTCAGGGCAGCCCGCCGCGCAGACGGCGTCCGCGTCCTGGCGGTACGTTTCCCGGCCCGTCCAGCGCAGCTCCCCGCGCGAGAAGTAGCCTCGGTACGACCCGCTGCCGGGATTCGCCACCACCACGCCATCGGACGAGACCGCGACGATCATCGGGCCGGGCCCGTACGGGGCGGGCGACGGCGTCACACCAGGTCGTCACACCAGGGCGGCGAGTAGGTCCAGCGCGGTCGTCCTGCCGGGTTTGTCGGCGATGGCGTCGAAGATCTTGAAAGCGTCCTCGGCCAGCTTGCGCGCCGAGTCGCGGTCGCCCTCAGCCCGGTTGACCTGGGCCAGCGCCAGCAGCGCGTGCGCGTCCAGCAGCCGGTCGCCGAGCCGTACCGCGATGGACCTGGCCCGCTGCGCGCAGTCCCTGGCGTCGGGCACCCGCCGCTGCGCCAGCCGTGTCGCGGCCAGCTCCAGCAGGGTGTCGGCGTGCCGGTGCCGGTCGCCCAGAGCATCGAAGAAGCCTGCGGCGGCGGCGAGCCGGTCGGCCGCCTCGTCGGGACGGTCGGCCCGCCGCAACACCGCGCCAAGCGCCTGCTGCGCCTCGGCGTCGGCCCTCCCGCCGCTGAAGGCGTGCAGAGAGGAGGTCAGCTGGCGTTCTGCTTCGTCCAGACGGCCCTGTTCCAGATACACCTGGCCGATCCTGCGCCGGACCTGCGCGGCCTCCTTGCCGCTGGACGTACCGGGGCTGGTGAACGCCCCAAGCGCCCGGGTGAGCAGATCCAGCGCCTCCGCCCACCGGCCCTCGGCCCGGCACAGGTCGCCCTGGTCGCGCAGGAGCAGGGCCTCGGCACGAGCGTCACCCGTGCGTCGCGCCGCCGCGAGGCCGGTCTCGGCGACCGGCCGCCAGTCGTCCAGGAAGCGCCGCCGTTCCAGGAACGGGCCCAGCAGATGCGCGAGCCGCCACGCGCCCTCGTCGAGCCCGGCCCCGTACAGGTCGCCGACCAGGGCGGCGAGGAACGCGCGCTCGGCGACGAGCCACTCGACCGACTCCTTGATGTCCCTGGTCACGAAGCTGCGCATGGTCGGCTCACCAGAGACCAGCGGGAACCGGGATGCCTGCACCCGGGCGATCACGACGGCCTGGAGCCGCGCGAGCGCGCCCCGTACCGCATGTACGCCCTCCTCCTCCACCAGTCGCTCGCGGGCGTAGAGCCGGGTCAGGTCGTGCATTCGGTAGCGGACCTGGCCCGCCACGTCCACGGTGTGCGCTTCCAGCAGGCCGGCGTCCACGAGCGTGTCGGCCTGGTCGCCGAAGATCTGGGCGGCCCAGTCGGCGACGTCGGGGGCCGACAGCGCGCCCAGCAGGCGCACCATGCGGCGCGCCGGCGTGGGCAGGCCTTCGTAGCCGACCGCGTACACGCTGCGGACCGTCTGGTCGCCCGAGTGAAGGCGGTCCAGACGCCCGAACTCGTCCTCCAGCAGGCCCGCGAGATAGCCAGGGGTCCAACCTGGTCTGGTGGCCAGGCGGGACCCGGCGATGCGCAGCGCGATGGGCAGCCCGCCGCAGAACCGCATCAGCTCCCGCACCCCGCCGTCGTCCGCCCGTTCCTCGCCGATGAGCTTGACGAGCAGGTCACGGGCCTCGTCGTCGTCCAGGACGCCCAGCGGCAGCCGTACGGCGCCGGTCAGCCCGCCGAGCGCCGACCGGCTGGTGATCACGGTGGGGCACGAGGTGAGCAGCGGCCGTACCTGGGACTCGTCGGCGACGTCGTCCAGCACGACGAGCATGCGGCGGTTGGCGGTGTAAGTGCGCAGCAGCCGCTGTCGCTGGCCCTCCGATGCCGGTACCGCTTGGGCCGGGCAGCCGAGCCAGCGCAGGAAATCCTCCAGGATCGCGCCGGGCCGGGTGGACTCGCGCAGGTCCGCGTACAGGATCCCGTCGGGGAAGCGCTCCCTGTGCCGCCAGGCGGCGCGTACGGCGAGCGCCGACTTGCCCACCCCGGCCGGGCCGTGCACGACGACCAAGCCGGAGAACACCTGGTCGAGCAGGTCGGCGCGGCCGGTGAAGTGGGTGACGTCCCGCGGCAACAGCACCGGCGGGCCCGCGGAGACGTGCAGCATGACGTCGTCGTGCAGCATGCGGTGATAGAGCAGCTGCAGCTCGGGGTCGGGCTCGATGGCGTGCCCACCGTCGAGCTCGTCGCGCAGCGCCGTGTACGCGGCCAGCGCCTCCACGCGCCGCCCGCTGCGATAGAGCGCCAGCATGAACTGGCCGCGGAAACCCTGCCAGAGCGGGTGCTGCGCGACCAGCCTCCGCACCTCGGACAGCAGCTCGCGGTGCCGGCCCGCGTCCAAATCGAGCTCGATCCGGCGCTCCAGGGCGAGCAGGCGAAGCTCTTCGAGCTCCTCGCGCAGCCGCCCGGTCTCGGCCCAGCGCCTCGCGTCAGGGTCCACGTCCGCCAGAACCGGCCCGCGCCACAAGCCCAGCGCCTCCCGCAGCTTCCCGCCGTCGCGCCCGGACAGCCCCTCCTGAATGAGTCGGCGGAAGCGACCGACATCGAGCTGATCGTCGTTGATGGCCAGCGTGTACGTGCCGGACACGGTGGTGATGACGTCCTTGCCGATCTGCTGCCGGAGCCGCCCGATGTAGCCGCGGATCAGCGAGTCTGACCGGTCGCCCTCCTCCAGCGGCCACAGCAGCTGTCGCAGCCGCTCGACGGTGAGCGGGCGGCGGGCGTTGAGCACGAACATCGCCAGCAGATCACGGTGCTTCGGAGCGGTGGGGGTGCGATCCTCGGCGCCGTCGTGTACCGACAATGCCCCCATAATCCGAAATTCCATGACAAATCCCCCGGGTGCGGCGGGCAGGACGTGGCGTCAAAGCCTCCACGATCCCACAGCTCCACCGCACCTCGCGCCCGGGATTCCACACCGTTCCCGGCCAGTGAGCAGGTGTCAGTTTCCGAAGTCGAGTGCACGGATGTTGCGGAGTGGTCCGCACGCCCCTATCGGGCGTACAGACCATCCGGGACATCGCCGCGCCTGCATGACGTCTGAACCCCAGGTCTGTCAACACCCGTGCGTTCACTGGCGCGGGCGAGTCGCAAATCCCTTCTCGAAGATCGTGACCTGGGCGTGGAAGGGGTGCGTCTGCGCGGTCGCGAGGTGCCGCCCGGCGCTGGGGGCCGTACTTGCTGGGGGGTTCTTTCGGCCGCGAGCCCTCACGCGGGGCAGGGCGATGTCCTTGAACGGCCGTCGAACCATGTGGCGATGACGTCAAACTGCCTCGGCTACCGAACCCCGGCCCAATGTGTTGCCTTGACTCCTTGAATCTAAGTCGGCTTTCTTCGCGGCCGAGCTCGACCGGCCACACACGCACTCGTGATCTTCATCGACGAACACCGCGAGATGTTCGGTGTCGAGCCGATCTGCCACGTGCTGACCGAGCACGGCCTTGCCATCTCGCCCAGCACCTACTACGCCGCCAAGAACAGGCCGCCATCGGCCCGGCAGGTCCGCGACGCCGAGCTGGACGACCACATCAGACGCATCCACACCACCAACTACGGCGTCTACGGCACCCGCAAAGTCTGGCGGCAACTGCTGCGCGAGGGCCACCAGGTCGCCCGATGCACGGTCGAGCGACGGATGCGCGCCCTGGGCCTGCAAGGAGCCCGCCGCGGCAAGAAGATCCGCACCACCATGGCCGATCCCGACCACCAGCGGGCGGCCGATTTGGTTAGGCGGGACTTCACCACGCCCCGGCCGAACACGGTCTGGGTCGCCGACTTCACCTACGTTCACGCCTGGTGCGGAATCGTCTACGTCGCCTTCGTCGTGGATGTGTACTCCCGGGCGATCGTCGGCTGGACGGCCTCGCTGTCCAAGCGCACCGACCTGGTGCTGGACGCCCTGGACATGGCGTTGTGGCGGCGCGACCGCACCGGACGACCCGCCGGGCCGGGCCTGGTCCATCACTCGGACGCCGGCAGCCAATACACCTGTTTCCGCTTCACCGCTCACCTGATAACCGCCGGCATCGACGCCTCCATCGGCACGGTCGGAGACGCGCTGGACAACGCGCTGATGGAATCGCAGATCGGCCTTTACAAGACCGAGCTGATCAAACCCCGAGGGCCCTGGCGCAGCCTGGCCGAGGTGGAACTGGCCACCGCCGAATGGGTCGAGTGGTTCAACACGACCCGCCTGCACTCCTCGATCGACAACATCCCGCCGCAGGAGTACGAAGCCCTCCACTACGCTCAACACCAGCCCAACGAGACCGTTGGAATCAACCCCTGAGCTCTCCATCGAAGCCGGGGCGGTTCACGCAAGATCGCGCGCAGGAGCTTGAGAACGGACTGGTCACAGACGCGTTCCTCGACCGCTCGTATCAACTCATCATGCGGAATCGCCGAAAAGCAGTCAGCGATGTCCGTCTCCACCACCCACCGACGCCCGCGATAGCACTCATCGATGAGCACCTGCAAGGCGTCGTGCGCCGAGCGCTTCGGCCGGAACCCGAACGAGCAGCCCAGCATGTCCGCCTCAAAGACCGGTTCGAACACGATCTTCAATGCGGCCTGCACGATGCGGTCACGAACCGCGGGAATCGACAGCGGCCTCTGCTCGGCCGTGCCCGGCTTGGGAATCAACACCCGGCGCGCCGGAAGCGGCCGATACCGCCCCTCCCTCAGTTCATCGGCCATCTCGTCGAGCAGCCGGGCAACCCCGTACTCCTCGATCTGGGCCAGGGTGGTCTTGTCGATACCGGGTGCGCCGTTGTTGGCGCGCACCGCGACCCACCCGCGCTGCAGCACGTCTCTGCGGCAGACCTTGTCATACAGCGCGTGGAATCGACGTCCGGGATCGGCCTTGGCCGCCCGGTAGAGCGCATGCTGCAAGGCTCGGACCGGATCACGCGGAACCCGTGGCTCCCGTGACCCCTTTGCGGCGGGACTAGCCTGACCGGCACTCACCGGGCCCCTCCATCACAGTCGCTGCGCATCGACGAAGCAGCGGCCCTTCCCTCACCGCCGGTTGTGTTGTCCGGTCGGCTCCAGCAGTACTACGGCCGCCTCCGACGCCCACCCGGCCGGCACTCCACTTCCCGGCGTTGACCGGTTATAGGACGCCACGCTCCGGCAACACCATTCCCGCAGGTTACCGGGCCGGGGAGGGCCTCCCCAGTTCCCGCCGTCACTGTCGATACGTTCCGCGCCCCATACGCCGGGGAGTCCTTGGCGGCTGCGCTTCCAGGCACTTCACCGCGTCCGTGGCCTTCGCCCTGGATTCGAAGGCTCGGCTCTCCCTTGTTCCCGGCCAATGGCCGGGACCTCTAACGACGCCGCAGGCTTCGCTTCATGCTACGGACCGCATCGTTGCTCCCCCTTGAAAGGGCCTTTGACGCTGGGCTTCGACCCCGCCCGTTTCCAGACGAAGCCGCCAGCCTGCTACCGGGCCTCCTGGCAGCTACCCGGACCGGACTTCCACCGGCAAGCGACGACGAGCTTACGAACAACAAGATCAGCCGCTACGTCACGGCTTCACCTCCGTTCTGCTGGGCGCACGAAAGATCGAGGCTAGATGCCACGGGTCTGGTACGTGCAGCCCGGGTCGGAGGAGGCGCTCGTGTCGAACCGGGCACCGAACCTCACGAACACCTTGTGCGGCTTCGGCCTGGTCACCCAGATGTTCCGCGAGCCCGTCTTGCCGCCCGTGTACTTGAAGGCTTTGAACACGATGTCCGGCTGGGCGTCCTGCATGAAGTAGAAGCGGACGGTGTTCTTGCTGCCGACATTGCCGGCGATCCGCCAGGACAGCTGATTGAACACGTGCTGTGTCCCGGACGTCCGGTAGCGGGTGGTGATCTCGATGCCGAAGTTGCCGTCCTTGCAGCGTGCGATGAGGTACTGGTCGGCGGATGCCATGGCGGGCGCCGCCGTGATCGATGTGGCCAGGCCCATGGCGGCGACGACAGCCACGTTACCCAGGATCTTCATGGTTTCCCTCCCGTAGGTCGTGATCACCATTCTTGCCAGCGGCGGTATGTCGGAGGTATGTCGCACCCGCGTGCCATGCTGTGCCCGTTGAAGGTCGTCTTCGATGCCGAGCTATGGATCTGGGATGCTCGGCGGGCTGACAGCTGGACCTTCGTCATCTTGCCCGTCGAGGAATCCGCGGCGCTTCAGGACATGACCGGCGGGTCGCGGCGTGGGTTCGGTTCGCTGCGGGTGCGGGTCACGATCGGAGGGAGCGGCTGGAAGACCTCCGTCTTCCCGGGCAAGGGGCGCGGTTGCTACGCGCTGCCGATCAAGCGGACCGTACGCGAGGCCGAAGGGCTCGGCGCGGTTCTCCTCGGGGTGCGCCCCGGTGGAGCTCTCGCGTGCCGTCGACAGATCTTTCGACCCGCTCAAGACGGCCAGCCGGCTGCGCTGCTCGGCGGTCGCCGGGCGACCGCGATCGTGCAGCAGTTCAACCGTCCGCCGGTGGCGGCGGACCAGCAACCAACGCCGGCCTGGATGCGGGGAGGCGAAGGTGATCAGTGCCCAGCCGTAGAAGTGCCTTCCGTAGCGGCTCGACCGGCGACTCCAGACGTTGTCCCCATAATCACGAAATTTTGGGCTCTGGAAGGCCCACACCAGCGTCCCTCTCCCTCCCGGTATGTCGGCGGTATGTTTGCGGGTCGTCGCGCTCATGATCAGTTGTCCTGCCGCGTCACGTGCCGCCAATCTGATGGCCGACTCAACTCAGAGAAAGGGACGGCAGTGAAAAGGACGAGGATCATCGCGAGCGGGCTCGTGGGCACCGCGGCGGCGCTAACCCTGATCAGCGCTCCGGCAGTGGCGAACGCGGAGCCGAGTAAGGCGAAGAAGCTGGCCGTGGCAGTCCAGCTCACGTTGCCGACGGAGGACAGCTTCTGGGCGTGGGCAAAGTTCCGAGCGAACAGGAACAAGGACTCCGTCAAGCAGTACAACTTCAGCTGGAACAACGACGGTTGCACAGTGAAGGACGCGGGGAAAATACCGGGCGTCAAATCCTGGGCGAAGATCTTCGCGATCCCGTGCGTGCGACACGACTTCGGCTACCGCAACCTCAAGGATCTGGTCAGCACCAAGAGGTGGACCGATGTCTATCGCAAGGGCGTCGATCGGGCGCTCCTGCAGGACATGCTCAGGACGTGTAGCGGCATGAAGGCGCACCTGAAGCCAAGCTGCAATTCTGCGGCGGCGCAGTTTTACGCGGCTGTCCGGTGGAAGGGGAAGTAACGCCACCACCGCAGCTGGCTCGGCCGCACTGCCACCGACCCCGGCGCCTCGAGCAACGTCATCCTCGACACCCTCAACCTAGTGATCCAGTCGTGGATCGTGATCTTCATGCTTCGTGCACAGCTTGTCGTTTGTAGTGGCTGTCTCGGGCACGGGCTTGATGACGCCGTCGCCGGCGAGACCAGCCAACGACGAACGTGACACTGCGGATGGGCGCGGCGATCAGAAATGTGAACAGGCGCCGGATCTCGGCCATGGTCATCGCCACCAGGCCGGGTTCGGCATTGTGGTCGCTGCGTTCGCGGGCGGGACGGCTCAGCTTGACCGTCCCGCGACTGGAGCGAGAGCGCCCGGCGCCATTCCCGTGCTGTCAGTTCAACAGCAGGGCGCTGTCCCACGACGTCATCGGGATGTCCTCCATGGCGTACGTGTGGAGGGCGAGGGCGATGCCCGCGGCGCCTTCCAGGAAGCCGGGGCGGTCGAGGTCGCGTGCCGCGAGCGAGTGTCGGTACCGGAAACCGAACGGCGCCTGCGGGTCGTACCCGTCTATCACCCGTATCGCCAACTCGTCGGCGACGGCGTGGTAGCCCGGGTCGGCACTGTCGTGGGCCATGCGCAGCACGATCTGTAGCAGCCCCGCCCACCCGTGGCACAGAGCGGAGTCGTAAATCAGCTCGTCGCTCGCCGCGCTCAGCGCACCACGAAGGGCGGCATGCGCGTCGGCGCGCCAGTCCGCGCGGTCCAGCGCGGCGCCGGCCAGATACACGGCACGGGCCGTACCTGCGGCGCCGTAGCACCACGAGTCCCGCCCGCGTTCCGGCGGTTCCCCGCTCTCGATGTGTGCCAGCGAGATCAGGTGCGGCCAGCGAGGGCCGGCCTCGTCGGTCGTGCGCCAGCGGGACAGCAACGCCATGATCTGCTCGATGGCCTCGTCCTGACGCTCCACCCGCAATCCTGCCCGCCAGGCGACGGAGAGGAGCGCGAGCGGTCCGCAGACACCGTGTGCGAGACCGAAGTTGACGTGCTCGGCCAGACCGTGCTCGAGTCCTTCGGTGATCCACCACGCGGGCAGGCGGGTGCCGTGTCGCGCGATGTCGTCGGCGGTCGCCGCGGCCACCAGCGACTCGAGCACGTCGGTCAGGGCGAGCCCCGCTGCCTGCCGCGCTGCCGGCTCGGCGGCCGACTCGTACCGCGCCAGCAGGTAGCGGCCGATTCCGCCGGTGCCGCCGAGGACGTCGTAGCAGTTCCACGTGCCGACCGGCTCTCTGGCGCGCAGCCGCTCCCGGTCGGCTCGAACGCGTTGCCGGACCTGGTCGGTGATGTGCCGGTCCAGTCCTTCCAGCATCGTGGCGTAGCCGCCGAATGCGGTGGCCGCGTTGTGCCCGGCCAGCGCGAGCGCCACCATGCCGTTGAACAGCGACTGCGGCAGCAACCGGATCCCGCGGCCGAGCGCCGCGGACAGGTGCGCGTGCGCTCGGTCGCGCAATTCCGGCACCTGCGCGGCCAGCTCCGCGAACAGCAGCGCGACTCCGGGGTGACCGTCGGAAAGCAGCAGTGGATCCCACACCGGTTGCGAGTTGCCCGGATAACGCATGAGGTTGTCGGGCGCGCCCGCGATCTCGGCCACCCGGTCCGGCTCTGCCAGCCGGTCCGCGATCTCGGCGACGATATCAGCGGCCGCCTGCTGGTGGGCCGGTACGTGGTCAGTCGGTGTCGACGCGGGTGACGGCACGGAAGCTCTCCAATTCCTGAAGCAGGTGGCGGACCTCACCGCGCTGCGGCACGGGCAGTTCACCGACGCGTACCACCTCGCCGCCGTTCAGCCGGTCCAGCACCGCGAGGGCTTTGGCGGTGGCCGCTCCGGACGAGACGTTGCCGTTCGCGGCGTATCCGCGGGCGCCGTCGCCGGGCGCGGCCAGCAGGGGAGCGCACCCGCGGACGGGGGTGTCGTCGTCGAGCGGGCGAAGCTCGGCGGGCCGCTGGGTCGGCCAGAACCCGCCCGCCGTTCTTACCCGCAGGGCCAGATCGGTGGCCCGAGTGGCGAACCAGTCCTGGCTCAGAAGCTCCATGAAGGCGTCCACGGAGTCGGCCAGGGCCGTGGGCAACTGACCGGCCAACTGCCCGCCCGGACCGGCATCCGGGGAGAACAACGGGGCCGACGCCGCCGGCACGGTGCCCCGGAACAGATCCTTGATCTCGTAGTACGGCCGGTGCTCGCGGCGGGGAATGCCCACGTTGACACTCGTCGCCGGTGCTTCGCCAACGCTCTCCCCGACGTGGTAGTACCGCGACGGCCAGTACAGCAGATCTCCCGGCTCGACCTCTGCGACGAACGAGGAGGCCAGGTACGGCTGGTAGTCCAGCACCGTGTGCACCGGATCCGACCACGGGCGCTCGTCCCAGAACCGCATGCGCTTGGTGCCACGCACACAGAACATGAAGGTGGCGAAGCGATCCTGGTGCACGCCGACGGGGCTGTGCTCGTAGGAGCCGTGGAACATCGTGGAGCCCGCGGTGTGCGTCGGCTGGCCGACCCGCTCCCAGAGACCGGCGTAGAACCGCTGCGCGCGCGTCCACAGAGGGTGGGAGAAGGAGTGGAAGCGGTGCACCACGAGGGCGTAACGCTGCCCCCGCAACCGGTCGGACACGCGCCGCTCGTAGCCGCCGAGCGAGCGGTCCGACAGCTCCGGCAGGTATTCGCCCGGCCGTGTCTGCTGCCGCCGCTCCACGAGGATTTGCACATTTCCCGGCACGGCGAGCG
This sequence comes from Nonomuraea sp. NPDC049269, assembly GCF_043197155.1. Classification (NCBI taxonomy): domain Bacteria; kingdom Bacillati; phylum Actinomycetota; class Actinomycetes; order Streptosporangiales; family Streptosporangiaceae; genus Nonomuraea; species Nonomuraea sp. NPDC049269. The sequence goes on from NZ_JBICSO010000003.1 coordinate 1,036,331, forward strand.
GATGTGGCGGCCGACTGCCGAGCACAGCGGCCTCGAACACCTCCGCCTCGGCGAACGGCACGTCGCCGATCTGCTTGTACAGCACGGGTTTCCGGTCCCAGTACCCCTCTACGAAGACGTCCCAGTCGAACGACTTCTCGATCGTCAGCGTCATCGCGTGGGCACCTCGTTCATCTCGACCACCTCTATGCCGCGCAGCCGGTACAGTCTGTTCAGCAACGCGAGCACGTTCTCGTTGTCATCAGCGACGCCGATGGCGCGGCACACCTCGGCAACGCTCGTCTCCTCGCCGTCGCGAAGCGCGGCGAACACTCGGTCACTCGCGGCTCTCGGCAGGGTGAAAACGTTCCCGTTGATCGCCCACACCTCGTGTCCGGGCCCGTGAGGCATCCGGACGATCTCGCCCGAGCGGTAGATCCGGCTCCGCGGCGTCATCGGGACGCCGTCGCGCGGCACCGGAATCGGTTCGAGACCGGCCGCGGAACGCAGCGCCGCCCAGCGGACCCGCAGTATCCTGCGCAGTTGCTCGCCGTCCGCGACCGTGCGCAGCTCGTCGCCGAGCGCGGACAGATGAGGCAGCACCCCGCCCTGTCCGTCGACGCGGGAGCCGGGGCCGAACGGGAAGTACGGCACGGTCTCGTCGTTGCCCTGCTGGCCGTGCACCAGGTCGGCGAGCAAATCCCGCAACTCGGTGAACGGCAGCCGCCGGTCGGTCGGAATCCGCAGGCGCAGCGCCACGCACCGCTCGTGGTAGGTGTCCACGTGCCGCTGGTCGCCCGGCCAGTACAGCAACTCCCCGGCATCGGCGCTCACGGCTCGCACACCGTCCAGGTCCCGGTCCGGGTCGGCGATCGCGGCCGGTGGGGAACCGCGGCGCTCGTCCCACAGCCGTACGCCCATCCGCCCGCGCAGCACCCAGGTCAGCGCAGCGTGAGTCGGCGCCTCGGTCGCGCCGACGTGCTGGGTGAACCGGTCGCCGATTAGCACCTCGGCGACGACCGGGAGGTTCGGCCAGCCGACCGCCTGCCACAGCCCGCGGATCGCGTCGCGTACCGCGGACCACAGCGTGTAGTCCAGGAGCAACGGCTGCCGGACGGTGAGCAAGTAACCCTGCCCGGACAGGTCGGCGTCCAGCCGGTCGAGGTAGTCGTCCAGGGTTCGGTCGGTGGTGTTCGGCAGCCGTTCGCCCGGCGCGCGCAGCCAGCCGTCGCCGGCCAGGAACCGGACGTCGGGCATCACTCCGAACCGGGTGCCGGCGCGGAACGGGGCGCACGACTGAACGGTCAGAGCGTGGATCTGGTCGAGGCCGACCGGCGGCCGTACACACAGCCGGGCGGGCTGCCTCGCCCAGTACCGCTGCCCGAACAGCGCCCAGTCGACGTTGCCAGACGCCTGTGACACCTCGTGGATCAGTGTCATGATGCTTCCTTCCCCGTCAGGGGGAACCGCTGCCGGATCCGGTCCGTGTAGTCCGCCAGCGGCTCCATGCCCATCGCGGCGCGTCGGTGGTCCACGTCGTCCGGCTCCTCGATCGGGCACGGCACCAGCGTTCCGGCCACGGGCTCGAACTTCGTGCCGTACACCTGAGGGAGTCCGTCGGCGAGGCGCAACTCGTCGGTCAGGTACGCGACCTCCCGCCATGGGAGATCGCCGCCCGCTGCCGCCTGCCGCATCAGCTCGAGGCAGTGCCGGCGAAAGTCCAGGTGCCCTCTCGTGTGCTGCACGAGGCGACTCGCCGCGGCGGCCGCCGCGGCACCGACCATCGTGTGCCCCGGCCACCCATGGTCGGTCACGACCTTGGACAGCCAGGCGATGCTGGCGTCGGTCAGGGTCCGCAAGCGGCACTCGGCGGTGCCATCGACCATGCCGCCGTCCGCCCACGGCATCCGGATGGCACCGTCGAGCCGGTCCAGCCGCAGCAGCCGGCGCCGGACCTCACCGGCCGGCGCCGGCTCGACCGGGACCTCCGGCGCGTCCACCGCGTCGATGCGCAGGCGTACCTTCTCTCGGTTCCAGATGTAGGTGACCCGCCTGCCAACCTCCGGCCAGTCGAAGCCGACCTGGCCCTCGGCAGGACTCTGCAGGTGCAGCCGGACGCCCAGCGACTCGTCCGTGACGACGTGCTCTGTCACATCGTCGAACACGTGCTCCACCGCGTCCCGAAGTGCCACTCCGAGACCGGCCAGCTCCAGGTTCGCGCCGTTGAGCAGCTCCGGCAGCGGGGGCCAGCCGCCTTCGGGCTCCGGCCGGGCCGCGACCGCAGCCGTCGCGAACGAGGCCGTCTCGAACGGCCGCGGCGGCGGCTCGATCCGCAGCACCGGGCCACCGTCGAGCGAACGAACGAAGTAGGGCACGTCCATACGCCGGAGCTGGTCGAGTTCCGCCCGGTCGAAGTGGACGTCCGGCTCGGCGGGCACCGGTGCGGCGCCGCCGCCGGACAGCCATCGCGGCACCAGCGCGTCGAAGTACCGGTACGTGGGTTGCCGCAGCACCCGGACGTAGTGGCCGGAGGCGGCGGTCGACAGGAACTGCCGGATGGCCGGCCGCTGCCGGCACATCAGGGTCCAGGCGTCGAACATGCCACGCAGCATGGCCGGCAGGTAGTGGCCGTACCCGGCCCTTCCTTCGGTGTCCGCGACGACGGTCCTGGTCTCTTCCCTGGTGTAGGACCGCCGGCGGCGGTACAGGCGCAGCGCCCCCGTCGTCTCCGCACGCCAGCACACCACCGGGCCCTCGGCGCTGCACCATCGCGGGGTGCTCTCGAAGCCGACGTGGTGCTGGTCGACCTCGGCGGTCCGGTCGTGCAGCAGACCCGTGTCGTAGAGCCGGGAAACCCGGCAGAAGTAGATCTCCAGATCGATCGGATACAGCAGCGGTTCATGCTCGCCGGGCCTGGTCCCGGTCACCACGTTGCTGCCGATCATGTCGGTGATCCCGAATGCGAACGTCGCGGCGGCCAGCGAGCCGGTCCGGTGCCAGAACCGCGCCGCCTCCTGCGGGGACAACCGGGTGCCGGTCAGCCGCCACTCCCCGGACGTGCGGATCGGTCCCCACTGCGCCGGCGGCTCGATCCATTCCTGCCACAGGTAACCAGGGCCGGCACCGGACCAGCACGAAAGCACCGGCAGCCGGACCTCACCGGACGCCGCGGGCGCGTCGTTGAGCATTTCGAACACCGACGCCGGCGAGCCGGCTCCTCCTTGCGCGGTGAACAGCAGTTCACCGGACGCCGGACGCGGTTTGTACGCGACCCGGCCACCACCTGCGCAGTCCAGCCGTAACACCCGTTGCCGGCCGTTGTGGGTTTCCTCACCATGTGCCCACAAACCGAGGACGGGTCCCTGAAAGGCCGGTTCCTCGGGCCAGCAGACGCGCATGTCCCGCAGTAACCGGTCGAGGAAGAGCGTCAGAAATGCCTGGCAACGCTCCGCCCACTCCGCCACCCGGTCGCGGGCGTAATGCGCTCGTCCGGTCGCGCACGCCACGAACGCCTCGGACACCACCGGTCCGAAGAGGTCTGCGTTGGTAACATCCAGCACTCCACCGGCTATGACCGTCGAATATTGCCGCGTGGCGCGAACACACCAGTCGTCCAGCCGTTCCAGCATCGCCAGCAGCGGCGTGAACCGCTGGTCCGCGAGCGCGTGCGCGAGCATCCGTGCGTCCGCCGCGCCACCGAGCAACCGGTCGAGCTTGACCGTGCCTTCAGGGCCAGCGGTGACGACAGGGGGGAATAGCCCCCCCGCCGTGCCTTCGCGGACCGCGCCGATCAATCGCCGTGCCACCGGCGGAAGTACGGCGGAAACGTCCTCATCGGCGTCGCCGGTCGGGGTGCAGGTCTCCCAGAGCGGCTCGACGTCCGCTGACGCATCCAGCAAAACTTCCCTCCCAACTCGTTGCTGCGGAGCGCAAGGCACAGCCGGGTGGTGCCGCCGTCAGCGGCACCACCCGGCATGTGTCAACAGCAGTAGATGCCTGCGCAGGTGCCGCAAGCGGTGCCGCTGCCCGAGTTCGTCGGTGATGCGAGCGGCGGAATCTCCAGTTCCAGATCGCCGATCACCAGGTCGAACACTTCATCGGTGGTCTGCTCCGACCAGACCACGGTCTTCTCGTTGACAGCCTGCATGAGTACCCCTTCTCTCGCAGTGGGTGACAACTGCTCCTGCCGAATTACCAGCGGAACGAAAGTCACGCTAGAGACGGGCGGTATGTCGCCGGTATGTCCATAAACGAGTTCACCCGCGCCACCAATATCCCCGTCTACTTCTGTGATGAGCCGGCCAGTCCCTGGCAGTGCGGCTCCAACGAGAACGGTCCAGGGCTCAGCTGGTTCCAGCTATGCGGAGGAGGGTCTGTCCACCTAACTAACTGCTCTGTCTCTCTTTCGGCTCTGTCTCTCTTTCGGTGGTGACGGAGCGTCAGGCCAGGAGGATGCGGTGGCGGAGCGGGGCGAAGCTGGACCTGGCTGTGCCGCCCCGGTAGTCGGTGGCGACCACGTAGTACGTACCCGGCTCGCAGGGCAGTCGCAGGGCGATGCGGCTCTTCCTGGTGGCGCCGCTCTTGACGACTGGATCGGCGCCGGGGACGGCGCGCTTGACCTGGATGCGCAGCAGTGCCGGGCGCACACAGCCACGGCGGGCGGCCGACGTCCGGATCCTGAGCGCGGAGATGTCCGGCCTGAGCACGCTCACGCGGCACTCGTCCGATTCAGGGGTCGACCGGGGAGTCGGCTCCCCGGTCTGTGTCGGCGTCGAGGCCGGTGCGGTCACTTCGGGCACCGCTCCCGCCGCTCCACCTGGCGGCTGGTCGGCGGACGGGGTGCAGGCGGCGAGGCTGGCGACGGCGGCGAGTACCCCCAGGGGTCTGCGCATGGGTTCCTCCGGTGGCGGGAGAGGCTGGTGGTCCCGCATTCTGTCGCCCCGTTACGGACTTGTCGCGCAAAACGGGACATTTCACCCTGTGATTAATGTCAACCAAGCGCCCGAGAGGCCTCCAGGGCGACGCGGCGGCGTCCTGCGTACGAGGTGGTGCAAGACGGCGGTCGCGTTCCACGCCACTCCGCACACCTCATCGACAGGACGGCGAACTCGAAGCGGGCTGACCTGTGGGGCTCAAGAACTCGAATCACGGTAAGTGGCCGCGAGCCTTCAGAGATATCTGGCCGCTCCACCAGGGCTGGGGGGTTCGACCCACGACTTGCTGTGGACATACCACTGCTATACCGCCGGTGTTTAGCATTCTTCGCGGTGCTCTGATCACAGGCGGAGCACCGCGAAGTTCTCGTTAACTGACAGACAAGGATCGAATTTCATGCGGAAGCTCTCCCCCTCGAAGATGCTTGCCACTGTTGTCGGGGTCTCTGCGGCCTTCGCCGTACTGACGCCGGCCACGACCGCCACGGCCTCCACCACCACCGCCTCCTTGAGCCTCTCTTCGGCCGGCTGCAAGGACAAGTGGAGCAAGCTGAACACGAAGGACGGCTTCGTCAGCTACGTCCTGAACCTCTGCAGCAACGGCTACGGCGAGGCGCGCGGGAGCGTGACGGACACCAAGAGCGACGCCTGGACGACCGTGGTCGAGGTCTCCTTCAAGAAGAGCAACGGCAACGAAATTTACGGCGAGTACAAGGAGGCCGGCCGGAACAAGGGCAACAAGAACTTCACATGGTCCACGACCCGCACCAACCTCGACCGGATTACGATCAGGGCCAAGCGCTGCCTCCCGGGCACGATCGTGTGCAACAACACCAAGACCTACACGCTCTACCCCTGATCTGAGGCGTGGCAGTCGGGTCGCCAATGGTTGTCAGTTTCGGCGAGAGATGGCCGAGAGCTTTCGGAGTTATCGGGCCGCGCGTACCTTCGTGCAGCCGAGTCGCCGCCGCAACCGCCGCAGTAAATAGGTCCTGCGGGAGTCGCGCCGCCGCGCCGAGGCGGGCGCCCCCCGGTCGAAGCTGCGCACCAGCAAGCACGCCAGGGCCACCAGCAGCGCCGTGGCCACCGCCTGGTGGGAGAACTGGGCCTCGAGGAAGTAGAACTGCGGGCTCGCGGCGTATAGCAGCACGGCGAGCCCGCCCGCTGTGCCGGAGCCAGCGCCGCGTCGCACCAGCGTGAACAGCGCCATGACCAGCACCGATCGCGCCAGCAGAACCACCAGGATCTGCGCGCCGACCAGCGGCAGCCCGGTCAGCCAGTGCACGCCGGTGGTGGCCAGCTCTAGGCCGGGGTAGAACGACGACACCGCCAGCAGGTCGTTGCCGGCGAAGAACTCGTCCCTCTCGACGAGGTCGAGCAGCGTGCTGAGGTGGAACGACTCCTCGGTGCGGGTGGCCATCAGCGGGTTGCTGAACAACCATGAGAAGTAGAGCAGGTGGGCGAAGGCCAGCGACAGCAGCAGCCGAGCCCGGTCGGAGGCGTGTGACTGCACCATCGTCCACGCTAAGGTGCCGATGATCACGATCAGCCCGCTGGTCCACAACAGCAGCGACCTGGCGGGCGCCTGCTGCCAGCCCTGCACGTAGCCCAGCGCCCGCATCGCCAGCCCGACGGTCGCGGCGGCCAGGGCGATCAGCAGCGGCCGAACGCGGGTGGTGACCTGCCCGGCGGCGGGTGCCTCGTCGGGGGCGTCAGCGTCGCGGTGGCGGTGTGCAAGGCATCGGGGCCGGTCTCGGTGGTCTCGATGGACGGCGCGGAGTCATCGACCGCGCGCCAGCGGTCAAAAGGGGGCCCACCGGCCTCGTCGGATGGTTGCTCGGGGTCGGGGTGGCTCTTGTCGGCGAGGGCCGCGGTGCCCGCCGCTCCCGCGGCGCCCCCGAGGCCGACCGCGCCGAGCACGCGGCTCCAATGTCGACCACCTCGCTGACTGCGGAGCGGGCGGCGGCCTCGTCGACGAGGTTCTTGCCGGAGGCGAACGCGGCGACCAGGGACCGCAGCGCGAGGTTGATCATCACGACCAGTCACGTCGGCATCAACAAAGCGCACAGGTTCGCGCGAACCTGTGCAAGGTGGTGCCGAAGGGTCGCGGGTTCAGTGATGCGGGCGCCACTTCGTTTGGGATCGCGCACGGGCGTACGGCCGCTGGCGCCTCGTGGGTACGCCCGCGCGGGGTCCGCCCCTGGTCGGTCAGGACCGTACATAGCGTCGGAACATGGTTCCGGAGGCGAAGGAACGGTGTTCGACCAGGCGCAGCCGCAGTTCTTTTCCCACGGGCAGGTACGGCTTGCCGCCCCCGACGATCACGGGGAACGCGTATACCCAGAACTCGTCGATCAGGTCCAGCAGGGAGGTGGCCAGCTCGGGGCCGCCGAGCTGGAGGGTGCCGTCGATCTCCTGCTTGAGGCGCGTCACCACGGACACGGCGTCCTTGCGACGGACGATCGTCACTCCTGCGGGGACGGTCTGGAGGGTGTCGGAGAAGACGTACCGCGGCGTCTCCTTGTAGAACTGGGCGAACTCCCGCTCGACGGCCGGGGCGCCTTCCTTGCCGAGGTCCTGCGTCCAGGGCTTTTCCATCGCCTCATACAGCCGCCGCCCGAACAGGAACGCCGCGGTCCGGCGCACATGGTCGTTCGCCGCCTGGCGAAAGTCCTCGGCCGGGTCCATGAAGTCCATGCCACCGTCGGGATCCTCGATGTAGCCGTCGATCGAGGTGTTCATCCAGTAGATGACCTTGCCCATGAAACTCCTCCTTGGTCGTAGCGGTCGTCCAGAGTGGAGACCCGATGGAGCGCCGGAACTCATCGCAGGCAGGGCGCCAAACTGTGCTTTTCCGGATGGACCAGGGCCGTAGGGGTGCCGGACGGCCAGGCCGCTCAGTACCGATTCCAGGCCGAAGGCGAAGCGGCCTTCCAGGATGTCGGTGTCGTCGTGGCCGCTCGCCGTCGCCCAGGGTCCAGATGTGGTCGGCGGTCAGCTCCAGAACCCCCGGCCAGCCGGGGGCGAGAGCACTCCCGCCGTCACCGACGGGCAGGAGCGGATGTAGCTCGAGCAGCCGTTCCTTGGCCAGGGTGTAGTCACCGCTCTGGACCGCCGCCTGCACCTCCGTACGCCCGTATGCCAGCCGTGGCTGAACCGTCCACCTCCCATCGCTCCACACATCGAAGAAAGCCGCGTCCGAAGCGGCCCGCGCACCTGACACCAGGAGGGAAGCGACAAGGATGAGTACGGTACAGCGAAGAGTCACGACACGGCGACAGCGTGCCAACACGCGGTATGTTCCGGATGTATTCGTCATCTGCCGCTCAGGAGATCGCGGAAGAGGCCCTCCAGCGGGTAACGGTCATGACCGATTAAACTCTGGTCCTGCCTACGGAGGGCTGTGCGATGGGACTGGGGATCAAGATCTTGGGGCCGTGGGAGCTGACGGCAGGCGGCGACGTGCTGCCGCTGACCGGCAGCCGGCGGATCGGCCTGCTGGCGCGGCTGGCGTTGAGCGCCGGCTGGGTGGTCACCACTGACCAGCTCCTCACCGATGTGTGGGGGGAGAGCCGGGCGGCGACGGCGCCGAAGCAGCTCCACATCGTGGTGTCGAAGCTTCGCGAGTTCCTTGCGCCCTGGGCGCTCGACGAGGTCATCGTAACCGCGCCGGGTGGATATTGCCTGGACGTGCCACCTGAACACGTCGATGCTCACCTGTTCATGCGGCTGGTGCGCGAAGCGCGCGCCGGCCGGGCCAGGGGAGAGATCGTTACGGCGGACAGGTCGTTCCGGCAGGCTCTGGCCCTGTGGCGGGGAGAGGCCCTGGCGGGCATGTCGGCGGAGTGGGCCCAGATCGAGGCCACCCGCCTGACGGAGGAACGTCTCACCGCTCTGGAGGATCACGTCGATCTGCGGATGGAGGCGGGCGATCACCACGCGGTGATACCGGATCTGAGCGTCCGCATCGAGGCGCACCCGCTGCGGGAGAGGCCGCATGCGCAGCTGATGCTGGCGCTGTATCGCGCTGGACGGTCGTCGGAAGCGCTCGCGGTCTACCAGGAGACTCGCCGCGTCATGATCCAGGAGCTCGGCATCGAGCCGGGTACCGTGCTGCGCCGGCTCCAGCAGGCGGTGCTCGCTCGCGACCCCGTCCTCGATCTGACCGCTCCGGTGCAGGACGCCACGCTCGGCGACGCCGTCGCCCCGACCGAGCTGCCCGCCGACACCCGCGCCTTCACCGCCCGCGATGTCGAGCTCGCTTGGCTCGACAAAGCGCTCACCGACTCGGGGGCCGGCACGCCGGCGATCGTCGCCATCGGCGGTCCCGGCGGGATCGGCAAATCCGCGCTGGCCGTACACCTGGCGCACGCCGTCGCCGACCGCTACACCGACGGCGTTCTCTACATCGACCTGCACGGCGCCACCGAGGGCCTCCGGCCTCTGTCGCCGATCGAGGCGCTCGGCCAGCTTTTGCGCTCGCTCGGCCTGGACGGCTCTGCCGTACCGACCACGGTCGACGAGGCCGCGGCCCGCTACCGATCCCTCACGTCGGCACGGAACGTGCTGATCATCCTCGACAACGCCCTCGACACCCGCCAGGTCCGCCCGCTCATTCCCGCCGGGTCGGGGTGTGCGGTCGTCATCACGAGCCGGCAGGTTCTCACCTCGGTCGACGGGGCGAGCCATCTGAACCTGCCCGGGCTCGACCCGTCCGACTCCACCGCGCTGCTGGCCCGGATCGCCGGTCCCGGCCGGGTGCACGCCGAGGCGGAGGCCGCAGGGCGGATCATCCGGCTCTGCGGGGGTCTGCCCCTCGCCCTCCGCATCGCGGCGGCACGTCTGGCCGCCCGCCCCGACTGGACGCTGTCCTACCTCGCCGACAGGCTCGCCGACGCCACCCGCCGCCTGGACACGCTGGAGTATGCCGACCTGGCCGTCCGCGCCGGCATCGCCGTCAGCCTCCATCACCTCAAGGAGGAGCCCGCCGGCCAGGACGCCGCCCACCTGTTCGCCCTGCTCGGCCTCCTCGACACGCCCACCCACACCCCAGCAGCCACCGCCGCTCTCGCTGATCGGCCCGAGCGCACGGTGGAGGCCGCGCTGGACCGCCTCCTGGATGCCCGGCTGCTCGAATCGGCGGGGCTGGGCCGCTACCGGATGCACGACCTCGTCCGCCTCTACGCCCGCGAACAAGCGGACGACATCGTCCAGGAGAGCGATCGGGTGGCCGTCACCCGCCGCGCGTTGCACCACTACCTCGCCACAGCCAGGACGGCCAGCCTTCTGCTCAACCCCACCCCCCACGTCAGAAACCTTCGCGCCGACCAGCCGGGCCTTCGCCTGGACACACCGCAGGAGGCGATCGACTGGATCGAGCTGGAGCGCGACAACCTCATCGCCGTCGCCCGGCAGGCCGCCACCCGCACCGACGATCCCGGCACGGTTGAAGGCCTCGCCACCAGTCTCAACGGACCCTTCAGCCACAGAGGCTGGGTCGCTGATCTGGCCGAGATCCATCACCGCGCCCTGCACGTGGCCGTCCAGACTGGTGACTGGGCGGGCCAAGCCCGCAGGCACAACCAGTTGGGCTGCATCCACAAGAACCAAGGTCGCTTCGAGCCTGCGGTCGAGCAGTTCGAGCGTGCCCTCGTGTGCTGGGATCGAGCAGGTCTGCCCCTGCGTAAGGCGGGCACCCTCCACAACCTCGGCACGACCTACGGCAAGCTGGGGCGGTTCGACGACGCGCTTGCCACCCAGGACGAGGCGACAGCGACAGCGACAGCGAGCGGCCTGCGCCACTCCCAAGCGTTCATACTCAACGGCCGGGCCGCGGTGCTGATCAGAATGGGCCGGCTGGACGACGCGATCGACGCGGGCCGAAAAAGCCTGGAGATCTGGGCGGAGTTCGACAATCCCCACGGCGAGGGAGCGACGACCGACACGCTGGCCAATGCCTACCGACGCGCCGGCAGACTCGTCGAGGCCGAGGCCGGATACAGGAGGGCGGCCTACCTCAACCACAAGGCCGGTCACCGCGCGGTGGAGGCCATTTCCCTGTGGGGACTCGGCGACACCCTGCACGATCTCGGACGGCAGGAAGAGGCACGGAAGTACTGGCACCAGTCAGCTCGGATTCTGTGTGACGTCCATCTCCTCACCGAGGAGGAGCTGGAGGTCCTGCTCGCCCAGGACCTCCCTCAGCCTCCCGACCCCGTCAAGCACTTCTAGCGTGGGAGCGCGTTGATCAGATCGGTGATCGCCCTGTAGACGACCTGCTCGGAGAGGAACCTGCTCTTCGACTTGTCCATGTAATCGCGTGTGGGCTGAACCGGAACCACGACATACGGTGGCCGGCCACGCTGTGGCGAGCGTGAGGGCTGCATCTGTGCGGCGTCTCCTGGACCAGCGCCTCCAATGCCAGGGGTTTGTGCTGCAGAGTGAACGCGGTTGCGTCGGCGGAGGCGAGGGTTTCCAGGTCGGCGATGAGCCGGCCGAGCCGCAAGGTCTCTTCGTGTAGTGAGGCGATGGTCTGGGTGGTCGGTTCGGCGATCTGGTCCTGGATGGCCTCGATCTGGCTGCGCAGGATTGCGAGCGGGGTGCGTAGTTCGTGGGCAACATCGGCGGCGAACAGGCGGCGCAGCTCGTCTCCCTTCTCCACCCTGTCGGCCATGGCGTTGAACGCCCTGGCCAGGCGGCCGATCTCGTCCCGGGAGGCGACGGTCGCGCGTCGGCCACGGTGACCCGCCGCTAGGGCTGGCCCGGACTCGTCAACTGCTAGCGCGCCCCCTCTTCGCGCCAGCTCTCGATCAGGGTCCGATACCCCCGGCTTCCGACAGGGGCATCGTCACGCTCATGCGAGGGCGCGCCGTCTTGGGATGGAAGAACGCAAAACCTGCGCCACACCGTGCTAGGCAGCAGATTGTCCTCCAGCACCCTCGCACCCAGACTAGAAGGAGGGGGCCCAGCCGGGGCCGATGGCGTTGGCGGCGCCGAAGGTGTTGCTGCCTTTGCCGTTCCAGACGTAGAGGGTGCCGTCATTGGTGGCGGCGATGTCGCTGTGGCCGTCGTTGTTGACGTCGCCGAGAGACATCAGGGTGTCGTCGTAGGGTCCCCATCCGGGCCCGACTTCGATGGCGCCGGTGAAGGTGTTGGATCCCTTGCCGTTCCAGATGTTCAGCGTTCCGGTGGCGGCCGAGAAGATGTCGCCGACGCCATCAGCGTCGAAATCCGCGCCGGACAGAGCTGAAGAGCAGCCGTTACGGCTTTCGACGTTGCGCCATTCGCCACCGGGGGCGGGGCCGTACGCCTTGCCGTCGAACCTGGCCGTGACCCACTCGGCGCCCTCGAAGCCCCAGGAGGCGGAGCCGTCGCCGTCGGCGTCGTAGCCCTGCTCGTAGTGCAGGTGCGGAGTTCCGTTGGACGTCGGACCGGTGTGACCGACCCTGCCGATGGTCTGTCCCCGCGTGACCCTGGTGCCGACGTCCACAGCACGGGACTGCAGGTGGATGTAGGTGGTGAAGTGCCCGCCACCGTGGTCGATCTGGATCATGTTGCCGGCCTTGCTGTGGTACTCGGACCGGTTCACCGTGCCGGCGGCCGGGGCGACCAGCAGCGAGCCCTCGGTTTCCGATTGCGGCTCGCGGACCATGTCCAGGGCAGGGGCGTGCGTGGAGTCGTAGGTGTTCAGCCGCCACTTCTGCCCGCAGGGAAGGGCAGCTGGAAGTCCGGTGCGGCTGCGGCAGGGGCGGAGGTGGCCATCAGGCCGCCTGCCGCGACCGTGACCACCACGGCCATGCTCGCGAGGCGACTGGTGAGACATAATCTCTTCTTCATGTGGTCCCTTTCTCAGGAGGGTCCTGACGTGGGGCGCCGATTCGTATTCGGGCATGCCTGTCACCGGAGGAGCCGGAGACGGTGACTCAGCGTCGGTGAAATGGACTCTTCCTGCGGTGGGTGTTCGCGCGGGAATGCTCGGGATCGGCACCGGGTGCGAGCGTAAGTTGCGACGGTATGTACGTGGTATGTCGCGGCCACTTGCAGTGGCAGCCGATGGGCATCGACGGGGCCGGAGCGACCCATGACCTGCTGGAAGATCTACAAGGGCTGAACACCACCCGGCGGACGGTTCGGTACTTGGTCGGCTGGAAGATGCCGAGGCCGACGAGATCGCGATCGCCCGGCTACCCGCCTTGGCCTGGAGCGCGTCGATCGGCCAGGACGGCACCGTCCAGGACGAGTGCGATGTCGCGGAGCTGACCGGTCTGTCCACCCGGGGCGGATGGCCCGAGCGGCAGCGGCTGCTCATGCGCCGCAGCCATGGGAGGTTTTTGGTTTTCGGTCAGACCAATGCGAATAAGGCTTTCGTCATGTAGGTCGCCACTGGCCCGACGATCGCTTTCGGCCGGCGACCGCACGCGCGATTCTCTATGTCTGGCCAGCCCTCACATATACCCGCTCCCCCCGCGGACGTCTTGAGGTTAAGCGGCGTGGTGGTATTCGCTGATCATGCCTGCGACGACGGATCTTCAGCAGATGGATCGCAGGTCGTTGAGGTAGCCGTCCATTCTGAGGAGTAGGTCAAGCTGGAGCGCCCAGAGGCGAAGCCGAGGACGAACGAGCCGTGGGAGGGCGGGTTCGATCCCCGTCACCCGCTCTCAACGCGAAAGACCAGGTCGAAGTGGAATCCGAGACCTGGGCTTTGATCTTGCTAAGGCCCTGTGTTCGCTGTCGTGCCAGAACAATTGTTCTTGCCTACCTAGCCAACCGGCTCCAGCACTCCCGCTTCGCCGTTGATCCCCCTGTCAGGACCAGCATGCCCGCCTCGCCCTCGTCACCGTCTGGCCGAAATCCTGAACCCGCGAGGTGCCCAGCCGTGGGTCCGGTATGCGGCGGGTATATCGGGCCTATGTTCACGGCATGAACGCCTTGACTGGCTGAGCCGGCGGCTGACGGAATGGGCGTCCTCGTCTTGGAAGGAAGCCCGTGCGTCTCGCTCGTCCTCTTGCCGCCACCATGCTCGTGGTCGCCGCCTTATCCGTCCCGCAGCCTGCACAGGCTGCCGTGTTCAAGCATCCTGGCGTCCTGGTCAGCCGCGCTCAGCTCGACTTCGTCAGAGCCAACCTCGGCAACGAGCCGTGGAAGTCTGCCTGGAACGCCCTGCAAGGCAGTTCCTATGCCTCGCTGTCCTATACGGCCAAGCCCCGCGCCGTCGTGGAGTGCGGCCCGTCGTCGAATCCCGACAACGGCTGCTCGGACGAACGCAAGGACGCCATGGCGGCCTACACGCATGCCCTGCGGTGGTACCTCACCAAGAACTCCCGCTACGCGAAGAAGGCGATCCAGATCATGGACGCCTGGTCAGCCGTGATCACTAAACACACCGGGAGCAACGCGCCGCTGCAGACCGGCTGGGCGGGCGCCAGCTTCTCCCGCGCCGCCGAGCTCATCAAGCACACCTACACCGGCTGGACTCAGGCCGGCCGGTTCGCCGGCAAGCTGCGCACCGTGTATCTCCCGACCGTGATCGCCGGAAGCCCCAACCACAACGGCAACTGGGAACTGATCATGACGGATGCCGCCATCGGTATCGCCGTGCACCTGGACGACCGTGCCTCCTTCGACCGAGCGGTCACAACCTGGCGCGGCAGGCTGCCCGCCTACATCTACCTCGCGACGGACGGCTCGCTGCCCAAGGCACCACCGGGCAGCACGTACAACACCAAAGCCGAGATCATCGACTACTGGCACGGGCAGACCAAGTTCGTAGACGGCCTGACCCAGGAGACCTGCCGCGACTTCTGGCACACCGGATGGGGCCTCGCCGCCATCTCCCACGTCGCGGAGACGGCCAGCCACCAGGGCGTGGACCTGTACGCCACGGCCAAGCACCGGCTGCGATACGCGATGGACTTCCACGCTCGACTGCAACTGGGCGGGACGGCGCCGTCCTGGCTGTGCGGCGGAAAGGTCACCAAGGACCTCGGGGACCACTTCGAGGTCGGCTACAACGCGCTGCACCAACGTCTCGGATACGACGACATTCCCTACGCCAAGCAGTGGGTCGAGCAGAACCGCCCCGCCGGGGTGTCCCACTTCCTGGGCTGGGAGACCCTCACCCACGCGCAGAACCCGCACTACGCCGAAATGGGTGCATCGGCCACGTCGGACTTCAATGCCGACGGCGTGGGCGACCTCTTCTCCGCCGCCACCGGAACGCTGACCATCTGGAACGGCGAAGGCGGCAACAAGTTCGGCCCCGCCACCGCGATCGGCTCCGGCTGGACACCGTACTTCTGAGGGCCTCCGGCCCGGATGAGGAGCACAGCGCGATCCCACACCGCCTTGCGGCGGCGCGCCGCGCCGCCATACCCAACGAACACGCCGACCGCTGGCCTGTCGCCGCATCAGCAAGAGCCATGGGCGCACGAACGATCAAGGCTGAGAGCGGTCCTGTAGGGCCGTGTACATGGCCCTACGCTGAGGCGAGGAAACCATCTGTTAGGCGTTCGTGGCCTTGTGAGCCTCCCCAATGTGGGGCTTGATCGTAGACGAGAACAGCCACAGACCGGAGTGCCCTCAGGCCGGATGGTCTTCATCGCGTGTCCGGAGGGAACTGCGGAGACTCTGGGACGCTTTGGCGTTCTGACGCTGGCCGGCACGGAGGTCTCCTCCCATCTGAACCCCGGGAGCCTCAGGATGAGACGGCGACCGCGGTGCGGATGAAGGCGGTGAGGTCGGCTCGGGCGGTGGTGGCGCCCACCTTGTCGGTGGCGCCGATGGAGATGGGGGCGGCCGGTGGCGAGCTGGTCGGTCAGCCGGGTCGGGCGCACCGAAGTGCAGTGCAGGTCGCTGGTCGTGAGGAGTTCCTCCATGCGGGCCATGTCGGCGTATGTGCGCCACATGACGCGCTAAAGCAGGCGCGCGGCGAGAGGTGTGCCGGAACCGGCGTTGGCGGGTGATGGAACGCGCGGCGGGTGGCGGTGATGCGCACAGGTTCAGGCATGTGATGGGCGGCCTGCTCGCGGGCATAGAGGCGGATCAGGTCGTGCATCCGGTAGCGGCCGGGCCCGGCGGATTCGATAAGGCGGACGTCCAAGAGACGGTTGAGCGCGGCTTCCGCGCGGTATTCCGGCCAGTCGGTGAGAGCGGACGCGGCAGCCGCCGTGTGGGTGGAGGTTTCCAGGAGGCCGAGCAAGAAGAATGCGTGGGCGGCGTCGTGACCTGCAGGCTCATTTGGAAGGTGCTGGAGGCTGACCGCGATGCTGTCCCGCATCGACAGGTCGGCGTGTTGGAGGGCATCGAGGCGGCGGCCTGGGTTGGCGAGCTGATCGGCCAGATGGGACAGCTTGCGCTCGGGGCGAGCAGCCAGGCGTGCCGCCGAGATGCGGAGCGCGAGGGGAAGGCCGCTACATTGCCGTACGATCTGGCGTGCCGCTTCCGGCTCGGCACAGACTCGGCCGGGATCCGCGAGGCGGGCGAACAGCGCGGCCGCGTCGGCGTGGTCGAGCCCAGTCAGGTGCAGATGGCTCGGCATATCGAGTGAAGCCATGATCTGGCGGCTGGTAATGATGACCGCGCACGCGGGCCCGGTGGGAATGAGAGGCCGGACCTGGCTCGCGTCGAACGCGTCGTCGAGGATGACCAGCAGGTTGCGCGTCGAGGTAAGGGAGCGGTATCGGGCGACGGCCTCGTCCAGGGTGGGCGGTATGGCGGCGCCGTCGAGCCCGAGTGAGCGCAGCAGCCGGCTCAGAGCCTCGACCGGCGACAGCGGCTGGAGCCCGGCGGTGGCGGCGCGCAGATCGACGTAGAGAACGCCGTCAGCGAAGTGATCGGCGATGGCGTGCGCGGCGTGGACGGCCAGCGCGGATTTGCCGATCCCGCCGGGGCCATGTATCGCAGCGACGGCTGGCGATCCGCGCCCGGTGTCGGTGAGCGTCTTGTGCAGCCAGGCGATTTCGGTGGCGCGCGCGGTGAACGTCCGGGTGCCGGCGGGGAGTTCGGCCGGGATGACGGGCTCGGTGAGCGTGGTTCGCTGCGCCGGGGAGGTGAGGTCGAGTGCGGGATCTCGCCGGAGCACCGCCTGCTGCAGCCGACGCAACACCGCTCCTGGTTCGATGCCCAGCTCATCGACCATGACGCGGCGAGTCTCCTGGTACACCGCGAGGGCTTCGGACGATCGGGAGGCCCGGTACAGCGCCAGCATCAGCTGGGCGCGAGGGCGTTCCCGCAGCGGGTGGGCCTCGGCGTGGGCCATGAGCGCCGGTACCACCGCGTGATGATCACCGGCCGCCAGACGGAGGTTGATATGGTCTTCCAGTGCGGTCAGGTGCTCCTCTTGCAGGCGGGCGGACTCGACCTGGGCCCATGAGGCGGTCATGTCTGGCAGCGCGTTACCCCGCCACAGAGCCAGAGCCCGCTGGAACAGTGCGTCCGCCCTCGCGATCTCGCCCTGGGCCCATGCGGCACGTGCCTGGTGGGCCAGGAGCGTGAACAGGTGGGCGTCGATGCGCTCGCACGCGAGATTCAGCTGGTAGCCGCCGGAGACGGTCGTGATGATGTCGTCGTCTTGGTGCGGTGAGAGTAAGCTGCGCAGCTTCGACACTACGATGTGCAGTTGTTTGTTTGCCGTCGTCGCTGTGCTCTGGCCCCATACTTGGGTAAGGAGTTCCTCCGCGGGGACCGGCTGCCCAGCGCTCAGTGCCAGCCTGGTCAAGACCCCAACCCGCCGTTCACCGGTTACCTTCACCGGCTCACCGTTCGCTGTGGCCTCCCATGGCCCCAGGAATTTGATCTCCAGTCCCATCAGGGCTCTCCCTGTCTTCTTGGATAGCCGACATGAAGGGAAGGACACATCTGCTGGTAGGTGCAGGACAGCCGGCTCGTGCCGACGGCTCTCCTGCCCGGTGACTCGACGCAGGGCGCGAAAGCCTCAAGCGCCACGCCTCGATCCCGACGATCGTGCTGTCCACCGCGGCTGGATGGACGGCTCCGGCTGGAACGGCGTCATCGCCCGGCGGTGGCGCTGTCTCTCATCAACGCCACCGCCGACCCCCCGTCGAGGTGCCGGTGCCCGTCTCCGCGTTCGACATCGACCAGAACTAGTCGATCACTTCGCACACGAATCCTCACCTGTGCGAGCAACCGTGAACGCGCCCGTCGCGAAGATCAACGGCAAGGCAGGAACCTTCCCCCATTACTTTCACATCCATCCCCGCTGCCCCGTCGCAGAGGGTATCCGCGCGGCTGCGCCGCGACTGATCATTACTCTACGAAGGCACAGGGCGGGCCGGTGTCCGGTGAACGCCCTACATCGGGGTCACCGTTTGGTTGAGCTCGGCGAGCGTGATGAGTCCGTCATCGAGGGCCCTGCCGACGAGTTCGCTCTTGGTACGGGCGGCCCGTCCCACGTTGGCGTACTTCACCCGCACCCGCGCGATATAGGTGTCAACGGTCTTGACAGTAATGTTGAGCTTCGCGGCGACGAGTTCCTTGGACGAGGACACGAACCACGCCCGCAGCACCTCGGTTTCGCGCTGGGACAGGCGCGGCCGGCCGGGGTCGTCATCGGCGATGAGCGCCCCGGACAGCGACGGAGGGGTGTAGGGCTCGCCCAGCGCGGCCGCCCGGATGGCGGGTACCAGGTGGTCAGGTCCCTCACGCTTGGTCAGGTAGGCGAGCGCGCCGAGGTCTACGCATTTGATCGCGGTCGCATCGTCGGTGTGCTGGGAATACACGATCACGCGCCTGTCGCTGTCGACCAGCCTGCGAAGCTCGCCGAAGTCCGGTCTGCGCGGCACCAACTCCAAATCGAAGATCACCACGTCGGCGACGGCACCGGGTCCGGTCCATATATCAGCGAGCCGGTCCCCGGCATCGATGAGATTGATCGGCGGCACGGCTTCGGAGCACCAAGAGCGCACGCCTGCGGCGATGGCCGCATGATCATCTATGATCACCGCAGTGATCAGCTCGTCCGCTGCCGAATCGGCTGCCATCGGGCCTCCATCCAGACCATATCGTCGGTGTTCAACGCTTCGACCCGTACGCCGGGTGTCACCGGGCTCGGCACGTTCACCTCACCGCAGTTCGCGACCACGCTGACCGATACCAGGTCCGCACTCCCCACGACGGTGACCCGTGCCCGGGAGGCGGCGGTGGCGAGCACGATGAGCACCGCCTCGGTCAGATCGCGCCGAACGGCCACGGGCGGCGTCGGCCACTGGCCGCGTGCGTCCAGTTCCACCACGACGCCCTTGCGGTCCGCCACGTCGATACAGTGGCGCAGCTCGTGCAACAGGGGATTCGCGACAGTGTCGCCCTCGGCGAACAGCCTCCGCATCCGGGCCGCCTCGATGGCGCACCGCCGCTGGACCACCGGGTCCTCGGGGCGGAGCGAGCCGTCCGCAAGCCCCTCCAGCAGCGGGACCGTGGTCGCCGACAGCTCGGCGAACCGCTGCTGCCTGCGGCGGTGGGACTCCGCGGCGACGGCCTCGGCGACACGCACCTGCTCGATCTCCCTGCGGGAGGCCGCCGCCGCCGCGCTGAGACCGCGCAGGACGGCCGCCACCACGGCCAAACACAGAGGGAAGCCGATCACGGTCACCGAGCCGGTGGCGAGCCGAGCCAGTGCCTGCCGGCTGGGGTCATCGAGCAGGACCAGGTTGAGCAGGGCAGCGAGCTCATGGGCCAGCAGGAACGACGCTGCGGTCCGCAGCGGACGGTCGAGCAGCACGACGATGCCCACCCAGTTGGCAGCACCGAAAATCCAATCCACGGTGGTCGATGTGCGCCCTTCCGGCAGGGTCGCATACGACAGAGCAGACGCACCGAGCACAATGGCGATGGCGGGCCCGCGCAGCCGGCTCCACGAACGCCCTCGAACGAGCAGCGTGGCCTCACCGGCGAGCACTGCTCCCAGTGCCGCGAAGGCGGCCAGCTGCGTGAGTGGTGACTCATGGGTGTCCAAGTGGTGCAGCAAGTTGGCCAGTCCGAGCCCGAACACGATCGCCGTGGCAACGAGCAGCGCCGCGATCCGCAGGCCGTGCCTCAGCTGCGCGCGCGTCACCTCTTCGAGGGTGTCACTCATGGCCGCCATGCCATTCCAGCCGTACGAGGGTGCCTTCGCCTTCGGCGGAGGTGATCGTGGCCGTGCCGCCGAGGCGGCTCATCCTGCCGCGCACGGACTCGCGTATGCCGCGGCGGGTGGCCAGCACGTCCGTCGGCGAAAATCCCTTCCCCTGGTCGGCGATGTCGAGTCGCAGCGTCCGCGCGTCCCCGCGCAGCCGGACGGTCGCGCGCGTCGTGCCCGCGTGGCGGCGTACGTTGGTGAGGGTTTCCCGCGCCGCGTCGGCGATCGCCCTGGCGACGTCGAACGGAAGCCGCAGCTGCGCAGGGGCGTCGAACTCCACGGTCAGATGCGTGGCATCGAGGTCGGCGCGCAGCAGATCGACGAGGTCGGCGTGCTGCGGTGCCCGCTCGTTGTCGGAGCGCAGCCTGTCCAGATCGCGGCGTGCCTGCGGTGCCAGCCAGTCCGCGTCCGAACGCACCTGCCCGATGCCGACCATCAGCAGGGTCGTCGCCGCCGTGTCGTGTAATGCGTTGGCGAGCTCGCGTTCCTCGGCACGAACTGCCGCGGCCACCAGCGACTCGCCGCGCGCCCGCACGGCCTCGGCCGCCATTCGGTCGGCCCGTTTCGCGGCGCGCTGGACGAGCGCCCAAGCCGCTCTGGACAGCGCGGCCGCCGGCACCATCCACACTGTCCCTCCGATCAGGCTCGCGTCCACGTCCGCCGCTCCCGCCGCGGTGAGGAGGACCGCCGCCCCGCCCCCGGCCGCCAGCGCCGCCGCGCCGCCCGCCAAGGGCGCAGTGTGCCACTGGCACGTCACACAGGCGAAGGTGACGAGGAGCCGCAGCCACCCGGTGTTCGTGTCCTCAACGGCGCCGGTCCAGAAGACGCTCGCGAACAGCCCCAGCAGGACGACCACGTCCAGAGCCACCGGCAGGCTTCTCCGGCCCGCGCGCAGCCACCACGCGTATCCGCAGGTCCAGGCGGCCGCGACGCCGACCACGTACGCGGTACTCGTCAAGTGCTCGGGAGGGGCGCGGAACAGGGCGATCCCGCAGATCGGAACCAGCGTCGCCAGACGCACTGCGGCCGCATACCGGCGGCCGAAGCGCACCAGCAGCCGCGCCGCTTCCCCAGCCACCCGTCACCTCCCAACTCACCCGCTCGCGACCTCGTTGTGACGCAGCCTAACGAGTCGCCCTGTCCATCCAAGAATGTCGGTGATTGCCGCGACCGACGCTGAGCCGAAGGGAGAAGTCCTCGGAGCTTCAGCCGTGATCATGTGACTGGCTCTTCGAGCCGGATCAGATCGATGCGACGTCGAGGGTGCCCTGGTAGGTCCGCTCACGTCTGTTGAAGCGGGTGGCCACGGCAGGTGCTGGCGAAGCTTGTTGACGCAGCGCTCGACGGTGTTGTGCTCCTTGTATCGATTCCACCTCGTGGTGATGGCTCAAGCCGAAGGTCGGATCGTCGATCAGGAACCGCCAGGTGCCGTCGGGCTCTTGGCTTCGCGCCGGTACACCAGCTCGAAGGACTCCCGGTACTTCTTGGTGCCGTCCACGCCGAGGGTGACCAACGCAGGGTCGAGGTCGGCGACGATGCCGTGCACGGTCCAGAAGCCCGGCACCGGCCAGCCGCGTGCCTTGGCGACGCTCTCGGCCTGCCGGTGGATCGTTGCCGCGCTGGGGCGAGGCTTTGCGCAGGGCAAGCCCCTCGACGAACGCCACCAGCTCGTCCGGGAAGCGGCGTAGGCCCTTGTCGCTGCGGCTGGCACGAGCCAAGCCGTCCAGGCCGGCGCGCCGGTAGCCGGCCAGCCACCGCTGCAAGGTCCGGTAGGAGGGGCCACCCTCGCCCTGGTCGGCCGCCAACCGTGCCAGCGGCACCTCCTCGTGCAGGTGCGGCGCGAGTATCTCGTACCGGCTCATGGCCAGGGCGCGCCCCGCCAATGTCGCGGTCCGGCCGCCGGGGCTCGCGTTGTTCGGCCTGGCTTGTGCGTGTCCTTCACTCGCAGTGCTCACCCCGTTATCGTCCGTCCCCACGATGACCGCCCACCACACCCGCGGGCGCCACGGTTGCGGCAACCTCGCGCAAAGCGGGGGAAGTCGCAGGCTGGCCTAGATGATCGCCAGCCAGCAAGCCATGGGTTCGGACGGATCGACCGGCAGCCGCACCTATGCCTCCTTACCTTCATCGTCGTCCTCGACCATGGTGTCGAGCGGCGGCGGATCGGCGTGGTCGGCGGGCTGGTTCGTCGCGGGTGCTCATGCGGTCGCGAGCAGGGTACGCACCAACGTGGGACACGCACCGGAATGAAGGGTCAGAGCATGTTCTTGATCGGCTGGGGTGTTTCCGGCACGGGCTGGGCGAGGATCTCGGTCGCCTCCCCTGGCGTGAGCAGGCGGGCGTCGCGCAGGAGGCGGACGGAGCCCTCCCACTGTTTCCGTGCTTCGCCGTGCCGTTCGAGGTCGTGCAGCGCGATGCCGAACCACCAGCGTGACCTGGCTTCCTTCAGGTGGTATCCCGACTCGCGGAACCGCCGCGCGGCCGTCGTGTAGCTGTCCACCGCCTCGGTCAGCCGACCGGCATGGAGGTAGATGTCGCCCAGCGAGTCGTGTGCCGAGCCCGCACCGGCGAGCGGGTCCGTCTTCGGCCACAGCTCCACCAACTGGCGTGCTTCGGCGATCGCCTCGTCAAAGCGCCCCTGCCGGTAGTAGACATGCACCCGGTTGTTGCGGAGCACGGCCGGGGCCCCAGGGCGTTCGGCGTCGTCGTTGAGCGTCAGAGCCGACTCCAGGTAAGCGAGCGCGTCGTCGAGACGGCCCACGATCGTGTGGATGACACCGAGGTTGCTGAGGGCTCCCACCTTCCTTCGGGGCAGTTCCGCGCGATCCCAGTCGGTGAGAGCCGTCTTCAGTTGCGCGATCGCGGCGTCGTAGCGGCCCTGGTCCCGGTAGACCCAACCCAGGAAGCTGCGGAGCTGGGCCTTGTCCTCCCATGCCGCGATGCGATCGGCCACCTCGATGGCGTGCGCGTAGATGTCAGCCAGTTGCGTGTGCCAGCCCTGGTAGCAGAAAGGCCAGTGGAGTCCGATGGCCAGGCCGATGGCGGTCGCCGGGTCGGGGCCGGCCAAAGCCTGCTGCGCGGCGGCGAGCAGGTTGTCCCGCTCATCCTGGACCCATCGTCTCGCCTCGGCCGGTTCCTTGAAGGTGATGTCGGGCAACTCGACGGGGCATCGCACTACGGGATCCTTGTTGAGGAGGGTGCTCGCCATCCAGAGGGTGGTCAGGTAGTGGTGGAGCGCGCGCCGGACGGCGGCGGTGCGTTCCTCCTCCGGCAGGTCCTGGTGTGCCCGTTCGCGGGCATATAGACCGACCAGGTCGTGGAACTGGTAGCGGTCGGGCCCGGCGGCCTCGAGGAGGCGGGCGTCCTGCAGGCGTTCCAGGGCGGCTTCGGCGCGGTGGTGGGGCCAGCTGGTCAGGGTGGCGGTGACGGCGGGGGTGTGCGTGGGCAGGCCGAGCAGGCCGAGCAGGGGCAGCAGGTGGGCGGCGTCACGGCCGGCGGGTTCTTCTCGGAGGTGGTGGTGGCTGACCGCGATGCTGGCGCGGACGGCCAGGTCGGCGTACTCCAGCACGTCCAGACGGCGGGTGGCGTCGGCCAGCCGTCCTTCCAGGTCGGACAGGGTCCAGTCGGGGCGGGCCGCCAGGCGGGCGCCGACGATCCGCAGGGCGAGGGGGAAGCCGCCGCACAGCTGGACAACCCGCTCGGCCGCGTGCGGTTCGGCGCGGACTCGGTCGGGTCCGGCCAGGCGGGACAATAGCGCGGCGGCGTCGGCGGCGTTCAGGGTGCCCAGGTGGAGGTGGCGGGCGTTGTCCAGGGTGGCCAGGGGGTCCCGGCAGGTGATCAGGACCCGGCAGCCGGGGCCGGCGGGGATGAGCGGGCGGATCTGGTGGACATCGCGGGCGTTGTCCAGGATGACCAGCAGGTTGCAGGTCGCGGTCAGGGAGCGGTAGCGGGCGGCGGCCTCGCCCAGGTCGGCGGGGACGGCGGCGCCGTCCAGGCCGAGGGAGCGCAGCAGGTGGCGCAGGGCTTGGGCCGGCGTCAGTGGGTCGAGTCCGGCGGTGGATCCGTGCAAGTTGAGGTAGATGACGCCGTCGGTGAACCGGGCGGCCATGGCGTGGGCGACGTGAACGGCCAGGGCGGATTTACCGATGCCGCCGGGTCCGTCGATCACGGTGATGGCAGGCCCGTGGGTGGGGCTGTCGGCTGGGCCGAGTGCGGTGCGCAGGCGGTGGATCTCGGTGGCGCGGGCGGTGAAGGCGTGGGTGTCGGCGGGCAGTTCGGCCGGGATGTACGGCTCGCTGAGAGTGACCTGTTGGGCCGGGGTGGTCAGGTCGAGGACGGGGTCCTTGACCAGGACGGCCTGGTGCAGGCGGCGTAGTTCGGCGCCGGGTTCGAGGCCGAGTTCGGAGACCATGATCCGGCGGGTGTCCTGGTAAACGGCGAGCGCTTCGGATGGGCGGCCGGCACGGTGCAGGGCGAGCATGAGTTGGGCGGCGGGGCGTTCGCGTAGTGGGTGGGCCCGCACGTGTACGGCCAGGTCGGCGGCCAGCGCGTGGTGGTCGCCAGCGGCGAGGCGGAGATCGGCGTGGTCTTCCAGGACGGTGCGGTGTTCTTCTTCCAGGCGGGTGGCTTCGATTCGTGCCCAGGGGTCGGTCAGTCCGGCCAGTGGTTCGCCTCGCCACAACTGCAGGACTGTGCGGAACAGGGCGTCCGCGGCGGCCCTGCCCCCTTGCGCCTGGGCGGTGCGGGCGCGTTTGGCCAGGCGGGTGAACAGGTGGGCGTCGATGTGGTCGGGTTCGAGCGCGAGCCGATAGCCGCCGGGCATGGTCTGGATGATCTCTTCGGTGGTGTGGGGTCCGAGGGTTTCGCGGAGTTTGGAGATCACGATGTGGAGTTGTTTGGCCACGGTCGCCGCGGAGCTCTGTCCCCAAATGTCGGTGAGGATCCGCTCGGCGTGTACGACCTGCCCGGCGTCCAGGGCGAGTCTGGCCAGCACGCCGATTCGTCGTTGCCCGGCGAGCCGGACCGGCTCGTCAGCGGCCAGGACCTGCCACGGGCCGAGGAATCTGATCTCCAGCGCCATGCGGAGCGCTCCCATCCTTCAGCGGAGTCGGCATTGTAACGAGATGATCGGGCTCGTTCACGGCGATGACGGATGGAACGCCGTCTTCACGCGAATTTCGGCGTCTTAGTTCACATATGTATGTCTAGACGTGCAGGCTTACATGTGACTTGCAGGCTACCGATCACCAGGAGAGACCAGAGGCCGGACTGCCCCATGGCATCCGTACCGGCTGGTCAGGAGAATCATCGACCCGATGTCGCCAACGAGTAGCAGGGCAGTTACTACAGTTTCGCCGTACGCGGCCCGCTCCACCGGGGCGGCCGGATGAGACCACTTGAACGCGCCGTGCGAGCTAGTCCCGCACCCGGCGCGTTCACCCGCAGCCAAGCAGTCCGGCACCTGCGCGCCACTGAAGACTGCCAGCCGCCGGCAGGCAACCCCTCGGACCCGCTCTCATAAACGGTCTATTGTCAGAGAAGATCGCCAGACGGCCCGAGGGTGCCGGTTTTGATCGCCGGAGGGGGCTGATCTCTTCTCAGAACTCGTTCTCATGCAAGGCGGCAGATCTTCGCATTTTGGGAAATGTTTGTGAGAGCCTCTGGGGCATGGCTCAGGCCCCGGAACCCCGCGAACCCGCCCATCTGTCCGCTATCGCCGATGAACACACCCGTGACGCTGATGAGGTCGAGCGTCACCCGTGTCCGCGATGCGCGGTAGCGCCGAATTCGCCGTGCCGGTCGCGTTCGGGCGCGGTGGCCGGCACCTACCACACCGGCCGGTTCACCAAGGTGGTCCGGCTGGCGAAGCTGTTGCGGGTGATCACCCCGGCCGACCGGAACCCGGGCCAGCCCTGGCGGCCGGGCACACCACCGCCCGCGCCGCTCAGTGGGCCGTCAGCGGACATCCGGATCGGCTACGCCCGCTGCTCCGCGCTCACCCAGGAACTGCAGTCGCAACTGGACGCGCTGGCCGCGCACGGGATCGGTCGCGAGAAAATCTTCTCCGAGAAGATCTCGACCCGGGTGAAGGTGCGCCCGCAGTTCGAGGCGGCGCTCGCGCTGGCCCGGCAGATCAAGGCGCACGCCCCGCACTGCCGGGTCATCCTGACGGTGTATGAGATGAAGCGGCTGGGCCGCGACGCCGCCGAGCTGACCGCGCTGGCCGACCACCTGACCGCGCATGGCCTGGTCCTGGAGATGCTTGCCGGGCCGCTGGCCGGGATCTACGACCCGTCCGGGCCGGGCCGGATGCTGTTCGGCTTCTTCGCCGCGATGGCCGAGACCGAACGCGAAGCCATCCGCGAGTCCACCCTGGAAGGACTCGATGCCGCCGCCCGCAACGGCAACCACGGCGGCCGGCCCCCGGTCATCACCGACGACATGCTGCACACCGTGCTGCGCCGCCGCGCCACCGGCGAGACGGTGGAATCCATCCGAGGTGACCTGATCATCCCCACCGGTAAGCGCAAGGGCCGCAACCCCAGCGCGGCCAGCATCTACCGCGCACTCGCCGAACACGCCAAGCAGCAGGCCTACCCCGAAGCCGTCGAGGCGGCCCACGCCGACTTCGCCCTCCTGCAAGGCGAAGACATCCCCCGACCCCGCCCGGCCCGCATCCGACGCCCGGGCCAGGCGCTGACGGCGCAGGAGGCCGAACTTCGCCATCGCCTGCAGAGCCAACCTCACCCGAACGCGGAGCTCCGATAGCTCGCACGATCAGTCTCGGCGCTGTCATCTGATCAAAGCCCGCAAGAGTCGCTCGCGCTGCTGGTCGTTCAGCGCGCCAACACGCTGTTTCTCCTGCACCCCGGAGGTGGCCAACAACGCCGCGACCCGGGCCGGCCCATACCTGGGAACGGCCCGCAGGACCGGAGCCACCCGTGTCCTGCCCACCAGATCTTGCCCGCTTCGCTCGAACACCTCCGCCACACTCACCGCGCCGGACGCCACCTCCGCCAACAGCGCACGACGCGCCGTACGCGCCTGGGCCGCCTTCGCCAACGCCTTCGCACGCTGCTCCGCCGTCATCGCCGACAGGGCCATCAGGCACCTCTCCTGTAGAGATATCGGCTGGCCAGTGGCTCCCGCCAGAGATCACGACGGGACCGCCGCCGATCATCATCCCGCACAGCGTCAACAGATGTGACACTAAACCCGGTTCGCCGTTCCACTCCTACTGGCAGGCCAGCCCATCGTGGTGTTGCCCGCGTACTGATGGCTCCAAGAGAGGAATCGAGACAGCCACTCACCGGTCTTGAAATCAGCTCACGGTGGCGGCAGGCGATCCAGGACCCGGGCGACGTCGGCTCTCGTGCCGTTACCGACCTTCAGCACGAGGTTGCTCACCCGGACCCACATGATGTCCTTCTTGAGGAACGCCTCATCCCCGAGGCTCTTCACAGGCTTGAACGGCTTGCTTCTGTAATGGGCCATCATCTCCTTGGCCACGGCGATCCCGCTTTTGCCCTGCCACGGCGGCGCGAGCCGTACCTGGACGATCACACCGCCGTCGTTGCACACGGTCGCCGACACGGGGACGCCGTCCTCGAGCAGTGCGCACGCGTACGGCGCCGCGGCGAACCGCCCGTCCGACGGGTTGACGGCGGGCGCGGGCCGATCCATGGCCTGCGCCACCCACAGCGCCGCCTTCCTCGCGTTGTCACGTTGCCGCGGGTCGGCCTGCAGGGCCTCATCCTGTACGGCCCTGCCGTACTGAATGGTGATCACCGCGTTGCTGAGCCGGTAGACCAGGAGCGTGGATCTTGACGTCTCAAGGGTGACCGCCTCATCACCCACCCCCGAAACAGCGGATGCCTTCCCCTTGACATAAAACCTCCCGAACGCGGGGCGGGATTCGGTCTGCTCCTTCAGATACGTGCCCGCCGCCGCGACGTCGGTGGCCAGGTGGACGACGAGCGTGAGCGTGTAGTGCGAGTTCGCCGGCGCAAGATGACGTGGGGTCGACCAGGTGCACTCCGTTTTGTCGTACCTCTGCTCGGCCAGCGGGACCAACCGCTCCACCCCCTCAGCGGTGAGCAGAGAGCACGGATCCGGCGTCCGGGTATACCTGCCGGGTCCCGCCTGCGGCGTGCTGGACGCCTGCATGGGCCTGGCGGGCGCCGGATCCGCCGAGCAGGCGGCGGTGAGCAGCACGAGAACGGCCGCGAGGATCCTGATCATGGCAGAGCCGCCACGATCCACCGGGCGGCCTGCTCGGCGCGGGCCCGGGGCGTCGCCGTGACGAGACCGATCAGGTTGGTCTTCCTGAAGACCACCGCAGACTTGGAGGCGAACGCCTCGTCCCCGATGTCGCCGATGTCCGCGGCGGTCGACTCCTGTGTCCTCCATCCGGCGAACATCTCCTTCGCCTGAGCGATGCCATCGCCCGCCGGACCCCTCTGGGGTGCCGAGAACTGCACTGTCAACAGCGGATCCGCGAACATCAGCCCCCACTCGCAGCGGTCGGGTTGGTAGCCGGTCGCTTTCATGTCTCCGGCTTTCAGTTGCTTGATCTGTGCCGGAGTGAGCATGGCGCACGCAATCGGCGTCTCCGCGTAGGTGCCGGGTGTTGTCGCGGGCGTCTGCTCCGGCGGGCTCATCCGGCCGAGCGTGGCGGCCATGCGACTGCTCACCGACACCGCTCCCTGACGCAGACGCTCGGCGCTCACGCGGCCGTCGATCCCGGTGTAGGCGACCTCCAGCAGGAGGTTGCCGGCGCGGAAGACGACGTAGACGCGCTCCGGCCGCTTCGTGCGGGGGGTGAGGTAATCGACCTCGTGGGCCTCATCGCCCACGCCCTGCACCGCACGCGCCGCCGTCGTGGTCACGCCGCGCCGCCTGTCGCCGGTCACCCCGATGTCGGGCTCCTGCCAGATGGTCAGCCGGGACGGGCGGAGGTCGTCGGCCAGGCGCTTCCGATAGGCCTCGTGCGCCTGCGCGGAGGTGCGGTCCCACGGCTCCACGTCCTTACCAATTGTGTGGAGCTCGTGCAGTGCCTCGGAGGTGTAGTCCAGCGTCTTCCCGTTCGCACTGACCGATTTGACCGTCAGGCCCACACTTCGGCTCGTCCAGGCGCAGTCGAGCCCGTCATGCCTCGCCTTTGCATCTGGCACGAGCCGCTTGACCAAGGCTTCGTCGACCGCCGCACACAAGTCCATCGGCACGGGGAATCTCGGCTGGACCGCCGCGGATAGCGGGTTGAGCCAGAGGAACACAGCGATGATCGCGCGCATGGCGCGAAATGTAGCGCCAGCCGGTATGTTCCGGGTATATCCGTTCCGATAAGAGCCGGTCCGGCTGCGCGCCGCCCGCGTCTTCTAGGGTGGCCGTAAAATCGTGGCATGAGCCCCAAAACCGCGTTGATCTTGGTTGAGAACGTGCCTCGCGAGCCTACGCGGTTCTCATAAACGGGCCCCGGCCACCGTCGCGCCGGACACTCCGAGCGCCGACATCCGCATCGGGCTAAGCTCGCTGCTCCACCCTCACCCAGGAACTGCAGTCCCAGCTGGACGCGCTGGCCGCGCACGGCATCGGCCGGGACAAGATCTTCGCCGAGAAGATCAGCAGCCGGATGCGGGTCCGCCCCCAGTTCGAGGCCGCCTAACCCTGGCCCGCCAGATCAAGGCGCACGCCCCGTACTGCCGCATCATCCTCACCGTCTATGAGATGAAACGCCTGGGCCGCGACGCCGCCGAGCTCACCGCCCTGGCCGACCACCTCACCGCACACAGCCTGGTGCTGGAGATGCTCGCCGGGCCGCTGCCCGGCATCTACGACCCCACCGGCCTGGGCCGCATCCTGTTCGGCTTCTTCGCCGCGATGGCCGAGACCGAACGCGAGAACGTCCGCGAAGCCACCCTCGAAGGCCTCGACGCGGCCGCTCGCAAAGGCAAACACGGCGGCCGCCCACCCGTCATCACCGACGACATGCTGCACACCGTGCTCCGCCGCCGCGCCGCCGGCGAGTCCGTGGAGTCGATCCAGCCCGATCTGATCATCCCCACCGGCAAGCGCAAGGGCCGCAACCCCAGCCTGGCCAGCATCTACCGCGCCCTGGCCGAACACGACAAACGCCAGGCATACCCCGAGGCCGTCGAGGCCGCCCGCGCCGAGTTCGGTGCCCTGGACACGTCCCGGTGATCAGCCGCGTTCACGGCGCCCGGCGGCGTGCCGCAGCGATAGTTGTCACCGCAGGCGGCTGCTGGCCTGGGCCTCCGGACGCATCGAGGCACGGTAGTTGTCACCAAATCGGCGCGCTACTTGTCACCAGCGCCAACAGCCAACCGCATGAGCCGAAGCTCGATGGCTGTCACCGCCGGTGCGGGGCGTGTCAGTCTCCGACGAACCACAGATAGCGGTGTGGTGCCTCTTGGGCCATGCTGCACAGCTCGCGGAGCGCTTCGGCGAAGGCGTCGGTGATCAGCCCTGCGGGGAGTCGTAGTAGTTCGTCCAGCAGGGTATCGATCTGCCGATGATTGAAGATCGTGTCGCCATATGGGATCAGATGGCCGAACATCGGAAACTGGGCCCGGTCGAGGTTGGCCAACGCATCGCTCCAAGACAGGCCGTGTCTGGTCCTCGCCATGACCTCGGGCCCGTCGCCACGGATCTGAAGGTTGATCACCGGGCAAGGATAGAGCTGCGGTGACAGGAATCCTGCCTTTGTGACAACTACCGCGCCTCGGCTCAGGCGGCCAGCCCGCCCGGTTCGACCACGACAAATGTGGTCTTGGACCCGCATCGCTGGTTGGAACTGAGGCGATTTCGCAGCCTGAATGAGTCCGGCGCGATGAGCTTGCGGGAGATCGCGGCCGCGACCGGGCTGAACCGGCGGACGGTCGCCAAGTACCTGTCGGGCGAGGTTCCGATGGTGCCGCCGAAGAGGGCACCCAGCACTCGGCCACGGCAGCGGGTGGTGGACGAGGTCGCGCCGCTGATCGACGCCATGTTGCGGGCGGAGATCCTGCTCAAGGGGGCGGTGATCCACGAGCGTCTGGTGCCAGACTACGGATTCACCGGCAACTACCAGCGCGTCAAGATCTACTTGCAGGAGGCGCGGCCGCGGATCGCGGCCGAACTCGGTATCAGCCCGGGCGAACTGGCGGGACTGCATCGCCGATTCGAGGTGGTGCCGGGGGCTCAGGCCCAGGTGGACTGGGGCGACGAGGGCAAGATCTTGGCCCATGTCGGCATCGGGAAGGTCTACTCGTTCCACATGACCTTGTCCTATTCGCGCGACCCGTTTTGCTGCTTCACCACCAGCCAGGATCTGGCGAGCTTCTTCGACTGCCACCGCCGGGCGTTCGAGCATTTCGGCGGGGTGCCGATGTCGATCGTCTACGACCGCACCAAGACGGTGGTCCGCCGCCACGTAGCCCCGGGTGAGACTGTTCCGTTGCATCCG
This sequence comes from Nonomuraea sp. NPDC049269, assembly GCF_043197155.1. Lineage (NCBI taxonomy): Bacteria > Bacillati > Actinomycetota > Actinomycetes > Streptosporangiales > Streptosporangiaceae > Nonomuraea > Nonomuraea sp. NPDC049269. The sequence goes on from NZ_JBICSO010000003.1 coordinate 1,067,838, forward strand.
GAGGCGGTCGCCTTCGCTGGACACTACGACTTCGACCCCGATGTGCTGGCCGCCTGCCGGCCCACCGGCAAAGGCCGGGTCGAGCGGCAGGTCGCCATCGTCCGTGACCATGTCCTGGCCGGGCGGGCATTCTCCTCGATCGAGGAGCTCGACGCCGCCTTTGTCACCTGGGTTCCGCTGCGGCGCTCCAAGGTCCACGGGACCCACGGCGAGGTCATCGGAGTGAGGGCGGTCCGCGACCACATGGCGTTGCGGCCCCGCCTGCCCCGTATGTCGTGGCCCAGCGGCCGCGCCACACCCCAGGTCAGGCCGGGATGGCGGGCTGCAACGGAGACGACGCGACCGGACGCGCCGGGACGGGCTCAGCCGGGCCCGGGAACCACCACTGCGCTATGTGCGCAGTGTGCTCGGCGGGGTCCCCGTGCGCTGCGATCACCTCCAGGAGCCAATTGCCCTCCAGATGGCGGGCGATGGCGTCGAAGTAGGCGCGGGCCAGTTCGGGACGCGGGACGCTCGACAGCACGAACACCCGGATGATCCGGTTTGCCGAGTCCACCTCCGTCATGTGGCGCGGGTCGAGGTCGAGCGGCGCGAACGGCGGAAACGCCCGCATGTCGGCCGGTGAGCCCGCGCACGGCGTAGTCGTAGGGCCTGCTCAGCTTCTGCATGCGGCAGCCAAGCCACTCGACCACGGCCGCGAACTCGTCCAGGGCGGGGCCCGGCTGCTGCGTGAACCTGATGTCCTTGCCGGTGCCTCCATCGCCGAGGAGGTAGCCCGCGAGGATGGCATGCTCATCGAGCCCGCGCTTCGTTCCCTAAGACTGGCTCCACCCTGTTCCACGCTGCCCGCGCCCGGCGCACAACCTGGCTGCCGCCTTCTTGTCAGGCCATTATCTCGAACGCAGTTTCAACAAGTTCAGCAGTACGAACGATGCGGCCATTAGCAATGGGTATGATATCGAACAAACTAACGAATTTTTCGAGGCCGAACCCCTTGCGATTTAACCTTCCAACGGTTGTGAAGCCGCTTCGTGGGCTGCGAGCTCCCATCGGCCGCACGCCGACCAGCGGGCACCACCACCGTCCACCCGGCGTCCCGCAGCGCGTTCAGCGGGAGCGGGCAGCCTGGTTCGGATTCCAGCCGGGCGACAGGTCGGCGGACATCGGGATCAGCACTCCTCAAGCCGGTGGCGGAGCGGGCCGGTTGATCGAACTCGACCGCTCCGGCGTGGTCTCGAGATAGCCCGCGAGGGCGCGGATCGCGTGCGCCCCGGACGCCGCCGCCAGCCGGGGCGGGACACCCGCATCTGCGACGCCCGCCCCAACCCGACCGTCACGTACAGGGTGCCGCGCCACCGACCACGCTGCACCGCGAGCGACGCGGCATACCGACGACATACCGCTGATCCCTAGCATGACTCCTCGTTCCGCTACCAGGAGAGGGAGCAGCATGTCCAAGATCCGAACAGCGCTCAGCGTCTCAGTACTGGCCGTCACCATGTCGGCCCTGACTGCCACGCCCGCGTCGGCAGACGACCCCGCCTCGAAGCCGAAGTCGGTCACCACGTGCAAGACGAAAGCGAACGTCAAGGTCTGCCTCACGGTCCACAAGGCGACAAACGTCATCAAGGCTACTGTCTCCTATTCGAAGAGCACCAAGTACTGTGTGAACGGCGAACTGGTGATCTTCCGCCCCAAGCACAAGAGTTTCGCCAGTAGCGGCAATTTCAACCTCGGCAACACCAAGTGCTCGACAAACGGGTCAAGCGCGACGAAATTCAAGTCCATATCCGGCAAGGGGATCGGCAAGGGGCAGTACATCGCCTCATTCAGAGTCGGTGGAGACATGTTCGCGGAACTCTCCGCCGTCTCCTACACGTGGTCCTGACGCGCCGTTCCCTGCCGGGTCAACGCCGCGTTGACACCGCCCAGCGCAAACGGCCCGCGAGCTGCTGGGTGGCCTGCTTGGACACCCCGAGCACCCGGCCGACCACTGCCCACGACGCCCCGCCGGCGCAGGTCCGGGGCAGGGCCTTGGTGTGGAGGTTGCGAAACCCTCGGCGGACGCGGGCGGGGGTGAGTCGCTCGGGGACGGCGGGCTTCTCCCACGGGCGGCGTAGATCGCTCACCAGGCCGCGGGCCAGGCGCAGCTGGGTATGCGCGGTGAGGATGAGCCAGGTCCAGGTGTCGGCGGCGTGCGGGTCACGCAGGCGGGGCTTGGTCCAGCCGAGGGTCTGCTTGAGCAGGCGGACTTTCGTCACAGGTCGCTCGTCCTGGCTGATCACGATCTGGTGGCGGAGCGGCACGCCGTCGTGACATGAGAGCGGCCATCGCCGATCTTCTGTTCTGCGAAGAAATGAAGATCAAACCGATGGCCGTGGAGTCCAGTATGACGGTAACGCCGCTGCGAGCGGGAGTGGCCGCGACGAAGAGTTCATCGCCGGTGGCGGAGTCCACGGCGAGGCTGCGGGAGTTCCGCGCGGGCTGGTATGACTGCCTGACCATGCGCGCGGACGCGCTATTCGAGCTCACCGACGCGGTGTTGTCCGCGCCGACGGTCACCTCGCTGCCGTATCTGAGCCTGGAGCCGGTCTTTCGCCGCAGCTGGGGCAGCCTGTATGACGCCCTGGCCAGAGGCCGGATCGATCCGGAACGGGTGGGCGAGTTACTGGTGGCCTGTCGCCCGCCCGAGTGGCCGCTGACCTTCGCCGTGGACGCCAGCACCCACCCGCGCCCGTACGCCGAGACCAGCCCCGGACGGGAGTGGCACCACCTGTCCGGGCCGGGTGGGGTGGATGGCGGGGTGCCCGGCTGGGCCTGGCAGCATGTGACACAGCTCAACCTCGAGCACGACTCGTGGGTCGCGCCGATGGACGTGGTCCGGGTGCCCACCGGCGGGCCGGCGCAGACGCTGGCCGCCGCCGAGCAGATCCGCGCCATGGCTGCACGGCTGCGCACGGCAGGAGGCACCGGGCGCAAGCTGTTCGTCCACGACGCCGGATACGACCTGGCGGTGCTGGTCTACGAACTGCACGGCGAGCACGATGTGACCGGCGAGCACGCCCAGCGCTGCGCCGACCTACCGGAGGGGACCCACCACCAGCTGTGCGGGGTGCACACCGTGCACGGCAACGACGACATCGAAGTGCTGGTGCGCATCCGCAATGACCGGCTGCTCTACCGTGACCCGCCACCCCGCCCGCCCGGCAACGGCGGCCGTGCGGGACGACCCCGCCGCCACGGCGAACAGTTCTCCTGCGCCCGGCCCGAGTCCTGGGGCGAGCCCGACCAGCAGCTCACCCTCACCGACGAGCACTACGGCCAGGTCACCGTCACCGCCTGGGACGGCCTGCACCCCAAGCTGGACAAGAAGGACCACTTCGCCCACCGAGCAGAAGCGCCGATCCTGTCCGGAACCCTCATCCGCGTCCAGGTCGAACGGCTACCCGGTGGACGTAAGCCCACCCCGAAGCCGATGTGGCTGTTCTGGTCCGGCCAGGGCATCCCCGACCTGGACCGATGCTGGAGATCATATCTTCGCCGGTTCGATATCGAGCACTACCTGAAGTTCCTGAAAAGCGTGCTGAGCTGGACCGATGTCGCCCCCCACCACCCGGAACAGGCCGAACGCTGGACCTGGGTGCTGCTCGCCGCTTATGCTCAGCTCCTTGCTCGCCCGCGGCCTCGCCCAAGATCAACGCTACCCTTGGGAACGCCGCCACCACCGCAGGCTCTCACCCAGACGAGTCCGCCGGGATTTCGCCCGCGTACTACCGATCATCGGCACCCCCGCTACCCCTCCGAAACCCTCCAAGGCGGGCCCGGGACGGCCGCGAGGGCGCACCAGCACCCCAGCTCGCCGCCACCCAGCGCTCAAGAAGTCAGCATGATCGCCTTAAAACGCAAGAACCCGGCGGGCACAGCCACGTTCTTGTGCGTGGTGATCGCCTGGAGGATCTGCCGCTGCTTGGACCACAGCGCCTCACCGAGCACCTGCTCGACGAAGCCGACCGGGTCGCCGAGCCACACGCCGTACGGGGTGCCGAGCTCGCGCCCCGCGACCGCCAGGACCTGCACGAGATCGGGCGGTGCGAGCATGCAAGGGCGCGGCGCCGCACTGCCGGCGCAAGCGCCATCAGCTCCGACAGCATCCCTGAAGCGATGCGGGAGTCACAGCGGGGAAGGTCGTGGGGAGCGGGGACGGCCAGCGCCGTCATCCGTCGCACCCGCAGCGGAAGTGCAGAGCCAGAGCTGCAGCCGCCTCCTGGTCGTCACGCGTGCTCAGCAGGATGACGCGCGTGCAGAGCGGGCACGTCTCTGCCCGCTGGAACATCGCCGCGTACTCCACGGCGGGCCATCGTGCCGGAGTAGATCGGATTGCGTCTTGCTCCAACTGGAGGCACCGAGCGCGATGCCTTGGAAAGAACCAACTCACGGGCCTGGTCATGAACCTGAGCGAGATGGTTGACAGCGGCGCTAAAAGGCGCCGTCGAGTAGGCGTTATTGCCCCCGACGTGCGAGCGCACGTCTAAGCTCTTGCCTGTCCGCTGCGCAAGCGGGTCCCGGCAGCAGTCAATCGGGGGGTCGGCTGCTTACGATGGCGCCGATCCTTCCGATCGCCATCAACCGGAAAGGGGCACGATGCGCAAACGGTGCAAGAAGAACGACCAGTCGAGGTGGACGGAGTGGGCGCAGCTCGCAGTGCGGGCCGGGCTCATCCTCGTAGACCTGTTGGTCAACAGGATCAGGTAGCCGAAACAGCTACCTGATCCCGCAGTAGGGTGACCCCCGTCAGGCCTGTCAGCTACGGCGGGGGCACTCACACCAGGTGAGATGGATTGAACCAGATCTCATCTAGCCCGATGGTAGCGAACAGACAGTAGATGCGTAACGCAATGGGCGCGCTACAAGACGAGTTACTGGATGCGCTACTGCTCGCACTAATCGTCGCGAACGTAACCACAACCGTAAGCGGTACTTGTTGAACGCCGACTTACAGCCCGAGGGACTCCAGCCAGGCCAGGCCCGCCTTCTTGTTGAACCTGCCGCTCGCCAGCCGCACCCCTTCGGGCAGGATGCCCGCCTCCTCGGCCTTGCGCACCTGGTAGCGCACCTGGTCCACCTTCAGCCCGGCCGTCTCGGCGAGGTCCTTCATGGTGGTTCCCGCGCTCGCCACCGCCTCCGGGGAGGTCTTCTCCTGCCACCACGCCAGCAGAGCGTCCTCGTCGTAACGGCGGTCGCTGACCTTCGCCACCTCCGGGAGTTCGCCCGCCGCCTCGGCCTCGTGCACCGCCGTCCGGAACGTCTTCTCGTTCACGCCGACCCTCTCGGCGGCGTCGGCGAGGGTGGTGCCGGCGGACAGGCTCTCCTTCCGCGTCCGCCACCACTCGACGAACAGGATCTCGTTGACGGCGCCGCTGCCGTAGACGATGTCGGGCGGAAGGGTGCCGGCGTCATGCCGTGCGGCCGGCACCGCGAAGGCGCATCCTGCGCAAACTCCGATGCTGCCCCCTTCTCGCAGGTCAGCTCGTCAAAGCGATCTTTATCCTTCAACTCCGAGAAGCGGGATGAAAAACCCTCAATGCCTGGCGTACCTCGTCTACCTGCGGTGCGGTGTTCGAGTAAGCGGTAAGCACCTCCACTGTTCCACCAGACCGTCTCTGGTCTGCCGAAATATCGGCAGGCTGGGGCGGTTTCGTGTGCGTGGACGCATCGCGCGAAGCCTCAGAGGTTGCTTCCAGTCGCGCTTCAGCGTCGAAGATGACCTCGGCCGATCGCGACAGTTGCCCTTTTCGTACCCGTTGCGTGGGGCCGTAGGGAGCTCGCGGACCATCTCGATGTAGCGCGGGACCTGGTAGTACGCGAGTCGCTCCCTGCACCAGTCGTACACGTGCGAGGCGGTGAGCGCGTGAGGTTCGGCCGTGCGGACAATGATCTTGATGTCATCCTCGCCCAGCTGTGACGGGACGGCGACTACGGCACTGTCCGCGACGCCGGGGCATCCGTTGAGGATGCGTTCGACCTCCCAGGCCGAGACGTTCTCGCCCCGGCGGCGGAGGTTGCCGCCGGACGAGTGGCCATGAAGACGGAACATCCCCCCGTCCTGCCGGACAGGGGGACAATGTACCGCCGCGCCTTACCGCGCCATGGACCCTTGCGGTGATGGTTGTTGCGGCTTGCGGATCACGGTATCCGCATGCGCAGGAGTGATGCCCAGCGCCAGCACGGCGGCCAGGCTGGCAGCCAAAGCGGCGGCACGGCGAGTCCAGGTACGGGTCTTCATACGGCTCTCCCAGTCGGCCGATGATCATGACAGTACTGTCCAACATCATCAGCGCTGCATCCCCACCCGTCCACCCCAGAATGGCCGAGTGGCCACAAGCGGACAGGCCCTCGCACCCGCGGACGTTCACAACGGCTACAGGCTCGCTTCGCTCTCGGTCCAAGAGATCAAGACCGGTATCCGATGTGGCGCGACGGTGCTCCGGCGTGGTTGTGACTTGCGTCGCTCGATGTCGCATTTTCTGCATCGCTTCGTGTCGTCCCGCAGAGGGGATTCCGGCTGTGGACAGTGGTCCGCGGCATGGGGCCATATTGGGAGGCATCCGGGACCTCGGCCGACGAGGGCGGGGTGGTTGGGATGGGCGCGGTGACGTGCTTTGGGCGGTGTGAAGGGGAGCAGCGCCGCGATGCCTTCGACCGGCATCGCGGCGCCCTTTTGATCGTCAGTACGCCCAGGTCAGGGGGTTGTCCCGTCGTCGTAGGAGAAGCCGTACCTGTTCGGCAGACCCTCCAGCAGCCACTGCTGTGTGGTGGCGGCGAAGGCGCAGTTCTGTGTGACCAGCCGGGTACCGCTCGCCGTGCTGCCGCCGGACGGACCTACGCACAAGCCGAAGAAGTGCTGGCGGAGGACCCAGAGGCCGTCGGGCGCACCGGGGCGCACCGCGACGAACGTCCATTGCTGATCGCCTGTGGGGCCGTTGGCGCATTGCCGCAGCACCAGCGAGGTGCCGACGGGGGTCGGGTTCTGCGTGTTGGCCAGGCTCAGGCACTTCCCGCTGGAGTGGCGTATGGAGTTGTCCGTCGAGCTGACGGGCGCGAAGCCGTGCCAGAGCTGACTGCAGTCCATCAACACGATGGGAGTGCCGTCGGCCGAACCGCCGTTGAACGGGCCGATGCACCTGGAGGGAACCGCGATGGCGTTGTTGCGAACCGTTGTGAAAGGGAAGACGGCGGCATCGGCCGCCGGCGTCATCGCCAGGACCATCAGCACGGCCAGCCCGGTGAGGACGGTGAAGAGAAGTCGGCGCACGTTCGCTCCTTGCAGTCCTTGACCTTTGACACGCTGATCGCGTGTCTGCCTTGGAGGCGTGCCGTCTGGTTCCAAGCGCTGGAACCACGCGCACCGAACGACGTTCCCTCTCGTGCCTGCTGGTGGAACTATGCCTGGTCTGGCATCCGTGAGGTCAACAACAGGTAGAAGGGCCTCCGCCTCGCTCCGGAGGCTTGTTTGATGGCGCGGGCTTCGATCACTTTCCGATGTCCGTCGGGTGAGTCCCGACATCGATGTACCGTCCCGCGAAGCCGAGCTTGACGCGATCAAGCAGGTTATCGCCACAAATAGAACACGCCCAGAACAACGAGCTTCCCGACGAGTTCCTCAGCCTGTTCCGGGCCGATGCGATCTCGGCATTTACCCATCAGGTGCTTCCTGGCGGGATGCAGGGCTTCACCGTCACATTCGGGCTGGAACGGTCGGAGGTAGTTGTGGGACCGCCACCTCGTTGGCCACCCTCGTTGATCGTCCCGTTGCGGGTTTCCACCTGCACCGCCGTGTTCGAGCAAGCCACCATCAGGTCCGCAGGTGCACGCACACCTGCCCCCAACAGGCGACGATCGTGATCTTCCAGCGGATGCCAGGGTGATCGATGCACCGGTCGATGAGATCCTCCGTTGGTTCGAGCGGTAACAGGGACGCGTGGGCGCAGCTCACGCCCAAAATGGGGCGCCCGGAGCGAAGCGGAGGTCCTCCAGAGGTCGCGGCTCCGGCGCGCCTAAGCCCCTCTAGCGCGAAGCGCCCCATGGAAGCCTTTGTCGCAGGCCGGTCCTGCCCCCGACGATGACCACTGTGCTGATCACAAGATGTCCTCCTTCTGGGTTCTGCCGGCGAGCAGGCCTGTGCCGTCGCGCTCGACGACCGGCACCGGGCCGGGGATCACCGCCAGGCTGGCGAGGTATCCGCTGGGCGGGTTGAGGGACAGCAGCGTCGCCTCCCCCTGTTCGGTCGGGACGCGCACCGGCTCTTCCGTGCCGAGAACGTCCACCTGGTCGGGGGCGTGGTCGAGGCCTACTCCCAGGGCTTTCAGCACCGCCTCCTTCCTGGTCCAGAGCCGCAGGAACGCCGACGGCCGGCTGGGCGGGTCGAGCGCGTCCAAAGCCCGGGTCTCCAGCTCGGTGAGGGCGACGCCGACGAGTTCACCGATGTCGAGGGTGTGGTCGATCGCCTCAACGTCCACGCCGACCGCATCGACCCCGATGCCGACGGCCACGACCAGACAGTCCCCGGCGTGAGAAACCGACAGGACGGGGGTCGAGGCCGAGGGGGGTGCCGACGACGGGGCGCCGGTCCCGGCGGGCAGACGTGGCCGGCCGTGCGGTCGCCCGCACCGGTCACACGACCGGTCCAGAGGCACCAGTTCGGGGGCCACGCCGAGCATCCGGCCGACGACCAGGCGCAGCAATGCGGCGGCGGTGAGAAACCTGGCACGGTCGGCGGGGCGGCGGTACTCCTCGTACCTGGCCCGTTCGGCGGGGTCGAGCAGCGCGGCGAGGCTGTCCCTGGTGTCCTCGACGCGCGCCCACCACACACTCACGACGGGCGCACCGGCGCGCACGACCCGCGTGCCCACGGGCACGACCTGCGCTCCTGCGGACACGATCCGCGTGCCTGCGGACACGACCTGCGCTCCTGCGGGCACGGACAGGGCAGCCCGCGCCGAGAAGGGCAGGTCCCCCGGGGTTTCTTCCACCGGTGCGGCGCTCATGCGCGCTCCCGGAGGAAGAACGCGGCGGGCAGGTCGCGGGTCACCTCGACGCCGCGGTCCGCCAGCCACGCGGGCGCGTACAGCGTCTGTGTGTAGTTGCCGCCGGAGTCGGGGCAGACGCAGACCGGGGAGGTGATCTCCTGATGTTCGGCCAGATACCGGGTGCAGGCGGCGAGTACGGCCCCGCTGGAGCCGCCGAGCCTGATCCCGGTCGTCTCGGCCAGGGCGTGGCAGTGGGAGACGGCATCGGCGTCGTCCACGATGACGACGTCGTCCCAGTCCCCCGGCCGCAGGAACGCCGACGGCCGCGACGCCCCGATACCGGTCAACAGCCGGGTGCCCGCCGGATCGGCGAACACCCGGGACCCCGGCACGTCCACCGCGATCACCCGCGCTTTCGGCCGCCGCCCGCGCAGGTACCGGCCGAGCCCGGCGAGGGTACCGCCGGTGGACACGGCCACGAACACCGCGTCCATCGACCCGGGTGCCTGCTTGTGCAGCTCCGGGCCGGTGCCCTGGTAGTGGGCCAGCGGGTTGGCCGGGTTGTGGTACTGGTCGGTCCAGATCAGGGCGGGGTCGGCGGCCAGCAGCCCGGCGACCCGGTCCAGGCGGGCCGACAGGTAGCCGCCCTGGGCGTCGCGCCGGCTGACCTCGGACAGCACGGCGCCCAGGCCAGTCATCCGTTCGGCCAGCACGGGCGACAGGCTGGGGTCCACCACGGCGGTGAACGAGATCCCGAGCGCGCGGGCCGCGGACGCCAGGGCGACGCCGAGGTTGCCGGATGTGGACTCGACCAGGGCGGCGCCTGGCACATCGAGCCGGTCGGCGACCGAACGCAGCAGGCTGAGAGCGGTACGGTCCTTGATGGAGCCCCAGGTACCGGCCCCTTCGAGCTTCAGCCGTACGGTCACCCGGCGGCCCTTCACCTCGGCACGGACGCAGACGAGCGGGGTGGGCGGCGTATCGGCCCCGAGCCGCCGCAGCTCCTCCCGCACGCTCCCGCCCCGCGTCCCGAGAGCCGCCCTCCCGGAGGAGACGGCCGCGGGGGACGGCGCGCTCATCGGGCCTCCCCCGCCCGGTCGGCCCGGTGCGCCTGCTCCGTCTGACCCGCCCGACCGGCCCAGTGCGCCTGCTCAGTCTGATCGGCCAGGCGCGCCTGCCTCGTCTGATCCGCTCTCTGCGCCTGCTCAGTCTGATCGGCCAGGCGCGCCTGCCTCGTCTGGTCGGCTCGGTGTGCCTGCTCTGTCTGATCTGCTCGGTCAAGCCAGCGCGCGATGTGGGCGGCCAGTTCGTCCACGTGCGGCGGGGCCATCACGTCCAAGTGGCCGTGCCGGAACCGGCCGACCGGCACGTCCCCGCCGCGTAGCCGGCGCCATTCGCGCAGGTACGCCTCGTGCGTGAGGCCGCCCTTGGCGTCGTGCCCGTCACCCATCAGATCATCGGTGAGCATGATCTCGACGGGCACGGCGGCGGGGCGGGGCCGGTCGAGCTGGGCGGCCTCGGCCATGCCACGCCAGAGCCGCAGCCGGGGCGCCCAGTCCTCGTGCAGATCCTTCTCGGTGATCGGCCGCCCGTCGTTGTCGTCCACGACGGCCGTCAGCACCTCAGCCAGCTCGGCCCGCATCTTGCCGTCGCCGCCAGCGCCATCGCCGCCGACGGCGCTGCCGTCGCTGTCGGCGCCACCGTCGCTACCGTCGGCCAGAGCGGCGAGGAGTGCTTCGCCGCGTCTGAGCAGCCGCAGGTGCAGCGGCTCGTCGACGGCGGGCAGGCACGGGTCGAGCAGCAGCAGCTCGACCTCCTCGCCCAGGTCGCGCAGCCGGGCCGCCATCTCCCACACGGCCCCGGTCCCGCCGCACCACCCGAACAGCCGGTACGGCCCCGCAGGCTGCGCGGCCCGCACCTCGGTCAGGTATGCCTCCGCGAGCCGCCGGACGGGGGTGGCGGCGGCGTCCTCGTTCACGAGCGCGGGATGCTGGAGCGCCACAAACGGGCGGTCCCCTGGCAGCCGCCGGGACAGCTCGCGGTACCAGTGCACGCTGCCGCCGCCCGGATGCACGGCGAACAGCGGCGCCCGCTCCCCCGACGCCCGAAACCACACTGCCGCCCGGCCCGGTGCTTCCCGCACCACGCCCGCACCACCGACCGAGAGCGCCACGTCCATACCGCCGGTCGAGAGCACCGCGCCCGCGCCACCGGTCGAGGGCGCCGCGTCCGCGCCACCGGTCAGGAGCGCCACGTCCATACCGCCGGTCAAGGGCACCGCGCCCACGCCACCGACCGAGGGCATCACGCCCGCGCCGTCGGTCGAGGGCGCTGCGTCCGCACCGGCGGTCGCCCCGGCCAAGTCCTGCGGAATGGTGTCCGTACCAGGCGAGGCGGCCGTCGTTCTGGGAAGGGAGGCGAGAGCCGTCGCGAGGGCGGCGACCGTGCGGTGGAGCATGATGTCGCGGGCCGTCACTCGGACACCCGCGCCCGCCTCAAGCCGCGCCGCCGCCCGCATGGCCGCCAGCGAGTGCCCGCCGAGCTGCAGGAAGTCGTCCTCCCTGCCGATCGCGTCCACGCCGCCGCGCTGTCCGCCGAACAGGTGGCCGCCGTCGTCGGTGGCGACCACCCCCAGAACGGCCGCGAACGCCTCGGCCACCGCACGTTCCAGCCCGTCCCGGGGCGGCGCGGACGCGGTGCGCGGGTCGGGACGGCTCCCTCCGGGGGCGGGCAGGGCGGCGCGGTCCACCTTGCCACTCGCCGTCATCGGGAACGCGTCGAGCGCCACCAGGTGGTCGGGCACGAGGTGCGCCGGCAGCAGCCCGCCGAGGTGGGCGCGCAGCTGTGACACGTCGATGGTGCCCGGCATGACGTACCCGACCAGTCGCCGGTCGCCCGGAGTGATCTCGCGGGCGGCCACGGCGGCCATGCGGACGCCCGGATACCGGTTCAGGGCCGCCTCGACCTCGCCCGGCTCGATGCGATGGCCACGGATCTTGAGCTGGTCGTCCATCCGCCCCAGGAAGTCGAACCCGCCGTCCGGCCGCAGCCGGGCCAGGTCGCCGGTGCGGTAGAGCCGCGCGCCGGGTTCGGGGCCGTAGGGGTCGGGGACGAACCGGTCGGCGGTGAGCGCCGGCCGGCCGAGGTAGCCGTGGGCCACGCCGGGGCCACCGATGTGCAACTCGCCCGGCACGCCCAGAGGGACCGGCCGGCTGAGGTGGTCAAGGACGTACGCGGTGGTGTGGGCGATGGCCGAGCCGATGGGGACGGGCCCGGTGACCGGCCGGCCGGGATCGAGGGGACGGCAGGTGGCGAACGTGGTGGTTTCGGTAGGTCCGTACGCGTTCACCAGGCGGGTGGTTGGAAGGGCGCGGCGGGCGCGTTCGAGGTGTTCGGCGGAGACGGCCTCGCCGCCGGTGATGAGGGTGCGCAGGCCGCGCAGGCCGGTCAGGTCGCCGTCCACCATCAGCTTGAACAGTCCGTGCGTGACAAACGTGCAGGTCACTCCATGCCGGCTGATCACCTCGCGCAGCTCGCGGGCGTCCAGCAGGCCGGGCGGCGCGACGACCAGCCGGCCGCCGTGCAGCAGCGCGCCCCAGATCTCGTACGTGGCGGCGTCGAACGTGATCGGCGAGTGCAGCAGCTGCGTCTCCCCGGGGCCGAACTCGGCGTAGGTCTGGCCGGTGACCAGCCGGATCACGCCCCGGTGCGGGACTGCCACGGCCTTGGGCCGGCCGGTCGAGCCCGAGGTGTAGATCAGGTACGCCAGGTCGTCAGGCGTGACCGGCGCGTGCGGCGGCCCAGCCGGGTCGCTGCCGCCGATGGCCTCGCCGAGGAGGATCGTGTCCGGGTGCCCGATGGCGCTCGCGAGGCCCGCGGAGGTGATCACGAGACGGGGCGCCGCGTCGGCCAGCAGTTCGGCGAGCCGGGCGGGCGGGTCAGTGGCGTCCAGGGCGAGGTACGCGCCGCCCGCCTTGAGCGTGGCCAGGACGGCCACGATGAGGCGGGGCGAGCGGTCCAGGCAGATCCCGACGACGTCTCCGGGCTGCACGCCGCGACCGGCGAGCCGGTGCGCCAGACGGTTCGCGGCGGCGTCGAGCTCGGTGTAGGTCAACCGCTCCGGCCCGTCTCCGCAGTCGAGCTCCGCGTACGTCAGCCGCTCCAGCCCGCCTCCGCAGGAGACCGGAGCGAACTCGACCGCGATCGCGTCCGGCGTCCGGGCCGCCTGGGCGGCGAAGAGCTCGTGGATCGACAGCCCTGGCAGGAACGGCGCGGCGTCCCCACCGGCCAGGGCGAGGCGCTGTTCGGCCAGCGGGAGCAGGCCGGCCCGCGCGTTCCCGCCGGCCAGGGCGAGGCGGTGTTCGGCCGGCGGGAGCAGGTCGGCCTGCACGTCCCCGTCCGGGTCGGCCGCCATCGCCGCGAGCACCGACGCGTACAGCGCGGCCAGCCGCTCCCCCCACGCCGGCCGGACGGCGCGCGGCGAGGCGGACAGCACCACCGCACCGGGTTCCGTGGACACCACCAGCGCGAAGTCGGTGGCGCTGCGGTCGTCGGTCTCGGCCAGGTCGAGCGCTTCCCGGTCCAGCACGTGGAAGTCGAGATAGTTGAACAGCACGTCGATCAGCGGCTCGTCCGGGCTCCACCGCCGCTGCATCTCCGGCGCGGGGAAGCGGCGGTGCGGCCACAGCGCCGTCTCCTCCGCGAACACGTCCCGCACCAGCCCGCGCCAGGTGGCCGGGCCGATGCCGGTCGCGAACGGGACGACGTTCAGGAACATGCCGCGCGCCCGATCCCCACCGGCCACCTCGGGCCGCCCGTTCACTCCGAGCCCGGTGCGGAACGCCCGCTGTGTGGTCACCATGCTCATGACACGCACATGCGCGGCCAGGAACACGCTCTTGAGCGGCGCCCCGGCGGCCTTCGCCAGCGCACGCAGCCCCAGCATCAGCTCCCCGACCGGCACCCGCAGGTCGTAGGGGAACGGATCATCGGCGGAAGCCGCGGTCCACGCCTCGGGAAGCCGGAGCCGCTCGAAGCCGCGCACCCGGCTCTCCCAGAAGTCGCGTTGCTCGGCCGAGGCGAGCGCGGCCCGTTCCAGCCCGACGGCGTCGGCGAACCGGACCGCGCACGACGCCGGCTCGGGCACCGGCCGGCCGTCGCGGACCGCCCGGTACACCTCCAGCAGTTCGGTCAGCAGCGAGTTGTGGCTCCAGCCGTCGAGGATCGGGTGGCATTCCACCCAGCCGAGTCGCCATCGCCGCTCGTCGAGCCGCTGCGCGTACAGCCGCCACAGGGGCGCGCGCCCCAGGTCGAACGGCTGCCGCCGCTCCCGGTCGAGCGCGGCGTCCGCGGCGGCCCGCTGTTCGGCGGGGGGCAGCGCGGTGAGGTCCTCGACGGTGATGTGCGCACGGGCGGCGGGGTGCACGAGCTGCATCGGCTCGGAGTACGCCACCAGGTCGAAGGAGGTGCGCAGCACGTCGTGCCGGGCGGCCAGCGTCTCGGCGGCCGTGGACAGGGCCCCGAGCGAGAACGGCCCGTCGTCGCGTACCAGGTAGGAGGTGACGTTGTGGTACGGGCTCAGCTCGCCGTCGGCGGCCAGCTCGACCAGCATGCCGGCCTGCACCTGGGTGAGCGGGTACGCGTCGGCCGCCGACGAGGGCAGCAGCGCCCGGTCAGCGGGACGGACGTGGGCGAAGGGCGCCGAGGGGACGTGTCCGGCGGACGTTCCGGGGGTCATGACAGTGGCCAGGGCGGCGGGGGTCTGGTGCCGGAACATGTCCTGCACGCCTGCCTCCCAGCCGGCCTCGCGCAGCAGTGCGATGGCCCGCAGCGCCCGGATGGAGTCGCCGCCCAGCTCGAAGAAGTTCCCGTGGACACCGACAACGGGCAGGTCCAGCGCGGCGGCCCAGGCGCCGGCGGCGGCCCGCTCGGCCGGGTCACGGGGCGCCACGAACGCGTCCTCCGCCTCGGCGGCCCGGGGCGCCGGAAGGGCGTCGCGGTCGAGCTTGCCGTGCGCGGAGACGGGCAGCGCGTCCAGCGTCACCACGAACGCCGGCACAAGGTAGGCGGGCAACCTCCCGGCCAGCCACCCCCGCACCTCCCGACCGTCCAGCCCTCCGCCACCAGCCCCCGCCGCACGAGAACCGTCCGTACGAGAACCGTCCGCGCAGGCGGTGCCGACCACGTACGCCAGGAGCCGGTCGTCGCGAACGATCACGGCCGCCGCCCCCACCCCCGGATGCTCCAGCAGCACCGACTCGACCTCCCCCGGCTCGATCCGGTGCCCCCGGATCTTCACCTGATGGTCCCGCCGCCCCAGGTAGTCGAGCGTCCCGTCGGCCCGCCGCCGCACGACGTCACCGGTCCGGTAAAGGCGCCCCGCCCCGTACGGGTTCGGCACGAACCGCTCGGCCGTCAGTCCCGGCCGCCCCAGGTACCCCCGCGCCAGCCCGACCCCGCCGATGTGCAGCTCCCCCGGCACGCCGACCGGCGCGGGCCGCATCGCCTCGTCCAGGACGTGCACGGCGATGTTGTCGATGGGCCCGCCGATGGGCACCCGCGCCTCGGCCCACCCGGGCCGGCACGCCCAGGCGGTGACGTCCACGGCCGCCTCGGTGGGCCCGTACAGGTTGTGCAGGCGGGCGCCGAGCAGGTCGTGGAAGCGGCCGGCCAGGTCGGCGGGCAGCGCCTCGCCGCTGCACATGACGTCCCGCAGCGAGGTGCACGCCCCGACGCCGGGCACGTCCAGGAACGACCGCAGCATGGACGGCACGAAGTGGCAGACCGTCACCTGTTCGCCGACGATCAGGTCGCGCAGGTACGCCCCGTCGCGGTGCCCGCCGGGCGCGGCGACGACCAGCCGGGCACCTTCGGCCAGCGGCCAGAAGAACTCCCACACCGACACGTCGAACCCGAACGGCGTCTTCTGCAGCACCGCGTCGGCCGGGGTCAGCCGGTAGGCGTCCTGCATCCAGTCCAGCCGGTTGGCGATGGCCCGGTGGGAGACGACGACGCCCTTGGGCCGCCCAGTCGAGCCGGAGGTGTAGATGACGTATGCGGCGCCGTCGGGGTCGCGCGGCACCGGCGGCGGTGTCGCGGGGAACGCCGCCAGGTCGAGCCCGTCGAGGACGACGGCGTCCGGCGGGCACAGGTGGGCGTGCGCGGCGCTGGTCAGCACCACGTGGGCGGCCGAGTCGGTGACGAGGTAGGCGATCCGGTCGCGCGGGTACTCGGGGTCGATCGGCACGTACGCGGCCCCCGCCTTGACGGTGGCGAGGAGCGCGATCACCAGATCGGCCGAGCGGTCGAGGCAGACCGCGACCCGGCTCTCGGGTCCGGCGCCGCGCGAGCGCAGCAGCTGGGCGAGCCGGTTGGCGGCGGCGTCGAGCTCGCCATACGTCATGGTCCCGGCGGCGGCGTCGAGCTCCCCGTACGTCATGGTCCCGGCGGGGGTGACGAGGGCGACGGCGCCGGGGTCGCGAGCGGCGCGGGCGGCGAACCTGTCGGGCAGGCAGTGCGCGGGCCGGTTCACGGTGGTGGCGTTCCAGCCGGTCAGCAGGCGTTCGCGTTCGGCCGTGGAGGTGAGGGCGATCTCGCGAACGGGCACGCCGGGGGCACGGCCGGCCCGGCGCAGGAACGTGACCAGGTGCCCGGCCATCCCTTCGGCGGTGGCCCGGGTGAACAGCGCCGTCGGATAGACGAGCGCGCCGCGCAGCGACCCGTCGGGCCGCAGGGTGATGTCGAGCGCGATGTCCACGCGGGCGGGCGACCAGCCGACCGGCTCCTCGACGACGGCCAGCGACCCGGCGGCGCGAGCGGCCGCCGTGTCCTCGCGGTAGGTGAGCAGGGCCTGGAACAGCGGGTTGACGGCCAGGTCGCGGCCGGGGCGCAGCTCCTCGACGATCCGCTCGAAGGGCACATCCTGGTGGTCGTACGCTTCGGTGACGGCGGTCAGCGCCTGGCCGACCAGGTCGCCGAACGACGGCTCGCCGGACAGGTCGCCGCGCAGCACGAGCGTGTTGGCGAAGTAGCCGGGCAGCCGTTCGAACTCCATCCTGCTCCGGCCGGCGACGGGGGTGCCGACGGCGACGTCGTCCGTGCCCGCGTACCTGCCGAGGACCGCCCAGAAGGCGGCGAGCAGCGTCATGAACGGCGTCGCCGAGCGGCGCGCCCCCTCGGCCAGCGCGGCAGCGGCCTCGGCGGCGGGCACATCGAAGGTGACGACGTCGCCCGCGGCGTCCCACTCGGCGGGGCGGGTGCGGTCGGCGGGCAGCTCCAGCGGGGCGACGCCGGCCAGCCGCCGCGTCCAGTAGCCGAGCTGGCGGGCGGCGGCCGGACCGGCCAGGAACGCCCGCTGCCAGTCGGTGTAGTCGGCGTACTGCAGGGCGGGCGCGGCCGGGACGCCGCCGGCGTACTCCGCGCACAGCTCGTCGACCAGCACGTCCATGGTGACGCCGTCCACGGCGATGTGGTGGCCGGTCAGCAGCAGCACGTGCTCGCCGCCCGGCAGTGCGAACAGCGCGGCGCGCAGCGGCCACTCGGCGGCCAGGTCGAAGGGCCGTTCGCCCTCCTGCGCGAGCAGCGCGTCCAGGGCGGGGCGCGGGCGGCGGGTGCCCGCGGCGAGGATGCCGCGCACCCGCAGTTCCCGCTCCGCCGACAGGTTCACGCTGGTCAGCGGCACCGGGCCGGGCGGATCGACGAGCTGGTACGGCTCACCGCCGGATTCCGCGTACCGGGTGCGCAGGATCTCGTGGCGGCCGGCCAGGCCGTCGAGCGCGGCGCGCAGCCGGGCGGCGTCCAGCGGGCCGCGCAGCCGCAGCGCCACCGGGACCAGGTACTCGGTGCCGCCGGGGCGGATCCGGTCGAGCAGCCAGAGGCGGCGCTGGCCGGCCGACAGTGGCGGCGGGCTGTCACGGTCGGTGCGGGCGACGATGGGCGCGGGCCTGGAGCGCCGGCTCCGGTCGAGGTAGCGGCGCACCAAGAGCCCGGCGTCCGGCGGCATCGTGGTTGTCATGCTTGGTCTCCTTCGGCGAGCAGGGACATCGTCTGCTCCCGCGTCCAGTGGGAGATCTCCTCCGTGATGGCGTTCTCCAAGAGCTCGCCGAGCGCGGCCACGGTGCGCGCCTCGAAGATCTGACGCAGGGACAGGGGCAGGTCGAACGCCTCGCGCAGGCGCAGCAGCACCCGCGAGGCGAGCAGCGAGTTGCCGCCCAGGACGAAGAAGTCGTCGTCGCGGCCGACCCGTTCCAGGCCGAGGACCGTGGCCCATAGGTCGGCGACGTACTCCTCCATCTCGGTCCGCGGCGAGGTGTAGCGGCTCGCGGGCTGGGGGCGGCTCCAGTCGGGGTCGGGCAGGGCCTTTCTGTCGGTCTTGCCGTTCGGGGTGTACGGCAGGGCGGGCAGCTCCACCCAGGCGGCGGGCACCATGTAGTCGGGCAGCCGTTCGCGCAGGTGGGCGGCCAGGTCGGCGGGGGTGAGGCCGGGTTCGGCGACGACGTAGCCGACGAGCCGCAGGTCGCCGAGCGGGGAGCGTCTGGCCTCCACGACGCCGGTACGAAGCCCTGGGCAGGTGGCCAGGACGGCCTCGATCTCGCCGGGCTCGATCCGGAAGCCGCGGATCTTGATCTGCCGGTCGGCGCGGCCGACGAACTCGATGGTCCCGTCGGCGCGGCGGCGCACCAGGTCGCCGGAGGCGTACATGCGGGCGCCGGGCAGCGGCGCGTACGGGTCGGGCAGGAAGCGGGCGGCGGTCAGGGCGGGCGCGCGGTGGTAGCCGCGGGCGACCCGGCTGCCACCGATGTACAGCTCGCCGACGACGCCGTGCGGGACGGCCGACAGGTTCGTGTCCAGGACGTACGCGCCGGTGCCTGGAAGTGGCCGGCCGAGCGGGACGAGCGCGTCGGGGGGCTCGTCGAGGTCGGTGACAGTGTGGGCGGTGGTGGCGATGGTGGCCTCGGTGGGCCCGTAGCCGGTGTGGAAGCCGGCGGGCAGGCCGGTCGCGGCCCACATCGCCGCGTCGGCGTAGGTGACGGCGTCGCCGCCCACGCTCATCAGCCGCAGCCCGGCCAGCCGGCCGTCGCCGGGGCGCAGCGCGGCGACCAGTTCGCGGTAGTAGGCGGGGGTGACGTCGAGGACGGTGACGCGGCTGCGGGTGAGCTGGTCGGCCAGGTCGCCTGGCAGAGTGGCGCGGGGGTCGGCGACCACGACGGTCGCACCGGCCATCAGGGTCGCGGCGATCTGGTCCAGAGAGGCGTCGAACGTCACGGACGCCATGAGGGCGAAGGCGTCGCCGGGTTCGAGGCCGTAGGCGCGGGCCTGGACGACGCAGTGCTGGGCGTACGAGCCGTGCTCGACCTGCACGCCCTTGGGGCGGCCGGTGGAGCCGGAGGTGAAGATCATGTACGCCAGGTCGCCGGGGTCCGGCTCGGGCAGGGGCACGTCGGGCGGAGTGCCCTCCGCGACGACCGGCACGGCCACGACGGGCGCGGACGAGCTGGACTCGGACGGGCCGGTCACCCTCAGGTCCGTCACGGACGAGCCGCTCGGGTGCGCGGACCCGTCCGTCACGACGGCGGCCGGGGTGATGTCGGCCAGCAGCGCGGCGAGCCGTTCCGGCGGCGAGTCGGCGTCCACCGGCACGTACACGCCTCCGGCCCGCAGGATGCCGAGCAGCGACACCGCCACCAGCGACCCGCGCGGCAGGCACGACGCCACGCACTCCCCCGGCCGCACCCCCGCCGCCACCAGCCGCGCGGCCAGGTGCCCCGACAGCCGGTCCAGCTCGGCGTAGGTGTAGGTCCCGCCGTCGCCACCCGCCTCGGTGAGGGCGACCGCGCCGGGCGTGCGGCGGGCCCAGTCGGCGACCGCGGCGGCCACCAGCGGGGTGGCGAACGGCTCGTCCGGCAAGTCCACATCCACCAGCCGCACGTCCGACGGCCGGGCGGTGGGGTCGGCGGCGCACGCGCCGAGCAGCAGCAGGAAGTGTTCGGCCAGCCGGGCCACGGTGCCGGGCTCGAACAGCGTGGCCGCGTACTCGAACTCCGCCGTCCACTCCCCGTCGCGCCCCTCGCCGAGGGTCAGCGTCAGGTCGCACATCGCCGCCCGCCGCGCCACCGGGAACGGCCCGACGGCCAGCCCGTCCAGCCGGTACGGCGTCAGCGCCGTGTCCTCGACGGCCAGCATCGCGTCGAGCAGCGGCACCCGGGACAGGTCGCGTTCGACGCCGAGCGCGTCCACGAGGTCCTCCAGCGGTACGTCGCGGTGGTCGAGGGCGGCCAGCACACCTTCGCGCGCCCGGTCCACGAGGGTGCCGAAGTCCGGCTCGCCGGACAGGTCGGCGCGGGTGAGCATGGTGTTGACGAAGCAGCCCACGAGGTTCTCGACGGCGCGCAGGTCCCGCCCGGCGACGGGCGCGCCGACCAGGAACGACGTGCGGCCGGTGTAGCGGCCGAGTAGCGCTTGGAAGGCCGCCAGCCAGGTCATGAACGGGGTCGCGGCCCGTTCGCGGCCCAGGCCGAGGACGGAGCGGGCGACGCCGGCCGGGATCCGGAAGGCGTGCACGGCGCCGCGCGAGTCGCGCACCGGCGGCCGGGGCCGGTCCAGCGGCAGGTCGAGCGCGGGCACGTCGGCCAGCTCCGCCCGCCAGCGGGCCAGCCGTCGGCGGCGGGCCTGGCCGGCCTCGGGGCCGTTCTCCCAGATGGCGTAGTCGGTGTACTGGACGGGCAGCGGCTCGGGGGCCGGCCGCTCGCCGGCGCGCAGCGCGTTGTAGGCGTCGCCGAGCTCACGTGCGATGACGTCGAGGGAGCGGCCATCGCAGGCGATGTGGTGGGTGAGCAGCAGCAGCACGTGGTCGTCGGTGCCGATCCTGGCCAGCGCCACCCGCAGCGGGGCCTCCGCGGCCAGGTCGAAGGGGCGGGCGGCCCACCGCTCGACCAGCTCCGCGGCCTGCCGCTCGGGGTCCGGGCGGCCGGACAGGTCCACGCGATACGGCTTGAGCGGGGCGGGCGGGTCGACGACCTGGCGGGGCTCGCCGTCCGCGGCCTCGTACCGGGTGCGCAGGACGGCGTGCCGGTCGCGTACGGACTCGACGGCGGCCAGCAGGGCGGCCTCGTCGAGCGTGCCGCGCAGGCGGAGCGCGATCGGGGCCAGGTACTCGGTGTCGGCGGGGTCCATCGCGTACATCAGCCACATGCGGCGCTGCGCGGCGGACAGGGGCACGTGCGCCCCGGCGACCCCGGCGACGCCGGGAGCGGATCCGGCGGTCGCGTCCGAGGCGGTCTCCACGGGACCGGTGGAAGCGGCGCCGGCGGGAGCGATGCCGGCGGCGCCGGCGGGCGGTTGTGCAGGGACCGGGCCGGGCGGGCCGGGCGGCTCGGGCTGGGCGGCCGACAGCCGCCTGGCCAGCTCGGCCACCGTCCGCGCGTCCAGCAGCGCCCCCAACGTCACCGGCACCGGGAACGTCTCCCGCAGCCGCGACACCGCCCGCATGGCGAGCATCGAGTTGCCCCCGGCGGCGAAGAAGCTGTCGTGCACACCGACCCGCTCCAGCCCGAGCACATCGGCGAACACCGAGGCGATCACCTCTTCGGCCGGGTCGCGCGGCGCCACGTACTCTCCGCCGCGCGGGACGAACAGCGCGGCGTCCGGCGCGGGCAACGCCGCCCGGTCCAGCTTGCCGCTCGGCGTGTACGGGAAGCGGTCCAGGACGACGACCGCGTCGGGCACCATCGGCTCGGGCAGCCGTTCCGACAGGTGCAGCCGGAGCTTGTCCACGGACAGGTCGGCACGGCTGGCCGGCAGCACGTACGCGATGAGGCGGGTGTCGCCGTGCGGGTCGGCCCCGGCGGCGACAGCCGCGGCGGTCACGTCGGGGTGGGCGGCCAGGACGGCCTCGACCTCGCCCGGCTCGACGCGCACGCCGCGTACCTTGACCTGGTGGTCGAGGCGGCCGAGGAAGTCGATCGCGCCGTCGGCCCGCCAGCGGGCCAGGTCGCCGGTGCGGTAGACGCGGCCGCCCGGCGGGCCGTACGGGTCGGGCACGAACCGGGCGGCCGTCTGGGCGGGGTTGTGCAGGTAGCCGCGGGCCAGGCCGTCCCCGGCGACGCACAGTTCGCCTGGCACGCCGGTCGGCACCAGGCGGGACTCCGCGTCGAGGACGCGGATCGCCGTATTGTCGATCGGGCCGCCGATGGGCACGGTCCCTTTGCCGGGCAGGTGGCCGCCTGTGGTGACGCCCGGCCGGTACGGCCAGGCGGTCACGTCGATGGAGCACTCGGTCGGCCCGTACGTGTTGTACAGCTCGGCCGGCACCCGGGCGGCGAGCCGCGCGCACAGATCGGCGGTCAGCGGCTCGCCGGCGGAGAACACCAGGCGCAGAGCCGCGCAGCCGGACAACCCGGGCTCCTCGGCCAGCAGGCCGAGCATCGAGGGGACGGCCTGGAGCACCGTCACGCCGTGGGTCGCGGCGTCGGCGACCATCAGCGCGGGGTCGCGTTCGGCGCCCGGGGAGGCGAGCACGACGGTGCCGCCGACGGCCAGCGGGGCGAAGATCTCCCAACCGGCCGCGTCGAACGCGATCGTGGTCTTCTGCAGGACCCGGTCGGCCGCGGTCAGACCGTGCCGGCGGACGGTCCACAGGACGCGGTTGACGATGCCGCGATGGGTGATGACCACCCCCTTGGGCGTGCCGGTGGACCCGGACGTGAAAATCGCGTACGCGGGCGCATCGAGATCGACCCGCGGCACACCAGACGCGCCCGCCGGTGCGGGCGAAGCGCCACGAGCGGGTGCGGGGTCAAGAGCGGGCGGGGCATCGGGCGCGAGGTGAGCGTGGAGGGTCGGCGGTGGGATGACCAGCGGTGGCCGGGTGGTGAGCCGCGCGGCGAGGTCGCCGTCCGTGACGATCGCCGCCGCCCGCGACTCGCGCAGCACCGCGGTCAGCCGTTCCGCCGGGTGCCCGGGGTCCAGCGGCACGTACGCCGCCCCCGCCTTCAGCACGCCCAGCAGCGTCACCACCAGCGCCGTCCCGCGCGGCAGCGCGACCGCGACGAGGCTTTCCGCCCCGATCCCGGCGGCCCGCAACCGCCCGGCCAGGGCGCCGGCCGCGGTGTCCAGCTCGGCGTAGGTGACCGTGCGCGTTCCGTCGGTCAAGGCGGTCGCGCCGGGTGTGGCCGCCGCCTGCCGCTCGAACAGGCCGTGCAGCGGCAGGCCGGGACGGTCGGCGGCGGTGGCGTTCCAGCCGGTGATCAGGTCGTGACGTTCGGCCTGGGTGAGGAGGTCGACGGTGTCCAGCGGCCGGCCGGGGGCGTCGAGGACCTGACCGAGCACGGACACGTACCGCTCGGCGAACGCCTCCATGGTCGCCCGGTCGAACAGCCCGGTCGCGTACTCCAGGCTCGCGTTCAGGGTCCCGTCGCGGCCCTCGGCGACCTCCAGGGTCAGGTCGAACTTCGCGGTCCGCGGCGCGATGGGCACCTCGGAGACCTCCAGGGCGCCAAGCCGCGGAGTGGTGGCGCGGACGTTCTGGTAGGAGAACATCACCTGGAAGAGCGGGTTGCGCGACGCGTCGCGCTCGGGGGCGAGCTCCTGCGCCAGCCGCTCGAACGGCAGTGCCTGGTAGGCGAACGCGCCGAGCACGTCGTCGCGGACCCGGTCGAGCAGCTCGCCGAACACCCTGGCCCCGGCCAGATCGCCACGCAGCACCACCGTGTCGACGAAGAACCCGATCATGGTCTCCTCGTGCGGCGTGTCACGCCGGGCGACGGGCGTGCCGACGACGGTGTCGTCCTGCCCGCAGTAGCGGCCCAGCAGCAGGTGGAACGCGGCCAGCAGCACCATGTACGGGGTGGCGCCACGCTCGCGGGCCAGCGCCCTGACCCGGCCGGCCAGGTCGCCGGGGAGACGGAAGCCGAGGGTGCGGCCGCGCCGGTCGCGCACCGGCGGGCGCGGCCGGTCGGCGGGCATGGCGAGGTCGCGCAGCCCGGCCAGCCGGTCGCGCCAGTACCGCAGCGCCTCGGCGTCGTCGGGCTGCCCGCGCTGGCCGACGGCGTGGTCGGCGTACTGGGCGGGCAGCGGCGGCAGGTCCGGCGCGCTCCCGGCGGCGGCGGCCCGGTAGCGGGTGTCCAGCTCGTCGGCGAGCAGGGTGAGCGACCAGGCGTCGCAGGCGATGTGGTGGACGGTGAGAAGCAGCACGTGGTCGTCGGGGCCGAGCCGCACCAGCGTGGCCCGCAACGGCCACTCCCCGGCCAGATCGAACCCACGCGCGGCCTCTTCGGCGAGCAACGCGTCCAGCCGCCGACCCCCGCCCGAGTCATGGGAGACGGTGTCGCTGGAGGCCGGGCTCTGGCGGGACAGGTCGTGGAGGGCGGCCGGGCCTGGGCGGGACAGGTCGTGGGGGGCGATGTTGCCGGAGGCCGGGCCTGGGCGGGACAGGTCGTGGCGGGCCAGGGGCAGCGCCGTCACCGGGTCGACGACCTGGCGCGGCTCGCCGTCGCGCAGCTCGTACCGGGTGCGGAGCACGTCGTGCCGGGCGACCAGCCCGTCGAGGGCATGGCGTAGCGCGGCGGGATCGAGCCGGCCGCGCAGCCGCCACGCGATCGGGGCGACGTAGTCAGCGCCGCCCGGAAATATCCGGTCGAGCAGCCACAGCCGTTCCTGCGCGTACGACAAGGGGGCGTCCTGACGCCGGACGGCGGGGACCTCGGACGCGGGACCGGCGGCGGGCGATTCCGCATCCGAGGTCCCCCGCGCGGTCAGCGCCTCGAACATCCGGGCCCCGAGAAGTTCGGCGAACCCGGCCACGGTCGGCGCCGCGAACAGGTCCCGCACCCCCACGGTGACGGGCAACCGGGCACGGACCTTGGCGACAGCCTGGGCGGCGGTGAGCGAGTTGCCGTCCAGGTCGAAGAAGGAGTCCTCGGCGCAGCACCCGGGCAACCCGAGCACCACCGCGAACACCTCCGCGACCAGCTCCTCGATCGGCGTGCGCGGCGGCGTGCCGGTCCGGGCGGGCACGAGGGCGCCGTCGCCGGACTCGGGCAGCGCGGCGCGGTCCACCTTGCCGTGCGGGGTGACGGGCAGCTCGGGCATCGACACGTACCCGGCCGGGATCATGTGCTCGGGCAGCCGTTCGGCGAGATAGGTACGCAGCCGGGCGGCGTCGGGCGCGGCCCGGCCGGGGACCGGCACCAGGTACCCGGCCAGCCGACCGGCCGCGTCGAGGCGGGCGGCGGCCTGGGCGACGTCCGGGTGACCGGACAGCACGGCCTCGATCTCGCCCAGCTCGACGCGGTGGCCACGGATCTTCACCTGGCCGTCGACACGGCCGAGGAACTGCAACTGCCCGCCGGAGTCGAGACGGGCGTGGTCGCCGGTGCGGTAGGCGCGGGCGCCGGGCGGCCCGGACGGGTCGGGTACGAACCTCGCGGCGGTCAGCGCGGGCCGCCCGTGGTAGCCCTGGGCGACGCCGGGGCCCCCGATAACGATCTCGCCGGCCGCGCCGAGAGGCACCGGGGAGCCGCCGTCGTCCCACAGGTGGATGCGGTAGCCGGCTGGGGGCGCGCCGATGGGCAGCGCGGCCCGGCCCGTCGGCACCGGACCGGCGGCGGTGTCGAAGTAGCTGCCCCAGGACGCCTCGGTGGGGCCGTACTCGTTGATCAGCGTCAGGCCGGGGGCGCGGCGGGCCAGCTCGTCGAGCAGCGCGACCGGGCAGGACTCGCCGCCGGTGACGACCGTGGAGATCGCGGCGAGGGCGGCGGAGTCGTGTTCGAGCAGCGCTCTGACCAGGTGCGGGCCGCAGACCAGGTGGGTGGGGCGGTGCTCGCGGGCCAGGCGGGCCAGCTCGTCCAGGTCGGCGCGGGGGCCGGGCGGCGGCAGCAGCACCTCGCCGCCGGAGCAGAGCGTCCAGGCCGCGAAGGACAGGAACACGTCGAACGTCGGCGACACCGGCAGCATCAGCCGGCACGGCGGCTCGGCGTAGGCGCGGCGACCGGTGACGGCGCTGAGCACGTTGGCGTGGGTGAGGACGACGCCCTTGGGCGTACCGGTGGAGCCGGAGGTGTAGACGAGGGCGAGCGGGTCGGCGGCCGTCACGGGCACGGCCGGACGGCCGGCGGGCCGGGCGGCGATGGCCCCGGCCTCGTCGTCCAACCGCACCACCCGCACGCCGTCCACCCGCGCTCGGTCCGGCCGCACGCCGTCCGGCCGCACACCGTCCGGCCGCACACCGTCCGGCCGCACACTGTCCAGTCGCAGGCCGTTCATCGGCCCGGCGGTGACGAGCAGGCGGGGGCGGGCGTCGGCGAGCATCGCGGCGACCCGCTCGCGCGGGTGGTCCGCGTCCACGGCCAGGTAGTGGCCGCCGGCCTTGGCCACGGCCAGCATCGACACCAGCAGCGGCACGCCGCGCGGCAGCCGCACCGCGACCAGGTCGCCGGGCGCCGCGCCGGCCGCGACGAGGTGGCGGGCCAGCCGGTCGCTCGCCGCGGCCAGCTCGCCGTACGTCATCCGCTCGGTGCCGCAGATGACGGCGAGGTCGCCGGGCGGGCGAGCGTCCACCAGGTCCGTCAGGGTGCCGGGCGCGGGCACGCCGGCCGGCCCCTCGACGGCGGCGGCGCCGTCGAACACCGGCAGCTCGGCCACGGACGCCGACGGGTCGGCGACGGCGGAGGCGAGCAGGGTGCGGTAGTGGGCGGCCAGCCGGGCGGCGGTCGCCTCGTCGAACAGCGCGGTGCTGTACTCCAGGTAGCCGGACCAGCCGCCGTCCGGGCCGTCGCTGATCGAGACCGTCAGGTCGAACGTGGTGGAGCCGCCCGCGGGCCGCGGCTCGCGGCTTACCCGCAGGCCGCCGCCCCAGTCGGGGTCGTCGCCGTCGGGGCTCTGGAAGGCGAACATCACCTGGAACAGTGGGTTGCGGGACGGGTCGCGGCGGGGTTCGAGCTCCTGGACGAGGCGCTCGAACGGCAGGTCCTGGTGCTCGTGCGCGCGCAGCAGGTCACGTCGGGTGCCGGCGAGCAGTTCGGCGAACGCCGGGCGGCCGGACAGGTCGGCCCGCATCACCACGGTGTTCACGAACAGGCCGACGACCTCGTCGAACTCCGGGCCGGACCGCCCGGCGAGCACCGTGCCCACGGCGACGTCGCCGGTGCCGGCGTACCGGCCGAGGAGCACCTGGAAGGCGGCCAGCAGCGCCATGAACGGGGTGGCGCCGTGCTGGGCGGCCAGCTCGGTGACGGCGGCGCGCAGCGGGGCGGGCACCTCGAACCGCAGCGCGGCGCCCGCCGCGGACCACACGGGCGGGCGGGGCCGATCGGCGGGCAGGTCGAGCGGCGCCAGCCCGGCCAGCCGGTCGCGCCAGTACGCCAGGTCGGCGTCGTCGCCGGTCCGGTCGCGCTGCCGGGCCACATGGTCGGCGTAGCGGGCGGCAGGGCCGGGACGGGACGCGAAGGCCGGCACCGCCGGGGAGGGAGCCGCCGCGGCGGCGGGGGCGGGTTCGGCGCCGGCCGACAGGGTCCTGTAGAGGTCGGCCAGGTCCCGCTGGAGCACGTCCAGCGACCACCCGTCGATGGCGATGTGATGGGCGACCAGGGCGAGCAGGTGCTCGTCCGGGGCGAGTTGGAGCAGGCCGGCGCGGCAGGGGGCGGCGTGTTCGAGGTCGAAGCCGGCGCTCAACAGCCGCTGTAGCCACGCGCGGGTCTCGGTCTCGGCGTCGCGGCCGGCGGGCAGGCGGGCGACCGTCACGGTGACGGCCTCGGCCGGCATGACCTCCTGAACTGGCTCGCCGCCGTCCCAGGCGTAGCGGGAGCGCAGCGACTCGTGGCGTTCGGCGAGCCGGCGCACAGCGGCCAGCAGGGCGTCGTGGTCGAGGCGGCCGGTCAGGCGGAGCAACAGCGGCACGTGATAGGCGTCGCCGCCGTCGCCCATCTGGTCCAGCAGCCACAGCCGCAGCTGCGCGGACGACAGCGGCGCCCGCTCCCCGGCCGGCACGGGCGCCCACTGCCCCGCGACGCGCCGCTCAGCGACCCCGCCGCCGGACTCCGGGACCGCGGCGGCGACAGGAGCGAGCGCGGCGGCGGCCACCGCCTCGTCGAGCCAGGCGGCGAACGCGCGCACCGTGCCCGCCTCGAACAGGACGCGCAGCGGCACCCGAACCCCCGCGTGCCGGGAGGCGCGGAAGATCGCCTTGGCGGCGGCCAGCGAGTCCCCGCCACGCGCCAGGAACCCGTCGTCCCGCCCCACCCGCTCGACCCCGAGGACGTCCTGCCAGGTGGCGGCGACCAGCTTCTCGGTCGCGGTGACCGGCGGCGCGTACGGCGGCGCGCCCCGGTCGGCGCTGGGCGCGGGCAGGGCGGCCCGATCCACCTTCCCACTGGCCGACACGGGCAGCTCGGGCAGCGCGACGAACGCGGCCGGGATCAGGTACACGGGCAGCGTCGTCGCCAGGTGCGCCCGCAGCTCGTCGGCCGGCGGAGCCTGCCCGGCCCGGCCCACCACGTACGCGGCCAGCCGGGCCGGCGTCCCGAACGGGTGCACGACGCACGCCCGGACCCCGGGGTGGGTCCGCAGGGCGGCCTCGATCTCGCCCGGCTCGACCCGGTGCCCGCGGATCTTCACCTGGTGGTCGGTCCGGCCGAGGATCTCCAGCCGCCCGTCGGCGGTGCGCCGCGCCACGTCGCCCGACCGGTACATCCGCGCACCGGACACGTACGGGTCGGGCACGAACCGGTCCGCGGTCAGCGCGGGCCGCCCGAGGTAGCCGCGGGCCAGCCCGGCGCCGCCGATGTACAGCTCGCCCTCGTCGGCCGGCTCCAGGTCGTCGTCCAGCACGTACAGGCTCGTCGCGGCGAAGGCGGCGAAGTCGTGCACGGACCCGCCGCCGGAGTCGTGCGCGACCCTGGCGGAGAAGTCGTGCGCCGGGTCCGCGGGTCCGCCGGGTAGGCGGCCGCCCGCCGACCAGACGGTGGTCTCCGTGGGGCCGTACAGGTTCCAGACGACCGCGCACGACTCCCGCAGTCGGTCGGCCAGGTCGGCCTCCAGCTTCTCGCCGCCGGACCAGGCGGTGAACCCGGGCGGCGGCCGCCAGCCGGAGTCCAGCAGCATCCGCCAGCTCGTCGGCGTGGCCTGCAGGTGGGTGGCCCCGGCGGCGTCCAGCAGCTCGCCGAGCAGCCGCGGGTCGCGGGCCTGCTCGGCGCTGCCGATCACCACCCGTGCGCCCGCGACGAGCGGCAGGAACAGCTCGGCCACGGAGATGTCGAAGCCCGCGGTGGTGACGGCGGGCAGCACGTCGGAGGCGGTCAGTCCGGGCCACGCCAGCATCGAGGCCATGAGGTTGGCGACGGCGCCGTGCGTGACCAGGACGCCCTTGGGCTCGCCGGTGGAGCCGGAGGTGTAGAGCAGGTAGGCGATGTCCTGCGGGTCGAGCGCGATCGCCGCCGCCTCGTGATCCCCTACGAGAGGGTTGGGGTCGTCGGTGTAGAGGGACGGCAGCCCCAGGCTCTCGTGCGCGCGGGTGGTCACCAGCAGCCGCAATCCCGCGTCGGCGGCGATCCGGCTGACCCGGGCCGGCGGGTGCGACGGGTCGAGCGGCACGTACGCCGCCCCCGCCCGGTGCACCGCCAGCAGCGCCACGAGCAGGCCGGCGTCCCGTTCCAGCAGGACCCCGACGAAGTCGCCGCGCCCGACCCCGGCGGCGCGCAACCGGGCGGTCATGCGGGAGACCCGCAGGTCCAGGGTGGCGTAGTCGAGCAGCGTGCCCTCGTGCTGCACGGCGATCGCGTCGGGCGTGCGCCGTGCCTGCGCCCGCACCAGGTCGGGCAGGGCGGCGAAACGTCGGGATTGCATATGTCTTACCTCTCGATGTCACCGCTCGGCTGCAGCGAGCGGTCGGGAACGGGTTCCGGGTCGGCGTCCAGTTCGGGGGCCCGGCGGATGGCGGGGGTGAGGGTGACGACGGCCGCGACGACGGCCATGACACCCGCGAGGGTGAGCGCGGCGCCGGTGACGCCGATGCCGTCGAGCAGCCATCCGGCCAGCAGCGACCCCAGGGGCAGCACGCCGAAGGCGAGCGTCCCGATGGCGCTGCCGACCCGGCCGAGCAGGTGCTCCGGCGTGATCCGCAGCTGGTACGCGGCGACGGCGACGTTCCACACGGGCCCGACGAAACACAGCACGCCGAACACCAGCCCGAGCGCGAGCGGCCCGTCGACGACGGCGATGAGCGGCATGAGGGCGGCCCACAGCCAGTTCGCGCCGATGACGACGGCTTTCATGGACAACAGGCGGGTGATCTTGGAGGCGGCGAGCGACCCGGCGACGCCACCGACGCCCGCGCCCAGGAACAGCAGCCCGATCGCGCCGGGTGAGGCCACGTCGCCGGTGGCGGCCACGATGACGATCAGACTGAGACTCTGGAACAGCAGGTTGCTGGCGGCGATGGCGAGCACGGCCGAGCGCAGGAACGGCTGCCGCCACAGCCAGGCGATCCCGGCGCGCAGCTCCCCCAGCGGATTCGGCGCGGGCGCCGCCCCCGCGTCCGGGGCGGCGCGGAAGGTGCCGCGCAACGCCAGCGACGTCACGATCGAGACCAGGTACGTGACCAGGTCGAACGCGAACGGCAGCCACCGTGCGAGCCCGAACAGCGCGCCCCCGACGGGCTGGCCGAGCAGCAGTGCGCCACGGATCCGGGCCTCGTTGGCCGACAGCGCCTCGGGCAGCTGTTCCTCGGCCACGACGTGCCGGATGGCGGCCTGCTCGGCGAGCTGGTGGCCGACGGTGAGCACGCCTTCGACGAACGCGACCACGACGAGCTGGGCCAGCGGCGGCCGGCCGGCGGTGAGCGCGACCACCACGCTGCCCAGCGCCAGGAACCGGCCTATGTCGCAGAAGACCATCACGGCCCGCCGGTCGAGCCGGTCCACCAGAACGCCGGCGGGCAGTTGCGCCAGCAGGTACGGCAGTCCGGCGGCGAACCCGACGACGCCCGCCTCGGTGGCCGAGCCGCCGAGGGCCAGCACGAGCAGCGGCATGGCGATGGCCGAGGCGTGCGAGCCGAGCGCGGAGGCGGCGCCGCCGATCCAGAGCAGCCGGTAGGAGCGGTTGCGGCGCAGCGGGGCGGCGCTCACCGGTCCGGCCCCAGCAGGCACCATTCGAGCACCGCCAGCGCGCCGGCCAGCTTCCCCTCGGCCTGCTCGAACGCGATGCTGTCGGACCCGTCGAGCACCTCGGCGTCGACCTCCTCGCCGCGGTGGGCGGGCAGGTCGTGCATGAAGATCCCCTGCGGGTGGGCGGCCATCACCTCGGCCGTCACCCGGAACGGCGCGAACACGCCGCGCCAGTCAGGGTCGGGCTTGGTCGTGCCGGTCGTCTGCCAACGGGTGGTGTAGACGATGTCGCACGGCTTCATCGGCGTGGTCATGTCGTGCTCGACGGCGAGGAATCCGCCGCGGGCCTCGATGCCGCGCCGGGCCGCCGCCAGCACCGCGGGGTCCAGGCCGTAGCCGGGCGGGGTACGCAGGTGCAGCTCGACGCTGCCGTAGTGGGCGAGCGCGAGGGCGAGCGCGGCGGCGGTGTTGTTGCCCTCCCCGATGTACGTCAGCCGCAGCCCGTCCACGCTGCCGAAGCGGCGGTGGATGGTGGCCAGGTCGGCGAGCGCCTGGGTGGGGTGCTCGCCGGCGCTCATGGCGTTGATCACGGCCATCCGGTCCTGGGCGGCGAACGCGTGCATCTCCGCGTCGCTGCCGGCGGTCCGGGCCACCAGGGCGTCGAGCATGCCGGACAGCACGCGGGTGGTGTCGGCCACCGACTCGCCGGTGTTCTCCTGCAGGTCGGCGGGGCCGTAGGCGATGATGTCGGCGCCGAGCAGCTGCGCGGCGCGGGAGAAGGCGGTGCGGGTCCTGGTGGAGGTGCGGCGGAAGTAGACGCCGACCGTGCGGCCGGACAGCGGCCGGTCGCAGCGGTGGTGCCCGGAGCCGTACCACGCGCCGCGCTCGACGATCCGGCGCACGTCGCCGGAGCCGAGGCCGGCCATGGAGATCAGGTGTCTGACGGACATGGCGGCGGCCTCCTCACGCGACCGTGTCGCCGACGGCGGCGGCTGCCGCCATGCGCTCGCGCAGGCTCTTGGGGCGCATGTCGGTCCACACCTGGCCGATGTGGGCCAGGCAGGCGTCGCGGGTGCCCTCGACACCCTCGGCGTACCAGCCGGCGGGCAGCTCCTTGCCGGCGGGCCAGATCGAGTACTGCTCCTCGTCGTTCAGCACGACCCGGTAGGTGCGGCCGTCGTCGATCTCGTCGTTGCTCATGATCGTTCTCCCATCGGTTCTGTCGGGTTGGGGTGGGTCATCGGGGCAGGGCGATGCCGCGGCCTTCGCGCATCGCGATCCGGTACACCTCGGTGGCCAGCGCGATGTCCTCGATCGCCAGGCCGAAGGGGTTGACCAGGATGACGTCGTCGGGGTGGTAGCGGCCCGGGTGCCGGCCGGCGAACACCTCGCCCAGCTCGGCGTCCACGCGGCGGACGCCGTCGCCCGCGTGTTCGCCGGGGCCGACCACGCGGCCGGCCCGATGCATGCGGCCGAGCAAGCGGTGCTCGTCGTCGCGGACCAGGGCCCAGTCGTCGACCAGCAGGGTGCCCGCCTCGATCACCACGTCAGGCAGGACGTCGTCGAGGGAGACGTTCACCACGACGCAGCCCTTGCTGAGCCAGTCGTAGGCGATGTAGCCCTCGGTGGTCGTGGTGGCGGGGATGACCAGGTCGGCGCCGAGCACGGCCTCGCGGGCCGTGTCGGCCAGGGAGATGCGGATTCCGTACGCGCGCAGCAGGGCGTCCACCTCGTCCGCGAGGGCGGCGGCCCGGCGCGGGTCCCGGTCGTGCAGCACGATGGCGGCGGTCCCGGGCAGCGATCGGGCCAGCAGCTCGATGTGCGTACGGGCGATGGCGCCGGCGCCGATGACGCCGACGGTGATGACCTTCTGCGGCAGCAGCGCCTGGGCGCTGGCCACGGTCACGCTCGCGGTCCTGAGGGCGCTGATGTGGGCGGAGGCCATGACGCAGCGGATGCGCGCGGTCTGGCGGTCGAAGAGCATGGTCAGGCCGCTGGCTCGGGGCAGCCCGCGTTCTGGGTTGTCCAGGCAGCCGTTGATGATCTTCGTACCGGCCATCTCGAACGGACCGCCGACGTAGCCGGGCATGTTCAGGCTGCGGGCGGCCGCGCCGGAGGGGCTGGTCCAGCCGAGATAGGCCTCGGCCGGCAAGGTGGTCCTCCCCTCGGCCTGCAGGACGAGGGCCTCGCGCACGATCTTGACGGGGTCGAGGCGCTGGCAGGCCCACCTGGTCTCTTCCTCGGTGAGGTACCAGAGTGCGGTGGCGTCGTTGTTCACGTCGGTAAGTGTGCGAACGCCGCCTATCGGGCGGGCTTCGTGCCGCTAAGCGAGCGGACTTAGCGAGGGCTTAGTGCCACGAAAGCCCAGGGCGGTTGACTATGGCGCAGAGCAGATCTCCAAGACCACGAAAGCAGGCGTCATGCTCAAGCGGCTGATCACCCTCGCCATCATCGCTGCCTCCCTCGCGCTGCCGGCCGTCGCGCTCGCCTCCGGGACGCACACCGCGCCCGCCGTCCACGTGGTCGCCAACGGCCCCGGCGACGACGTCAACACCCACTGGGGCTGGGACCCGACCGGGTCCTGACGACGCCCCTGCTCATCCCCCCGTACCTCGTCACTCATCGGAGCCGACATGTCCGTGCGACTCGACGACGGGCCAGAGCTGACCTCCCCGATCGTCCGCCCGCGATCACTGCGGGTGATCGCCGTCTACCTGGCGCTGGTGGTGGTGCCCGTCGCCCTCATCTGGTTCACCCTCCGGCACGGCCTCTCCGCCCCGGGGCGGCCGTCCGGCGGGGTGGCCGCCCCCAGCGTCCCCGACGTCTTCCCCAGGCTGCTGGTCGCCGTGCCGGTGATCCTGGCCGCCTGCCACCTGTGCGGCCGCCTGTTCCGGCGGCTCGCGCAGCCCCCCGTCATCGGCGAGATCATCGCCGGTGTGCTGCTCGGCCCGTCCGTGCTGGGCGCCCTGTGGCCTGCCGGGTACGGCACCCTGTTCCCGCCCGGTCTGGTCGCGACGCTGTCCACGCTGTCGCAGATCGGCCTGATCTTCTTCATGTTCCTCGTCGGCTACGAGCTCGACCTGGGCCTGGTCCGGCAGCGCAGCTACACCGCCGCGGTGATCAGCCACGTCAGCATCGTGGTGCCGTTCCTGTGCGGGGTGCTGCTGGCGCTCGCGCTGTACCCGGCGCTCGGCTCCGGCGGGGCCGGGCAGTTGGCGTTCACGCTGTTCTTCGGCATCTCGATGAGCATCACCGCGTTCCCGGTGCTGGCCAGGATCCTGTCCGACCGGGGCATGACCCGTTCGCCGGTCGGTGTGATGTCGCTGACCTGCGCGGCCGTGGACGACGTCACGGCCTGGTGCGTGCTGGCCGCCGTGGTGGCGGTCACCCGCAGCGCCGCCGCGGACGTCGCGCTGGTCACGGCGGGGCTGTCGGCGGGCTTCTTCGCGGTGATGGCGTTCGGGGTCCGGCCGCTGCTGCGACGGCTGCTCGGCCCCGGCGGCCTGCTGCCCGAGGCGGCCGTTCTGCCGGTGGCGCTGGCCGGCGTGATGCTGTCGGCGCTGGCCACCGACGCGATCGGGATTCACTCGATCTTCGGCGCCTTCCTGTTCGGCGCGATCATGCCGCGTGGGTCCCTGCCGGTGCAGCGGGCCGCCGGGCAGCTGCACGGTCTCACGGTGACGCTGCTGCTGCCGCTGTTCTTCGTCTACACCGGCCTGCACACCGAGTTCGGGCTGCTCGGCGCCGACGCGCGGCTGTGGGGGTGGTGCCTGCTCATCACCGCGGTCGCGGTACTGGCCAAGGCTGGCGGCTCGACGACGGCCGCCCGCGTCTCGGGCATCGGCTGGCGTGACTCGCTGTCGCTGGGCGTGCTGATGAACTGCCGGGGGCTGACCGAGCTGGTGGTGCTGAACATCGGGATGTCCATGGGCGTGATCAGCCCGACCGTGTTCACCATGCTGGTGTTCATGACGCTGGTCTCCACCGTGATGACGGCGCCCTGCCTCGACCTGCTGCGCCGCCTCAGGCGCGACTGACAGCGGCTGGTCAACCCGTGGTGCGCGGCGGGGCCCCGGCGGAACCAGGGACCACGACCGGCTGGCGCAGCGCCAGCCGGTCGCGCAGGCCGTCGGCCTCGACCGAGTCCAGGCCGGCCAGCAGCGCCCAGGCGGCGCGAGCGGCCTCTTCCGCCGCGTGCGCCCCCTCCGCCGAGGCCAGCCCGTCGCTCGCCTCGGCCAGCCCGACCAACGCCCGGGCCTCGAACGGCGGCAGGCGCAGACTGCGGAAGACCTCCACCGCCTGGCCCAGCCGCGCGACCGCCTCCTCGAACCTGCCGCGGGCCAGCGCCAGCTCGCCCAGCTCGTGCCGGACCCGGCCCTCGACCAACCGCTCCCCCACCCGCACGGCCAGGGCCAGCGACTGCTCCAGGATCATGTGCGCCTGGTCGTGGCGGCCCTCGCGGACGTAGACCTGGCCGAGCCCGTACAGCATGTACGCCTCGCCGATGTGGTCGGCACCGTCCCTGACGATGCGCAGCGCCAGCGTGAACGACCCGCCGGCCCGATCGATCTGGCCTTGCCGCAGGGCGCTCTCGCCGAGCCGGTAGAGCACCTGCGCCTCCGAGCGGCGGCTGCCCACGTCCCTGGAGATCTTCAGGGCCCGCTCCAGGTACGTCTCCGCCTCGGCGTACTCGCCGCCGTCGAGCAGGGATCGCGCCAGGTTGCTCAGCACGTGCGCCTCGCTGGTGCGGTCTCCGACGAGCTGGAAGACCTCCAGCGCCTCGCCGTACCGGCGGATGGCCTGCTTGGTGTCGCCGCGCAGCGAGTCGACGTAGGCGAGGTTACGCAGCACCAGCGCCCACCCGTGTGGCTCGTTCTGCTCCTTGAACAGCCGCAGCGCGGGTTCGAGCGCCTCCAGGGCGGCGTCCGGCTCAAGCTGGAAGATGCGCAGGCTGCCCAGGGAGTACAGCATGGCGGCCACGCCGCGCGGGTTGGCCTTCCTGCGCACCACGCCGAGCGCCAGCTCTGTGGTGGAGCGCCAGTCGTCGAAGTAGCTCCTGGCCTCGAACAGTGTCTCGGCGGCCAGTGCCAGGTCCCAGCAGAGCTCGTCGAACCCGAGCTGCGCGGACTGCCGGACGCCCGCGACCAGGGCGGCGCGCTCGCCGTCCAGCCAGTTCATCGGGTGTGGCGAGAGCCGTTCGAGCAGCGCGGGCGGCGGCGACCACCGGGTCTCGCCGCTGTGCAGGATGGTGTAGTCGCCGCCGTACTCGCGGCGGTGCGCCTCCTTGGCCAGCGCGAGCCAGGCCGACAGAGCGCGGCGCAGGCTCGCGCCGCGGTCGGCGGCGCTGTCCTCGGCCAGCGCCCGGTCGCGGGCGAACGTCCTGATGAGGTCGTGGAAGCGGTAGCGGGGCGCGCTCTTGGCCGGGCCGGCGCCGGCGTCCACGAGCTGGGCGTCGACCAGCGCCTCCAGGAGGTCCTCGGCCTCGGCCGGATCCTCGTCGAGCAGGCAGGCGCCCACCCAGCCGGGGAAGTCCGGGGTCTCCAGCAGCGACAGCAGGCGCAGCAGCCGCTTGGCCGGGCCGGGCAGGCCCTGATAGCTGACCTCGATGCTGGCCCGGATGCCGAGGTCTCCGTGCTCCAGCTCGTCGAGCCTGCGGTTCTCGTCACGCAGCCGGTCGGCGAGCCGGCTCAGCTGCCAGTGCGGACGGGAGGCGAGTTTGGCCCCGGCGATGCGGACGGCCAGCGGCAGGTGCCCGCACAGCTCGGCGAGGGCGGCGGCCTGCTCGGGCTCGTCCCGGACGCGCTGCTCGCCGAGGATGCGTTCCAGCAGGATGACGGCCCGGCCGCTCTCCAGGACGCCCAGCTCGATGCGGCGGGCGCCGGGCAGGCCGGTCAGCCGGGTGCGGCTGGTGACCACCACGGCGCAGCCGGAGCTGCCCGGCAGCAGCGGCGTCACCTGCGACTCGCTCATCACGTCGTCGAGCAGCACCAGCATGCGCCGCTCGCCGAGCCGGCTGCGGTATATCTCGGCCCGCTCGTCGAGGGTGTCGGGGATGGCGGAGCCGTCCACGCCCAGGCCGCGCAGGAAGCGTTCCAGAATCTCCAGCGCTGACGCGGGCCGGCCGCTGCCGCCGCGCAGATCGGCGAAGAGCTGCCCGTCGGGGAAGTGCTCGCGCACGTCGTGGGCCACCTGCACGGCCAGGGTGGTCTTGCCGACGCCGCCCCGGCCGCTGATGACGATGGTCGGCACGGTGCCCGACGCCTCGCCGCCGTCCGGGCCGGTCAGGACGTCCACGATGTCGGCGAACGCACCGGTGCGCCCGGTGAAGTCGCCGATCGCGGCGGGCAGTTGGCGCGGGATGACCTGGACAGCCGCCAGCGGTGTGTCGCGGGGCGCGGCGGGCGGCTGCTCGGCGACCGCCTCGTCGCCGACGTCGCCGTCGCCGCGCAGGATGGCCTGCTCCAGCCGGCGCAGTTCGTCGCCGGGTTCGATGCCCAGCTCCTCGACCAGCGTCGCGCGGGCCATACGGTACGTCTCCAGCGCCTCGGCCTGCCGTCCGGACCGGTAGAGGGCGACCATGAGGTGGGCGTAGAGGCGTTCCCTGAGCGGGTGGTCGCGGACCAGGACGGTGAGGTCGCCGATGAGGTTGGCGTGGTGGCCGAGCGACAGCTCCAGGCGCAGCCACTCCTCGACGGCGGCCAGGCGGCGCTCCTGGAGCTGCAGCGCGCCGCCGCGGATGATCCGGCCCTGGAGGCCGTCGAGCGCGGCGCCGTACCAGAGGCCGAGCGCGGACTGCAGCGCGGTCACCGCCTCCTGCGGTTTTCCGGCTTCGACCAGGGAATACGACTGCGCGATGAATTCTTCGAACTGATGGGCGTCAATATTCTCAACAGGGATATTCAACATATAACCCGGCGGCCTGGTGCTGATGACGTCGGTCAGCCCCAATGCGGAAAATGTCCGGCGGAGCCCCGAGACGCATATGTGGATCTGCACCCTGGCCGTGCTCGGCGGCTCATCGTCCCAGATGGCGTCCAGCAGGCGGTCCACGGAGATGACCCGGTTCGGCTCCAGGGCGAGCATCGCCAGAATGATCTGCGGACGTGCTCCAGTGATTGGTATTCGGCGTCCCTCTGCCAGTACCTCTAATGGCCCCAGGATCCGAATATGCATTGGCACCCCTACAACCCGCTATTGGACGCTCTCTCGTATATATCCCATTTTCATCATGATGTCTGCGGATATGGGACTGCCGAAACGGCGGCGGTCCGGACGGGAGGCGGCGGGCCTCCCGCCCGGACCGGGCGGCGGTGGGATGATCAGTCGAGGTAGACGGCGTCGGTGGTCTCGTAGGTCTTCTCGCTCAGCAGGTCGGAGACGCCGGAGTAGGTGAGGTTCACGATCGAACGGGTGATGCCTTCCGTCTGGATGGGCATCGTACGGTGCAGGGTGGTGTCGGTCTTGAAGAAGTACGACTCACCGCTCTCGTGGTGGTAGGTACGGATCGGGCCCTGCGTCAGGCACCGGTTCACGGCCGGGTCCTGCTTGTTCCACGGCGTGTGCGGCACGCACTGGAGCAGGCCGCCGTGCTCGGGTGCGGGCGCCTCGGAGATGAAGATCCAGGCGAACTCGTGGTCGCCCCAGTGCCAGCCGTGTGTGTCGCCCACCTGGGTCTGGTGGGTGCCGGTGATCTGCTCGTCCGGGTAGGTGCAGTCGAACACCGGGGCCCCGGCGATGTCGCTGAGCAGCCCGCGGAACGCCGGCACGTGATAGAGCGCGGTGAACAGCGTGCTGTGCGAGGCGAACAGCGAGTTCGGCAGGCTGCCCAGCCGCCGCGGCGTGTTGCCGGTCACGGCCACGCGGATGTCGATGCGGCGGGTGTTGGCCGCCGTCAGCATGGTCGTCTCCTCCTGGAGGCGGCGTACCATCTCGTCGGGCAGCAGCCCGGTCATCCGCGCGTAGTGCTCGCGTGAGTACTGCACCGCGGCCCTCTCCACCGCGTCCGCGCGAGTGCTCAGGTGCTTGGACAGCAGCGTGTCCAGCTCCTCGACCACGTCGTTCCGTACGGTCGCCGGCGGCCGGTTGCCGGCCTCGAGCAGGGTGGTCGCGGCGCTCTCGGGTGTCAGGGTCTGCATGTTCTCTCCTTGTCGGTCGCGGCGAACGCTGATGCGCTTACGGCGGTGGCGTCAGGTTCGAAGCTCGGACCGAGCCTCGCCCGGCCGGCTATCGCTGCCCTTTCACCACGGCATCGCGCCGATAAGGCAGGCGCGAACCGCGACCTTTTCGAAGCCGACCCCTTCCCCCCGACACCGCCTGCTCTGCCGCACAAGGTCAAGGAAGTCCCGCAACGTGCCACGGCTTACTCTTTCGGCAGAGATCTGATCGACCTGGGTGAGGCTTGTCCTTGCTGCGGTGCGCCCAGATGATATGGCCGACATGCTCGTTCTTGGTGAACCCGACGACGCCCCGACAATCCCGCCGGAAACTGTGCCCTCGACGTTCGCGGTCGGCGATGCGGTGATGCTGGCCGATGGGCCCTTCGCTTCGCTCCCGGGCACGGTCAGGGGGATCGACGTCGACGGGCGCATGCTTACCGTGGCCCTTTCGATCTTCGGACGCGACCACGACATCGAGGTGCCCTTTCACCAGGTCGGGAAGCTGTAGGGAACATCCGCGAGTGGCCAGGCGCCGCACCGATGGCACGGCGCGGACTCCCCGGCTGGTTCCTTCCGGGTGCGGCCAGGGTGGCAATTGCCGGACAGACGTTGCCGGCGGGCGGATGATGGCCAGGTGGAGCAGCGGCGGCTGATCCCAAGGCCACTCCGAGAACCCCCGGCCCCCTTTCCTCTTCGAGGGACGCTGTTGGCGAATTGATCAAAGACTGGCTATGAGGGAATCCGCTCACCCTCTGGGCCGGCATCGGACCTCACCTCGGCTGCGACGCCACGGCTTCGCAGCCGGGTGTGCAGAAACTCCATCTCCGCCAGCGTCCCGACCAAGCCGGTGTTAGCACGTAAGTCCGACAGCCGCTTCTAGGAAGACGCGGTCAGTCCGGCGATCCACCCGCAGATGGCACACCCGAAGCAATCGATCGACGAGTACCGCCGAGCCGCCCAGCTCGGTCGGAGAAGCCCAGCTCAACCCCGCGCGCGAGGCGAACGCTCGAAGATCTCGGGTTCGATGAAGAGCACATCGGGCCAACGGTCGGCATCCCCCGACCCGGGTGAAATTGAGATGATCCGCAAAACCGGGACACACATCGCCGACCGAGGCGATATGCGTACTTCTCACTTACGCGTCTGCTTTTGGTCGCACATGATGGACGTGGACTCATCGATGACTAGATCTCTTGTCACGATAAGGAAGGCATCATGCCCCCTGCCATCGTCGGACACGACGGCCCCCTCACCGACCGCCGCTTCCCGCTCGGTGACACGCCGACCACCTTCGGCCGCAGGCAAGACTGCAGCGTGGTGCTCTCCAGCGAACGAGCTTCGCGCCGCCACGCCGAGATACGCTACGAGGCAGGGCGTTACATCCTGCACGACCTGGGAAGCCGCAACGGAACGCTGGTCAACGGCAGGCGCGTCACCTCACAGGTGCTCCAACCGGGCGACCTGATCACGATCGGCGAAGAGCAGTTCCGCTTCCTGCCCTCCGACGACGTCGCGACGATCCACGGCGCGTCCCCGCTGCCGCAGGCGAGCGGACCCGCCCCGCCGGTCAATCCGGGGCCGGTACTCCAGGTGACCGTTTCCGGCGGTGGGCCCGTCGGGCTGAGCTTCGCGCTCCTCCTGGAGCACCTCATGGGCTCACGGGTCGTCGTCACCGTCTACGACGGCCGCTGGACCCAGAACGGTTCTCAGGTCACGTGGAAGGGGCAAGATCAGGGCAATGTACGGCGCCAGCAGGTCGTCACGGTTCAGAGCCGCCAGTACATGAACCTCCCCGGCCCGGTGCAGGCTCGGCTGTTCAAGCCCGGGGCGTACTCCGAGATGTGGCCGCCCGGCCCCGACTCCATCCGAGGACACGCCCCGCGCAACCTCCGCATCGCCTACATCGAGGACACGCTCCTGGAGATGGCCGGCGAGAAGTTCGACCGCATCCGGCTCGTCCCCACCCGCTTCAATCCCGACGAGCATGGCGACAGCGCAAAGCAGGATCATGTGCTCGCCATCTGCGAGGGTGGCCGTTCGCGCACGCGGGAGCATTTCACCGGCAAGTTCGGCACCGCCGACAGCTCGATCTACTCCCTGAACGGCAAGCACCTGCAGGATGTCGTGCTGGGCTTACGCGTCAAGTCCGACCTGCCTGACGCCATGTCGGTCCTGCTGACCGTAGCCCAGAACCGCTACCTGCTCAACGCCCTGGGCGGCGAGGGTTTCCT
The DNA here is from genome assembly GCF_043197155.1 of Nonomuraea sp. NPDC049269. Taxonomy (NCBI): domain Bacteria; kingdom Bacillati; phylum Actinomycetota; class Actinomycetes; order Streptosporangiales; family Streptosporangiaceae; genus Nonomuraea; species Nonomuraea sp. NPDC049269. Next base: position 1,109,345 of record NZ_JBICSO010000003.1, read on the forward strand.
CAACATGCGACTCACCGACGAGGAGGCCGAGGAGGTCATCGGCATCGATCCCGTCCGTCGCGTGTTCGAGGAGTGTGTCGCCGCCAACCCGTGCATGATGGACCGTACCGACGACGGCGACTTCCACTGCTCCACTCACGGCACCTTGTTCCTGCCCGCCCTGATCAAAGGGTCTGCCCTGTGGCGGCGGGTGCAGGAAGGGCTGGCGATGTTCGGCGTGGCGGAGTACAACCTCAGCGCCGTCACCGCCTTCCGGCTCGACATGGTGCAGCGGCCGCGCTTCACCGCGCGCCTGCACGCCCCGACGTCCGCCACCCCGGGCACCTACGGCTTCCTGCTCGGCGACGCCGCCAACGCCATCCACTTCTGGCCGGGTCGCGGGCTCAACAGCGGGCTGGCCTCGGCCATCTCTCTGGCCCGGTCGCTCAGCCAGGCCTGGCGCGGGCGGGCCTTCCGCGACGCGGACTTCATCCGCCACGAGGCAGCCATGGCGATGCTCCAGTACCGGCACAAGAGCCGTGCCTGGCAGGCGATGGTCACGACCGACGAGGACGGCGTCACCCGTGCCATCAAGGACAACATCACCAAGGGCTGCGCCGACGCGCAGGCCGCTCCGAGTTCCGACGCGCAGGTCGCGGCGGACATCGACACACTGATGAACCGGCTCGGGATCATCCGGGGCCGTCTGTCACAGCGCGTCTCCGGCCTGCCCGACGACGCCGCCCTGCGTGCCCACTTCGGCCGACTGTCGGCTGAGACCTTGCGCATCCTGGTCATCAGCGACGCGTGGGACACAGTGGTCATGGGCGGTGAAGAGGTCGACATCGACATCTTCTACCGCGAGGAGCCCGCGTCCGCTCCGGGTGGAGAACCTGTGTGGGCTCCACGACTCGCCAGCGAGCGTGAACAGCACACCAGGCTGATCTCCAGACCGACAAGCCGATCGCCACAGCCAACGGCACAGGCCCCCCGATAGATCCCAGCGCAGAGCCCCTTGTCCGCTGGGCGGAAGGGCCCAGGGCACCGAGCAGCCCAGCCTGGGTCGGCTGGGATCATGTTTCGTAATCTTGTCCACCGTGTACGCCATCACCCGGCGCCTGCTTTCTTTGCCCGCACTGCTGCTACGCCGCGACGTCTCCAAGGAGGCGGAACTGCTGGTACTCCGACACCAGAACGCGGTCCTACGCCGCCAGGTCCCACGGGTGCGGTACGAACCAGCTGACCGCTTGTGGCTGGCGGCTCTCTCGCACCTGGTGCCCCGCCAAAGCTGGGGGAAGATCTTCCCGATAACCGCGACCGTTTCCTGGTCGCGAGCATGCGCGGGAGGTATTCCACCCATGAGCAAGCTCGCTGTGATGAGCTCTTGCGCGGCTGAGACCGCTTCCCGAACAGTGGCGGCCGCCCATTTTCAGAGGATTTGAAGGGAGAGCCCAAAAGATCGGCACGGCACTAGCATGAGCGCCATGCATCCGCCCGCGCCGCACACTCCATGGAGCCAGCCACCCCGGCCCGTTCCCTCCGGGGCGCGAGCGCATCTGGTCATCGACGTGAAACGGCACTGGCTCGGCGCCCTGCTGGCCTTGATCACGCCCAAAATCATCCTCAACGGTCATGTGATGCTGGGCCGATGGGGGCGCAACACGATCCCGCTTCCTCCCGGTCAGCACCACCTTCACGTCCACCTGCCCTACTTCCTCCCGGCACGGATAGGCCCCGCGGATCTGACGATCTGGCTCCAGCCCGGGATGGCGCTCGAACTTGAATACCGCGCTCCCCTGTGGGCCTACTCCCGAGGCGCCCTCGGCACCGCCCCCCAGCCGTGGAACGGGAAGGGCTGCATGATCACCCTGTTAGCGATCCCGGCCGCCACGCTGGTGCTCCTGCTGATTCTGATCGTCGTCGCGATACTGTCCTACGGCTGAAGCGTTCGCCTGTGGTAAGAGCGTGAGCCGGCCTATGGCAGACCGCTTGCCCGAGCATCGGCCATGGCGGCAGGCCTGGACCGGAAGGCCTCTGCGCTGAAAGCGATTCGAGTTCTTGAGCCCCACAGGGTCGCCGGCCATAGCGCAGCGAATACCTCTGATGTCAACTCCGTACAGGCCCTGGCACCGGACGACCAACACCGCGCCGCAGGTGAAAGCGCTGTGCGATGTGCTCAACGTGGCTTGATCGAAGCGATATGTCCGGCAAATGCCCGGCTGATGGCCTGGCCTGAACCGCTTGGGCTGTACAAGCTTTGAAGGCATGCGATCAGGGCTTGTCGATATCTTCCCTATGCTCCGTTGGCGGCCTACACTCGCCGGGCGGCTCGCCTCCTGCTCGCCGCGGTCTTGCTCATAGTCGTCGGCTTGCTCCAGTGACCATCGACAAGCTGCCTGCCAACCCGCGCGTCCAGGTCCGCGTGGACGACGCTATCGCCGCGTTGCTTGCAGACCGTCACAACCGGACGCACTCCGAGAGTACTCATGTGCAGGCCAAGCACGAGCTGGGCATGTGGCGCGACGCGCTCGCCACCATACTGCGCCGCATCCGCCTCACCCTCGACCAAGCGCGTACGACAGGAAGTGGGAGATCGACGAGCAGGCCCAGCTCGACTATCTGGACAGGCTGCCCCTGATCGCCGATCACGCCGTGCTGACCGCGATAGGCCGCTGGCGGGAGTCACAGAGCCGAGAACCGGGCGTGGACGCTACCGAGGCGTTCGCCCGGGTGGGGATCCGGATCACCGACCGTGAGGAGAGACCTCGTGATAGCTGAGCTGCCTTTTTTTATCTGGCTGATCTTCGCCCTAGCCCTGCTTGGTGTCGGCGGGTGGGTCAGAGACCTGGTCAGCCGCGTCCTTGAGCACCGGCGGGAGTTGGCGTTAGAGAAGACCAAGGCGGGCCAGCCGCCGGAGCCGGTGTGCGGGTGCGGCCACCACATCGCCTTTCATGAGCCCTCGACCGGGCAGTGCCATTCCCAGGTGCGGGTGGTGACGAAGTGGATGCGCAACCCCAGCTTCGGCGAGGACGACGGCAAGCCCGAAGAGATCGCGATGGAGTGGGAATCGCAGCAGTGCCCGTGCCGCCGCTACTCCGGTCCGGAGCCGCTGACCACCCTTTATGCGCCTGAGTTGTCACCTGACGCGGTGCGGGAGATCGACAGCGCCAAGCCGTCCGAGCCGGAGATTCAGCGGTGACCGTGCGGCTGTGGCCTCATCACGATGACGCCGTCCGCGCCGCCTGAAGTGATGGTGCGGACGGCGTTGCACTCTTGCCTTCCGTGGATTCGATGTAGGGCCGCCGGTTCTCCTCGCGTGCAGGAAGTGGTCCTCCAGGCTCCTGAGGTACTGGCCGATGGTTCGCCGCTCAGCGTCCACGAGGGTGGCCAGGTGCTTGTCGGCGACCTGGGCGAAGGTGCGGATGTCGGTCGGCTGGGCGGCCGGGCCGACCATCTCGGCGAACGCGGGGTTCTTGTACGGGTCACGACACCCATTGGCGACGAGGGCTCCGCGGAAGATCTTCGCGGGCGAGGTTCCGTGAACGTAGGTGCCGACCTGGGTTTACGTCCTGCTCCAGCAGGCCCGTGCGTCCTTGGTGCATCCTCGAACAAAGAACCGCCCCTTGCCTGCGATGTTTCCGCAAGTAGGAAGCGGTTTTATGTGGTGGACCTGCTTACCGCTTACTTGAACACCCCACCGCAGGTGAAAGCGCTCATCGGGGCTCTCCTGACGAGGGTGTCGATCGGTCACGTCCGAGATGCGGTGTAAAAGAGAACGAGCGTAGGTTGCCGTGCTGAACCGACCAAAGTTCGCACTACGCAAGGACCTACGCTCGTGGC